>JACPVR010000031.1 GCA_016197405.1 Mycobacterium sp.
GATCAGCGCGACTCGACCGGACGTCAAACCAGTCACTGTGGCGGTCTCTGTCGGCGGAAATTCCCTCTCCGACGATCCAGCCTTCCCAGGTGACGTGGTGGTTGAGCTGTCACGAAAGGAGTTCCTAAAGCACGGCATTATCATCTACAACGATGAGGACTACACCGTAGAGCACGTCGTGCGGGTAGCAGCGAATAGCTTGGGCGGCATACATAACGACGGCAAGCCGAATCAGAATAAGCGGTCGGAGGAGCTTCGCAACTACATGCAGCGGTCCAACATGTGCGGGCGGACCATGCTTGGGTGGTACATATCGCAGATCGCTGAATGCACGCTGCGTGCTTGCGAACCGGTGGCAGACGAGTTGGCCCGCCTGGAGTTGTACGTCCCATATTCCAGCGATTGGGAGTGGTCGATAGGCAGTTATCGCCACACCGGATCCCAACCGTAAAATCCGAATCACAAGTATTTGTTCCCATGAGTGTCCCGCTAACCCCGGCGTCCGCCCAAGGCCAAGCACAACCGGATCGCGGGAACATTCGTCTGTATCTTCGGCGCGGCGAAACCGGCGACTGCTGTTACTTTGCCTGGTTCAAGTCCAAAGGCCATGATCTCTACTGGGGTTCAGCTGAGCCCACTCGCGAAATGAAACCGCAATTGCTTTCGGGCACTTCGCACCAGATCACGCTGCCACACGGTGTTATGGATCTTCCTGAGGTGGAGTCAAAAGTTAGCTACCACCAGTCAGGACTGGTGCATCACAGCGCGGGCGGCAGCGGCATCGCATCGATGGCAGATGAGTTCCATGGCCATCCTGAGGAGCTGTCTGAAATGAAGCTCTTGAACGTCGTATTCACCGCAGCGCCAAGCAACTTGCCGCTCTATCCGCAAGCAAGGTCGCTGCACCGAAAACGTAGCTATGCCATGATTTTTCAACTTACGGATGAACAGTGGAACCAGCGACAATACTTCGAGTTCTTCCTGTCACCCTCGGGGCCGGTGACATGGCCCGCCCCTCTCTATGGGCAACTGCCCGCCCCAGATGAATTCCAGAGTCATTGGTTCGATATTGACCTCGGCCGTGTCCTGGCTGTCCGCTGGCACCCGTATGGAGCACAAGAGTTCGCAGACTGGCAGCCGAAGGTCAGCATTTGGATCTTCCCCGCGGGCGAGCCGAACACGGGCGCGGGTCCAGTGCCAGCCTGAACGGTTCGAAAGGCTTGACATGAACTACCGCCCGGATGCCATGAGAAGGCCTCAGCCGGAGGGAACGCTTCCCCAGTTCACCTAATGCCCAGTCCCAAACCAATTCTCAGAACTTAAGCTTGATGACATCCGCGGGGCTGCAACAGAACTCCGACGCCCTCGGACACATCGTGACACTCCATACCACCATCTGCGGACTCGACGCGCCCGTCGTTGCCGCACTCCGCTTCCATTCAGATTTCAATTCCGTAGCCCATTGCCCGGTGTGGGTTTCTGTCGATGTGCCGTTGTTCGACTTCTTGCCTGCTGCGGTCGTGTTCTTGTCGCTGGGTCTTCCATGCTGCGTAGCTCTCTTGGCGGCAGCCGGTCGCGGCGGCGCGCATGTTGAGGAGATCTCGAACACGATCGGGTAAGGCGTCGTCCACGGTTCGTGCGGCATAGTTGTGTGCGGTTATAGCCGGTTCGTCGTTGGCAAGGGTGGCAGCTTCGCGGCCATCCCCGCGCTGCGCAGCGTGAATGCCTGCGGGTTCTTCGTGGCCGAATTCGCTTGCTTCGGTGTTGCGTTCGTAGACGTGCGCGACATTGGTGTGACGTCCGCGGGTCATCGCGACGTAGAGCAAATTGCGGCTCGTGGTGTCGCTGAGGACGGCGTGGCAAGCATCGGCGGTGGCTCCCTGGGCGGAGTGCACAGTGACGGCGTAGCCGAGGCTGACATGTTCTCGGACGTAGTCGTTGCCGAAGACGACGCGGGCTTTGTCGACGAGGCGTTCGGCCGCAACATGATTCGTCTTTGTGTCGACGGCTGCGACCCGCCAGCGGTTCCCGTTGCGCACGGTCGGTAGCGATTCCGCGTTGGGCGTCGAGTGGTGAAAGGCGATGGTGGGGTCGTTGCGGCGGCTGATGATCAGGTCTCCGACGCTGATTTGTTGGCCCCGCGCGCCTCGAACTGATGGGGCAGCCCGGACGATCATCTCGTTGTGGATACGGAGGTTCAGAGCATAGGTCATCTCGGTGGTGTCACACACGAGCAATGCGTCGCGGCCGAGCTCCGTGTCGGCCGTGTAGGCGGCGAGCGCGTCGGCGGCCATGGTGATTGCATCGCCGCAGTGCAACCGATCGTGGCTCCGATACCAGTCGACGGCGTGACGGCGTGCGGTTGGTTCGCCGTCGCGCAGCGCGAGCGACGCCGCACGTTCTTCCGCGTCTGTCATGCGCCACACCTCGGAGAGGTGCTGCGTCCACGGTAGGTCGGTGCAGAGTTGGGCGAACATGCCGCCGCGCGCCTTGACCGGTGCCAACTGGCTGGCGTCACCAACAAGTACCGTCTTCGCGCCCGCCTGCGTGGTGGCGGCCAGGAGCTGGCGCAAATCGTCCGTACCGACCATGCCGGCTTCATCGATTACTACGAGGGTCGTGGGGTCGAGTTTCAAAGTGTTTTCGCGCAGGGAATGCAGCGCTTTGGCGACCGTCAGGCCGTCGTCTCCGGCGCCTTCGCGCATCGCTACGTCGACAGCCTGGCCGGTCGGCGCGAGGACCAGAACGCTCGCACCGAACCGGTGGTGAGCGGCACTGGCGAGCGCGCGTAGCGAGGTGGTCTTGCCCGCGCCCGCCGGCGCAGACAGAGGTTGCACGAGCCACGGCGACTCGCCGATGTTCTGCACTGCGGCCCTCTGATCCGGCGACAGTCCGGCGGTGTCGTCATCACGCACCCAGAAGATTGCGCGGTCGTTTTTCGCGTCGACCAAACGGAGCAGCGAGCCTTCTTCGGCCAGGATCCGCGCCAGGGTGAAGCGCTCGTGGCCCTCGCGCTCGTGGGCGGCGCGCGGCGCGCGGTCAGTCGCATCCCGATCTCGTCGACGGCGGTTTCAATCGCGGCGCGTGGCGATTGGTCCCCATCGACGGGAAGTTGCGCGCCGACGATCTCGACGAGGTCCGCGCGAGTGAACACCGCCTTATCGATTTTCTCCGCGGCCGCAGCCAAACTCGCCCCGTCGCGGCGCGGCGCGCCGCACGCGCTTCCAAAAACGCGGCGCGGTACAGAACGAGACCCCGCGCGTCCTCGCGCCACTGCCGATGCAATTCGCTCCACGCAAGCTCCTCGGGTTTGGCGGGCCGGGTGGCTTTCTGTGCCGCCGCAAGCTGTGCCGCGCTCAACGGGCCGTCCACCGAAACGAGGTTGTGTGCCGCCCACTCCCGTAGCGGCGAAGAGCGCCGCGACCACGCAGTGATGGTGTCGCGATCAACCCCGGCGGCCTCGGCCATCCCCGTTCCCGAATCCACCGGCGCCCAGTAAATCGCCAGCGATTGATGTAGTTCGCGACGCAACGTGGCTTGATAGATGACCCCGGCCGCGCGGGCTTCGTGATACAGCGACGTGCCGTCCAGCGACACCAGCACCCCATCGTTCCGGGCTTGCCGATTCGGCACGATCACATGGGTATGCAGATGCGGATCTCCGCACCGCGACGTCTCATGTTGGTAGGCCACTGCGACCAATCCAGGCAACTTCAACAGGTCCTTCTCCCCCGTCACGCTGTTGTGTACGCGGGTGTAGCCGGCGTGGGCGGCCAGGTGCTCCATCGCCTCCGCGAGCGCGGTCGAATGTGCTGCAGCGATGGCCTTCTGGACGACATCGTCCGCGCGCAAAGCGCGCAACAACGACACGCTCTTGGGCGCGGCGAACGTCAAATCAAAGCCATGTACACCACGGTTACCGAAGGCGCGTCCGCTCGCGCCGTTGGGCGCGACACCGTCATCAAGCCACCGCGCCACGACCGCCGAATCGGCTTCCCCACCCGCGCGCTGCAGATCCGTCAAACCCACCAATCGAGCCGCAATATGGGTGTCGCCCGCGCACAACCACACTGGGGTACGCGTCTCATGTTCGGAGTAGTACTCCCCCAGGCCACCGTTGGACTTTTGTAGGTCAGAACTGGCACGCCCAGCAGCCTTCGCGGTGTCGATGTAGTAGCTCACCGACGACTGCTTCAGCTTCGAAATTGTCAGCATCAGGAAGCCCACTCAAAAACCGGAAGCATGGACGCTTACTGCGCCACAACCAGTCTCGCACTCTTTGTGCAAATGTGCCAAGGATTTCTGGTTGTGGAATCGGTGAAATATACACGGGCACACTATAATTGGTATGTATTGAGATTGGACGAGAGGGGATTGGGAGTGGGCGAGAACGGGGAGAGGACGGTTGGGATTGGGCGCTAGAGGCGGACGGGATCAGGCTTGTGCGCTCTCGTGTCGTCAGAATTCTGCCGAGCGGCATCTATTTTGGCCTCCGGCCATCGCACCGTGCGGCTGGCCCTTACGGGCGGGTTACTTCAATAGCTCAACCGCGTCGGCCGGCGCGTTCGGCGAAGGCATCGAGCGCAGCGAGTACTTCCGGCGAACGCCACACTCTGTTGCGGGGTCCGTTGGTTGTCTCGATGAGGATTCCCGCCTTTGTGAGCGGGTTGAGGTACCGGTGAGCATTGGTCGACTCAATGCCCAGCCCTTGCGCCAGTAGTACGGCGTTCACTACCGGGCGGCGGGTCAACAAGTCCGCGACCTTCCACACTGCGGAGTCGGACCGCGCGGTGATCACATCGTTCCAGCTTTCCCGGATTTCGCGAAGTTCGGCGACCAGTTGTCGGCCGTTGGCGATCGCCAGAATGGTGGCTTGCGAGAAGCTCTCGACAATCGGCGCGGCGTCACCGTCGCGATAGCTCGTCAAAGCGGCGAAGTACGCGCCGGTGTCGGCCAGCAGCCCCGCTGAGACCGGCACCGTCACCTGACGCGTCAAACCCTTGTTGCGCAGCATCGCTTGCACCAAAGCGCGGCCCGTCCGGCCGTTGCCGTCGGTGAACGGGTGAATGGTCTCGAACTGTGCATGGCTTACCGCAATCTGCGGCAGCGCCGGCACATCAACCCGCCCCGCGAACACGATCAGATCGCTGATCGCCCCAGCAATCAGCTCATGGCGCGGGCCGACGAACGTTGCGCCGATCGGAGTGGACCCACCGCCGATCCACACCGACTCGGAGCGGAATTCGCCCGGCGTATGAGGCGGATCGTTGACCATCAACGCCCGGTGCATCGCGCGGATCGCGTCGGCGTCTACGGTGTCCGACAGGGCGATCGCCGCTTGCATAGCCGCGGTATTGGCGACAACCCGGGCCGCGTTCTGTTTCGCCTTCCCGCCGGGCAACTCGGCCTCGCCGATCGCGCGCGCCGAGGCGGTCAGGTTTTCAATCTGCGAACTCGCGGCCGATTCCGACCGCAGCAACACTGACGCAAAAGGGGCGATCTCACCCCCGAGCTCGGCGTCGAACCGCGCAATCTCCCGGCTAGCCGACTCTGCGTCGGCCAACACCGACGGCGACACGTCGAGGGTCAGGTCCGCAATCGTCGCCGGCACAGCGGGGTGGTAGGTGCCGTACCTCGGTCGCGCCGCGCTCGAGTACCGCCTGCCCTGCGGCTCCCAACGAACATCCTCGCGCGAGACGGGGCTAAGCGAAGTCACTACCGTAGTTTAACTTCATTTATGAGGTAAAGTGAAGTTATAACACTCCCTTAACTTCGGCTAAAGGGGTCGTCCGTGTGTCCAATATCCGGGCCAGCCCCCCAACTGCCCTCGTCCGCCGATCAGGCAGTTGTGCGACCTTATAGCCGACAAATGACTCGTTCGACTCCGAATGTCAGTTGGATAGTGTTCGTCGCGAGTTCCCGAGTGAGCGGAATCGGCATCGGCGATACTTCGTCGATGACTCATCGCGATGTCAACTACCGACAGGAGCAGTTAAAGCCAACCCGGGAGGCTCTGGCGGGGTGGACGCTCGACCGCAACAATGACCGAGGTGGCGGCGAGTGTGTGGAATGCGCAGGTGAGATGAGTTGGCAGTTCGAGCCTACGCTGATTGCGCACGGAGCCGGCAGTGGCGACCCCGACGGTGCATCGCAGAGGGTGACGTGCGCTTGTAGAAATACTCATCGTGGCGCCCCCGAAGGCACAGTGGGGTGCGGGCGATCCTGGATTGTCCGTGTCCTACCAGACGGCAACGAGCCGCCGATCGTCCCGGAGACCGACCCGATCCGAATGGACATCGCTGACAGGATCGGCGACATTACCCCACAGATACAAGAGCAGATGGTACGAGCCGCGGCAGAGAAATGGGTGGGTGCCGTGACGGTACTACTTGGGCTCTTTGGTCTCAGCGGAATCGCTTTCGGTAAAGACGTCTTCACCGACTTGGGTCCCTATGCCCGTGGGGTGCTCGCAATTGCGTTGGGCCTCGCGGTCGTGTTCGCGGCAGCGTCGGTGTTGTTGATCCACAAAGCCGCGTTCGGCTGGCCACACTCCGTGGACGTCTCGACCGGAACGGGATTGTCGGATTTCGATATTCGACGCCGCAAAGCGGCGCAGACAGCGGCCTGTAATTTGCGATCGGGCGTGTATCTCGCGCTCGGCTCGCTGCTCGCGCTATGCGTCGGTGCAGGTGCCGTATTTTCGTCCGGCTTTCTGACTCGCACTGAGCTGATCGAGGTGACCCGCCATGACGATTCGCAAGTGTGCGGTCACCTGCTCCCCAACGCTGGCACCGGCGCTCTGCGTATTCGTCGCGATGACGGCTCTGTCGAGACGGTGACGGCCGACACGCTGAGCAAGCTGGTGCCCGCCACGAAATGTAGCAAGTCATAGTGCTACCCGATTGCCCCGTCGCAACGCACAGCGAACGCACCGATGTCTTCTACTGTTGCTGCCCACCCGATCCGGCTATGCCGCAGCCCGGTGTGCACGCACTCGTGATTGGGATCAGCAAGTACAAGGGCAACGCGTTCAAATTGCTGCGAGGCTCGGCTCCGGCAGCAACCCACTTCGCGCGCTTCCTGTTGCACGACTTCAAACATCCTTCCGATATCCCGCTGCGCACCCTCCGGATGCACTTGACCCCCGACGAGATGCTGACCGAAGCTCAAATGGCCGAGTATCTACTGACTGAAGGAAAGCGCTGTCCACCGGCGAGTTCCGCGGCCCTTGAGCGCGCATTGACCGACTGGGCCGCGGATTGCGATGCACATTCTGAGAACGTCGCCATCCTGTTCGTCTCCGGCCACGGCCTCGCGACATCATCGGACGCGCGCTGGGCATTCCTCCCGGAGGCGGGCAACGCGGGGGATCCCTATTACTTCGCAATCAACGCCACCCGTCTAAAGGAGCGCATGAAACCGCGGAGAGCCCGTACACAAATCTTCATATGGGATGTGTGCGCGGCCTGGGCAGACGGCGACAGCCCGGACACCGATGGCGCTGGGGGCCTGTCGGTGCCCTACATGAAACCCAGGAAAGAGCACCCTGGCGCAGTCGAGCAGGTGGCCATCGTATCGCGGCTGGGGACTGAAACCTTTTCGAAGAATGCCGAGCTCGGCACAGTTCTCTCGGATGCGTTGGTCGGTCCCAACGCATCCGAGTTTCGCAAGCGGCTCATGCATACAGCGGTGGCCGTGGACAGCCGCGGCACCATCGCAGTGACAACACAAGAGGTTCTCAAGCGTCTCCCGACAACAGTGGGGAAGAAAGTTACAGGCGATCCGGGCTACGTTGAACACATCCTTGAGCCCAAGGAAGCGGACGTCGGCCTTAATCGCCCCCACCCGCTCCCCGTATTTGAGGTTAACCTTGCGTGGAACGGGACGCCGGCCAGTGACAGTCTCTCGATAACCTTAAGGCAAGGCGGCGAGGAGGTCTTTCCTTCCACCGAGCTGATTTGGACGGTCGGCGAAGAGGAGATAACCGCGCCCATCGATCTGTTCGCGGGAAAATACAGGTTCACTGCAAAACCCTCATCAGGAGATGGAAACAGCTACGACGTCACGGTAACCAGCCCGATGAAAATCAACGCCTGGGACGGCGAAGTGCTATGACAACCCTAACTTTCAGCTGGATGTCGAATGACCTGCGTTTTCAATGCATTCCAGCGCACATCAGCGCGAAAGACTTCTCTGCAGTCGCCGCTCCTGGAGAGACGGTCCCGATTCCTCCCGGTCACTGCACTGTCCGGATCCATGTGCCGGGCTACGCCCTGCACACCGTAGCTCTGACGGTTTCCGAGTCGACCGACCGGCATATCGAACTCAGTGCCGACAATCTTCAACGCTTGAGTTTCCCACTGCCCACGGAAAAGCGCCCGAGTGGCCTGTCGATCAAGGCGGTTCCGTTAACGCCCCCTGTAGTTCCGCCGCAACGGCTGCATGGCCTCGAAGTACGCGCTGACCATGGCGGGGTGGCGTTGTCTGCCCACGCGGGCGCCAGCACCTCCTGGGCACTCGACGTAATTGGCCCACGCACACCGGCTCGGCGCCTCGCCGTCCCGCCGATGCCCGCCGGAGAGAAGTACAACTTGCTGTGGGTTCGACCGGGAGAATTAGTACGGCGCCCGCGAATTGAGCCCAAGGATGCAGGCGGTCAGCTGTTGATGAATTACCTGCTGAATGGGCAATACGCCCTCGCCGCCGCAGCGGCCCGCACATTGGAACACCGGCGAGGGAAGGCTGACCCTTTGTCGTGGGCAGCGCCCTCCTACACCCAACTACTCATCGGGTACTCCCATGCGCTTGGGTGCGACGGCAAACGACTGACAGCGTGGTGTAAGCGCACCGCTGCCACAACGGAATTGGGCGCCGACGGGTTGGTGCTGGCCGCCGAGGCCGCGTGGCAGCACGGTGATCCCAACGTCACACGCGAACTACTCGCAGCCACGGAGAAGTTGCCAACGCCAGCCATCACATTGGGCGGCGAATTGGCCCTCAATCGTGCAACGTCACTGTCGCTCCTGCTAGACGAACCGCCGCCGCATGAACGGAGCGACGAGACAACTCCCGAGGCCCGCGAGCGATTCCTGCCTGAGCCCACACTCGACCGCGCCGTACTAGCGATGACTAACAACTGGATGCGCGCGTTGATGAAGGCAGACAGCCAGTCGCTGAGCCTTTCGACGGCCGAAAGCGACCGTCGGAGTCCGGATCTGGAGCGGGCGCCTTGGTGGGACCGGGTCCGTTGGCGGCTGTCGTACTGGTGGCTGTCGTACTGGAAGTCACGCGCACGCTACGTCACCGTACGGGCTCACCCAATCCAATTCAGTTTCGCAAAGGAGTTGTCCGTGTCAGATCCTGAAATGCCGATGACCTATGCCGCCGAGCGGTCTGTCAAAATCGGGCAGACACCCCGGTGGGGAGGTCGACTCCGTGGGCCCCTACTGGCTAGCCTTATCATCGCTGTAGTCGCACTCATTGTGCTCACCGATGTTTTCGTAGACCGGGGGACCGGACTAGGCCCGGTGATTTGGCTCGCCGAAGGGGCCCTGTTTGCTGTCGCTCTCCTTTCGATCGGAGGCTGGGTGGGAGCCTGCGCATATAAGGATCGGCTGATGGCGGCAGAGGACCGGGCACTCGCGGCTGAGCAGCGGGCGCGGCGGTTCCACGAGGCAGCAATGAAGGGACGGGCCCTCGCGGCCGTCCTCGAAGCCGATGCAAACCTCGGTGAGGGCGTATCAGACGAGGCCCGGGCCATCTGCCGACGCCATGCGGCAATCGCCGCACAGCTGGAAATCTACTGACTTCGGTGAGCTACCGGGACCCAACGAATTCGATCCGGTAGCAATCATCCCGCGCTGAGTGGGGCTGGTGTCGAACGGCCCGGGACTTGAGCCCAAACCTGCCCCTATGGCGTTGCCGTTTATTCGGCGCTTATGACCAAGAATCGGCCGGAATCGGCCAGTCCGAGACCGACTCAGCCGGAAGCAAAAACCATCATCTAACAGCACAAATAAACACTTTTCGGGAAGTCGCCGGAACTCAAAATCGCAAATCCCTAGGTCGCAGGTTCGATTCCTGCCGGGGGCGCAGGTGAGAGCCGTTATTGGACCGTGCATCGACGTCAGTCCCCCGGTCAAGCTCGTCGGCCGGCACGTTCGGCGAAAACGTCAAGGGCGGCAAGCACTTCCGGAGAACGCCACACACGGTTGCGCGGTCCGTTGGTTGTCTCGATGAGAATTCCTGCCTCGGTGAGCGGGTTGAGGTAGCGGTGTGCGTTGGTGGATTCGATGCCCAGCTCTTGCGCCAGTAGCCCGGCGTTCACGACCGGGCGCCGGGTCAACAAGTCGGCGACCTTCCACACCGCGGAGTCGGAACGTGCGCTGATCACACCGTTCCAGCTCCTCCGGATCTCGCGGAGATCAGCAACCAGGTCTCGCCCGTTGGCGATGGCCAGGACGGCGGCTTGCGAGAAGCACTCGACAATCGGCGCGGCATCTCCGTCGCGATAGCTCGTCAACGCAGCGAAGTAGGCACCGGTATCGGCCAGCAGCCCGGCCGAGACCGGCACCGTGACCTGGCGTGTGAGCCCTTTGTTGCGCAGCATCGCCTGTACCAAGGCGCGGCCCGTGCGGCCGTTGCCATCGGTAAAAGGGTGAATGGTCTCGAACTGGGCGTGTCCCACGGCAATCTGCGGCAGGGCAGGAATGTCGGTGCGGTGCGCGAAGGCGATCAAGTCGCCGATCGCTTCAGGGATCAGCTCATGGCGCGGGCCGACGAACGTCGCCCCGACCGGTGTGGATCCGCCGCCGATCCACACCGGCTCGGTGCGGAACTCCCCTGGCGTATGGCGGGCGTCGTTGACCATCAGCGCCCGGTGCATCGCCAAGATTGCCTCAGCATCGAGAAGGTGTGACAGCGCGACCGCTGCGTGCATCGCGGCGGCGTTGGCGACGATCAGCTCGGCATTGCGCTTGGCCTTGCCGCCGGGCAACTCTGCCTCGCCGATTGCGCGCGCTGATGCGGTGAGGTTTTCAATCTGTGAGCTCGCGGCCGATTCAGACCGCAGCAACACGGCAGCAAACGGTGCGATTTCGCCGCCGAGTTCGGCGTCGAACCGCGCGATTTCGCGACTCGCCGACTCGGAGCCCGCCAACACCGAAGACGGCAAGTCGAGAACCACGTCGGCGATGCGGGCCGGCACGACCGGGCGAAAGGTGCCATACCTGGGCCGAGCCCCGCCCGTGTGGCGCGCGCCCTGAGGCTCCCAACGAAACTCCTCGTAGGAAATGGGACGAAGTGAAGTCACCAAGCGAATATAACTTCAGTTAGAGCTCTAAGTGAAGTTAACAAGCTCAGCTGACTTCAGATACCGGATTGCCCGCCTGCCGAAATCCCGCGCCCACTACTTCGTCAGCGTGAACTGTCCGACGTCGGTGACGCCGCTGCGGAACAGGCTCGGGCAACCGGTCAGGTACTTCATGTAGCGGTCGTAGACCTCTTGGGACTGGATGGCGATGGCTTCGTCCTTGCGCGCCTCCAGCGCCGCCGACCAGTGGTCGAGCGTCGTGGCGTAATGCGGCTGCAGTGACTGGAACCGCGTCACGGTGAAACCGGGCTTGACGGCGTGCGCCTCGACCATCCGCACCGACGGCAGCCGGCCGCCGGGGAAGATCTCGGTGATCATGAATTTGCAGAATCGGGCCATGTCGAAGGTCAGTGGGATGCCCTTCTCGATCACCTCGTCGGGGTGCAGCCCGAGGATGGTGTGCAGCAGCATGACACCGTCGTCGGGCATCGCGTCATAGGCGAATGCGAAGAAATCGTCGTAGCGGTCGAAGCCGAAATGTTCGAACGCACCGATGGATACGATCCGGTCGACGGGCTCGTCGAACTGCTCCCAGCCGCGTAGCTCGACGCGCTTGGAGCGTGGGCTGTCCGACGCGGCGAACAGCTGCTCGACGTAGGCGTGCTGGTTCTCGCTGAGCGTCAGCCCGATCACGTTGACGTCGTAGCGCTGCAGCGCTCGGTTCAATGTCGATCCCCAGCCGCAGCCGACGTCGAGCAGCGTCATACCGGGCTTCAGGTCCAGCTTGCCCAGTGCCAGGTCAATCTTGGCGATCTGCGCTTCTTCCAACGTCATGTCGTCGCGCTCGAAGTACGCGCAGCTGTAGGTCTGTGTCGGATCGAGGAACAGCCGGAAGAAGTCATCGGACAGGTCGTAATGTGCCTGGACGTCTTCGAAGTGCGGTTTGAGTTTTTTGGGCATCGCGGAACGAGCCTTCCTGAAGTCCGGCGACGCTCACCACTGGTCCCCCGACTGCGAGCTGCGCGGAAGCTCCGATTTCCGACGGTAGCCCCTTTGGGCGACCCGCGCTGCCGAACCGGCCCCTGTCAGACGCTCTGGCGCACGCGATCCCGCTAGGGCTGACCGCGTCGCACGCTGCCCAGATCCGGCAGTCGCCAGTGCAGGCCCTGCTCGGCGTCGAAGGCTTTCGGTGTGTAGCGCAGCAGCCCGCCGCCGGGATAGGGGGTGTACTCCCCGAACCAGATCTCGCCGTCGACGGCGTACAGGTCGACCCTGATGAAATCCCAGTCCGCGCCCAGGGTGCCGGCGACGGCCAGCATGGCGTCCAGCTCAGCGGGCCGCGGCTCGTCGGCCACCGGCCGGATGCGCCACCGCACCGGCAACCGGTTCCAGTCGGCGTCGAGGAAAGTGGCGGTCTGGTTCTCGAACCGGCCGCGGTTGACCTGGACGAGTTCGACGCGGCCGTCGAAGACGAAGAACTTGTAGTCCGGCGGCGGGTTGCCGTCCGGGGTGGGGATGCGCTCCTCCAGCACAAGCAACGGCCGCGCTTCGCCATAGCCCCACTCGCCCAACTCCACCGGGGTCCGTTTCCACCAGTCCCTGGTCTGCTTCTGCAGATCGGCGACGCTGGTGTGCGGGGTAGGTCCGAGGATGACGTGACCGCTGCTGTGGTTGGGTTTGAGCACCCACGGCGGCAGCCCGGCCAGGTTCGGGGCGTCGCGCAGATCGGTGCCCGACCAGTAGGTCTGCGGGATCCGCAGGCCCGGCCCGGGATGTGCGGCGCGCGCCATCTCCTTCATGCGCAGTTTGTCGCAGGCGGCGATGATCCGGTCCCGGCGGTCGTGCAGGATCCGCCAGTTGACCTTCTCGTTGAAGGTGCGCGGCTGGGTGAAATTGCCGGGCCGGTGAATCATGGTGAGGTGAAAAGCGTGCCGTAGCAACGGCAGTGGCATTGTGCGGATCATCCGCCGATGTGTCGCGAGCAGTATCGGCGGAGCGGTCCGGTTCATCAACGGCGGCACGGCACGCCCTACGGCTGGCTGGTCAGGTAGCCGCCGTGCACGAAGAATTTGTCTCCGCTGCAATCGATTCCGTCGGCGCCTCGAACGCGGGTTATCACCAGCCCGTGGTTGCCGCCGAGGTCCGCATCACGCCCGCACACGACGGCGCCGCCGCCCTCCTGCACGATCACCCGGCCGGCGGTGCCGCCGTACCGGGCTTCCGATATCCGGGATTCGAGAATCTCGATGCGTTCGCCGCGGTAGTAGGTGTAGGCGGCCGGATAGGGCTCGGACAGTGCGCGCACCAACCGCTCGATGTTCTCCGCGGGTTTGGTCCAATCGATCAAACTGTCACGCTCAGAACGCTTGTGGAAGTAGGTCCGCTCGGCCTTGTTCTGCGGTCGCCATACCGCGTTGCCGGACTCCAGCGCCGTCAGCGCTTCGCGCAGCGCGCCCGGGATCAGGTCGATACCGCGCAGCACCAACTCGGTGCCGGTGTCGGTGGGCCCGATCGGCAGCGAATGCTGAACCAGGATGTCACCGGTGTCCAAACCCTCGTCCATCCGGTGCACCGTCAACCCGAATTCGGACGCGCCGCTGATCAGCGCCCACAGCACCGGGGAGAAGCCGGTGAACTTCGGCAGCAGCGAGTCGTGCATGTTCAACGTCCCGTGTGGCGGCAGGTTGTAGAGCTCCGGCGGCATCCACGTGTACCAGCTGTTGACGACGATGACGTCGGGTTCGCATCGCTTCACCAGGTCGATGGTTTCGGCGTCGATCCGCTCGGTGAGATGCACGGGGATGTCGTGCTGATGCGCGAGTTCCTCGACCGAGTCCGACCAGATCGCCTTGTATGACTGCTCGCTGACCGGATGGGTGACCGCGAGCACCACATCGTGCTGCAGGTCGATCAGGGCTTGGAGGGTCTTGACCCCCCACGTCTGGAAACCGAACGCCACGATGCGCATTACAGGACCCTCATTCGATCTCACCTCTGCAAGCGGCGTGGGCATGGCCCCGCCGGAACCAACTCTCGACGCGAGGTTACGTTACCCTAACCTAAGTTGCTTGTTCCGCGTCCCTGTGCGAAGCCTGTGGGTGAAATGATCTTGAATCCACCCGCTCGGCGGCAGGCCCCCTCCGCTCGGAGCGGACATCTTTGCCGATATTGCATCGCAGGTCAGCAACCGAAAACCGACCGAAAGACGTAAGCTCCCAAATGACGCCGCTACCAGCGATACTTGCGGCGTGTGGGGATCAGAACCGGAGCCAGGGGGACCCGGGGTGTTTATTTGCGCATTCGGTACAGCGACGACGAACTCGCCATCGAGATCGCCGGCGCTGACGGCACTCCGCACATCGAGGCTCCACCCGGCGACTTACACCGGCATCGACACGTTTCGCATGCCGGCACCAGGGAAAGAGGAGTAATGACCACACTTGAACAGATGCCCGTTGTTGCGGCCATTCCCAATTACAATATGGGAAATCACCTTCGCCGGCTGCTCCCGCAAGTGCTCGAACAAGGCTATGACCGCGTTTACGTGCTCGACGACGGATCCACCGATGACAGCGTCGAAATCGTCAAAGAATTCGATGGTCAGGTCACATTGGTGCGCAGTCCGCGCAATCAAGGGTGCACGGCCAACCGCAATCAGATACTCGACCACGTCGGCGATGACGAACTCATCCATTTCATCGATGCCGACATGGACCTCGCTACGACCGATATCGCTTCTGTGGCAAGGGATGTCGCGGCCCGCTATGCCGCTCAAGGCGTCGGCGCTATCGGCGGACTGGTGAGTCGGGTCGACGGCAGCCAGGAGCCCTACAATTATGGACCGGCATTCGCATTGCGGTCTCATTTGACGGCGGTTCCGCCGCTTGCCGACCGCGTGCGAAAACAACCGGCGATTGCCGACACCATTCGACGCATTCCACTTCCCGGGACGAAATATTGGCCGAATATCCTCCAGGCACCGACGCCGGCGCCGGCCTATTGGCTGCACGAGGGGAATATGCTCATTTTCTCCCGGGTGTATCGCGCCATCGGGGGTTACGACCCGCAGCTGCGCAACCACGGCGCCCAGGACCTGGCGATCCGGCTGGAGCAGCAGGGCATCAAGCGGTACTTCGATCCCAGTATCGAGGTCGTTCACCACTACATCGATGTCCGCGGTAAGAAACGCAAGAAGCAACAAGCCGAATCGGTGCTCTATCTACTGCGCAAACATGGCGTGGTGCGATGGCTGACGGCCAAGCCGCTGCCTGTTGCGTCGTTCACATCGAGGCACAGCCAAACGCACCGTCAGCCCGTCGGATAGCCTGTCGGCCCACCGCCGCCGAAACTGCCCCGAACTGGGCATTCACATCACAGTTCGGCAACGTTTAGGTCGCGAACCGACCTCTCGGCGAGCGCTCGGCACCGGTGCATGGTCTGATGCGTGTGCACAGCATTTCGGAGCTAGTTGCTGTGTACGGCCGGGTTGAGCCGTATGGTGCTTGGCGTGGGAAGACATTCCTTAGCCACCAGCCGCCCCCGGCGGCGTGTGCGCCCGACTGTGGCGCTGGCTGGGTTTCTCGTCCCCTTCGCCACACTTTTCGCGGTCAGCGGTGACGTGCATCCCCGGGCCCAATTCGTCGAAGCAGTCGAGACGGTGGCCGCCGTAGAGACCGGCGCCGCGCGCAGTGCCGAGATCGTCGGACTGGCCCAGGCCGGTGTCGAATGGGCGGCAGTGGCCAGCACCGGCCCGGACATCCGCTCGGCCACCGAGCAGTTGGTGGTGACGGCGTCAGCGTCGCGTTCGATGTACCGCCAGGTACCGACACTGCTGCCGGCCGGCGTCGCCCCCGAGAAGGGTCTGCAGATCAGGACCATCCTGGCGGCCCGCGCGATCAGCGCGGCTTTCCCGGAGATCCACAACATCGGCGGCGTTCGGGCCGATGCCCTGCGGTGGCATCCCAACGGTCTGGCGATCGACGTCATGATCCCCAACTACGCCAGTGCCCAAGGCAAGGCCCTCGGTGACCGCATCATGAAATTCGCCTTCGCCAACGCCGACCGGTTCGCACTCGAACATGTCATCTGGCAGCAGACCTACTACGGCCGCGACGGTGTCGGCCACCGGATGGCGAACCTCGGCAACGACGACGCCAACCACTACACCCACGTACACATCGCCACCGTCGGCGGCGGCTACCCCACCGGCACCGAGATATACGTCCGCTGACCCACCCGTCTGGAAACACCGTGCGGCGGTGTGCCGGGTTCTAAGCTGCCAGCCATGCCAATGGACCGTGCCGCGCTCGTCGCAGGCAGTATTCGCCTCGCCTCCGGAGTGCAGTTCCTCGTCGACCCGATGCGCGCCAACAAACTGTGGGGCGAACCCGACGACCCGGGGCCCTCGGCGAAACTGCTGTTGCGTTCGATGGGATATCGCGACGCCCTCATCGGCGGCCTGCTGTTATCGGCGGGATTGCGCGGCAGGAACACCCGCGGTTGGTTCCTGGCCTCCGGGGGCGCCGACGCCGCCGATCTGCTCGGTGGCCTGAGCGTGCACGACGAGCTCAAACGCGGCCAGCAGATCATCGGCCTGGGTGGTGCCGTCGTGGGGATCGGCGTCGGGTTGTGGGGTGCCACCCGCCGGCGACCGAAACCAGCACTGGAAGCATGAGGCAGATGTCCGCCGTCGAACCGTTCCACATCGCCATTTCCGAGTCCGACCTGACTGACCTGCGCGACCGGCTGCATCGCACCCGCTGGCCCGACGCCGAATGCGTGGACGACTGGACACAGGGCATCCCGCTGGCCTACACCCGCGAGCTGGCGGCCTACTGGGCCGATCAATACGACTGGCGGGCAAGGGAAAAGGCCCTCAACCGGTTCGACCACTACACCACCGACATCGACGGCCTCGGAATCCATTTCATCCACCAGCGCTCACCACACGAGAACGCCTTCCCGTTGGTCATCACACACGGCTGGCCCGGTTCGATAGTCGAGTTCCACAAGGTCATCGAGCCGCTGACCGATCCCACCAAGTACGGCGGCCGCCCCGAGGACGCGTTCCACGTGGTGTGCCCGTCGCTGCCCGGGTACGGCTTCTCCGCCAAACCCACCCGGACCGGCTGGGGTGTGGAGAAGATCGCGCAGGCCTGGGAAACGTTGATGGGCCGGCTGGGTTATGACCGGTACGGCGCACAGGGCGGCGACTGGGGCTCGGCGGTCACCACCGCCATCGGACTCAACGGCTCCAACTGCGCGGGCATCCACATCAACCTGCCGCTGGGCCTGCCGCCGTCGACGGACGACCTCACCGAAGAAGAACAGGCAGCGCTGGCCGCCTTCGCCCATTACGACCGGTGGGACTCCGGCTACTCCAAACAGCAGTCCACCCGGCCGCAGACTCTCGGGTACGGACTGGCCGACTCCCCCGCCGGTCAACTGGCCTGGATCGTGGAGAAGTTCTGGGCGTGGACCGACTGCGACGGGCACCCGGAGAACGCGTTGACCCGCGACGAGATGCTCGACAACGTGACGCTGTACTGGCTGACCAATTCCGCGACATCCTCGGCGCGCTTGTACTGGGAGAGCTTCGGCAGCTTCGTCTCGCACGACCGCGTCGAATTGCCCACGGGGATAGCGTCATTCCCCAAGGAGATCTTCCGGTCGCCGCGGCACTGGTGCGAGGCCCGTTACAACGTAACGCATTTCACGAAAATGCCGCGCGGCGGGCATTTCGCGGCATTCGAACAGCCGGAGCTGTTCGTCGAGGACGTCCGGGCCTTCTTCGCGACGCTGCGCTGAGCCGACACCTCAGGCGGGCGCGGCGATATCGAGGTTGCGCGGGTGGTGGCAGGCCGCCAGGTGGCCGGTGTCGTCGCGGTCGATGAGCAGCGGTTCCTCGGTCGTGCAGATATCGGTGCGCCAGCGGCACCGGGTATGGAAGTGACATCCGGACGGCGGATCGATCGGGCTGGGCACATCGCCTTCGAGGATCGTGCGCTCACGCGCGGCATTGCGACGCGGATCGGGTACCGGGACGGCCGATAGCAATGCCCCCGAATAGGGGTGAATCGGCTTGTTGTACAACGCATCCGCTTCTGCGACCTCGACGACCTTGCCCAGATACATCACCGCGACCCGGTCGCTGACGTGGCGCACCACACCCAGGTCGTGCGCGACGAACAGATACGACAGGCCGAACTCGGACTGCAGATCCTCCAGCAGGTTGACGATCTGGGCCTGTACCGAGACATCGAGTGCGGACACCGGCTCGTCGGCGACGATGAGTTTGGGCCGCAACGCCAGTGCCCGGGCGATGCCGATCCGCTGCCGTTGACCGCCGGAGAACTCGTGCGGATACCGGTTGTAGTGCTCAGCCTGCAGGCCCACCCGGTCCAGCAGGTCCTGCACCTGCCGCTTGACCTGCGCACCGCTGGCCAGCCCGTGTAACTCGATGGCATCACCGATGATCTGACCGATGCGTTTGCGCGGATTCAGCGAGGCGTAGGGATCCTGGAAGATCATCTGCAACTGCCGGCGCACCGGCGCAAGCTCGCGCCGTGACATCCCGACCAGCTCCTGGCCGTCGAACCGGACCGATCCCGACGTCGGGGGGCTCAGTTGCATGATCGCCCGGCACAGCGTCGACTTGCCACAACCGGATTCGCCTACCAGTCCCAGTGTTTCGCCCTTGTGCACGGTGAGGCTGACACCGTCGACGGCGTGCACCCGACCGACCTCGCGCTCGACGATGACACCGGCCTTGATCGGAAAGTGCTTGACGAGGTCGGTGACCTCCAGCAGGGGTTCTCCGCTACTCATGCGTCACCGCCTCCCGCAGTCCGATCCGGCCGTCGACATTGCGCAGCGTGCGCTTGTCGGTCAGCTCCAGCCAGCATCGGTCGGCGTGGCCGCCACCGTCGGGTGCCCGCAGCTGCGGTGGCTCGGAGCAACGCTCGAAGACGTGTGGGCAGCGCGGCGCGAAACGGCAGCCCTGCGGTGGGCGCAGCAGTGACGGCGGGGATCCGCTGATCTGCGGCAACCGGGTGTGCTGTGGCTCGTCCATCGGGGTCAGCGAGCCGAGCAGCCCCCAGGTGTAGGGATGCTGCGGATCGTAGAAGATCTCGTCGAGGGTGCCGTCTTCGACCACCTGCCCGGCGTACATCACCAGCACCCGGTCGGCCACCTCGGCGACCACCCCGAGGTCATGGGTGATCAGGATGACGGCGAGGTTTCGCTCGGTGTTGAGCGTGTCGATGAGCCGCAGGATCTGCGCCTGGATGGTGACGTCGAGCGCGGTGGTCGGCTCGTCGGCGATCAGGATCTCCGGTTCGAGCGACAACGCCATCGCGATCATCACCCGCTGGCGCATACCACCGGAGAATTCGTGGGGGTAATCGTCAACGCGGCGTTCGGGATTGGGAATGCCGACCGAGCGGAGCAGCTCGACGGCACGCGCCTTGGCCTCACCACGCGAGACGTCACGATGCGCGCGGATCATCTCGACGATCTGCGCACCGACCTTGTACACCGGGTTCAGCGAGGTCATCGGATCCTGGAACACCATCGCGATGTGCTCACCGCGGATCTCGCGCCACTGCTCGTCATCGAGGGTCGTCAGCTCACGATCGTCGAAGCGCACCGATCCGGTGATCTCGGCATTGCTGGCACGCGTCAGCCCGAGCAGCGTCTGCGCGGTGACACTCTTGCCGGACCCGGATTCCCCGACGATGGCCAGCACCTCGCCCGCGGCCAGATCGAACGACACCCCGTCGACCGCGCCCACCGCGCCGTCCTCGGTGGCGAACCGGACCCGCAATCCGTCGACGCTGAGGATGGGACTCATACCGGTGCCGCCTCTCCGAGCCGGATCCGGGGATCCAGGAACGCGTACAGGATGTCGACGACGGTGTTGAAGAACACGATGAAGAACGCGCCGAAAATGGTGACCCCCATCAGAGGTGGCAGATCGAGCGAACCGATGGCCTGGCCGGCGTACAAGCCCACCCCGTTGAGGTTGAAGACGGTCTCGGTCAGGATGGCGCTGCCGCCCACGACGGCACCGAAATCCAGCCCGAACAGCGTGATGATCGGAATCATCGACAGCCGCAGTACGTGCCGGATGCGCACCTGGCGCTCACTGATTCCCTTGGCCCGCGCGGTGCGCACATGGTCCTCGTTCATCACATCCAGCATGCTGGATCGCAGCACCCGGCTGTAGAAACCGACGAACAGCACCGCCAGCGTGATCCACGGCAACACCAGGTGATACGCCCACTGGCCGATGTTCTTGGTCAGCGGCACATAACTACTGGTCGGGAAGAGCTCCAGTTTGAAGCTCAGGAAATACAGCAGGATCGCCGCCAGCCAGAACACCGGCATCGAAATACCCACCAGCGCAAGGATCGTCAGGGCGCGGTCGGTGAACTTGCCGGCATGCACCGCGCTGAGGTAGCCGAACCAGATGGCCAGCGCCATCCAGATCACCGCAGCCCCGATGCACAACGACAGCGTCGCGGGCAGACCTTTGAGGATCTGCTCCATGACGTTCTGCGAACTGGCGTACGACGTCAACTGGCCGGTGAAGATCTGTTTCATCATCGTGAGGTACTGCACCGGCAACGACTGGTCCAGGCCCAGATCGACGCGCACGCGTGCTATCAGTTCCGGGTTGGCGTTCTTGCCGGCGATCCGGACCGCGGGGTCGGAGTTGGGCACCACGTTGAAGATCAGGAACACCAGCACCGAGATCGCGAACAACACCGCGATCATCCCGATGAGGCGCCTGGCGATGAACCGGGCCACGTCTAGTGCTCCATCCGGATCTTGGCGCGGGGATCCAGCGCATCGCGTAAACCGTCGCCGAAGACGTTGAGCGACAACACCGTCAACACGATCATCAGACCGGGAACGATCGTCAGATGCGGTGCGGTGTAGATGTTCTGGTATCCGTCGGCGATCATCGTTCCCCACGAGGCGTTGGGTGGCCGCACCCCGGCACCCAGGAAGGACAGTGACGATTCCAGCAGCATGTTGTTGGCGATGTTGAGCGTGAAGAACACGATGATGGTCGACATCACGTTGGGCAGCAGCTCGGCGACCATGATGCGCAGCGGGCCCTTGCCCTGCGCGACGGCGGCTTCGACGAACTCCTTCTCGCGCAGGGCCAGCACCTCACCGCGGATCGGCCGGGCCATATAGGGCACGTAGACGAAGCCGATGATGAGGATCGGGGTCCACAACGAGTCTCCGGGCAATTGCACCGGCCCGATCTTCAGGCCGCCCAACGCAAGTGCGGTACCCAGCGCGATACCCAGCAGCAGCACCGGGAACGCCCAGATCACGTCCATGACGCGAGACAGCACGGCGTCGATCCAGCCGCGGTAGTACCCGCACACCAGCCCGACCACCACGGCCAGCACCGTCGTGACCAGAGCCGAGACCACGCCGATGTAGATCGAGGTGCGACCGCCGTACATCAGCCGCACCATCACGTCCCGGCCGTTCTGGTCGGCGCCCAGCAGGTAGCGGGCATGCAGACCGGGTCCCAGCGGTGTGCCGTCCGGTGAGACCACATCGGTTTCGACACCGCTGATCAGCACCGTGTCGGTGATGTGGTTCTGGTTGGGCCCGGTGTGCGCGACGTGGTCGGCCCACAGCGGCGCCGCCAGACAGAACAGCACGATCAGGATGAACAGTGCACCGAAGGCCAGGGCGGATCGGTTGCGCCGCAACCGCAACCAGGCCAGGAACCACGGGCTGCGGCCCTGGATGAGGGCGACCGGTACGCCGACGGGCAGAACCGGTTCTCCGGGTGCGGGCGATTGATCGATGGGGGCTGCCATCGTTCGACTCCGCCGCTACTTCAGGGCCAGGGCGGAATAGTCCTGGTTGAACAGCACATGGCTATAGGCCTTGTCGAAGTCCATCCGATCCGAGACGAACGTCGCGAACAGCTCGTTACCGTACGGCGCCCACACGGCCTGTTCCATATAGGCCTTGTCGAGTTCGCCGTACTGCTTCTTGACGTCGTCGGTGAGCTGCTTGGTGCGCAGCTCGTTCATCTTGGCATCCAGCTCGGGGATGGCGACCCGGGAGAAGTTGTTGCCGTTGGTCGGCAGGATGCTGGCACCGTTGAGCAGCGGCCGGAAGAAATCGTCGGGATGCGGGAAATCCTGGAACCAGTCGGCGAATCCGGTGTCCAGATCCGGTGTGGACTGGTTACCGATGGTGGCCCAGTAGACGTCGCCGGCGATGACCTTGAGGGTGGCGTTGAAACCCAGCTGGGTCAGCAGATCGTGGTAGTACTCGCCGATCCGCTTGCGGTCCGGCTCATCATCGGTCCACACCGTGATGTCCTTGTCGGCCGGATTGGCCTCGGCGATCAGGGCTTTGGCCTTCTCCAGGTCGGGTCCCGGGTACAGCTTGTACTCGTCGTGGCCCGGCATGCCCGGCGGCAGGATCTGCTGCGTCGCGTGCAGGCGGCCGCCGAAGACCCGGTTGAGCGCTTCCGGATCGATCGCGTAGTTGATGGCCTGGCGCACCTTGAGATCGTTGAACGGCGCCTTCTGGGTGTTCATCCAGAAGTAGTAGGTGTTGATCGACTCCTCGAGCCGGAACCGGTCACTGTATTTCGCCTTCACCTCGGCCAACCGGTCCGCGTCGGGCGGGTCGACCATGAAATCGATGGTGTTCTGCTCGACTCCGGTCACCTGCGCGGTGTTGCTCTTGTTCTGGGTGATGGTGATCTTGTCCACCTGCGCGTCGGCCACCTCGTCGGCACCGGCGTCCTTGACGGTTTTGAAGTTCGGGTTGCGTTCCATCGTCATCGTCTGCGGTGATTCGACTTTGGTGATCATGAAGGGTCCGCTGGTCGGCGGCGGATTGTTGGTGGCGTCCTTGTCCAGCGGGGTGCTGGGCGGCACCGGCGCCGAGAACGGCAGGGCCAGCAGGTTGTCGAAGGTTCCGTTGGCCTCTTTGAGCACGATGGTGATGTCACCGGTCGCGTCGTCGGTGGTGATACCGGAGATGGTCGGCGCGGAGCCGTCGGCGTATTCCGATGCGCCGGCGATCGCCTCGTAGAACACCGAGCCACCGGAATCGGCCTTGAAAAGCCGCTGGATTGCGTAGGTGAAATCGGACGCCTTGATCGGCGTGCCGTCGGAGTACTTCATGTTGGGCCGCAGCGTCAGTTTGTAGGTCTTGCCGTCCGGTGAGACCTCCGGCAGCGCCTTGGCCAGCCCGGGTACCACCTCGGCGCCTGCCTCGGCCTTGGCGTGTTTGTAGGTCAACAGCGGGGTGTAGGTGTTGTACATGACCTCCCACCCCTCGACGGTGTAGGACAGCTGCGGATCGACGTAGTCCGGGAACGACGTCATCGTGATGTTGATATCGCCACCGCCCGGGGACGACGAGCCTTCGTCACTGCCTCCGCAGGCCGCGACCCCGAACCCGACGAAGACTGCGGTGCAGCCGATCGCCAATGTCCGTACGCAGTTCTTCCGCCACATGCCCATGTCGCTCCCTCGGTTACACCCTGACGATGTGTTGCGTCTTGCGCGCTATTGCCAATTTGGCGGTCGGGAGTCCATCTTGGGGCGAAATGAGCTAATCGGCATCTCGGAGGTTACCGAGCGGTAGCGCTGCAGAGCCCTGCGCTGGCGCGACGGCCGCCGGGTAGCGTGCCCGTCATGTCCAGTTCCGACCTCGTCATCTACGCCACGACCGCCCGGGTCGCGCTGATCACCGTCAACGATCCCGACCGGCGAAACGCCGTCACCGACGCCATGTCTGCGCAGCTGAGGGCGGCCGTCGAACGCGCGGAGGCCGATCCGGATGTGCATGCCGTGGTGGTCACCGGTGCGGGAAAGGCTTTCTGCGCCGGCGCCGACCTGAGCGCGCTGGGTGCGGCGGCCGAGGAGGGCCTGCTCCGGATTTATGACGGATTTATGGCGATCGCCAACTGCACGCTGCCGACCATCGCCGCGGTCAACGGTGCCGCGGTCGGGGCGGGGCTCAATCTGGCGCTGGCCGCCGATGTGCGAATCGCCGGCCCGCATGCGCTGTTCGACCCGCGGTTTCAGAAGCTCGGTATCCACCCCGGTGGCGGTGCCACCTGGATGTTGCAGCGCGCCGTCGGACCTCAGGTCGCGCGTGCCGCACTGCTGTTCGGTATGCGGTTCGACGCGCAGGCGGCGGTGACACACGGGCTGGCGCTGCGGGTGGCCGACGATCCGGTGGCCGATGCCCTGGAGTTGGCCGGCGGGCCCGCATCGGCTCCGCGCGAGGTGGTACTGGCCACCAAGGCGACCATGCGGGCCACCGCATCACCCGGTGGCATCGACACCGACGCGCATTACAGCGCCATGCGCACCGAGCTGGGCCCGCAGGCCGCCTCGATCCAGTCGCCGGAGTTCCAGTCCCGGCTGGCCGCCGCGCAAAAGCGCACATCGTCAGCTGAAGCTGGATGAACGACGCATCATCGAAGATGCAATCCAGCTTGACTCAAAGTCGTCGCAACTCGTGCAGATGGCCGATCTGGTGGCCTGGAGCGCATACGCAGCCGTCGATCGCCACCCACGGAACGAGTTCGCCTTGGGGTTGGTACGAGAGATACCTGGCCGAGCGGGATCCGGGCCGGCAACCGAAGGAACTTCCCCCCAGAAACAGCTAGACCCCCTTATCCACAGGTGTGGGGAGGCCTCGATACACGGATCCGACCATATTTATCTACATGCTTGAGTCGAGGTGGGTGCTCCAGGCAATGTGTCCGGCCGCGCGAATCCTCTTCAGGGCCCCGTTCGCCCAGCTGAGGAGTGGTTTCATCTGTGTCGAATAGTCCACTCGACTGCGGGATGAGACGCAGAGTTGGGCCTACACAACTTAGGACCTGCGGATTAAAAGTCCGTAGCTCCGCATCTTGAGAAGGTGTAACTACGGATCAGAAGGTTAGGGGTCTGATGCGTCCAGGTTTCTTAGACTGCGGGGGTACCCCCTGCCCTCCATCGCAGACCCAACAGGCCGTTAATCGGCAGGTTAGTGGTCCGGGTCCTCGTCCTCGTCCTCGTCCTCGTCCTCGTCCATCAACGATGCGTCTGCCCAATGGGTTCGGCCCACCCACGCCGCGCCCGCGGGCCCCGGTGGCCACCCCTCGAAGGAACTGGATCTCCAGACGCTCGACTCCGATATTGGGTACGTTCGCGTACTCCGGTTTGATACCGCCTGGGTCGTCGAACTCGACCCGTGCCACCTCTGTCCCTGTCTGATCGAGCACCTGGACGAACCACGGCTCCTCGCCGAGCTGTCGATTCCACCACCAGTGGGGATGCTCGTAGTCGACGTCGTCGGCGAACGGCGGCACCCACCAACGATCGTCGGAGGAGTTGGGCGTAGATCGACCAGTTCGAGAAGCACCCAGCACCTGTACCACGCAAGTCGCTGCTGGCCGCCAACTCGCGGGGCGTCGAATCTTAACTGGGTCATCTGTCGTGCAGTCGATCTAGAATTAGTCGGGCGGGTTTGATTAAGCATTGCCAGATCATCCACAGCGACAGACGGTTTATGTGATCTCCATCACGTAGGTGTCGATTTACCCGTTCTTAGCCACCTGAAAAGTAGAGGGCCGTAAAAACGGCCACCTCGCTCTACACCAACAGGAGGTCTGTCCATGTCCGAGCAAGACGACGACGAAGCGCGCGCCCGACACGTGCCATCCCACGATGAGCGCATCGACGCCGATCGCGTTGTCTCACCCGACTGGGACCATCTGCTGCCCAAGTTCGAGATGCCCGAACACCTGCTGCCCAAATTCGAGATGCCCGAACACCTGCTGCCCAAATTCGAGATGCCCGAACACCTGCTGCCCAAATTCGAGATGCCCGAACACCTGCTGCCCAAATTCGAGATGCCCGACCGCTTCCCCGGCTGGCTGGACTCTGCAGTCCCCCGCATCGACATGGCGGCCCTGTCCAACGTGGTCAGGTCCGCCTTCGCGGTCAACCACATGCATGACACCCTCGGTGCCGCGGCCCGCACGGTGCTCGACATCGACCGGGCCTACCGGGACCTTGGCGACCTGCTCTCCCCTGCGCTGAGCAACGTGTACTCCACGATCGATGAGATCACCCGTCTCGCGCCGGCCTTGCAGTCAGCCGCCCAAGTGTGGACAGCTCAGGTCAACGACCTGATGCAGGGCTGGACCGCTCTGTCGCGATTCGGCCACCGGCTCGCCAACAAGGCCTTGCACCTGGCCTTGGCCACACGCGATGCCGTGGTCAACAACCCGGACCGCAAAGCAGTACGCGACGCCGTCATCGACTTCATGCGGCGCGCCCTCGGCTATAAGAGCCCCCCGACCGAGGCCCGCATCGAAGCCGTCGTCTCGGCGCTGCTTGACGACACCTGGCTCCCGCGAGGCGATACCGGCCTTGACTACAACCCGTCCAAGCCAATCCGCAAAATCGTCGCCTCTGAGCACGCCCTGTGGTTACCGATGTCGGAGACCAGGCCCCTTGGAGGCCGCCGGATGGCTTCGTTGGAGAAACCCGACCAGGTCGCCCTTGGCAGCGACGAGGGCAATCCCACCTGTCCGATGGACCGTTTGCAGTCGGCTGACTTCACCCCCGAGCAGCAGGCCATCAAACATCCCGTTCTGAAGCGGCTCATGGACCCCCTTAACGCGATCGAGCAAGAAATCGTGTGGACAAGGCTCTACGACGGCGCACGTACGTGGGCCGACGCGGCCACCATGTGTGGTCGCCCACCCAGTGAGGGCGCAACGGTGCGCCGTAAGTTCCTCAAACTCAAAAACGCTGAGCAGCAGCGTCGTTCGGCATAGAAACACCGCGTAGCTTCCGCCCCCTAGATGTCCGGTCCCGCGCACCGCGGAACATCCGGGCTTATGAAGTAACCCCTCACCACCTAAGGAGAAAACCATCATGGCCAGAAGTCGAAGCGCCGTCACAGGTCGCTACGTCCGCCGGTCCACCGCGGTCCGTAATCCCCGCACCACCGTCACCGAGGGCGGCAGTGGCCGCAACCGCGGTTCCGGGACCCATCACCGCAGCGCGGTCACCGGGCGCTACGTCACAACCACTACCGCCACGCGCCACCCCCGCACCACCGTCACCGAACGCGGTTAAGTTGCCGTCAACGAACGCGCCGGGACCCCGTGTCCCGGCGCGTTCCGCGCACCGAGGTGCGCCTGGGGCTGGGATATACGCGGGTTCGGTGGGCCGGACCGTGTTCCGACAGGGCGGCCAGTCACGCGTCCGGCGCTGTTTGACCGCTGAGCTGCCTGGCCGCGTCGGCGTACAGGTCCAGCAACACGGGGGCTCATCTCGCGTATGCGATGTAGTTACCGGTTGCGGGCCAGAAGTTCGCGAAGCCGTTTCGCTCCGCGGTCGGACACTGATGAAGACGTCAGAGCGTAGGCCGCGGCTTGGTCGGGGGTGAGCCGGCCGGTACGGATGTGCTCGGCGAGACAGCGTTGCGCCTGGGCCCTTTCGTCCGATCCGGTCCACCCGTTACGGCTGCCGTCGAGAATGGCGAAGTCGAGGTCTCGCCGCACGTCGTCAGGAATCTGCGAGGTCTGGGCTTGCCCCGTGAGTAGGTTGACGGCGTCGACGCTGGCAGCCCATTCCGCCAGAGCGAAACTGGAGCCCTCGACAACAGACAGCGAGTAGCCGCGCGCCAGATCCATCGCGAAGTGCAGCGAACGCTCATTGGGCACGAAGGCCAGGACCGGGCAGTGGTCGTACCTGGTCCTACTCGCAGGTGTTGCATGCCCGCCCGCCCGGACGATCTCGTCAAGCTCGGCATGACCCATGCCAGCTGCACTTTCGATGGTGTTGCTCACCAGCACTGGCCGTATTTCCTCGACCTCACTGCGTTCCCAAATCCATTCGGCGGCAAGCGCTATCGCCTCGTCCCATTGGCGCTGCGGGTCGTCATCGGGCACCCATGCTGCGGCCCGCAGCTGGGTCGAGGGATGCAGATCGGCGGTCATCGCATGGACTCCGGCTGTGGGCTGAGGATGGGTGCGGATAGGTAGCGGTATGCCGTGGCCCGGCTGATTCCGAACGCTTTGGCGAGTTCGTGAACGGGTTCACCGGTCTCGGCGAGCCGACGAAGCTGCTGCTGTCGCTCAAGGGAGAGTTTGGCGGGCTTGGTGGCCGGCAGGCGGCGCGCCCGCCTGGAGTCGCGGGATGCAGCACGGCGCTCACGGCCGAGCTCGAGCTCGGCCAAGGTGGCCGTGATGGCGGCCACGGCACGGCCGGTTGGAGTGCCCGTGTCCACGCCTTCACGCAAGGCACGCAACACGATTCGACGCTCACCAAGTTCAGCGATGGTGCGAGTTACTTCGGCGACGGAGCGGCCCAGCCGATCGATGGCGGTGACCACTACGGTGTCACCCTCGCGGGCGTAGTGCAGCATCGCCGTCAGCCCAGGCCGGTCGGTGCTCCTGGCCCAGAGTACTTACCCGCGCGTACCCGAGAATTGCTGTCACAGCACCACTGTCTCATTGGACCCCGACAACGAGGATCTGAGACACGCGGTGTGAGACAAGAAATGAGACACCGCGACCTGGGCCGATAACTGGGGGAGGGGAGCCCCATGGCGCTGTCTCGTTTCTTTAGAAACGAGACACCCCATCAGACCTATGATTTCTTCACCCGTATCGGGGCTGTTCGGGGTGCTGCATGGCCGGAGGCGTGAGGATCAAGGACCGATGCGGCGAGTTGGCCTAGTCCTCGTCGAGGAAGCCAAGTGTGCGCTCTTCTTCACGGTGGCGTTCACGCAGCTTGGCCAGTAGTGATTCCCTGTCGTTTCCAGCCTGTGCGACAGCAGCTTCAAGCGCCTCCAAGACGACCGCTGACTTACTTTTGCGGTTGGCTTTGGCGATGAGGCTTAGCCGATCGTCAAGGGCGCTCGGAATGCGGGTCTGCAAAGCGCGGTCTTTGAGTTCTTTGGCCATGGTCGTAGGACTCCTGTGGAGCTCGGATAGGTAGGTGGGCTGCATCTGCCGGCCCCGTCCTCACTGGCGGTGTCGACAGCAGCCCTCTTGGCGAGGCATGTATGCACGGGTGCAGCGCAGTAACGCACACATCGCCCATTGTGTCATACAAAATGCGGTCGGACATCCAACTCGCAGTGTTTGCTGGACCGCGGTCTTAGCAACCCTCGGTGCGTCGAACGGATACGGGCAGGGTCGTGACGACGGGGAGGGTGTGTCCGCTGGACGCGAAGAGCACGTTGATGACCTGACCTGCATTGAAACCGCAGTTGTACTCCTCTGAGGGAGACGTTGGCCGATTCAAAATCTCTTCGGCGCGGTGATTCTCCATTTGAGGGATGGCAACAACTGGGATCTTGTAGACGGTGGGAGCCTGAGTATCCAGATCTGTGATGACGGTGTCAGGTTTGCTGCTAGGGAAAGGCTCGAGGTCCTGCTCCTGCCCGTTGGGCATGATCATCGTGGAGTTCTCTGGAAGGGGCTTGACCAGGGCGGATGACCAGAATCCCAGGAAAAATTTCTCGGTCGGGTCAAGGGAAGGTTTGTCACGTCGAGTGAGATGAATCTCGACGATGAATGTTTGGCCCACATCGACGACGACCGAACGCTCTGCGGCTTGGTTGGGGACTGCCTGTATCGCCGGATCGAGGGGGGTGTTCTCGCGGTACCCAAACAGTTGCAGCGAGGCGTCTTCCAGGACTGCTGCGTTGAAGGTGTCCGGTGCCGGTCGCGGTGTGCCTACAGCGGTGGGTTTGCTCCGATGATCGAACAAACCTGTCGAGAGCAGCGACACCACCAGCAATGCAATAAGCAGCACCACCGTGGCAATCCTCAGTACCTTGACTGACGACCACCATCTCCCCATAGCTGATGTCGGCGGATCCCGACGAGGTTCGGCCTTGGGGTCGGCGTTGAAATTGCCGGTGGCCAGCTGTCGTAGATGGTCTCCTAGGGTCTTTATGGTGGCGTTGCGCTGCTCAGGATGGCTTTGCGGCAAGGCCTCAAGGCAACGCATGAATCGACGTTCGACAGCTCGGCGCTGTTCCCGTTCGCGGAGCGGCTGTTTCTCTGTGTCAGGGATATCGTTGGCCCAATACAGTGCGAGTGTGAACGCCCACCAGTGAACGTACTGATCGGCACCGCGCATCCGCTGTCCGTCAGTTAGAGGTGGCGTTCTTCCCGTCAGAATCCGATCGGCGTTAACTACAAGAGCTGCCGCGGTATGAACGGCATAGATATGCCGTTTCGAAGAAGCGGCGACCTTTTCGGGTTTATTGCCGTAATCCTCTACGACTTGGGCAAACTGCGCCGCATCGTTGGCGGCCCTCGCCGCGTTCTCAATATCGGCGCGGGCGTCGCCGGCCGCTGCACCCATGGCCTCGCGCAGAGGACCGTCTTCAATGTCAATCCAGCTCTCATTGGTCTTGACGTGGCCCATGGCGATTTCTTCAGCCACTTGGACGAGGAGGTCGATGACCTCCTCGGCAGCTAGCTTGGTTTCTCCGGCGTCTTCGGTGCTCCCCACCGGCGAATCGTAAAGGTAAAGAGCCATGACCGTGGCGAATGGCTTAGAGGCGCTGTGCAGCTAGCTGGGTGGGAAGTGGCCCGAGGTGCGCCGTAGACGGCACCAAGTCAGCCGGTGATGCCCGCTATATCCACCGGGAGATCAGTGATCGACCCGCCACCAGATAACGACACCTGCTTGCACCGCCATGAATTCGGGCCCCCAGGCGGAGCCAGATACGGGATGCCCTGGGAGTAACCACCCCCAGACGGATATTGCGCTTGGCATCGTTGAGCCACCTGGTCAGTGAGGTCGTCCTGCGCTACAGCACTCGGCGCCATTGCCATCGAACTGCCCAGCGCCAGGGCGCCGACGCCGACGCCGACGCCGATAGAGAGCGTCAGCGATAACCCGCATCTCCCAGAAATCACGCTCATTAATCGCATACCTCAATACCGTAATACATCATGAAAGTGTTACAGATACCTGTCGACTCAGCTGCGCACAAGAGACCGGCCTCACCATGGTGGTGAGGCCGGTCTAGGTCGGTAGTTGGGGGTTATCGGGGTCGGATTTGCTTGCGTAGCTTCTTGACATCTTGCGAGGTGGTTGGGGCGGCAGTGGTGCGGGTGCCCGTGTCGAGGCGATCCCGGATGTCGCGTCGGGTCTCTTCGGTGCGGACCTGGGCGGCATAGTCGGAGTACTGGTCTGCTAGCGGCTTGGGCAGCTCGGTGGCGGAGTGGACGTTGCTGGCGAGTTCGCCGGCCACCAGGGCGGTCTTGCCGATGTCCACGGCCTTGCGGGTCCACTTGGGCCAGCTCACAGGACTCCCTCCTCGTCGTGGCGGCTCAGCTGGGCCTGGTCGGCCAGGAATTGAGCTTCGAGGGTGTTGAGGTGACTCAGCGCGGTGTCCAACGGCGACCAGTCGAGCTGGTGCGCGGGGAGGTCGCCGGTGTGACCGGTGCCCTGGTGCACCGACCGCGCGTAGCGGGTTGCGGCGTCCTGCCAACTGTCGTTGGCCGCCGAGATGTTCCGCGTGCGGATCAGCCCGGCGATGCGGAACCCTTGGAGGATGAGCTTGGCGATCTCCTCGTCGAGGATGACGATCAGGGCGCGCAGGGCCTGCTGGCTGCGCGTGACGCGCTCCAGTCCGGCGGCGTAGGCATCGAGACGCTCAGTGTCGGCCGACCCGTCCTTGTACTCGGCGGCGTAGACCACCCAGTTGAGCAGCGCGCTGGCGGTGGCCAGGACCACGGCCACCACGACCGCCAGTGCGATGCCCATGCCGGACTCCAGGACGTCGCTGCCGATGCGGAAGCCCATCAGGGCGGCGACGCCGGCCAGGATGACGAACACCAACAGACGTTCGCCACGCATCTGGGGAGGACCAGCCCATTGGCCGTCATCGTCTTTGTAGGCGCGGTGGCTGGAGCCGAGGAACTTCAGGCCGCGGGCGATGGCGATGGTGGCGAACAGGCCGAAGAGCGCGGCGAAGATCATCCGGATCACGCCGCCGACGCTCTGGTAAAAGCTGATGACCGACACGTTCAAGCACGAACTCATGAAGTAGACGAACAGCGGGAAGTCCAGCCAGACTAGCCGCTCGACGAACTTGCGTTGAGCCGGAGAGATGCGACGGTTCTTGGTGTTGCCGGCTTCGCTGGCGGCTGTGATCGAGATGTCGAGGTCGTCATGGCGCTGCTGGGCGGTGGTGGTGTCCAGGGTTTCCCCGTGCGGGCCGATGATGGGCTCACCGGCCAGACGCTCGACGTCGCGCACCAGGGTGTTGTGCTCCTGGAGCTTGGCGCGCACGGTGGCCACCGTCGGCTCAAGTTCGGTCTTGGTGTCCTCAACGATCTGCCTGTTCACGTCGGCTTCCATGCCGTTGCGCAGCGTGCGTTCGACCGCGGAGAACTCCATGGCGGGCCGCACGTGGCCGATGCGGTTTTGCTCGGCGGTCATGGCCGTGGCGTGAGCCACCCCGCGGCGCGGGCAGGGCTTGTTGAACGCCCAGGACTTGAGGCGATCCAACGCGGGGATCTTCGAGTCGGTGGCGGTGGGGCGTGGCGGCGGTTCGGGTACGGAGCTGCCGTACCGGGCGGGCGGCTCAAGGGTGTCGGTCATCAGTTTTTCCTCTTTCTTCTTACTGGGTGACGTCGACGTAGACGTCGACTCGGCGGTTGAGGACCGCCAAGGTCTCTTGGAACACGCCGTCGACAATGTCGGCGACGCGCGGCTGGGTGTCCGCGACGCCGCGGACCTCGGTGAATAGGGAGGGCGGCACTCCGTGGGCGATGAGGCGGTCGCGGCAGACGAAGGCACGTTGGTCGGACAGGTCCTGGCCGTCGACGTGATGAGGGTCGACGTCAGCGGTGTGACCGATGATGTGAACCTGCGCCCCGGTCGGGCAGGTAGAGAGCTCGGTGGCCAGCCTGGCCAGGACATCGTCGGCTCCTGGTCGCAGGGCCGGAGAATCAGCGGCGAACAGCACTGTGTCGGGGATGCTGAGCGCCGACGCCGTGCAGGCGGACTGGGGGGTGCCCAAGGCGGGCACCGCGACGATCGATACCGGCAAGGTGGAGACCGGCAAGGTCATCGAGGTGTCGGTGTCGGCGACCTCGCAGGAGGCGGCACCGCCGGCCATACAGATCTCGCGCCACAACTGCTGGAGCAGCTGGCGCTGCGGACGGGCCAGCGGCGGCTGGCTGCCCAGCGCGACGCCGATGCCGTACATCGCGACGCGCTTGCCGGTGGCGTCGGGGATGAGGTTCTTCGCCTTGAGGTCCGCAACGACGACTTGAGGGTCGAAGGACCATCCCAGGGCGTTCAGATCCAGGGGTGACCGGGTCTGGACCCCTGAGGACTGCACTATCACGGTGCCGCCGTTCTCGGTGTGGCGCAATCCGCGGTCGTAGACGGTGAGTAGGTCGAGTTCACCGATTCCCGGCGTGATCGAGGCCAGAGTCGCCGTCAGCTCATCGAGATGGCTGGCGACCAGACGTTGGGCCGTTTCGGGCTTGGTCTCGACCTCCGTCCCGGCCGTCGTCTTGCGAGTCGGTGTGAGATCGACTGTCACGACGTCAGGTCGCCCGGCGACGACGATGTCGACGGCACCTCCACCAGGTGACAACGTCGCCAGCGCCCGGTTAGTCAGCGCCTGGGCGATGGGCTTGTCGAGGGACGGGGCCGGCTCAGCAGCAGACGCAGTGACCACGATCGTCACCGAAGGTGAGGACGAGGCGGCGCAGCCGGTAAGGGTTGCCAGCAGCAGCGTCAGCGTGAACATGAGGCCGGCAACGAGCTGAGCGATCCGAACGGTCTGAGCAGGCATAACCAGAGTGTAGTACAAAATGCATAACTGTACACATGGCGTAATTTTGATCTACACTTTGTGGTGAGTCGCTCGGCACTAGGGCCGAGGGCAGGCGGGAAAGGGAAGAAAATGTCCGCATTTAGAGCAGGGGGAGGCGGAGCCGCCCGCATCGTGAAGCTCAGCGTCGCGGCGGTAGCCGTCGCCGCGTCCGTCGGTTTGGCGCCGCCCGCCGCCGCGGACTCGGACCTGACGCTGAAGGACCCGTGGACCTCGTCGTGCAACAAAGACAAGACCGCCATCGACAAGCGGTCGCTAACCCGCGACGACGGGTTCACCGCGGGCCAGGTCACCGTGTACTACTCACCGAGCTGCCAGACCAACTGGCTGGAGGTCTACACCCCGATCGGCATCAACGACACCAACCGGGGCGTCGGGGTGAATATGTTCATTGGTCTGACCACGGCGCCGTGGACCAACGACAGCCCTGAGTACCGGTACGAAAATCACGGTCAGTTGACCAACGAGTTCCGCACGATGATGATCCACGCCCCCGGGGCAACGTGCATCCACTACTGGGCGGGAATCTCCGATTACAGTGTTTATCCCGAAGGGGATCCTCTTCTCGGAACTACAACCGACAAGACGATTTGCGGCTGAGCGAGCACGCCCATCGCGATAAAGCCCATATGAGTCGAGTGTTGTAGGTATTCAGCGTCATACGGCCTCGGAGTCCAGCAGGACTCCGAGGCCGTTTTTGTTGGCTGCACACCGAGCGGGCTGCTCAGACAGAACATCGACAACGCGGTCGGTCGCCTTGGTCAACGTCCGTAGGAGCGCGCCGTGCCCCTCCGTTTGCGCGGAGGCACGTTGGCGTCCACTGCGCCTGTCGCGGTGTGTGGCTGAGCCACCGCGATAGATAACTCGATATCCACTGGCCCATTATCGCTGCTCGCGGGCGCATTGGCGCGGTCATCCACCGGCGCTTTGCTCCTGCAGCCCTACGCGGCGGTAGCGCTGATCGGCCCGCGGGAACGCCTGCGTTTCGTCGAATGTAGTGCTGCAGCTGAGGCTTTCGTAGCTCAGCCTTGATCTCGGTGGCAGTCTGGTCGATGTTGCGGCTACGCCCGCCACGCCGCAGAGCCGCGATTCGGGTCACCGAGAGCCTCGCCGCAGCAGCGGCACGCGCGATCTAGAGAAAGGACTCTAGGTCCGGAAACGGGATAGGCGTTTGGCGACGGCGGGGCCACAAGGGGGAAACCGTCGCCGACATCATCACAACGCCGGTCTCATGGGAGGCCTCCACAGCCAGATTGGTTACAGGCAGTCGCAAGAACGCCAGCGGTGGTTCAGAAGTAAATAGAAATGAGACAGGGTTGAAGAGCGAGGGTGGGTCTGCTGTGCGCGCTGGTGGGTACCAGCTTGTTTACTCCGGCGTCTGCCAGCCCACCACCGACATGCGTTTTAATTCGTAGTGACACACGCATTCCAGTTGCGGGTGCGTACGACCTGGAATTGCTGAGACCTCTACAGAGGCCACAGAGCCCCAGTTCAAGACATACTCTGCTGCGTCACTTCCTGGCAGCGGAAGTATGACGACATCGCGCTGTTCAACCCACCTTTGGACGTCGCGGGCAGTTATGGGGACTGCAAACACGAGCTCTATCGGCAGGTCTGGGATACGGACAAAAGTCGACATCGGAACTCCTTGGGTAGGTTGCGCTATCGGGCGCGTTAAATAGGTAGGTCGTTGATGCGGTTTTCGTCTGCCAGTGCGAGTCCGATCTGTTGCACCCCGTACGCCAGGAAGTGAATAGCTGTTGCGAGTTCCTGGATGGCCGGATCGCTGTTCGACTTGAGGTCTTGTACCTTCGCCGTCGCGGTTTGGCACTTCTGAATGCCTTCATGGACTAGCTCAAGTCGGCTGCTGAGGTTCACGGGCAAAATCCCTTCGTTGCACGGCTTCTGTCGCCGCGATAGGTCGATTCGCGGGCCGCTCCCGCGATGATGATGGTTATGGAAGCCATCACTTCTCTTCTGTCCGGCCGGGGGCGACATCCATGATTTCTTGGAGCACGCGGATCGCCGCTCGGCGCGACTGAAAGCTGTTGCGAGTGGTAAGAGAACCGCCCTTGGAGCCGGGGGCGACGACGCCGGCTTCTATCCATTCGGGGTTGTTCCAGGAGAACACATCTTCACCATCGGTGACGGTGAGCTTTTTGAAGGCAACCTGGGGATCGACGTGGTTGACGAACATGTCTGACATCGCGCCGATTACACCGTAGATCGCGACGCCCGTTGAGCAGATGTTCCGCTTGCGTTGGTCTTGCCGTGCTGGCGTTGATTGTTTGCCGAACTCCGGCCGAGCCTTGACCAATGAGTCCCACGCGGTGATCAGCCAACTCGACTGTGCTTCAACGTCGGCATCGGTCACGGGCCCTCCCTTCCAGTGCGTCTCGATGGCCTTGCTGATGGTGTTGTACGCGGTCAGTTTGTACGAGCTGGCCGACACAGAGTTCGACAGCACCTCGACGTTGTCTTGCCCGAGGTGGGGGCTCCCGTTGACGAGCTTGCGGGCCAGCTCCTGCTCCTTGGTTTCGGAGTAGGCGTATTTGGCGGTGGAGTCGTTCACCTTGTCGCCGCGGGTGTTGTAGATGGTTGCGACCTTTTTCGCGCCGGCGTCGTCGAGCATCCAGATCCGTACCTGGAATCGGGTGCCGAGGTCGAAGCTGCCGAGCGGATTGTTGGCGGCCGCGAGAATGGCTTTGATACGTGACAACGAGTCGACGGCGCAGTCCAAGAAGCCGGATTCGACTGTCATGTTGGTCAAGCCGGTTTCTTCGTCGTACCAGATGTCGTGCTCCGACTTCGTGGGGTCGAGCCGCATGGAAATGTTGCCGATGATGGCGTCGCCGGCCAGCAGTTCGCTTGTCCACTTGTTGACTTTTTTGGCGGTCTTACCAGTAAGTTTGCCGTCGTCGCGGTTGTGTACGGGGCGGATATTGCCAGTCAGTTTGAGCAGTTCGCTCTCGTAGAGGTCGACGATGAATCGACCGGTCATCTGGCACTCGATGTGCTCGCCGCCGTTGTCGTCGACAACCGCGATGTTCTTGATATCGAGAGGCAGAGTGAGTCCCTCGGTGTCCACGGTCGCAGTCATTTGGTGGGCCGTCCTTTGCTTTTGAGGTGGAGGCCGCAACGCGGCGGCGTTCACTCAACCTACGTGCACTACGTGTAAATATCAAGACCTACGTGTGTTTACCTATTTATACGTGCAATCTGCACGCCGCCTCGAACTGCGCTTCTACGAAGAGTTGATCAACGCAACCGCCCAAGCACTGACCTGACCAGCCCAGTCGCGCCGGAAAGCTGCGCAGCAGAGTTGTGCGCACCGAACTAGCGTTCGTTCTTTTTCGATCAGGACTCCCAGTCCAGCTGGCGAGTCCAAAGCTCCACATCCGGTACAGCACTGGCGGCGTCTGGTGTCAGGCGAGCCTGGTTCGGGGCGCTGCCTCGATGCCGAGAGCGGTGCATGGGTCCGTCGAGTGCTGCAGTAGGCCGCCCACGACTGGCCGCTGGTCCGCCACGTGACTGCCTTTGTGACCGCGCAGGTGAGTGGCGTGGCCGTGTCTGGGCATGAAAAAGCCTCGCGCGTCGAAATCGAGATTCGACGACTGCGAGGCGAAAGCCAGCGTGGTAATGCGCGTGGAGCCCCGCTGACGGGGCCGTCCGGCGCGCGGGCGGTTACGGCGGCATCGGCAGGTTTTTCCCGGCGGAAAGGGCGCTCATTTCAGGAGGGCTACCGGACCCACTCGCGAAGCGCAGCCGCGGCGGCGCCCACGATCCCGGCGAACCCGCCGAGGATGGCCACGATGCGTTCCGACGGCTCATCGCGCCGGCAGAACACCGCTTGGTAGACCATCACCAGCACAGGCAGAATCCAGACCAGATTCCACGCGCCCGAGACGACCATATTTGACCTCCTTGCGAGGTTTACCAACAGAACGTGCCCGACCGGGGCCGGGCACAAAAAAGCCGGGAAGACCCGGCTTCGACACGCAAATAGCGCGCCTTTTCATGGGTGAGCCCATGAAAAGATCAGTCCAGCAATACATTTGAATGACTGGACAACCTAAGAAACTGGCTGTGTGCGCAGTTGCTCGATGAACCCGCTAACAGGGGCGGGAAGAGAAGGTTTTTCGCGGTAGAGACCGGATGTGGACACAATCGTGCTACTGCGATTGTGCCGCAAGTCTACCGGTATCGAGGCCAAAGCGGGGTGACAGAAAATCTGGGGAATATGCTGGCCTCAACCGGATTTTGGGCGCACTAACGGCACCTCATTCACTGTACTCGCAGGTAGATGCGCCCGAATGGAAGCACGCAACCTCGGCGTGTCACACCGAGCCCTACTTAGATCGGCGCGGGTCACAGTGCGGATAGGTCGGTTGCGACGAGAATGGAGCTATGACCGACGAGGCTGCCGGCAGCACGCCCGCCCACCTCGACGCGGTGGCTGATGCGATGGACAAGGCAGATCAAACATCGATGGAGAGCTGGCGAGCCGAAACTGACCTATGGGACGAACTTGCTGTTGCAGATGCCGACTATGCCGCTGGCAACACGATCAGCGGCGAGGAGCTACGCCGCCGCTATGGACTGCCCTAATCGGGGGACCCTCATAACGCCCACGGCACGGCAGGCCAGATCAGATCAACACTGTCCCGACGTTCCGCCGTGTCGTCGACAAGCCACCCAGACAGCGCTCGGCCGCCTCCCCACCGGCATCGACCAGTCAACGCAACAATTCACGCTCCACCACTGACCGAGTATGGCCCGCTGTACCGAAAAGGAACATATACCCGGTATATAACGGTATAGCCCAGCTGACCAGCGGGTTAAGCGCTGAATCAGGGCGCAGCCAGCAGGGAACCGAATTTCATTGCCCGCCAAGGCTTACGGCCACCGGGCAGCAGCCTCCCGCGGAGCACGGCCGATGCCGGTGAGACCCGGCCGAAACCTACCAGCAGGAATGACACCGGGTCGGCGGTGATGGTGCAGTCGGCATGCGCATCGGCGCCGGTCACCGCGGCTGAACCGTCGGCGACGGCCATCCGGTAGCGGGCGCCGCCCCGCATCCGCAGCTCGAAACTGACCCGCTGATGAGCCTGCGACGGTCGCAGGTAGCTGGGCGCGACCGTCAGCACCGCGGGCACCACGAGCAGGGCGTCCTCGGCACTGATGGTCCACATCCGGTTGGCCGCCCGGGCGATGTCCAGGCCATGGATCAGCTGCTCACCCAGCAGCAGCGCCGACATCGTCGAAGGATCGACCACCAGACCGTTGGGTGTCAGGATCGGCAGCCCGGTGTCGATGGTGGCCGCGACGCCGAGATAGTCCGCGACGGCCTGCTCCAGCTGACTGGCCAGCCGGTGCACGTTGCGCTCGGGTACTGCGGCCAGGTGCCGGGCGTTGACCTGCGCGCTCAGCTTCGACGGTGACTCGGGACTGCGGTGCGGATGGGTGATGTAACCGCGCGAATAGCGGGTCAGTGCCTCGGTGTAGTCCCTCAGGTCACCGATCATGTGCGCCGCGGTTTCGCCGGCCGTCCAGGCCAGGCCGGGCACCGGCGCCTCGGAATCGGAGACGCGGCGCCACAACCGGGCGGTCCGCACGGCGGCGGCCCCCAGCGCGTCGACGGTCGAGGCGTGGTTGCGCCGCACCTCCTCGGCGGGGGTGAGGGCGCGATCGGGCAGAGCGGTGGGGACGACGGGTGGGGCTGAACCGGGTTGAAGGGTTGTCGTCATCGGAATCCTCCAGACGGAGTGGGATTAGATACCCGAACTATTTCACATATCGTTACTATGTCAATAGGCTGTTGCTATGCCAGATTGCCCACCGATTCGGACATCGCGACCCTCACTACGTGCCGAACAGGTCGCACAGACCCGCGCCGCACTGGTCGAGGCGGGCCGACGGCTGTTCGGCGCGGACGGCTTCAAAGCCACCTCGGTCGACGACCTCGCGAAGGCCGCACGGGTGACCACCGGCGCGCTCTACCACCACTTCCCCACCAAGGCCGACCTTTTCGAAGCTGTCTTCGAGCACACCCACACCGAGCTGATGACCGCGGCGACCAACGCCGCACACGGTGCCGCGGACAGTCTCGAGGAGCTGGTGCAGGGCTTCGACGCATTCCTGGACGGCGTACTGCAACCCGATGTTCAGCGGATCCTGGTGATCGACGGCCCCGCGGTGCTGGGGCTGGCCCGCTTCACCGAACTCGATGAGCGCTACGCGTTCGCGGTGATAGCCCAAGCCCTGCAGGCGGCCTCGGCGGCCGGCGCGATCCGCATGGCAGACCCCGAAACCGTCACCCGGCTTCTCCTCGGTGCGCTGACCCGCGGCGCCATGCTGATCGCCAACTCCGACAACCCGGTGACCACCCAGCATGCGGTATCGGATTCGCTGCGCGCACTGCTGAGCAGCTTCGCGCCCTGACGCTACAGATCGAGCAGAGCGTTCTCCGGATTCTCGATCAAGCCTCGCAGCTCGACCAGAAACGCTGCCACCTGCGCGCCGTCGGCGACCCGATGATCGAAAGCACACGTCAGAGTCATGGTGGAACGCACCGCGAGCGTGCCGTCCACGACCACCGCGCGCGGCCGCAACGATCCCATCCCGAGAATCGCTGACTCGGGATGATTGATCACCGGAACACCGTCGTCGAGACCCAGTGCACCGAAGTTCGACACCGTGAACGTCGAGCCGGTCAGTTCGGCCGGGGCCAGGGTGCCGGCGCGCGCCCGCTCGATCAGCCCGGCCACGGCATCACCGAGGGCACGGGTCGTCATGTTCTGCGCATCGCTGACCACCGGCACCAGGAGGCCGCGCGGCGCCGCGGTGGCGATGCCCAGATTTATCGCATGGTGGGTGTGCACCTGCGGACCGTCCGGCCCGTCGACCCAGGTCGAGTTCAAGATCCGGTGATGACCCAGCGCCAGCAACAACAACCGCAACGTCAACACGAACGGTGTCACGCCCAGCGTCTGGCGCAGACCGTCCAGCCGGGTGCCGTCCACCGTGACCGAAGCGTGTGCATCGGGAATCTCACTGCGCGACAATGCCATTCGCCGAGCCATCTCGGCATGCACACCGCGCACCGGCAGCACGTCATGTCCCACGTCGCCGCGCCGCTCGTCGTGTACGCCGGCAGCGGCCAGTACCGCATCACGCGAGACCAAACCGTCGGGTCCCGGTGGTATCGCCGTCAGGTCGACGAGCAGTTCCGCCGCCAGTTTCCGGACCGCCGGTTTGGCCCGCGGACGGGTGCGTCTGCTGGTGTCGAAATCCTCGTCGGCGCCGTACCCGACCAGAACCGCCTTCCGCCCATTGCCGCCTGCGCTCGCCGCCGCAGGCATGGGCGGTTGAGTTCCATCGTCGACGCGGACCAGCAGTGACCCCACCGCCAGGACCTCGCCGACGGCTCCCCCGAGCTGGTCGATACGGCCCGCGTATGGACTGGGGATCTCCACCTCGGCCTTGGCTGTCTCCAGTGTGCACAACGTCTGGTTGAGCTCGACCACGTCACCCACCTCGACAGCCCAACTCGAAACCGTGGCGTCTTCGAGGCCTTCACCGAGGTCGGGAACCAGGAAATCGGTCATGGCATCTCCAACACGCGTTCGACGCAGTCCAGCAGCCGGTCCGGCCCGGGCAGCCACAGTTTCTCCAGCCGGGCCGGCGGATACGGTGTGTCGAAACCGCAGGCGCGCAGCACCGGTGCCTCCAGGTCGTAGAAGAGCTCCTCCTGGATTCGTGCCGCCAGACCCGACCCGTAGCCCAGGCTGCGCGGACCTTCGTGCAGGATGACGCAGCGTCCGGTGCTGCGGATCGAGGACGCGACGGTATCGAAATCCAAGGGTGTCAGCGACCGCAGGTCGACGACTTCCAGGCTCCAACCCTGTTGCTGTTGAGCCATTTCCGCGGCCGCCAGGGCAGTGCCGACCAGTCCCCCGTAGGTCAGGACCGTGACATCCGAGCCCGCTCGGCGCACCACGGCCTGGCCGATGGGCGCAGCGGGTGTACTGGTGTCGACGATCTCGCGGCCCCAGTAGCGACGTTTGGGTTCGAGGAATATCACCGGGTCGGGGCACGAGATGGAATGCCGCAGCAGCCAGTACGCATCCGAGGGAGTTCCGGGCACCACGACCTTCAGCCCCGCCGTGTGCGCCCAGTACGCCTCGGTCGACTCGGAGTGGTGCTCGACGGCCCCGATTCCACCGAATGACGGGATACGAACCGTCACCTGCATTTTCACCTGACCGCGGGTGCGGGTGTGATACTTCGCGAGATGGCTGACAATCTGGTCGAACGCCGGGTAGGAGAATCCGTCGAACTGGATCTCGGGCACCGGCACGAAACCACGGAATGCCAGTCCGACGGCGATCCCGATGAGCGCCGACTCGGCCAATGGGGTGTCGAAACACCGCTCCTCGCCGAAGATCCCGGCCAGCCCGTCGGTGACCCGAAACACCCCGCCCTGGGCGGAGACATCCTCACCGAAGACCAGCACCCGCTCGTCGATGGCCATCGCGTCGTGCAGAGCCCGGTTAATGGCGGCGACCATGGTCATCGGCTCGGCGGGCGGCTGTTCGCGAAACGGGATGACGCCACCGGGCGGTTCGGCGATCTGAGTCATCTCAAGCGCCCCTTTCCATTTCGGCGTGCAGCTGGCGCCGCTGCGCCTCCAGGCCGGGGGTGATCTCCTCGTAGACCGTGGTGAACACGTCGTCGATGTCCATATCGGGTGCGCCGAACACGGCGTCACGCAGATCGGTTCGCAATCGCCTGGCGTGTGCGCACACCCGGTCCTCCAGCCTTTGCGACCACAGGCCGACCCGTTCCAGATAGCTGCGATAGCGCGGGATGGGATCGAGTGCGGCCCATGTGTCGACCTCGGCCTGCGGGCGGTATCGGGTCGGGTCGTCGGAGGTGGTATGCGGGCCGAGCCGGTAGGTCACCGCTTCGACCAGGGTGGGTCCACCGCCGGTGCGGGCGCGCTGCGCGGCCTGCGCCATCACCGCGTAACAGGCCAGCGGATCGTTGCCGTCGACCCGGATACCGGGGATGCCGTAAGCGATGGCCTTGTGCGCGATGCTCACCGCCGCGGTCTGGCGCTGCACCGGCACCGAGATCGCCCATTGGTTGTTCTGCACGTAGAAAACACACGGCGCCCGGAACACCCCCGCCAGGTTCAGCGCCTCGTGAACGTCGCCCTCGCTGGTGGCACCATCACCGAGGAATGCCACGGTGACCGAGTCCTCACCGAGGCGCTGTGCGGCCATCGCGGCGCCGACCGCGTGCAATCCCTGCGTGCCGATCGCTATCGATATCGGTGCGACGTGCTTGGCGGTGAAATCGATTCCGCCGTGCCATGTTCCGCGCCACACCGCGCCGATGTGCGCCGGCGGGATGCCGCGCACCAGGTACACGCCCAGCTCGCGGTACTGCGGGAAGAGCCAATCGGTCTTGCGCAGACATGCCGTGGCGCCGACCTGGGCGGCTTCCTGTCCCCGACAGGACGGAAACAACGCCAGTTCACCCTGACGCTGCAGGTTGACGAACTCCTCGTCGAGCTCGCGCGTCACGACCATCATCTCGTAGAGCCAGCACAACGTCTCCGGCGGAAGGCCCCGGTCATAACGGGTTTCGGCGGTCGCGGTGCCATCCCGGGCGATCAGCTGCACCGGTTCGTAGTCGACCGTGGGCGAGACGGGTAGGCCTGACATCGCGCGCTCCTCCCAGCCGGGATCCCGCGTCGGTGCCGGGCGGCTGGAGGCGGCTCCAGCGCAAGCGCGCTACGGTGCGAGCTGAACGATCCTCTCGGCTCGCCGCAGCACAGGCGCATCCACCATTATGCCCTCGAATGCGAAAGCGCCGCGTTGCGTCGCCGCGGCGTCCAGAACGTGTCGCGCCCATTGCACCTGCTCGGGCGACGGCGCATACCCGGCGCGGATGACCGCGACTTGGCTGGGATGAATGGCAACCTTGACATCGAACCCGACGGCGACGGCGTCGTCGACCTCGGCCCGCAGACCGTCGAGGTTCTTGATGTCGATGTACACCGAATCCAGCGCCTGCTTGCCGAACGCCTTCGCGGCGAGCAGCGAGCGCGACCGGACGTATTTGGCGACATCGCGATAGGAGTCGTCGGGGAACCGGTTCGCCGTACCGCCCAGGAACCCGAACAGGTCCTCGGCACCCCACATGACACCGACGGTGTTGGCGGCGGCAGCGGTTTCGTCCACCTTGAGCGCGCCCAACGGGGTCTCGACGATGAGCACCACTTCCAGCGGTGCCAGCGCCGTCACCTGCTCGGCACTCTCGCACTTGGGCAGCATGACGCACGTGTAGTCGGTGCGGGCCAAAGCCTGCAGGTCGAGCTGTTGTTCACCGGAGTCGGCGGCATTGATCCTGATGACGGTCCGTGCCGGGTCCAGCGGTGTACTGACCAGGGCCTGTCTGGCCGCCGGTTTGTCACCGGCACCGTCCTCAAGATCGAGGATGACGATATCTGCTGCGGCGGCGGCCTTTTCGAACCGCTCGGGACGATCGGCCGGGCAGAACAGCCACCCGGGCCCGGCATTGTGCAGCGGCACTACTTCTCCTCGAAGTCTTCGCGCGCGGTGGGTGCGCACCGCACCATGGTCTTGCGGCTCGCGGTGGCCACGATATCGCCGTGCTGGTTGCGCCCGGTGTGGGCCAATGTCACGATGCCCTCGCCCGGACGACTCTTGGAGGCCCGCTTGTCGGTGACGACGGTCTCGGCGTACAGCGTGTCACCGTGAAACAGCGGTTTGGGAAAGGCGATCTCGGAGAAGCCGAGGTTGCCCACGATGGTGCCCTGGGTCAGTTGGGTGACCGACAGGCCGACCAGGGTGGACAGCGTGAACATCGAGTTGACCAGGCGCTGGTGAAACGGCGGCTGCGTCTCGGCGAACGCCGCGTCGAGGTGCATGGCCTGGGTGTTCATCGTCAGCGTGGTGAAAAGCACGTTGTCGGCTTCGGTCAGGGTGCGGCCAGGGGCATGTACGTAGCGCACCCCGATCTCGAACTCCTCGAACCACAGCCCGCGCTGATGGACAGTTCTCGCTCCGCTCACTAGACCCCCATCTGTCGCGCGATGATCATCAGCTGCACTTCGGTTGTCCCCTCGCCGATTTCGAGGATCTTGCTGTCGCGGTAGTGCCGGGCGACGGTGTACTCGTTCATGAAACCGTAGCCGCCGTGGATCTGGGTGGCGTCGCGGGCGTTGTCCATCGCCGCCTCGCTGGCCACCAGCTTGGCCACTGCGGCCTCCTTCTTGAACGGCTTGCCCGCCAGCATCAGCGAGGCCGCGTCGTAGTACGCGGTGCGGGCGGCCTGCGCCCGGGCCTCCATACGGGCCAGTTTGAACTCGATGGCCTGGTACTTGCCGATCGGTTGTCCGAAGGCCGAGCGCTCCTTGGCGTACTTCACGCTCTCGTCGACGCAGCCCTGCGCAGCGCCCACCGACAATGCCGCGATGGCGATACGGCCCTCGTCGAGGATGCGCAGGAAGTTCGCATAGCCACGTCCGCGCGCACCCAGCAGGTTCTCCTCGGGCACCCGGACGTCGTCGAAACTCAATGGATGGGTGTCCGAAGCGTTCCAGCCGACCTTGTCGTAGGCGGGTTCGGCGGTGAAGCCGGCGATCGGCACCGGCACCAGGATCGAGGAGATCTCGCGCTCCCCCGTCACGGCCGTGACCGTCACCAGTCGGGTGATGTCGGTACCGGAGTTGGTGATGAACTGTTTGGAGCCGTTGATGACCCAGTGGCCGTCGTCGAGTTTCGCGGTGGTCTTGGTGGCACCGGCATCCGAACCACCACCCGCCTCGGTCAGGCCGAACGCGCCGAGGGCCTTACCGCTCGTAAGCAACGGCAGCCATTCCTGCTTCTGTGCGTCGTTGCCGAACCGGTAGACCGGCATGGCACCCAGTGACACCCCGGCCTCCAGGGTGATGGCAACACTCTGGTCGACCTTGCCCAACTCCTCGAGGGCCAGGCACAGCGCGAAGTAGTCACCCCCCATGCCGCCGTACTCCTCCGGGAACGGCAACCCGAAAAGTCCCATATCGGCCATACCGGCGACGACCTCGTACGGGAAGCTGTGTTCGGCATCGTGTTTGGCGGCGACGGGAGCGACGACGCCTTGGGCGAAGTCGCGGACCGTCTTGGCCAGTTGGGCGTACTCGTCGGGCAGGCTTCCGGTGGACAGATAGTCAGGCATCGGTCTGTGCTTCCTTCTCGTCGGCTTTGATCCGGGCCAGCAGCTGGCCCACTTTGACCTGGTCGCCCACGGCGACAAGAACTTCCACCACACCGTCGACGGGTGCGGACAACGAATGCTCCATCTTCATGGCCTCGACGGCCAGCACGACGCTGCCCGCGCCGACCCGGTCACCATCTTCATTGTTGACCGCGACGACCGAGCCCGGCATCGGGCTGATGAGCTCGGCATCCCCGCTGTGGGCGTCATCGGGCCGGACCGGAGCCTCCTGGACCTCCTCCAGATGGACCACACCCGTTTCACCGGCCAGCCAGATGCGGTGGTCGGCTTCGGCCACCCGGTAGTACCGGCGGATCCCGTCGAGTTCCACCGTCAACAGCTCACCGTCGAGATCGGCTGTCATGGCGGCCTTCTGGCCGTCCTCGATACCGACGGTGGCCGCGTGCGGTGTCCCGGTGATCCGGACGTGGTCGGTGCGCTCGCCGGAGCGCAGCCGCAGGATCGTCGGTGCCGGTTCGCCCATCCGCCAGCCGGACGGCACCGTCCACAGGTCGTCGTCGGCGCCCTGCCAGGTTCTCAACCAGCGGTAGGCGGCGGCCGCAACGAACTCGTCGCGTCCGGCACCGGTGGGAACGTAATCACCGACGCGCCGGTCGAGCAGACCGGTATCGAGTCGTCCGGCGGCCACATCGGGGTCGGCGAGCAGGAACCGCAGGAAGTCGATATTGGTCACCACCCCGAGCACCGATGTGCCTGCCAGCGCATTGTCCAGGCCGCGCAGTGCGGCGGCGCGGTCGGCACCGTGCGCGATCACCTTGGCCAGCATGGGGTCATAGTCACTGCCGACGACGGTCCCGGCGAGTACGCCCGAATCTATCCGCACCCCTGGACCTTTCGGCTCTTCGGCGAGCAGCACATGACCACCCGTCGGCAGGAACCCGTGCGCCGGATCCTCGGCGTACACCCGGGCTTCGACGGCGTGCCCGGTGAGCTCGATATCGTCCTGCGTGGCCTGCAGCTGCTCACCCGCCGCGATCCGCACCTGCCATTCCACCAGATCCCATCCGGTGACCATCTCGGTCACCGGATGTTCGACCTGCAGGCGGGTGTTCATCTCCATGAAGAAGAACTCGTCCGGCTCGTCGGCGGAGACGATGAATTCCACCGTTCCGGCGCCCACGTAGTCGACGCTGCGGGCGGTGTCGCAGGCGGCCTTCCCGATGTGGGCACGCGTCGCGGGGTCCAGCAACGGCGACGGTGCTTCCTCGATGACCTTCTGGTGCCTGCGCTGCAGGCTGCACTCCCGCTCGCCGAGATGGATGACGTTTCCGTGCGTGTCGGCGAGCACCTGCACCTCGATATGCCTGGGCCGCAGGACGAATCGCTCCAAGAACAACGTCTCGTCACCGAATGCCGATGCGGCTTCGCGGCGGGCCGAGACCAGGGCGGCGGGCAGCTCCGCGGCGTCGTGGACCACCCGCATCCCCTTGCCGCCGCCACCTGCGGACGGCTTGACCAGAACCGGGAACCCGACCTCGGCGGCACCGGTAAGGAGATCCTGATCGGTCAAGCCGGGGCGCGATATTCCGGGAACCACCGGCACCCCGGACTTCGACACCGTCGCCTTGGCGGTGATCTTGTCACCCATGGTGGCGATGGCCGCGGCGGGCGGACCGATGAAGACGATGCCGGCCTCGGCCAGCGCTGCGGCGAATTCGGCGTTCTCGGAGAGGAACCCGTATCCGGGGTGCACTGCCTGGGCCCCGGTGCGCACCGCGGCGTCGACGACGGCGGCGATGTTCAGGTAACTCTGCCGCGCCGGTGCAGGACCGAGCAGCACCGCGGTGTCGGCCTCGGCGACATGACGGGCGCCGGCGTCGGCCTCGCTGTAGACCGCCACCGAGCGGATCCCGAGCCGGCGCAGGGTACGGATGACGCGGACGGCGATCTCGCCGCGGTTGGCAATCAGGACGGTGTGGAAAAGCTGTGCGGTCATGGTCATCACATCCGGAAGACGCCGTAGGACACCGGCTGCAGCGGTGCGTTGCCGACCACGGAAAGCGCCAGGCCCAGCACCGTTCTGGTGTCGGCCGGGTCGATGACACCGTCATCCCACAGCCGGGCAGTGGAGTAGTAGGGATTGCCCTGGTGCTCGTATTGCGCACGGATCGGCGCCTTGAAGGCTTCCTCTTCCTCGGCTGTCATGTCACCGCGCACCGTGGCCAGCACCGAGGCGGCCTGTTCACCGCCCATCACCGAGATCCTGGCGTTGGGCCACATCCAGAGGAAGCGTGGCGAGTACGCCCGTCCGCACATCGAGTAATTGCCCGCGCCATAGGATCCGCCGATCACCATCGTCAGTTTCGGTACCCGCGCGCATGCCACCGCGGTCACCATCTTGGCGCCGTGTTTGGCGATGCCGCCTGCCTCGTAGTCACGCCCCACCATGAACCCGGCGATATTCTGCAGGAACAACAGCGGCACCATGCGCTTATCGCACAGTTCGATGAAATGCGCTCCCTTGAGGGCACTTTCGCCGAACAACACACCATTGTTGGCGACGATTCCGACCGGGTGTCCGTGGATCCGGGCGAAGCCGGTCACCAGCGTGGTGCCGTATTCGGCCTTGAATTCGGCGAACTCACCACCGTCGACGATGCGGGTTATCACCTCGTGAACGTCGTAGGGCACCCGGGGATCCACGGGCACCACGTCGTAGAGCTCGTCGGGGTCGGCGACGGGAGCCACCGTGGGCGCCACCTCCCAGGGCCGCGGCTGCACCGGGCCGAGAGTCGACACGATGCGGCGGACGATGCGCAGGGCGTCGCGGTCGTCGTGGGCCAGATGATCGGTGACCCCGGAGATCTTCGAATGTAGGTCGCCGCCGCCAAGGTCCTCGGCGGTGACGATCTCACCCGTGGCAGCCTTCACCAGCGGGGGGCCGCCGAGGAAGATGGTGCCCTGATTGCGCACGATGACGGCCTCGTCGCTCATCGCCGGTACGTAGGCGCCGCCCGCGGTGCACGAGCCGAGGACCGCGGCGATCTGCGGGATGCCCTGTGCGCTGAGGGTGGCCTGGTTGTAGAAGATCCGGCCGAAGTGATCGCGATCGGGGAAGACCTCGTCCTGGCGCGGGAGGAAGGCGCCGCCGGAGTCGACCAGGTAGATGCACGGCAGCCGGTTCTGCGCAGCGATCTCCTGAGCGCGCAGGTGCTTCTTGACGGTGATCGGGTAGTAGGTTCCGCCTTTGACCGTCGCATCGTTGGCGACGATCATGCATTCGCGGCCTGAGACCCGGCCGATTCCGACGATCATTCCCGCGCCGGGGCATTCGTCGTCGTACATGCCGTCGGCGGCCAGCGGGGCCACCTCCAGCAGTGGACTGCCCGGGTCGAGCAGCCCGTCGACCCGGTCGCGGGGCAACAGCTTTCCGCGTTCCACGTGGCGATCTCGTGCACGCTGGGAGCCCCCGAGGGCTGCGGTCGCCAGCTTGGCGCGCAACTGTGCGACCAGCGCCAGATGCTCGTCGCGGTTCGACGTCCCGGCCATCCGTACCGCCCAATCAGTTCAGTTAATCACGACTAACTGGTGGTATGTTAGTCGTGATTAACTGAAGTGTCCAGAAGTCTTCTGCGACGGGAGAGAACCCGCGATGTCCGTATCCGCCCAGCCCGACGCCGACGGACCGGCTCCATCCCGGCGCAGCCGGCTCAAATCGGATCGGCGCTCGCTGTTGCTGGCCGCCGCCGAACGGCAGTTCGCCGAACGTGGCTTCCTGGCGGTCCGGCTCGAAGACATCGGCGCCGCCGCAGATGTCAGCGGCCCGGCGATCTACCGGCACTTCCCCAACAAAGAGGCCCTACTCGTGGAACTGCTGGTGGAGATCAGCACGCGGCTGCTTTCCGGCGGACGGGCCGTCGTCGACGCGGCAGCCGATCCCGCGGCCGCACTCGACGGGCTGGTCGACTTTCATCTGGACTTCACCCTGGGCGAGCCCGACCTGATCCGGATCCAGGACCGCGACCTCGACCAACTGCCGGCTGTCGCCCTGCGGCAGGTCCGTCGCAGCCAGCGCCAGTATGTCGAGATCTGGGTTCACGTGTTGCGCGAACTGACACCCGGTCTGGACGAGGCCGACGCCCGGCTCAAGGCCCACGCCGCCTTCGGACTGCTCAACTCGACCCCGTACAGCACGAAGCCGGCCGGTGGTAAACCGGCCGGCTCGCGCTCGCGTTCGTTGCTGCGGGCGATGGCTATCGCCGCGCTGCGAAGTTAGGTCAGTACCAGACTTTTCGGCCACCGATCGGACGACCGATCGAGCCGAGGACCCAGAACACCGCGCCGATGACCAGCAGGATGATTCCGATGGTCCACAGCACATTGATGTGCAGGACGAAGCCGAGGATGAGCAGGATGGCTCCCAAGACAATCATGATGACTCCATTCAACTGAATTTGAATTTACTTGCCGGACTTATCTATTGGCTTGGCTGCGGCAGCCTGCAGTTTTCAACCTTCGGATTGACGCCTGCGTAGTTGAGCGGTCCGACCACGACCGTCAGGGCGATGGTTCCCGCAGTGGCACAGTTGGTTTGGGCATTCTCGAAGTACCCGCGCTGAAAAGCCGCGAATGCTCCGACCAACAGCCACACGAGCACGATGACACCGAGCAATCCACCGCGTCGCATAATGGCCTCCATTTCCGTAACGCCGTCTGGCGGACAGAGGCTTACCCCGGAGACAATTTTTGAAACATCGGCAGTGCCGGGCCGACCCAGGCTAGGACCGGTGCGCCGAGAAAGCCGTGCTCAGCCAATCGCGGATGGCAACCGCCAGTTCGGCCCGATTCTCCCGCCGGGCGATCTCATGGCCGTCGTCCTCGAAGATCAGGTAGCGCACCTGGCGGCCGCGTTCCCGGAGCGCCTCCGCCATCTGAGCGGACTCGCTGACCGGCACATTGGTGTCGTTGCCGCCGTGCACCAGCAGCAGCGGCGCGGTCAGGGCGTCGACACGCAGCAGCGGCGACAGCTGATCGAGCAGCTCACGATCGGCGACCGGATGCCCGTACTTGGGGTGCGCGGCCGCGGCGATCCAAGCCTCGGTATTGCGGTAGAAGGTGTTCAGATCGCTCATCCCGCACACGCTGACACCCGCCGCGAACAGTTCCGGGTGGAAGGTCAGCGCTGCCAGTGTCAGATAGCCGCCGTAGGACCAACCGCCGCAACCGATCCGGGCGGGGTCGGCGAATCCGCCTGCCACCAGATACTTCACACAGTCGGCCACGTCGTCGATGGCGGCGAACCGCTTCTCCCGGTCGTCGGCATGCATGAAACTGCGGCCGAATCCGCCCGATCCGCGCACATTGGGAGCGAACACCGTGATGCCCGCGTCGACCAGTAGCGGGAAGACCTCGCTGTACCCGGGTCGAGACTGTCCTTCCGGGCCGCCGTGCAGATAGATCAACGCACCGATGCGCTCCACATCGCGTGGTGGCTCGTACAGCCAGCCGGTAAACCGCAGACCATCGCGCGCGGTGACGGTCTGCAAAGTGGGCGCCTCGGCCCGCGGGCCCGATGTGGGCACCCGGTCGACGGGCTCCCACTCCCAGGTCCTGGTGTCAACCAGTTCGACGGTGCGCGGTTGCGACGGGCCTTCCACGGTCATCGCCACCATGGAACCGCCGGCGCTGATCGACAACTCCCCGGCGACCATGTCGGGCAGTTCTATGGGCTCCGAGAGCGTCGCATCGACGAAGTTCATCACCTGTAATTCACTGCAGCCATTGATATTCCACAGGATCGCCACCGTCGAGAGGTCATCGCTGACGACGAACTCGTCGAGCTCGTAGCCGGGCCGCTCGGCGACCACCCGGTAGACGACGCCCTCCTCGGTGATGGTCACCTCGAGCAGCCGGGCATGGTCGCTGCCGTTGTCACTGCGGATCAATGCGCGCACGAAACCGGGACCGAATCCCAACTCATCGGACTGGCCGTATTCACCGATGGGGTGGTACAGCGCCGTGCTCTCACCGTCGGGGCCGGTCCGCAGGCGGCGTGGCGCGTGATCGTCGAGAATGACACCTTCATCGGTGGTCGACCCGGGATCATAAGGAAGCAAGGCGATTTCGGTCTGCCGGTGCAGCAGCAGGAGTTGCCGGTGTCCGCGCGGACCGACACGGATCAACGAGGCACCCGACCACGAGTCGACGAGGCGGCCCGCCGAACGGCGGTCCAGCACGACGCTGGCTCCGGTTGCCGGATCGATCAGACAGGACACACCCACGCCGTCGGCGCCGGTGAGGATGGCTGCCACCTGGGTGCCGTCCCAGCCGATCAGTTCGGCGGTGCCCTCATGCTGGACGGCCGGGTCGACCGCGTCGACCCGACGCGCCGCGCGATCGTCGGGGTCGGTGGTGACCACCCAGATCTGGGTGCGCGACCCGCCGTCCGGTGCCACTTCACAGGCCAGCCAGTGGCCGTCGGCCGAGTGCATGACCCGCGTCACCGGACCGTGGACGGGTAATTCCACATCACGCGACGAGCTGGCCCGCCACCCCCGCAGGAAGCGTTGTACGGCACGAGGATAACCACCGTCATCGACGATATGAGCGAATGCCGTGGCATCCGGGGACAACGAGGCGCCGTAGATCGCACGCACCTGCGGCGTCATCGACACCTCTTCCTGTTCACCGTGTTGCTCTCAGTGTTGCCCAGACCGTATTCCCCGGATGATCGGTGCTGTACACAGGCCATTTCAGAATTCGATTCGGCCCGCGCCGACCAGTACCGCCGCGCCGCAGGTAGCCTGCAGGGATGAGGTGGACATGAGCGATCCACGTCGCCCACAGGAGCCCGACCCCAATCGGCCCCAATGGTCGCAGCCGACCGAACGATTCGGCAACCCGTATCAGCCGGTCGATCCGGCGTACGCGGGTCAGTACAGCTACCCCAGCTATATCCCGGGGTCGGCTGACAACCCGACCGAGGCGCTGCCGCCGTACTGGACGCAGACCCAGTACGCACAACAGCAGCAGCCGGTACCGCCGAACCCGCCGCCACCCGGGCCGCCCAAATCACCGCGCTGGTTGTGGCTGGTCGCCGGGTCGGCAGTGCTGCTGGTCGTCGGCCTGGTGGTCGCATTGGTCATCGCCAACGGCGCCACCCGCGACGAGACCGTCGTCGCTCCCCTGCCGCCCATGCCCGAACCGTCCGAGACCACATCACCGCCCACCACGAGCCGCGAACCGACCACCACGACAACACCCGCGCCGACGACCACCAGCCGGTCACCGCAGACGACATCTCCCGGTGTAGTTCCGCCGACGACACCAACGACGGAGTCCGGCGCCACCGAAGACGTGGTCTACACCGTCAACGGCGCGGGCCGGGCCATCAGCATCACCTACATCGACACCGGTGGTGTGCTGCAGATGGAGTTCAACGTCGTGCTGCCGTGGCGCCGCGAGGTCAGCCTGTCCCCGACCACCGCCAAGGCCGCCAGCGTCACGGTGATCAACGTCGGCCGAGATGTCACCTGCAGTGTCGCCGTCAACGGATCTCAATTGCAGCAGCGCACCGGCAGTGGCCTGACGATCTGCTCCTCGGCCGGCTAACCCGTGCGGTCGGCGCGAATCGGACCGGGCGCGCGAACGAACAGCATCACCAGTAGGCCGAGCACCAGCACGACGCTGATACCGCCCAGCCCGGCACGATCCGCGCCGAAGGCGTCCACGAAGACGAAGAAAAGCCACGGCGCAAGGAACGACACCGCACGCCCGGTCATCGTGTAGAGACCGAAGATCACCGCCTCGCGACCGTCGGCGGCCATCCGGACCAACAGCGTGCGGGCCGAGGCCTGGGTCGGCCCGAGGAAGAAGCACAACGCCAGGCCGCACGCCCAGAAGGCCAGTGGACCCGACAACGTCAGCAGCACCAGCCCGATGACGATCATCAGCGACAGCGAGCCGACGATCACCGGCTTGGACCCGATGCGGTCGTCGATCTGCCCGCCGAGCACCGCCCCGATGGCGGCCACCACGCAGGCGACCGCGCCGAAGATCAGGACATCGGCCTGCGAGATGCCGAAGACCTTCACCCCGAGCACGGCGCCGAAGGTGAACACCCCGGTCAGACCGTCACGGAAGATCGCGCTGGCGATCAGATAGATGACGACGTTTCGGTCCCGCCGCCACTCGGCGCTGACATCGGCCCACACCGTCCGGTAGGCGCCGATGAGTCCCACCGGCTCGTAGGCCGGGTCGGCGGCGGGCACGATGTGGCGCGCAGTCAGCAGCAGCGGCAACGCGAATCCGAGGAACCACACCGCGGCGGCCAGCATCACGATCCGGATGTTCCAGCCGTCCTGCGCGGGCACACCGAACAATCCGCGCGTCGACCCGTCACCGACGATGAAACAGGCGTAGACGATCAGCAACAGCGCGACACTGCCCAGATAGCCTGCGCCCGAACCCAATCCGGATATCCGGCCCGAGGTCTGCGGCGTGGACACCTGTTTGAGCATCGCGTTGTAGGGCACCCCGGCCAGATCGCCGCACGCGGCGGTGGCCGCCAGCAGGGCCAACCCGATGAACAGATACGACGGGTCGTCGCGGATCAGGCTCATCGACGCGGTGAGCGCGACCGCCACCGAGGTGAGAACAGCCAGCGCGCGGACCCGCAACCGCGGCGCCTGCACCCAGACACCGGTGACCGGTGCCAGCACGGCGACCACGATGCCCGCGATCGTCAGCGCTCGTCCCAGCCAGCTCGCCGGGGACGCACCGCCGGGCATGCCCTCGCCGACCACCTCGGTCAGATACACCGAGAACACGAAGGTCACGACGATGGAGTACATGCCGACGAAACCGCAGTCCCACAACGCCCACGCGACAACCCGGGACCGTTTCGGGGTCATCGTGGATTCCGGACCCACGGCCGACTGGCTCATGCCCGGCACTGTATGCGAACGACACCGGCGGGCGCCCGCCATGTCCCTGGCCCGGCGGAGGCCGCCGCGGCGTTGTCTACCATGACCGCATGCCCGTACCGCCACCTCATCCGGACGCCCGCGCCGTCGTCACCGGTGCCTCACAAGGCATCGGCGAGGCGCTCGCCATGGAGCTCGCCGCCCGCGGCCACCACCTGATCATCACAGCGCGCCGCGCCGATGTGCTCGAGGCGCTCGCGACCCGGATCACCCAGCGTTACGGCGTCACCGTCGAGGTGCGCGCCGTCGACCTGACCGACGCCGCGGGCCGCGACGAGCTGGCCGCCGAACTGGCGCAACGCAATATCTCGATCCTGTGCAACAACGCCGGCACCGCCACCTTCGGTCCCGTTTCCGGACTGGACCCCGACGGTGAGAAGAAGCAGGTGGCGCTCAACGCCATCGCGGTGCACGACCTCACCCTCGCGGTGCTGCCGGGGATGATCGCCCGCGGTGCCGGCGGCATCCTGACATCGGGCTCGGCGGCCGGCAACTCGCCGATCCCGAACAATGCGACCTACGCGGCCAGCAAGGCATTCGCCAATACCTTCAGCGAGTCACTGCGCGGTGAGGTGGCCAAGGCGGGTGTGCACGTCACGCTGCTCGCGCCGGGACCGGTGCGCACCGAACTGCCGGACCCCGAAGAGCGCTCGCTGGTCGAGAAGTTGATCCCCGATTTCCTCTGGATCGACACGGAGTACACCGCGAGGGTCTCGCTGGATGGCTTGGAGCACAACAAGATGCGCGTCGTACCGGGCCTGACGTCCAAGGCGATGTCGGTGGCCAGCGGTTACGCGCCGCGCGCCATCGTCACCCCGATCGTCGGCGCGGTCTACAAGAAGCTCGGCGGCGGCTGAGCGGTTTCGCGCGCTTCAGCGACGGCGACGGCGACCGGTGCCGAAAATGCTGCGGGTGATCTCCCGGCCGATGACGGTGCCGGCCGAACGCATCGCACTCTTGAAGGCCGGGTTCTCCATCATCTTGTCGAGGAACCCCGGCTCGGGCGGCCCGACCGGTGCAGGCATCGGCGGGATGTCGATACCGGTCGGCACCGGTGGCAACCCGGCCGGTTCGGGTGCCGGTGGCGGCGCCAACCGGGCGGCCAGCATCTCGTAGGCGGACTGCCGGTCGATGGTCTGGCCGTACACGGCCTGCAGCGGACTGGCCTTGGCGGCCGCGGCGATGGCGTCCGGGCCGATGGTGTCCATCAGCGAGCGAGGCGGACGCATCCGGGTCCAAGCCACCGGGGTCGGCGCGCCGCGTTCGGAGAGCACCGTGACGACGGCCTCGCCGATCCCCAGTGACGTCAACGCCGATTCGAGGTCGTAGACATCGGTCTTCGGGTAGGTGCGCACGGTCTTCGACAACGCCTTCTGGTCGTCGGGGGTGAAGGCCCGCAGCGCGTGCTGCACCCGCGCGCCCAGCTGGGACAGCACGTCGTTGGGGATATCAGTGGGCAGCTGGGTGCAGAAGAACACGCCGACGCCCTTGGACCGGATCAGCTTGACCGTCTGCTCGACCTGCTCCAGGAAAGCCTTGGAGGCGTCGGTGAACAGCAGATGCGCCTCGTCGAAGAAGAACACCAGCTTGGGCTTGTCGATATCGCCGACCTCGGGCAGATAGGTGAACAGGTCGGCGAGGACCCACATCAGGAATGTCGAGAACATCACCGGCCGGGCGGCCTGTTCGCCGATCTCCAGCAGGGTGATCACCCCGTGGCCCTGCGCATCGACGCGCATCAGATCCTCGGGCCGCAGCTCGGGTTCGCCGAAGAAGGTGTCGCCACCGTCGGCCTCCAGGTTCACCAGGGCGCGCAGGATCACCCCGGCCGTGGTCGGCGACACCGCGCCCAGCGCCTTGAGCTCAGGCTTGCCGTCGTCGCTGGTGAGGTACTGGATGACCGAGCGCAGATCCTTCAGGTCCAGCAGCGGCAGACCCTTCTGGTCGGCCCAGTGGAATATCAGTCCCAGCGTCGACTCCTGGGTCTGGTTGAGCCGCAGGACCTTTGACAACAGGATGGGCCCGAAGCTGGTGATGGTGGCGCGCACCGGCACCCCACGGCCGGTGGTTCCCAGCGACAGGAACTCCACCGGGAACGCCGTCGGCACCCAGTCGTCACCGGTGTCGCGGGCTCGTTCGGCCACCTTCTCCCCGGCCAGCCCCGGCCGGGACAGCCCGGAGAGGTCACCCTTGACGTCGGCCATCAGCACCGGCACACCGGCCGCCGACAACTGCTCGGCCATGACCTGCAGTGATTTCGTCTTACCCGTCCCGGTGGCGCCGGCGACGAGCCCATGCCGGTTGACGGTGGCCAGTGGGATGCGCACCCGGGCCGCCGGGTCGACCACTCCGTCGACGACGACGGTGCCCAATTCCAGTGCCGGGCCGTCGACCGAGTAGCCGGCCGCGATGTGTTGTGCGGGGGTCATCGCCGAGGAGCTGGCGGCGGAATCTGTAGTCACGACCGCGATCCTCTCAGGGACCGTCCTGGCACTGCCAGAGGTTGGTGGCAACCCGCTGCGCCGTGTCCCGGCGAAGGGGCTGACGGGCCGCGGGCGATCCCGACCACTAACGTGGTCTAACTGTGAGCGATGCGCGCGATGTACTGGTCTGGATCGACTGCGAGATGACGGGGCTGGATCTCGGGTCCGATCGCCTCATCGAGATCGCGGTACTGGTCACCGACGGCGACCTGAACATCCTCGGCGACGGGGTGGACGTGGTCATCCACACCGACGACGAGGCGCTGGACGGGATGGTCGACGTCGTCACCAAGATGCACACCCGGTCGGGGTTGATCAACGAGGTCAAAGCCTCCACAGTCGATGTGCCGACCGCCGAGAAGATGGTGCTCGACTACATCAAAGAGCACGTCAAGCAGCCCAACTCCGCACCGCTGGCCGGCAACTCGATCGCCACCGACCGCGGGTTCATCGCCCGTGACATGCCCGCGCTCGACAAGTTCCTGCACTACCGGATGATCGACGTCAGCTCCATCAAAGAGCTGTGTCGGCGGTGGTATCCGCGCATCTACTTCGGTCAGCCCGAGAAGGGTCTTGCGCACCGGGCGCTGGCCGATATCCACGAGTCCATCCGCGAGCTCAAGTACTACCGCCAGACCGCGTTCGTACCGCCGCCCGGCCCGTCTACCAGCGATATCGCCGCGGTGGCCGCGACACTGGGCCCGCCGGAGACAAACGATTCGGCTACCGGGCAATCGAAAGGCTAAGATTGACAGCGCTGCACCCCGGGGTGACCCGGACGCAGACATGGTGGCTGTAGTTCAGTTGGTAGAGCACCAGGTTGTGATCCTGGCTGTCGCGGGTTCGAGTCCCGTCAGTCACCCCGCAGGTGGGAGAGGGTTTTTGACTCTCCCACCTTCTGCGTTTCGGGCATCACTGCACCCTTATCGCAACGCTCGCGGCGGGCACGACGTGAGTACGCTGTGAATCAGCCCACAAAGCGCTGCAAGGAGACCTCGTGACGACCCCATCTGCCATCGAGCTGGAACCACTTTCGACAACATCGGTGGCGCTGGGAGCGGTTCTCCCGCGCCCCGCCCTCGACGTCGTGCACGAGTACGCCAAAGCCCTGCCCATCGAAGGGGGCGGGCACGCAATCCAGACCGGTAAACGGACCTACCGCGCCTACTGGGTGTCAGGGTCGTCTCTGGTGATCGTGGATACCGAAGAAATCGAGCACGACAGCGAGCAGGGCAGGTGGTCTACGGGCGCTCACGGGTCGGTATTGTCGCTCAAATCGGCCCGCGTTGAAATCGAAGTTTCGGGACTCACCGAACCGCAGGCCGGTCCCGACGACTGGCGCTGGCAACGTACCCTCAAACTGGGGCTTCAGGGGCATCCCGAGCCGATCACCCTGCCGGACCCTAAGTCGCTGCCACTGGACAACAAGGGCAAGCGTGATCAGGTTAACGCTCTGCTGGACGCCGTCCTCAAGGTAGTGGCTCAGGGTTAGCCACCGGGTCGGGCGCTCGGCGGAGCCGAAACAGGCGCTCGCTTTTGATCGCCTGACGCCTCCGTGCCTCAATCAGATCCCTAACCGCCGATACACGGCTCTCCCGAAGTTCCCACTCCTCCACAACCTCACCTCGTATCGCGGGGATGTAAGGCTCCAACTTGGCCAACGCCACTCGGGCGTCTTCCTGCGCTTGCACAAACCGCGTAATACCGCGCTGCTGCAACTGGACAAAGAACTGACGCTGTTCGTCTTTGGTCCAGTTCTCGGTAGGGAATCCAGGGCCGGTTGCGTAACGCCGCGACGCCTGCGCGGTCAGCAGTGCGGACGCCGCGCTATCAAATAGGTCAGCGATCACCTGGCGCCGCGCCCTCCAAGATGTGACCGCAGGTGTAAGCACCGCTGTCAGGACTGACACCACAAGTGCAACGCTCGCCGTGATGATTGCCGGGACCACTGCCGCATTATCTCAGGAGTTGCCGTCAGATATGGCGAAGTCCCCGGCCGGGAAGGGTGAACCTGACCCAACCCTGACGGGGACTACCTTTGCGGTGCCTACTTCCATGAGGTACCGCCCACCCTGCTTGGATTCAGGGTGCCGGTCTAGTACACAACAAGCCCGCTCCGCGTTCCCTGGCTGGAGAGAGCCGTAACGGAGCGGGCCTGCTGGTTTGGGTGCGACTCCTCCTACCACAGAGACGCGCACCCGCATGCCGGGTAAGGGCTTTCGAATTCCAACCCCGGCAGGTGTCTTACTTCTTCGCCTTCACTGCGCCAGCGGTGCGCTGATCAAACTTGCGCTTCGCCTCGACCGTCAGCGGTGCGACCGCCTCATAGCGAGGCAGCGGCGACGACTCATCGCGAACGTTACTCATCTTCAAAACCCTTTACCTACTAGTCGATTCCAACGTGAGCCAGTAATAGCCGAAGTCGTAGCCAGTCAGTGCCGAGGGCTCAGCCCACTCCACGGGACCTACCACGGCGTAGGCGACGCCGCTGATCACGACGCGGTCACCGGGCTGCACAGTGATCGGGGCATCCTTCGGGAACGCTGCCTGCCCGCTAGTCTCTACCAAGCCGGGAAAGCCACGCAGGCTACGAGCCGAGACGCCACCGAGGATGACGCCGGTCACCTCACCCAGGGGATAGTCGTCGAAATTCCCAATGATGCCCTTGGCGTTTCGCTCCGGGCGATACACCGTTGCGGTGCTCATGCCGACCTCCGGCGGAAACGGTTCAAACAGAACACTTCCGCCACCGTCCATGAACCAAACGCGGCGTGAAACGCCACGCTCTGCGGTCCGTACTGCTCGGAAAATTCCAGTCCCCGCGCATTGCTGATCACCCTGGCGCTGGCCCCCAACACCACAGCGGCAATCTCGCTGTTGGGAATGTGGTCAGTGAAACCGACTCCACGAGTGTAGCTTTCAGCGAGTGAGGTCACCATAGTGATCACTGCGTCAGCTTGAGTCGTGTTCAGTGTGCGGTTTAGGTATGCGCCGAGCTGGGTTGCGGTCACCGCTGCCATGGGTTACGCCACCGTGAGCAGAGTGACAGCCTTCGGCGACAACAGTCCAGTGTCGAAGCGGGCAGTCACGCGGATACCAACAGTGTCATAGTCGCCGAAAGTTTGATCAAGAATCGCAATCGTCGGATTCTGGTCGCGCGCCACCACAACCTTGGAAAAGTCCACCAACGCCACACGTGCCTTGCCACTGACATTCGGGATGAAGTCGGTGACAATCACAGGTAGACCGAACAGCGTGAACTGCGTGCCTTCATGCAGGTTTGGGTCCAGCAGGTAGCGCGCGTCTCCTGCGCCGACGTGCAACTTGCGCAACGCGGCGAACGACTGCGGAGTCATCACCCAATGGGTTGCGGCCACATGGTTTCCCTGCGCTGCGGCCAAACCGTCGATGAGAGTGTCAGGATTGCTGAGGTCCAGAACGCCGGTAGTGATGCCGGTCTGGCGCAAAATGCCCTTGATCGTGTCACTGCTGCCGGTACCGTCGTAGAGGGCCGCGTCCAAAACGTTAGACACATCAGTGACCAGACGAGTGGAAACCACCTGGTCCAATGCGCCCACGGTGTGCGTCGATTCACGGATAAGCTCATTGGAGAGCTTGGTGAGGCTCTTGATGCCCTTCAATGTGCTTGGCAAAAGCGAGATTTCATCGAAGCTGACGTTGGATTCGCTGATCTGCGCGCCAGCGGCGACGAACGCAGCTGAAGCACCTGATGCAATACGCGGAACACGCAATGGTCCAGCGGTGTCAATGATCTGCGGGCCAGCCGCAAGGAACGTACTCGCCTGTTCCAATGGCTGCACGAGCAGCTTGGCCACTTCGCTAGCGGTGAGGGTCGGCTGGGTAGCCGGGGTCTGAATGGTCATGACGAATGTCCTTGATAATCAACGGAATACCGCTGTCATCAGGACATCAGTCAGGAAACAGGCATCAGGCCTAAAATGCTGAATGTGACTGCGAATAAATCGCTTTCGTCACACCTCAATTGTACTACGCGCTTCGCTGCAAACGACCAATAAGCGAGAACGGTTCTTCAGACTTGCCGCTGATCCCCTGGCCTACAGAACCGGAGACCTTTCGTGCGGCAAGGTGGGGCTTGCGTGCGATGAGTTCATCAATCGCGGCGGACAGCTTGTCCTCATCAGCGAGCAATTCGGCGTCGTAAGCCAAATCATCGGGGTCTGCCAACTTCGCGGTCGCCGTTACACGTGCGGTGAACAGCTCCCGAAGTGTGGTATCGAGATTGGCCTCTGCGGTCTTGGCGCGGTCGCGGTAGGTCTTGTTTTCGCGACGAAGCTTCTCAACGTAGGTGCGCGGGAAGGTTTCCGCGTTCTCGTCGGGGTCCTCGGTGTCGGCGGCAGTGTCCGGGTCTGCGGGCTGCTCGTCGTCGGTCTCAACAGTCGCGGTCTCGTCGGGATCTTCCACGGCGGTTCCTTTCTCAGAAGGGGTCAAAAAGAGGTCTCAGCGCAACGCAGAGCGCCGCGACGGTATGGGCCGCATAGATGGGATGTCGGTTACGCAGCAGGCGCTACAGGGTCATTAGTGTCGAGTTGGGCCATGTAGCGCCCCAGGCGAATATCAGCGCCCAACTGCGCCTCACGGCGCATCTCGAAGATCTCCTGCGAAATCTCATCTTCTGAGAAACCCAGACGCTTCAACGTGGCGCGACGGGACAACACACCCGCCTGATACAGCTTCACCGCTGCATCTGCTTCCTGCGCCTGCGAACGCGTATCAGCCGGACTCCACACCACGCGTGCCGTCACCGTATCCGGGGCAACCCCGTCGCGGATTGCTACCAGGATGCGCGCGACGCGTTCCCAGCCGACTCCGTAAGCACGTTGCTTCGCCTCGGCACGGGCCACCAGCGCAGCTTCAGCGGCGCGCAAAGCGTCGGCGCTCGTCACAGAATCCTGAAGCAAGCCAACATAGTGCGCGGGTAGACCGGACACCATCATCGCCTGCGAGATGAGCACACGGACGCCTGCCTCAAAGGTCTTGAGGTCGGCGGCGGGCAACGCACCGAATCGGCTGGTGGGTTCCTCGCTGATCATCATCCTGTTGGCCTCCGGGAACGGGTCCTGCGGTGCCATCACGACCTCGCCCGTGTCGGGGTCGGTCACCGGCTCGCCGGTCTCCTCATCAATGATCGGCTTCTCTTCAAGTTCGATACCGGTCGCGAAGCGGCGGGGTCGGCCCGCATACTCGGATGCCACCATCATGTCGAGCAGAAGCTTGTTGATGGAGTCTTGGATGGTGAGCAGGTCGGCAATCGCTGACTGCTCATCTTCGTGGCCGATAGCCACCACAGGAACGACGCCGAGACTGTGCGGGATCGTCTCCACCAGCTCATATCCCGCGCTACCGGCGCTCGGTGTGTTCGCAGTCCAATGCTCGACACGGTCCGCCAGATACACCCACGCCTCCGTGGTCTTGGCGGTCCTCACACGCTTGACCGCAGAAACAATCTCGCGTGTCACGGGATCGCGGCGCACAGCAACCTGCTTCGGCGACTCGACGGTTGCGCGCGGCTTCCCGCTGCTATCCGTCCAACACAAGACGTAGCCAACCCCGTAGAGCAGCGCATCCCGGTGCACCAACGCGGCGAGCTGGTCCAGGTCGGAATACTCAAACAATTGCCACGCGTCGGTACCCTCCACACCCGACAGCCGTAGACGTTCCTGCAAACTCACCACAGCGGTACGGCACAGATTCGAACTGATCTGATCGAACTTCTGCAACGCCACCTTCGCCTCACGGCTCAGGAAACTCAGCGGCGAAACACCCTGAAAGTAGTTGTCCAGCAGCCCGTAGCCGTACTGGCGGCTATCAAGAGCCTGCAATAGGGCGATTAGCTCGTCGGTCATAGTGGTCCTTTAGAAAGATGCAGCGCGGCGGCGACGCCTCGGGTTGTTCATGTGAAATGCCCTGCGGTCAAACGCAACAATCGCCGCAATCGCCGCATCAACCTTGCGCGGTGACCCGCGCTTGTCCTTCGTGATCACGTCACCCTGCGGCGTGGGGCGCGCAACGCAGTGCGCCATATGGGCCGCTAGACGCGGATCGCCATCATGAGTGACCGTCTGATCAACAACTGCCTGGTACAGCCGGTCCGTCGCCGGTGCCATCCTGCCGACAAAACCCGTGTTGTACTCAACGACACGCTTCTCGCCGTGCCGCTTACCCCACTGCTCAATCTCCGAGCGCCACCCCCACGGATCGCACGCCAACGACAAAACCTCATAGCGATCGAACATCACATCGACGGCATCCGACACCGCCTCACGGGGCACGCGCCAATCAGGATCGCCCGGGTTCTCCCACAAGCCGATCAGAAACAGGTGACCGTCCATGGTGCACCCCACCAGGGCTGTACTGTCGCCGCTGGCGCTGCCGTCGAAACCCGCAGTGATCGGCCCACGGATCGAGCGCTCCTCAAAGCAGGCGTCCCACGCACCGAACGGCAACCATGAATCAACACCGGTAACCCACTGACCCAAACGCAGCTGGCGGAACACCGGCTCACGGACAGTCTTGCGAACCGCCTCGATGCCATCCTCGGCAAGAAACGGGTCCTCACAAGACAACGCCGGGTTGGCGATCCGCCACGCGTCACGGTCATCAACCGCACAGTTCGGCGGGGCGGTGTACTCGCGGAAGTAGAACGCCGGGTCACTTCCCTCGCGCCCGTGACAGACCAAACGCCACATCACCGAATCCGCCGACGCCGCCGGGGTCGAAATCGCCAAACACAACGACTCAGGGCGCTTACCTGCCATGCTGGTGATGGCCTCCCACACAGCCTCCGTGACGACGTGCAGTTCGTCCACGATCAGCAGCGACGGATCATGCCCATGCAAAGCGCCCGGTTCCGCCGGGAGAGGCATCAGGGTTGCATCGTTCTCAGGCAAGTACAGGTGATCTGAGTAGACCTGAACACGTTCTGCGAGAACCGGGTTCAGCTCAACGATACGCTTGGCGTACTTCAGGACAATCGCAGCCTGCCGCGCGTCCGACGCCACCACCAACACCTCAGCGCTGGCCGGACCCACAAACAAATCAGCGATAGCCAAGGCAGCCGCCAGCATCGTCTTGCCATTCGCGCGCGGCATCGACACCAACGCCGTACGAACACCCGCAGCGAACGCACCCATCACGATTTCGCGCTGAAACGCCCGAATATTGAACCTTTTGCCCGCATTATGGCCACGCGGGACCAGGCAAAACTCCCGGATGAAACGCAAACGACGCTTCGCGCGGTCACGCGGATAGCCCGAAAAGCACAGTGGCGCAACGGAAACCGTCCCCTTGCTGCCGCTCTTCATGTTTGCTAGTCCTGTCGGGTTTCTTTCTCAAACTTTGCTATGGCAGGGCGTCCCGAGAGTCGGGCAACACTGGGATGGGTCCCCACCTGCATTGATGCACGTACAGCAAATATGTTGCTGCGCTACCGGTGAACGGCTGAGAGCATCATCAGCGCTGGTCAGAGCGTCGCATCGCATGCAATCGGAGTGACCTGGGACAACGGGAGTTGCTGACCGCGTAGAGGGTTCGTTGCTGATGTTTGCTCAGTCGCGTGACACGCGTCGGCCCCGCGCGGGTCCTGCCTTCTGGTTGCACGCTTGACAGCGCACGATGAGCAATCCGTCACGTACGTCACGGAGGGTGAGCGTTGTGCCGCGTTCGACCTTGCGCCAACTTTCGGCAGTGTGGTCCAGCGTGAGGTTCTGTGTGCCGAGGCAGTCAGTGCAGAACGGTTGAATAGCAATGGCAGCGGCGCGCAGCCGCCGGTATCGGTAGTCATATCCGCGCGCTGTCGCGCTGGGCCTACGGGGCTTGTGCTGATCGCATCGCGAGCCCTGACAGGGCTCTTGGCAGATGGTGCACAGCTTCATCTTGGCCGTTCTCTCTTGCAGAAAGAATCGCGGTGCCATACTCCGAAGGCATGGATGGGGAACAGGTCAGAGCTGACAAGCTGTGTAATGGTGACGTCATCAAGCATCCGAAGACGGTCGTATGGGCGACGATCACGAGCCTGAAACGGGGCGGTAGAGCCGAAAGGCCGCCCGCACTTAACCCTGATACCGGTGTGCCCACATCCATACTGAACGGTTGGGATGTCACGTTTGACAAAGCTGAGCCGGTCTGGCTTTGGGACGACGAACTGGTGACACGCCGTCTTTAACCCTCGCTGTACAGCCCGAGATCGCGCATCAATTCGCCGGTTTCCATGACGACGGTTCGAAGCTCAATTGCCTTGGCGTCGGTGGCTGCAAGTAGTTCGTCATCGAGTGCGATATTCAGTTCCTCGCCGCTGGGCAACACGAATTGGAGGATGGCTTGCACTCCGTGCGGTGTACGGGTGACGAATCCGCCAACACCTACCGCCTTGAACGCCTGGACGGTGTCACTCATGTTGCGCTCCTGGCAGTTTCGCACCGATCTTGCGATACACGTAGGCTTGTTGCACTGTGTCGAGCTTTAAGACGTAGACCGGCTCGTTATCACCCACGTCCACGACGATAGATAGAATCGGCTGTGTACCAACGATAGTCACGCTGCAAGCGTTCAGATCCACAGTGGGTCGCTTGGCACGTGGTCGGCGGACGGGGTGCGGCTCGTATAGCAACCGAGCGGTCATGACACCCACCTTTCGGCGCGCACCTGCGACAGACGCACGAGTGCAGCAATCCAGTGCCGCACGTCATCAATCAGTTCGGCAAGTGCATCGTCTTCCGTGCCGCCGAGGTTGTAGTGCAGACACTTGATACCGAATTCGATTTCAATGGGTCGCCAGTCACCGATCCGGTAGCACTCCCGCATCATGTCAAGTTGGTCACTGGACAAAGGTGGCAAGATCAATCGGGCCGCGTCTTCCGGAGTACTGCATACCGCGATGCAGGGTGCCGCCTGAGGACCGTGTGAGCGGAATGTTCCGTTAGCTTTAAGCGTGATCCACCGATCACAGATAGGACACTTGGCGGTGCGAATGTTCTTGGTACTCATACCAGTTCCTTCGACTCGTACCGATGAAGTGGCTTCGCACCAAAGATGTCGCGTGATCCTGGGGTGGTAACTGAAGTACCAGTTTTTGGTACCTGGAGTACCAACGGCCAGGCTCCCACCTGCGGTGATGCATCGTTGCTCTTATTCTCTGATAGTGCTCGCGACTCAGAGCTTTGCTCAGCAGGTTGTTTGAGCGTGATCGGCTTCTTGGGCTTTGTGGAATGCCCGGTGTGTTGTGGGCATGGCTTGTGTTGGCCGCGACGACGGCAGTCCGTGGTACGTGTCGGTAGGACTAGGCAACGTGCGTTGGAGGACTTATCTAGCAGGCCATACCTGATTGCTGTCCGAATGAACTTGTTGAGATTGCTCGGGTCAGCGGCTTTGAGTGTCCCGTCAGGCTGGGACTTTCCGAGAAGGGCGGCAAGTTCTCCCGGTTGTAGCAGGGTGTGCAGATTTGCTTCACTTCGCGCCATGGCGACGGCATACACCCTGAACCACATCGGCATTTCAACGTTGAAAATGTATTGTTCCCAACCTATTTGGTAAGAAATGAGCCAGGGATTCTCGCTGAGCACGGTCACCGCGCGCCGACCGTCGTGGCTGACTTGCGGTCTGCAATGAATGCGTCTAGTGATGCCCTGGGGTAGCGGACGCGTCCGCGAACATCGCGGTACGATTCGGGCGGCAGTCCCTCGTAGCGTCGGTTGCGCAATGTGAACTCAGACAGTTGTACGTATTCAGCAGCCTCATGAGTGTAGAGGTCGTCAGAGTCGAACATCAGTGCTCCCGCGAAATACAAACTGCCCCAATGGGGATCAGCTATGACAAGTGGCGGAGGAGCGAGGGAAACGCTTTCCTGCCTTCACTTTAATTGTACCGCCAATCAGTCCAAACCCTCTGGTTTGCAGTCGCTTTGCTTCAGGCGTGGTCGCCTTCGACTACTAGCGCGTGCCGCCGATTGGTTTGACCAGCGCCACAATTGAAGCGCGCTCGACGCGAATCAGCCGGGGGCCTATCCGAACAGCCTTCAGACGGCCCTGAGCGATATACCTGCGGACAGTCTTCGGGTCGACGCCCAGATGATCCGCTGTCTGTTGAATCGATAAATGGGGCGCTAAGTCCACCCGTGTCTTGATTTGCACCTATCAACTGTAAGCCTGAGTATTTCTAGCCCTGACCTGCGAGTTTCGACATCGCTTCAGCAATTTTCGCGTCTCGTTCTTGGGCGGCGATCTGGTATCGCATGGCCATTCCTGGCGTGGTGTGCCCCAACCGGCTCATCAGTTCCTTGGTTGTGGCCCCAGCTTGGGCGGCTAGCGTCGCTCCGACGTGGCGAAGATCGTGAACTCTCATGTCCCCCTTGCCAACAGAAGCGAAGCCAGCCTTCACCGCTTTGGTGAAGGCGGTAGTGGACAAGCGCTGACCGCGCGTCGTTGTAAAGACGAACGATTCTGGCCCACGTCCCGTGCGCTTCTTCATGTGCTCCCGAAGCTGCTCGGCAACATGTGGCGGTACAGTCACATCTCGGATACCGGCGTCCGTCTTCGGTGGGCCTACGACGAGCTTGTTGTCTACACGAGTCGCGGCACGGCGGATCTTCAGCACAATCCGGTTGCCGTCGTCTTGCACGTCTTTCCGCCGCATTTCAATCAACTCGCCGAATCGCAGCCCGCACCACGCCGCAACCGGCACCGCTGCGCGATACGCCTCAGGGGCAGACTCTGCAACCTTCTCCAACTCAGCTGGCGTAAGTGGCTTCACATCGCGCGGCTTGGGTGGCTTCCCCGCCGTCTTGATCTGGCACGGGTTCGCGGTCACAACTTTGTCTTCGACCGCCGTGTTGAAGATAGCTTTGAGCAACTGATACGCGTGGGTGTTGCTTGTCGGTGTCTTCGACTTCTTTCCCAGATCTACCCACCAGGCACGCACTCGCGCCGGGGTGACACCTCGCAAGATTTCGCCGCCCAGCTCAGGCAGGATTCGGCTGTCCAACAAGCGGGTGTACAGCGCACGCGTCTTGGGGGTTAGGTCGCGGTGCTCCATCCATTTAGTGGAGTACTCCCGCAACGTCACGCCGGTTAACGCCTTGAGTTCGGCCCGGGACTTGGGTGGTGTCCACTCCCCAAGTTCGATCAACTTCCGCTCGTTGGCCAGCCAGCCCTCCGCGTCTGTGCGGTTGTCATAGGTGTGCAGCGCGTAGTACCGCTTGCCGTCCCCGTCATAGATGTATGAGGCTTGGACTCGCCCATTCCGCATAGTGCGCAGGGTGCCAAAGCTTCGTCTCCTGGCTGTCTTCTGTGTGGCCACGTTTGCAACCTTAACGCAACGCTTCAGTGTCCAGATATGTCTACGAGCAGGAGTTTCTGTCCCCGATAAGGTTGCACAGATGCGTTCTGTTTTTAGGTGTTTAGCTGCATGTATATGCTTTTTTGGCAGTCAGGTTGTGATCCTGGCTGTCGCGGGTTCGAGTCCCGTCAGTCACCCAGCAGGTGGGAGGGCGTTTACGCCCTCCCACCTTTTTTGTTGCTCTGTCGTGGCGGCCCGCGCGGCCCACAAACCCGTGATTTTCGTCGACACCCGCCGTCGCGGTGTCCTGCGTCACCGCACACCTGTGCGCCGAAGGGTTAGTTTCCCAAGATTTTGCTGAGAAACAGGTGAGCTTTTCCATATGTTGGCCAATAAAGAGCCTTGACCTGTGACTTTACAAGTCGAGCCTATGATGCTTTTATGGCCTTATCACTTCGCCGTGTCTCCAGGGACGCGACGAAGCGGCCTACAGGCGATCACGACAGAAAAGAGCAGACAATGGAGTGGTACAGCCCGTCCGTGCCAGGTCTCTTACCGGGCATGAGCCTCGTGCCGTTCGGTGACGACACCATGTGCATCGCCGATTCCCACGAAATGGCCGTCGCCTGCTGGCGCTACACCAACCCGTTCCTGGGCTATTACCGCGTGGTGCCCGGCGACGAACCCCGTCCGGTCGATTCGGCTCCGGGCCTCTACGTCTGCTCCCGCGCCGAGATCGCCGAAGTCGTGCACGACGGCTCCATGTGGCAGGACGAGATGCTGTGGCCGCTGGTGCGCAACGCCCAGTGGTCGGACGGCCGGCGGATCTACGACGACGGCGGACACATCACCGAGCCCCCCGACGTTCCCACCGGAGCCCCGGCGCGCGCCGTCATCGACAAGCTCAAGCGTCAGCAGTACATGTTGCCGGCACTGGCCGTCAAAGGCCTGGCCACAGTCCGCGGCGGTTGGAAGAAGGGCGCCGGCTGGCCGCTGCGCGCCGCCTGAGACACACGTCCGACGGAAACGCCATCACCGCTAGGTGGTGGCGTTTCCTGCTTTCCACTGCGACCACGGGATGTTCCAGTCCCCCAGGCCGTCGACACCGGGCAGGGTCGAACCGACGGTGTTGACCACCTCGACGATGTCACCACGCTTGGTGTTGTTGAAGAACCACTGCGCATTACCGGTACTGACGTTCAGGCAGCCGTGGCTGACATTGGAGTAGCCCTGACTGCCGACCGACCACGGCGCCGCGTGCACGTAGATGCCGCTGTAGGACATCTGGGTGGCGAAATCGACTTCGGTTCGGTAGCCGTTCGGTGAGTTCGACGGCACACCGTAGGTCGACGAGTCCATCACCATGTGGGAGAACCGGTCACCGATGATGTAGACGCCGTTGTTGGTCGGGGTGCTGTTCTTGCCCATCGAGATCGGCATGGTCTTGACGACATCGCCGTTGACCCGGATCGTCAGCGTCTTGGTGTTGTCGTCGGCGGTCGCGATCACGGCATCACCGATGGTAAAGGTGCTGCTGACGTTGTCCTGCCCGTACAACCCGTCGCCGAGATCCACGCCGTAGGTGTTGACCTTGACCTCGACCGTGGTGCCCGGCTTCCAGTAATTCTCTGGGCGCCAACGGACTTCACGATTGCTGAGCCAGTAGAACGCACCGGCGACCGGCGGATCCGTCTTGACCTTGATGGCGCGTTCGGCCGCGGCCCGGTTGGGGATGTTCTCGTCGAACCGCACCGCGATGGGCTGGCCGATACCGACCGTCTCCCCTTGCCCGGGCAACAGATAGGGCATCGTCAGGCTGTCCGGGGAATGCGTCGCGAATGTCATCTGGCGGCTGGTCTGCCCACCGAGGCCGAGCGAGGACGCCGTGAGGGTGTAGCGCTTGTTGTAGCCCAGCGGTTCGGCCGTGGTCCACGTCAGGCCGTCCGGACTGAGCACACCGGCCACCGGGGTGCCGTCGGCGTTGGTCATCGTGACCGGGCCCAGCACACCGTCCTCGGCGGTGACGGTGACCGGCTGGTCGACTGTCACACCCACCGCGCCGTCGGTCACCGAAGCCGTGAGCTTGGGCACCAGCAGGTCGGAGAACGGCGTGCCCTTGTCGGTGATGCGCTGCACGGGCGGTGCTGCCGTGGTGGTGCTGCAGGCACCGATACCCATGACCAAGGCCGGCGCCAGGACCACAGCCGCGACACACGAACGAAAGCCGCGCAGACGGACCTGCCACATACTGAACTCCACCTCGAACCGGAAGCCGATGAAAACCATGCGAACCTGGCAATAGTCTATGTGCTTGCTGTCAGGGGGCGCGAGTTCGTAGTGATCGCTTCGCCGCCGGTCACCGCATCGATTTCGTCCCGCGGCATCTGGCCTGTTATCGTCTCACACGCTGGATTTACGCGCCGTTAGCTCAGTTGGTAGAGCAGCTGACTCTTAATCAGCGGGTCCGGGGTTCGAAACCCTGACGGCGCACCACAGCAAAAACCCTGCCCAGGCAGGGTTTTTGTGTTCTCGGGGGTGTGGTCACGTCGCGAATTGCATCGTTATCACAGTGTCGGCGCCGATCAGCCGGCCCGCGGCGGGATCCTGCGTGACGATCTGATTGGTGCGGTATCCGGAATTCGGCACATCGGCGCCCTTGCTCAGGATGCCCCGCCAGCCGGTGGCGCGCAGCACCGGTTCGGCGTCGGTCCAATACTGGCCCACCAAATCGGGCATCACGATAGTGCGCGGGGCGTGCTTGGAGTCTGGTGTCGGCGAACTGCTCGGCGAAGGTGACGGCGCTTCGGTGGCGGCCGACGGCCGCTCAGATGAGCAAGCTGCGGCGCCGCCGCCGACGACGACGACGACCAACGCCAGCACCAGCGACCCGAACGCCGCCCGGCCGAACGACACATTCCTCATGGAACCCCTTCATCGGTGCGGTGAAGTCAATTGCCGGGTCGCACTTCCACAGCCATGAGTTGTGAGATCGCCTCGGCGCTAACAGGTTTCCCGAAGTAGTAACCCTGGGCGATATCGCAACCGTGGACGCGCAGCCAGTCCGCGGTGGCGATGTCCTCGACTCCTTCGGCGACCACGGTGATACCGAGGGCATGGACCAGGTCGATCATGGCGCGGACCACCGCGGCGGCCCGCGGATCAGAGGTGATCGGTGCGATGAGATGGCGATCGAACTTGACTTCGTCGATCGGCAGATCGCGCAGATAACTCAATGCCGAGTACCCGCTGCCGAAATCGTCTATGGCGACCCGGATTCCGTCCGCCCGCAGCCGGTGCAGCACCGCCGTCACCTGACTGACCTCGTTGAGAACGAGATCCTCGGTGATCTCGACGGTCAACATCCCTGCCGACAGATCACGATCGGCGAGCGCACGGCTCAGCGATACGGGCAACTGTGTATCGCGCAGCGACGGGGCGAAGAGATTGACCGCGACGGGAGTTGCCACACCCCGCGACGCCCAGCACGCGGCATCGTCGAGCACCCGGTCGAGCACCAAATCGGTCACCGACCGCATCAGACCATGTTGTCGTACCAGTGACAGGAACGCATCGGGCCGCAGTTCGCCCAGCAGCGGGTGTGGCCACCGCAGCAGCGCTTCCACACCGACGATCAGTTCGGTGCTCAACTCCACCTTGGGCTGATACACCACGTCGAGGGCGCCGTTGTCGATGGCGTGACGTAATTCGCCGAGCAGGCGGACTTGCGCGGCGCCCCTTGAGGGTTGCCGGAAAGCGCCGTCGGCAACGTCGACAGACACCGAAGCGTTGGCGATCATGTCCAGGTCGAAGGTGTGTACTCCCGACGAACGTTGGCGTTTGGCGGCATACATCGCCAGGTCGGCGCGGTGCACCAGGGCATCGGGGGTCAACCGTGGTTCCTCGGTCGAGGTGGTGGCCATGCCGATGCTGGGGCACATCAGCATCTCCTGGCCGTCGATGACGAATGGCTCGTCGAAGGCTCGGGCGACGCGTTGGGCGACCTGCCGGGACTCGTCCAACGGGCCTTCCAGCAGCAGCACGAACTGGTCGCCGGTGGGCCGGGCGACGGTGTCTCCGGGTCGCATACACCCGGTGAGGCGTTTGCCCACCTTGACCAGCAGGCGATCTCCGGTCTGGTGGCCCAGGCTGTCGTTGACCAGCTTGAAGTCGTCGAGGTCCAACGACACCACCGCAACCGAGCGGCCGTCGCGCCGATTGAGCGTCATCGCGTGCGCCAGCCGATCGTGGAACAGTGTCAGGTTCGCCAAACCCGTGAGCGGATCGCGCAGCGCCTGCTGCGCCGCGGCGGCAAGCAGCCGCCGGTCATCCCAGACGGTCAGAGCCTGACGCGTACACACCGCTATGACGACCAGCGGCACGACGATCCGTTCCAGGCCCGACATAATCATCCACGGTCCGGCGGTGCCCGCCAGTAACAGCGGCAGGTACGGCAGCCACGGCCAGGATTTGGACGGCGGCGCCGAGATCGTGTGCTGTTGCATCGGATTCGGGGGCCGGCGGCTCAGATTGGCCGCCGCGCAAAACGTGAACAGGGCTGCCGCCCAACCGATGTCGATGAGGTTGCCGGTGTCGTAACGGTCGACGGCAACGAGGTAGGCGAACGCACTGTCGGTGATCGTGACCATCATGAAGGCGGCGGTGAGCAGCCCGAGCACTATCCGCAACCGGCCTTCGGCACGCGCCAGGACCACCACCGCGACCGTCAACACCACGAGATCCGCAACCGGGTAGACCAGCGCGAGGGCCAGCGCAACGCGGTCTTCGCGATAGGTCTCGTACACGTGGTTCAGTGCGATGGTCCACGCCAACAGGAACAGGCATAACGCGACAATCAACCCGTCTAGCACCAGTCGCAGCCGCGACTGCACCGCAGACCCCGTCGGGAAATGCGCCATCGCCACGGCGGCCACGACGGTGTAGCCCAGATAGAAGAAGTCCGCCGGCGATGGGAAGGGCGCGCGGTGCAGTATCAGCTCGTCGACGAGCCACAGCAGCTCACCGATTGCCCACAATCCCAGCGCCAGCGCCATCGTCGCCCATGCCCGCCGGGACCGGCCATGAAACAACCTTGCGGCCATTGCCGCACAAAACGTGGCGTAGGCCGCCAACGCCACCACCGCCACGTCGTCGACGACACGGACCACCCCCGGCCCACCCCACCCGGTCGCAAGAACGACCGCCAGCACGACGACAAGACATCCCGGGGCCGCAAGGTACGGCACCGGGTGCCGAATCTGTGGACGCTGGATCACGGCTCTCCTACGGCCTCCGCGGGTTCTCTAAGCGCCGATCCTGCCGATAAATCGGTCTGCGCGGCAGCTGATCGCGATATTGACCGCCATACGGACGAATTGTTTGCCGGCAAGTGCGTCTGTCGTTTACAGAATGGACGCATCCGTATCGATGTCATCGCATTTCAGCAGCAGAGATCTCCCCCACGCTGCGCTTCAGAGAATCGGTGCGGCCAAGTCACCTACCGCGCGATCGCCGTTGCCAGGCGCTCGGCCCGCTCAGCGGACGCGGCGGTGGGCGGATAACGAAAACAGCACCACCACAATTAAGGCTAGCGCCGCCGATGGAAATGGAGCTCGGAAATACCGAAAATACTTCGGCCGACGCGCATTCCGGCGACGCCTGAATTCCACAAAGAACGCACATGGCAAACACTGAGAAAATCGGGCATACTCGCCGTCAACCGTGCGCGTGGACGCCCGATTGGCGGTGTCATCCGACCGGCACGCCGAGACTGCGGCGACGCCCCCTCATCGGGTGGCCACCCCTCTGATGTGGGTTCTCTGAGAGTTGGAATCGCCTGTCCCACGGGTTCGCCGGAGGATACCCGGCGCAGCTGAGGACCCGCTTGGACCACCAGATCGACCTGCAAGTATTCGGGTGGAATTTACCGATCCGATACACATCGGGACGATGCTCGATAAAGTCCCCTCACGGTCAAGTAGTACTTCATGAGAAAGTGTTGAGAAAGATCACGATTGCCGGTCGACGCGCGGTTGGCTTCCCGATTACTGTGTTGGTGGTCAACGCGGACCAATGTCGCGGACGAATCGCCCAGCACCGTCGAGGAATTCGTCCAAATTCATAATCGAGTCGCATTCCTGCCGTGAATGGACGTAGAACCCGGGAGGTACACCGAAGTGGACGTCGTCCTCGGTGTTGCGATGACATCTGACAGTGTGCGTTTCGTCTTGGCCGAAGGCAGGCACGGTGACGGCGAGCTGCTCGACCACGACTCCTTCACGGCCCGCTGGGACCACGGCGGCATAACCAGCGAAAGCATCACCGAACACATCGTCAACGCGATCCTCGGCACCTACGGCGTGGCCTCGGCCAAGGGGCACTGCGTCCAGCGGATTGCGGTGACCTGGACCGATGCGGTGACGATCGAGGCGGGTCTGCTTGTCGACGCCCTGTCTGAACTCGGACTCACCAACACCGCCGCGGTGACCGGCACGGACGCCGCCGAGGCCCTCGCCGAGCACCTCAACCGCAGCTGCGGCCAGTCCACGCTCGCCCTGTGCCTGCTGGAATCGGACAACGCCTACATCACCGTGGTCCACCACGGCGCGGACGGGGCCGAGCAGGTCCGCAGCCGCGCGATCCCCGCGATCGATTGCGCAACGGTGGTACAGGCGGTGAGCGGGGCCTGCATGAACTCGGCGAACGCCGTCGGCGCCGTGTACGTCGCCGGCTCGGCACCGGACACCGGCGTGCTTTGCGGTGAGCTCAACACCGCCCTGTCGGTGCCGGTGACGATCCCCGCCGACGCAGCGTTGGCATTCGCCCGCGGCGCGGCGCTCTCCGGGGCCGCCGGACACGACAGAGCGTCGGCAGGCGCTGCGGCGGTCAACGTCTTCCCGCTGGCTCCGGACACCCGCGGGATCGCGGCCAAACCGGCGCCATCGGTATTCGTTCCGCGCACCGCCAAGCTGCTGGCGTTGCCCGGCCTCGATCCCGCCGGCGCCCAACGGGAAACCCGACCCGCCAGCGGCCCGCGGGTGCGGGCGCTGAGCACCGTCGTCGGCGCGGGAGTGCTCACCTTCGTGGCGTCCCTGTCGATGGCGATCGGCCAGCGGATGTCCGATGACGGCACCCCACCGGCGCAGGCGCAACCGATGAACGCCAACGCTTCCGTCCCGGTCCCCGCGGCCGCGCCGGAACCGGAGGCTCCCGCGACCCCGGCGGCCGAACCGCTCGCGGCCACCGAAACCCCGGTCTTGATGGCGGCACCGGCACAACTGCCCGAAGCGCCGCCACCGGCGGCAGCACCCGTGGTTCCCGCGGTGGTCTCGCTGCCCGCACCTGCCGCCGTCCCCGCGCAGCAGGCCCCGCCACCGCTGCTGGCCCTGCTACCGGCGCTGCTGGGCGCCACCCAGTCGCCGCAGGGTGCGCCGCCCATCCCGCCGCAGCTCATGACGGCGCTGCCGGCTCTGCTCGGCGTGGGTGCGCAGCCGGGCGCCCCGGGCGGGTTGCCGATATCACCCGAGCAGCTCAACAACCCGTTGGTCAGCGCCGCCGCTTTGCAGGTCGCGCAGAATGTCGTCCCGCCGGCCATGGACGCGGCCGACAAGCCGTTCACGGTGCCACCGGTTGCCGGTGTCAGCGACGCGCCGGTCACCCTGCCACCGCTGCGCGACATCGTCGACAGCGTGCGGCCGGACCGGCAGGACGAGGCAGCGCATTTCGGTGTCGACGTGCCCCGGCCCGCGCTGCCCTACTATCAGCCGCCCGGCGCCGTCCTGCCACCCGCGGATCCGGCACCGCCGGCCGACCCGGCCGCTGCTCCCCCGCCGCCGCCGGACGCCGCACCGGTGATGTTGGCCGACAACGTGGCCGACGCGTCACAACCCGTACCGCCCGACGCAGCGCCGCTTCCTGCCGAGGCACCCGCCCCATAATCGACCCGAATGTGCTGCGGTACACCCCGCGGTGCCGTTGAATCGGCATTCACCTCGGCCTCATTAGTAACGGATATCGCCCAACGGTGATTCATCTGGCCAAATATGCTGCTGTTTTACCTGTACGTCGGTAAGGTCTACTATTAGCTGGATTCGGTCAGTACAGATCAACTGACACCAGAGTTGATGAAACGAGGTCTTTGCCAGTGGCGATCTTCAGCCGCCGTCGCAAGCCCACGACGTCGGACGCTCGGGTAAACCGCAGGTCCACCCCGGCGGTCCAGGCCTCCGTACCGGTCGCGGTGTACAGCTGCAGCCGCATCGGGTTGCAGGCCAACCCGCCGACGCCGTCATTCGGCAACTTCTTCCGTCGCCGCTGAGGACTGGACTAACGGTTCCGTATCCGGCGGATCAGCACGACCACCACCACGACGCCCAGACCGGCCAACGAGACGGTAACCGCGGGTTTCTGCACGAACGCCAGCGCCTTGGACTTCGCATCGTCGGCGAGGCGGCGCGGGTTCGCGCGCGCTGCCAACGTATCGACCGTCGCAGCCAGCTGATCACGGGCCGCGTCGATCTCCTGCTTGATGGTGTCGGGATCTCGGTCCGCCACGGTTTGCCTCCATATGGTGCGCATCGTCGGCCTATTACCCTAGAGCAACCGGTGCGCGTCCCGCCGCTCCGGTACGACCGGAAGGAATCGACTGTTGACCGGCTCTGCACGCCTCGCCGTCGGGGACAAGGCCCCCGCGTTCAGCCTTCCCGATGCCGACGGCAACATCGTCAAGCTGTCGGATTTCAAGGGCCGCAAGGTGATCGTCTACTTCTACCCCGCCGCGTCGACACCGGGTTGCACCAAACAGGCCTGCGATTTCCGTGACAGTCTCGCCGAGCTCAACGGAGCGGGCCTCGACGTCATCGGTATCTCACCGGACAAGCCCGAGAAGTTGGCGAAGTTCCGCGACGCGGAGGGACTGACATTCCCGCTGCTGTCCGATCCCGACAAGAGCGTTCTCGGCGCCTGGGGCGCATTCGGCGAGAAGAAGATGTACGGCAAGACCGTGCAGGGTGTCATCCGGTCCACCTTCGTCGTCGACGAGACGGGCAAGATCGAGGTCGCGCAGTACAACGTCAAGGCCACCGGCCACGTCGCCAAACTGCGACGCGATATCGACGTCTAACCCGCGGCCAGACCCGCCAGCAGCAGCGCCTCGGAAATCGCGGCACGCTCCAGCACGCCCAGGTGCAGGCTCTCGTTGATGCTGTGCGCCTGCGTGTTGGGATCTTCGACGCCGGTGACCAGGATCGCGGCCGCGGGGAAAGCCTTGGCGAACTCGGCGATGAACGGGATCGACCCGCCGACCCCGGTGTCCACGGCGTCGACGCCCCAGCCCTGCCGGAAGGCGGCACGCGCGGTGTCGTACACCGGACCGCGCGCTTCGATGGCGTAGGGCTGCCCGACATCGCCGGGAGTCACGGTCACCTTGGCGCCCCACGGTGCGTGCGCCTCGAGGTGGGCGCGCAACGCCGCCAGGTGTTCGTCGGCGTCGCCGCCGGGGGCCACCCGCATGCTGACCTTGGCGCGGGCTCGCGGTATCAGGGTGTTCGAGGATGCCGCTATGGAGGTGGTGTCGATACCGATGACGGTTATCGCCGGTTTGGCCCAAAGCCGTTGCGGCACTGAGCCCGAACCGATCTCGGTGACGCCGTCGAGCAGCCCGGTGTCGGCCCGCACCCGCTCCGGGGTGTAATCCACATCGCTGGCGGTTCCTTCGTGCAGCCCGGCCACCGCGACATTGCCGTCGTCGTCGTGCAGGCTCGCCAGCAGCCGAACCAACGCCGATACGGCATCGGGCACCACACCACCCCACATGCCGGAATGCAGCCCGTGGTCGAGCGTCTGGACCTCGACGATGCAATCGGCGAGCCCACGCAGCGAGACCGTCAGCGACGGGATGTCGGTGCTCCAGTTGTCCGAGTCGGCGATCACGATGACATCGGCGGCGAGCAGATCCTTGTGCGCCGCGAGCAGCCTGCTCAGCGATGGCGAGCCGGATTCCTCCGCGCCTTCGACGAATACCGTCACCCCCACCGGCGGCTTACCGTCGAAAGCACGCATCGCTGCCAGATGTGTTGCGATACCGGCCTTGTCGTCGGCGGTGCCGCGGCCGTAGAGTCGCCCGTCACGCTCGGTGGGCTCGAACGGGGCGGTGTGCCACTGTGCCGGGTCACCCTCGGGCTGCACATCGTGATGCGCGTACAGCAGCACCGTCGGAGCGCCGGGCGGCGCGGGATGTTTGGCGATGACTGCCGGCGCCCCGCCCTCGCTGACGATACGCACATCGCTCATTCCGACACCGGTGAACAAGTCGGCCACCGCTTGTGCGCTGCGGTGGACCTCGTCACGACGCTGCGGGTCCGCCCAGACCGACGGTATGCGCACCAGGTCTTCCAGGTCGGCGCGCACCGAAGGCAGTACGGCGCGGACCCGTTCGGTGATATCGCTCGTCATGCCCAAAGGTTAGTCGGCGCCCGACGGCCGCGAGCGTGCGCAGTACACGGGTATCCGGCGGGGCGGTTTCAAGGGGTGGTTGCAACGGGTGGGTTTTGTGACAGTAGTTCGGTGAGGGCTTCTGCGGGTGTTTTCCAGTTGAGGGTTTGGCGGGGTCTGCCGTTGAGTTCAGCGGCGACCATGTCCAGATAACCTGGTCCC
>JACPVR010000004.1 GCA_016197405.1 Mycobacterium sp.
ACGAGGAGTCAACGAAGCATTAGCGTGGACCATGAGGACCTCTCGGTAATCGGATGTGCGTGTTTGGTAACCACACCGATACCGGAGGTCCTCACCTACTTCCGCTCACCACGCCGTTCACAACCTGTCTGGGAGTTACATCTAGGTGCGCGACACGTAAACCTCTGCGACGACACGCCGTGTTTGTTCGCAGACGTTTACGCCTCGATGAGATGTCGGTCGGCGGTGGCACATTGCGGCGATGGATGACGTCTTTCTGGGAAGTCAGGCGGTGCAGGACGGCGACCTCACGCCGTACCAGTTGCGGACCAGGTTCGCCGCGATCTACCCGAACGTCTACGCCGCGAACTCGGCGGCACCGTCGTTGCGAGCCCGTATCGTGGGTGCCTGGCTGTGGTCACGCCGGCGCGGTGTCGTATCCGGGCTGGCCGCCGCCGCGCTGCACGGTTCGAACTGGATCCCCGACGACAGCGCCGTCGAACTGATCTGGCGAAACACCAACCCACCGAACGGAATTCACACCCGCAACGAGGTCTTGGCAGATTCGGAGATCACCCGGTCGTGCGGCGTGCTGGCCACCACGGCCGCGCGTACGGCCTTCGACCTGGGACGGCACCTCCCACGCGGTGAGGCGTTGGGCCGGCTCGACGCGCTCAGGCGTGCGACGGCGTTCTCCGACGCCAAGGTATCGGCGTGCGTCGAGCAGCACCCCGGTGCACGGGGGCTCAACCAGCTCCGCGAACTGCTCCCGCTGGTCGACGGTGGGTCGGCATCGCCGAAGGAGAGCTGGGTACGCCTGTTGCTGCTCGACCACGGGTTTCCGCGCCCGGCGACCCAGATCGCGGTCGGCGCCGACGGCTACCTCATCGGATTCCTGGATATGGGGTGGGAGCAGTACAAGGTCGCCGTGGAATACGACGGCGATCAGCACCGCTGGGACCGGCGCCAGTATGTGAAGGATCAACAGCGGCTGCGTCGACTGGAGCGGGCAGGGTGGGTTGTCGTGAGGGTCATCGCCGAGGACCGGCCGCAGGACATCGTCGCCCGCGTTCGTACGGCGTTGTCCCGCCGCGGTTTCCGCGACACGTAACCCTCTGCGACGACACGCCGTGACAGGTCGCAGACGTTTACGCCTCGGGGCTCACACCCGGCGCGGTGCGGCCAGTCGTTCGCGTCGCAGCTGAGCCACCTCGGGCAGTTCCAGTGGTGCGAGTGGGCCGACCACCGCGGACAGCAGGTGATCGGCGAGTTCGGGATTGCGCGCCAGGCAACACCCGTGCAGGTAGGTCGCGACGACGCTGCCCTGCACGGCGCCGTCGAACCCGTCGCCCTCGCGATTGCCCGCGCCCTTGGTGACGCGCGCCAGCGGGCGGGCCAGAGGACCCAAAACGGTTCCGCCCCGGTGGTTCTCGAAACCGGTCAGCGTCTGTGTCAAGCCCTCGACGAGCGGTGTCGAGGCCACCTCGCCGATGGTGCGCTCCTGTTGAGGCGAGGTGGTGACGTCCAGGATGCCGACGCCCTCGACACGTTCACCGGCCGAGGTCTCATACCAGTGGCCCAGCACTTGGATGGCCGCGCAGATCGCCAGCACCGGAGCGCCGCGGTCGACGGCGCGCTGCAGGCCCGGATGGCGGATCAGGTGTTTGGTGGCCAGCCGCTGCGCGTAATCCTCGGCGCCACCGAGGGTGTAGAGATCGAGCGAATCCGGCACCGGGTCATCGAGGGTTATCGCGACGATCTCGGCGTCGATACCGCGCAACCGCAGCCGCTGCCGCAGCACCACGGCGTTGCCACCGTCGCCGTAGGTGCCCATGACATCGGGCAGCACCAGACCGATCCGCACCGTCGATTCAGGCATGGCGCTCCAGGACCCGGTTCAGCTGCAGGAAGGCCGTGTAGTTGGCGACCACCTCGACCCGGCCCGGCGGACACGACGCGATGGCCGCGACGGTGTCGTGCACCAGGGTGTGCTGCACCCCGGCGTAACCCAGTCGCACCGCCAGATCGGTTCCGCGCTCGCCGGCGGCGACCACCGGGTGCTCCACGAAATGCTCGAAGTTCACATCCCACAGCCAGGACAGGTCCTCGCCGTCGGGCACCTGCCCGTTGACCGCGATCACCACCCCGGCGGCCGAGGTGTCGACCATCGACAGCGCCTCCTGCCAACCGGCCGGATTCTTGGCCAGCAGGATGCGCACCGCATGGTCGCCGACCTGCACAGTGCGGTAGCGGCCTGCGACCTCGTCGACGGCTGACACCGCTCCCACCGCGGCCGCCGGATCGGCGCCCAGCGCGACCGCCGCGGCGACGGCCTGCGCGGCGTTGCCGCGGTTCACCGTGCCCGGTAATGCCAAGTGCATCGGCACCGCCAGCCCGTCGGGGCCGTAGAGGGTGTCGTCGTCGAACCACCACTGCGGGCTGGGTCGTTTGAAATCGGTACCGGTCGAATACCAGTCGAGGTTGTCACGCACGATGACCTCGCCGCTGCGTGGGCAGCTGACCGAATCGCCGGCCCACCCGCCACCGGCGGCCACCCACACCACGTGCGGGCTGTCATAGGCCGCCGATGTCATCAACACGTCATCGCAGTTGGCGACGATCACCGCGTCGGGATGCCGGGCCAGGCCCGCGCGCAGCGTGCGCTCGATGTGGTTGATCTCACCCACCCGATCGAGCTGATCGCGCGACAGGTTGAGCAGCACGATGACCGCGGGCGACACCGCGTCGGCCACATGCGGCACGTGCATCTCGTCGACTTCCAGGGCGGCCACGTCGGCGTCGCGGGCGGTGGCCAGCGCGGCGATCAGGCCGGCGTCCATATTGGCGCCCTCGGCGTTGGTCGCGACCGGGCCCAGGGTGGCCAGCGCCGCGGCAGTCATCCGCGTCGTCGTGGACTTGCCGTTCGTGCCGGTCACGACGACGCAGCGGCGGCCCTGGCCCAGTTGGCCCAGGATCGAGCGGTCCAATGTCATCGCCACCAGGCCGCCGATCATCGCGCCCGCGCCGCGGCCGCTGACCCGCGAGGCCCACCGGGCGGCGGACCCGGCAGCCAATGCGAGGCGTCCACGGGCGGTGATCACCCGGGAGAGTCTAGTTCGACCGCACGCAAACCCCCGGACGAGACGAGGGCATCAATGCTCGACACGCTTGCGCACTGGGCCGGGATTGTCGGAGTCGCGTGCCATCCTGGCTGTGTGAGGCAGTCCTGGGGCCGACCGGCAGCAGAGCCCGGAAACGGGTGGGCGGTCATCGATGTCGAAACCTCGGGTTTTCATCCCAATCAGGCGCGCGTCATCAGTGTCGCGGCGCTGGCGCTGGACGCCGACGGGCGCGTCGAGCATTCGGTGGTCAGCCTGCTCAACCCCGGTGTCGATCCCGGGCCCACCCACGTGCACGGTCTGACCGCGGAGATGCTGGAGGATCAGCCGACGTTCTCCGAGATCGCCGGCGACCTCATCGCACTGCTCAAGGGCCGCACACTGGTCGCGCACAATGTGGGCTTCGACTATTCATTCCTGTCCGCCGAGGCCGAGCTGGCCGATGTCGAACTGCCCGTCGACACCGTGATGTGCACCGTGGAGTTGTCGCGGCGCCTCGAGCTCGGGTTGGACAATCTGCGGTTGGAGACGCTGGCCAGGCATTGGGGCGTCACCCAGACCCGCGCACACGATGCCTTCGACGATGCCCTGGTGCTCTCCCGCGTCCTGGTTCCGGCGCTCGATCGCGCCCGGGAACGCGATGTCTGGTTGCCGGTGCGGCCGACCACCCGCAGCCGCTGGCCCAACGGTCGGGTCACCCATGACGAGTTGCGGCCGCTGAAGGCGCTGGCGTCCCGGATGCCCTGCCCCTACCTGAATCCCGGCCGCTACATCAACGGTCGGCCGATGGTCCAGGGCATGCGGGTGGCGTTGTCCAGTGAGGTCGCCCGCACCCACGAGGAACTCGTCGAACGGATCTTGCACGCCGGCCTGGCCTACAGCGACAACGTCGACCCGGAAACGTCGATGGTGATCTGCAATGAGCCGCAGCCCCAACAGGGTAAGGGTTTTCAGGCCAGGGAGATCGGCGTGCCGGTGGTTTCAGATGCCGAATTCATGGACAACGTCGGCCATGTCATCGGTGGCACCGGTGTCGACGAGTTCACCGATGCCACCATCGCCGGGGATCAGTTCGCTTTGTTCTGACGGTCCGACTCCTCAGCCCGGCTCGTTCCTCGCCGCGCATCGGTCGTCGAACGTGTTCTGACGGTCCGACTCCTCAGCCCGGCTCGTTCCTCACCGCGCGTCGGTCGTCGGACGTGTTCTGACGCTCCGCCGTCCGCCGGATGGCGCCCTCGGGTGGATGGGCGATGGCAAGCAACGCGTGTGCCGGTTGATTGTCGACCAGCAGCCAGCGGTGCCGGATGGCCGCCGGGTGCGCCAACAGGTCGCCGGGGTGCAGCCGGACCATCGGATGTCCTTCGACCTCGACGTCGAGCACACCGCTGATCAGGTACACACCCAGATCACCGGCCAATTCGAACCACTCCTGCAGGTACTGGCCGGGTTCGATGCGGTACTCCAGGATTTCGAGCGGGTTCGACGGTTGCATCAGCAGGGCGCGGCCCACCGCGGCGTCGGGCCGGTTGGCCACCGGGATGGTGCGTCCTTCGCCGGCCCGGACAACCGTCAACTGGGACGCCGGGGTGGGCAGCAGCGCGCCCGGCAGCACGCCGAGCGCCTCGGCCAGTCGATAGGTCGTCACCATCGAGGGCGCGCTCACGCCGCGTTCGATCTGGCTGAGGAATGGCTGGCTGACGCCCGAACGTCGCGCCAACTCCCGCATCGATAAGCCTGACTTCTCACGCAGACCCTTCACGGTCGCACCGATGAGGGCATTGAGCGTGGACTCGTCTGTTGCCGGCGGCATTAACGCTCCTGTTACACCGAATGAACGTTCTGATCATTAAAAAGATCCAGAGTGATCGCTGAGAGCAATCATTCTGTCTACTTCGCTTCCCCTGGGAGGGTCTTCGAAATGTCCGTACCGTTAGCCGGGAGTTTATCCGAGAAGCCCGACCCCGTGATCGTCAGCACCAATCGCAGCGGGGTGGAAAAGCACGGTATCGACGTCATCCCGCTGGCCGAGCGGCGTGGCACCCCACGCCAGATCGGTCTGATGTGGAGTGGCGTCGTCCTCAACGTCCAAGGTGTCGTCTACGGCGCCCTACTGGTGGGTTTCGGCCTGAACTGGTGGCAGTGCATCGCGGCGATCGCGATCGGAAATCTGACCTGGGTGATCACCGGTCTCTGCAGCCTGGCCGGACCGGCTGCGGGCAGCACCACGTTCGCCATCAATCGCGCACCCTTCGGACGGCACGGCAATCGTCCCATCGCCTTCTTCAACTGGATCATGCAGTTGGGCTACGAGGTGCTCGACCTGGTGTTGATGACACTGGCGGTCACCGCGCTGTTCGCGCTCGCGGGCATCACCCTGCCGACACCCGCTACCGTGGCGATCGCGTTGGTACTGGCGGTGATTCAGAGCATCCTGCCGATCATCGGACATGCCGCCATTCTCAAAGTGCTGCGACTGTTGGTGATTCCGTTCGCCGCGCTCTTCCTGGTCCTGGCCTGGCTGACGGCCGACATGTTCCATATCACCGCCGTGGCGCCCGGCGGGTGGGCGGCGTTCCTCGGCGGAATCGCCCTGGCAGCCAGTGCATCCGGGCTGGGCTGGACGCCCAACGCGGCGGACTACTCCCGATACCTACGCCCGGATGTCTCCCGTCGCTCACTGGTGGCCGCGGTGACCGTCGGTGGGGCGTTGCCACAGGGTCTGTTGATGCTGCTCGGCGTCGCGGTGGCCATGATGGTGCCCGCGGCGGCCGACCCGATCAGCGGCTTACCCCAGGCCTACCCCGCGTGGTTCGTCGTTCCCTACCTCCTGCTGCTCATCGTGCAGATGATCACGCTCAACGCCGTTGACCTCTACTCCTCGGGAGTGACGTTGCAGGCGATCGGAATTCGCATCGGCCGCTGGCAGGCAGTGCTGCTCGACGGCGTGATCTGTGCGGCGGTCGGAGTGCTGGTCGTGCTTTCGGGCTCGTTCAGCGCGTTCGTCGGCAACTTCCTGCTCTTCATGATCGTCTGGTTCGCGCCGTGGGCGGGGATCTTCGTCCTCGACTATTTCCTTCGTGGTGGGCGCTACGACCTCGACGTGCTCGCTGGCCGCGGGCCCGGATTCGTCTGGCCGGGTATGACCGCCCAGATCGCGGGTATGGCCGCCGCATTGTTGTGGCTCAACACCACCGTCTACACCGGACCGCTCGCGTCGGCGGCGGGCATCGACCTCAGCGCACCCGCCGGCTTGGTGGTCGGCGCGGCCACCTACTACTTCACCTCCCGACGAACCGCCGCCCCGGTGGTTTGAGCCGATCTACGACAACAGGAGAACGCACGTGATTCCCCTCATCGACCTGTCGCGCTGGCGTGACGGATCACCGGATGAAAAGAAAAGTATCGCCGCTGAATTGGACGAAGCGCTGCGGACATCGGGATTCCTGATGTTGAGCGGACACGGGATTCCCCCGGACCTGCCCGAGGCCATTCGCCGGGAAGCGCGCCGCTTCTTCAATCTGCCCGTCGACGCCAAGCGACGCTATGAGACCACTGTCGGCGGCCGCGGCTGGGTGGCATTCGGCAGCGAGGTCAACAGCTTCTACGGTGATGCCGCCGACACGTCGCTGCCCGACCTGAAGGAGAGCTACACCATCGGTTGCGACCGCCGCACCGGCGACCCGCGGATCGACGAGGACTGGTTCATCGAAAACGTCTGGCCCAGCGAGGTTCCCGAGCTGAAACCTCTGTGTGACAGCTATGCCGATGCGGTGCGCCAGGTGTACACCGACACCCTGGGGCTGTGTGCCGCCGCACTCGGACTGCCGACCGACTGGTTCGAGCAGCGCACCGGTCGATCGCCGCACACTTTCAACATCAACCGGTACCCGCCGTTGACGCAGACCGGGCGTCCCGCCGAAGGCCAGTTCCGGATCGCCCCGCACACCGACTGGGGAGTCCTGACCATCCTCGATCGGCAGGTCGGCTACGGCGGTCTGGAAGTGCAGCTGCCGGAGGGCGATTGGGTGCAGGCGCCGCACGTTCCTGGAGCGTTCACCGTCAACATCGGTGACCTGATGGCTCGCTGGACCGGTGACCGGTGGCGCTCCACGCGGCACCGGGTGCTTCCCCCAGCCGACGATGCCCCGGACGAAGAACTGATCTCACTGATCATGTTCTGCGAGGCCGATGTCGACGCTGTCATCACGTCACTGCCTGCACCAATCGGTCGCGTCGAACATCCCAGCGTCATCGCCGGCGAGTACTTCCTGGAGCGGGCCACCGCCGCGACCATCGTCTGATCCGACCGGACATCAGGAGAAGAACACCATGTCATCAGCTCACACCGTCGACGGTCTGCTGGACGTCCCCACCATCGACATCGCCCCGTATCTCGACGCCTGTTCGACCCCGGGTCAACGTGACGATATCGCCGCACAGGTCGATCGCGCGGCGCGCACCGTCGGGTTCATGCAGATCGTCGGGCACGGTATCCCCGGCGCGACACTGGAGGCGTTCGGCCGGGCCCTCACCGACTTCTTCGCCCTCGACGGGCCGACGAAATCAGCCTATCGGTGCCCACCCGAGATCAATCGTGGCTACACCCCGCCCAAGTCGGAGGCCCTGGCCAACAGCCTCGGTATCGTCAGCGCAGCTGATCTGTTCGAGGCGTTCAATATCGGCAGCCAGGCCAGCGACTACCCGGATCTCGGTCTCCCGCCGGGAGACTACGCCGAGAATGTCTGGCCCACCGAAGTGGCGAATTTCTATGGTGCGGTGACTGATTGGTTCACCGCAGCCGGGTCGGTCGCACGTACGATGGTGCGGATCTTCGGCCGGGCACTGGGGGTCGGCGAGGACGGCCTGAGCGGATACACCGACCATTCCCTGGATGTGCTGCGGATGATCAACTATCGCCTGCCGTCGGCCGATGTGGAACTCGAACCCGACCAGGTCGGGATGGGCGCGCACACCGACTACGGGATCGTGACGGTGCTGTGGGCTGATGCGGTTCCGGGGTTGGAGATACTCGGAGCCGACGGTTCCTGGCACCCGGTGCAACCGCTACCCGGAGCGCTGTTGGTCAACCTCGGTGACGCACTGGCACGGTGGACCAACGACCAGTGGATATCCACCATGCACCGGGTGGCCGCGCCGCGTGTGGACGGTGTCTTGGTTCCGCGCCGTTCGGCGGCCTACTTCCACGACGGCAACATCGACGCCGTCATCGCGCCACTGCCCACCTGCGTCACCGATGAAAACCCGGCGTTGTACGAGCCGGTGAGCGTCGGAGAGCACCTACGGGCCAAGTTGGCAGGCTCACGCAACCGGGTGCTCAACACTGCCGCGGACCGCGAGGCGGCCCGGTTGGGGGTGGGGTGAGCCCACGAAAGCAGAAATGCCGCGATCGTATGACGATCGCGGCATTCCAGCGCGAAACTAGCTGAGCGCCTTGGCCTTCAAAGACTCGAACTCTGCCGGGGAGATGGTGCCCGCCTCGAGCAGGTTCTTGGCGTCGGCGATCTCCTGTGCGGGGGACCGGCCGGCGGCCTGCTTGATGTAATCGTCGCTGGCCCGTTTGGCGGCCAGCGCGGCTTCCCTGCCGCGCAACGCCATTCCGTCGCCGCGGGCGATCAGGTACACCAGCGCCGTGAGGTAGGGGAACAGGATCAGGAAGATCACCCAGATGGCCTTGACGATGCCGGAGGTCTGGTGATCACGCCAGAACAGGTCCGTCAGGATGTTGAACAAGATCATCAGGTACGCGATGAACGCGAAGATGACGATGGTCGACCACAGAAAATGCCAGAAGGTGTCCCACATGCGGCTACTCCTCAACCGATTGAAATTGGCGTCGGAGTGTTCCTTACGCCGGCGTCAGTTTAGTCCACCACGCATCAGCGAGAAGCTCGGTTCACCGCGGAGACCACAGCCCGCAGCGACGCCGTCGTGATCGAAGTCGCGATCCCGACACCCCACACGGTCTTGCCGCCGATCGAAGCCTCGACGTAGGCCGCCGCTTGGGCCTCCTCGCCGGCGGACATCGCGTGCTCGGAATAGTCCAGCACGCTGACGTCGTATCCGACGGTGCCCAGTGCGTCGACGAACGCCGCGAGCGGACCGTTGCCCGCCCCGGTGATCTCGCGTTCGGTTCCGTCGATCTTGACGACTGCGGTGATGGTGTCGGTACCGCCGTCGACCTCGGCGGCGTCCACCTTCTGACGCATCCGCTCCAGCGGCCGGATCGGGGACAGGTACTCCTCGGCGAAGGCGTCCCAGATCTCCTTGGGCGACACCTCGCCGCCCTCACCGTCGGTGATGCGCTGGATGGCCTGGCTGAACTCGATCTGCAGCCGGCGCGGCAGCACCAGTCCGTGATCGGCCTTCATGATGTAGGCCACGCCGCCCTTGCCGGACTGCGAATTCACCCGGATGACAGCCTCGTAGGTGCGCCCGACATCCTTGGGATCGATGGGCAGATATGGGACCTGCCACAGGATGTCATCCACATCGGCGTCGGCTTCGTCGGCGCTGACCTTCATGGCATCCAGGCCCTTGTTGATGGCGTCCTGGTGGCTTCCGGAGAAAGCGGTGTACACCAGGTCGCCGCCGTAGGGATGCCGCTCGTGTACCGGCAGCTGGTTGCAGTACTCCACGGTGCGGCGGATCTCGTCGATATTGGAGAAGTCGATCTGCGGGTCGACGCCGCGGGAGAACATGTTGAGACCCAATGTCACCAGGCACACGTTGCCGGTGCGCTCACCGTTGCCGAACAGGCAGCCCTCGATGCGGTCGGCGCCTGCCTGGTAGCCCAATTCGGCTGCGGCGACGGCTGTTCCGCGATCGTTGTGCGGGTGCAGGCTCAGGATGATCGAGTCCCGGCGGGCCAGGTTGCGGCTCATCCACTCGATCGAATCGGCGTAGACGTTGGGGGTTGCCATCTCGACGGTGGCGGGCAGGTTGATGATCAGCGGCACTTCGGGTGTCGGCGCGATGATCTCGGATACCGCGTCACAGACCTCGACGGCGTATTCCAGTTCGGTTCCGGTGTAGGACTCCGGGCTGTATTCGTAGCGCCACTGGGTGCCGGGATACTTCTTGGCTTCCTCGATGCACATCCGGGCGCCGTCGGTGGCGATGGCCTTGACGGCGTCGCGGTCGGCGCGGAACACCACCCGGCGCTGCAGGATCGACGTCGAGTTGTAGAAGTGCACGATGGCCCGTGGTGCACCCGCGCAGGCCTCGAAAGTCTTCTGGATCAGCTCGGGGCGGCACTGGGTCAGCACCTGGATGGTGACATCGTCGGGAACGGCGCCCTGTTCGATGATCTCGCGGACGAAGTCGTAGTCGGTCTGGCTGGCAGACGGGAAACCGACCTCGATCTCCTTGTAACCCATGCGGACCAGCAGGTCGAACATCCGGCGCTTACGGGCCGGGCTCATCGGGTCGATCAGGGCCTGGTTACCGTCGCGCAGGTCGACCGCACACCACATCGGGGCGGTCTCGATGACCTTGTCGGGCCAGGTGCGATCCGTCAGCCGGATGGGCTCGACCTCCTCGGCGAAACTGCGGTACCGGCTGACCGGCATCGACGAGGCGCGTTGGGTGTTCCAGGCGGGCTGACCGGCGTGCGGCGGGCCTGCGGGTGTGGTGATGGCGCGTACCGAACTGAACGCGTCGGGGGAATCGATTGCGGACTTGCTGAAGCTGGTCACGGTGTTTGCTCCGAAGGTGTGGTCTGGGGTGGGACCTTGGTGAAGGTCAAGACCGGCGCAATGCGAAGACCCGCGACGGGAAGCCGGTCTGGATCAGACCCCGTCGCGGCGTCCGAGGAGGAGCACCCGCTGCATCGCAAACATGATGACTCACTGTACTCCCGCCGATCCGCCTGGCCAAAACCCGCTCCGTGCCACACACTGAGCCGGTGAAGCGGCTGGTCGCGGGCGTGATGGCAGCCCTTGCGGTCCTCGCGGGCAGCGGCTGCGGGCGAGCCGTCGGCGGTGCCGCGGTACCGGCCGCCCCCGGTGCGGACGCCGGCTTCTTCTTCTCCGGCCCGGTCCCGGTGTACGGCCAGACCGTCGGCGAGAGCGATCTCGCCACATTGGCGTACCTGCGCGCTCTGCGGCGCATCGACGTGTGTGCGCTCATCAGACCGGAAGCGCTGGCCAAGATCGGCGAGATCCGTTCGGTGGGAACACTATTCGCTCTCGACGAGTGTGATACCGAGATCAAGCTGCCGGGGCGAGCCGATCGCCGGCTGGTCACGGTGCAACTCGATCTGACGCGTGCCGACAGGCCGGTGTCGTTTCGCGCCGGGGACGCAGAGGTCTACGAGAGCGCGCCGGGGTCCTGTGAGTTCCTGACCCCGCTGGATCTGTCCCGGTTGCCCGGGGCCATGCGGCTGCGTAAACCGGACCAGCCGTTCGTGCGGATCGGGCTGATCGGGGAGTCGGACTGCGATGTGACCAGGAAGGTGGTCGGCGCGATAGCCGCCGGGATCGCCGCTGCGCCACTGCCGCCGCGTGATGCGGCCGCGGTCTATCCGTCGGCGCTGGCCGAACGGGATCCGTGTGAGGTGCTGCCGGCCATCGCCGGAGAGCTCGACCATTGGGATATCGGCAGGTCGACGCCCTACCGCTGTGATTTCGCGGTGTGGCGCGACGGCTTGCCCGCGGTGATGTCGATGCGGCTGTCGCTGGAACCCAAGATCGTCGAGGTCGTCACAGAGGGCACCGACCACCGCACCGTCGACGGCACCGACGTCTACCTGGATCCCACGTTCTGTTCGGCGGTGGTGTTCGTCGGACCGCCCATGCAGCGCCGATTGCCCGGCGGAGATTTCGTCGACGTGGACAACGTGGTGGTGCGCCCCGCGGTGGTCGTCGACAGTGGTGGCGGTGACTGTGCCCCGGTGGTCGATGTCGCCGGCTCGGCCGCCAAGCTCTACCAGCGCTAGGACCGCGACTTCTGCGTCACGGCTGCGGAGACCGTCAGATCACGACCCTGGTGCAGAAGTCGGGCGCGGATCAGACCTGCGAATCCGGGAAGGCGATGACCGACAGGAACCGGATCGGCAGTTCCACCAGATCGGCGGGCCCGTGTGGACCTTCGCCGTCGAACTGTAGTGAATCGCCGGGGGAGAGCCGGTACACCTGCCGGCTGTGGCTGTAGTCCATGACGCCTTCGATCATGTAGATGAACTCGGTGCCCGGGTGCTGGAACAGCGGGTAGGTCTGGCTTTTCTCCGACAGCGTGACCATCAGGCATTCCAGCCGCTTGTGCTCACCGCGCAGTGACCCGAGCAACTCGTACTCATGACCCTCGCGGGTGCCGTTGCGCACTATCCGAGCGCCGGTGCCGGCTTTGACGAACGCCGCCGGGCGCTCCACATCAGACCCGCGGAACAGGCTGGTGACCGGGACGTCGAGACCTTTGGCCAGCAGTGCCAGGGTGGACAGGCTGCACGAGGTCTGCGCGTTCTCGATCTTGGACAGCATGGCCTTGGAGATGCCGACCTGTGCTGCCATATCGGCCACCGTCAGACCCTGCTGCTGGCGCAACTGGCGGACGTTGCGCCCGATGGCGGCCTCGATCTCGAGCGCCTCGACAGCTTCGGCGGGGTCGCGGTCGCGCGCGGTACCGGACTTGTTGCGTAGCAGCGGGCTATCGGTCACTGAATATTTCTAGCCTGATCTATCTCATCTGTCCGGCACCGACGTACGGGAACGGCGTTTTCAGCAGCGCGCCCTCGTCGAATCGGGACAGCCGGAAGTCGGTCTCCGGTATCCGCGGGTCGGCGCTGCGGCCGTCGACGACGATATCGGCCACCAGCCGGCCGACCGCGGGTGCGATCTTGAACCCGTGTCCGCTGAACCCGGCCGCGACGATCAGACCGTCGACACCGGTCGGCGAGATCACCGGATTCCAGTCCGGCGTGACGTCATAGCAGCCGGCATAGCTGCTGCGGATAGTCGCGTCGGTGAAACCCGGGAACCGGGTGCCGACCTTGTCGACGGTGATGTCGATGAACTCCTCGCTGGCTCGGTTCGAGTAGTCGTCGGGGTCGGCGGCGCTGGTGTCAGACAGGTCGCTGTTGCCGAAGAGGATGTCACCGCCGACTTCGGGGCGCACGTACTGCAATGACACCAGATCCGAAAAGACCGGCACCGCACCTATATCGAGGCCGGGGGACAGCATCACGATCTGCTCGCGCACCACGGTGATCGGTACGTCGACGCCATAGCGCAGCAGGAACGGCCGGGTCCACGCGCCGGTCGCGACGACGACGGTGTCGGCGAAGATCTCGGTACCGTCGGCGGTGCGCACACCGCGGACCCGGTCGCCGTCGATGAGCAGTTCGGTCACCGGGGTGCCCTGGCGGATCCGGACGCCCGCGCTGCGGGCCGACGCGGCGAATGCCTGCGCGGTCTGGTACGCGTCACCGTAACCGCCGCGTGCTTCCCAGCCGAACGCCGCGAACGGTGAGAGGTCGGCCCACGGCCACATCTTGGCGACCTCGCCGGCGTCGATCTCCTCGGTCTGCACACCGACCGCACGTTGTGCAGCAAGGCTTTTGCGCATCGAATCCATGTTGGCCTCACCGACCCCGACGACGTAGCCGGTCTGCCGGAAGCCGATATCGAGGCCGAAGAGTTCCTCGGCCTTCTCGAAGACCTCAAGGCCGACGGCCGCCATGGCGGCCAGTGAGCTGACCCCGTAGTGGCAGCGCACGATACCGCTGGATTTGCCGGTCATACCGGATCCGACAGTGCTGCGCTCGGCGACCACGACGTCGGTGACGCCGCGTTGTGCCAGTGCCCACGCGGCGGCGGTGCCCTCCAGCCCGCCGCCGACGATGACGATATCGGCGGTCTCGGTCACAGGCCGGTTCCCGTTCTTCCCGGAATCCAGTCGGTTCCCGCCAAGGGAACCCGTGCCATCGCGGCGGCCTCGATGGTGACCGCGACGAGATCCTCGGGTTCCAGGTGCAGAACATGGGCCTTACCGCAGGCGCGGGCGATGGTCTGCGCCTCCATCGTCAGCACGCGCAGATAGTTGGCCAACCGCCGGCCGGCCAGCACCGGGTCGAGCCGGGCCGCGAGTTCGGGATCCTGCGTACTGATCCCGGCCGGGTCGCGGCCGTCCTGGAAATCGTCGTAGAAACCGGCGGCGCTGCCGAGCTTGCGGTATTCATCGGCGTAGCGAGGGTCGTTGTCGCCCAGCGCGATAAGCGCCGCGGTCCCGATCGCGACGGCATCGGCGCCCAACGCCAGCGCCTTGGCGACATCGGCGCCGCTGCGGATACCGCCCGAGACGATCAACTGCACCTTTCGGTGCACGCCCAGCTCCTGCAGCGCCTGCACGGCCTGCGGCAGCGCGGCCAGGGTCGGGATGCCGACGTGTTCGATGAAGACGTCCTGGGTGGCCGCGGTGCCGCCCTGCATACCGTCGACAACGACGACGTCGGCACCGGCGTGCACGGCCAGTTTCACGTCGTAGTAGGTCCGGGTCGCGCCGACCTTGACGTAGATCGGCTTCTCCCAGTCGGTGAGCTCGCGCAGCTCGTTGATCTTGATGGTCAGATCATCGGGTCCGGTCCAGTCCGGGTGACGGCAGGCGCTGCGCTGGTCGATGCCCTGCGGAAGGGTCCGCATACCGGCGACGCGTTCGGAGATCTTCTGGCCCAGCAGCATTCCGCCACCGCCAGGCTTGGCACCCTGACCGAGTACGACCTCGATGGCATCGGCTTTTCGGAGGTCGTCGGGGTTCATACCGTACCGGGACGGCAGGTATTGATAGACCAGGTTCTTGGACTGCCCGCGCTCCTCGGGTGTCATCCCGCCGTCGCCGGTGGTGGTAGAGGTGCCGACCTCGCTGGCCCCGCGGCCCAATGCCTCCTTGGCCTGGCCGGACAGCGCGCCGAAGCTCATCCCGGCGATCGTCACCGGAATCGACAGGTGCAACGGGTGTTTGGCATACCGGTCGCCGAGGACGACATCGGTTCCGCAGCGCTCGCGATAGCCCTCCAGCGGATAGCGCGACATCGACGCGCCCAGGAACAGCAGATCGTCGAAATGTGGTAGCGCGCGTTTGGCACCCCAGCCGCGGATGTCGTAGATACCAGTCTCGGCGGCCCGCTGGATGGCGGCGATGGTGCGCCGGTCGAAGGTTGCCGATTCACGCAGTCCCAGCCGGGCGCGGGCGTCGTCGGTGTCGAAAGGTGTTGTCATCAGTAGGCACTCGTATTGTCGACGTGGAAGTGGTAGAGGGAACGGGCTGATCCGTAGCGGGTGTATGCGGCGGTGTCGTCGTCGCCGAATCCGGAAGCTTTGAGCAGGCAGGCCAATTCGGCGTGGTGCTCTTCTTCCATCGGTTTGGCGATACAGTCGGCGCCCAGCGAGGCCACCGAGCCCCGCACGTAGATGCGGGCCTCGTAGATGGAGTCGCCGAGCGCTTCACCGGCGTCGCCACGGATCACCATGCGGCCGGCCTGGGCCATGAAGGCGCTCATATGGCCCACGTCGCCGCCGACCACGATGTCGGCACCCTTCATCGAAATGCCGCACCGCGCAGCCGCATTACCCTCGATCACCAGCAGACCGCCGTGAGCGGTGGCACCTGCGGATTGCGAGGCATTGCCCTTGACCCATACCGTGCCGCTCATCATGTTCTCGGCGACGCCGGTACCTGCGTTGCCGTCGATGGTGATCTCGGCCTTCTGGTTCATCCCGGCGGCGTAGTAGCCGACGTGTCCTTGCACGGTGATCGTGACCGGGGCGTCGACCCCGACCGCGACATTGTGTGCGCCGGCAGGATTGACGATGACGAACTCGCCGGTCAGGTCCGGCTGATGCAGTGCGGAGTTCACCGCGCGCAGCGGTGTGGTCCGCAGATCGAATGCGGTGACCGTGCTCACCTGGTCCATGCGTACACCACTTCCGGCTCGGGTTCCCAGATCGCGGCCGACTCGACACCGGGGAGGCCGGCCAGCGCGCGGTACTCACTGCTCATCGCCACCCAGTCGGCCGTCTCGGCGATGACAGCGGGTTTGCAGGCGATGGCGTCGCGCACCACGGCGAACGAGTCGCGGTTGGACACCAGCAATGTGTAGAAGCCGTCGAAGGTGGCGCACAGTTCCTTCAGCGCCGTCTCCACATCGCGACCGGCGGCCAGTTGCGCGGCAACGAAGCGGGCGCCGACCTCGGTGTCGTTCTCACTGTCGAAACGCACACCCTCGGCGACGAGCTCTCGCCGGATGGTGGCGTGGTTGGCGAAAGAACCGTTGTGCACCAGGCATTGTCCGGGCCCGACGGCGTACGGGTGCGCTCCCGACGGGGTGACCGCGGACTCGGTGGCCATCCGGGTGTGCCCCACACCCTGCCATCCGGTGGCGTCGGCCAGCCCCCACGATTCGGCGAGGGCGCGCGGATGTCCCACACCTTTGAGGACCGTCAGATCTTCACCGAACCCGGCGATCAGCGCGCTGGGATGGCCGGCCCGGACGACCTTCAGCAGCGTCTCGGCATCGACGTCGGCCGAGATCTGCAGGGTCTCGCCGATGTTGGTGGCGGTGACCGGGCTGCCCAGCACCGCGGTCAATGCGGCGGACAGCTCGTCGGCAGGCAGGCCGATGTCGAGCACCGAGACGCACCCGCGGCCCGGCGGTGACCACACCGGGTTGCCGTAGACGGCGACGCCCGCGGAGTCACTGCCGCGGTCGGCCATCTCGCAGAGCATGCCGGTCAGCAGTGTTCCGAGCTGGCCGGTCAGTTCAGGGTTGCGTAGATGCAACCCGACGATCCCGCACATGTGTTGTGCTCCTTGTCTTCTCTAGAACGCGGTGAGGTACTGGTCGATCTCCCAGGGCGAGACCGAGCCGTGGTAGGTGAAGAACTCTTCACGCTTGAGGTTGGCGAAATAGGACGCCACCCCGTTGCCCGCGGCATCGAGAACACCGGTGACGACGGGATCGGCTTCCAGCGCGTCGACGGCGTGCAGCAACGTCGGCGGTAGGGTTGCGCGACCGGTTGTGGAGGCGCCGACCAGGCCCGGGTCGAGGCTGCGTTTGATGCCGTCGATACCGGCGCCGAGGGCTGCGGCGATGGCCAGGTACGGGTTCGCCGAGCCGTCGCCGCCGCGCAGTTCGACGCGCTGGTCGTCGGGCACCCGGATGTAGTGGGTGCGGTCGTTGCCGCCGTAGGTCGGGGTGCGTGGTGCCCAGGAGGCACCGGATGTCGTGCTGGTGGCTCCGGTTCGCTTGTAGGAGTTCACGGTTGGTGCGACGACGGCTTGCAGCGCACAGGCGTGGTCGAGGATGCCGGCGATGAACGCATACGCCGTCGGGGACAGGCCGAGACCATGTTCGTCGGGTTCGCCGGCCTGGCCGGGGAACACCGGGCTACCGCCGCTGGTCAGCGAAAGGTGAAGGTGCAGGCCACTTCCGGTGCGGTCGGCGAAAGGCTTGGGCATGAAGGTCGCCAGCATGCCGCGCTCGGCGGCGATCATCGACAGCAGGTAGCGCAGGGTGATCACCCGGTCCGCGGTCGTCAGGGCGTCGGCGTACTGGAAGTTCTGCTCGAACTGGCCGTTGCCGTCCTCGTGGTCATTGGCGTAGTTGGCCCAGCCGAGGGTGTTCATCGCGGTGGAGATCGCGGTGAGATGGTCGTACATCCGGGTGACGCCGCGGGCGTCGTAGCACGGCTGCGCCGCGGTGTCGGCGGTGTCGGCGGTGGCCAGGCTGCCGTCGGGGTTGCGGGTCAGCAGGAAGTATTCGACCTCGGCGCCGACCCACGGCTCGAAGCCGGCGTCGGCCGCGGTGGCGATCAGCGACTTGAGGATCACGCGCGGCGCGTACGGCCACGGCTTGCCCTCGACGTGCGGGTCGCAGTGCACGATCGCCAGTCCTTCTTTGACGAACGGTATCGGTGTGAACGACGACGGATCCGGAAGTGCCATCAGGTCAGGGTCTTTGGGCTCCTGCCCGATGGCGCCGACGGCATAACCGGCGAATCCGACGCCTTCGGTGGCCAGCAGGTCGATGGCTTCGACGGGGACGAGCTTGGCGCAAGGTTTACCGCGCAGGTCCACGAACAGTGCCAGCAGGAACTTCGTTCCGGATTCGGCGGCGAGGGTGGCCAGGTCGGTGCCGGTGGTGGTGGTCATGGGCTCCATCAATCAGGTCTCTTGGTAGGAATCAATGTATCACTGTATGAAACGACGCGCGATATGAAACGACGCGGGCAGGCATACTGCGCCTGCCCGCGTCGGGCCAAATATGTTTAGGCGGAGGCGAGTTCGTACGCGGCGTCCCGGTGGACGTGCGTATCGATGCCCTTCTCCTCCTCCTCCGGCGGGATGCGGATACCCATCGTCTTCTTGAGGGCGAAGGCGATGATGAAGGCGATCACGAAGGAGTAGACGACCACAGCGGCCGCGGCGACGGCCTGGCGCCACAACTGGTCGAACCCGCCGCCGTAGAACAGGCCGTTGGTGGCGTTCGGCATGGTGTCGCTGGCCAGCAACCCGATCATCAGCGTCCCGATGATGCCGCCGACGAGGTGGACGCCGACGACGTCGAGTGAGTCGTCATAGCCGAACTTCGTCTTCAGACCGACGGCGAACGGGCAGATCGCGCCCGCGACCAGGCCGAGGATGATCGCGCCGACCGGGGTCACGGCGCCGCAGGCAGGGGTGATGGCGACCAGGCCCGTGATGGCGCCCGCCGCCGCACCGACACCGGTGACGTGGCCATCCTTGAACTTCTCCACCGCCAGCCAGGCCAGCGTTGCCGCGCACGTCGCGACGAACGTGGTGACCATGACGATGGCGGCCGAGTTGCCGGCGGCCAATGCCGAGCCGCCGTTGAAGGCATACCAACCGGCCCACAACAGGCCCGCGCCGAGCAGGGTCAACGGCACGTTGTGCGGTTTGCGGATCTGGCCCCAGTTGGCGGCCTTGCCGAGCACGATTGCCACGGCCAGCGCGGCGGCACCGGCGTTGATGTGCACCGCGGTACCACCGGCGAAGTCAATGGCCTTGAGGCTGTTGGCGATCCAGCCGCCGACCGAGTTCTCGGTGACCACGCCGTCGAAGGCGAAGACCCAGTGGGCCACGGGGAAGTACACCAGTACGGCCCAGAGGCCGGCGAAGACCATCCAGGCGCCGAACTTCATCCGGTCCGCGGCCGCGCCGGAGATGAGAGCGACCGTGATGGCGGCGAAGAGCGCCTGGAACAGTGCGAACAAGCTGACGGGCAGTCCCGAGATCGTCGTCTGCGATTCCAGGAGGTCCTTCATCCCCAGGAATTCGGTGACGTTGCCGACGAATCCGCCCATCGAGTTTCCGAAGGTCATGGAGAACCCGAACAGCACCCACAGCACCCCGACGAGGGCCACGGCGCCGAACGTCATCATCATCATGTTGGTCGAGCTCTTCACCGAGACCATGCCGCCGTAGAACAACGCGAGCCCGGGGATCATCATCGTGAGGCCGATGATGCAACACAGCATGAATGCCGTGGTTCCTGTGTCCATGTACATCTCCTGAAGTGAGTGCGGCCACTGAGCCTGACCGTCCACCCGTAGTAATCAGCGTTTCTGTTACCGAAACGGGCCTTACGTGTTTCCGGCGGGTTAAAGCTCGCCGTGGCCTGATTGAGGGCAGCGTCGATCATCGTGACTAGGCTGCGGTGGTCGTCGACGACAGGAGCGGACCGCGATGCGCAGGGTGAATCTCGACCGGCGTTGGTGGGTCGCCCTCATCATCGCCGTCGCCGCGGTGATCGCGTTGGTGCTGTCGCAGACGGTGTTCCGCGGCACGTCCGAGGAGTGCAAACCGGTCGTCGAACTACTCGACTTCAACCGGGCGCAGGCCAAGCTGATCAGCTCGAAGACCTCCGACGAGGATGCCCCCGCGGTTCCCAGCCAGGCCGAGGAGATCGCCTACCAGGCCTGGGCGGACGGACTGGCCGAGCGGGCGCAGAAGGTCACCGAACCCGAACTGGCGTCCAGCGCGGTGAAGGTCGCCGACCTGGCATCGCAGTTCGTCGGCAAGCTGTCGCAGGTGCGTGCCGAAACCGCGGCGCGGGCCCCCGGTGCGCCGGCCCCGCCGGTGGTCTACGAGATGTCGGCGCTCAACGACCGGATCACCACCGAACTCGCGACGCTGTCCAAGGCCTGCGAGAAGTAGCCACTCACTGCGGCCAGTCGAGCACGATCTCCTCCAGCGGCAGCCGGTGCCGCGGTGTGGCGTCGCGTTCGGCGATCGCCGGGTCGACCTGGGCGTAGTCACCGAGGTGGCCGACCGCGATCACCATCACCGGACGCAGGCCTTCGGGCAGGCCGAACACCCCCGGGGTCGCATCGACGTCGAATCCCGCCATCGGGTGCGCGATCAGCCCGCGGGCCACCGCCTCGATCAGCATGTTTGCCATTGCCGAACCGGCATCGACCAGGGCGTAGCGGGCCGTGCGCTCGTCGGGGCCGTCATCGGCGCACACCAGGATCAGGGCGCCGGCGGCATGGGCATAGCTGTTGCCGCGCCGCAGCAGACCCGCAAGGGTGGTGAATGCGACGCTGCCACGACGGCCGGCGAGGAACCGGACCGGCTGCCGTCCACCCCAGGTGGGAGCCCATCTGGCGGCCTCCAGGAGGGCGATCAGATCGTCGTGCGACAGCTCGGCGTCGGGGTCGAAGGCCCGTGGGCTCCAGCGCGCGGCGATGGCCGGATGAATGGGGACAGCGGTGTCGGCCAACCGATCGGTGGGTGCTTCTGGCACGTCAACCAAGGTACGGGGCGGAAAAATCGGGTGCTCGGCTCCCTTATCCTTAACGGGACAACCCCCCGGTTTCACCCCTGAAAGGGCAGATAGTGGCGCTCGTCGTGCAGAAATACGGCGGATCCTCGGTATCCAGCGCCGAGCGGATCCGCCGCGTCGCCGAGCGCATCGTGGAGACCAAGAAGGCCGGCAACGATGTCGTCGTCGTGGTCTCGGCCATGGGCGACACCACCGATGAGCTCCTGGACCTGGCCAAACAGGTATGCCCGGCGCCGCCGGCGCGTGAGCTCGACATGCTCCTGACCGCCGGGGAGCGCATCTCCAATGCGCTGGTGGCGATGGCCATCGAGTCGCTGGGGGCGCAGGCGCGCAGTTTCACCGGATCGCAGGCCGGCGTGATCACCACCGGCACGCACGGCAACGCCAAGATCATCGACGTCACCCCGACCCGGCTGCGCTCGGCGCTCGACGAGGGTCAGATCGTCCTGGTCGCGGGCTTCCAGGGGGTCAGCCAAGACACCAAGGACGTCACCACACTCGGCCGCGGCGGCTCGGATACCACCGCTGTCGCGGTGGCGGCAGCGCTCAACGCCGACGTCTGCGAGATCTACACCGACGTCGACGGCATCTTCACCGCCGACCCGCGCATCGTGCCCAACGCCCGCCGCCTGGACACCGTCTCCTTCGAGGAGATGCTGGAAATGGCCGCGGCCGGCGCCAAGGTGCTGATGCTGCGCTGCGTCGAGTACGCCCGCCGCTATGACCTGCCCATCCACGTGCGTTCGTCGTACTCCGACAAGCCGGGCACCATCGTCAAAGGATCGATTGAGGACATCCCCATGGAAGACGCCATCCTGACCGGAGTTGCCCACGACCGCAGCGAGGCCAAGGTCACCGTCGTCGGTCTGCCCGACGTTCCCGGCTACGCCGCCAAGGTTTTCCGGGCGGTCGCCGACGCCGATGTGAACATCGACATGGTGCTGCAGAACATCTCCAAGGTGGAGGACGGTAAGACCGACATCACCTTCACCTGCGCACGCGACAACGGTCCCGGCGCGGTGGAGAAGCTGGCGTCACTGCAGGACGACATCGGATTCACCCGGGTTCTCTATGACGACCACATCGGCAAGGTGTCGCTGATCGGTGCGGGTATGCGCAGCCACCCCGGCGTCACCGCCACCTTCTGCGAGGCGCTGGCCAACGCGGGTGTGAACATCGACCTGATCTCCACGTCCGAGATCCGGATCTCGGTGCTGATCAAGGACACGGAATTGGACACCGCGGTCGCCGCGTTGCACGAGGCATTCGGCCTCGGTGGCGACGAAGAGGCAGTGGTCTATGCGGGCACGGGCCGCTAGCGGTATGGGCGAGCGAAGCGACGGGAAACAGACATGGTGAACATCGGTGTGGTGGGTGCGACCGGACAGGTCGGCCAGGTCATGCGGACGCTGCTCGAAGAGCGCGATTTCCCCGCGACCTCGGTGCGGTTCTTCGCCTCGGCGCGCTCGCAGGGCAAGAAGCTGACGTTTCGCGGTCAGGAGATCGAGGTCGAGGACGCCGAGACCGCCGACCCGGCCGGGCTCGACATCGCGCTGTTCTCGGCCGGCGCGACCATGTCGCGGGTGCAGGCGCCGCGATTCGCCGCCGCCGGTGCCGTCGTGGTCGACAACTCGTCGGCATGGCGCAAGGATCCCGAGGTCCCGCTGGTCGTCAGTGAGGTGAACTTCGCAAGAGATGTAGGAAACCGGGCTCGGTCTCTTCCTAAAGGCATCATCGCCAACCCGAACTGCACCACCATGGCCGCGATGCCGGTGCTCAAGGTGCTGCACGACGAGGCCGGCCTGACCCGGCTCATCGTGTCGAGCTACCAGGCGGTTTCGGGCAGTGGCCTGGCCGGTGTCGAGGAGCTCGCCTCGCAGGCCCGCGCGGTGATCGACGGCGCAGAAGCGTTGGTGCACAACGGTTCTGCGCTGGATTACCCGGCGCCGGTGAAGTACGTCGCACCCATTGCGTTCAACGTGGTGCCGCTGGCCGGCGCGCTGGTCGACGACGGCTCGGGTGAGACCGACGAGGATCAGAAGCTGCGCAACGAGAGCCGCAAGATCCTCGGTATCCCCGACCTCCTGGTCAGCGGGACCTGCGTACGCGTTTCGGTTTTCACCGGCCACTCGCTGTCGATCAATGCCGAGTTCGCCCAGCCGATCTCGCCGGATCGTGCCCGCGAACTGCTCGCCGATGCCCCCGGGGTCAAGCTGGTGGACGTGCCGACCCCGTTGGCAGCCGCCGGCATCGACGAATCCCTGGTGGGCCGGATCCGTACGGATCCCGGAGTTCCCGACGGTCGCGGTTTGGCGCTGTTCCTCTCCGGCGACAACCTGCGCAAGGGTGCGGCGCTGAACACCATTCAGATCGCAGAGCTGCTGGCCGCCCAGGCCTGACCCCCTCATGCGCCGAAACGTGCGTTTGGGCGGAAAAGTGCGAGTAGCTCTCGCCATTTCGTCTATCTCGGCGCTGGTACCGGTCGCGCACGCCGACCCGGTCGACCCGAACCCGACGACTCTGCTGGGTCCGCTGGCGCCCGGTCAGGTCGTGCGTATCGGACCGATCGCCGGAACCGGAACTCCGACAAGCGATTACGGTGTCGGCGCGACGGATCTCTGCGAGTTCGTGGAATTCCCGACCGAGGTGCTGCAGGTGTGCGGTGACAGTTTCGCCGGCCAGGGAGTGGGATTCGGCGGGTGGTTCTCGCCGATCGCACTGCACGTCGACCGCGCCTCGATCGACTCGCCGGACGGGGTGCGCTACACCGGGGTGACCGGCGTGCAGCAGCCACTGCTGGCCGACGCCACCGCACCGGGATCGTCGCAGCTTCCTGCCGGTGTGGTCAGCATCAACCGGCAGAACTACCTTTTGGTGACGACTACCAAGAGCTTGGTGCCGAACAGCTCCCGGCTGGTGAAAGCCGAAGCGGCACAGCATCGTTGGAAAACGGTGCCGGGATCCACGCGGGACGCCGGTTATCTCGGTGGCGGCCAGTCGCAGATCAGCGGGTACTACGATCCGATCCCGACGCCGGACTCGCCGACCGGCTGGGTGTACGTCGTCGCCAACAACTTCGACCGCACCGCGCCGGTGACGTTGTTCCGCGTGACACCAGGCGATTTCACCGACCGGGCGAAATGGCAGGGCTGGTCGGGCGTCGACGGATGGGGCCACCCACCCACTCCGCTGTGGTCGGACAAGGTCGGCGAGATGAGTGTCAAGCAGATCGACGGCCGCACGGTGCTGAGTTATTTCAACGCCAGCACCGGAAACATGGAGATGCGGGTGGCCAGTGACCCGACCGGACTGGGGTCGGCTCCGGTGACGACGGTCGTCGTCGCGGGCGGCTGGCCCGATCCCGCGGACAGCCTGCCCCCGCCTGACGACAACACCCTGGCTCAGCCCTACGGTGGCTACATCTCGCCGGGATCGACCCTCGACGAGGTCCGCGTCTTCGTCAGCCAGTGGTTCACCGCCTCCCGGGACCGCGGGCCCTACCGGGTCATCCAGTTCGCGGTCAACCCGTACAAGGGGTGAACGGCACCTGTCGGCCTAGTCGATATGGAACGCATAGCCGGGTCTCAGCCCCTTCTAAGGGTCCATCGATAGCGTGTGTGTCGGAGCTCATTCCCCCGACGAGCTCCACCGAATCTCGGCCCCGTCACCAACCCCCCCTGGTGTCGGGGCCGAGTGGGTTCGGTCGGCCCGTCGTGGCTCGGCGTCCGCCGTGCGGGGGTTTGCGGAGCGCGGGCAGAAGGTGTCGAATACCGCTGAGCTGTGAATATTTCCACAGTGTCAATATGTGTAAAGCTGTACAGCTCAAGGGTATCTATCTCCGCGTGGAGGCCGTCGCGTCGTGATCGACAGCGCGCCAACGGGACCCGTTGCGCCAGCATTTGCTGTACTCGCCGAAGCGGGTTAACATTTGTGCGCTGGACGCGTATTGGAGGGGAACGCGACCGCAACTGAATCGGCCCGCTGCCGGGGAGTCACTGCGGGCCGATTCTGTTGTCTGGACCCCCGGTGATGAGATTAAGTCATGACGTGGCGCGGACAAGTAAGCACAATTGACCCATGACGACCGCAGCGGATTCCCAGCTGCTGCTCGCCGAAGTGCTGGCCGAGTCGCAGCGTGCCGATCCTTATCCGTCCTACCGCAGGCTGCGCGAACACGGGCCACTGCTGTTACCTGACGCTCATCTCATCATCTTCTCGTCGTTCGCCGACTGCGATGCGGCACTGCGCCATCCGTCCTCGGCCAGTGATCGGCTCAAGTCCACGCTGGCGCAACGCCAGATCGCCAACGGTGAGCCGCCCCGGCCGTACGGCCTGGCCGGTATGGTCGATCAGCGCCGGGCCCCGACGTTCTTGTTCCTCGACCCGCCCGATCACACGCGGTTGCGCAAGCTGGTGACCAAGGCCTTTGCGCCGCGGGTGATCGCGGCCCTGGAATCCGATATCAAGGCACTGGTCGACGGACTGCTCGATGAAATCGAAGGCGGGGACAGCTTCGACGCCGTCGATGACCTTGCCTATCCGCTGGCGGTATCGGTCATCTGCCGCCTGCTCGGAGTGCCGTTGGAGGACGAGGCACGCTTCGGCTCCGCGTTGGCACTCATCGGTGGTCTGCTGGATCCGCTTGTCGCGCTTGGTGGTTCAGGGTCGGAGGGCTTCGAGCAGCGGATGCAGGCCGGACGTTGGATGCGCGCCTACCAGCGTGAGTTGATCGCGCGGCGGCGCGCCGAACCGGCTGACGACCTGATATCGGCTCTCATCGCCGTCGAGGAGGGCGGTGACCAGCTCACCGAAGAGGAGATCGTCTCGACCTGCAACCTGCTGCTGGTCGCCGGACATGAGTCGACGGTCAGCCTGATCGCGCACGCCATCCTGGCGATGCTGCGCGATCGCCGACAGTGGAAAGCGCTCGTCGACGATCCGAGTCGGGCCCCACGGGTCGTCGAGGAATCCCTGCGCTACGACGCGCCCGCGCAACTGCTGGGGCGCATCGCCGCCGACGACATCACCATCGGCAACGTCCACGTGCCGAAGGGCGAGACGATGATCCTGCTGCTGGCCGCGGCGCACCGCGACCCGCACGCCAACGACCGCCCCGACGAGTTCGACCCCGACCGCACGGCGATCCGGCATCTGGGGTTCGGTTACGGAGCGCACTTCTGTATCGGTGCGCCCCTGGTGCGCATGGAGGCGCGCATCGCGTTGTCCGCGGTGACCGCACGCTTCCCCGACGCACGGCTGGCCGGTGAGCCGCGATACAAGCCGAACATCACCCTGCGCGGAATGCTCTCGCTACCGGTGGCGCTCGGATAACCCCAGCTTCACAGCAAGTTCATAACCCCTACTTACCCGGCGCTGTGTTCAGCGCGAGGATCATGCCAAGCATGACCGAAACACCCGCCCAGCCGACCGCGACGACGACTGTCCCTGAGACGGCAGTGGAACCCGCCGTGACCGCCCCTGTCGTCGTCGAGAGGGACAAGCCCAACCGGCTCTACCAGGTCGCTGCTTGGGTCGCGATCGTCGCGGGCGTGGTGTTCATCGTCGGCGCGGTGTTCTTCACCGGCTTCTTCCTGGGCCGCCAATCCGGCGGAGGAATGCACGGCGGCCATTTCGGGCCGCCCGGGGTGATGATCGAGCGCGGCGGGCCGATGGGGCCGTGGGGCCCGATGATGCGGCCCGGCGGACCCGGCGGCCCGGGTGAGTCCGGGATGCCGATGGGCCCGATGATGCGGCCGGGCGGACCCGGTGAACCGACCGGCCCGCTTCCTGGCCCCGCCGGTCCCGGTCAGTCGTCGCCGGCAGGCACACCGCCGCGCTGACAACCCAGAACCGAACGCCCGCCTGCGTTACCCCCCTGACGCAGGCGGGCGTTCTTTTTGTCGGGCATGCATAACTTCTCCGGTGTCGGGGCAATCCGTGTTGAGCCCTCAGCATGGAACGGAGATGGCCGATGACAGACAAGATAGCCACCACAGACGGCGGCGCGCCGGTACCGAGCGTCGAACATTCCCTGACCGTCGGACCAGACGGCCCGATCCTGCTCCAGGACCACTACCTGATCGAGCAGATGGCCAACTTCAACCGGGAACGCATCCCGGAGCGACAGCCGCATGCCAAGGGTGGCGGCGCATTTGGTCATTTCGAGGTGACCGGCGACGTCAGCCGGTACACCAAGGCCGCGGTCTTTCAGCCCGGTGTGAAGACCGAGATGCTTGCTCGGTTCTCCACAGTCGCCGGTGAGCGCGGCAGCCCCGACACCTGGCGTGATCCGCGTGGCTTCGCGCTGAAGTTCTACACCACCGAAGGCAACTTCGACATGGTGGGCAACAACACCCCGGTGTTCTTCGTGCGTGACCCCATGAAATTCCAGAACTTCATCCGAAGCCAGAAGCGCATGGCCGCGAACAATCTGCGTGACCACAACATGCAGTGGGACTTCTGGACGCTGGTGCCCGAATCGGCGCACCAGGTCACCTATCTGATGGGTGACCGCGGCATTCCGAAAACCTGGCGGCACATGAACGGTTACTCCAGCCACACCTACAGCTGGATCAATGCCGCCGGTGAGCTCTTCTGGGTCAAGTACCACTTCAAGAGTGACCAGGGCGTCGAGTACCTCACCCAGGAGGACGCCGACCGAATCGCCGGTGAGGACGGCGATTACCACCAGCGCGACCTGTTCGAGACGATCGAGGCCGGCGATTTCCCGACCTGGACGCTGAAGGTTCAGGTGATGCCGTTCGAGGATGCCAAGACCTACCGGTTCAACCCGTTCGACCTCACCAAGGTGTGGCCGCACGCCGACTATCCGCTGATCGATGTCGGCACGATGACGCTGAACCGCAACGTGGTCGATTACCACGCGCAGATCGAGCAGGCAGCTTTCGAGCCCAACAACATCGTGCCGGGTACGGGTCTGAGCCCCGACAAGATGCTGCTGGCCCGCGGCTTCTCCTATTCCGACGCCCATCGCGCACGCCTCGGGGTCAACTACAAGCAGATCCCGGTCAACGAACCGAAGGTCGAAGTCAACGCCTACTCCAAGGACGGCGCGATGCGTATCCGTCTGGCGCCGGACCCGGTGTACGCGCCCAATTCGATGGGCGGGCCGGTGGCCGCGGATCCCAAGCAGGTGGCCGAGGCGCACTGGACATCGGATGGCGACATGGTGCGCACCGCCTACACGCTGCGACCCGATGACGACGACTGGAGTCAGGCCGGCACCCTGGTTCGCGAGGTGATGGACGACGCCGCGCGAGAACGGTTGGTGCACAACATCGTCGGCCACGTCTCCGACGGTGTGAAAGAGCCGGTCCTGTCCCGGGTCTTCGAATACTGGCGCAACGTCGACGCCGAACTCGGCAAGTTGGTCGAGGAGGGCGTTCGGGGGAAGGGCGGCTGACTCGGCACGCGGTGAATTTCCGGCTGGCATGATCGGTTCATGAGCATCGAAGTCGTCTACACCGCAGAATCCACCGCCAGCGGCGGCGGGCGTGATGGCCATGTGAAGTCCACCGACGGCAAGATCGACCTGGACACCCGCCCACCCAAGGAGATGGGGGGCAGCGGTGAGGGGGTCAACCCCGAACTGCTGTTCTCCGCGGGGTACGCCGCCTGTTTCCTGGGGGCGCTGCGCTTGGTGGCCCGCACCGAGAAGATCGACATCGACGACGCCAGCGGTATCACCGCGCAGATCGGGTTCGGCAAGGACTCCGAGGGCGGCTTCGGTCTGACGGCGCATCTGATCGGGTACCTGCCCGGACTCGAGCAGGCCGCCGCGGACGAGCTGATGACCAAAGCCCACGGTGTGTGCCCATACTCCAAAGCCACCCGCGGCAACATCGACGTCACGCTGTCGGCCAAGGTCTAGCCGATGCGGCTGCTGACGGCTGCTCCGGTACTGGCGGCGGCGCTGGCGTTGGCGGGTGCGGCGCCGGCCGCGGCACGCCCGTCCGATCCCGGTGTGGTGAATTACGCGGTGCTGAGCAAGGGATCGGTCGCCAATATCGTGGGCGGGCCGATGGGAACCGAGTCGGTTTTCACCGAACCGTTCCAGGCGTATTCGGTCGACATCCCGGTCTGCAACAACTGGGCCGATATCGGGCTTCCCGAGGTTTTCGACGATCCTGACCTGGCATCTTTCAACGGTTCGACGGCGCAGACCTCACCCACCGACGACACTCATTTCGTCAAGCAGGCGATCGGCGTGTTCGCTACCACCGCCGCGGCCACGGCTGCCTATCACCGTGTCGTCGACCGCACCGTCGGCTGCTCCGGCCAGACCGCCACCATGCGGCTCGACAACGGCACCGTGCAGGTGTGGACCTTCACCGGCGGCGGCCCGGGTCCTGCCGACGCCGGCTGGACCAAACAGGAAGCGGGCACCGACCGGCGGTGCTTCAGCCAGACCAGGCTGCGGGAGAATGTTCTGCTGCAAGCGAAAGTGTGTCAGTCCGGCAACGGGGGACCGGCGGTGAACGTGCTGGCCGGCGCGATGCAGAACTCGCTCGGCCAATAAACGGGGACGTAACACCCACCCGGTTTGGGTACACGTACTCCTCGTGACGGTCAATGAGGGGGCGAAGTTGTCGGCGGTATCAATCAAGATGGTCCTATGACGTTCACCGTCACGCCGCCGACGCGGCCGGCCGTGCGGGAGCTGACCAGTTCAGCGGCCGCGGCATTGCACATCGCCGGGAACACCCTGGCCGACGGCCCGCTGGGTCAAGTCGGCCTGGAGCTCGAGGCGCACTGCTTCGAACTCACCGATGTGCGCCGCAGACCGGGCTGGGAACGCATCCGTGACGTGATAGCCGAACTACCCGCGCTGCCCGGCGGCAGCGTGGTCACCGTCGAACCCGGCGGTGCCGTCGAACTGTCCGGACCGCCGATGGCGGGTGCAGTAGATGCGATCACCGCCTTGGCGGCCGATCGGGCCGTGCTGGACGCGGAATTCGCTCGGGCCGGTCTGGGGCTGGTACTCCTCGGAGCGGATCCGCTGCGACCGCAGAAGCGGGTCAACCCCGGTGCCCGCTACCGCGCCATGGAAGCCTTCTTCGAGGCCAGTGACACCGGCGCGGCGGGTGCGGCGATGATGACGTCGACGGCGTCGATACAGGTCAACCTGGATGCCGGGCCACGCGACGGCTGGGCGCAACGGGTGCGGTTGGCCCATGCCCTCGGCCCCACGATGATCGCCCTGTCGGCCAACTCCCCGCTGCTGGCGGGGCAGTTCACGGGCTGGCAGTCCAGTAGGCAGCAGGTGTGGAGCCGGCTCGATTCGGCGCGATGCGGGCCCATCCTGGGCGCCAGCGGCGACGACCCCACCACCGACTGGGCGCGTTATGCGCTCAAGGCGCCCGTCATGCTGGTGCACAACCCCGAACCCGAGCCGGTGCTGGACTGGGTGCCGTTCATGGACTGGGCCGATGGTCTGGTGATGCTGGGCGGCCGCAGGCCCACCACCGAGGACCTGGATTACCACTTGACGACGCTCTTCCCGCCGGTGCGTCCGCGGCGGTGGCTGGAGATCCGTTACCTCGACAGCGTCCCGGACGCGTTGTGGCCGGCGGTCGTGTTCACACTGGTCGCGCTGCTCGACGACGCCAAGGCCGCCGACGCCGCGGCCGAAGCCGTCGAACCGGTCGCCACGGCATGGGACAGCGCGGCCCGGGTCGGCCTGGCCGACCGGCGCCTGTACGAATCCGCCAACACCTGCGTCGCGCTGGCGCAGGCGCTGGCCCCCGCCGAACTCACCGCATCGATGGACGAGTTGGCGCGCCTGGTCGAGCGTGGCCGCAGCCCCGGCGATGAGTTCTCCGACCGGGTGGTGCGCGACGGCATCGTGCCTGCACTGACTGATCTGGCCGGGGGTGACCGATGAACGCGCGTCAGGTGCTGGCCGATGAACTCACGCAGGCCAGGCAACGGACGCTGCGGCTCGTCGCTTTCGACGACGAAGAGCTGCACCGGCAGTACGACCCGTTGATGAGCCCGCTGGTGTGGGACTTGGCCCATATCGGTCAGCAGGAAGAGCTGTGGCTGGTGCGGGGCGGCAGTCTGGACAACCCCGGCCTGCTGCCTGCGAAGGTCGACGGGCTCTACGACGCGTTCGTGCATCCGCGCGCCAGCCGGGTGGATCTGCCGCTGCTGAGTCCGGTGCAGGCACATCGCTACCTGGAAACTGTGCGCGCCAAGGTCTTCGATGCGCTCGACGTGCTGCCGGCCGATGATCCGGGTTTCACTTTCGCCTTGGTCGCCAGCCACGAGAATCAGCATGACGAGACCATGTTGCAGGCATTGAACCTGCGCACCGGGGCGCCGCTGTTACAAGCCCGAACCGGATTACCCACCGGCCGAACCGGTTTGGCCGGTACGTCGGTGCTGGTTCCGGGCGGACCTTTCACACTTGGTGTCGATGCGGCCAGCGAGCCGTTCTCACTGGACAACGAGCGCCCGTCGTTCACCGTCGATGTACCGGCCTTCCGGATCGGCCGGGTGCCGGTCACCAATGCCGAATGGTTCGCCTTCATCGACGACGGCGGTTACCAGCGTCCCGAGTTGTGGTCGGAACGCGGCTGGCAGCACCGCCAGCAGGCCGGCCTGGTCGCCCCGCAGTTCTGGGCCGAGTCCGATCGTCCCGACGGCCGACCCAGTCGGACCCGATTCGGCTACGTCGAGACCGTGCCGGATGACGAACCGGTGCAACATATCTGCTATTTCGAAGCAGAGGCTTATGCGCGGTGGGCCGGCGCGCGGTTGCCGACCGAGATCGAGTGGGAGAAAGCGTGCGCGTGGGATCCGGCGACCGGTGCGCGACGCCGTTTTCCGTGGGGTGACCAGCCGCCCACGGCGCGGTACGCCAACCTCGGTGGTGACGCCCTGCGGCCGGCACCGGTGGGCGCCTACCCGGCGGGTGCGTCGGCTTATGGTGTCGAACAGCTGCTCGGTGACGTCTGGGAGTGGACCAGTTCACCGTTGCGGCCGTGGCCCGGTTTCACCCCGATGGTCTACGAGCAGTACAGCGAACCGTTCTTCGACGGCGACTACCGGGTGCTGCGCGGTGGCTCGTGGGCGGTTGCCGCCGGCATCCTGCGGCCCAGCTTCCGCAATTGGGATCATCCCATCCGCCGGCAGATCTTCTCCGGCCTGCGGTTGGCCTGGGACGTCTGATGTGCCGTCATCTCGGGTGGCTGGGCGCGCCGGTCCCGGTGAGCAGTCTGCTCATCGACCCTCCGAATGGGCTTGTGGTGCAGTCCTATTCGCCACGCCGGCAAAAGCACGGCTTGTTGAACGCCGACGGGTGGGGTGTCGGCTTCTTCTCGCCCGGGTCGCCGGAGGAGGGGCCCAGGCGTTGGCGTAGTGCGGCGCCGTTATGGGGAGACGCGTCATTCGCCTCGGTTGCACCGGCGTTGTCCAGTGGTTGCGTGGTCGCCGCGGTACGTTCGGCGACCGTCGGGATGCCGATCGATGCCAGTGCGGTGGCGCCTTTCACCGATGGCCACTGGCTGCTGTCGCACAACGGTGTGGTCGACCGAGCGGTGCTGCCCACCAGCAGGTCGGCGGAATCGGTGGTGGACAGCGCCCAACTCGCCGCGCTGATCTTCTCGCGGGGGCTCGACGACCTCGGAGCGGTGGTGGCCGAGGTCGGTGCGGCCGACCCCGATGCCCGGTTGAACATCGTGGCCGCCAACGGGTCCCGGCTGCTGGCCACCACCTGGGGTGACACGCTGTCGGTATTGCGCAGACCCGATGGTGTCGTCGTGGCCAGCGAACCCTACGACGACCACCCCGATTGGCAGGATGTGCCGGACCGGCACCTCGTAGACGTCTGTGACGGTCAGGTCACGCTGACCGCGCTGAGAGGAACACCCTGATGCTGCTGGCCAACCACCTGTCGGCCGACCACGCCGCCCGAGAACTGCGCAACGATGTGCGCGACGGATTGTCGCGGACGCCGAAATCGTTGCCGCCCAAATGGTTCTACGATGCCACCGGCAGTGATCTGTTCGACCAGATCACCCGGTTGCCGGAGTACTACCCGACGCGGGCCGAGGCGTCGATCCTGCACGAACGTGCCGCCGAGATCGCCGCGGCCAGCGGCGCCGACACCCTCATCGAACTGGGCAGCGGCACATCGGAGAAGACCCGGTTGCTTCTCGATGCGCTGTCTGCGCGGAATTCGCTGCGCCGGTTCATCCCATTCGATGTCGATGCCACCGTGCTGGAGGCCGCGGGCCGGGCGTTGACCGCCGAGTACCCGGGTCTGCGGATCGATGCGGTGTGCGGCGACTTCGAACGCCATCTCGGTGAGATACCCCGGGGCGGAAGGCGTCTGGTGGCATTCCTGGGATCGACGATCGGCAATCTGACGGCCGGGCCGCGGGCGACGTTCCTTTCGGCGCTGTCCGAGGCGCTCGAACCCGGGGACTGCCTGCTGCTGGGCACCGATCTGGTCAAGGACACCGGCCGGTTGGTCCGCGCCTACGACGACAGCGCCGGTGTGACGGCGGCGTTCAACCGAAATGTGCTCGCCGTGGTGAATCGCGAACTCGACGCCGATTTCGATATCGACAACTATGCCCATATCGCCCGCTGGAACGCCGACGAACAGCGAATCGAGATGTGGCTGCGGGCGCAAACGGCAGCGCAGGTGCACATCGAGGCACTCGGCATGACCGTCGACTTCGCCGCGGGCGAGGAGATGCTGACCGAGGTGTCCTGCAAGTTCCGGCCGCAGGACGTGGCGACCGAGCTCGCGGCCGCCGGGCTCACCCGAACGCATTGGTGGACCGATGCGGCCGGTGATTTCGGCTTGTCGCTGGCCGTAAAATGACCGATTGATGCAAGAAATACCCGACGACGACCTGGCCCAGGCCTGGCGGGCCGCCCGAGTGCCCGCCGCCGGGGTGCACCTGGACTCGGCGGCCTGCTCACGGCAGAGCACCGCCGCCATCGAAGCCGCCGCAGCGCACGCCCGGCATGAAGCCGAAGTCGGTGGCTATGTGGCGCTGGAGGCGGCTCGCCCCGTTCTGGACGCCGGCCGCAGCGCGATCGCCTCCCTGACCGGTATGACAGCGGCGGACGTGGTGTTCACCACCGGTTCTGCTCATGCACTGGACCTGCTGCTGTCCAGCTGGCCCGGCCCGCGCACGGTGGCGTGCGTGCCGGGGGAGTACGGACCCAATCTGGCCCTGATGGCGGCCAACGGTTTCGCGGTGCGCGCTCTGCCGGCCGATGAGTTGGGGCGCACCAGCGGTGATGCCGTGGCCGCCTACTTGCGAAACGAGCCGCCCGCGCTCGTGCACGTGACCGGTGTCGGCAGCCACCGCGGTGTCGCCCAGCCCATGGCCGATATCGTCGCGGCCTGCCGGGCCGCCGGCGTGCCGGTGGCACTCGACGCCGCCCAGGCCGTCGGGCAGCTCGACTGCGCGGTCGACGCCGACGCCGTCTACTCGTCATCGCGCAAATGGCTGGCGGGTCCGCGCGGGGTGGGCTTCCTGGCGGTCCGGCCAGAGCTGGCGGCCCAGTTGGTTCGCCGGGTTCCGCCGCCGGACTGGCCGGCCTCGGTGTCGGTGTTGCAGAGCTTCGAGATGCATGAAGCCAATGCGGCTGCCCGAGTGGGCTATTCGATCGCGCTGGGGGCCTATTTGGCGGCCGGCCCGCAACGGATACGCACCAGGCTCTGCGAGATCGGGCGGGTCACCCGCACCCTGCTCGACGGTGTGGCCGGCTGGCGGGTCGTCGAACCCGTTGACGAACCGACCGCCATCACCACGCTAATCCCTCCGGCAGGGATCGAACCGGCCGCAGTGCGCGCCGACCTCATCGCCGAGCATCGCATCGTCACGACCGTCGCCGAAACCGCCCGGGCGCCTTTCGAACTCACCGGACCGGTGCTTCGGATCTCGCCTCACGTCGACGCCACCACCGATGATCTGGCTGTTCTCGCCGCGGCTTTGACGGCGTGGTCGTCAGCGTGAGATGGCGTATCTGATCTGCGGCCTGCCGGCCCGGCCGTATTCGGTGGCGCGCGTCGCCGCGCCGTCGTCGGCGAGGCGTTCCAGGTAGCGCCAGGCCGTCACTCGGGAAATCCCCAGCTGCGCAGCGGCTTCGGCGGCGTTGAGGCCTGCCGGCGCATCGCGCAGGGCGCCGGTGATCAGGTCGAGGGTGTCGGCGGCGACCCCCTTCGGTGTGGAAGTCCGTTGGTCGGCCGTGCGTAGGGCGTTCATCGCGCGGTCGATCTCGTGTTGGCCCGCCGCGGCGCCACCGGCGCCCAAGGCGTCGCGGTATTGCTGATACCGCTCCAGCTTGTCGCGGAACGCCGCGAAGGTGAACGGTTTGAGCAGATACAGGGCGATCCCGTGTGCGACAGCGGAGCGGACCACCGCCAGGTCGCGCTCGGAGGAGATCGCGATGATGTCGGGGGCCGGCGCGATACCGCCGAGCGCCGACGCCACATCGATACCGCTGGCGTCGGGCAACCCGATGTCGAGCAGCACCAGATCGATGGGATCGCCGTCGGCCGCTGCTGCCGCGACCGTGCGCACCGCGCCGTTACCGGTGCCGACGGTGCCCACCACGGTGAAACCCGGCACGCGCAGAGCGTATTCGCGATGAGCTTCGGCGATCAGCGGCTCGTCGTCGACGATCAGCACGCGGATCATCGGGCCGGCACCCGGGCGGCGGGGATGGTCGCGGTGATGACCGAACCGTAGGTGTTCTCCGAGGTGATCGTGCCGCCGTGGCCGGCGATCACCTGCCACACCAGCGCCAGCCCGAGTCCGCGGTTACCCGCTTTGGTGGAGTATCCGCGCATCCGGGCACGGTCGAAGGCGTCGGCCGACATTCCCGGGCCACTGTCGGCGACGGCGACCACCAGCTCCTCCGGGGTACCACGCACGGTCACCTCTACCCAACCGGGGGCATCGGCGCGGGCCGCGTCGATGGCGTTGTCGATGAGATTGCCGACCAGGGTCACCAATTCGCCCTGCGTCAGCGCGATCGACTCGGGATCGTCGAGTTGTGAATCATCGGTTACCGACAACTCCACCCCGTGGTCGCGGGCCTGGCTCATCTTGCCCAGCAGTAATGCGGCCAACGCGGGTTCGGCGACGGTCGACATCAACCGGTCGATAAGTTGTTGGGACACCGCGAGTTCGGCGGTGGCGAACTGCACTGCGTCATCAGTGCGGCCCAACTCGACCATGGTGATCACGGTGTGCAGGCGGTTGTCGGCCTCGTGAGCACGAGACCGCAACGACTCGGCGAACTGGGTGACCGAGCTGAGCTCACCGGAAACCCGTTGCAGGTCAGTGCGATCCCGCAGTGTCATGACGGCGCCGACGACACGTCCGTCCCAATGCACCGGCTGCTGGTTGACCAGCAGCACCCGATCTGCGGTCACATGGGTCTCATCGGTCAGCGTGCCGTCGCCCGACCCGCCCAGTGATCCGGGCAGCTCACTGCGGGTGACGGGTCCGTCCGGCAGCGAAAGTAGTCGGCGCGCTTCGTCATTGACCACCTCGGCGCGACCGTCATTATCGAACACCAGCAGGCCGTCGCCGATGGCATGCAGCACTGCTTCGCGTTGCTCGTAGAGCACCCGCAGGTCCGGGAAGGACAGGCCCAGTGTCCGTCGGCGCAGGCGGCGTTCCAGGACGAATGAGCCCACCAGTGCCAGCAGCAGTGCCACGCCGACGGCGATGCCGATCGCGGGCAGCGTACTCAGCACGCTCTGCGAGATTCGCTCCCGTGTGACACCTGCCGACACCAGTCCGACGATATGACCCGTGCTGTCGCGCACCGGCGCCACGGCGCGGATGGACGGCCCCAACGTCCCGGCATATGTCTCGGTGAAGGTCTGACCTGCCAGCGCGCGATCGATATTGCCGGTGAACAGCCCGCCGATCCGGGAGACGTCGGTATGGGTGAACCGGACCCGGTTCGGTGCCATCACCACCACGAAGTCCATGCCGGTGGCCTTGCGGATTTCTTCGGTCTGCGGCTGCAGCACCGCCGTCGGGTCGGGGGAGGCGATCGCGGTGGCGGTGGAGTTCATCTTCGCGACCGACTCGGCAACCCCGATGACCTTCTGCCGGGTCAGCTCGTCGGCATCACCCCTGGCATCCAACACCGCAGCCCCACCGGCCAGCAGGATCAGGATCAGGAGAAGTGCGAGCTGCCAGCGGAACAGTTCCCGAGCGACACTGCGAGACGACGATGCCGTCGAGGGACGAGACGGTTGAGGAGCGAAGCCGTCAGCACTGCGAGACGACGATGCCGTCGAGGGACGAGACGGTTCGGGGGGTTGTCGGAGCTGCACCTCTGCTCCTTTCGGGCTTTCCGTGAACGAAATGAACTTATTAGTGACTTGGCTCACGTCGCATCCGACTATTTGAACATTCGCTGTGATGCGCCGGACACAAGGAGCCCAACATGACCACCAGCACGACCAAGAAAAAGAAGGACCGTACCCACTGGCTTTATATAGCGGTGATCATCGCCGTACTCGGTGGCATCGTGGTCGGCCTGCTGGCTCCCGAGGTCGGCTCCGATCTCGGCGTGCTGGGCACCATGTTCGTCAGCCTGATCAAGATGATGATCAGCCCCGTCATCTTCTGCACCATCGTGCTGGGTATCGGCTCGGTGCGCAAAGCCGCATCGGTCGGCAAGGTCGGTGGTCTGGCCCTGGGCTACTTCCTGATCATGTCCACCATCGCGCTGGGCATCGGACTGCTGGTCGGCAACCTGATCAGCCCCGGAACCGGTCTCAACCTCGCCGGTGACCCGGCGGCCGGAGCCAAGCTCGCCGAGAAGGCACACGGCGCCGGCGGCACGATGGACTTCATCGAGGGCATCATCCCGACGTCCCTGCTGAGCGCGCTCACCGAGGGCAATGTGCTGCAGACGCTGTTCGTCGCCCTGCTGGTCGGGTTCGGTCTGCAGGCCATGGGTGCCACCGGCGAACCGATCCTGCGCGGTATCGGCTCGGTGCAGAAGCTGGTGTTCCGGATCCTGGCCGGCATCCTGTGGCTGGCGCCGATCGGCGCCTTCGGCGCCATCGCGAAGGTTGTCGGCGACACCGGATTCGACGCCGTCATCCAGCTCGCGGTGCTGATGGGTGCGTTCTACCTGACCTGTGTGCTCTTCGTGTTCGGTGTCCTCGGAGCGCTGCTGCGGTTCGTGGCGGGCATGTCGGTCTTCAAGCTGGTGCGCTACCTGGCCCGCGAGTACCTGCTGATCGTCGCGACCTCGTCGAGCGAGTCGGCGCTGCCGCGCCTCATCGCGAAGATGGAACATGCCGGCGTGCAGCCGGCCACCGTGGGCATCGTCGTCCCGACCGGTTATTCGTTCAACCTGGACGGCACCGCCATCTACCTGACGATGGCCTCGCTGTTCATCGCCGACGCCATGGGGAACCCGTTGTCGATCAGCGAGCAGTTCGGCCTGCTGGTGTTCATGATCATCGCTTCCAAGGGCGCCGCCGGTGTCAGCGGAGCGGGTCTGGCGACCCTGGCCGGCGGCCTGCAGAGCCACCGACCGGAACTGCTCGACGGTATCGGCCTGATCGTCGGGATCGACCGGTTCATGTCGGAAGCCCGCGCGGTGACCAACTTCTCGGGTAACGCCATCGCGACCGTCCTGGTCGGTGCCTGGACCGGCACCCTGGACAAGGGCCGGATGATCAAGGTGCTCGACGGTCACGCACCGTTCGACGAGCAGACCATGGTCGATGACCACGGTGACTCCAAGCCCGCCGTCGAGGAGGGTCGCCAGCCCGCAGCGGTCTGATCGTTCCGGCACAAACGACGATGGTGGGGTTCGCACAGAACCCCACCATCGTCGTTTGGGTGTCCGGGGCTACGTGCAGCAGTTCGGGTCGAGCACGGTGCACAGCGCGACCACGGCGTCGCGGTGCGCCCGGTGATAGACATTCATGCCCCGGCGGGTGGAATCGATCAGTCCGGCTTGGCGCAGCTGCGTCAGATGGTGGCTGACCGTCGACTCGGTCAACCCCAGCGCGGACGCGAGTTCGCCGCTGTTCTCCTCACCTGCCGTCGAGCTGAACAGGTACGACATGATCTTGACCCGAGCCGGGTCGGCCAGCGCCTTGAGTCGCAGTGCGACGTGCAGGGCGTCGGCATCGCTCATCGGGCCCGCCGCCACCGGCGCGCAGCACACGGGCGCGGACATGTCGATCGTCGGCAGGGCCTTGGGCATATCGCCGATTCTGCTCACTGGATTGACTTATGTCAAAGAGGTCGGCATGCTGGGGCAGGTATCCACTTCGACATAAGTCACATACGTGGGAAGGCGTAGATCATGTCCCGAGCGCAACTGGCCCTCAACGTCGACGATCTCCACGAGGCAATCACCTTCTACTCCAAGCTGTTCCGCACCTCACCGGCCAAGGTCAAACCGGGATATGCCAACTTCGCGATCGCGCAACCGCCCCTGAAGCTCGTGCTGTTGGAAAACCCCGGTAAGGGCGGCACCATCAACCACCTCGGTGTGGAGGTGGAATCGAGCGAGAAGGTCCATTCCGAGATCGCCCGGCTGACCGGCGAGGGATTGTTCACCGACGAAGAGATCGGCACCACCTGCTGTTTCGCCACCCAGGACAAGGTCTGGGTCACCGGGCCGGCCGGCGAGCGCTGGGAGGTCTACACGGTGCTGTCGGACTCCGAGACTTTCGGTGCCGGACCCGAACAGAGCGACGACGCCGTCTGCTGTGGTGGCAACTGATCGATGAATAGCGTTGAGCGCACATCCGATTCGGGCGTCGTCGAGAAACTCTCGGTGCTGGACCGGTTTCTGCCGGTCTGGATCGGCGTCGCCATGGCAGCGGGCCTGCTGCTGGGCAGACAGATTCCCGGGCTCGACACCGCGCTGGATCGTGTGCAGATCGACGGCATATCGCTGCCGATAGCGCTGGGCCTGTTGATCATGATGTACCCGGTGCTGGCGAAGGTCCGCTATGACCGGCTCGATTCGGTCACCGGCGACCGCAAGCTGCTGCTGAGCTCGCTGCTGCTCAACTGGGTTCTCGGCCCGGCGTTGATGTTTGCGTTGGCCTGGCTGCTGCTGCCCGATCTGCCTGAGTACCGCACCGGACTCATCATCGTGGGTCTGGCGCGCTGCATCGCGATGGTCATCATCTGGAACGACCTGGCCTGCGGTGACCGGGAAGCTGCCGCCGTGCTGGTGGCACTCAATTCGATCTTTCAGGTCGTGATGTTCGCGGTGCTCGGTTGGTTCTACCTGTCGGTTCTGCCTGGCTGGCTCGGCCTGCAACAGACCAGCATCAGCACGTCGCCGTGGCAGATCGCCAAGTCGGTGCTGATCTTCCTGGGTATCCCGCTGCTGGCCGGCTACCTGTCGCGGCGACTCGGCGAGAAGGCCAGAGGCCGCCAATGGTACGAAGCCGAATTCCTCCCGCGTATCGGTCCGTGGGCGCTGTACGGGTTGTTGTTCACCATCGTCATTCTCTTTGCGCTGCAAGGCGAACAGATCACCGAAAGGCCCGGTGACGTCGCCCGCATCGCGCTCCCGCTGTTGGCCTACTTCGCCATCATGTGGGGTGGCGGCTACCTGCTCGGCGCGGCACTGGGACTGGGTTATCAGCGCACCACGACCCTGGCCTTCACCGCCGCGGGCAACAACTTCGAACTGGCCATCGCCGTCGCCATCGCCACCTACGGCGCGACATCGGGGCAAGCACTCGCCGGGGTCGTCGGCCCGCTCATCGAGGTTCCGGTCCTGGTCGCCCTGGTGTATGTGTCGTTGGCCCTACGGAACAGGTTCGTCCGCTCATGAGTGATCAATCCCGCAAGCCCACGGTGCTTTTCGTCTGCGTCAAGAACGCGGGCAAGTCGCAGATGGCCGCAGGCCTGATGCGAAAGGCCGCCGGCGATGCGGTCGTCGTCCATTCGGCCGGCACCAAACCCGGGGCGGCGGTCAACGAACTGTCCGCGCAAGCCCTCGCCGAAGTCGGCGTCGACATCTACGGAAACACTCCCACTCTCGTTGACCCGCAGTTGATCCGCGATGCCGATATCGTCGTCGTGCTCGGGCGAGAAGCCCGGCTCGATCCGGCGCCCGGGGTCGTCGTCGAGACCTGGGAGACCGACGAGCCATCCGAGCGCGGTATCGAGGGCATCGAACGTATGCGCCTGGTACGTGACGATATCGCCGCCCGGGTTGCCGACCTGGCACGGCGGTTGTCGGCGCGGGCGTGAGGCACGACTGCGAAGGGGCCGCAATCAGTTTGGCGTCCAACCCTTCGCCCGAACCATCGTCATGACGCCTGGGAATAACACCAGCCGTACGGCGAACACGTCGATGAGGATTCCCACTGCCGCGCCGATACACAACATCCGAACGACGATGTCGGGATCGAGAGCGAAGGCAAGCAGGATGGCGATCGCGACCAGCCCGCCCGCGGCGGCGACGTGCGAGTTTCGCGCCTCTGAAACCGTGAAGACCTCGTGATTGGTCGATGAGGCGAAGACGATGACGAATGCCAGTACCGCGGCCCACGTGGACATCGGCACGGCTGCGGGTAGTCCGAGAATTGCTGTGCCCCAGCCCCACTGAAATAGCACGACCATCGCGCCGTAGGTGGCTGCAAGTCCGAGCAGTTTCGTCGCACCGGCCGTCGCCGCACCCACCGGGTCGGTGAAAGCCACGACGACTGCCTCCGTCAGCGCCACCACGGCCAGCATCATCAGCAAAAACCGCCGGTCCAGTGATGTGGATAGGTCAGCGAAGTACGCCGTCAGGCCGGTGACGGTCGCACCGTCCGGCAGTGCGGCACGCAATCTGCGGAGGGCGGTGACGGTGGCCGCATCGTCCGGTGCGCTGCGTGCCTCCACCGTGAACAGTCGCAGCGAACGTCGAGCGTCGTAATCGGGATCGGAGACGAATGCGAAGTCACCGGTGCGCCGCAGCGCCGTGACGAGCGGCCCGACCGGCCACGCGCTCGCCTCGACCACAACGGTGAAAGGCCCGTTGGCGCCCGGGCCGAACGCCTCGGCCGTCACGTCGTATGCACGCCGGATAGTGTCGGTCGTCGCCCAACTCCCGGCACTGCGTGGCCAGGTGCGCAACCCGGTGACGGGGACGGCGAGCAACACCAGCACCAGGACCGTAGATGCCACCGTCGCGACCGATCGAGTCCGCTTCCGTGGCCGCCGCGCGGTCGCACCCTGTCGTGCCACCCGATGGCCGAATGCACCGCACATCGCGGGAACCACGGTGACGACTACCGCAACGATCCCGACGACGACGGCGGCCACGGCGTAACTCACTGTCGAAAGTGTTGGCGCTGAAAGCAATTGGCTTCCGAGTGGAAGGCAGACCGCCACGGTGAGACCCGCGATGACCACGCTGCCTCCCGCTCGTCCGTTCGCCGCCGCCGCCGCCGCGGCACGCGGATGCAGACCACCCTGGAGCGCTTCTCTGAACCTGGCCAGGAACAGCAGCACGTAATCGGCACTGATCACGACGCCGATGAGGACCGACACATACGGGGCCACCGTCGCCAGTGGCAGCGCGCCGCCCAGCATCGTCAACAGGGCAAGCCCCGTGCCGATACCGAACAGCGCGACGGCCGCGCACACGGCGACGGCGGCCGGTGAGCCCAGCATCGCGCACAGCAATCCCAGCGCCACCAGCACCGCGAGCTTCTCTGTCGCCGGCCCGTTGTCGGTGTGCTGCTCGGGCACCTCCCCGCCGATCTCGATGCGGACGCCATCGCCGCGGAAGGGAGCCACGGCGCGCTCAAGCTCGTTGCGCCCTCGTGATCCGCCGATCTCGCCTGCGCCCAACCGATAGCGCACCGCGATCAGCGCGGTATCGCCGCGCGCGGCAAGTCGAGGTGCCGACACCGACGCCGCTGCGGGAACCTCGAGCAGGCGGGCACGCAGGGCATCCAGGTCTCCGGACGCGAAAACCCCCGACGACCTCTGGACGATCACCCGTGCGTCGGCTCCGGTATGCGCCGCTCCGGTGTTCGCGGGGGCATCGACTTCGGCAGATGGCCGAGCGCCGAACGCCGCGGCCAGACCGACGGCAACCGCGATGACGACAACCCACACCCCGATCACTCGCCACGGCCTCTCGGCGCAGGACGCCCCCAGGCTCACCAGCCGGCGCGCCATCGCCGATCTCACACCCGGGATCCGGCGTTGAGAAGGCCTTCCACGCTGCGGCGGGGTCCACCGCCACGCCAATGCCGACGGTTGCACTCGTACAGGTCGTTGCCCGCCGATGCGGCAACCGAACGGTCTAGCAGCAGGGCGCGGCACCGCTGCACCAGTGCCTCATCGTCGTCGTATCCGGGCAGATCGAACAGCGGACCGTGCGAACCGATCGCTGCCGTGCTGCCGACGACGGGCAGCCCGCGGCTTGCTGCATCGAGAAGCTTGGCCCGCACCCCGCCACCTGTCTTGATGGGCGCCAGCAAGGCACGGCAGGTCGACAGGAACCCGGCGAGGTCCGGTACGAACCCGACATCGCGCACACCATCGGGGTAGGCAGGGTCGCGGGCGCCGGGGTTCTTGGCGCCGACGACCCACAGCTCGGCGTCGGGGATTCCCGCGGAGATCCGCGGCCACAGCTCCAGAGACTTCACGAAGCCCTCTTGATTGGGCGGCCAGTCCCGGCGACCGACGAAGACCAACCTACGGCCGGTCGCCGAGATGTCCAGTTGTGGTTCCGGGGGAAAGCTCAACTCGATCCAGCGCGCGGCGGGCACGCCATGGCTGCGGTAGAAGGCGGCCTCTTCGGCGTCGTAGGTGCCGACCGCGTCAGCGGCGCGCGCCACGCGTAGTTCGTCACGAAGGATGTGCGGCGCCTGCAGGCGGCCCAATAGGCCGCGGGTGGCCAGCCACACTTGTGACTCGGTGTTGATGGTATTTACGATCAGCGGTCTGCGCCCCCGGTGGCGGCTGCGCAGGAACGTCTCTGCCATGTAGCTGTGCTCGGCCACATAGAGGTCCGCGTCCGAGGCGTCGATTGCCGTCAACAGCGGGTCGACATCGAAGCGCTCGTGCACCAGACTTCGCCGAGACCGGATGGAGCCCAACAGAAGTCGCGCCGGAACCACTGCCTGCTTGGGCACCCGGACCAGTGCTCGGCAGCCGGCGGGAAGTTCGCCGTCGCGATGGTCTTCGCGGGCCAAGCAGATCGCCGATACATCGAACGTCGACGCGGCCAGCTGCATCATGACCCGCGAGGTGGCCAGATCACCGCCCTGCTCGTGTACCGGATCCTTGGACAGCAGGAACATCACTCGCGTCATGTGGCTGTCACCCGGGCAGGCGAGGGGTTCACTTCGGTGCCGCAACCAGGCCGCTCGCTCGGCTTTCGCGCTCGATGTCGCGGCGCACCATCATCTCGACGAGTTCGGGGAAACTCACTCTCGGCTTCCAGCCCAATACCGTTCGCGCCTTGCTGGGGTCGCCGACCAGCAGATCGACCTCCGCGGGACGCAGGAAGCGCTTGTCGACCTCGACGTAGGGACTCCAGTCGTCGATTCCCACGAATCCGAAAGCCAGGTCCAAGAATTCGGTCACCGAGTGCGCGCATCCGGTGGCTATGACGTAGTCGTCGGCTTGGTCCTGCTGCAGCATCAAGTACATCGCCTCGACGTAGTCACCGGCGAAACCCCAATCGCGTTCGACGGTCAGGTTGCCCAGCGGCACCGAGCTCTGTAGACCCAGTGAGATCCGCGCGGCCGCGCGCGATATCTTTCGCGTCACGAATTCTGTTCCACGACGCGGTGATTCATGATTGAAGAGGATCCCTGAGCTGGCGTGCAGGCCGTAGGACTCGCGGTAGTTGACCGTCATGTGATGGCCGTAGGCCTTGGCAACGCCGTACGGCGAGCGCGGCCACAGCTGGGTGGTCTCGCGTTGTGGGACCTCGCGAACCCGGCCGAACATCTCGGCGCTGGAAGCCTGGTACATCCTGATCGCCTTGCCGGACAGGTCCTGTTGCAGGCGTACGGCTTCCAGCACGTTGAGCACGCCCCCACCGGTCACGTCGGTGGTGAGCCGGGCGTTGGGCCAGGAGTATCCGACGAATGTCACCGCACCCAGGTTGTACACCTCGTCGGGTTGGGCCACCGCCATCGCGCGGATCAAGCTCGGTAGATCGGTGAGATCGCCACTGATGAGGTTGACCGCGGGCAACTCCGCCCGAAGGACATCCTCTTTCGGGTTGTTCTGTCCGCGCACCAGCCCGTACACGTCATAGCCATGCCCGAGCAGCAATTCGGCCAGGTACATCCCGTCCTGCCCGGTTATCCCGGTGATCAGCGCCGACCTCGCCGTGCTCATTCACAATCCCGTCCACACCAGAGAAATCAGGATCAGCCACCTACCGAGGCGGCGGATCGTTTGCCATGGGCAGTGACAGTAGCCGACGCCATGGGGCGTCACCACTCGTCCGCGGCGCCGTCCGGAATTCATCGACCGTCACGCGGGTGAACAACGCGCGCTGTGTAAGCGCACCCCTTCCCTGCGACGGTTTCAGCAAAGACAATGGCCGCTGAGCTGTGAATTTCATATGCAATTTCCAAGCAAAGCCACGACGAATCTCGGCCGTTCGCCGGCCTTCGACGACCGGGCGCCGACGCCGCCAGGGCGGTTGATCGAGGGGTCATCGCGGGTCGCCAAGCCCATGTACCAGGCTGTGGTTCTCGCCGATATGAGTTTGCTGTGGCGGTGTGCGTGCGCGGTCGGTGCGGGCACGGGCGCCGGCCGGGCGGGCGGTCATCGACGTCGGGGCGGACCAGCGACCGAATTGCACACCAATACCGGCAAAACTTCATAGTGTCGCCACAAAGAAACCTTCGAATTTGCTGTGCGCTGCTGCTGCTGCGCGCTAGCGGCTTTGGGCGGGCACACCGTCGTCGTGCGTCGGCCAGCTGTTGTCTCCGACGAATTCCGGCAGCGGCCGGGCGAAGGCCCAGTTGTCGATCTCCAGCGCCGGGCGGTCCGGGAAATCCGGCACCGGCCCCAGGCACAGGATGGCGATCGGTTCGGCACCGGCGGGCATCGCCAGCAGGGCCGCCAACCGCTGCGGATCGAATATCGACACCCAGCCCATCCCGAGGCCTTCCGCGCGGGCCGCCAGCCACATGTTCTGGATGGCACACGCCGCCGACGCCAGATCCATCTGCGGCATCGTCCGCCGGCCGAACACGAACCGCTCGCGGTGCTCGCACAGCGCGACCACCAGCAGCTCGGCGCAGTCCAGGATGCCCTCCACCTTCAACGCCAGGAACTCGTCGTTGCGGTCGCCGAGCGCCTGGGCGGTGCGTGACCGTTCCTCGTCGACGAGCGCATGCACCTGTCGGCGTAGTCCGTCATCGGTTATCCGGATGAACCGCCACGGCTGCATCAAGCCGACACTGGGCGCGGCGTGCGCGGCGTGCAACAACCGGGACAACACCTCGGGGGCGACCTCGCTGTCCGGCACGAACCGGCGCATATCGCGTCGTGCGCCGATCGCGCGGTAGACGGCGGCACGCTCGTCGTCGCTGAACCCGTGCTGGCGCATCCCGCCATCGTACGAACGCGGCCGGCCTACCCGAACGGGCAGGTGCGGGGCTGCCCGTTCGTGCCGAATTGCACTGTCCATGGATGAGTCTTGGCCCAAGAGTGTTCCCTGCATCACATCGGCGTCTCTAGCTTGGTGGCCGACACCCTATGCACCCAGCAGGAGAGGACGACCGTCATGAAGGTCGAGGATCTACTCAAGCCGTTCCCCATCAAGGAATTTCACCCGTTTCCGCGCGCCATGATGGGCCCCGGCGCGCATGAGATGGTCGGTCCCGAAGCACTCAAGATGGGCTTCAAGCGCACGCTGCTGATGTCCTCGGGTCTGCGCGGCACCGACATCGTGCACAACATGGCGGAGTCGCTGAAGTGGCACGGCCTCGAGGTCGTCGTCTACGACCAGGTGGAGTCCAATCCCAAGGACTACAACGTCATGGACTCGGTCAAGCTGTACCAGGAGCAGGAGTGCGACAGCTTCATCTCGATCGGTGGCGGCTCCACCCACGACGCCTGTAAGGGCGCGCGCATCTCGGTTGCTCATGACGGTCGTAACGTCAATGACTTCGAGGGTTTCAACATGAGTGAGAACCCGAAGAACCCGCCGCACATCGCCATCTCCACCACGGCCGGCACCGGCTCGGAAACGTCGTGGGCCTATGTCATCACCGACACCACCACCGATCCGGACAATCCGCACAAGTACGTCGCATTCGACGACGCGTGCGTGGCGACTCTGGCAGTCGACGACCCGGTGCTGTACTTCGAATGCCCGGTCGACTACACCGCGCAGTGCGGCTTCGACGTGCTGGCCCACGCCTCCGAGCCCTACGTCTCGCGGCTGAACTTCGAGCCCTCGCTGGGCAATGCCATCCGCGCCATCAAGCTCACCGCGGAGAACCTGCGCGAGGCCACCTGGAACGGCACCGACCTGAAGGGTCGCGAGGGAATGATGTACGCGCAGTACATCGCTGCGCAGGCCTTCAACTCCGGTGGTCTGGGCATCATCCACTCGATCTCGCATGCCGTCTCGGCGTTCTACGACACCCACCACGGACTCAACAACGCCATTGCGCTGCCCCGGGTCTGGGCCTTCAACATGCCGGTGGCCTACAAGCGGTTCGCCGATATCGCCGAGGCCATGGGGGTGGACACCTACGGCATGACCGACGTGCAGGCCGCCGACGCCGCCCTGGCCGCCGCCATCCGCCTGCTGCGTGACGTGAACATCATCGAGAAGTTCACCGACGTCAAACAGGACAGCTACTCGAAGAACCGCCTCGGCCTCGGCCCGACCAAGTACTACGAGAACGCCCCGGTCATCAAGGGTGACAAGGCTGACGTCGACCGCATCACCAACCACGTCCTCGGTGATGCCTGCACACCGGGCAACGCCAAGGAATGCACCTTCGACCTGGTCCGCCCGGTGGTTGAGCACTGCATGAACGGTGACCTTGACGAGCTGTTGCCCTGAGCTGATGTTCGACACAGTTGAGCAGATTCGTGAGGCGCTCGCCGGCGAGGGGTACATCGCCGACGAGCGTCTTGCGACAACGGTTTTCCTGCAGACCCGACTCGACAAACCGCTGCTGATCGAAGGGCCCGCCGGCGTCGGCAAGACCGAACTGGCGAAGGCGCTGGCCGCCGCGACGGGACGGCGGCTGCTGCGCCTGCAGTGCTACGAGGGTCAGGACGAGACCAAGGCGCTCTATGAGTGGGACTATGGAAAGCAGCTGCTCTACACCCAGATCCTGCGGGAGAAGATCGGCCAACTCGTTTCCGACGCAACCGATCTGGAAGACGCCGTCGACCGGATCGGCGCGCAGGAGAGTGTCTTCTTCTCCGACCGGTTCCTGGCCCCGCGTCCGCTGCTGGAGGCGGTGCGCTCGCCGGACCCGGTGGTGTTGCTGATCGACGAGATCGACCGGGCCGACGAAGCACTCGAGGCGGTCCTGCTGGAGCTGCTCGGGGAGTATCAGGTTTCGGTTCCCGAGATCGGAACCTTCACCGCCCGGCATGCCCCGTACGTGATCCTGACGTCGAACAACACCAGGGATCTGGCCGCCGCGCTGAAACGTCGCTGCCTGCATCTGTTCCTCGACTATCCCTCGGCGCAGCGGGAATTGGAGATCGTGCGGTCCAAGAAGACCGGACTCAGCGATGCCCTGGCCACGCAGCTCGTCGATATCGTGCGCGGGCTTCGGGATCTGGATCTGCGGAAATCACCCAGCATCTCCGAAACCATCGACTGGGCCCGCACCCTGGCGGTGCTCGGGGTCGACGAACTGTCGGCCAAGGTGCTGTCGGACACCGCATCGGTTGTGGTCAAGTACGACAAGGACGTTCGCAAGGCACTCGACGCGTTGCCCCGCCTCGTCGATCCCAATGCGCAGGTCCCGGAGTCTTTGCGCAACGGACATTCGCACAGCCACGGGCCCGGCCACAGTCACGACCACGGGCCCGGCGGTAACCACAGTCATGACCACGACCACGACCACGATCCGGTGGACGGTAAAGAAGTCCGCGCCGCCAAGGACCGCCCCGGCCGATTCACCGACGGCTACTACGGCACTCCCAAAGCCAGTAAGACCGGCGGCCTCGGTCGACGCCGAGCGCTCTAGGGCGGCAACGTGGAAGCGACCCTGCACCGATTCGTGCGACTGCTGCGACTCGGCGGTGTGCGCGTGTCGATTCCCGAGGCCCTCGACGCCATGCGGTGCGCCGGCCAGCCCGGAGTGTTGTCGTCGCGCGCCGTGCTGCGTACGGCATTGCGCGTCGCACTGGTCAAGGACCACCGCGACGAGCCGATTTTCGACGAGATCTTCGACGCGTTCTTCGCGCTGGTCAAAGTCGGTGAGGACCAAACCGGGCACGGGCACGGCCACGCCCACGACGATCTGTCCGATACCGGTGCACTGGAATCGTTCACGTTGTCCGAGGAGCCCAGCGAGACTCCACAGGAGGGACACGAGCACGGCAAACCGGCCAGCATCCGCGAGTACTTCAAACAGGAGGACCTCGCACAGCGATACAACCTGCACCAGGAGGCCAACAAGATCGACCTGGCGGCGTTGACCGACCAGATCGCCTTCTCGAAGGAACAAACCGGTTCTGGTCACGAGAACTACCGCATCGAGCTGGAAGCCGACCGCCTGCACGGTGCCGGGGCCCCGGGCAGCCTGTCGACCAACTCCGGCACCCACGTCGATGCCGAGCTGACCATCGCCGAACAACATGCGCTGCTGGGCTGGCTGGCCGAACTGGACGACAACGAGGGCGACGAGTCCGATGCCGCGGCCCTGCGCAAGCGGCTGGCCGGCGTCCTGGAGAACCTGCCCGCCGCCCTCAAGCGCCATCTGGAGGCGCTGCTGGCATTGGAGGACCGCATCGTCGAGGCCCGCGAACAACGCGAGGCCAGCATCGAGCGGATCAGCGAAACCGAGCGCGCCGAGTTGGAGGATTCGCTGCGCCGGCTGGCCCGCACGTTGCACGGCGGTCTGACGCACCGGCGCCGGACGGCCGCGTCCGGGCGGGTGGATTCGGGACGGACCATGCGGCGCAACATGCGCTTCGACGGTGTGCCGTTCGTGCCGGTGACCAGCAAGCGGGCCGAGGACCGGCCACGGCTGGTGGTGCTCGCCGATGTCAGCCTGTCCGTGCGGGCCACCTCGCGGTTCACCCTCAATCTGGTGCACGGGCTGCAGGACCTGTTCACCCAGGTGCGCTCATTCGTCTTCGTCGCCGATATCGCCGAGACCACCGAGCTTTTTCACGACTACCCGGCGGAGCAGGCCCTGGGACTGATATTCGGCGATGTGGGAGCAGACCTCGTCGACACCGCGGCGAACTCCGACTACGGCGCGGTCTTCGGGGATTTCCTGGCCGAGCACTCCTCGGCGGTGAGCCGGCGGACCACGGTCGTGGTGCTGGGGGACGGCCGCAACAACGGTAACGACGCGAACCTGGCGGCGTTCGAGGAGATCACCCGGCGCGCGCGGGAGACGGTCTGGCTGACGCCCGAGCCGCGCTATTCGTGGGGGCTCGGCGCTTGCGATCTGCCCGCATACGCCGAGTACTGCGACCGGGTGCGGGTGGTCCGTGACCTGGCCGGACTCGAACACACCGCGCACGTGTTCGCCACCGAGGCGGTGGGGCGATGAGAGTCGGTCCGACCCGGTTGGCCGGGCAGTACGGAGGTCGTAGGGTGGATCCAGAATTGTTGTCTGGGTCACACGTGGGCCCCGTGCACGGTATCCGAGGCAGAACGGTGGCGAAAATGGACCCGGAGCGGACGCGGTACGCGCCGACGGCCGCGGCCTACCGCGACTCGGCACCCGCACGGGTACTGAAGTTCCATGCGCCCGAGATCGTCTTCGGCGTCGACTCGATGGTGGAAGCGGCCCACGCCGCGCTACGGCTCGGTGCGCTTCGGCCCATGCTCGTCACCGATCCTGGACTGATCGCCGCCGGCTGGGCGCAGGAGATGGTCGACCACCTCAAGGAGCAGGGGATCACCGCACGGGTGTGGAGTGCGCTGACACCCAACCCGAAAGACCACGAGATCGCCGCGGGCTATCAGGCTTACCGCGAACACGGCTGCGACGTGCTGGTGGCGGTGGGCGGCGGATCGGTCATCGACGCCGCCAAAGGCGTGGCGATCCTGGCAGCCAACGGCGGCAACATCCTCGACTACGAAGGTGTCGACAAGGCGCCCATGCCGATCCCGCCGCTGGTGGTCGTGCCCTCGACATCGGGTACCGGTGCCGATGTCTCCCAGTTCTGCATCGTCACCGACACCACGCGCAACACCAAGATCACCATCCTGGGCCGCTCACTGGTGCCCGATGTCACGGTGATCGATCCGCGGTTGCTGACCACGATGCCCGAATGGCTCAACGCGGCCACCGGTCTGGACGCACTCACGCACGGTATCGAAGCCTTTGTGTCCCTTGGGCACAACCAGCTCACCGACCATCACGCCTTGCGGGCGGTGCAGATGGTGACCGACAACCTGGTGTGCACCATCGAGCGGCCTGCCGATATGCAGGCACGAATCCTGATGGCGCAGGCCGCACTCGAAGCCGGTCTGGCCTTCACCAATGCCATCCTGGGCGCGGCGCACGCGATGAGCCACCAAGTCGGTGGCCTGCTGGACCTGCCGCACGGCGTCATCAACGGCGTGCTGCTGCCGCACGTGATCCGGTTCAACGCCGATGCGGATCCGGGCCCCTACAAGGTGATCGCCGAAGCATTGGGCCTGGCCGATCCCGGCATGCCGGCAGCCGAGGCCGCGTTCGCCCTGGCCGACCGGATCGAGCGGTTGGCCGTCAGCGTCGGAGTGCCGCGGGGTCTCGCGCAGCTGGGCGTCAGCGATGACGACGTACCCCGGCTCGCCGCGACCGCACTGCAGGATGCGTGTATGACGACCAATCCCCGCCAGGCCGACGAGGCGCAGATGCAGGCGCTGTTCCGGGCCGCGATGTGAGCCAAGAACTTTCGCGCACACCGGACCGGCACGCGACGTTGCGGCCCCCGGATCTGGAGCAGCTCACCGGCCTGCGCTCCGGCAAGGGCACGTTCTATCCGGAACTGCGGCTCACCGCTCAGCGATTGGACCGCGTGGTGATGGCGCTGGATGCCATATCCCGCGCGCTGGTGCAAACCACCGAGGGCCCGGAGAATCTGGTCCGCGCGGTGGCCGAAGCCGCGCGGACCCACCTCGACGCCGACTGGGTGGTGCTGGCGCTGGCCGATGGCGCGCTGCCGGAGGCCAGTCCGCGGCACCTGATCCTGGACTCGGTGGGTACCGCCTACGCTTTCGAAGGCCTCGGTGGGGCAATGGATCCGGGCCCGCACCTGCCCGATGTCGTGCTCAACAGGCTCAACGACATCCTGCGCGGGCAGCTCGCCCAGTTCCGGCTGCCGGTGATCGAGCGTCAGCATGCACATGTCCCCATCGAACTCGACGGCGAGGTCATCGGTGCTTTCGCGGCGTGGACACCGCACAGCCGTACCCTGGACAGCTCCGACGAGGTGGTCATGCGGATCCTGGCCAGCCAGACGGCGGTGGCGCTGCAGAATTGCGCACTGTTCTCCAAATCTCAAGCGCTGCTGGCGCACTCGGAGGCGCGCAATGCCGAGCTGCTGGCCACCCAACGTGAACTCGGCGCAGCGCAGCGCCATCAGGTACTGGATTCCGAACGGCACCGGATAGCGCGCGAGCTGCACGACAGCGTCGCCCAGACGGTGCTGTCGGCGGGAATGCAGATCGAGGTGTGCCGCAGTGAGGCCGAATCACTGCCGGCAGCAGACGAACTCATCGAACGCCTGGACCTGGCCAAGGATCTGAGCCGCTCCGCGGTCGAACAACTGCGCTCGGCGATCTATGCCCTCAACCATCCCGGCGATGCGCAGCGGTCCAGCCTGACCGAGATGCTGCAACAACTGGCCACCGTACACATGCCCGAAGATCTGCGAGTTTCGCTGCGGGTCAGCGGCCCAGCCGTCGAGCTGCCCAGCGATCTGGAGCACGCGCTGCTGCGCATCGCCGGTGAGGCACTGTTCAACACCGCCATGCACGGCCACGCGACCAGGGCGATCATCCAGCTCACGTACGCGGCCAGCGCCGTCACACTGTCCATCGCCGACGATGGCACCGGCGAACCTGACAAGCTCCGGATGATGCTGCGGCTCACCGAGGCTGCCGATGTCGACGGGCATCACCGTGGGCTGGCCAACATGCGGGCCCGGGCCCGTGAGCACGGCGGCACGTTCGAGGTGCAGCGCTCGCGTATCGGCGGTGTGCGCGTGGTGGCCCGGATACCGCGTGCGCGGGAAAGGTGAGAACACATGACACCGATCAGACTGGTGTTGGTCGACGACCACGCAATCCTGCGGCAGGGTCTGCGCTCGGTACTCGAACGTGAGGCCGATCTCGAAGTCGTCGGGGAGGCGGCCTCCGAGGACGAAGCCGTCGCTGTCGTGGCCGCCACCACTCCCGATGTCGTGCTGCTCGACCTGAAACTGTCCGCCGGTTCGGACTATGAGGGATTGACGTTGTGCAACAAGCTGTCCCGCGCACATGAGGGCTTGGGACTGTTGGTGCTCACGACGTTTCTGGACGAGGATCTGGTGGTGCGCGCCGTGCATTCAGGTGCGCTCGGGTACGTGGTCAAGGATGTCGACACCACCGAGTTGGTCCGTGCCATCCGGGCGATATCGGCGGGTGAGAGTGCTTTCGATTCACGCAGCGCCGGCGCGGTGGTGCGGGCGCTGTCCGGCCGGGGGGAACATCGTCAACAGCTGACCGATCGCGAGATCGAAGTGCTGCGGCTGCTGGCGGCGGGACTGTCCAACAGCAAGATCGGCGAGGAGTTGTTCATCTCGGCGACCACGGCCAAGTTTCACGTCAGCAATATCATGCGCAAGCTTGAGGCGACCCGCAGGGCCGAAGCGGTGTACGCCGCCAGCAAACGCGGCCTCATCTGACTACCGCGAGCGTGCGTGTCCCCGGCCGACACGCCGTGAAATTCTCGTATTCCGCGCACTGTCGCACCCAGTGTCAGCGGTCGAGAACCAGCCAGCCACCGTGGAATTCCGAGACCGCCGCGGTGACGCCGGGATGTTCGGCGCACAATTGGATGCCCAACCGGGCCAGGCTGTCGAGGTCGAAACACTGTACGTGTCCGTAACATTCGCGCGGCGCCTGCTCGAAGGGCACCGCGACCACGACCCGTCGCCGCGCCAACCGCAGTGCCTCGGTGAGCACGGTGCGCCCGGCCGGCCCGGACAGATGTTCGAGCAGATGCAATACCGTCACGGTATCGGCCGAGGAGTCGGGTAGTGGCACCGCGGTGGCATCACAGGCCATGGTGCGCAGCGGACGGCCCAGCCGGGCACTCATCCGCCCCAGCAAGTCCATCGTCGCCACGCTGAGATCTGTTGCCAATACGTCGATCCCGCTCATCGCGACGCGCAGCGGGAAGAACCCGAAACAGGAACCGAGGTCGATCAGCCGGTTGCCCTCGACAAGTTCGGCGGCGCGGCGGTGCACGGGGGCGAACGCGGCCTCACCGTGTTCGAGTTCACGAAGCGAGTTGCGGTAGAACCGGGACCAGGACGCCACGCCCCCGTCGACGGTGGAGCGCACCACCCCGGTGAAGACCATCTCGAACTCCGGTCTGCCGTGCAGCGCGCCGGAGTCGACGAGTTCGTCGGCCAACAGCACGGCCAGCTCGTCGGAAAGCTCTTCAGGCCCCAGATCGTGTTCTACGGTGAGGTTTTCGCCGTGCCGGGTGACGCAGAACCTCGGGGTGCACACGGAATTCGATGCGTCATGGGACCGGTGCGCACCGGCGCGGCGCCGGACCTGGACGCCGTGTGCGCTCCAGCTGCCGCGCGGTGAGGGCGCCAGCGGATCGAGCTGAACCGAACCGGAATCCGGCGCGAGCGCGGTAAGGGGCATGTCGTACAACGTTATTGACCATGCACGGCTCCTCGCGCGATCCGACCGGGCGTTCTTTGCGGCCCGGCCGGGTGGGTGGGCAACTGCCCGTTCGGTGAGTTCAATTTCGCTGCCGGTGGCCATAGCGTGAAGACACATCCCAGCCGAGATTGAGGAGACGGCCATGGAACACGGCGAAGAAGTCGGCGGCGACGAGCTGCTGTCCGAGACGCTCGTCGAAGAGGTCTCGATCGACGGGATGTGCGGAGTCTACTGAGGCTTCGCACGCCTGCAGCGATGTTCTAGAGGAGAGAGATCATGGCCAGGACCGGTTGGTTCGAGACAGTCGCCGAGGCTCAGCGGCGCGCCGCCCGACGGCTGCCGCCCAGTGTGTACAGCGCACTCGTGGCGGGTTCCGAGCGTGGAGTGACGGTGGACGACAACACCGCCGCGTTCACCGAGCTGGGCTTCGCCCCGCATGTCGCGGGCCTGTCCAGCAAGCGCGATATGGCCACGACGGTCATGGGACAGTCACTGTCGATGCCGGTGTTCATCTCACCGACCGGGGTGCAGGCCGTCCATCCCGACGGTGAGGTCGCGGTCGCCCGCGCCGCCGCCGCGCGCGGTACCGCGATGAGCCTGTCGTCATTCGCCAGCAAGCCCGTCGAAGAGGTGGCCGCGGCCAACCCGCAGACGTTCTTCCAGATGTACTGGACCGGCGGACGCGACAAGTTGGTGGCGCGGATGGAACGCGCACGGGCGGCGGGTGCGGTCGGCCTCATCGTCACGACCGACTGGTCGTTCTCCAGCGGCCGGGATTGGGGCAGCCCGGCGATCCCGGAGAAGATGGATCTGCGTGCCATGCTGCGTTTCGCCCCGGAGGGCATCCGACGGCCGGGCTGGCTGTGGGAGTTCGCCAAGACCGGCAAGGTTCCCGACCTGACCGCCCCAAACCTCGCCGACGGGACCGCACCCGCCCCGACGTTCTTCGGCGCCTACGGGGAGTGGATGCAGACCCCGCTGCCGAGTTGGGCCGATATCGCCTGGCTGCGCGAACAGTGGGGCGGGCCGTTCCTGCTGAAAGGCGTGATGCGCGTCGACGACGCCCAACGTGCCGTCGACGCCGGGGTCACCGCCATCTCGGTGTCCAACCACGGCGGCAACAACCTGGACGGCACACCGGCCCCGATCAGGGCGCTGCCGGCCATCGCCGAAGCCGTCGGCTCGCAGATCGAGATCGTGCTCGACGGTGGGATCCGGCGCGGCAGCGACGTGGTCAAGGCGGTGGCACTCGGTGCCCGCGCGGTGATGCTGGGGCGCGCCTACCTGTGGGGGCTCGCCGCCGGCGGGCAGGCCGGCGTCGAGAACGTCCTCGATATCCTGCGCGGCGGGATCGACTCCGCGCTGCTGGGCCTCGGGCTATCCTCGATTCAGGAACTCCGGCCCGCCGACTTGGTGATCCCCGACGGATTCCGGCGAGACCTGGGCGTCTAGCCGTCCTTCGCGCAGATCTGGTTGACGTCGTCGGACGCGTCGTCGATCTGGTTCTCCTGCTCGTCGATCTGGGCCGGCGTGCTCTGACCGTGGCCCGCGGAGAACTCCAGCAGCGCATTGGTGTACCCGCGGATGGCCTGGGCCACCTCGGTCGGGGTGTTGGGTGAGACCAGGCTGTCGAGCTGCGTGACGATGGCGGCCTCGGCTGTGGAGAACGTCGACGTGGCGTCCTGTACCGCGCGGTCGTTCCATTGCCAGCCCGGTGTACTGACCACGGGCAGCCAAGCCCGGTACGCCTGCACCCACTGCCTGCTGGCCAGCGTGAATGCGTTACATGCCTGGGCCCCGGCCTGATTGGTGGTCAGCGACTTGTCCGGCGGCGCGGCGGCAGCGGCGACGGGCGGCCGCTGGGCGGTGATCAGCACGGCCAGGGCGCTGCCCGCCAAACCCGCGACGATCACCGCGGCGGCGGCGATCCCGGCGATCCAGGGCGGAACACCGGTTCGCCGTTCGAATGCGCCGGGAGTGCGTTCTGGTGTCGCGACCGACGCGGGCGGGATAGTCATAGCTGCAGGATTCTACTGAGACGCGCTGGCTCCCAAGCGATTCTCGACATGTTGTCCGCGGACCGCGTCGAGCTCGGCACTACGGGTGGTCCCAGGTGTGCACGGGCTCGTTGCTGTGCATCCGTTCGCAGTAGAGCCGGAGCATCTCGGCAAGTGCCTGCGGTCGGGACAGGCCGCGGTCCTGTAATGCGCGGACCGTGCTGATCTGCCAGGACGATCCGTTCTGGCCGGTCTTGGCGCGGCCTTCGATGACGCCCAGGAAGCGGTCGCGCACCTCGCCGGCCACACCCCAGCGCCGCAACCCCTCCTCGGCCATCGGCAGTAGCTTTCGAAGCACCAACTCGTCGGCGGTGACCTCGCCGAGACCCGGCCAGTACTGGCGCGCCTCGATGCCGACTCGTGCCGCGTTGGTGAAATTGGCCTCTGCCGCAGCGAAACTCATCTTCGTCCAGAGCGGGCGGTCCTCTTCACTCAGGGTGCGCAGCATTCCGTAGTAGAACGCCGAGTTGGCCATCATGTCGATGACGGTGGGGCCTGCGGGCAGCACCCGGTTCTCGACCCGCAGATGCGGGCGGGCGACACCGTCGACCTCGACGACGTCGTACACCGGCCGGTTCCACCGGTACACCGTGCCGTTGTGCAACCGCAGCTCGGCCAGTCGCGGAGTGCGCCCGGCAGCCAGTTCGGCGACCGGATCTTCTTCGGAGAGCTCGGGCAGCAGTGACGGGAAGTACCGGACGTTCTCTTCGAACAGATCGAATATCGAGGTGATCCAGCGTTCCCCGAACCACACCCGGGGCCGCACGCCCTGCGTCTTGAGCTCTTCGGGACGGGTGTCGGTGGCCTGGGCGAACAGTTCGATCCGGGTTTCGGCCCACAACTGGTGGCCGAAGAAGTACGGCGAGTTGGCTCCCAGCGCCAACTGCGGCCCGGCCAGCACCTGGGCGGCATTCCAGTTGTCGGCGAAGTCGGCGGGGGAGACCTGTAGATGCAGCTGCATGCTGGTACACGCCGACTCGGGGGCGATCGTCGCGGCGTGCAGACTCAACCGCTCGGGTCCGTCGATATCGATGAGGATGTCCTCGCCGCGGGCGGTGAAGATCGAATCATTGAGCGCCTGATAGCGGATGGACTCGCTCATCCAGTCGGCGGCCAGATGCTCGGGCATCAGGGTGGGCAGGATGCCGATCATCACGATATGCGCACCGTCGGCGCTCGCCTTGGCTTCAGCGGCGTTGAGGCTGGCCCGCACATCGGCTTCCAGCTCCAGCCCGGCCCGTCCCGGCAACGGCCTTGGCGGAACATTGAATTCGATGTTGTAGGCACCCAATTCGGTCTGATATGCCGGGTCGGCGATCGAGGCCAGTACGTCGCGGTTGGTCATGGCGGGCTGGTAGTCGCCGTCGACCAGATTGCATTCGATCTCCATACCCGTCATGGGTCGGTCGAACTCGAAACTGGCCTGGCTCAGCATGGTTTCGAAGACGTCGAGGCACAGCTGCACCTTGCGGCGGTACTCCTGCCGGTGTGCTCTGCTGTACTCGGTGTGTTCGACCTCGGCACCCACTCCGGAGATGCAACAGGCTCGGTGCCGTCGGCGCAACCGAATGGCTAAATCTCTCGGTTGCGACTCGCCAGCACCACCTGTGGGCTGAGCAATCCGCCGCGCAGCTCCACCGAGATGGAGTCGTCGGCACGCGCGGCCAGCGTGCGCAGCGCTGACGGGCTGTAGGCCCGCAACGAGCTGATGACACCGTCGTGTACGAACGGGATGAACGGTGCGAACGGCAGCATCGTCGCCAACCGCAGCAGGTGCAAGGGTGCCGGCGGGCGCGGCAGGTCGATGATCATGAGCGTCGTGGCGACGCGGGTGCCTTCGGCGAAGACCCGCACCGCCCGCTCGGGCGTCAGATGATGAAAGGACAGCGCGAACAGCGCCAGATCGAAGCTGCCATCGGCGGCGTCGATTGCGGTGGCGTCCATGACACGGACCGTGGCGCGCGGATCGCTGCCCAGGTCACCGGCGGCGATGGCAGCCACCGATGCCGGCTCGACATCGGTGACGGTGACGGTGGCGGTCGGGTGGTTCTCCAGGATCATGGCCGACACCGCGCCGTGGCCGGCGCCGAGTTCCAGCACGGCGGGGTCCGGCACAGTGGCCACTTCGTCGAGTACCAGCCGCGCGAACTTCTCGTGGTTGCCGAAAACCCGGCCCGTCCAGTCCAGCGCGTCGATGACCTGACGTTTGATGCTCTCGTCGACATCGTCGCGATCGAGATATTCGGCGCGCTCAGTTTCCAGCAGCCGATCCAGACATGAGGCGCCGAACCCGCCACGCGGCATCGACTCGATAGCGCGCGGCGGGGATGTGTGTGATGTCGACTGGCCCATGGGTTCCATCATGGAGGGATGTGGGCTTGTTCTGCCACGCTATGCGTGGCAGAACACGCCCAAATCGCGGGCCGTGCGGTTACTCCTCGCCGAGGATCTGGTAGATCTCGCGCCGCGCATTGTTGACGATGTCGACGATGCGCTGCTGCTGCTCATCGGAGGCGGTGAAGGCGGACTGCCGGACCGCACCGAAGAGTTGACCGACGGCGTTGCGCAGGTTGACCTTTGCGGGGTCGGCACCTTCGGTGATCTCGGTCCACGGGGCGGTCTCGATCTTGTCCGCGTCCGCGCGTCCTTGCTCGGTCAGCTCGAAAAGCTTCTTGCTGCCTTCGTTTTCGGCCGCGACGATGAGGCCTTCGTCCTCGAGCAACTGCAACGTCGGGTAGACCGAGCCGGGGCTGGGCTTCCACAGGTCGTTGGTGCGCTCGGCGATCTCCTGGATCATCTCGTAGCCGTGCATGGGCCGCTCGGCGAGCAGTTTGAGGATGGCGGCGCGCACGTCACCGCGCTTGCCGCGGCCTCGTCCGCGTCCGTGGGCGCGACGACCGCGCGGTCCGGGGCCGAACCCGGGACCGAAGCCACCGAATCCGGGACCGAAGCCGCCGAACTCGCGACCGGGTTCACCGGTGCCGGGCCCGAACGGTCCGCCGCGGTGTTCGCGGATGTGATCACGGAATTCCCGACGTGCTTCGCGACGGTGTTCGCGCAGGTCACGGCGTGCCGCCGGACCGAATCCGAAACCGGGGCCGAAGCCGGGGCGGCCACCGAAGGGGCCTTCTGGGGGTGTGAATGGGGTGCTCATAACAGTTGCATCCTTCGTGTTTGGGGGTGTTGGAAGGCGCGATGTGCGCCTTCGGTGTCGTTAACGATGTCGCTAACGATATATCGGAAACTATCGCGATGCAACAAGATATTCCCTTTACCCCTCGGCTCACTCCTCGGCGGTGGAGCCCCGATCGATCCGCTGGTCGATCGACGACACCAGCCACTGCGCCCACTGTGCTTCCATCGCCGCACTTCGAAGGCCATATTCCAGTGCGGCACGACTGTAGAAATCGGCCTCGCCGTCGTTCCACGGCACGGTGTCGCGGATCTGCTCGTAGCGCGCCAGTTCGGTTTCGGCATGTTCGGCGAAGGCCACCGCGTAGGCGCGGGCATCGGCCGCCGGGATCTCACCGAGCAGGAAAACCCGGAGCACATCGGGGCGCCGGGTGGGCGGGTCGTCGTCGGGATGGGTTATCCAGCGGAGTAATTCGGCGCGACCGGCGTCGGTGACCCGGTATTCCTTGCGGCCGCGCGCCCCGATGGCCGTCACTTCGATCAGGCCGGAATCGGCGAGCTTGTTCAGTTCGCCGTAGAGCTGGCTCTGGGTGGCGGGCCAGACATTGGCCATCGAGTGCTGGAACCGTCCCAGCAGGTCATATCCACTGCCCGGGCGTTGGGCCAGCAGCCCAAGGGCGGCGATGCGAAGGCTCATGACAAAAGCCTACGGCCCGATATTCCAATAGTGGAATGTCGGGCCGTAGGTCGTGTCGGACTAGGAAACCAGCGTGGCCCCTTCGGCGACCCGCAGTGCCGACATCTTCCACGGACCCCGCAGTGCCAGCAGGTAGTACAGACCGAAGGCCACCCCGCAGCCGATGAACCAGCTGTACTGCGCCGCGCCGGCCATTCCGAAGACGATGCCGCCCAGCAACACCGGGAGCATGGCGAGAATCGCACCCACCAGTGTCGCCACCACGGCGACCGGGTTGTATCCGCCTTTGTACCAGTAGTTCGAGGTCTTCGACATGGTGAACAGGTCGTCGACGACGATCTTCTGCTTGCGCACCAGGTAGAAGTCCGCGATCAGGACACCGAACAGCGGGCCGATGAACGCGCCCAGGGTTTCCAGCGTGTAGTGGATGACCTCGGGATTGCTGTACAGGTTCCACGGCGTGAGCAGCACCGACCCGACCGCGGCGATCATGCCGCCCATCCGCCAGCTGATCTTCTGCGGACTGACGTTGGAGAAGTCGAACGCGGGTGAGATGAAGTTGGCGACGATGTTGATGCCGATGGTGGCGATGGTGAATGTCAAGGCGCCCAACACGATTGCGGTGACGCTGTCGATCCGGGCGACCGTGGCGACCGGGTCGGTGAGCAGCTCGCCGAACACCGGAACCGTGGCGGCGGCGGTCACGACCACCAGCAGCGAGAACACCAGGAAGTTGACCGGCAGCCCGAGGAAGTTGCCCTTCTTGACCGCTTCGAAGCTCTTGCCGTAGCGGGCGAAGTCGCCGAAGTTCAGCATCGGGCCGGAGAAGTAGGACACCACCAACGCGATCGCGCCGAGCATGATGACCAGCGTGTTGCCCTTCTTCTCGCCACCGAGGCTCAGGCTGACATGCCAGCCGGATTTCCAGAGCAGGTAGCCGCACAGGATGAACATCACGACGTAGACGGCGGGTCCGCAGAAATCGATGAACTTACGGATGGACTCCATGCCTCGCCAGAAGACGGCGGCCTGCAGGACCCACAGCAGCGTGAAGCTGCCCCAGCCGAGCAGGGAAAGTCCGGTGAAGCCGTATTGATCGACATCGGCGTAGGGGGCCAGACCGGGGAACAGTTTGAGCAGCACGACATCGAGGGCGGCCGAGGCCAGATAGGTCTGGATGCCGTACCACGCCACCGCGATCAGTCCGCGGATGATGGCGGGGATATTGGCACCGAGCACGCCGAATGGGCTGCGGCACACCACCGGATAGGGAACGCCGGCCTGCTGACTGGGCTTGGCGACCAGATTGCACAGGAAGTAGACGATCACGATGCCGACGAGCAGCGCGATGAGAACCTGCCAGCTCGCCAGACCGAGCGCGAACAAGCTGCCCGCCGTGACGTAACCGCCCACGCTGTGTACGTCGGACATCCAGAACGCGAAGATGTTGTAGGTCGACCAGGACTGTTTGGCCAGCGGGGCGAGATCCTCGTTGGTCAACCGGGGGTCGTAGTGCTCCTTGATGAGTCCGCCGCCGACGGGATGCCCGGCGGCTTCGACGATATCGCCCGCGGCGACGACGGCGCCCGGCGGCAGATCGCGCGTATCTGTCATTGACGTTTCCTGTCCCTGGAAAATGGAATGGAAGGAAACTAACCGCGCGATATTTCAGCTCCGTTGCGCTGAGAATATATTTCGCCGTTTACCCGGGGTTCACACGCCGGCGATGAGCCCGCTGTCCGGTGAGAGGGTAGCCACCACCTCGTTGAGCCGGTGGTGATGCGCGCTGGCGACGGCCAGCAGGCCTGCGGTATCGCGCGACAGGAACGCATCGAGCATCTGCAGGTGATCGTCGTTGAGCCGGGACCGGTCGGTATGCGCGACATGGACCATGACCTGTACGGGTTCGGTTATGTTCCAAGCGGATTCGAGCATATGCATGAGCCGGTGCATCCGCGATGGTCGGGCCAGGCCCATGTGAAACTGCCGGCTCTGCCGGTGATAGGTCAGTGGATCGTCGTCGCGCACAGCCGCTTCCAGTAATCGGTTCACCTCGATGACGTGGGCGCGGTCGGCATCGGTTGCCAGCTCGACTGCCGCGGCCAGTGCGGCGGTCTCCAGCGTCTCGCGGACCAGATACATCTCGGCGAGTTCGGCAGCGGTCAGCTGGGCGACGGTATAGCCGACATTGCGTTGGTGGGCGACCAGTCCTTCGCCCAGTAGCGTCTTGAGGCTTTCGCGAACCGGGATATGGCTCACCCCGAAATACTCCGCGATCTCGGTGACCGGGACCGGGGTGCCCGGGGGGACCGCGCCGTCGAGGATGACCCGGCGCAGCTCGTCGAGGATCAGCTGTTGGCTGCTGTCGGCCCGATTAGGGGACAGGCACCGGAACCACAGTTCAGGGTGATGGCGCCGCGACATGTGTCGATCCTGCACCGTTTCGGCGGGAAGCGCCGAACTTCAATACTCCAGTCTTGACATGTCATAATTGGAGTGTCAGTCTGGTGGCAGACTTCATCGCAGCCCTCAGGAGACTGACATGACCGATATTCACGACGTCACCGCGACCGGCAACCTGCCCGGCACCGGTGGCGACTTCTTCCGGACCGGCAACTTCGCGCCCGTGGCCGACGAGCTGACCGAGACCAAACTGGTCGTCGAAGGCGCGATCCCGCCCGAACTCGACGGCTGGTATCTACGCAACGGTCCCAACCCGCGGCAGGCCAGCGCGCACTGGTTCACCGGCGACGGCATGATCCACGGCGTACGGATCGAAGGCGGGCAGGCCAAGTGGTACCGAAACCGCTGGGTCCGCACCGACAGCTTCATCGAGGACTTCCCGCTCTACAACGCCGACGGCACCCGCAACCTGCGGGCCGCCGTCGCCAACACGCACGTGGTCAACCATGCCGGCAAGACGCTGGCGCTGGTCGAATCGTCGCTGCCCTACGAGATCACCAACGACCTGCAGACCGTCGGGGCCTACGACTTCGGCGGCAAGCTGGTCGACTCCATGACCGCACATCCCAAGATCTGCCCCACGACCGGGGAGCTGCACTTCTTCGGTTACGGCAACATCTTCGAACCGCATGTCACCTATCACCGGGCCGATGCCGCAGGCGAACTGGTGATCAATCGCCCGGTCCAGGTACCGGCGTTGACGATGATGCACGATTTCGCGATGACGGCCCGGCACGTGGTGTTCATGGATCTGCCGATCGTGTTCAACCTCGAGGCGGCCATCTCCGGCGCGGGTATGCCCTACCGCTGGGATGACAACTACGGCGCGCGGCTGGGCGTGCTGCGCCGCGATGATCCCTTCGGCGAGATCCGGTGGTTCGACATCGACCCCTGCTATGTCTTCCACGTCGCCAATGCCTACGACGGTGCCGACGGCAAATCGATTGAGCTGCAGGCAGTTCGGTATTCCGAGCTGTGGCGCAACGACGGCGGATTCGACGCCGACGGTCTGCTGTGGAGCTGGACCATCAACCTGGCCGACGGCACGGTGTCGGAACGTCAACTCGATGACCGCGCCGTGGAGTTCCCGCGTATCGACGACCGGTTGGCGGGTCTGCCTGCGCGTTACGGTGTCTCGGTCGCCGGTGATCGGCTGGTGCGCCACGATCTGGGCACCGGGACGGCCGTCGAGCATGTCTTCGGCACCGCGACTGCTCCCGGCGGGCCGGGCGAAGCGGTCTTCGTTCCGTCAGCCTCGGGCCCGGCCGACGAAAGCAACGGCTGGTATCTGGGCTATGTCTACGACCCGGCTCGCGACGGTAGCGACCTGGTGATCCTGGACGCCTCGGACTTCGGTGGCGCGGAGGTGGCCCGTATCAAACTGCCGCACCGGGTTCCGTACGGCTTCCACGGCAACTGGATAAGCGCGTAGCGGGAATATTTGCAGAGCCGTCAGCAAATAAATTTACGACGCGGCAAATGTCGACGTGCCGCCGCATGGCGCCATGAAGAAGAATCGGTGAAATACCAGCTAAAAGGGTATTTCACCGAACCGCTGCGGGCCGGTGGATATCCATGATCGTTGCGAACAAAAGCATTCCCAGAAATGGGACAGCAAAAGGTGTGTCGCTGCGTGACAAACGTCGAAATACTTCGTAGAGCAATCGCTTCGTCCGGCCACCGCGTTAAAGCAGGAGGTTGAGATGTTCTCACGTCGACTCGCAGTGCGGATCGTGGTGGCCATCGCGGGAACCGCGGCCCTCGGGTTTTCCCTACCGCCCGTCGCGAACGCCGACCCGGGAGATTGTTTCGCCATGGCGGGGGTGGGGTTCTGCGTGCCATCCCCCTGGCAGGCCATGGCATCCTTCGCGGTACCCGAAGCGCCCCCGGCTGCCGAACAGGCGCCGAGCACCCCGGCCGATATCGATCAGTAGCCCTGTTCAGCGCCCGGACTCGTCCGGGATCTGCTCCCGCGTCTGATGCCCACCCGGGGCGTCCGGGTCGTCGTTGCGGTGGTCCAGCTTGTCCTGCATGGCGCGCTGTTCCTCGGTGGTCTCGTTGGCGTCCGTCGGCGTCGACGGCGGCGTGTTGTCCTGTTCCATGCCGTGCAGAGTCTCCCGGCATCGCCGCGACGAAACCTTGCGACGGTCAGCCGATCCCCACAGCCCCGCGGTTTATGGTGACCCGATGGCGGTCAAATGGCTCGACGAGCCGGAGGTACATGACTACGCAGCGGCGGCCGCGTATCTGAGCATGCTCGCTGCGGAGGCCGAGGTCAGCAGCGTCGTCGCCGCGCTCAAGTCCGCGCACGAAGTCGAACACGCAGCCAAAGACATCCTGCGCGCCGCCCGGTTACCGCTGCTGCCCGACGACAACGCGCACGTGAAGAACGATCTCGACAAGATCAGCGACGGTAAGCGGTTGTCGCCGATCCTGTTGGTCCGCGGTGACGCCGCCCGCGGGGTGGCGCTACAGATCGCCGACGGCTATCACCGGGTTTGCGCCAGCTACCTCACCGACGAGAACACCGGAATTCCGTGCCGAGTCGTGCCCTGGCCGTCGCCGGCGCACTGAAATGTCGCACTTCGGTTTTCACACCCTCGCATTGCTGGCCGTCGTGGGCATGGCCGGGCCGCTGCTGGCTGCCGTGCCGCGGTTGGGAATCCCGGTCGTGGTCGGTCAGCTCGCCGCCGGAATCCTGGTCGGAAGAACGGGTTTCGGCATTGTCGACCCCGGCGATCCGACCTTCGCGCTGCTGGCCGATATCGGATTCGCCCTGGTGATGTTCGTGGTGGGAACCCACGTACCGGTGCGTGCGTCGGCACTGCGCGGCGCGCTGCCCAGGGCCTTCGTGCGCATGGTGCTGGTCGGTGCGGTGGCGGCGGTCCTCGGAGTGGCGCTGGCGCAGCTGTTCCACACCGGCCACGCCGCTCTGTACGCGGTGCTGATGGCGTCATCCTCGGCGGCGCTGGCGCTGCCGGTGATCGATTCGTCCGAACTGACCGGTCCGCCGGTACTTTCGGTGATGGCGCAGATCGCGATAGCCGATACCGTGTCGATCGTTTTGTTGCCCTTGGTGATCGATCCGTCGCGGGCGCCGCGCGCTGCGCTCGGCGCGTTGGCGGTCGCGGGTCTGGCCGCCGTCTTGTTCGTCGCACTGCGGCACTTCGAGCGAAGCGGTACCCGTCGCAAACTGCACAAGTACTCCGAGAAGCATGCGCTGGCGCTCGAACTACGGATAAGCCTGATCATGCTGTTCGGTCTTGCGGCACTGGCCATCTCCACACACGTATCGGTGATGCTCGCCGGTTTCGCGCTCGGTCTGGTGATCGCGGCGATCGGCGAACCGCGGCGGCTGGCCCGCCAGTTGTTCGGCATCACCGAGGGTTTCTTCGCGCCGCTGTTCTTCGTGTGGCTCGGTGCGTCCCTACAGGTCCGGGAACTCGCCGACAATCCGATGTTCATCGTGCTCGGTGTGGCGCTGGGGCTGGGCGCGGTGGCCGCGCACCTGGCGGGTGGTCTGATGACGGGTCAGCCGGCGGCCCTGTCAGGACTGGCCTCGGCCCAGCTGGGAGTGCCCGTTGCCGCGGCGACGTTGGGAACCGTGCAGCAGCTGCTCGCACCTGGCGAGCCGTCGGCGCTGATACTGGGTGCGCTGATCACCGTGGTCGTGACGTCGCTTGCCGGGCGTGCTGCGGCGCAACGCTTTCGGGCTGCGCCCGGTAGCTCGCCGGACTCATCCCGTACGCCCGCTTGAACGCTGCGCTGAGCGCGAACGGTGTGCCGTAGCCGACGCGGCGGGCCACCGCCGCCAACGTGTGTTCGCCGGACCGCAGCAGATCGGCCGCGTACGCCAGCCGCCATCCGGTCAGAAATGTGATGGGTGGCTCGCCTACCATGCGGTTGAACCGATCGGCGAACATCGCCCGCGAAGTACCAACGGCTGCGGCAAGATTCGCGACCGTCCATGAATGCTCGGGATTGTTGTACATCAGTCGCAGTGCCGGCCCGACGATATCGTCGGTTTGGGCATGCCACCACGGCGGTGCGTGTCCGTCGCGGCTGAACCAGGTGCGCAGCACGTCGATCAACAGCAGGTCCAGCAGGCGGTCCAGGTAGGCGGTCTGCCCACCGGCATCGCGAGCCGCCTCCTGCGAGAGAAGGTCCGGCAATGGACTCGACCAGTCCCGCGCACGTAACACCACCAACGGCGGCAGCGCCCCGAGCAGTCGTGAGCCGACCTCGCTGCGGCCCTCATATGCCCCGATCACCGCGCGGTCGGCGCCCGCCGTGCTGTTACCCCAAGTGCGAACCCCGACGGCCAGCTCGAAACGCAGATCCTCCCCGGCCGGGGTGGTGCACCGTTGGCCCGGATGCACGACGACCTGTGGTGCGGTCATGGGATCGTCGGCGTAGCGGTAGTGCTCGGTGCCGCGCGCCAGTGCGATGTCACCGGACCCCAGCGGCACGGTCTGCCCGCTGTCGGCGACGATCACCGCCGCACCGGCGGTCTGGCAGATCAAAGTGAGCGCGTCATCCTCGATCCGCATCGACCACGGCCGGTCCAGGGACAGCCGCAGCACGAACGCGCCGCGTGCGCGTACCCCGTCGAGCAGTCCGACCAGGGCATCCATCTGCGCATCGTAGACGCTCGAATATGTCTTGGCGACGATCGCCCATGGATCGTCCAGAGCACGGTTGGTTGACTGTGTCGCATGACCATCAGCCCCTATACCGTCGCAGCCACCGCGGCTGCCCTCGGTGGCGCCGCCGTCGGCGGTTTGTTCTTCGCCTTCTCCACCTTCGTCATGCGCGGTCTGGATCGGACCTCGCCCGCCGAGGCCATCACCGCGATGCGCGGTATCAATGCCGAGGCGCAGGCCAATGCGCCGTTTCTGGTGATGTTCTTCGGGTCCACCCTGCTGGCGATCGCCGTCGGTGTCCTGGCCGCGATGCGGCTGCGTGAACCGGGAAGCGGCTACCTGCTGGCCGGCGCGGCGTTGGTGGCCGTGGCGGCTGTTGTGACCATGGCTTTCAACGTGCCGCTCAACGACGGATTGGCTGCCGTCGACCCCGCGACGCTGTCGGCTTCGGAGGTCGCCATGCAGTGGCAGTCCTACTTCAGCGCCTGGACTGCGTGGAACCACGTGCGCACGATCGCGCCGCTGCTGGGTGCGGCGCTACTTGCTCTCGGCGCGGCGCGCTGAGTCCCTGCGGAAGGAGACCGTGACGACGACCGCCGCGGTCAAGGTCAGCAGTGCTGCGATGATGGCGGTCGGCCCGACACCGGAATCGAAAGCGGTACGTGCCGATTCCATCAGCGGACCACTCATCGCAGGCGGCAGATCGCCGGCCACCGAGACCGCGCCGGCGATGCTCTCGCCGGCGTCGCGGCTCTGCTGGGCAGACAGGCCACCGGTCAGCTCCACATTGGCGCGGTAGAACGCACTGAAGATGGTGCCCAGCGTCGCGGTGCCGATCACCGCGCCCAACTCGTAGGCGGTTTCCGAAACCGCCGATGCGGCACCGGACTTCGCGGCCGGAACCGATGCGACGATGGTGTCGTTGGAGATCGTCTGCGACACCCCGACACCGAGCTCCAGCACGATGAACGACACGACCACCGCCGCCACCGACAGATCGTGGCGGAACATCAGGATCATCAGGAACCCGGCCGACACCAGCAGCAGCCCGGCCACCATCAGCATCTGTGGTGCGATCCGGCGGGCCAGCCGCACCACGAACAGCCCCGCGATCATCGAGACGATGGCACCCGGCAACGTCACCAGTCCGGCAGCCAATGGCGACAGTCCCAACACCAGCTGCAGATGCTGCGAGGTGAAGAACAGGAACCCGATCAGGCCGACGATCGACAAGAAGTTGGCCAGCACCGACGAACTGAACGGTCCGTTGGAGAACAGTGCCATATCGAGCATCGGTGTGGCACTGCGGTTCTGCCTGCGCACGAACGCCACGCCAGCGGTTATGGCCACGGCGAAGGCCGCCAGCACGACGGGTGAGACCCCGTCATGCGCGGCGGTCTTGACGGCCCAGACGAACGGCAGCAAGGCAACGAACGACAGGATGACGCTGACCGGGTCGAGCGGACCCGGGTTGGGATCGCGGGACTCCGGCACCAGCCGCGGCCCCAGGATCAGCAGCGGCAGCAGGATCGGAACCGCGACCAGAAAGACTGCGCCCCAGCTGAAATGCTGCAGCAGCGCCCCACCGACGATCGGACCCAGTGCCGAACCGGCGGTGAAGCACGAGGCCCAGATGGCGATGGCGAGCCGGCGCGCGGAAGCCTCGACGAAGATGTTGCGGATCAGCGACAGCGTCGAGGGCATCAACATCGCGCCGAAGACGCCCAGCAGTGCGCGGGCGCCGACCAGCAGTTCGGCGCTCGGCGCTAAGGCGGCGAGCACCGAGACGACGGCGAAACCCGATGCGCCGACCATCAGCAACCGCCGGCGGCCCACCCGGTCGCCGAAACTGCCCATCGCTACCAGCAGTGCCGCCAGCACCAGCGAGTAGACGTCGACGATCCACAACTGGATGGACGCCGACGGCCGGAAGTCCGCGGCGATCGCGGGCAGCGCGAATGCCAGCACGGTGTTGTCGATCGCGATCAGCAGCACCGGCAGCATCAGAACGGCCAGCGCCACCCACGCGGTGCGGGGTGTGGTGGCCTGCTGTGCAGGCTGATCGAGGCGGATGGACATGGGTTGTGCTCCTGGTGAACCGGAAAGATAAGTAGGGGAGTTGATACCGCGGTCAGTCGCGGTGCGGATTGATGGTGCCGGCAGTCAGGCTGGCCATGATGGCGTCGACGATGCGTTGTCGCGGGGTGCCGTCCTGTTTGGCGGCCTCGTATCCGGCCTGCAGCAGTGCCCAGAACACCCGCCGGGCCCAGCCCGGCGGGGCGGTCGCGTCTTCGGTGGACACCCTGTTGAGGATCTCGACGATCGCCTCGTCGCCGGTGTCGAGGTGTGCCATCAGCTCGGGGTTGGAGGTCACCGACGGTTCGTTGTAGACGAACAGCACTATGGGGCCCAGATCGAGCTGGCTTTCCACCACCCGGCGCAGGGCGTCGACGGGCGGCCCGCAGCTGGGATCGGCCCGCTCGATGGCCTCACTGCTGAGCGCGTGCACGTGGACTGCCAGCGCATGGATCAGTGCGGTGCGCTCGGGGTAGTAGCGATGCACGGTACTGCGGCCGACGTCGGCGGCCGCGGCGATATCGGCCAGCGGTGCGGCAGGGTTCTCGGCGAGCACGGTCATGGCGGCGTCGAGGATGGCCCGCCGGGTGCGCCCGCGCGGGCCGCCCTCCTGCAGCACGTCCTCGCTCATGCCCCACAATATAACACTCAAACCCTAAAATAGGACAATAGTGTCCCATTTTAGGTCGGGGGAGTGAACCCACCCGGGTCTGGCGACGGGGCAGAGGCCGGTGCCGGGCTCGTCCAACCGGACGGTCCTGCGACGGGTTGCGGACCCGGCGGCGGTCCCCACCCCGGCGGCGGGGTCACCGGGGCAGCTGCCGCGCGCAGCCGCTCCAACTCGCGGCGGTGCCGTTCGGCGAGCACCGCGGCCAGCACATACTGCGGCGGGGTGCCCGGTGGGGGCGGCGGCGAGATCTGCGCCGCCACGTCACCGGCGATGCGGTACGCCATCTGCTCACGCATCACCGGGTCGAGTTGTGCTGCCCGGGAAAGGAACTGGCGAGCCAGCTCGGCCTGCTCGGGACGTAACCCGGAAAGCTGCAACGACGCCGCCCACCACGCCAGATTCGGCGGCATCAGCGGCGGCGGCGCGGTCTTGGGTCCGCGTTCACTGATGACCACGGTGCCGGCGAAGACATCGCCGATCCGCTTGCCCTTCTTGGAGATCAGGCTGCAGATCACCGCGGGGGCACCGGAGAACATCCAGATCTCCACCACGCCCGCCAGTGCGCGGAACAAGGCCTGGCGGAACCGCTCGGGGCCGCCGTCCTCGGAAACCACCCGCAGACCCATCGCCATCTTGCCCAGCGAGCGGCCACGGGTGGCGGTCTCGAATGCCACCGGATATCCCACCAGCATCAGCACCGTGAAAGCGATGAGCACCGAGGCGCTCAACGCCGGGTCGAACTGCGTCAGCGTCAGCGCCCACAGCACCATGCCGAGGATGTAGCCGATGAGCATGACGGTCAGATCGATCAGTGCACCGACCGCGCGGATCGGGAGCTGGGCGATCTGCACATCGAGCACGACGGCGTCGCCGGTCACCAGAGCGTCGGGCCGAAACGTCGACCCCGAGGACGGCTGCGTCATACCGCGACGCTACTAGAATCCCCAAGGTGGATGTCGACGCGTTCGTGCTGGCTCACCGCGCAACCTGGGACCGGCTCGAATCGCTGGTCAAGCGTCGCAACAAGCTCACCGGCGACGAGGTCGACGAACTCGTCGAGCTCTATCAGAAGGTGTCGACACATCTGTCTAAGGTGCGGACCGAGTCAACCGATTCGGTGTTGATCGGCCGGCTTTCCAACCTGGTGGCCCGGGCGCGGTCGGCTGTGACCGGTGCCCACGCCCCGTTGTGGAGTGAATTCGCCCGGTTCTGGACGGTGTCGTTTCCGGTGGTGGCCTACCGGGCGTGGCGGTGGTGGCTGGGTTCGGCGGTCGCGTTCACCATCGTGGCCCTGCTGCTGGGGTATTGGGTGATCCGAAACCCCGAGGTACAGGCCGTCATCGGCACACCCGACGAGATCGACCAACTGATCAACCACGACTTCGCCGACTACTACCGGGAGAATCCGGCGGGTTCGTTCGCGCTGCAGGTGTGGTTGAACAACTCCTGGGTCGCGGCCCAGTGCATCGGATACGCGATCCTGCTGGGCATCCCGATCCCGTACGTGCTGTTCCAGAATGCGGCCAACCTCGGTGTCATCGGCGGGTTGATGGTCGACGCCGGAAAGGCCGATGTGCTGTTCGGCCTGCTGACCCCGCACGGTCTGCTCGAACTGACGGCGGTATTCCTGGCGGCCGCCGCCGGTATGCGGCTGGGCTGGTCGGTGATATCGCCCGGTGACCGTCCGCGCGGACAGGTTCTCGCCGAGCAGGGCCGCGCCGTCGTCTCGGTGGCCGTGGGTCTGGTGGCCGTGCTGCTGGTTTCGGGCCTGATCGAGGCGCTGGTGACACCGTCGTCGCTGCCGACCTTCGTGCGCATCGGGATCGGCATCGCGGCCGAAGCGACCTTCTTGGCCTACATCGTGCACTTCGGCCGGCGGGCAGTGCGTGCCGGAGAGACCGGAGATCTGGCCGACGCACCCGACGTGGTGCCCACCGGCTGAGCCGAAAGCTACAGCTTGCCGGCCGCTTTCATCGCCAGGTACCGGTCGGCCAGCGCGGGTGCCAGCTCCTCGGGGATGGCGTCCACCACCTCGACGCCACTGCGGCGTAGCCGGGATGCGATGGTGCGACGGTCGTTTCGTGCCCGTTCAGCGGCGGCCGCGTCGTAGACCGCCGCGGCATCGGACCGGCCTGCGGCGAGCTCGTCGACGCGTGGATCCGAGACCGAGGCGACGATCACCTGATGGCGCGTGGACAGTTTCGGAAGCACCGGCAGCAACCCCTCTTCCAGGGCGGAGGCATTGAGGTCGGTGAGCAGCACTACCAGCGCACTGCGCCGGACCCGGCGAAGCACCGCCGAAACTGTTGCTGCGGAATCTGATTCGATCAGTGCTGGTTCAAGCGGGGCCATCGCCTTGACCAGTTGGGCCAGCAGTTCCGAGCGTGACGCGCCGAAAACCGCGGCTCGTGTCGTCTGGTCGTGGGCCAGGAAATCGACGTGATCCCCGGCGCGAGCGGCCAGGGCGGCCAGCAACAGCGCCGCGTCCATCGACCAGTCCAGTCGGGGCCATCCGCCTGGGTCGGCGGCGGTCGGATCCACCCCCACCCGGCCGGCCGAGGTGCGGCCGGTGTCGAGGACTATCACCACCCGGCGGTCGCGTTCCGGACGCCAGGTGCGTACCACCACGTCGGCGCGGCGAGCGCTGGCCCGCCAGTCGATTGACCGGACGTCGTCACCGACGACATATTCACGCAGGGAATCGAATTCGGTGCCCTGACCGCGGATGAGCACCGGTAACAGGCCGTCCATCTCGCGTAGCCGGGCCAACCGGGACGGCAGGTGTTTGCGAGACAGGAACGGCGGCAGGATGCGCACCGTCCACGGCGCCGGTCGCGACGACTGCCTACCGGCCAGCCCGAGCGGTCCGATCGAACGGGCCGTGACCGCCGCCGAGTGTTGATCACCCCGGCGCACCGGCCGCAGCCAGGTGCTGACGCGATGCGCCTGACCGGCCGCGATATCGACATCGGAGGACCGCGGTTCGGCGCGCGCGCTGGGCGCCCACGCATCCCGCACCATGCCGCGGAATCGTCGCCTCCCGGTGTTGGCGATCAGCAGGGTGATCTCGACGGGTTCGCCGAGGCGAGCCGAGGTTTCGCCGGACCTGTTCAGCTGCAACGCTTTCGGGCTGGCCGCCAGTGCCACGTCGATAACGATGGCAACGGCGAGCGTCGCCAGCAGGACCAGGAAGGCGACATCCGGCCAGGGGGCGACTGCGATCGGGATGACGCCGATCAGCGCCATCAATCCGGTGCGGCCGGTGAGAATCACTAGCGCGGTACCGGGACGGCGGCCAGTATCCCGTCCAGTACCCCGTCGGCGGTGGCACCTTCGAGTTCGGCCTCCGGTCGCAGCCCCACGCGGTGGCGCAACGTGGGGCGGGCCATCGCTTTCACATCGTCGGGGGTGACGTAATTGCGCCCCGACAGCCAGGCCCAGGACCGGGCGGTGCCCAGGAGCGCTGTCGCGCCGCGCGGTGATACACCCAGTTGGAGTGCCGGTGAATGCCGGGTGGCGCCGACGACGTCGACGATGTATCCGAGCACCTCGTCGGCCACCATGACCCGGCGTACGGCATCGCGTCCGGCGGCCAGTTCAGCGGGTCCGGCGACCGGCCGGATCGCCGACAGATCCCGGGGGTCGAATCCGTGCGCGTGCCGGTTGAGGATGGCGATCTCCTGGTCACGCGGCGGCAGCGGCACATTGAGCTTGAGCAGGAAGCGGTCCAGCTGCGCCTCCGGCAGCTGGTAGGTGCCCTCGTATTCGATCGGGTTCTGGGTGGCGGCGACGATGAACGGGTCCGGCAGCGGGCGCGGCGTGCCGTCGACGCTGACCTGGCGCTCCTCCATGGCCTCCAGCAGCGCGGCCTGCGTCTTGGGTGGGGTGCGGTTGATCTCGTCGGCCAACAACAGATTGGTGAAGACCGGACCGGCGCGGAACTCGAATGCCGCGGTGCGGGCGTCGTAGACCAGTGATCCGGTGACATCGCCGGGCATCAGGTCCGGGGTGAACTGCACCCGCTTGAACTCCAACTGCAGGGCGGCGGCGAGCGCGCGCACCAACAGCGTCTTGGCCACGCCGGGGACACCCTCCAGCAGGACGTGGCCGCGGCACAGCAGCGCGATGACCAGACCGCTGACGACGGCGTCCTGACCCACCACGGCCTTGCCGATCTCGGTGCGCAGCGCCAGCAGTGCATGCCGGGCGCCCTCGGCGAGGTCGTCATTGGCGGGGGCGGGTGGGGGCTGAGTCACGATTGTGCGACCTGCCTTTCAATATCGTCGAGGTTGCGTGCGAGGTCGAGAAGTTCGGCGTCTGTCGTGGGTGCCGGCCCGAAGAGGGTGTGCCACAGGGTTTCCGGATCACCGGCACCGCGGGCGGCGACTGCCGTCGCGACGCCGGCAGGTGTCACATCGGAGGACAGACCCAGTCGGGGTGTCAGCCGCTGCAGGGCGGCGGTCCGCAGCGCGTCGGCGGCGCGACCGCGGGCCCGCCGCGACCGGTACAACCGCCCCCGGCCTTCGACGGTCTCCGAGGCCCGCACCACCACCGGGAGTTTCTCGGCGACCAGGGGGCCCAGCCGGCGTCCGCGCCACAGCGCCACCAATCCGACCACCAGCCACAATTGCCAGACGATCCAGTCCACCTGGGGTGGAATCAGTTCGAAAATCGAAGTCGGGGAGGGGTTTTCCCCTTGCACGGTCTGCGGTGCATACCAGATCAGGCGCGGGGCTGTCCCGGCCAGATTCAGTGCCAGTGCGGCATTGCCTTCGCTGAGCAAGCCCCCGTTGGTCAGCGGTTCCGCCGATCCCAGCACCGTCACGGTGCGATCGCCGTCGCGGTAGCGCACCAACCGGCCGCCGTAACAGCGCGTCAGGGTGATCTCGTCGTCGACGGTGGTGTAACTCTCGGCGGCACCAAGATCGGCCACACCGGCCCGCCGCGCTTCCCGCAGGTCGCAATCGGGTTCGACGCCGAAGCCCAACTCGGTGGCCAGCCGCAGCTTCGGGGTCAGCACCTCGCGAGCCGACGGCGTCGGCTCCAGCAGCAGGAGATCACCGGGGGCTTCGGCCAGCTCGCGAAGCTGCGCGTCGTCGCCGATGAAATACGTCTGAGCTATCAGCAGCAGGGAGTCCGGCCGCGTCGCGGCGAGGGCCTGGTCGGTGGTATTGGCGACGACGACGTCGACCCCGCGCTCCCGCAGCAGCGTCACCAGGGCGTGCGCACCGTCGGCGGAGGTGGCCGACGGATCCATCCGGCCGCCGGGGCGTGGTGTCGTCAACCACGCGGTGACGGTGGCGACGACGGTTATCGCCACCAGTGCCAGACCGATCCAGTACCAGCCGCGGCGGCGGCCCGCCGCGCGCGGCGCGACCTGTGTCGTCGTCACGTGATGTGCGCCCAACCCGTGTCGGCGTCGACGGCCGACGCCGTGGTCGCGGCGGCCGAGGCGGACCGCAGGTGGTCGTCGAGGTCGACGATCAGCCGGTATGCGTCCGGCGAACCGGGCCGCTCGCCGTAGGTGACATCGTTGAACGCGGTAGCGGCAGCAGTGAACTCCGAAGACAGCCCCGGTATCGATGCCCCGGCATCCCTGGCGAGTTCACCGGCGGTACGTCCGGGTATCGGATCGAGGACCCCGGTCTCCTCGAGATGTCGCGCGACCGCCCGGAGCCGGTGGCGAATGGCGGCGGCCCAATCTCCCCGGGCGGCACACTGTTCGGCGGTGGCCCGATGTTCGGCGGCGCTGAGCTCGGCCGTGCCGAACAGTTGATACTGCGCGCCGCGCGCGGTGTGCATGGTGCGCCGGATGATCCGCACCGCGACCACCACGGCGACCACGACGATGATGGCCAGTATCGCAATGGTGAACCAACCGCCCGGCACGGTCGACCCCTTGACGATGAGCCGGTACAGCAGCTCGTCGATCCACTCGTTGAACCGTTCGGTCAGCGAGGCTTTCGGGTAGATCGGCTTGTTCAGCTCACGCTGGGCCGCTTCGTGCGCGGCGTCGCGGTCGATGTCGATGGTGGGCATGCGACAGCTGCCCTACCGCCCGGACAGCCACAGGTGGTCGGTCGCCGCGCCCCCGGTCGGCCCCGCGGCGCCGGTGCGCAGGACCAGGTCGAACGCCTCGGCCCGGATCCGCCGGTCGGTGTAGAGCAACACCACGACACCGGCGGTGAACGGCGCGGTGATGATCTGCCCGAGGACCGAGCCGATCGCGCCGAGCACCGCGCCGAGGATCAGCCCGCCCGAGGAGGGATCGGTCCCGGCGCCGGCGACCAGCTGGCCGACGGCGAACGGCACCGACAACGCGCCTGCGACCACGCCGGTGACCAGCGAGGCCAACAGCCAGATCCCGAGGACCCGCCAGAAACCTTTGCGCACCAACGCAAACGACCGGGTGATGGAGGCCCAGACGGACTTGTTCTCCAGCACCACGATGGCAGGCGCGAACAGCAGCATGGTCCCGCCCCACACCACGGTGGCGACGGCCGCCAGTCCCAGCGGGATTCCGACCAGCGCGGCGGCGAATCCGTCCGCGGACATGGCCACCCCGAAGATCACCAGTGCGACTGCGGCCACGAAAACCACGATTGCCAGGGCTTCCAGCAGGGTGACACCGAGCAGTGGCAGCAGCCGCCCGCGGATGCGGGACCAGGTTTCGTTCACGGTGATCGAGGATCCGAACACCGCGCGGCCCACCACGACGGTCAGCATTCCGCTCAGGATTATCGCGGCCAGGCCCTGCATGAGGGCACCGGCGAACGAAGAGACGCCCGAAAGTATCAGCGCCTCAGTCGAATCGGACGCACCGCCGCGCAGCGCGTCGAGCTGCCCGGTCGCCGCGAGCGGCCCGATCTGCACCAGCAGTGCGATGACCTGGGTGACGATGACGACGACGGCGGTCAGGCCCAGCGTCGTCTTGGGATTGGCGCGGATATAGCGGATCGCGCCGTTGAAGATATCGCTGAGCGTCAACGGCCGGAGCGGAATGATGCCGGGCTCCAACGCCATCGGCTGCGGGTATCCGGCACCGGGGTAGCCCGGCGGTGGATAACCCGGTGGTGGGTAACCGGGCGGAGGATAGCCACCCTGTGGGTAACCCGGCGGTGGATACCCCGGGGGTGGGTAGCCGGGCGGCGGGTATCCCGGTGCGGCCTGCGGCGGGTAGCCCTGTGCCGGGGGGTAGCCGTGCGGCGGCGGGTACCCCTGCGGGGCGTAACCCTGCGGCGGCGGATAGCCCTCGGGAGGCGGGTAGCCCTGGGGTGGCCAGCCCGGTCCGGTCGGCGGCATGGTCATCGGGCAACACCCCCGTCGTGGTTGCTCATGCTGCCCATCCTGTCGATCAGCCGGGCAATTGACAACGTCATCGGCTTAACAGTGATCGGGCGTGGCGCCGGTGCCCGAGCGCGTAGCGTTTCAGGTATGGCGCAACTCAAGGACCGGCTGCGGTCCGATCTCACCGATGCGATGAAGGCTCAGGACAAGCTGCGCACCGCGACCCTGCGCATGGTGCTCGCAGCGATCCAGACCGAAGAGGTCTCCGGCAAGGTCTCGCGCGATCTCACCGATGACGAGGTGCTCAAGGTGCTCGCCCGGGAGTCGAAGAAGCGCGGCGAGGCCGCCCAGATATTCATCACCAACGGGCGCGGCGAGCTGGCCGCCAACGAGCGCGCCGAGGCCAGCGTCATCGACGACTACCTGCCGACCCAACTCAACGACGACGAACTGGCTCATGTGGTGAACACCGCCATCGCCCAGGTTGCCGAGGCCATCGGCGAACGCCCGGGGCAAAAGCAGATGGGTCAGGTCATGAAGGCCGCGCAGGCCATCGCCGAGGGCAAGGCCGACGGAGCGCGGATCTCCGCGGCGGTGCGGGACCGGTTGTAGCGCACGCGCACACCGAATTTGTCGGCCGCGTCAGCGCAACCGAATTCGCGAAATCACTTGCCGGCGGCGACGTCTTGCGCCGACAGCAAGGTGCGAGCCCGACGCTCGACCAGTAGTGGAACGAAGTCCCGGATGCGGCTGTCGCTGAAGCCGGAGTTGGCCTGTGCCAACGCATTTCGGATCTCGTCGGGGTGTAGCCCGGGAAACTCGGCAATCAGGCGATTCTCGATCTCGGCGAGAGCGTCGGCTTCACTTCGGTGCGGCACGGCGAGAATCTTCTCGGTTGATCTTGACGTTGGTCAAATCCTGTGGCGCGCATCTCAAATTCGCCACAGGGCTTCTTGGCTGGTGCTGGCGATCAGTGCGCCGTCATCGGCATACAGCGATCCGTTCACCAGGCCGCGCGAGTCGCTGCTGTTGAGCGAGCTGACCTCGTAGCGGTGCCAGGAGTGCGGCACGAACGGCCGGTGGAACCACACCGAGTGGTCGAGGCTGGCGGCATACCCGGCCCCGGGTTGCAGCGGCACCCCGCTTGGCCGGGCCACCGGAACCGGGCCGAAATCGGACATGAACGCCAGCGTGCACGACCGGATCAACGCGTCGTCCTCGATCTGCTCGCGGGTGCGGATCCAGAACGGTGGAATCGCGAAGACCGAGCCGTCATCGGGCCGGGTCATGATCTCGAACCGATCGGCGTATTCGAGATCGGGTTCCTTGGCCATGGCGTCCTCGATTCGCAGTGACGGCTGCGGTCGTGGGTGTTCGTCGGCGCCGGGTTCGGGCTGGTGGAAGGAGGCGATCATCTCCATGATCACCGCGCCCTCCTGTACCGCGGTGACCCGCCGGGTGTCGAAGGAACGGCCGTCGCGGGTGCGTTCGACGCGGAATTCGACATCCACGCCGTAACGGCCGCCACGGACGAAGTACAGGTGCAGCGACTGCGGCAGTTTGGCCGGATCGACGGTCGCGCCGGCCGCACCCAGGGACTGCGCGGCGATCAGCCCACCGAAGAGGCGCGGGACCGGACCGGCGGGTGGTGGTGTCGCCACGAAGGTGTCACCGTCACGATCGAACTCCAGCAATTGAGCAATCCAGCTCTTGACACCTGTCATCAGGTGCCGACCCTATCGGGTGGCGAAGTACTTCTCTCCGTCGGAGGCCAGCCGGCCGAAACCCGCCTTCACCACGGGGGCGATCACCATGAACGGCAGCCGCAGGGCCGTCACCGGTTCCACGGCGACCGTCCAGGTGAACCGGGTGCCCGCACCGTCGGGCGCCACCGCATAGTCCTCTGCGAAACGCTTGAACAGCGGGGCGTTGGACTCGTAGACGTAGAACGAATATCCGCGGCCCTCGTCCCACCGGAAGAACCGCTCGTGCACGCGGGCCGGGCCCAGGCCCACCTCGCGGGTGGCGCCGACGCCGAACGGGCGCGGACAGGTCCAGGTCAGCGATGTCACCGTCGGCCCCCACGCCGACAGCGACGCATCAGACTGCAACGACTCCCACACCTGCTCGGGGGTTGCGGCGTAATGCTTCTCGTAACGGAAGACATGCGGGGCGGTGTCGAACAGTGCGGCATCCGCGGGTGAGAGTGTGTACCAGCGCGCCATGGCTCTCAGCTTGGCGTGCGATCGCCGCGCTGACAACCCGGCGCCGTCCTCACTCGCTGCCGTCGGGCTGATCGTTGTTCTTCTGGGCGCCCCAGCCGTGCACCCGGTCGACGGCGATGAGCGCGCTGACCCGGGCCCGGTCCCGGGTCGGGTACTCCTTGCCCTGGTAGTGGCGCGACAGCGCGTCGATGTCGGCCAGTCCGGCGTCGTCGTAGATGTCGACGACATGCCCGATGACGGTGACGTGGGTGTACCAGTCGGATTCGTCGATGACCGTCAGCGAGACGCGCGGATCCTTACGCAGGTGCGCCAGCCGCTTGCGGCCGACATCCATGTTGACCAGCACGCGGTCGTCGTCGCGCAACAGGTACCAGGTCGCCGCGGAGACCGGATGGCCGTCGCTGCGGACCGTGCAGATGACGGCGGGGTTGGGCTTGGACAGCATCTTCTTGGCGTCGTCGGACAGTGCTGAGGACATGGGGTCTCCTGACAGAGGGGCGGGTCTGAGGGTGCCCACTCTGCGCAGGGCTAAGCAGTGAACGCCGGGCCCCGCGGCGACGAGGTGCATTCGGCGGCCGCCGAAAGCAAAAAGACCCCGACCTGGATAACCGGTCAGGGTCTCTTAGCTGCGATTACGCGAGTCGGGGTGGCGGGATTCGAACCCACGACCTCTTCGTCCCGAACCACGCCACCTGGGGTTTTGATGACGTTGGGTACGTTGGCCCGCGTAAGTTTTCCCAGCTCAGCTGCATTGGGTGGGTTGGCGCGCGCAGGAGTCGCGAAAATCTACTGCGGACTGCCTGCGGACTGAGACACCTTGGTGGTCAAGGCCGCCTTTGATTTACCGAGAGCGGGAACCTTGAAATCAGGATGTCAGTTTGGACGCTTACTCGACGGGCTTGCAACACCAGATCACGACGGATCCGCAACCAAAGATCACGTCTGCGAATGGACCTCGCGTTCCTCGCATTCCTCGCTTCCACTAGTAGTGCGTTGCTCCTTATTTCTGCGTGGCGGTGTCAGCTACTGGGGTCCGCGTTGCTTTGGAAGGCCACCAGCTGGCTTCGCGTAGAAGTGTGGCGATGGCGGGCACGGTGAGGGTGCGCACGAGGAAGGTATCGAGCAGCAATCCGAAGCCGATGATGAGGCCGGCTTGGATCATGATTGCGACTGAGCCGACCATGAGGCCGAACATGCTGGCGGCGAATATCAGACCAGCTGAGGTGATGACGGCTCCGGTGTTTGCCACGGTGCGCAGGACGCCGACGCGGATGTTGGTCCCGGATTCTTCGCGGAGCCGTGAGACGAGCAGCATGTTGTAGTCGGCGCCGACGGCGACGAGGATGATGAATGCCAGTAATGGTACGGGCCAAGCGATTTCGTAGCCCAGTCCCCATTGGAATACCACAACGCCGATGCCGAGCGAGGCGAGGTAGTTGAGCACGACGGTGCCTAAGAGGTAGAGCGGTGCCAGGAGTGCGCGCAGCAGTAGGACCAGGATGACGCCGACGATGATTATGGTGGCGACGGCCAGTTGTGCGAAGTCGGCCCATAGGAATCGTTGGATATCGGAGTTGACGGCGGGGAAGCCGGCGACGGATACGGTGGCGTCGGCGAGCGACGTGTTGGGTCGTGCGGTGTTGGCGGTGTCGGTGATGCGGCTGGCGAGCTCCATGGCTTCGACGCTGTAAGGGTCGTGGCTGCTTTCGATCATGAACCGCGCGGTCTTGCCGTCCGGTGAGAGGAATTGCTTGGCAACATCGGTGAATTGCCGGTTCTCGAATGCATTAGCGGGCAAGTAGAAACCGCTCGAGGAGTCGGAGTCCGCCGCTGCGCGTGAGGAATTCTGTAGTTGGGTGGCGATCTGGCTCATACCGGACAGCATTTCGATGTTGCTGTCGGCGAGGGTGCGGACACCGGTCGCGAGTGCTTGAGCGCCGGAGGCGAGCTGTCCGATTCCCTCCTGCAATCGGCGGAGATTGGTGGCTAGGTCGGCGGGGTCACCGAGGGCTCCGAATGCCTTGTCCAGCGAGGCGACTGCGTTCTGGACGTTGGAGAGGGTGCCACCAACGGTGGCATTGGTCGCGGGATCGTAGCGGTCCCCGAGGTCGGCGATCTGGTCGAAGAATCCGCTGTCGCGCAGGCTGACCAAAATCTTCACCTGGTCACGAATTTGGGCGCACTGCGGGGTGGCGGCACACCACGGTGAGGTGTTGAGCGCGCCCACGAGTGGATCGAGCTGGGTGATCGCGTTCTGCGCCTGGTTGGCCAGCGGTCGCAGTCCTGGGCCGGATTGGATGGCTTGGTCGACGGCGGGGGCGGTGGCGGAAAGTTGTTGCAGCAGTGGGCGGAACTGGTTGACCTGAGTTCCCGCGGATTGAGCTTGGGTGAGGATTCCGGCCAGTGGCGCGAGGGCGGTGCGCACCGTGCCATCGAGTTGGGCGAGGCCGTCGGCGAGCTGGTCGGCGCCGCCGGTGAGTTTGGCGAGGTCGTCCTTGCGTGAGTTGCCCTCGGCGACCGCGCCGGCCATTTTCTCGCCGATCTGGCCGTTCTGCCAGGCCAGTTCTGCTTGGTCGAGGCGCTCCCCGGTGGGGCGGGTGACTCCGGACACCCTGGTGACGCCGGGGATCTGGGAGACGCGAGAGGCCATCTCGTCGAGATCGGCCAGCCCCCTCCCGGTCCGCATGTCGGTCGGGTTCTCTACGACGAGGAACTCGCTGATGACGACGTCCTTGCGGAAGTGGCGGTCCAGAAGTTGGTAGCCCTGGTTGCTGGCCGTGGTGTCTGGTTGTCCCTTGCGGTCGTCGTAGCTGATTTTGATGGTCGCAGCGGCTGCCGACAGGGCGAGCAGGATGGCCAGGCTGACGATCAGCAGTGGCACCGGACGGCGGACCACGGCGACGGCGACGCTGTTCCAGTAGCGGCGGGTGCGATCGGATTTGGGTTCACCGATGCCGCGTTTGGCGGCTAGCGACAGCACGGGTGGCAGCAGGGTGACGGTCGCCAGAAATCCGAACAGCACGGCGATGGCACACGCGGGGCCCAGGGCGGCGAAGACGCTGAGCCGCGCGAAGACCATGGCCAAGAACGCGAGTGCCACGGTGGCGGCGGACGCCAGGATGACGCGCCCGATGCTGGCGGTGGCGTGGATGATCGCCTGATCGGCGGGTACTTGGGCGCGGCGCTGCTCGTGGTACCGGCTGATCAGAAAAACTGTGTAATCAGTTCCGGCGCCGAGCAGGATCGCCGTCATGAATGCGACGGTGAACTGGGAGACCGGCATGCCCATCTCGCCGAGGGCGGATAGCACGCCGCGCCCAACCGCCAGGCTCAACCCGATTACCAGCAGTGGCAACAGCGCGGTGAACACTGACCGGTAGACGATCAGCAAGATCAGGGCGATCACGCCGGCGGTAGCGATCGAGATCAACAGCAGGTCGTGCTCGGCGGAGGCGATCATGTCGCTGAAGGTCGCCGGTGGTCCCGTCACTTGGACGGTCGTGGTCGATCCGGTGAACACCTCCGCGGCGATGTCGCGCACCGCGTTCAAGGATTCGGCTGCCGTGGGGTCTCCGAGGGTGCCGGTGACACCGACGGGCAGATACCAGGCTTTGCGGTCGGCGCTGACTGCCTGAGCTTCGGTAATCGGATCGGCCAGCAGGTCCTGCACCAGCAGGACGTGGTCGCCCTCGGCCTGCAACCGGCGCACGAGTTCGCCGTAGCGCTGCCGTGCAGTTGGAGTCAAGCCAGTGGGGTCTTCCATGGCGACGAACACCATGGTTTTCGAGCCTTCTTCGCCGAACGCGGCGCTCATGCGGTCAACCGTCTGCAAGGACGGGGCGTCGCGAGGAATGAGGTCCACCGACTGTTGGCGCACCACGGTTTCCAGCTGTGGGAACAGCAGCGCGAGAACCACCGCGGCGCCTAGCCATACCCCGATGACGAGCGCTTTGTGTCGGAGGGTGAACCGGGCCAGGGTCGCCAACCGTTCGCTGTACTCGCGAGTGTCGGCCGGGTCGGTGGATCCGTTGGCGCGCCGACCAGGCCGCTTGGCCTGGCTTGGGGCATCTGCACTGCCGTCGGTCACTTGGCCTCCACTGGTAGCGATACTGCCGGTATCGGTACGCTACCGCACGTAGTGCAAGTGGTGACGGCGACCGGTGGGGGCCTCGCTCAAGAGCGTCATGAGTCGACTCCCTACGGGATTGCGGCGGGCCAGTCGGCCGCGAATACCTGCACGGCGTGCAGGGCGCCTCCTACCGCCACCGTCGCCAGTGCCGCACGATCACTGCTGGGGGCGGGAATGACGACAGCCGCTGCCACGTCTCTGAGAACTCGAAGTTTGAGCGTTCTGATCGTCAATCGCTGCCCTCCGCGGAGTCCTATGGTGGCACGCGCCCCCATTGGGGGCGGATGCTACCAAAGTGTTGCGACCTACTGTGGCTTGCCAAGATGGACATGTGCGGACGCGGTCGAAGAGATGGGGCGGGCGTACCGGTGCTGAACGCCGGGCGGAGCGCCGTCAGCGCCTCATTGATGCCGCGACGGAAATCTGGAGTGAAAGCGGTTGGGCAGCAGTCACGATGAGAGGAGTGTGCGCCAAAACCGGCCTGAACGACCGTTACTTCTACGAAGACTTCAAGACCCGCGACGAGTTACTTGTCGCTGCATGGGACGGCGTGCGCAACGAGATGCTCGGTGAGGTTTCTGCGACGCTCGCAGAACGCATCGGGCAGCCGCCGATGGAGACCATCCGCGTGACCATCGCCGCGGTGGTCGACCGGATTGCAGAGGATCCGGGCAGGGCGAAGATTCTACTGGCTCAACACGTGGGCAGTTCCCCGCTTCAGGATCGGCGCGCTGTCGCACTGCAGGAGGCGACACACCTGGTGATCGCAGCCAGTGAGCCACACCTGAGGCCGGAAGCCGATGAAACCGCCCTTCGGATGGACACACTGGTGGCCGTTGGTGGCTTCGTCGAATTGATCACCGCATGGCATGCAGGTTTGCTTGACGTCATCCAGGGGGAGATCGTGGAGCACACGAGTCGGCTTGCCGAGACGCTCGCCGAACGTTATTTGGTCGACGACGCTGGCCTCTAATGTTGTACAGCGGCGTTCATGTGTTCAGTCCGGAATGAAGCAAGCGGAGGCACCTCGACATTCGCGAAGCGCGGCCGGGAGGCGCCAGAAGCTAACTCTGAGGTTTGGCTTTGGTCGTGGCCGACTCGACTGCGTTCTGCAGCAGCACATAGCTGCCGAGGCTGCCCAGGAAACCTGCGCAGTGCTGAACGAGTTCATCGGTGGTGAACTCGAGTTCTCCGTCGAGCCAGCGGCGCAAGACTTCGAATAACCCACCCACACCCAATGTCGAGGCCAAATGGGCAACGCCCACTGCGGAGTCGGCGATGTCAAGGTGAAGTCTGGCCTCACGCAATACGAGGTCGGTGAAACCGGTCATCATGTCGCTGCGTAACTCCCGAAGCAGCGGCTCCGTTGCAGATTCCACGAACAAGATCCGACCCAGTCGAGGATCATTGTTGATCATGCTGACCAGCCCGCGGATCGGCGCGTACGCGAGCACCTCGGGTGGGGCGCCGGCATCGGGGATCGCGTCAACTATCACCTCCTGGAAGGTTGCGTAGAGCTGCTGGTAGACAGCTCGCAAGAGGGCGTCTCTGTCAGGGAAATGCTGATAGAAGTAGCGTGACGTCACGCCGGACTCAGCGCATACGGCAGTCACCGTGGCGGCGGCAACGCCGTGCGTGCCGATCAACTCCATCGCGGCCTCGATGAGACGCGTGCGCCTGTTCCGGTGACGCTCCTCGGCGGACATCCCGCTGTACACCCGCACCGATCGCACAACGCATAGCTTGCCATCTAATTCTGACTAGGCGTAAAGTCAGATCATCAGTGCCCATGACAACAGGAGAACAACATGAGCGACGATTCGTCCACACGGCCCACCACGCGGGTCGTCCCGAAGCCCCGCCGTGTCCGATTCGACATGCCTGCTGAGACCAGTCGGCAGCACTTCGTCGATGGCGACTTGGTGATGAGCCACTTTGTGTCCACCTTGTCGGCCACGTTCCCCGAAGGCGAAGACTTCTTCATCCGGTCAGTCCGCGAGTACCGGGACCACATCAGCGACGCTGACCTGAAGGAGGCGGTCAAGGGATTCATCGCTCAAGAGGCCACCCACCGGCACCAGCATCGGCTGCTCAACGATCGCCTTCAAGCGATGGGCTATCCCACCGAGGGGATCGATCGGCATATCAAGAAGTTGGTTGGCCGACTCGAGAAGCGTTTTTCTCCCAAGATGCGCCTGGCTGTGACGGCAGCCCTCGAGCACTACACGGCGACATTCGCCGAGATCATTCTCACCAGCGACGAAGCTCAAGAACTGATCGGCTACACCGAGGTGCGGCCGATTCTGCTTTGGCACGCACTGGAGGAATGCGAGCACAAGGCCGTCGCTTTCGATGTCTACGAGACGGTCGGTGGAAGCGAACGCACCAGGGTCTGGGGAATGCGGATCGCCAGTCTCCTATTGTTCACCGAGTTGGTCATCCAGACCACCCGCTCTCTGGCCGGCGATCGTGCCGCCTACAACCCGGTGCGGTTGCTGCGCAGCCTTCGAGCCTTCCGTCATAACCCGCTGTTCAGCCGAGCAGCGATTGAGCGCTTCCGTTCCTACACCCACGCCGGGTTCCATCCCGACGACTGGGATAGCGCAGAAATCCTCGAACGTTGGACCAAGGAACTCTTCGACGCCGATGGCGGCCAACAGCTACGGAGTAACGTGTAGGTCGACAAGTACTTTTGTGGTGAAAGCCGCCATATGGAACGACCTCTTCACGAAGAAGTGCGTTGCGCCGTGGCCGCATCGCGCGTTCAGGCATTCCGCTGATGCGGGCGGAAGGGCCATTACCGCCGTCCCGTCAGCGTCCGAAGACGTCCCGGCAAATCTGCACACAAGTTGGCGCCGTGTCAGCGAGCGCGCATGTCTTCTACGAATTGCTGTCCGGAGTTGCGATGCCGTTCGCGTCGGTGATTGGTCCGGTGCCGGCAGCGACGGGTTGGGGCATGAGCACCGCAGTAGTACTTCGCATGGCGGAACGTGCCGATAAGCGTCACGAGGCTGTCCTCGGTGTTGTGAACGGCCTGTTCCTGACGACCGTGTTGGCTCACTTCATACACTGGCCGAAGCGCTGGAGATTTGGTGTGCCAAGCCTGTCCGAGTGCGAAGGACTATGCGGCCCAATCCTGGTGCCTTACAACGGTATTCTTTACATTTCGGGGCTCAGTGCTGTAGCCGGATTGCTGGAGAATGGTCGCCGAGGTGCGGTCCGTGGTGCGATCGTCCCGCTGCTGGGTGTTCCAGTTCTCCTTCGACTGCAGCGGATGGAATTCCGTCGGCTCAGTCTTCAGGCCCGGCGCAATCCTCGGTGGTGGAATCGCCGTCTGCAGATGCAACCGCCCGACCGTTCGACATCGTCAGATCCCGACCAACAGGTGCTAGGGGCAGAGTCATAGCACGGAGTCGACATGGCGAGCCGATCACCCTTCAGTCAACGGAGGGTCGAACTCCGTCAGGGGGCCATCCTTCGAGGCCGTCTTCTAGCGGCACGTGCAAGGACCGCAGCAGCGCTGAGAACAATCTCCAATTCCCGATCGCGGCGACGAGTTCGACGAGGACGGCCGGGTCCCCGTGCAACGCGCGCTGACACTCAGCCCAGGTTTCATCCGAGATGGTGCCGTCACGCAACGTCTCGTCTGTCGCCGCCAGTACCGCCCGCTCGGCTTCGCCGAAGTGGCCGGCGTTCTGCCAGTCGCGCACCCCGAGCAGGTCGCGTTCGGGCACATCGAGCAAGCGGGCAACCCTCCAGTGTTGCGTCCACTCATAGACCGAATCAGTGACCCAGCCGATTCGCATGATGATCAGCTCCCGTAGCCGCGCATCCAGCGCGCCTTTCCACAGCAACGCCTCCAGCATTCCATGCAATGCGACGGCTACAGGGGGCTGATGAAGCGCGATCCTGAAAACAGACAGTTCAGCCATGGCGTCCGGAATCCCGCATTGAGCGGCGCGCTCGCGGGCATCTGTCAGGGCAAGCATGTCAACCCGGCTTTGGCTGCTCACGGTGGATCCTTCCGGTTGGGCGCTAGTTGGCGCTGTCAGGCGATCGGCACAAAGACGTTGTGCAGAGCGGGGACCCGGTCCGGCTCGTTGCCGGCCAGAAGGTCGAGCAGCCCGGGCAGGCCGGCGAAACCGGTGATCTCGCGGTGCAATTCTTCGAAGGGCCAACGCCTAGAGACCAGCAGCTCGATGGCGCTCTGGTAGGCGGGGTAGTCGACCCCCAACGAACCGAAGATGCGTAGTTCCTTGAATACGAGCAGGTCTGGCTCGAAGCCCGGCGCTCCGCCGCCGCCGCGTGTGCCCGCGACCACCACGCGTCCGCCGGGCTGCGCGAGTCCGACGGCGTCCGCGAATGCGGCTGGCGCCTTCGCGGTGACGTCGACGACGACATCTGCGAGCCGGCCGGTCGCCATTTGCAGGGCCTGCGCCGGGTCGTCTTCGGTGACGTCGATGGTCAGGTCCACGCCGAACTGGTGGGCTGCGGCTAGCCGAGTTCGGTCGCGAGGGCCGACCCCGGTCATCGCGACGAATGCCGCTCCGGCCTCCTTGGCGGCTACGGCAGCACAAATCCCGCGGATCCCTGGTCCGAGGACCGCGACGACGTCGCCCGGGCTTGTCTCGGGCAACATGGCAGCCCATTTGATCCCTGCCCCAAGCGGATTGAACAACGTCGCGACGATCGGGTCGAGTCCGTCCGGGACCGGCAACGGCATGGAATCGAACGGCAGATGCAGGTGGGTTGCATAGCCTCCCCACAGGCCGGGCGGGATGTTCACGTCGACGAAGCCGAACATGGTGGCGAGGCCGTTGCTCGAGCACCTGCGATACTCGCCGCGGCCGCACGAGTCGCACTCCCGACACGATCGGAACACCTCGACGGCGACTCGCTGACCCACCGAGACGCCCCAACGCTCGCGCGCGGCGTCACCGATTCCCTCGATGACGCCGATGATCTCGTGTCCGGGGATGAAGGCGAACCCCGTCGGCAGGTGTCCGCTGAACTGCTCGTGGTCGGTTCCGCAGAGCCCGCACGCCTCGATCCGCAGGAGACCGGACTCGTCGTCGATGCGCGGCACCGGAAGATGCCGCCGTTCAAGGGTGCGCGGCTTGGTCAGCACGAGCGCGTCGGCGTTCACGACAGTTCGAATTCGACGTGTCCGTCCGCCTGCCGCACGGCGACTTGGTGTCCGACGCACATGTCTCGTGACATTGCCACCGCCACCTCGGCATCGTCACTGCGCGCCGCGACGCGGCGGCCGTCGGTCATGCGCGCGAAAATCGGCACCCAGGAGGGGCCTTGGTCACGGTCGTGCACGACCGTGTATCCATCTATGGTCGCCTCTCCGGATGCGTCGGCGGGAGAAGCGACCGGGAGGGAGGTGCCGTCGATCGCAGACTGCGCATCGGCCATGTCCGGAGTCTGCCATCCCGTTGGCGGTGGAGTCGCCGACCACAGACCCAGCGAGTGCTTTGTGATGTACCAGCCCAGTCCGGACACGAGCCCGACGGCGTCCGGGTCGCTCCTGCAGCGTCGCACCATCTCGACGATCGAATGGCTGACATAGTTGTTACCCGGCCCTCCGTGGTAGGGCAGTCCGCCGGTCACCGTGAACCCGCGGTCATCCGCCGGGTCGAGATCCAAGGCGTCGATCGCCGCCTCGACCGCGGAAGGAAAGCAAGAGTAGAAATCAAACCATCTAATGTCGTCGATGTGAAGTCCACTGGCCGCCAATACCGCCTTGCCGGCGGCCCTTATTCCGGCGGAACGACCCAGATCAGGCCGCTGAACCGGGAAATACACGTCGTTGCATGTGGCCGACGACCACGGGAAGACCCAACGATCACTGGGCACTCCGAGTTCCTCGGCGACTTCGGCGGCCATGATCACGAAAGCGGCAGCCATATCCACGGCGATGATGCTGTTGAGCAGCTTCGGATACGGCTCGCACACCATCCGGTTAGCCGGGGAGACCGTGCTGAGCTCGTCTGCGCTACGGGCACGCGGAAACCAGGCCTGCTCGAGATGTCGGGACGCCTCAACCGTGAACGGAGCCATCAAGTCACCCAGCCAGCGGCGCTGTTCGTCGAATGTGCGGCCTGATCGGGCCGCGATCGCGGATTCGAAGATCGGGTACACCTCGTGCGGCCAATGTAACCCGGCGCCCACCTCGGCTTCGCTCAGTCCCGGGCGGGTGTCACCGAGTGACTCGTCCTGTGCTGCGATGGGTTTGGGCTCCAAAAGTGCGCTACCGGATGCGACTTTGCGTGCTGACGCGCCGCTTTCCGCTCCGACGATCAGAGCCCCGTCGCTGACGCCGCGCCAAATGCGGCGGCCGAGGACCTCGACCAGATACTGGGGGGTGTTGCCGCCGACCGGACAACTGATGCGATGATCCGGCGTCAGCCCAGTCGCTTCGGCAATCCTCGACGCGGGGTTGTCGCGTGGGATCATCAAGATTCCGGGCGTCGCCACGGTATCGATGCGATGCCCGATCGCGGCCGAAGCATCATGCAGCGCTCGACGCGCGGCCTCGGCGGCCAAATCGATGGGATCGACGGTGCCTTCACCGCGATGTGTCAGTTCACCGACGCCGACGACAACCGGAGTGCGTGGTGGGATGGCCAACGGTCAGATCACGCTCATCGTCGAGGTCTTCTATGCGACACGACTGCGATATTGTCACATCCGTTTCCATGCGACAACCGCGGGTGTTCGACAGAGCGGGTCCCTTGACAGGGCATACTCGTACCCGTGACGAAGAGATCGTTGCGGCGGGGCGACGCGACTCCTGGGCGAAACCGCGATATGGCGCGCGATCGCCTACTCGACGCCGCCGAAACGTGCCTGCAAGGCAAGGGGCTGTCGGGCACCACGATGGAGGATATCGCCAGGCATGCGGGCGTATCGCGCGCCACGGTCTATCGCTACTTCGCTAGTCGCGAATCCGTCGTATCCGGTGTCATCGTCCGCGCAGCGGAACGCTACCTGCACCGCACCAGCGGACGGATCTTGGCGCACACCGACTTGGGCTCTGCCATATTGGACTTCGTTGCAGTCACGGTGCGCGCGGCACGCCGCGAACCGATAATCGGCATGCTCTTCGCCAGCGACGATGAACTCGCCGGCGTGGGACTGGCCGAGGGAACGTCGGTGGCGCTGTTCGAACTCGTCGCCGAGTTTCTGCGACCCGTGTTCGCCGCACACTGGCATCAACTCGAAGCCGGCGTTTCGGTCGATGACGCCGCCGAATGGATTTTGCGCATCATCCTCAGCTTGCTCGCGGTTCGCGGCCCCCGGCACCGCAGCCCCGAAGGAATCGATGCTTTCTTGCGCCGATTCCTGCTTCCCGCGCTACTGGCCGACACTCACAGTTGCATTGCTGCGACAACTGCGGAGTAGTGTCTCAGCGATGGCATCGGTATCGCTGAACGAAACGAGGCGCTGACCATGGACTTCCCCCAGTTCAACAAGCAAATAGCCGAGGAGCTCCAGCACGCGGGGGGAACCTCGGGAGGGCTCGCCAAGTACTTGGACTTCCGCCACATCGAGTTCTCCGCCGGGAGACTGGTAGTGGAAATGGACGCCCGAGCCGATTTGTTGACTCCTTTCGGCACTCTGCATGGCGGATGCCTGTCAGCGATGGTCGACCACTGCTTGGGCGTGGTGTTCTATCCGGTGATCCCACCTGGGTCATGGGTGGCCACAACCGAATTCAAACTGAACCTCCTACGTCCGGTGTCCAGTGGAGTCTGCGTTGCGGTCGCCGACATCATCGCGCTGGGGAAGCGTAGCGGCGTCGCCAGGATCGACATCACCAATACGGGACGCCCGGTATGCGCCGCACAGGGAACAGTGACCGTCGTCGCCCAGAGCGCCTCGTGATCCGGTCGCGGAACGAGAACGCTGCCCAAGGCGACCATCGAGGACACAGCAAATGACCTCAACGTTCGAGCGCGTCCGCAACGAAGACGGAACCGCCCTTGCAGCCGATGTCTACCGACACGAATCCGCCCGCGCGGTCGTCATACTGCTGCACGGCGGTGGACAGAACCGCCATGCCTGGGCGACTACCGCGCGCCGCTTACACGCGCGCGGGTATACCGTCGTCGCTTACGACGCCCGCGGTCACGGCGACAGCGAGTGGGACCCCGATGGTCGATACGATCTCGACCGACTTGCATCCGACCTGCTGTCGATTCGCCGATATGCCAGCGATGGCCGCCCGCCAGCTGTCGTTGGCGCATCCTTGGGCGGCATGACGGTGTTGGGAACGCATTTGGTGGCGCCTGCCGATCTGTGGGGAGCCGTCGTACTGGTCGACATAACTCCGCGAATGGAGTTTCACGGAGCACGCCGCGTCGTGTCTTTCATGGGCGCCCATCCCGACGGATTCGATACGCTCGACGCGGCCGCGGACGTCATTGCCCAGTACAACCGGCATCGCGCTCGGCCCAAGAACTTGGACGGTCTCCGAAAGGTCTTGCAGCAGCGCGACGACGGTCGGTGGATCTGGCGATGGGATCCGGCGTTCATAGCTTCCAACTTCGAGTTCCTGCAGGGCGACCCAGCAACTGGTGCCAAAGAATTCGGCGCCATAAGCGACCTTCTCATCGAAGGGGCCCGCCGCGTGCGAGCACCAACGCTTCTCATTCGCGGCGTTCACTCCGACGTGACGTCGCAGCAGTCGGTCGAGGAGTTCCTCGAAGTCGTACCGCACGCCGAGGCTGTCGACGTTTCGGGCACGGGCCACATGGTTGCGGGCGACGACAACGACGCCTTCACTTCGGCAGTCGCAGATTTTCTCGACCGCACGCTGAACGACTCGTCGGACTGAGCGTCTTTCAGGGCCCTGCGATGGCCGCGGCCCGGCCACTCTGGTTCGTTGTCGAGGTGTCAGAACTACCTCCATGAACGGAACCCCGGCGGCGCAGTATCGGCGCATCCGAAGGCAGCGATGCCAAACCGTATGGTTCGACCATCGCCTGGGCCGAATTATCATTCGAACCGAAGCATTTTGCTGGTGGGCGCTGTCCAGGTCGGATCGAGCGGTCGGAGTTCTCCGAACCAGTGCCCGCACACCTTGACGAACACACCCGCCGCCGGGGCGACCCGGATCAGATCGGCGCTGCTGTTGGGATCTTGGAGTCAGTCGACGGCCGGGGGCGAGTCCAGAGGACAGCCTACTGCTATCCAGGCTTCAGCTTCGGTATGCGGGAGGCGGGCGGGCATATCCGGCGCCCGATTCGACCACCTCGTCAGAGCGGCGGGCGTTCCTTCGCATGAGCAGTTCCGGAAACTTCGTGGCCGAAACGATCGAGAAAGTCGTCTATTGCGGCCAGGGCGGTGCTGATCGTTCCTCGCAATGGGGCTGCTCCGGCCGCGAAGGCCGCAAACAAGGTTATTGCGAGCAGACAACTCATGCCTCCGCCTTCCTCTTCACGCGCATCCGTTCGCCGTGGCCCACAGCAATGCCTCGTTCGGCTGCTGAAATGGTAAAACGTGGCTCACCGCTCCTTAACAGCGTAGATACCCGGATCCGCGATCGGTATGTCTCGAAGGGTCGAACCTGCGGGCGTCTGTTGTCTCGCAAAGACAAGTAATCGAGTACGGTCGCAGCTGTGCTTGATTCATCCGAAGTTCAAGACACCCCCGGTCACGCGGTTCATCACCTATTCCGAGACCTCGGCGACCTCGTCAGAGAATTGCCCGAGTCCATACATGGCCTTCTGATTGAGCAAGTTGCCGAACTCGCTGCCGATCAACAGCTCAAAGAGCTACTGAGTGACACCGTCGCCGCGAACGTAGACACTTGGTTCTCCGTCGTCCGTCACTCGATCCCGTTCGACCGCATGGAGTCACCGACGGCCGCCCTTGAACACGCCCGGAGGATGGCGCAACGCGAGGTACCCGTCAACGCGCTGCTGCGGGCATACAGGCTCGGGCACCAGTATGGATTGAACCTCATCATCGCTGGCCTTCGGAGCGCGGACCTACCGCCCGAGGAGAAATTGGCGCTCATTGAACACATCACCCGTGTGTCTTTCCGCTACATCGACTGGATGTCTGAGCAGGTCTTGGAGACATATCAGACTGAACGCGCGGAGTGGGACGAGCGCCGACGAAGTTTGCGTGCACAAGCCATTCGAGACATCCTCAACGGACGCGACGTAGACCTGACCGAAGCGTCGTCGGCTATGAGGTACTTCTTGGGCGCAACGCATGTGGCTCTCATGGTATGGCTCGACCGAGATGCGGGCGCCGACACCGACGAGTTCATCGCCATGGAGCGCTTCATGCAACACGCGGTCTCCGCCACTGGAGCGAAGCAATCGGTCTACTTCTCCATCGACCGCCTCGTCGGATGCGCATGGATGACGGTTCACCGCCCGTCGGACTATTTATCGCAGCTGCGCGACTTCGTCCGGGCTCAACCTGACGGCCCAAGACTTTCCGTCGGTGAACCACTTCCGGGGATTGAAGGCTTCCGCCGCACCTACCGACAGGCTGAGCAGGCCCGTGTGGTCGCGGTGGCAGCCGACGGCTCCTCACGGCACCGGATCGTCGCTGCACGAGATCCCGGTGTGGCCCTGGCCTCGATGCTGATGACCGATGACGCGACTCTGAAGGAATGGATTTACGATGTGCTGGGCCCGTTGGCTCAGAACACTGCATCGGACCAGCGTCTACGAGACACGTTGAGGGTGTTCTTGCGTGCCGGTTCCAGCTTCAAAGCCGCCGCCAACGAATTGCAGATACACGCCAATACCGTCAAGTATCGCGTAAATCGAGCACTCGAGCGCCGCGGTCGCCCGATCGCCGCGGAACGATTAGACGTCGAGGTCGCCCTACTGATGTGCTATTGGCTCGGCGAAGTAGCACTGAACCCAACACAAGCCTTGGGGCGGTCCTAGTCGTTCGTGTCCCGCGAACGCCCTTGCTGCGTAACTGTGCCGTCTACTGACGAACACGCCGAATCTGAGGATGGTCAGCGCGACGATCCGGCGCCGCCCGGCCTGATAATCCGAGTTCGATTCATGTTTCGACGCTGCCGCGGGGCTCTGCTGCGGGCAGGCTGATCGAGTGGAGTCGTCGATCGCCGCCGTACGGAGCTGAAGCAACCCATTCACCGAAGCTCATCGACGTCAGACACGCTCAAGCACCCATCGCGCAAGGCGACAGGCGAGTCGTGGCGCAGGTTGCGACTTGTCGGCCCAGACAACCAGGAGGCATAAGCCTTGATCCACCGATGAGCTGTCGTGGCTGAGGCTGGAATGGTTTGGTGGTCGCTTGCTGGCTGTGAGCAGGGGGTATCGGCTGGTCTGTCCAGCTTTTTCCTGTGTGCTCCGGTCGTGGCCTTTCGGCGGATTGGTCAGGTGGGGGCGGTTGCTGGCGGGCTGTGGCCGATGGTGTTGCGCCACAATCGGAGCCAGTGCGTCGCCCACGGCCAGTGGGCTGGTAGGTGCAGGATGGGTCGGCGTTGGGGGCGGGCCAGTCGGGCCGGGATGGTGATGAGGCGTCGGCGCAGGGTGGCGCCGCGAGCCACCGCGTGTGCACCGCCGGCCAGGATGCCGGCGGCGCGCTGCAGGTTGTGGGCGATGGCCGCGCACAGTATCCAGGCAGAGTTCGCCCCGAAACGTCCCGAGGGCATGTGGGCCAGGGGTCCGTCGATGAGGTCGGCGAACACGGTTTCGATGATCGCGTGGCGGCGGTGAGTGATGTCAGCGACGTCGACGGGTTCGTCGGTGTCGGTGAAGAACGGGTGATATCGCCAGACCGGGAACAGGGCGTCGGGGTATCGGGCGTCTTTGACCCGGCGCACGATCAACCGTGCCGTGATCGGAGTCTTCGTGGAACTGAAAGCGGTGCAGGTGGTTTCGGCGACTTCGGCATCGGAGATCCAGGCACCGGTGTCGGGATCGCGGCGGGATAGCACACCGGGATCCACGCGGTGTCATTGATGTCGGCGATGGCCGCGACGACTGCGGCGGTCTTGGTCAGCACCAGCGAGAACCGGGCACCGGCGCGGCGGCAGGCGGTGACCACGCTGCTGTTGCCGTAGGCCGAGTCGCCGCGCACCAGGATGCGCCCGGTGACACCGGCGCCGCGGGCGGTGGCGACGGCTTGGGCGATCATGCGGGCCGCGCCTTTGCCCGAGTTGGTCTTGCCCGCCCGCAGTCGTGCTCCGGTGATCACCGGAGCGCAGTGTTCGGTGCTGATGGTGGTCACCAACGGGGAAAGACCCTTGCGCAGGATCTGCTTGCCGGCGATTTTGGTGTGGCCGTAGCTCGCACCTTGTTTGGCCTGGCCGTAGACCGGGCGCAGCAGTGAGTCGATGTCGATGAACACCCGCCCGTCGGCGCCGGGCAACAGATCGACACGCTCGCACAGAGCGCCCACGTGCTCACTGAGCACCGACTCCAGTTGCCGGGCATGGCCGAAGGTGAACTCCCGCAACAAGGTTCCGATGGTCGACGGGGCGTACACCTCGCCGAACAGGGTCTTCATCCCGCCGCTACGAACTACGTCGAGGTCGTCGATGCTGTCCGCGCCGGTGCACATCCCGGCGATCAGCGTGGTCAGCTTCGGCGACGGATTGGCCGCACCGGACTTGACCCGCTCGCAGCTGAACCGAACTTTGTCGGCCAATGACGATGACAGTCCGGTCTGCTCGGCAAGGGCCATCACCGGTACCAGGCCTGCGCACGACACCAGACGCTCATCATCGAAGACCGCCGACGATGCGGCGAACCTATGGGACACTTGCACCGGAAGTGCCTTTCCGAGTTGTGCCGATAAGTGCGTAGAGAACACTCATCATCGCAGCTCAGAGGGCACTTTCCTCATTCCGACACCCCACGACCAGCCAATTCATCGGTGGATCGAGGATAAGAACATCCGACAAGTGGCGCGCGTGGTCTTGCCACGCGCTAGACGTTAGCGACGATTAACATCTTCAGCTATTTGCAGCGGCGACCGTGGCTACTCGTCGTGACAACACTTCCCAAACCCGCGCTCCGCCTCCGGTGTCGTGCCTCAGCGCTGGACGACGCCGCCCTCGACGCCGGTGAATCGCTTGCGCAGCTCGGTCTTGAGGAGCTTGCCGGTGGCGTTGCGGGGCAGCTCGGGAAGGAGGTGCACTTCGCGGGGGCACTTGAAATGCGCCAGCCGTTCGCGGCACCAGGCGATCAGTTCGTCGGCGCTGGGTTCCTGCTCGGCGGCTGGGTCGGCCACCACCACCGCGACGACGCGCTCACCCCACTTGTCGTCCGGACCGCCGACCACCGCGGCGTCGAGCACACCGGGGTGACGGAACAGCACCTGCTCGACCTCGATGGGGTAGACATTTTCCCCGCCCGAGATGATCATGTCCTTCTTGCGGTCGACGAGCGTGATGTAGCCGTCGGCGTCGATCCGGCCGAGGTCGCCGGTGTGGAACCAGCCGCCCCGGAAGGCCTCGGCGGTGGTCGCCGGCTTCATCCAGTACCCGACGAACACGTTGGGTCCGCGCACCAGGAGTTCGCCGACGGTGTCGGCCGGGACGTCCCGGTCGTCGGCGTCCACGATGCGGGCATCGACGTGCATGGCGACCCGGCCGATTGATCCGGCCCGCGTCGTGATGTTGGCGGCGTCCAAGACCGAGACCATGGGTGCAGTCTCGGTCATCCCAAATCCCTCGGTGAAGGGGACGCCACGTTGCTGCATGAAGTCGATGACAGTCAGCGGCATCGGTGCGCCGCCGCCCATGGCCAGACGCAACGCGGAGAGATCGTAGGAGTCGAAGTCGGGCACCTGGGTCAGCGCCGACCACATCGCCGGCACCATGAACTGGACGGTGGCGCGGCTTTCGGCCATCGCCTTGAGCGTGCTCACCGGGTTGAACGACGGGAGGATCACGCTGGTCCCGCCGACGTAGAGCAATGGCAGCGTATGTACCCCGAGCCCGCCGATGTGGAACATGGGGGCGACTGCAACAGTCACGTCGCTGCCGGTCAGGCCTTGTTCGGCGCCCAGCACGTTGATGGCGTTCCACAGTAGGTTGTCGTGGGTGAGGATGGCGCCCTTCGGGCGGCCGGTGGTGCCCGAGGTGTACATGATGAACGCGGCGTCGCGGCCCTCGACGTCGCTGTCGAGAGGCTCGGGGGCGCCGCCGGAGAGCAGGTCTGGGTAGGCGATCTCGCCGTCGGCCGGGGCGCCCCCGGCCCGGACCGTGTGGCGGACCCGGACCCCCGGCTCGGCCAGCGCGCTGACCGCCGCCGCCGCGAGCGGCTCGTGGAACACGAACACGTCGGCGCCGGAGTCGGCGAGGATGTAGCCGATCTCCGGGCCTGCGAGTCGGACGTTGATCGGGATGGTGATGGCGCCGATCTTCGCGCAGCCGAGGAGGACCTCCATGAACTCGACCGAGTTCACCAGCAGTATGGCCACCCGGTCCCCCTTGCGGACGCCGAGACGCAACAGGTTCGAAGCGACCTGGTTGGTGCGCCGATCGAAGTCGGAGTACGTGAAGCTGGTGTCACCGCAGACGAACGCCGTGCGCTGCCCGTTGAGGAAGGCCCGTTTGGTGACCCACTGACCGATACCGCGATCCATGTTGATTTGCCTCCTCGGCAGTTTTGGTTGACAAATGCTCGGTAAGGCAGGACCCGGCCCCGGCGGGCGACCGATCACCACCGTCCGTCTTGTAGACCGAAGCGGACACGAACGGATGAAGGATGCTCAGTATGAGCGGGGCAGGTTCAGGCTGTGCTGAGCCACATAGTTGAGGATCATCTCTCGGCTGATCGGCGCGGTGCGCATCAGCCGCACCGGGCCCCAGAGAGTGGCCAGCCCGTACTCGGTGGCCAACCCGTTGCCGCCGTGGGTCTGGATCGCCTGGTCGAGGGCCAGGATGCCGGCCTCCGCCGCAGCGTATTTGGCCATGTTCGACGCCTCCGCGGAACCGGGGTCGCCGGCGTCGTGCAGTGAGGCCGCCCGCTGGGTCATCAGCCGGGCCAGCTCCAGCTGGATCTTGGCGTGCGCAAGCGGGTGGGACAGGCCCTGGTGGGCTCCGATCGGCACGTCCCAGACCTTGCGCTCGCGCGCGTAGGCCGACGCCTTGTCCAGCGCGTAGCGGCCGATGCCGTTGCCCAGGGCGGCGCCCATGATGCGTTCGGGGTTGAGGCCCATGAACACCTGACGCAGACCGTCGTTTTCCGCGCCGATCAGGTTCTCGGCCGGCACCCGCACGTCGTCGAAGAACAGCGTGAACTGCTTCTCCGGTGTCACCGCCTGCACCGGGATGAGGGTCTTGGTCAACCCGGGCGCGTCGGTCGGGACCACCAGCAGGCTCAGCCGTCCGCGGCCGCGGTCGTCGGTCGCGGTGCGGGTGACGACCAGGATGGCCTCCGCCTCGTCGACGCCGGAAATGTAGTACTTGGTGCCGTTGAGCACCCAATCCCCACCGACGCGCTTGGCGTGGGTGGAGATGTTGTGAGAGTTCGAGCCCGCATCCGGCTCGGTGATCGCGAACGCCATGATGATCTCGCCGCTGGCGATGCCCGGCAGCCAGCGCGCCTTTAGCTCGTCGCTGCCGAAAGCCTCGATGATCGTGCCGCAGATGGTGGGGGAGACCACCGTCATCAGCAGCGGGCAGCCGGCCGCGGCCAGTTCCTCACCGACGATCTGCATGTCGTAGATGCCGCCGCCACCGCCGCCGTACTGCTCGGCGATGTTGACCCCGAGGAACCCCTGCTTGCCCACGGCCTGCCAGAGTTCCGAACTCTTCTCCCCGCCGAGCGACTTGGCCACGTAGTAGTCGTGCCCGAAGTCCTTGGCGATCTCGGACACGGCCTTGCGCAGCGCTCGCCGTTCCTCGGTCTCGTGCAGTTCCATACCGCTCTCCTACTTCGAAGTCACCCGCCACCGGGGCCGGTGACGGGTCTGATGGTGCTCAATCCTCGTCTGCACTGTCGGCCGCTCCGACCACCGCGAGGGCATCGCCGGTGGACACCTGCTGACCCACCTCGACCGAGAGTTCGGCGACGATCCCGTCGATCGGGCTGGCGATGGTGTGTTCCATCTTCATCGCCTCCACCACGACCAAGGCCTGCCCGGCCGTCACGACGTCGCCCGCGGCGACGGGCAGCCGGATCACCGAACCCGGCATAGGCGCCGTCAGCGAGCCCGCCGGCTTGAGCGTGCTGGGGTCCAGGAACCGCGGTACCTGGGTGAACGCAGTGGACCCGGCAGGGCTGTCAACGTAGGCGATGTCGCCGTCGAGGACGACGTCGTAGCCGCGCCGTACCCCGCCGGTCTCCAGGACCACCCGGTCCGGCCGCTGCACGAGCACCCTGACGTCCTCGACCGGTTTGCCGTTGACTTCGACCTCGACGCCGTCGCGGAGCAGCGCATAGCCCACCCGACGCTCGCGGCCGTCGGCGGTCAGCCATCCGGTGGACTGCAGTTGGGACGGGTTGTTGCGCCACCCGGCAGGCAGCGTCGGCTGGACGGGGGCCGCCGCGCGGCGTCCCGCGACCTGGGCGAGTGTGGCCGCGATGGCGTGCAAGCCCTCCCCGTCGCGGTCGATGAGGGCTGCGCCGAGGTCGGCCACGTCGTGGCGGTCGAGGAACCCGGTGTCGGTGCCGCGTCCGGCGAACTCGTCGTGGCGCAGAACGCGAACCAGCAGATCCCGGTTGGTGGTGAGTCCGTGGATCCGGGCGCCGGCGAGCGCGGCGGACAGCGCGCCGAGCGCCTCGGCGCGGGTGGGCGCCCAGGCGATCACCTTGGCCAGCATGGCGTCATAGTGGTGGCTGACCACCGAGCCGTCGCGCACGCCGGAGTCCACCCGGACCCCGACGTGGTCGGGGATCTGCATCGTGCGCAGCGTTCCGGTCTGCGGCAGGTAGCCCTTCGTGGGGTCCTCGGCGTAGAGCCGGGCCTCGACCGCGTGGCCGGTGATCCGCGGCTTGCTCACCTCGGCAGGCAGTGGCCGACCCATCGCCACCAGCAACTGCAGGCGCACGAGGTCGAGCCCGGTGACGAGTTCGGTGACCGGGTGCTCGACCTGCAGCCGGGTGTTCATCTCCAGGAAGGCGAACGTCCCGTCGTCATCGCCGCCGTTCGCGTCGAGGACGAACTCGACCGTTCCGGCCCCGACGTAACCCACGGCCTGTGCCGCCGCGACCGCCGCCGCGCCCATCCGGGCGCGCAGGTCGTCGTCGACGACGGGCGAGGGCGCCTCCTCGATGACCTTTTGGTGGCGGCGCTGCACCGAGCACTCCCGCTCGAACAGCGAGACAACCGTGCCGTGCATGTCGGCCAACAGCTGGATCTCAACGTGGCGGGGACGCTGCACGTACCGCTCGAGGAACACCGTGCCGTCCGAGAACGCCGACATCGCCTCGCGCGAGGCCGAGGCCACGGCTCCGTCGAGGTCGTCGGCCGACTCGACAACCCGCATGCCGCGCCCGCCGCCACCCGCGCTCGCCTTGACCAGCAGCGGGTAGCCGATCTCGGCGCCGAGCTTGCGCAGCTTGTCGGGGTCCAGGCCGGTCGCGTCGCCGCCCGGGAGAACCGGCACGCCCGCATCGGCCATCATCGCCTTGGCCGTCAGCTTGGAACCCATCGCGTCGATGGCATCCGGCGGCGGGCCGACGAACACGAGCCCGGCGTCGGCGCAGGCCCGCGCGAAGCCGGCGTTCTCCGACATGAAGCCGTAGCCGGGATGCACGGCGTCGGCGCCGGTGAGGAGGGCGGCGGCGATCACCCGGTCACCGTCGAGGTAGGTCTCCGCCGGCGAGGAACCCGGTAGCCGGACGGCCTCGTCGGCATCGTCCACGTGCCAGGCGTCGGCGTCGGCGTCGGAGTACACGGCGACGGTCGCGATGCCGAGTTCGCGACAGGTGCGAAACACGCGTCGGGCGATCTCTCCCCGGTTGGCCACCAGCAGCTTCTTGATCACGGGCATCGCCATCACATCCGGAACACGCCGTAGCCACGCTGGCCACGGATCTCGCTGTTGTGGACCACGGAAAGGCAGAACCCGAGAACGGTACGGGTGTCGCGCGGGTCGATGATCCCGTCGTCGTAGAGCCTGCCGCTGTTGGCCAGCGCCAACGACTCACGCTCGATCTGGCCCTCGACGGCAGCGCGCATCTGGGCGTCGGCCTCCTCGTCGAACGGGAGCCCCCGGTCGGCGGCCGACTCGCGGGCCACGATCGACAGCACGCCCGCGAGCTGGGCCGGGCCCATGACGGCCGAACGCGAGTTGGGCCAGGTGAACAGGAAGCGGGGAAAGTAGGACCGCCCGCACATCCCGTAATTGCCCGCACCGTAGGACGCGCCCATCACGATCGTCAGGTGTGGGACAGCGCTGTTGGAGACGGCGTTGATCATCTTCGCGCCGTCCTTGATGATGCCACCCTGCTCGTACTCCGCGCCGACCATGTAGCCGGTGGTGTTCTGCAGAAACACCAGTGGCGTGTCGATCTGGTTCGCCAGCTGAATAAACTGGGCGGCCTTCTCCGCCTCCTCGCTGAACAGGATTCCGCGCGCGTTGGCAAGGATCCCTACCGGGTATCCGTGGATCGAGGCCCAACCGGTGACCAGCGAGGTGCCGTATAGCGGCTTGAACTCGTCGAAGGCGGACCCGTCCACGATTCGGGCGATGACATCACGTGGGTCGAAGGGAACCTTCGGGTCCACCGAAGCGATCCCGAGGAGTTGGTCGGGGTCTCGCAGCGGGGGGGTCGGTGGCTGTGTCGGGCCGGGCCCGAGCTTGCGCCAGTTCAGTCTGGCCATGATGCGCCGCCCGATCCGGATGGCGTCCTGCTCGTCCTCGGCCATGTAGTCGGCCAGCCCGGAGGTGCGGGCGTGCATGTCGGCGCCGCCGAGCGACTCGTCGTCGGACACTTCGCCGGTCGCCATCTTCACCAGCGGCGGACCACCGAGGAAGACCTTGGACCGGTTGCGGACCATCACCACGTAATCACACATGCCGGGGATGTACGCGCCGCCTGCCGTCGAGTTACCGAATACCAGCGCCAGTGTCGGCAGGCCCTGCGCGCTGTGCTGGGTGAGGTCGTTGAATAGCTGGCCCCCGGGCACGAAGATCTCGGCCTGCGTGGGCAGGTCCGCCCCGCCCGACTCGACGACGTTGATGATGGGCAGCCGGTTCTCGCGGGCGACTGCCATGCCCCGGAACACTTTTCGGAAGGTGTAGGGGTTCGAGGCTCCGCCGCGCACGGTCGGGTCGTGCGCGATGATCATCGACTCGACGCCTTCGACGATGCCGATGCCGACCACAACGCTGCCGCCCACCGGAAACTTCGTGCCCCACGCCGCGAACGGACAGAGTTCCAGGAAGGCCGTGTCGGGGTCGATGAGCAGCTCGACGCGCTCCCGAGCCAGCATCTTGCCGCGGCTACGGTGCCGGGCGACGTACTTCTCGCCGCCGCCACCGTTGGCCAGCGCCAGCTGTTCGGCGAGCGCATGGAGCTGCGCGATGAGTCCCTCGCGATTCTCGAGGTATACCGGCGCGCGGGTGTCGACCCGGTCGGGCAGGACGTCAATCAACTTTCCTCCAGGTGACATCAACGTCGATCTCCTGACACGCTACGTTATCGGTCATTAACATTCGACGACAATGGGGTCGACGTGGCAATCGTGCCGTCCCCGAGTGATCACAGCAGGAGCAACTCACATGAAACAGCCGGATCAGCGGGAAGCGGAGGCGGCCGCAGCCGACCCGTGGATGACGCCCGAGCGCATCTCGTTGCGCAACCTCGCGATGTCGTTCACCCAGAAGGAGATCGTTCCTCACCTGCAAGACTGGGAGGACGCCGGAGAGCTCCCTAGAGAACTCCACCGCCGCGCAGCCGCAGCGGGGTTGCTGGGCATCGGGTTCGCCGAAGAGATCGGTGGCTCCGGCGGTGACCTGCGCGACCTGGTGCTGCTCACCGAGGCCGTGATGGAGGCCGGCGGCTCGTCGGGCTTACTGGCCAGCCTACTTACGCATCACATCGCAGTGCCCCATATGGCCGCGCAGGGCGATCCCGAGCAGATCCGCAGCTTCGTGGCGCCGACCCTGGCCGGGGAGAAGATCGGCAGCCTTGGCATCACCGAACCCGACACCGGTTCTGACGTCGCCGGCATCCGCACTACCGCACGGCGCGACGGCGACCACTACGTGGTCAACGGTGCGAAGCTGTTCATCACCTCGGGTGTCCGCGCCGATTTCGTGACCACCGCCGTGCGTACCGGCGGCCCGGGCCCGTCGGGGATTTCTCTGCTCGTGGTGGAGCGTGGCGCCACGGGTTTCTTGGTCTCGCGGGCACTGAAGAAGATGGGCTGGCTGTGCTCCGATACCGCCGAACTCGGATTCACCGACGTGCGCGTGCCGGTGGTCAATCTGGTTGGCCCCGAAGGCAGCGGATTCCTGCAGATCATGCAACAGTTCCAGGTCGAACGTGCTTTCATCGCCGTCCAGTGCTACGCCACGGCCCAGCGCTGCCTCGACCTGACGCTGGATTGGGTGAAGAAGCGCGAAACCTTCGGTCGACCGCTATCCACCCGACAGGTGGTGCGGCACAAGATCGTCGATATCGCGACGGCCGTCGACGTCGCCCGTACGTACACCCGTGCCGCTGTGGACCGCATCGTCGCCGGAGACACCGACGTGCGGATGGTCTCGATGGCCAAGAACCAAGCCGTAGAGGCCTGCGCGCTCGCCGTTGACACGGCCGTCCAACTATACGGTGGCATGGGCTACCTACGCGAGACCGAGGTCGAAAGGCACTATCGCGATTCGCGCATCCTGGGTATCGGGGGCGGCACCACCGAAATCATGAAGGAGATCATCGCCAAGCAGATTGGCCTCTGAGTGAAGCCGCCATTCGACAGCAGGAGCGTCGGCTTGGCAGGTCGACGAGACGGACCTTCCACCGTTTCTAAGGTAAGTCAACGGTGTGTCACGACCCCTGCGGCCAATGCAGCCTCCGCCACCGGGAAATTGCCTCCGGAGTACCAGCTAGCCAAACTTATCAACCACGTAGCGGCGAGCCAGCGTCTCAGCAAGTCTACTCGTATGTTCGACGATGTCGACCTGACTTACATCGACCAGTAGTCCTGCGTGCCAAGCGCTGATCAGTTCGACGAAGCCGCCGACCGCTACAAACGTGTCCATACGCAGAGCCATTTCGTCTGCGTCAGGCTTCAGATGCGGCTTGCTGGCGGCCATGACGAGCTGGGTTGCTTCCTGCAAGGCCACCGCTCGGCGATCTTGCAATGTTGAACTGCCGACGTGCTGTGTCAGCAGGATCTGTGCTCGCCCGGCATCCTGCGCGATGCGGAGAACAACGATCGAGATTGCGGCGCGAATGGTTTCGATCGGTGGTTGACCGACGCGTTCGGCAAATGTTGCCGAAACCTCGCCGAGCATCTCGTCCCGCACGTTGTCCCACGCTGCTACGAGCAACTCATCGCGCGTCTTGAACTCCTCGTAGAAATATCGGTCGTTCAGCGCGGCTCTGGAGCAGACCCCACGCATTGTCACGGCAGCCCATCCGCTTTCCGTCCAGATCTCCGTCGCCGCGTTCACTAGGCGCCGCCGCCGGTCAGCCCGTCGTTCGGCGCCAGTACGCCCGCCCCACCTTGCTGCCTTTGTCCGCACGAATACATCTTGACAAAGGCAGGAGCGCCGCATCAAACTGGTGGCAGGCGACCACAATTGTGTTCGCCGCCACCAGATGGCTGCAGGCCGGCTTGTCTCACAGGTCAGGCGTCGCCGTAATCTGCAAAGGATTCAGTAGTGATGGATATCTTGAGGTGGGACAGACCGCCTCGCCTGAGCCGCCGCGCCAACGCGGTCGTAACGGGAGCGGGCAGCGGAATTGGCCGTGCCTTCGCGGTGGAGCTCGCCCGTAGAGGTGGACGAGTGGTGTGTGCCGACATCGACCCGGTGCGTGCCAAGGAGACGGTCGGGCTCGTCGTCCAAGCCGGCGGCGAGGGGCTCGACATCGCATGCGATGTCACGGACGAAGAGCAGGTCCGCGAACTCGCCGACAGCGCCGAGAAGTGGTTCGGCGCGGCAGCCAGCCTGGTGATCAACAACGCGGGCATCGGAATCGGTGGCAATGTCATCGGCGCGACGCCCAAGCGGGACTGGGAAGCGACACTTTCAGTCAACTTGTGGGGAGTGATTTACGGCTGCGAGATCTTCGTACCGCGACTTCGTGCGAAGGGCAGCGGGGGAATTATCAACGTCGCATCGGCTGCAAGTTTTGGAGCAGCGCCCCGGATGGGTGCCTATAACGTCAGCAAGGCCGGCGTGCTCTCGCTATCCGAGACTTTGGCGGCCGAGCTGAGTGGTACTGGTGTGGCGGTGACTGTACTGTGCCCGACATTTGTCAAGACCAACATCGTCGATAACCCTGGTATTGAGGAGTCGGCCGCCAAGCTGGCAACGAATTTGATGAAGTGGACCGGCGTGTCGGCGGAATCGGTGGCGCGCAAAACGTTGGACGCGAACGATCGCGGTCAGTTGCACGTCCTACCCCAAGTCGACGCGAAGATTCTCTGGTTATTTAAGCGGGCAGTGCCTGCCACGTATACCCGTGCGCTCGGTTTGGTTGAGCGAATCGCGCGCTAAGTCATTCCAGACAAAGACAAAGGAGACTCCAATGGCATTCAAATACAGCGATATGCTCGAGACGATCAAGAATCGGCAGTGGGCGCTGGCCGACATCGATTGGGATGCGCCGGGCGCCGATAAAATCACTGATGAGCAGCGGCCCGAACTGAAGCAGTTCATGGCTGACGTGGTGTGGATAGAACACGTCGGTGCACGCGCGTTCGCCGCCATGGCGCCGAAAGCGCCGTTCGAGGCTCTAGGTGACATCTACCGGTATTTCCATGCCGAGGAGCAGCGGCACGCCAACGCGGAGCTGGCGCTCATGCAGCGGTGGGGGATGCTCGAGGAAGGGGAAATCCCGGTGCCGAACAAGAATATTCGACTGGTCATCGAGTGGATCGACCGATACGCCGAGGCCCTCCCGCTGACGGTGATCGGAGCGGCGATCCCAGCCTTGGAGACTGCGCTCGACGGAGCATTGCTCAAGTTCCTTCTCGACGAGGTGCAGGATCCGCTCTGCGCCGAGGTCTTCAACAAGGTCAACAACGACGAATCGCGGCACTTGGCAGTGGGATTCCAGGTTCTGAACGACCTCGGCGCCAGCCCCATGCGCATTCATGCGACTCAGACGATGGGGGCGCTCATCGACCCGAGAATCCTTCTCGGCGGCGTCCTCTACGTGCCGTTGCTCACCAGGATGTTGACCAATCTCAACGCCATGGGATTGTCGGAGGAGAAGCTCTACAACGCGGTGATGCGGTACGAGAACGTCGGAGATCGTAGTGAGTTCACGCGCCGCGTTCCGGGCTACCACATCTTGAAGGCTCACATGTCCGCCAGCATCAAGCGTTCTCAGCCATTGCATTTCATTTCGCAGCGGCTGGGTACCGCGATCGACCACTTCCCCACCGAGGTGCTCGGTAAGTCACCGACGTGGACAGAAGAGCTGACCTACGAACCGGTGGCCAGATGAGCGACACCACGACCGTCTTGATCGTCGGTGCGGGTTTCGCCGGCCTGGGAACCGCAATCCGGTTGCTACAACAGGGTATCGACGATTTCGTTGTCCTTGAACGTGCCGACGAGGTGGGTGGTACCTGGCGGGACAACACCTATCCCGGCGCGGCGTGCGACATCCCGTCGCTGCTCTATTCCTACGGGTTCGAGCAAAATCCGGACTGGTCCCGCGCGTATTCGGGCAGCGCCGAGATCCTCGGCTACATCAAGACGATGGTCGACAAGTACTCGCTGTCGCGTTTCATCCGGTTCGGAGTGAACGTCACCGGTCTGGAGTTCGACGAGGAAAGCGCACTGTGGACGGCGCAGACAGCTGACGGCTCGCAGTTCACGGCGCGCACCGCAGTGATGGCCAGTGGGCCGCTGGCGAATGCGAGCCTGCCGGACATCCGCGGACTGGACACCTTCGATGGTCACAAGATCCACAGTGCGCGTTGGGATCACGACTACGACATGAGCGACAAACGTGTCGCCGTGATCGGCACCGGAGCCAGCGCTGTTCAGATCATTCCCGAACTGGTGAAGACTGCGCGGTCGGTCAAGGTCTTCCAACGCACCCCCGGCTGGGTCCTCCCTCGGCCCGACTTCTCCCATCCGCAGTGGGTGCGGACGGCGTTTCGTCGCTTGCCTCGCGTGCAGAACGTCGGACGGCAGGCGTGGTTTTGGGGCCACGAGCTCATGGCCGTCGGCATGGTCTGGGATACCCCGGTCACCACTGGCATCCAGCTACTGGCGAAGGCGAATTTGCGGAGGCAGGTATCGGATACTTGGCTCAGGCGCCAGCTGACGCCGAACTTCCGTGCCGGCTGCAAACGGATGCTGATGAGCAGCGATTACTACCCCGCTCTTCAGCGCGACAACTGCAAGCTCGTCTCATGGCCGATCGCGACCCTGTCGCCGAATGGCATACGGACCGCAGATGGCATCGAACACGAACTGGACTGCATCGTCTTCGCCACCGGCTTCGATGTATGCAAGGCTGGCACACCTTTTCCCATCCGAGGCGCGCATGGTCGTGAGCTCTCCGACGAGTGGTCCCAGGGCGCCTATGCGTACCGGAGCGTCACCGTCGCAGGCTATCCCAATCTTTTCTTCACCTTCGGACCAAATTCAGGGCCCGGCCATAACTCGGCCCTCGTGTACATGGAGGCCGAGATCAACTACATCGTCAAAGCCATCGGCGCGATCATCGCGAATGATCTCAGTACGCTCGAGGTCCGCGAAGATCGGCAAAATAATTACCACGGCGAGGTACAGCAGCGGTTGGGAAGTACGACTTGGAATTCGGGTTGCAAGAGCTGGTACCTCACGAATGACGGATACAACGGCACCATGTACCCCGGTTTCGCCACCCAGTTCAAGCGCGCACTGTCCAAGGTCGACATGGGTGATTATGTAACGACCCCGACAACCGCACGAACTGAGCACCACCCAACCGAACACGCCCAAAACGGCTCGAATGTGGCCAAGGTTGCCCAGGGCCGCAAGGCCAAGGTAGCCCAGGGCCGAAAAAGCGCAGGCGCCCTGCCAACGCGGTCTGACGTCAAAGCCGACATCCTGGACGTGGGCGTCGGGAAGGTACCGCCTAAGCGCGCAGCCTCGAGAGTGAGGAAAGACGCTTGAGTGTCCATGTTGCGGGCGACGAGAATGCCCCCACCTCCGGAGCCCCTACGTACGAGGTCCCCACCCACGAGATATTGGTCATCGGAGCTGGATTCTCCGGGATCGGAGTGGGCATCAAGCTGCTGAAGGAAGGTTTCTCGGACTTCCTCATCGTTGATGAGGCCCAAGGGGTGGGTGGAACCTGGTACTGGAATACCTACCCGGGGATTGCAGTAGACATTCCGTCATATAGTTACCAATTCTCCTTTGAGAAACGCCCGTCGTGGTCCCGTACCTATGCGCCGGGGATCGAACTGAAGAACTACGCGAAGCATTGCGTGAAAAAATATGGCCTCGCGTCGCGCATCCGCTTCGGAGTCACGGTTGTGAGGGCTGAGTTCGACGAAGAATCGACATTGTGGCGTTTGTTTACCTCGACGGACGAGGAACTGACAGCGAGGTTCGTCATCAATGCCTCCGGGGTTCTCACGCGACCAAAATCGCCGGACATACCGGGGGTCGGGGACTTCGGCGGGGTCACGATGCACACGTCGCGCTGGGACCACCAGCAGACCCTCACCGGAAAGAGGGTCGCCGTCATCGGGACGGGCGCCTCGGCGGTGCAACTGATCCCCTCGATAGCCAAGGACGTGGACACACTCACCGTCTTTCAGCGCACCCCGATATGGTGTCTGCCGAAATTCGACTTCGCGGTGCCCCGCCCGCTGAGTGCTCTTCTCCGGCTCGCACCCGGAGCGCAGATCGCCGCGCGGGGAGCCAGCCAGGCCTTTGTCGAACTCACCTTTCCCGTCGCAGCGCACTTCCATACCGCCATACCGCTGGCGTCGGCGATCGAGCGTGCAGCGATCAGCTATATGCGTCGGCAGGTCACCGACCCGGTCGTTCGGGAGAAGCTGACGCCGCGTTACGCGCTGGGCTGCAAGCGACCAAGCTTTCACAACGAATATTTGAAGACGTTCAACCGCGAGAACGTCCTTCTTGAAACCAACCCCATCACCCGGGTGGATGAGACCGCGGTAATTACGGCCGATGGCGTCAGACACGAGATCGACGTGCTCGTCCTGGCAACGGGATTCAAGGTCATGGAATCGGACAGCATGCCCACCTACTCGCTCAGAGGTGTCGCCGGCCGAGACCAGGCACAGTGGTGGGACGAGAACCGACTCCAGGCATATGAGGGAGTCAGCGTGCCAGGATTCCCGAACCATTTCTCAGTGTTTGGCCCGTACGGATACAACGGGTCGTCCTACTTCGCACTCATCGAGGCACAGGCGGGTCACATTCTCCGTTGCCTCCGGCATGCCAGGACGGCCGACTCGAACTACGTCGAGGTACGCGAGGAGGCGAATCAACGCTTCTTCGCGGAGATGCTGGCACGGCGGCATACGCAGGTCTTCTGGCAGGACAGCTGCGCGGGCGCGAACAGCTATTACTTCGACAAGCATGGGGACGTGCCTCTGCGTCCCACGACGACGGTCGAGTCGATCTGGCGCAGTCGACGATTCGACTTGGCCGACTACCGTTTCGAACGGCGACCGGCGAAAAAGGCGGACACTGCCCCACAGAAGGTGGACACCGCCGGATGAGTTCACCTGCCAGGCCGAATCCGAGCATGGCGAGCCACCTGGTCGCGGCAACGGCGCGAGGCGTTCTTCGACCTCTCACGCAAGTGATTCCGGCCAACGACCATGGCTTCGCGGTCATGGACCGCGTGCTACGGGGAACACTCGTGGTGTCGCGGCCAAGGCGCGCAATCAGTGTCGAGAAGGTAGACACGCCCTTCGCCGGTGAACGTGTGCGAGGCGACTGGGTCAAGGCGGCCAACGTGGCCTCGGATGCTCCGCCGATTCTTTATATACACGGCGGCGCATTTTCTATGTGCTCTCCCGAGACCCACCGTGGCCTCATCAGCGAACTGTCCGCGGCCGCCCGCAGGCCGGTATTTGCCGTGCGCTATCGATTGGTCCCGAAATATCCCTTCCCGGCGGCCGCAGATGATGCACTGATCGCCTATCGATGGTTGACAGAGGGAAGCGCGATCACCGCGTCTTCTGGCACGGTGGCGCTCGCCGGCGATTCCGCAGGCGGCCAGCTTGCTGCGGCGACGGCGCTTGGCGCTCGGGAACATCGACTGCCGACGCCGGATGCCATGCTGCTGATGTCGCCGGTGCTGGATTTGACATGCCAACTCGCGATGGACCGTGATCTGCGCAGACGGGACCCCTTTGCGTCCGCCATCTCTGCGTCGAGAACAATTGGTCTGTACGTGGCGGGCGCCGATCCAGCCGACCCGAGGATAAGCGTGCTCGATGCTGATCTCACGGACATGCCACCAACTTTGATTCAGGTCGGCGGACGAGAGATGTTGCTCGACGACTCCAGAGTCTTTGCCAAACGTCTGCAAACTGCAGGGGTCTCCTCGCAGTTGCAAGTTTTCCGCGGCCAGATCCATGTCTTCCAGGCGATGTTTCGCCTACTGCCAGAAGCACGTGAGGCCCTCAGGCTCGGTGGCGAGTTCTTGGCTACTTCGGCCACCGTCCGTTGACAGCGTCCCTGCGCACGCCTTGACCACGAGGCGCCCCAGCACGAAGGTTGTATGAGCTAACGATGAAACCCGTGAAACGTGAACCAACCCAGGACAATCCCCCTGGTAACCCCTCGATCGTCATCATCGGCGCTGGCTTCGCCGGAATTACCCTTGCACTTCGCCTCAAACGCGCAGGGTTCGACAGGGTCCTCATTGTCGAAAAGGGCGATGGTGTCGGGGGAGTCTGGCGGGAGAACACCTACCCAGGGGCGGCCTGTGACGTCCCGTCGCAGTTGTACTCGATCTCCTCGGCGCCGAATCCCAGGTGGGGTCGGCGTTACGCAGAACAAGGCGATATCCTCGCCTACCTTCGCCGCGTCGCCGACGAAAGTGGTTTGCTGTCCCTCCTTCGGACCAAAACCGAAATCGCTAAGGCGGCCTTCGATGAGCGCACGAACACATGGCGTCTGACCACGACTACCAGTCAGGAATTGGAGTGCGATGTCGTCATTTCGGCCGTGGGCCAGCTGTCCCGACCCTCAGTTCCTGATATTCCTGGAATCTCGGGCTTCGCGGGCCCGTCGTTTCATTCCGCGAATTGGGACCACGATCTGAATCTCAGCGGCAAGCGGCTTGCGGTCGTCGGCACCGGCGCTAGTTCGGTGCAGTTCGTCCCGGTGGTCGCCGCAGGCGCTGAGCACTTGGACGTTTTCCAACGGTCAGCCCCATGGGTGCTGCCCAAATTCGACCGTCAGTACGGTGGGCGGCATCACCAACTGCTGCGCAAGTTGCCCATTCTGCGGCTCAGCGAACGTCTGATGATTTGGACGATATTCGAGTTCTTGGCGTTGGCACTCGTCGACGCGAAGCCAGTAGCGCGAGTCTTGGGAGTCATCGCCCTCCGGCACCTAGGTCGCCAGGTGTCGGATGCCCGGCTGCGTTCCCACCTGACGCCGGACTATGCGCCCGGGTGCAAGAGGATTCTGTTCTCCAGCGACTATTACCCCGCGCTCGCACGTCCCAACGTTTCATTGGTCACCGACGATATCCGGGCAGTAGAACCTGGCGGAATCCGCACGGTGAACGGCGACTTCCACGCCGCCGACGTGATCATCTACGGCACTGGCTTCAGTGCCACCGAGTTTCTTTCCCCGATGGAGGTCTACGGCCGCTCGGACCGGAAATTGTCGGACGTGTGGGCGGATGGCGCGCACGCCTACTACGGCCTATCGGTGCCAGAGTTTCCGAATTTCCTCATGATGTACGGGCCCAACACCAACGTGGGATCCGGGTCCATCGTCTACATGCTCGAATCGCAGGCCCGACACATCGTCAGGTTGATGAAGGTTCTCCGTGCCCATCCAGGAAGTGTTATCGAGGTCCGTGCCGATGTGGAGAAGCGCTTCAACGACCGGTTGAGTCGCCGCCTGGACAGATCCGTGTGGACTATGTGCACGAGCTGGTATCGCTCGGCGCGGGGGTCGATCTCTACCAACTGGCCCAGCCCGACCTTCTTGTATCGCCTTCGTGCGCGCAGGCCGAAGCGGCGCGCTTACGTCCTGTCGCGTCCCGCGCCCGCGAACTCGTCGCGCAGGGGGACACCCGAGCCGGCCAACACCCATCTGGCCGACATGCCCTATGCCCCAAGCGGGGCCGATAGCGTCGACTAGTGGCGGCTCTGTTCAGTGACGGGTATCCGAGGACGGCGGGGAGTCGCTGACATTCGAGCGGCAACTGTGACCGCCGTTGACAGGGTGGTCACCGGTGTAAACGATGGGTGAAATCCTTCCGATAATGCGAGAAACAACATCAAGGGGGCACTCGATGACCAAATCGCCGTCCGGTTCGGCAAGCAAGTCCCGTGACCGGCTGTTGTCGGTACTACTGAATCCCCTCCCGCAGCGCGTCGAGCGCGCTATCCAGGAGTGAGTCGACGATGGCCGGTTCGCGAACTTGCCGCGCCGCCGACCGGTAGCGGATTGAAGCCAGTTATCGGCGATCAGGGATTGCCTCTCGTTGGCCTTCGCCCGGAACTTACCGGCGGCACGCTCGGGGCAGAATGGTGATTTACTCGCCGCGCTATGTGAGGCGCGCGCCAGGACGGCGAACGCTTCACTGATGCGGACAGCATAAATCAAATGATCTTTCTGATGATGGCCGCTCATGACACGTCAACGATCACCACTGCCGCTGTGGCGTACTTCTTGGCGAAGAATCCTGAATGGCAGGATCGACTTCGTGCTGAGTCTGACCGTCTAGGCGACGATCTGTCGGACATTGAGGACCTGGAGGGGCTTACGGCGATGGACTTGGTCATCAAGGAGTCGCTCAGACTAGTTGCACCGGTACCGTTGGTTATGCGTAAGACGGTGACCGACACCCTAATTGATGGCTACTACGTCCCCTCCGGAGTGCTCGTCGTCATCACGCCTGCGGTCAACCACTTTGCGCCCACAGTGTCGACCGAGCCGGACCGGTTTGACCCAACGCGACTCGAGCCGCCACGGCGCGAGGATCAGGCCCACCGCTTCGCCTGGCTTCCGTTCGGAGGAGGCGCGCACAAGCGCATCGGGATGCACTTCGGCACCTTGGAGGTGAAGGCAATACTGCACGAGATGCTGCGGGAATTCACCTGGAGTCTGGATGACGGCTACCGCGTTCGGTGGGACAATACGTCCCTGCCTGTTCCCTGTCGACGGCCTACCTATTACGTTGTGTCGCCGATGATATCTAGGTCATTCCACGAGACTTTTGAGTGCTTAGCCGAGCACATCGCCCTTACAGGGCGCCGGCGGAATCGACGCAGTCCTCCAAGTGGCCTCGGAGATCCTCAACAAACCCCGGCGAACCGTAGTCGGCAAACCTACGCAAACTGCCGGAAAGGATGGTCATGCTAGAACCATCAACAGCCGTCGTCACAGGAGCAGGTCGAGGGATTGGTCTGGAGATCGCGAGACAACTCGCCGCTGCCGGTCACAAGGTTTTGCTCACGGATGTGGATGGCGACGCAGCGGAGCGCGCTGCCACCGAGGTCGGCGGTGGCGCTTGGAGCGCCACGCACGACGTACGAGATCCGTCGGGTCATCGGGAAGTCGCTGCTCAGGCTTTAGCCGCTGGCCCTCTGGCGGTGTGGGTAAACAACGCTGGGATCCTACTCGCGGGTAACAGCTGGAGTCACAGCGATGCCGAGATTGCGTCGATCCTCGATGTCAATGTACGAGGTGTCGTTGCCGGCTCACACGCGGCAGTTGTCGCTATGGGCGCGGGTGGGGGCGCGATCCTCAACATCGCGTCCCTCTCGGCTCTGGCGCCCATCCCTGGATTAGCGATGTACGCAGCAACCAAAGCGGCCGTATTGTCGTTCACCACATCGCTGCAGGGCGACCTTGACCATGCGGGATTGCCAATCCACGCACGGGCGCTATGCCCTGACGTGGTAAGTACGAAAATGGTCACCGACCGGGTTGCCGACCCTGGGGCGGCGCTTCTGTTCGCCGGACCGCGTCCAATGGATGCTGCGGCCGTGGCCCGCGCGGGACTCGAGTTGCTGGAGAGTCGCCAGATATTCCGGGTAGTTCCTCGGTGGCGTGGCGTAGTTGCGCGCACTAGCGATGCTGCGCCGTCGCTTGGATTGAAAGCTTTCGCGTTGATGCGCGGCGTCGGTGAGCGGCGCCAACGCAATCATCGTTGATGGCGGTGTCGAAGACGGAGGGTTTAGCGTGGGGAGGCTCGAATTGTACCTGGTCAGGTTTTCGGTTCGCAGAGTGGTAAGTGGGGATCAAGCTGGAATCCCAGTTCCTGCAGCCTGTCATTGATTATCAACCAGGTTTGCCGTGTCAACCGAATGACGAGTTCGTCACGAGTGGAGTCGCGATGGTCCAGCCACCATAGGACCGAAGCGTCCATCAAGCCCATGATGGCGGCGACATTGCGGTCTGCCGCCTCTGAGTCCTCGCCGTAGCGAGGAAAGTAACGGGCACCCGCGACGGCGAGTTCAGAGGCGAATGCGCTGCTGCCGGGCGCGGTCTTCTCGGTGCTGCGCCGATAGTGTCGGTTCACCAGGAACCGATAGAGGTTGGGGTGTTCGTCAGCCCACATGACGTGCTGAGTGACCGGCGCGCGTATCACGTCTAGCGGCGATCCCTGGACATCCAGAGTTAGGCGAATCTTCGCAGTGAGTTCGCGGTGGACGTGACGAGCCACGGCAAGATCGAGTTCTTCTTTACTTGCGAAGTGGCGGTAGAAGTGTGTGCGTCCCAAACCGGCCTTGTCTGCGATTTGGCCCGTGAGTGCGTGGGGCCCGTTCTCTTCGATTGCGCTGAGCGCCGCTTCGATGATCTGTTCACGACGTAGTTCACGGCCCGGCAACCTACTGGCCGCGCGGCGTACCGCTGTGGTGTCCACCCAGTGCTGTCGCTCCACGATGTCACCGTAACGCCCCGCGCTCTGGAAAGTTCTGGGTACGTGTTGTACCCGGCGTGCGATTCGTGGTACACCATGTACCCACAGGCGAAGCGAGACCATTGCGGGATCGGTGCGCAAGCAAACACAGTGAGGACTTTGTAATGGCAGCCAACCGCTCTAGCTGGATGGACGACGACCTCGACGCACTGCGGGATTTGGCACGTACGTTCTGTGAGAAGGAGGTCGCGCCGCACAGTGCCCGCTTCATCGAGCAGCACCACGTGGATCGGGACCTGTGGACCCGGGCGGGTGATCTTGGGTTGCTGTGCATGTCAATCCCCGAGCAGTACGGCGGAGGTGGGGGAACGTTCGCTCACGAAGCAGTCTTGATTGAGGAACAGGCCCGCATCGGCGATTCGGCATGGGGCGCGCCGCTTCATAGTGGAATCGTCGCCCACTACCTGCTCGAGTACGGCACCGATGAGCAGAAGGAACGCTTTCTTCCCAGACTGGCAACTGGTGAGATGGTTGGCGCGATTGCGATGACGGAGCCGGGCACTGGCTCCGATCTCCAATCTGTCACGACCAAGGCATCGCGCGTTGGAGACGAATACGTTGTCAACGGTTCCAAAACGTTCATCACCAACGGCGCTCAGGCCGACCTCATCATCGTCGTTGCGAAGACCGACCCCAGTGCCGGAGCGAACGGAATCTCGTTGGTTTTGGTCGAAGGCGATCGACCGGGCTTTCGGCGGGGTCGGGTGTTGGACAAGGTCGGTCAGCGCGGACAGGACACCTCCGAGCTCTATTTCGAAGATGTGCACATTCCGGTTGAGAACCTCCTGGGTACGACTGAAGGCCAGGGGTTCATTCAGTTGATGCAGCAACTTCCCCAAGAGCGATTGATCCTTGCGCTTGGTGCAGTGACAGTACTAGAAACAGCGCTCGAGTTCACTGTGGAATACACCAAAGATCGGCATGCCTTCGGCAAGCCCGTCTTCGCCTTCCAAAACACCAAGTTCAAGCTCGCCGAGGTCGCCACCGACGCCCACATCAGCCGCGTTTTCATCGACGACTGCGTCGCCCGCCATCTGCGCGGTGAACTCGACATCCCCACCGTCGCGATGGCGAAATGGTGGACTACTGAGCGTGCGATGGTCGCCCTTGATGACTGCTTGCAGCTCCACGGCGGCTACGGCTATATGACCGAGTATCCCATCGGCAGGATGTGGGCCGATGCTCGCGTTCAGAAGATCTACGGTGGGACAAACGAGATTATGAAGGAGATCATTGCTCGGTCGCTTTAGATCGAATTCGACCGCTAGATTGGTTACGAGGGGCCGCGATAGCGAGGTGGCGTTCGCTTATCAAGTCGGTGGTGACTGTTCATTAGGCGGTCACTGTTCACTAGGCGGATACCCGGCGAGCTCGCTTCAAACGGGGGCCTTACTCGGCCGGCCTGGGCGCGCCGCGCCCGAGACAGGTTGACCTTGCTGCTGACGCCCTTCAGACGATATGCGCCGGCGGACGACCACCGGAGGCCTGCGTCGTCGACGATCACCCGCGTGGAGTCCCACCAACACTGCGCCTGGCCGCGCCGCCGCGCTCACTCGGCTGGCCAGGTTCACGGGGTTGCCGAACCAGTCGCCCGCGCGCGAGACCGCTGACCCGGACGCCACGCCAATCCTCAAGGAAGGCAGGTCATTTGCTGACGCGCTGTCGATCAGGTCCAGCATCGTCGTCACCAGCGGCGTCGGTCGTGATGAGACCAGCATGACCGCGCCCCGAGGGTTTCACGAATCTCAACCGGTGGGTTGGCAGCCTCGCGCGCAGCAGTCGCGAGTCGATTCGCGAGCCTCTCCAAATCGTCGGGCTGAAGCTTTCAACATGTTCAGCGCGCGAAGCCACGCATCATCTCCGTGGCCTGCCCGATGCCTTCCGTGAGGGCCCGCAATATGGCGACTGTTTCGTCTGGATTCCGGTTTCCGTGCTCAGCTCGCGCAGAGAGACGTACCGTCCCTCATCACCCAGTACGCGGCTTGTAGGAAGAAGGAGAGGGGTTGGGGCCACCAGTCGGCTTTGATCAATCGTGAAGCCCTGGGCATGCAGCCAGGCAATTAGATGAGTCCTTTCCTGGCGGCTGTCGCCCTCAAGACCGTCGTGCAGACATACTGAGCGAGGTCGTCTTCGTGTGTTGCTGACACCCTGGACCTGCTTAGTGCTGCGGCGTACCGGGACGCGGACAGGATGGTTCAGTGTTCACGCCGCGCACCTGGTGACTCGACGCGGGGACGCCGAGCACGGCGTGACCCATCGCAACGAGCAGCGCAGAGGTCTGTTCGGGAGCCAGGCCAGTGCCGCGGTAGTGCAAGATCGATTGAATGGCTCCGATCGCTCCATGAACCATCGCCCGAAGTTCAATCTCATCGACCGCGGGCCGCAATTCTCCGACGAGGTGTACCCACTCTTCTAGATAGAGTCGCTGCTTTCGGCGCAACCGGCTCTGGTGCTGATCCGACAGATTGTGCACTTCGCGGTAATACACCATTGCCAGCTCGCGTTGATCCATTACCAAGGCGACTTGGTCTGACACCAGCAGGGTCAGCGCCTCCGCCTCGTCGCGGGACTGCTCGACGATCGCCGTCGCACGCTTAAGGAGTTTGTCCACCACTCGCTCGAAGAGGGCCGCCAGTAGATCGCTCTTACTGTTGAAATGGCGATAGATGGCCGGCCCGACAACCCCTGATGCAACGCCGATGTCGGCCATGGAGACAGCGTGGTAGCCCCGCTCGGCAATCAACTCGGTGGCAGAGGCGAGAATCCGTTCCCGACGTTCGCCGCCGACCCGGGTACGTCCGGCAACGACCACCTTGTTCACTACTACCTTCCTTCGCTCGCAACCAGGGCTCGCGCAGCACTGCAGCGCCGGGAGCTACACTACGAACGTTAACACCTGCTCACAATCCCAGGTTGAGTTGAAATGTAGACGCCCAGTGGCAGGTGGCTGGCGCCTGCGCGTGTGATCCCCATTCGTGGATGTGCCCGCTCATTGGCCAAGATCGGCAACCGCGTGGGCAGATCGCTGCGCCCTCTTTGGATGTCCAGTTCGGCAAGGAACTGGACAAAGCCATCTCTCCGTCTGCCGGACGCTGTTGGCGTCATCCGATCGTCATCACATCGTTCGGCAACACGGCTTTGGCAAAGGGGCTACGTCAAGCAGCAGGCAGAGGACGGCGACTTGATTGGCGATACGTCGACAGAGTGGCCCGGCTACTCCAAATTCGGGATTTGTCAGGTCGCGCCGACAAGGGATTGCGGTATGTCCACGATGCGGGAGCGCAGGTACTCGCACAAGCCCTTCGCCTGGGCATCCGGCCGGGTCGAGGATGCCACGCCTTCCCCCAGCAGCCCGTGCACCACAACGTTGAGCGCACGCAGGTTGGGCAGCTCGAATCGCTCTATGCGCAGCTGCGCAGCCTCCGGGCCGAGCAGCCCGCGCAGTCGCTCGACGGTTAAGTGCTCGCGCACCCAGGCATAGCCGGCGTCGTCGCGGGCCCAGAGACCAATATTGGCGTTGCCGCCCTTGTCGCCGGACCGCGCGCCCAGAACCGCGCCCAGCGGCGCGCGGCATGTCGGCTCGGTCGGCGGCGCGGCTGCCGCGCTGCCCCGGACCTTCGCGGCCGGCACGCTACCGGTCGGCGGATCGGCGATCCTCCGGCGCTCACCGTTGGGCAGCACCACGACCTGCGTCACGCTCGACCGGGGCACGGTCGCTGGGCGATACACGCCGAACACTGACTCCGACGTGGGTGGCGTGGTGGTGTGGAAGCCGGCATACCCGGCCAGAGCGATCTCCATGATTGCGCTCGAGAACGCCCGGCCGACCTTGCGCGGGTCGGTGTCCTTGACCGTGATCCGCAAGTGCGCGCACGCCTGGTCGTTGGTGGGGGCGTCCGGTGTGTCGAAACGCAGAAACCGGACGTCGACCTCGGCGAAGGATCCCCGGCCGCCGAGGATGTCGAACAGCTGCTGCTGCGCGAACGCGGCTTTCGCCTCCAGGTCCAAGCCGGTGAGCACCATCGTCATGGTGTTCCGGTAGCCCCCGACCTCGTTCAGCGCCACCTTGAGCGTCTCCGGTGGCGGGCTGCCGGTGACACCCGTGATCGCCACCCGGTGCTCGGCCTGCTGGGCCAGCGAGATCGTGTCGAAGTGAGTCACCACGTCGGGCCCCAGATAGGCCGGCTCGGCGATCTCGTAGAGCAGCTGGGAGGTGACCGTACCGACCGACACCAGCCCCCCGGTGTCGGCGTGCTTGGTGATCACCGACGAGCCGTCGGCCGCCACCTCCGCGATCGGGAAGCCCGGGTAGCGACGGTCGGTGATCTCGTCGAGGAAGGCGTAGTTGCCGCCCGTGGCCTGTGGTCCGCATTCGATGACGTGGCCGGCCACGACGGCACCGGCGAGCCGGTCCCAGTCGGTGCGCTCCCACCCGTGCCACCAGGCGGCCGGGCCGACGACCAGCGAGGCGTCTGTCACCCGTCCGGTGACGACGACGTCGGCGCCCGCACCCAGCGCTTCGGCGATACCCCAACCCCCGAGGTAGGCGTTGGCCGAGACCGGCTTGACCTCACCGACCGCAGGGGTGATCGCGGAGAGGTTCCCGCGCAAGTCGTCACCTTCGATGTGGGCGATCCGGACGGTGATACCGAGCCGGTCCGCAAGCTCGCGCAATCTGACGGCCAGCCCGGCCGGGTTGAGCCCACCGGCGTTGGCCACGATCTTGATACCGCGGTCGGAACAGGTGCCCAACACCTGCTCCATCTGGGTCAGGAACGTGCGCGCGTAACCGCCCGCCGGATCCTTCGCCTGGGCCTTCGCCAGGATGAGCATCGTCAGTTCAGCGAGGTAGTCCCCGCACAGCACGTCGATGCTCTGCTCGCCCGTCCCGCCCTCGACCATCTCCCGCGCCGCGGCGATCCGGTCGCCGTAGAAGCCCGAGCAATTTCCGATGCGTACCGGGTCCCTCACGACACACCTCCGTCGAACTGTCCTGCGGTGCGCCCGCCACCGGGAGGTCCGGCGAAGGCCTGCGCGATGGAGAGCCACTGGTCGGCGAGCGGACCGGTGACGTGCAGTGCGGTGTCGTCGCGATGCCTGCGCTGGGTGACGAGCAGGCAGAAGTCGTGCGCAGTGCCGGTGACCCGGTTGGGCACGCCGTCGGGGCCCCAGGTCCACAGCGTGCCCCCCGGTGCGGTGAGCTCGACACGGACGGGTTCCTCGGGCACCTCCAGGCCGTTGGCCATGTAGCTGAACGCCCGCGCTCCCACGCCGATGTGGGCGACGTGGCGCAACCGGGCCGAGGGCACACGGGTCACTCCCAGCGCGTCGGCGATGTCCTGACCGTGCGCCCAGGTCTCCATGATCCGCGCGGTCAGCGAGGAAGCCGCGCTCATGGGGAGGCCGAACCACGGCACCCGCATCGAGGGGTCGATCGCTGCGAAGGCAGCGACGAGGGCGCGGCGCGCGCCGTCGAACCAGGACAGCAGCTCCGCTGTCGGCATCGGCCGGTAGCGCTCGGCGATGGTGTCCGGGGAGATCCGGCCGTCGGCGAGCATGGGCAGCACCTCGGCCGTGAACCCTTCGGGGTCGGTGGCTGAGCGCACCGCGGCGTCGTCGAAGAACGCAAGATGGCTGATCTGATCGCGGACCGCCCAGCCTGCCGCGGGGGTGGGCGCGTCCCACCCGGCTTGCCCCTCGGGCAGCTCGGCGATCAGTGACCACAGCTCGGCCGTTTCCGCCCCGATGTCGGTGATCAAGGACTCCATCGGCACGGCCACGTCTAACGTCCCTTCCAAACCGGTGTGCGCTTCTCGCGGAACGCGGCGGGACCCTCTAGCGCGTCGGCGCTGAGGTACACCGGCTCCCATATCTGGTCGGCGTGGGCGTAGGCCTCCGTCAGGTGGTGCGCTGCGGAGAGGTATACGGTCTTTTTTGCCGCGAGTACGGACAGCGGTGCGTTGGAAGCGATCCGCAGGGCGATCTCCTGAACTCGTACCCGCAGCTCCGCTGCGGGCACGACCTCGTTCACCATGCCTACCTCGCGGGCGCGCTCGGCAGTGATCGGGTCGCCGGTCATCAAAATCTGCAGCGCAATCCGCGGCGGCAGCAGCCACGACAGCGGGACAGCCCATGGCGAGCCGCGGCCTACCTTGACCTCGCTGACCGCGAACCTGGCGTGCTCGGCTGCGATGACGAGGTCGCACTGCTGGGCCAGTAGGAATCCGCCGGCGAAGGCGACGCCGTTCACCGCGGCGATGGTCGGCTTGGCGACCTGGATGTTGCGCCCGAATTGCGGCGCGAAGTCTGGCGGCGGAACCGTGAGCGCCGTCTCCGCCATCTCTTTAAGGTCCCCTCCGGCGCAGAACGCCTTATCGCCTGCCCCGGTCAGCACCAGAACCTTGGCGGAGTCGTCGGCGTTGAAGCGGTGAACGCTGTGGAACAGTCCCTGCCGGACCGCCCCGTTGAGCGCGTTCCGTGCCTCGGGGCGATTGATCGTCAACCAGGCCACCCCGTCGACGACCTCGTAGGTGATCGCTTCCTCGCTCATCAATCCCCGTCCTGATCGGCACCCGCCCTCCCGATGTGAGGGCTCGTTCACTCGCAGTACGTTACCCGGCAGAATGTCGCGAGGACCAGTTGGTGAGCGAACGCGTTGCGTCCGGCGGCGCAACCCGACCGGCGTGGCCAGCTCCGTAAATGTTGGGTTCGCCACCTCGTCGGCCGCATTCGGTTCGAGCGATTGACGAGATCGGATCCCAAGGCCGCAACACGGGGTTGCATTCGTACGTCAAGTCCTCGGCAAGAATGTGGCCCTCTTCGGCCTTTTGGGATTGGCACGCCGGAGGTGCTCCTTGCCACCGTTTCACCCTTGGCTCCCAGAAACAATCGGTGCCAAATGCTGTGAACGCATGCGTCGCCGCGGGGAACCGCTCGTCAGCGTCCGAGGACTTGAAAACCTTCCCATGCTTTCCGGCGGTCGGCGTGGGGGTCGTTGTCCACTCGCGAAGCGCGATCGAAGACGAGGACCGGACGGGCGTCGCTGGTGTAGCGCGGCCAGCCGTCTCCTGGAACTCCGGTGCGTGCGAAAGCATCCCAGCGCCCTTGCATGTCGTCGCTCACGCGTAGGGCCGAGCGGCGATCGGCTCCGGCGCTGAGTAGCCGACCGAGCGGCGTGCGGTAGGCGTCGAACACCGCAAGAAGCTCCGTCGCATGGGTGGCACCCAGCCCGGCCCATTGCAGAGTTCGCGGGGCGAAGTCATAGCGGTACAGATATGTGGGGGCGTGCCGACTGTGGGAATCCGCGAGCTGCCACAGTGTCGATCCGAATGTGAAGTCGGCCCCCAGTCGGATACAGGCATCGGGGGCCGGATATTCGGGATAGGCAGCAGTAATTCGCTCGCGACAGGTGGGTTCCGCTCCCGCTAGTAACGCTTCGATCTTGGCTTCGTTCGTCGGGAGGAGTTTGAGGAAGCGAGTGAACAACCGGCCCTCGTCGGCGTTCGTACCGACGATCAGCGGCACACGGTACGCCTTGCCGTCGCGCATCGCTTGAATGGGCTCGGACGGTAGATAGTCGGTTCCGAATGTGCATCCCACCGGGTAACCGCCAGCAAGGTCCGATGCACTCGTGGTGAGCAAGCGATCGAATGCATTCACCAGTTGAGCCGGACGCGCCGCCAACAGGAGGCGGGCGGGCTCCCGCTCGTCGGCGCAGAGAATGGATGCGAACTTGGCGGCGAACTCCGCGGCCAGCTCCTGGGAGCGGGATAGCGCGCCGGCCGGACTTTGTGAGATAGCCTGTGCGAAAAGCCCTTTCGCCGCTGGCACGGCCAGCAAAGTGGTAACGGCGTGCGCGCCCGCGCTCTCTCCGAAGATCGTCACGTTATCGGGATCGCCGCCGAATGCCGCGATGTTCTCGCGTACCCACCTGAGCGCCGACACGAGGTCACGCAAGTAGAGGTTGTCGTCAATATGGATGTCTGCGGTGGACAGCGACGACAGGTCGACAGCCCCTAGCGCGCCGAGGCGGTAGTTTGCCGATACGTACACGCAACCGCTGCGGGCAAGCGACGCGCCATCATAGATCGGTGTCGCGGAACTGCCCAGGAAGTACGCCCCGCCGTGAATGAAGAACATCACGGGCAGAGGTCGGTCCGAGCCGCCGTCGGGTGCAACGACATTGAGGGTGAGGCAGTCCTCGCTCATGGGCTGGAACTTGCCCGGACCGACGATGGTGTATCGGCGGGGCTGTGGAGCGCAGTAGCGGAATCGGTGGCAGGGTCGGACGCCGTCCCACGCTTCGACCGGCTGGGGAGCCTTGAACCGCAGCGCGCCGACTGGTGGCTTGGCGTAGGGAATGGAACGCCAGCGATTGACGCCGTCCCGCGTGAATCCTTCGATGGCGCCCGAGGTGAGTTCGGTGCGGACTGTCTTCGCTGGCATGTATCGACAATAGCGAATGACTATTCACACCAGCGCCCGGCTCTGCCGTTCAGTCGCCGTGTCGGGCACGGTTTGGCCTGCTACTGATGACTCACTCGACTTCGGTCAGCGGCCTCCACGGCCGTTCGGTGACGTCGTGGCTGATTCTTAAGCACCGGTTACTTCTTTTCAGAAGAAGAAGCTACCCATGACCGGCTATCTCCGGGCGTGCGGGGACATCCTCAGCGTTGTGAGCGTCGGTACTCGCTCGGAGAGCGGCCGGTCCATCGCTTGAAGGCGTGTGAGAAGTTAGCAAGATCGCCGTATCCGAGCTCGGTCGCGATCTGGCTTGCCGACATTGATCGGGTGATTAACAGCATCATCGCGCTCTCCCGCAGACACGACTGGCGCAACTCGCGAAACGTGGTGCCCTCTTCGGCGAGCCGGCGTTTGAGTGTGCTGGTGGATACCGAGAGTTCGTCTGCGACCCGCTGGCAACTTCGCTGTCCGGGATCCTCGTCCAACAACCGTCTCACCTTCTTGGAGAAGGACGTGGCTCCGCTCTGCTCGTCGAGGGTCCGCCTCAGCTCGGCGACGGCGAGTCGATACGCAAGGGGATCGGAGAACCGGCACACTTCATTGAGCGCGTTGACGGGAACATGAAGGTAGGACATCGGTGCGTCAAAGAACAGGCGCCCGGCTAGTACCATCTCTGCCGCGAGTTTGTTCAGGGAGACCGGCGCTGACCAACTCAAGTGGAGCGTGACGGTCAGCGCGTCACTGACGAGCATGTCCAGCAGTCGTAACAACGCCGAGCCGGTATATGTGACTGCTAAGCAGTCCAGGGCCCGATCGCCTGTGTGCCCCCAGAGCCCGACGGTGAGACCTTGGTCGTTTGGACGGAATTGTGCATTGATCGCCGTGGTGATCAACGGTAGATAGGTGAGCAGCTCGACGATCTCGGCTACCGAGCCTGCGCTGACCAGCGGGACGCTCAACGGGCCGAAAGATGTCAACTGTGCCTGTCCTGCAAACGAGAAGCCGAGCAGGGTTGCCCGGTCGACGTCTAGATCGGGGTACAGATCGCGAAACCACCGCAGTGGCGCCTGGACATCGTGCTGCATCAGCGTCGCCTCGTCGGTTCCCTCGCGCGCCATGATGGTGCGAAGCCGCGCGACGGCGTCCGGGTCGAGTGCCTGGCTCTCCAGCATTTGCACGAACGCGACCGGAGGCACACCGGCGTTGCTGAACTTCACCGATCGTGCCCCCTGAGCCCAATCCACAAGTTCCTGATCCGCGCAAACATAGCGGAAGCGCTCGGATTGGACAATCCTGTTAACAAGTATTCACATTCAGGGCAACTTAAGAGGAGTCGGTAATGGCCGTTGTCACTTTTGTCTCCCACGACGGCGACAAGCACCAGGTGCCTCTCGATGAAGGCCAGTCACTCATGCAGGTCGCGACCAACAATGCAGTGCCTGGCATCGACGGCGACTGCGGAGGCGAAGCGGCGTGCGGTACCTGCCACGTCGTCGTCGATCCGCAGTGGTCCGATCAGGTCGGCTCCTCCGGCGTCGGCGAAGAGGAGATGCTCGCGATGAACCCCGAGCGTCAGCCGACCTCTCGGCTGTCCTGCCAGATGACGGCCTCCGAGGCATGGGACGGCTTGATCGTCCATCTGCCGGAGTTCCAGATGTGACGACGAAGGGAAGTGGTCAAACATGGTAAAAATCTCTGAAAAGGTCGCCGAGAAAGTTCAGGCGACCATCCCGATCGACCTGCAGATTCAAGGTGCACACGCCTACGACAAAACTCGGCGTTGGGTGACCGGTACGAACGGGAAGAAACTCTTTGTAGAGCGTCCTATTCCGCCGGCCGAGGAGGTCGAACTCGCCGACATCGATCTCAGCAATCCTTTTCTCTATCGCCAGGGGCGCTGGCAGTCATACTACGAGCGCCTGCGTAACGAAGCTCCGGTCCATTATCAGCGGCACAGTGCCTTCGGCCCGTTTTGGTCCGTCACCCGGCATGCCGACATCGTGGCCGTCGACAAGAATCATGAGGTCTTCTCCGCTGAGCCATTGATCGTCATCGGGGTGCCGCCCCGCTTCCTGGATATCAAGATGTTCATCGCGATGGATCCACCACGCCACGACCTGCAGCGGGCGGCTGTCCAAGGGGTGGTCGCACCCAAGAACCTACGGGAAATGGAGGGTCTGATTCGCTCGCGCGTAAGGGAGGTGCTGGATAACCTCCCCGTGGATCAGCCGTTCGACTGGGTTCACGACGTCTCGATCGAGCTGACCGCTCGAATGCTTGCGACCCTGCTGGACTTTCCGTACGAGCAGCGTCGCAAGCTTGTCGAGTGGTCGGATCTGGCAACCTCGATGGAGCAAACCAACGGCGGTCCCTCGGACCTTGACGAGACGTTCGTCGGCATGCGCGCCATGGCCCGAGATCTCAGCCGGCACTGGCACGACAAGGCGGCCCGGACCGGTGCCGGAGAAGAGCCTGGGTTCGATCTGATCACCATGCTGCAGAGCAATGAAAGCACCAAAGACCTGATCGACCGGCCGATGGAGTTCTTGGGCAACCTTCTGCTGCTGATCGTCGGAGGCAACGACACGACCCGGAACTCGATGAGCGGCGGCGTTCTCGCGTTGAACCGCTACCCGGACCAGTTCGAGAAGCTGAAAGCAAATCCCGACCTGATCCCCAACATGAACTCCGAGATTATCCGATGGCAGACGCCACTCGCCTACATGCGCCGGATCGCCAAGGCCGACACCATGCTGAATGGTCAGTTCATTCGCAAGGGTGACAAGGTCGTGATGTGGTACGCATCGGGAAACCGCGATGAGCGCGTATTCGATCGGCCCGACGACTTCATCATCGACCGGGACAACGCCCGCAACCACATCTCTTTCGGGTTCGGCGTCCACCGCTGTATGGGCAACCGGTTGGCCGAGATGCAGTTGCGGATCCTGTGGGAGGAGCTGCTTCCTCGTTTCGAGAAGATCGAGGTCATTGGTGAGCCCGAATACGTGCAATCCAACTTCGTCAGGGGAATCAGCAAGCTGATGGTCCGCCTCACCCCGAAAGCCGGCGCATGACTTTGCATCGAGCGGTCATCGTGGGCGCCAGCCACGCGGGCGCCCAACTGGCGGCCAGCCTTCGTCAAGAAGGATGGGACGGCGAGATCGTCCTCGTCGGCAATGAATCGGCAGCGCCCTACCAACGCCCTCCGCTGTCGAAGGCATATCTGGCCGGGAACTGCACAGTCGACAAGCTCGCGATCCGCAGCGCCGAGTTTTACACAAAGCTGCGAATCGAAGTTCTGGATGCGACGGTGGAGGCAATCGATCGCGCAGCGGGTCACCTCTCGCTGAGCACCGGCGAGGTGCTGCCCTACGACAGGCTCGCGCTGTGCACGGGCGCGCGCCCCCGTCGGCTCTCCACCCCAGGCGCCGACCTGGCCGGAGTCTTCTACCTACGCACCGCGGCGGACGTCGAGATGATCCGAGACGCCACCAGACCGGGGCGTCGAGCCGTGATCATCGGCGGCGGTTACATCGGATTGGAGACGGCTGCCTCCTTGCGTGCGTTGGGTCTAGAGGTCACCGTGCTCGAGGCGACGGAGCGCGTCCTCGAACGGGTGACCGCCCCGGAGGTATCGGCGTTCTTCGACCGGATCCACCGGGAGGCGGGCGTCAACATCCAGACGGGCGCGCGGGTCGAGGCTCTGTCTGGCGACGGCAAAGTCGGCGAAGTAGTCCTGGCCGGTGGCGAATCGATTTCCGCCGACCTCGTCATTGTCGGCATCGGCGTTGAGCCGAACACCGAGCTCGCCGCTGCCGCGGGCTTGGTCGTCGACAACGGCGTCGTGATCGACGACCAAGCCCAGACCAGCGACTCCGCCATCATGGCCGCCGGGGACTGCGTCAGCCACGACATGGCTCGTTACGGCCGCCGTATACGTCTGGAGTCCGTGCCCAGTGCGGCCGAGCAGGCCAAAGTCGCGGCGGCGACTTTGTGCGGGAAGTCCAAGAAGATATCAGCGCTGCCTTGGTTTTGGTCAGATCAATACGACCTCAAGCTCCAGATCGCGGGTCTCAACACCGGGTACGACGAGGTGGTCCTCAGCGGCGACCCGACCCGCGACCGCGACTTCACCTGCTTCTACCTGCGTGCCGGCGAGCTCATCGCCGCCGACTGCATCAATCGCCCCCGCGACTTCATGTTCAGCAAGCGGGTCATTACGCAGCAGGTCCCCGTCGAACGGGCCGAACTCATGCTCGCCGGCTCGGTCTGAGGTCATGGCTGCATGGGCGATGGGACGGCGACTGCGATTGCGACGCGTGTGTCGGAGACGAACGTCAGCGAGAACCGCCATCCAACTCCGCTGGCCGCGGGGACTGGCTAGCGGATGCCGCCGGGCACCTCGGCGGTGTTACCGCAGCGCATCAGAAGCTAGTGGAGGTCGCCAACAGGCGTGACGATTTTTGCGGGGGGAGCATCGTCTTGAGTCGATGCTCGCGACTGTTCTGTTCTGACAACGAGATTGGTGGAGATTGACGGTGGCGGTATTCAAGGACGAGGACGAGGTCTATGCCTTCTTGGGTGGGATCTTTCAACGGGGCTTGGAGAAGGAGGGACTGGCGGACAAGCTCGCAAATTCGGGTGTGGTGTTACGGGTGCACTACACCGATCCGGACGCGGTGGTAACGGTGGACATGCCGAAGAAGGTGGTGGAGACCGGAGCGGCCAGTACCGCGGTGCCCAACGTGGAGTTGTTCATGTCGGCGGACACTGGAAACAAGTTCTGGCTGGGCAAGGTGAACCTGACGATGGCGATGGCCAAGGGGACGGTGCGCGCAAAGGGCCCGGTGCCGAAGTTGATCAAGTTGATTCCGCAGGCCAAGAATCTGTTCCCCGAGTACCGGTTGATGCTGCAGAGTCAGGATCGGCAGGACCTCATCGATGCGTGACCGTCGCCTCATCAAGGGTTGTCGGGCGGGCTCTCGATGAGGAGCACGATGCAGGACGTTGCGTTGACGGTGCCCGCGATCGTGGCCCATGCTGCGGCAGTCCATGGCGATCGCGAGGTGTTGACCGCACGCGGACCCCAACAGATCTCTGGGGTGTCGTATCATGAGTTGGGGCAGCGTGCGGCGCGGTTGGCGAATGCGTTGCGCGAGATAGGCATTTGTGGAGACGAGCGTGTCGCGACGCTGCAGTGGAGCAACCAGGAGCACCTGGACTGTTACGCGGCGGTGCCGTCGATGGGTGCGGTGCTACATACGTTGAATCTGCGGCTGCCACCTGAACAGCTGACGTGGATCGCCAATCATGCCGAAGATCAGGTGATCATCGTCGACGGTACGGTGCTGAACCTGTTGGCGGCGGCGTTGCCGTCGATGACCTCGGTGCGCACGGTGCTGGTGACCGGCACGGGTGATCTTACCGCAGTGCAGGGCTGCGGAAAGGACGTCCTTCGCTACGACGATGTGGTGGCAGCCCAGCCGAGCACGTTCGACTGGCCCGACGTCGACGAGCAGTCGGCCGCAGCGATGTGCTACACGAGCGGTACTACCGGGCACCCGAAAGGCGTTGTCTACAGCCACCGTTCGACGTGGTTGCACTCTCAATCGGCGTGCACCTCGAACGCCTTGGGCATCGGTCATGACGACACGGTGTTGGCGATCGTTCCGATGTTCCACGCTAATGCCTGGGGGTTGCCGTATGCGGCGATGATGGCGGGGGCGCAGCTTCTGCTGCCTGACCGTTTCCTGCAGGCGGGGCCATTGGTGGAGATGATCGAGGCGGCCCGGCCCACGATGGCGGGCGCTGTGCCGACGATCTGGACCGATGTCTTGCACTACCTGCGCGACAATCCCGGCCACGACGTGAGTTCGCTGGAGATGGTGGCGTGCGGTGGTTCGGCGGTTCCGAGGTCGTTGATGACTGCCTATGACGAACTGGGCATCCGAATCGTGCAGGCCTGGGGGATGACTGAGACCTCCCCGCTGGCTGCGGTCGCTCTGCCGCGGAACACCGACACCCCGGAGAGGTCCCTTTACCTGCGGGGAACCCAAGGCAGGGTAGTGGCCGGTGTGCAGGCGCGCATCGTTGATGACAGCGGTGCAGAACAACCTTGGGACGGACTGTCGGTGGGGGAGATTCAGATCCGCGGCCCGTGGATCACTCAGTCCTATTACGAGCATGACAGTCCGGCGGTGTCGCCGGACGGTTGGTTATGCACCGGGGATGTCGGGACCATCAGCGCCGATGCGTTCATCACTCTCACCGACCGCGCCAAAGACGTGATCAAGTCTGGAGGGGAGTGGATCTCCTCGGTGGAATTGGAGAACGAGTTGGCCGCTCACCCTGCAGTACGCACCGCCACGGTGATTGGAGTGCCCGACGACAAGTGGCAGGAACGGCCGCTGGCAGTGGTGGTCCTGGCCGCTGACTGCACCGCCACCGCTGCGGAGTTGACTGAGTTCCTGCGTGCACGGGTGGCCAAGTGGTGGCTACCGGAACGGTGGGCGTTCGTCGCCGACGTTCCGTTGACGTCTACTGGCAAGTTCGACAAGAAGAAGCTGCGCCGCCAGCATGCCGACGGTGAGCTCGCCGTCGAGACGCTGGCGTGAACCATCCACTGCTACGGAAGCACCGACGTTGAGGAGAGGACACACATGAAAACACGCGCTGCCGTGCTCTGGGGCTTGGGAGAGAAGTGGGAGGTTGATGAGATCGAGCTGGATCCGCCCGGTGCGGATGAAGTGCTGGTCCGGTTGACCGCCAGCGGGTTGTGCCATTCAGACGAACACCTGGTGACCGGTGATCTGCCGTTTCCGCTGCCCGTCGTCGGTGGTCATGAAGGCGCCGGCACCGTGGTCGAGGTGGGTGCAGGTGTCGAGGACCTGGCCGAGGGCGATTCGGTCATCCTGACGTTCCTGCCGTCTTGCGGGCACTGCTCTTACTGCGCGCGCGGGATGGGAAACCTGTGCGACATGGGTGCGGCGATCATGATGGGACCCCAGATCGACGGCACCTACCGCTTCCATGCCCGCGGCGAGGATGTCGGCCAGATGTGCTTGCTGGGCACGTTCTCGGAATACACCGTGGTGCCGAAGGCCTCCTTGGTCAAGGTTGACCACGGGACACCGTTGGACAAGGCGGCCTTGATCGGTTGCGGTGTCACGACCGGTTACGGCTCGGCGGTACGCACCGGTGACGTGCGCGCCGGGGATACCGTGGTCGTGATCGGCGCCGGCGGCATCGGCATGAATGCGATCCAAGGCGCCCGCATCGCTGGCGCGTTGACCATCGTGGCTGTCGACCCAGTGGAGTTCAAGCGCGAACAAGCTGGCGGTTTCGGCGCGACGCATGCCGTTGCCACCATCGATGAGGCCTGGTCACTGATCAGCGACATCACCCGTGGCAAACTCGCCGACGTCTGCGTCTTGACCACCGACGTCGCCGAAGGGGCCTACACCGCTGAGGCGCTATCACTGGTCGGTAAACGCGGCCGTGTGGTCATTACCGCGATCGGACACCCCGAAGACACGTCGATGTCGGGCTCGCTGCTGGAATTAACGCTGTATGAAAAGCAGATCCGCGGTGCCCTCTACGGCTCGTCCAACGCCGCCCACGACATCCCGCGGCTCGTCGAACTCTACAACTCCGGACAACTCAAACTCGACGAGCTGATCACCCGTGAGTACACCCTCGATGAGATCAATGAGGGCTACGACGACATGCGGTCAGGCCGCAACATCCGAGGACTCATCCGATTCTGACAGAGCACCGAAAGCAGGGAAGCGCAAAACGGCACCAAGCGAGCTCAGTACAACGATGGCGATGCTGCGGGTCAGGGGCTCTCACCGTTGACGCTTTGATGCGGATAGCGATCGAAAGCAATGTTTCCCATAGTCATAGGCGGTCGAGCTGCGCGGGTGAGATTGGCTGCGGTCGACCAGTTCTGGCACCTACCGCCAGCCGCGACGCCTTGATGGAACGTAGCTTTCGATGAGTCTTAACAGTGCTATTGGACAAGAGAGGAAGCGGCGATGGCGAGGATTGAAATTCCCTATCCCCACAGGAGAGGAGGGCACTGTGGTTCCGGTGCGCTGCGTGACCTTACTGAATGGGCACAACTAGGATGGGGGACAGAAACACTCAGTGAAGGATTGGTCTTCACCCTCGGCGGAGCCTTGGACTTCTCGTACGTCCGCTCTACGCAATTGTTTCCCCAGATCTACCTGGTAGGACGAGGAAGCGACCTGGAAAAAGACTACCTCTCCCGAGTTGGTGCAAACTGCGTAGTGCGATCGACCGATGACGCAGACGTGGGATGGTCATTTGTTACCGACGAAGTCGACAAGGGCCGACCCGTCATGGTCTGGGCTGACATCGGCGAACTTCCTTACCTGCGCGTCCGATTGCACATGAGCCGTCACGACATCGTCATCACCGGATATGATGACGAACAAGGGGTTGCCTATGTGGTCGATAATGACCGCGAGACCACCCAAACGGTGGCTTATGACGACCTGCGCCGGGCGCGGTCCTCGGTAGGGTTCCCTACACCGACCCGGCACACCACATATCACGTCGACTGGCCGGAGCGAGTGCCCGACCTTGGGCCGATTGCCGCCACTGCATTAGCCGCGAGCGCAGCTTTCATGCGCGGCGGTGCCGTAGGTGCGCCGCTACTGCGCATCGAGGCAGCTGAAGTCGAGGCCTCCGGTTTGAAGGGTGTGCAGGAGTTCGCCGATGACGTACGGCATTGGCCAACGGTGTTTGATGACGACGCCCTGACCGCGGCATTGTTCGGGCTCGGGGCGTTCATCGAGAAAGCCGGAACCGGTGGCGGGCTCTTTCGTATGCTGCAAGCACAAGGTTGCCAGAATATCGCCGATCTCCTCGGGGACGCCGCCGCAGCCGAAGCGGCGGCCGCGGCCCGACACGCTTCCCAAGCGTGGTCTGAGCTTGCGGCCGCAGCCACCGATGCCGGCACATCGCTACGGAGTCGTAGTCTCGCTGCGGCCAAAATCGCCGCGACGATCCCGGACTCCGAAACACGCCTCGTCGAAGCCCTCGAAACGGCCAGTCGATCCGTTGGCACTGTCGATACCGGCCTCGAGGCTTATCTGAAAGGCTATCTGTGAGCGACACTTCAAACGAATCGAGTTTCCTGGAGACAACTGGGTTCCTCGATTGGCAGCACGACGATGTACAGCGCTTCACCGAGGACGCGGTCGGTGACGTTCGTGACCCTGTGCAGAAGGCGAGGTTGATCTTCACCGCTGTGCGGGACAGGATTTGGTACGATCCCTATAGCACCGACGACGATCCCGAGCATTATCGGGCGAGCTATGTAGCGACAGCGTCGAGGGCGTATTGCATACCGAAGGCGGTGCTGCTGACCGCGGCAGCTCGTGCGGCGGGCATTCCGGCCCGGCTCGGATTCGCGGACGTGCGCAACCATCTGCAGACCACCACATTGCGTGCCCGGATGGGAGGTACCGACGTGTTCGTCTACCACGGATATAGCGAATTACAACTCAACAACCGCTGGGTGAAGGCCACTCCGGCGTTCAATGCCGAGCTCTGCGCGCGATTCGGTGTACCTCCGATCGACTTCGACGGCCACACCGATGCGCTCCTCCATGCCTACGACGGTGGGGGAAGCCAACACATGGAGTACCTCAACGACCGCGGTTGGTACCACGATCTCCCCTTCACCGACATCGTTACAGAGTTGCATCACCGGTACGGCCCGCTCATGGCTGGCGCTGGAGCCCAGCGTGACGCCTTCTCCCAGGAGTTGTGAGGCGCTGCGGACTGTGTGCCAGTTCATTGTGACGCGATCTGGCCGGCTATGAATACACTGCAGTCCAAGGGATTACGGGCAGGACCAGATAGCCGACAGTGTCCTAATCGGAAGGTGTGTCGCAGCGATGATCTCGGCGGGCTAACGAGTCCTACATACATATCTACCGGCGATCAGCCCAGTCGACGCCGGCGCAATTCTTCAGTCGTGTGGTGAACCACGCGCTACGAGGGTCTATTTAGGAGGGTTTCGTCATCGAAGAGCAAGCGGAAGAAGATTCGGCCATCGCATGGTGGCATAGCTTTCAGGATCGTGCTGTCGCCGCCGACGGCGACTACCTTGATGCGCACCACCCGTGGTGCCTTGGTTGCGGCACAGACAATCCGCACGGTCATCGCCTGCGAGCGCGTCGGCATGGCGACGGGGTGGGTGCCAGGCATATCTTCGACGGCAGACATCGCGGCGCACCCGGTATCGCACATGGCGGCGCAGTCATGACCGTACTCGACGACATGGTGGGCATGTTGCTGTACGTCGTCGGTGAGATGGCCGTCACCCGCAGGTTCGATACCGAGTTCTACGCGCCGGTGTTGCTGGGGGTCCCCTACGAGGTCAGCGCGGAGCTGGTGTCCAAGACCGGCCGGAAACTCGAAGTCCGGACAGAATTGCGCGAGGAGACTACCGGTCAGCTAGTCGCGTCCGCCTCAGGGTTATTCGTCGTCGTCACGATGGCGCACTTCACTAGTTCCATACAGAAGGCGACTTCGACACCCTGCATTGTGCGGTCACCCAGGGAGGGAAGATGCTGAGCACCAGCCTTGGAGGTGGCGCACGGCTGGCCGCGCGCGTTCCACGTCTCTTACCCCGCTCGACGCAAACATCATCAACGCACTCATGTACCTGGTCGCCGAGGATCACCTCCACCAGACGGCGGCCACGGGTCAGCGCCGTCGTATTCGACGGCCCGCGCCCGCGCACAGGAGACCGGTCATGAGCACCTACGGCCTGTCGGTTCTCGGCGCGGATTTGAAGTCACTGGCCCAGACCGCACACGCCGCCGATGCGGCCGGGTTCGACGCCGTATGGGCCTCGGAGTTCTACTCCCGGTCGGGTTCGATCTCCATGGCCGCGATGGCCAACTGCACACAGAACTGCCGGATCGGTTCCTCCATTCTCTACGGCGTCGGCCGAAGCCCCCTGGTGCTGGCCACCGAGGCGCGTGATCTCGACGAACTCTCCAACGGACGGCTGGTGCTGGGCATCGGCAACGGCACCAAGCGGATGATGAGCGACTGGCACGGCGTGCCCGACACCTCCGCGCCCGCGCTGCGGATGGAAGAACTCGTGATGCTGCTGCGCCGGATATGGAACCTGCATGAAGGCCCGATCCATCACGAGGGTCGTTTTTACAGAATGAATCTCACGCCGACCGGCGACGTGGGACCCTCCAGCCGGCCGATCCCGATCGTCACCGCCGGTGTCCGGCCTCGGATGTGCGAGGCGGCCGGGCGGGTGGCCGACGGGCTGGCCGGACATCCCCTGTTCACCACCACCTACGTCGAGGAGATCGTCCGGCCCGCTATCGCCAGGGGTGCCGCGCACACCGGCCGCGACCCCAATGACGTGGAAATCATTTCCATGGTGATGTGCGCCATCCACGACGACGCCGAGGTCGCCAGGCGCGAACTGGCGCAGCAGATTGCGTTCTACTCCTCGGTCAAATCCTACGAGACGGTACTTGATGTGAACGGCTTCGCCAGCGAAGGCCGAACCATCCGGGAAGCATTCGCCCAGCGCGATTTCCCGGCGATGTTCGCCGCGGTGTCCGAGGAGATGATCGACACCATGGGCGTCGCGGGGACGGCACACGAGGTCCGTGAACAGCTGAGACGCTACGACGGCGTCCTCGACCACATCATGCTGTATTCACCATCGGTTGGCATCGCTCCCGAGCGCGTGCAGCAAAACCTCGACAGCATCATTCGGGAATGCTCGCCCGCCTCGATGTCGCCAGGGCAGTCCGGTCCACGTTCAATCTGATCCACGCATTGCCGCCGAAGTTGACCCGTCCCCGTCCGCGGTCGCATTTAGTGCGTCTGTCGCGCCGACCCCGCCGACGGTTGTGCGGCGTTGTTGAGGATGTTGGCGTCGTCGCTGTCGGGGAGGTCGTGGCGGACCACGCGTACCCGCCCCCGGGGTAGGCATGCCATGTAGCCGTGGCGCTTGCCGTACAACTCCCATGCCGTTTCCTCGGAATCGGGGTCGACGTCGATGCTGTGTCCACGCGAGAACCTCAGGTGTAGCCCTCCATCGTCGCCGGACCAGGCCTGAGTGCACACCGCGCCGGCGAGGTTCAACAACGGGCGTTCGTCAGTCGCGATCTTGAGTGGATCGATGCGTACCGCTTCTGCGGGATACGGGTCGACCGCAGGCAGTGTCAGCAGCAAGGGGCACGAGATGACAATCTCGTTGTAGTCGTCCAGGTCCAGGACCAGGCCGTCGCGCACGGAGACGCGTTGCACGACACAATTTTCGATCCATTGGGTATACATGGCACTCTCCTTCGCCGCGTCATCGAGCCTCGCCCTAAGGGTACTTCAGGTAGCGCTGCGATACTACTAGTATCGTTATGCGGTTTCCGCGGGTCGTGCGCGGCTGGTCACCACGCGCCGAGTGGCCAGGTCGATGCGTTCGCGAGTATCGGCGGCCGACGCTCGGTGGCCACAAAAGGCCACGAGGTTGGCCAGCCACACGTCGGAGATGATCGCGGCGATGTGTAAATCGGCTGGAGTCGGTTCGCCGCCCCTGAGCGTGCGGGCCAGCAGGGTCTGAATTTCGGCGGCGGCGCAGTCTAGTTCTGCGGCTGCCCGGGTGTCTGCAACGGCGAACGCTCGTGTCATGGCTGATGTCAGCCAGGGATCGCGCTGCCAGCGGTCATGTAGGTGTGTGGTGAGACGTTCGAGCCGTTCCAATGGCGTGCCGTCACCGCTAGCCCAGTCGTCAGCCGAGTCGAGTCGGCGAAACTCGCGCGATAGCGCCGCCACCAACAAGTTGGTCTTCGCCGGGAAGTGGCGGTAGAGCGTGCCGACGGCGATACCGGCCCGCTCGGCGACCGACCGCATCTGAACCGCCTCATAGCCACCTGACGTGGCCACGAGCAGGGCCGCGTCCAGAATCGCTTCCCGGCGCTGGGTGGATGAATGCGAGGCGGGCGCTACAGCGGTCCGCGTCCGGCCGCCGGCTGATTTTGCCTCCAGCGGTCGGGTTTTGCCATGGCTGCGAGAAAGGGGGAGCGTCATGGTCGCCCGTCGTCGAGGCCGCCGTGACGTGAGAACTGTTCGAGAAGGCCGCCAAAAGCACTGACGTCGCCGTGCGCAGCGAAGTGATCCTGGCTGACCGCGACAAATACCGCAGTGGCGGTGAAGCGGTTGGCCCCATCGGAATCAGTGCCCGTCGCCATGACGTGCAGAGCCCGTCCTTCGCGGCACCGGATGTGGGCGGTGATCCTGTGGGGTTGATGCAGAGGTACCGGCCGCAGATACTCCACTGTCAGGCTGCGAGTCACCGCTGGTGTGCCGGCGATCCACAATGTGAATCCCAAGACGTCATCGCACGCCGCCGCAACTGCTCCGCCATGGGCCAGCCCAGGAGCCCCGATGTGGCGCTCGTCGAAAATCACGTCGGAGTACACCGCGTCGCCGCGGCGGTGCACCACCAACTGCAGTCCGTGGGGATTGTCGGGGCCGCAACCCATGCACGTTGTCGTGTGCGAAGGTAACCGCTTCGGCAGCGACGCGCTTTCCGGCACAATCACGCTCCAATACTATCGGTTTCGCTTCGATACCGTTAGTACCACACTGCTAGACTGCCAGGACAGCATCGCGTGAAATCGACCGCCGAGGTGAATGAGTGAGCGACAGTCAGCCAGCGCCGGTCCCTGACGATGACGTGGACCCGCGGCGAATCCGGTCTCGAAATCGACTGCTGGATGCAGCCGCGACCCTTCTGAGCACTGGCGGCGTGGAAGCCGTCACGATCGATGCCGTCACCAAAGCGTCCAAAGTGGCCAGAACCACGCTTTACCGCCATTTCCAAAGTTCGTCGCACCTGCTCGCAGCCACGTTCGAACGCTTGCTTCCCCAGGTGGCGACTCCGGTACCGACCAGCGGCCCTCTGCGTGACCAGTTGATCGAATTGCTAAGCCGCCAAGCCGCTCTTTTCAACGACGCGCCACTGCATGTCACGACGCTGGCATGGCTGTCCCTTGGTCCCACCGGCCCGACGAACGAAGCCGATGATCGACACACATCCGGCGCGTTGCGGGCCCGAGTCGTCGACCAGTACCGGCAACCGTTCGACGCCATACTCTCTAGCCCGACGGCGCAAGCCGAGTTGGAGAACTTCGACCGAGAACTGGCGCTGTGCCAACTGGTCGGCCCACTGGCGTTTGCCCGGATGACCGGGATTCGCGGCATCACTCACGACGACTGCGAGAACCTCGTCGATGGCTTTCTCGCCGCCCACTGCAAGAGCGACGATGGCGAGACCAAGCGCGTGAAGGCCGCCAGTCTGCATGCAGGGCGACCGCTCGCATAGCCCTCTAGCGGCAACGAGTTTCACTGCGCCCAGTCTGGCTGGTCTTCGAACTTTCCTCTGCACTCCAGTCACGTCGGCGATGGCACCGGCGAAATGTTCGCCGTCACTCGCTAGGGGCCGTGCACGCAGATCGCAGGCATGCCCACGACGACTATGTCGGGCCAGGCGACGTGAACCGCCTCAGCGTTCGCAGTGCGGTTGCTCGCGTTGAGACCCCGTAGCACTTTCGTCAATGGCATTGCGGATCGATGCGTGTTTATCGTCCGACGAAAAGTGATCGTGCTGGCCCCAGAGTGCAAGAGGTGTGTCGGAATTGGAGGAACTGGCTGGCAGGGATGGCTTGGTGGCAAGCGGGGCGGGTTACTCGGCAGTGACGACAGCGGCCGGGGCGCGCCATCGGAAGTGACGCTGAGCGACGCGCGGAACTGAGACGAATGTGGCTGTGGTCGTGGACGAAACCTCGTGTTGCTTCGTAGGTTGTCGACATGACTGCTGTGTCGAAACTGGAGGCGCGTCGTCGCGCCGTCGAGGCGCAACGCCGAGCGAACGAAGTGCGAGCGCAGCAGGACCGTGCCAACGCCGATGACGCGACCGCCGTTCGGGCGTTGATCGGACGCCTGCAGGATGTGGACGAATGGCAGGCCCGTCGCGTCGCGCAGTCTCGCCAGCAAGCGGAGGCGGAGGCGCAGCGCAGGCGCAGCCGCTATTACGCGGAAGCCTGTGCATCGATCAAGGACATGCGGGAACGTGGCGCGACGTTGGCGGCTATCGCCGAGCTGGTCGGTGTTGATGTCAGAGAGATACGCGCGCTGCTGCGCAGCAAGGCGGCGAAAGCCGTTAAGAAGCAACCGGCTGCGCGCGCTGATGCATGGCGCGACGCTCGTGTGGACACGGAGTGGCCGCGGTGCGTGCGATGCGATGTGTTGATGATGGATCCTGAAGACAGGCCACGTCGCGGACGCTGCCGGCTCTACTGCTCGGACACGTGTCGGCGCGACTCATCTGCTGCACGCATGGCTGCCGAGCGCCACGGAACGCCGATCCGCGTCGTCGAGGTGCCGAGGGCCGGTTCCGCGACCGACCTCGCCCTGACGCCTGAAGATTCACCGGCTCCTGTCCCTGTCAGCGCGCTCGACGCCGCAGACATTGCCTCCCGGGACGAGCGGGCGCTGTGCACGCTGCTAGCGAGGCTCACGGAACGGGCACGGCACAAGGACCTCGACCGAGCGACTCTGACGGCGGCGCGTGATCTCGCCAAAGCTGTTTATCCGTATCGCGCCTGAACGGCTCAGCAACCGTATCGATCATCTGGTCGTCAACGCCCGTTGTGCCCGCGTGATGCGCGCTGCGTAACCTGGGTCACGTGGCAGATAACCCGCCAGGCAATCGATGTGCGTCCTGCGCAACATCGGCATCGGCGTTGCCGAGCGCCCTAGGGCGGATCCGTCGCCAGTGAGCGCAGTCGCTCGTAACCTGCCTTCTGACTCCGCGATCCGGCCGGGAGCGGACCGCGGCGTGCTTCGATAGGTACGTGGGGCCACCCTGTCCGAAATCAGCTGTGCGATTGGTGAGGCGGACACCCCGAGTGGGTCTATGCAAACCGTCCGCGCTCGAGAGTCGGCGCTTCGATGGGTACCGACGCGCGATAGAGTCGCACGGGGCATTTGTCGACCGTGAGGAAATGGATTGGTTCCCAAGTAATCCCGGCGGCGTTCAATGACTTCCGATGGGACTTCCATTCGTCGCGAAGCGGTTTCTTCTCCGACGGTCCGAAGCGGACGTCTGTCAGCACGAGTAGTCGCACACGCTTCGGATACAGTGTGGTCCCCTCGACGATCTCCAAACGAAGCTGTTCGACGTCATCGCACCAGTCCTGCGACTTCTTCGCCTTCGAAATGAGTTTGCGCAGAGCTTCGAATACCGGACCGGCAAGCGCATCGTGCACAGCAGGCCGGCCAAGTTTGCTGGCAAGGCGCTGTCCGAGAATGAGCTCGTCCTCAATCGAGGCGAACCCCACGACCGGTTCCTGCGCAGCGAGCAAACCCTTGCTGACCGGAACGATCGCGCGCAGGTCCACGGCCCAAACCGCTCCAGGAACCGGAGGCTCACTTAGCCAGACGTAGTCGGAGAGCTGATGGTCTTTGATCTGCTGGACCTTCTCCGTCGAAAAGACTGAGATGTCGCGTACCGGGCATGCCTGCACCAGCGGATGCCGCATCCCGGGACCGCCCGCAATGTCGCAGGTCTGTGACACCACCGCGGCATACCCGCTGTCACTCAATGGTGCTGACCGAGCACGCACCTCACCCAACGCTCCATCGGCAGCGGGTTCTCCGGTTACAGGGTCGTCTACCCACGCTGGGACGATCCATGCGCCGCGATCCATCGGGAGAAGATGCCCTTGCCGCCACCGCTCCAGAGCGAGAAGCGTGTGCGGGGGCCATCGCTCCGGCAGGAGTCGATCAATAGTCACCGGGCGAATCCGTCCTCGACGTTCTCGGTCACCACCGGACCACCGGTTCGAATGATCGGTGTCTCGACGTGTTCGGCGATCCCCTCGTATACCGAAGTGCCGATCTCTCGCCGAGGGAACGGCGTCCGATCCACAGCCAGGTCAACGAGGTCGTCGAACCGGCCGTCGAGTAGTGCGGAGGCTCGCTTCTTGTCGGCACGCAGCCACCTGTTCATCGGCTGGTCCAGTGTGCTGCGGAGGTCGTCGACGGCGTCCGCCAACTCCCACAGTCCACCCAAGCTGGCTACACGGGGCCGGCTGGCGGGGGGCTTTGCCGCCCACGAGTGGAACGTGCGCTTGTTGATGCCGGTGGCCTTGAACATCTCCTTCTGCGTTAGGCCCAGTTCGGCTCGGATTCGTTCGAAGGCATCAAGAACATCGACCGTCTCGTCGACCTGTTGCTCGTCGGACAGCACCGTATCGATGAATGTATACGGCATCGTCAACCACAGCGCCGAGCCCGGAAGGTTCATCTGCCCGTCGAGACTCTTGAAAACTTCGACGCGAACCTGATCCCATCCGCACGGGTCGAGGGCTCCAGAGAAATGCGCGACGACATCCCGCAACCCCGGCGATGAACTCATCTCCACGAACGTGCTGGACCAGAGTCCGTCCTCGCAAGGGGCCGGGTACAGGCCCTTTTGTGCTCGGGCCCAGGAAGGTGACCGGAGCACGCGGGAGCCGGTCGGCTGCTGCTCCATGATCGTCATTTCGCGCTCCCTTCTCGAAGCTCTTTCAGGTAGGTATCGGTAACCGACGCCTGAAAAAGTGACAACGAAGTGCGGTTCAGCCGCTCCGCTGAGATGACGACCTCTCGCACGTCGAACGTGAATGAGGAGTGGCGGAACACGTCCGTATCGAGTAGATACTGCACGCACTTGCCCGAATCATCGCGAACTGGTCCATGCCGCAGCAACGCGCCGTGATGATCATCAAGCCGGATCTCCACCTGCTGTTGAGCACCTCGAACACTGCCGCCGAACACTGGGTTAAGCACAGGGCCCAGAAGGGTGTCGTCGATCCGGCCACGCCAAGCCTCTGCAGAGTTGAACCCACTGTCATGGAAGCGGTCGACGTACCGCAGACCGATGCGGTGCACCAACGATGGCTTGACTAACCGTCCGAGAGATTCGACCAGAACGGTTAGCGGAGCCTTCATGCTGGTACGCCACCGCTCGTAGCGGTTGACCTGCATGATCAGGATGTCGGGCATGAGCGTGACGTGTGCTCCGTCCGCGGAAGCAATTTGCCACCCACTGGACTCCGCTGCCACCTGGGAAACGCCGTTGGCCCCGAAGTCGATCCTCATCTGCTGTTGGACGGTGGGTTGAATGCTCGGGAAGTCCACCCCCGTGTTCTCCACAAGGTCGTCCCGGAAAGCAGCGGCGACCTCCGGTGTGATCTCGTCGGTACGGGCGGTATACCGGATCTCGATCACTGCGACTTCGAGGGGAGCGTTTCCGAGCAGGGTCGGATCGGCCGAGGGCAGCCCCCCCAATGGAACGTCCTCAGCTGGGCGAAGTGTGTGTGGATCGATGGTCATACTGTCCTGTCCATAGAGATGCACCTTAGATGCACCTACCGACAAGTGTAGGCGCTATCGTCAGAGATGAGGAGCAGGAGAGGCAGCGGCCCCCGGTCCGGAAATAGCGAACGCGGCTTCAAGGGATCTATGCGCCGCTCGATCGCATCTCGTCTGTCGACACGGGAGTGCGAAAGGCCATTTCGAAGCGGATGGTGCCGCCGCAAAACGGAACCTACCTAAGGACGGCTTAGGCGCAGTGTGCTGCTCTGCCGCCGTTGGGCCGGCCCGCACGCCGTCAGAGAGCCATTTGCCCTTCCAACACCGTGGGCTGTCAACGCGGCGATCTCGGCAGGTAGGTCAGCCACGAAGCGGAGCTCCAGTTCGTCGATTGCGTCTCGTCGCGCCGCTTCGAGAAGCAGGGTCGCATCGTCACGATGGGGGAGAACTCCGTGATCGCGCGCATAGCGATCTGTGACGGTATCGATGAGATCGTCCAACGAGGTGGTGAGAAGAAGCGCATCGTCGCCGGCGTGGCGCTCTGCGAACTCCTCGCGGCGTTCGCTGGACCATGTTGCTGGATAAGAAAGATCTGACAGATACAGCTGCTTGATGGCCGCCTCCAACTGGCCTGACCACCCGTAGTCAGGCCAGTCGTGGATGACCGCCTGGACGATCGCGTCGAATTGCGTGCTCACGAAGACCACTCCTCCCGTTGAGGGACCTGGTCCAGATTCTGCCCGATGGTGCCGACGCCGCTAGCCCGACAAGCGCGGTCACGACGCCTCGACGTCTAGATCGTCGGCTGAATGACCCTTCGGGACAGTCTGGCGGTGCGCGGGCAGCTCTTGAACAGAGGACGACTGCTCCCGCGGAGCCGAAATGCGCGAGGGACGCGAGGATTGCGAGTGTTGTTTGGCCGACACATCTTTGTAGGGCGGGTAGACGGTCCACAACAGGACATTCCGATGATTTCGAGCGCCATCGTCTTCGATCGCCCAACCCAGACTCCGTAGCGCGGGTGCGTGCCGTCGTAGGACGGCCGTGACATCCCGCCCGTTCCGGGGCCACTCCTTCGGCCTGCGCCAGGTGTCGCCGGTTGGCGTGACTGTCGCCAGCAGGTCGCCTCCGGACTTTGCGACGAGCGGTTCCCGGATGTGCAGCCGTAGCTGTTCGATGAACGGGTCGGCGGACAGGCTGTCTTCGGAGAGTTGATTGGCGCGTGACAGGTAACGCCGGAAGCCATGGGTCGACAGAATCTCGTCAACGGCCGCCAGCGTGCGACTGAAGTCCGCCATCCGTGGCGACACGTCGACCGAAATGGTTTCCAGCCGTTGATGGACGACGGCGGCCAGATCGAGAAGCCCGCCCAAAATCCCTGGTAGAGCCGTGCGCCACTGTTGTCGCATCGTGGCTTCCGGTTGTCGCATGTGGCGATCAATGCGTCGCAGGTCGACAGTCGCCAGTCGCTCCGCGAGGTCGGGCCGCACTGCTCCGACGTCGATGCCGTTGATGATGACGCACCGCCGAAATTTGATGACTGCGAGATCGGAGTCTGTGTACAACGCCCGTTTGACGTTGCCGTCGCCGGTGGCGGCGCGGCACAGAGAATCCGACAACCACGGCGAGATAGTCGACAGGTTGTCCAAGGCAACGACCCACGAACCGGAGGCTGCAGTGACCCACGAGTCGGCGTCACGCGGTGCCTGCCGCAGGGGGACCGGTGACGGGTCGATGAGATCGACCAGCATGCGCGTGGTTGTGCTCTTGGCGCTGCCCTGCTCGGCGAACAGCGCCAAGATCGGGTGGGGGACGTCCGTCTGGACAAGAGCGGCAACGAGGGCAGCAAGGAGGACCGGTCGGTCTTCAAAGTCGACGTTGACGAAATCCCAGAGCTTCTCGACATTCCCGCCCTGAGCCGGCAGCGGCATCGCCCCGGTCAACTTGGTACGCAGAAAGCGCACAGGTGCCCGTTCGGTGAGCGTCCACCGGCCCTGTCGGATACGAATCGTCTGGACATCGGGCCGTCCGGTGTCGATGTAAATGGTGCCGTCATCGTCAGCGACGCGGAGGTTGAGGCGTTCGGGCGGCTTCGTGGCAGCCAAACCTTCGAGGATCAGGGTGGCGTCAGTCAGCGCCTGGCCGCCGGCGACCGCGCCGGTTTCGGCGAAGTACCGTGCGGCGAGGTCGGCGCGTAGACCGGCCTTGCCGGCGCGGAGCAGCATCACCAAGTGCGGGCGGTCGCGGTCAGCGCCGAACGGCTCGCCCTCTTCTGAGAGCCCGAGCAGGTAGCGTTCCTGTGCCATGCTGACCAAGCGTGCGGCTACCGACTTCTTGTCCGTCTCGGTGTTGTCGCTCATAGGATTTCCTGCATACGGTGCTTATGCAGGCTGCGTTGACGAGCTATTCTCATGTGGAACTTCCGTGTCGGATGATCAGGTGGTTCGAACAAAGACCTCGGCTAGGCCCCGGGGTCTTTTTCGTGGGTGCGGTTCACGCGGCGTCTCCGCCTCCGCGCCGGGTTGCGCTTTCTTGCTCCGAGATCCATCGCAGCACTTCGTCGCGCCGGTAGACGACTCGGCGGCCCAAGGTGAAACTGGCCGGTCCGATGTCGCAGTGGCGCCAGTAGCGGAGAGTTCCAACGGGAATGCCGATGATGTCTGAAACCTGTTTGGCACTCAGTAGATCCATGTAGCTGCTCCTCAATAGTGGGTTCTGTCAACGAATCCAACGGTGGTGGTGGCGCCCTGCATTTGTCCACCAGTACCCTCAACTTCGCCTATAAATTGGCTCCAGTCGAACGATTTCGTCGGCTGTCGGTGGTCGGTGGGAATCTGGCACCCAACGGAGGTGGCTCACATGCAGCGACGAAACCGCCGCGCCGGCGTCGAGGACAGGTGGCGTCGATCGGACGGGACCCCTGCCGCGCGCAATGGCAAAGGGCGCCGATGGTTGGCCCGGTATGTCGATGATCAAGGCGGTGAGAACACCCGTTCGTTCGACCGCAAGGTGGACGCTCAGGCCTTTCTCAACGAGATCACAGCCGCGCAGACGATAGGAACCTATGTCGCGCCAAAAGCCGGGCGCATTACCGTCCGTGAATTGCACGCCAAGTGGCTTGGTACCCAGGGCCATTTGAAGGAGACGACGGTTGCGACACGCGCGTTCGCATGGTCGGGCTACGTCGAAGGCCGGTGGGCCGCGGTCGCAGTAGCCGACGTGCAATCGTCGGATATCAGGGCGTGGGTGCAGCAATTGGCGGCGGGTGGAGCCAAACCGGCCACCATCGAGAATGCGCTTAGCGTCCTGAGACAGATTCTGGAGATGGCCGTCGACGATCGACGGATCCCCCGCAATCCGTGTATGGGAGTGAAGTCGCCGCGACGACAGCACCGAGCACGGGGCTACCTGACGCACCGGCAGGTGGAACTTCTGGCCCGCGAGGTCGGCGAGTACGCCATCGTTGTTCGATTTCTGGCCTACACCGGGTTGCGCTGGGGCGAGATGGCAGCGCTGCGGGTGGAGTCATTCGACATGCTGCGTCGCAGGGTGAATATCCGTGAGGCGGTCGCCGAGGTGAAGGGACGTGTGGTGTGGTCGTCGCCGAAATCCCACGAACGTCGCTCGGTGCCGTTCCCGGCGTTCCTGGCCGAGCCGCTGGCCGTGCTCATGATGGGTAAGCGGCGTGAGGACTTGGTGTTCACATCGCCAGGAGGAGCACTGCTGCGAGTGTCGACGTGGCGGCCGCGGGTCTTCAACGTGGCCGTCCAACGTCTCCAGGCAGCAGACCCGGCGTACCCCACCGTGACACCGCACGACCTTCGCCACACGGCGGCGTCGCTGTCGATCAGCGCGGGGGCCAACGTCAAGGCCGTCCAGACGATGCTCGGGCACGCGTCCGCAGTCCTGACCCTGGACACCTATGCAGACTTGTTCCCGGACGACCTGGAGCAGGTTTCGGTTGCACTAGATGCGGCGCGGATGCGGTCTTTGGAATCCACTGCGGACCAGCTGCGGACTGGGAAGTAAGAAGGCCCCGACCAGAATTCCCGGTCAGGGCCTCTACCTGCGAACACACCAGTCGGGGTGGCGGGATTCGAACCCACGACCTCTTCGTCCCGAACGAAGCACGCTACCAAGCTGCGCCACACCCCGCGTAGAGCCACGACAGCGTATCGCACCGGCGCACTCCGAAGCCAAACGCGCTGTTCGCCGGTCACCGGCCGATAACAACTCGGTGGATTCGTGGGCGAATTCGGGATGGATCTGGCGTGTCGGTGGCGTTGTGCATAGTGATTTTGCGAACCTTGAATTGACCAGAAAGCAGGAGATCATGACCACGCTCGGGGCCGCGCTCTACATCGGCTTCTTCGCCGCTGCCGCTCTGTGGTTGTTCCTGACCTCGGACCGGCCGTCGGACTCCGATCAGGCCGACGGTGTGGCCCACTGGCATGAGCGTTCGAAGCCCGCCAGCGCGTCGCTGAACTCCGAGGGGTCCAGCCGCATGCTGGCCAGCCACTGGTCGTCGAAGTAGGTATCGGCATAGCGCTCGCCGCTGTCGGCCAGCAGTGTCACCACCGAGCCACTGCGGCGTTGCGCGACCATCTCCGCCAGCACGGTGAAAGCACCCCAGACATTGGTACCCGTCGACGGTCCGACCCGGCGTCCCAGCACTGAGCCGATATGGCGGGCGGCGGCCACCGAGGCCGCGTCCGGCACGCTGATCATCCGGTCGACCACCTCGGGCAGGAACGACGGTTCCAGCCGTGGCCGGCCGATGCCCTCGATACGCGAGGAGGCGCCGGTGCTGACCGGCCGGCCCTCCACATAGGACGGGAAGAACGCCGAGTTCTCCGGGTCCACGACGCACAGCCGGGTGTCATGTCTGCGGTAACGGATATAGCGCCCGATGGTCGCGCTGGTCCCGCCGGTGCCCGCCCCGACGACGATCCAGTCCGGCACGGGATGCGGCTCGTCACGCATCTGGCTGTAGATCGACTCGGCGATGTTGTTGTTGCCGCGCCAGTCCGTCGCCCGTTCGGCATTGGTGAACTGGTCGAGGTAATGCCCGCCGGTCTCGTCGGCCAGCCGCTGTGCCTCGGCGTAGACCTCGCCGGAGCGCTGCACGAAATGGCAACGGCCACCCTGGGATTGGATCAGGGCGATCTTGGACGGACTCGTCGACTGCGGCATCACCGCGATGAACGGCACGCCGATCATCGCGGCGAAATATGCCTCGGAGACTGCTGTGGAACCCGAGGACGCCTCGACCACCGTGGTGTCCTGGTGGATCCAGCCGTTGCACAGGGCATAGAGGAACAGTGATCGCGCCAGCCGGTGTTTGAGGCTGCCGGTGATGTGGGTGGTCTCGTCCTTGAGGTAGAGCTGCACATCGACGGTCTCGCACCACGACGACGGCAGTGGGTACTGCAGCAGGTGCGTGTCGGCACTGCGGCGGGCGTCGGCCTCGATCAGCCGGATCGCGTTCTGTACCCAGGCCCGCGACTGGCTTCGGTCGGCGACGGCGGTCACCGGCGTCAGCGGACGGAAACGTCCGCGGCGACCGGGCGGGCCGGAGTGAACGAATCGCGTCCCCCGGTCGGTGCCCCGACCAGCGTGAGCATGACGGCCTCGGGCCGGCAGCAGAACCGCACCGGTGAGTACGGGCCGGTGCCGATACCCGCCGAGACATGCAGCGCCATGTGCTCACCCCATGCCGACACACCCTTGGCGCGGGACGGATCCAGATCGCAGTTGGTGACGATGGCGCCCTTGAACGGCAGGCACAGCTGGCCGCCGTGGGTGTGCCCGGCCAGCACCAGCTGGTAGCCGTCGGCGGCGAATCGGTCCAGCACCCGGGTGTAGGGCGCATGGGTCACACCGAGCCGCAGGTCGGCGGCGGCGTTGGCCGGTCCGGCGATGGTCTCGTAGCGGTCGCGGTTGATATGCGGATCGTCGACGCCCGCCGCGGCGACGGTGAGCCCGGCCACCTCGATATCGCGGCGCGCGTGCGTGACGTCGAGCCAACCGCGCTCGGTGAACGCCGCCCGCAGGTCCTGCCACGGCAACGGCACCCCGTGCGCCCGGAAATCACGGTCGTAGAGGTATTTGGCGGGGTTTTTCGGGGTGGGCCCGAAGTAGTCGTTGCTGCCGAAGACGAAGACCCCGGGCACCGACAACAGATCGCCGAGTGCCTGCACGACAGCGGGCACCGCCTTTGGGTGCGACAGGTTGTCGCCGGTGTTGACCACGAAGTCCGGGTTCCAGCCGGCGAGTTCACGCAACCAGGCCTGCTTGTGCCGCTGGTTGGGCCGCATGTGCACATCGCTGAGGTGCAGCACCCGCAGCGGTGAGGAGCCCGGCGACAGCACCGGCATGGTGTATTCACGGACCACGAACGCGTTGCGCTCGATGATGGCCCCGTAGCCGATGCCGGCGATGGCCGTACCCACCGCGACGGCGGCGGTCTTCTTCAACACGGGTAGTGCGGCAGACATACCGGCAGCCTACTGCCCGAACCCGTCAGTGAGCTCGCCGTGATGTCACGGCGGAGGAGGTGGCGCCGGGGCGGGCGGCAGCAGCACCGGAACGGTGATCGGCGGCAGACCGGGGATCTCGACGACCGTCTGGCCCCACTCCGGCGGCGGCAAGCCGTCCGGGAACGGTGGCGGAGGCGGCGGGGCAGGCGGAATACCGTTACTGGTCTGGATGGTCACGATGACGCCGGGGATGGTCTGCCCACTCGGCGAGGAGCCCACGACGGTTCCGGCCGGGGAGCTGCTGTTGATGGCGGTGGGCTGGTCGGCGACCTGGAAGCCAGAATCCCGCAGCCGCTGCCTGGCCTGATCGACCGTCAGACCCGCGATCGAGGGCACCTTCGAGTTGGGCCCGCCGTCGACATAGCGCGGGTCGACGGGCGGCAGCACCACATCACCCCAGTTGTTGGCGATCGGCATCATCGCGGTGAACCAGGTCCGGGCAGGCTCGTTACCGCCGAACAGGTTGCCGTCACCGCATTGGCGCAGCGGGAACGAGCACAACTCTCCGGGATCGGAGGAATCGTCGTAGATGTAGTTGGCCGCCGCGTAGTTGTTGGTGAAGCCCAGGAACCCCGAGGACCGGTGTGCCTCGGTGGTGCCGGTCTTGCCCGACATCGGCAGATTCCAGCCGACCGCGCCGGCCGAACCCGAGGCGGTGCCGCCGTTGGTGTCGTCATGGCTCATGGCGTTGGCCAGCGTGTTGGCCAGACCGTCCGGAACGACCTGCTCGCAGGCCTGGGTCGTCACCGAGACCTCTTCGCCGTGCCGGTCGAAGACCTTGGCGATCGGGTTGGGCGGGCACCAGACGCCGCCGGAGGCCAGCGTCGCCGCGACATTGGACAACTCGAGCGGGTTGACCTGGATCGGCCCCAGCACGAAGGAACCCAGGTTCTGCCGCTTCACGAAATCGGCCAGGCTCTCGTTGTTGTCGGGGTCGTAGGCACGGGCGGTGCCGGGCTCGGCATACGACCGCAGCCCCAACTTGACCGCCATATCGACCGAGCGCTGCACACCGACCTGCGAGATCAGCTTGGCGAACGCCGTGTTGGGCGAGGTGGCCAGCGCGTCGGTCACACTCATCGGCGAGCGGTAGTTGCCCGCGTTCTGCACACACCAGGTGGCCGCGGGGCAGCCGCGCGCGCCGCCGCTACCCAGACCCTTCGCCTCGAACCGGCTCGGCACGTCGAGTTGGGCGTTGATGCCCATGCCCATGTCGAGCGCCGCGGCGGTGGTGAAGATCTTGAAGATGGAGCCCGCCCCGTCACCGACCAGTGAGAACGGTTGCGGCTGCATGGTTTCGCCGACGTCCTGGTTGAGGCCGTAGGTCCGGTTGCTTGCCATCGCGAGCACCGGGTGGGCGTCCTTGCCGGGCTTGATGACGCTCATGACGCTGGCGATACCGGAGATGTCCGGCGCGGCGATGCTGTTGATGGCGTTCTTGACCGAGGCCTGCACGTCGGGATCGAGCGTGGTCTGGATCAGGTAGCCGCCCTTGGCGAGCTGCTCCTTGCTGATGCCCGCGCGGGCCAGGTACTCCTGGGCGTAATCGCAGAAGAAGGCCCGGTCGCCGGCGGCGATACAGCCGCGGGGCAGCTCGTTGGGCACCGGCAGGATGCCCAACGGTTCTTCCTTGGCGGCCCGCAGCTCGTCGGCGTGCTCGGGCACGTTCTCGATCATGGTGTCCAGCACCACGTTCCGGCGCTGCAGCGCACCTTCGGGGTTGGTGTAAGGATCGAGCATGCTGGTGGACTGCACGAGGCCGGCCAGTAGTGCGGACTGCTGCCAGTTCAGTGCCGAGGCGTCGACGCCGAAGTAGGTCTGGGCGGCGTCCTGAATTCCGAACGCGCCGTTGCCGAATGACACCAGGTTCAGATACCGGGTCAGGATCTCGGGTTTGGTGAAGGTCTTGTCGAGCGTCAGCGCCATCCGGATCTCACGCAGCTTGCGCGCCGGCGTGGTCTCCACCGCCGCCCGCTTCTCGGCGTCGGTCTGCGCGATCACCAGCAGCTGATAGTTCTTGACGTACTGCTGCTCGATGGTCGAACCGCCGCGGGTGTCGGCGTCACCGGAGGCGTATCCGGCCAACCCCGTCAGCGTGCCTTTCCAGTCCACCCCGTTGTGCTCGGCAAATCGTTTGTCCTCGATCGAGACGATCGCCAACTTCATGGTGTCGGCAATCTTGTCGCTGGTGACTTCGAAGCGCCGCTGGTTGTACAACCACGCGATCACATTGCCTTTGGCATCGACCATCGTCGACACCGCGGGGATCTCACCCTCGACCAATTGGGCCGAGCCGTTCGCTACGACATCGGAAGCCCGGTTCGACATCAGACCGGCGCCGCCGACGACCGGGAACAGCAGTGCCGCCACCAAAACGCTGGCGAGCAGGCAGCACCACGCCAGCTTGATGACGGTTACGGCCACCGGGGGGCGGTCTGACATGTCCTACAGAGTAACGACAGCCCTGGAAACGGCGACGTCGTGATCGTGCGGCTGAAAACCTTCTCAGAGTTTCATGTGAATTTGACGCCCGCGGCGTGTCGCGATGGCAGTGACCTGCATTTCATGATCGATCGGCGCCGATGAGCCCGAGGGATTTCTGCCCGGACTGCACGCCCGTCCCAAAAAAGTGGTTGCAGAACTGTTGCGCAAACGCCATCTGACCACCTAACTTAAACACACAGTGCGACACAGGTAACAACAACCTGGGGAATGTGGCGTAGATCGCAGAGGCGTTCTACACCCGAGGATAACGCCACCGCGTAGCGGTGGTCTGAGCGGATTAGGGGAGCGCTGATGACAGTTTCTCGGCCAATGCCACGTAGGACGATCGTCCCGACTCCGCACAATCCTGCGCAAACAGCTGAGGCCGAGGCGCGCATCGCCTGGGTTTCCCAGGCACGCTGCCGGGGGGCAGATCCCGACGAACTGTTCGTCCGCGGTGCCGCCCAGCGCAAAGCTGCGGTCATTTGCCGGCATTGCCCGGTGATCGCCGAATGCGGTGCCGACGCCTTGGACAACCGCGTCGAGTTCGGAGTCTGGGGCGGTATGACCGAGCGGCAGCGCCGGGCACTGCTCAAGCAGCATCCCGAGGTGGTGTCCTGGGCGGACTTCTTCTCCGCTCAGCGCAAGCACCGCACCGCCGGCTGAGCGGCCGAGCAAACCCCCGCTACGCGCTTTCGGGGTTCTGCTTATCGTCCCGGGTTATCTGATCGGCAATGGCGCGCAGCGCTTCCAGATCAGAGACGTCGAACGGCAACGAGGGCACGCCGACCAGCGCCACGTGCGGGTTGGCCCCGGTGAACCGCGATAGCAGCCGGACTTCCCGCTTGGCCGTCAACGCGCGGTCGGAATGCACCCGCAGCACGCCCGCGGCCAACGAGTCCGGATCGGCGCGCTCGAGTTCACCGGCAGCACCCTCGGCCCGCTCGACGGACAACGAACACAACGTCGGATGCGTGCGGTTGAGGATCAGCCCTGCCAGCGGCATGTTCTCCTGCGAGAGCCGGTCGACGAAGAACGCCGCCTCCCGGAGCGCGTCCGGTTCGGCCGCCGAAACCACGACGAACTGGGTGCCGCGCCGCTTGAGTAGGGCGTAGGTCTGATCGGCCTTCTCCCGGAAGCCGCCGAAGGTGGAGTCCAGTGACTGCACGAATGCCGAGGCGTCCGAGAGCATCTGCGAGCCCAGGATCGTCGACATACCCTTCATCGCCAGGCCCACCGCACCGGTGACGAGCTTGCCGATACCGCGGCCCGGTGCCAGCAGCAGGCGCCACAACCGGCCGTCCATGAAACTGCCCAACCTCTTGGGGGCGTCCAGGAAGTCCAGCGCGTTACGGGACGGCGGGGTGTCGACCACCACCAGATCCCACTTGTCCTGGGCCAGCAGCTGGCCCAGCTTCTCCATCGCCATGTACTCCTGCGTGCCGGCCAGCGAGGTGGCGACCGTCTGATAGAACTGGTTGTCCAGAATCGCTTGTGCGCGACCGGGTTCGGAGTGCTCCAGAACCATTTCGTCGAAGGTCCGGCGCATGTCGAGCATCATGGCGTGCAGCTCACCGGGCACCTCCGGCGCCAGCGGTACCCGCTGCGGGGTGTTTCCGAGATCCTTGATCCCCAGCGCCTGTGCCAGCCGTTTGGCCGGATCGATCGTCAACACCACCACGGTGCGGCCGTACTCGGCGGCCCGCAACGCCATCGCGGCCGCCGTCGTGGTCTTGCCGACACCGCCGGCGCCGCAGCACACCACGACGCGGTTGGACCGGTCGTGCAGGATCGTGGCCATGTCCAGCACGGGCGGTGTGGCGCTCATCAGGAGACTCCCTGCTCGGCGAGTGATTCGGCCAGCTCGTACAAACTGCCGAGATCGATTCCGTCGTTGATGGCCGGCAGCTCGAGGCGCGGCACCTTGATGGCGTCGAGCTGCTCGGCACTCTCGGCGCGGGCGCGGATCCGGGTGGCGTGCTCGATGGTCTCGGTCAGCAGACCCGCGAAGTCGGCATCGGGCAGCGTGATGCCGGTCTGTGCCAGACCGGCGCGGACCGCGTCGGCGTCCACATCACCCTCGGCGGCTTTGGCGAGCACATCGGCAGGCAGGAACTGCGGGATGTTGCGGTTGACGATGACGCTGCCGATCGGCAGCCCGAGCTCTTCGAGCTCCTCGATCGCCTCCACGGTCTCCTGGATGGGCAGCGCCTCCAGCAGCGTGACCAGGTGGATGGCGGTCACGTCGGAGTGCAGCAGGTTGACCACGCCGGCGCTCTGCGAATGCACCGGACCACCCTTGGCCAGATCGGCCACCGCCTTGGTGACGTCGAGGAAACGGGCGATGCGCCCGGTGGGCGGGGAATCGACCACGACGGCGTCGTAAACCGGCTTCTTGTCGCGATCGAGCCGAACCACCGATTCCTTGATCTTGCCGGTGAGCAGCACGTCACGAAGGCCAGGAGCGATCGTGGTGGCGAACTCGATGGCACCGATGCGCCGCATGGCCCGCCCGGCGATACCCAGGTTGTAGAACATGTCGATGTACTCGAGGAACGCCGCTTCGGTGTCGATGGCCAGCGCGTTGACCTCGCCGCCGCGCTCGGCGGTGGCGATCTTGAGTTCTTTGTAGGGCAGTGGAGGGACATCGAAGAGCTGCGCAATACCTTGGCGCCCTTCGACTTCCACCAGCAGGACTTTGCGACCGCCCGCTGCCAGGGTCAGCGCGAGTGCCGCCGCAACGGTAGATTTTCCGGTGCCGCCCTTGCCGGTGACGAAGTGCAGACGAGCCTTCGCCAAGCGGGAGGGCCAGCCGGCGGTGTGCCCGTCGCTTGCATTGGTCGCCATGGGTGCATGCTAGCCAACAGCTGTTTGGCAGCGGGCTATAAGCTGCGCTCATGAGCGAACTGACCACGTGGGAGTACGCGACCGTGCCCCTTCTGACCCATGCCACCAAGCAGATCCTCGACCAGTGGGGAGCCGACGGCTGGGAGCTGGTGTCGGTTCTGCCCGGACCCACCGGTGAGCAGCACGTCGCCTACTTGAAGCGGCCCAAATGACGGTGAGCGGGCGGCTCGCCGAACTCGGTATCGAACTGCCCGCGGTGGCCAAACCGCTGGCCGCCTACGTGCCCGCGGTGCGCACCGGCAATCTGGTCTTCACCGCCGGACAGCTGCCCCTGCAGGACGGCAAGCTGCCGCAGACCGGCAAGGTCGGCGCCGAGGTGAGCGCCGAGGACGGGCAGGCGCTGGCACGGATTTGTGCGCTCAACGCGCTGGCAGCCGTCGACGCCCTGGTCGGGATCGATGCCGTCACCCGGATCGTGAAGGTCGTCGGTTTTGTGGCTTCGGCACCCGGCTTCACCGGGCAACCCGGCGTCGTCAACGGTGCCTCGGCGCTTTTCGGTGAGGTTTTCGGGGAGGCCGGCGCGCATGCCCGGTCCGCGGTAGGGGTCTCCGAGCTTCCGCTCGACGCCCCGGTCGAGGTCGAGATCATCGTCGAGGTGGCGTGACCGAAGCACCGGGCCTCCAACATCCGGCGTACGGACAACTACGCCCGGTGACCGAGACGGCTTCGGTGCTGCTTTGCGACAACCCCGGCATCATGACGCTGGACGGCACCAATACCTGGGTGCTGCGCGGGCCGGGCAGCGATGAATTCGTCATCGTCGATCCCGGTCCCGATGACGACGCGCATATCGAGAACATCGCGGCCCTGGGCCGGATCAGCCTGGTGTTGATAAGCCACAAACACGGCGACCACACCGACGGTATCGACAAACTTGTCGACGCCACCGGCGCGGTGGTGCGCTCGATCGGCAGCGGTTTCCTGCGCGGCCTGGGTGGACCGTTGACCGACCGTGAGGTGATCGACGCCGCCGGCCTCAAGATCACGGTGCTGGCGACGCCCGGGCATACCGCCGACTCGGTGTCATTCCTGCTCGACGATGCCGTACTGACCGCCGACACGGTCCTCGGCCGCGGCACCACCGTCATCGACAACGAAGACGGCAGCCTCGGCGACTACCTGGAATCGCTGCGCCGGCTGCAGGGGCTGGGCGGGCGCACGGTGCTTCCCGGCCACGGGCCGGACCTGGCGGACCTGGCGGAGGTCAGTGGCATGTACCTGGCGCACCGCGAGGAACGACTCGACCAGGTCCGCGGTGCGCTGCGCGCGCTCGGCGAGGACGCGACCGCACGCCAGATCGTCGAACACGTCTATACCGATGTCGACGAGAAGCTGTGGGACGCCGCCGAATGGTCGGTGCAGGCCCAGCTGAACTACCTACGCGGCTAGCTGGCCCCACCCCGTCGCCGAAACGCACGTTTGGGCGGGAATTGCCGAGTGCAACCCGCCGAAACGTCAATCTCGGCGGTCACCGCGCTCGGGTCACCTCGCTCGGCGGGCCAGCCGTTCGCTGTCGCTGATCAGCACGCTCTTGCCTTCGAGGCGGATCCAGCCGCGGTGGGCGAAATCGGCCAGCGCCTTGTTCACCGTCTCGCGGGAGGCGCCGACGAGCTGCGCGATCTCCTCCTGCGTCAGGTCGTGCGTGACCCGCAGTGCGCCACCCTCCTGGGTGCCGAACCGCTGCGCCAGCTGCAGCAGCTGCTTGGCGACCCGGCCGGGCACGTCGGTGAAGATCAGGTCGGCGAGATTGTTGTTGGTGCGCCGCAACCGGCGGGCCAGCACCCGCAGCAGTTGCTCGGCGATCTCCGGCCGATCCGCGATCCACGCCCGCAGTGCCTCACGGTCCATCGAGACCGCACGCACCTCGGTGATGGTGGTTGCGCTCGACGTCCGGGGTCCCGGGTCGAAGATCGACAGCTCACCGAACATGTCCGACGGTCCCATGATCGTCAGCAGGTTCTCGCGCCCGTCCGGCGACCGGCGGCCGATCTTGACCTTGCCGGAAATGATGATGTACAGCCGGTCGCCCGGCTCACCTTCGGCGAACACAGTGTGCCCGCGCGGGAAGTCCACGGGCTGCAACTGCTTGGTCAGCGCGGAAACCGCAGTCGGTTCGACTCCCTGGAAGATTCCGGCCCTCGCCAGGATCTCGTCCACGTTGCCCCTCTTAGCTCTTGATGGTCTGATGCACGCTGACCAGCCTCTGAACGATTACTCGGACTAGCTTAGAGGTAGGCCGGTGCGCGACGTGCCAACGCTACACAGGATTGGCATGGCGAGTCGCCTGAAACTGCGGATTCGCCACTTCGCGTCGGCACAACCGGGTCGGCAAACCCGGCTCGTTGTCGAGAACCGGCAGGCTGCTCGACGGTACGAAGCTTGCTGCGGCCACGGCCGCCCGCGGTGCCCGATCGACCCGCGGCGGAGTCGCGAGGACCAGTTCGGCGAACGCATCCTCGGTGTCGGACCCGGTGACGAGACCGGACTCCAGCCGCTGCAACCCGAAGGTCGCCAACATCAGCAACCCAGGGATCAGGACGGCGAATAACCAGGACACACCGGTGAGTAAACACGGGCAAGGTCTCAGCGGGATTACGAAATGCGAACCGGTCCGATGCAGGTCAGTACGCTGTGAGGGTGACACCGGCGAAGGCGGCGAAAACCCAATCGGCGACCAAGCCGGACCGCAAATGGGACCACGAGACCCGGCTTGGCCTGATCAGGCGCGCCCGCCGTATGAATCGCGCACTGGCGCAGGCATTTCCGCATGTCTACTGCGAGCTGGATTTCACCAACCCACTTGAGTTGACGGTCGCCACCATCCTGAGCGCCCAGAGCACCGACAAGCGGGTCAACCTGACCACCCCGGCGCTGTTCAAGCGTTATACGACGGCCCTCGATTACGCCGGCGCCGACCGCACCGAGCTCGAGGAACTGATCCGTCCGACCGGCTTCTACCGCAACAAGGCCACCTCGTTGATCGGCCTGGGCCAGGCACTGGTGGATCGGTTCGACGGCGAGGTACCCGACACCATGGAGGAGTTGGTGACGCTGCCCGGCGTCGGCCGCAAGACCGCCAACGTCGTCCTCGGCAACGCTTTCGACATCCCGGGCATCACCGTCGACACGCACTTCGGGCGGCTGGTCCGGCGCTGGCGGTGGACCGAGGAAGAAGATCCCGTCAAGGTCGAGAAGGCTGTCGGAGAGCTGATCGAACGCCGGGAGTGGACGCTGCTGAGCCACCGGGTGATATTCCACGGGCGCCGGGTGTGTCATGCCCGCAAACCAGCGTGCGGGATATGCGTGCTGGCGAAGGACTGCCCGTCGTTCGGCACCGGCCCCACCGATCCGCTGGTGGCCGCCGCGCTGGTCAAAGGCCCCGAAACCGAACATCTGCTTGCGCTGGCCGGGCTGTAGCGAGTGCGCACGTCGACCCGGTGGACGGTGGCGATCCTGGCGGTGGTGGCAGCGCTGATCGCTGCGCTGGCCGCCCAGCTCGGCACGTTCGACGACACCGGGCAGGCCGGGCCGTCATCGGCGCCCGGTGCTCCAGCCGGTGCATCTGCACCCTCCGACGACGCACTGACCGGCCCGCGGCAGCGTGCCGATCTGCCGCCCTGCCCGGCCGCAGGCACCGAGCCGGGTCCGCAGGCCCTGCGTTCGATAGTGCTGCAATGCGCATCCGACGGCGCCGAGGTGGACGTCGCGCGGGCGTTGGCCGGCCGGCCCGTGGTCCTCAACCTCTGGGCGTATTGGTGTGGGCCGTGCGCCGAGGAGCTCCCGGCCATGGCCGCGTATCAGCAGCGGGTCGGTTCGACGGTCACGGTGGTGACGGTGCACCAGGACCCCAACGAAGAGGCCGCGCTGCTGCGGCTCGCCGAATTGGGCGTCAAGCTGCCCACATTGCAGGATCCGGACCGGCGGATCGCGGCCGCTTTGCGGGTACCGAACGTAATGCCCGCCACTGTGGTCCTTCGAGCGGACGGTACGGTAGCCCAGATCCTGCCGCGCCCCTTCACCGACGCCGATGACATCGCGGCCGCGGTCGACGAAGGTCTGAAATGACCGGACAACACGAGGCGAAGCGAGGTGCGGCGGTGAATTCAGCGGACCCGCTGACACCCGAAGCAAGCCCGCAGTGGCTGCGACCGCTGCTCGACAACGTCGCCGAGATGCCGGTGGCCTACCGCCGCCGGGTGCCTCATGAGGTGCTCGCCACGATCAGCGCCGCCAACACCGCCGCCACCCTGTCGGGCACCAAACGTGACGCCGCGGTGCTGGTGCTGTTCTCCGGACCGCAGGAAATGCCGTCGAGCACCGTTGTGGGCGGACTGCCCGACGACGCCGACCTACTGGTTACCGTTCGCGCGTCCTCACTGCGCCACCACGCCGGGCAGGCCGCCTTCCCGGGCGGCGCGAGCGATCCGGGTGACGATGGTCCGGTGGGCACAGCGTTACGCGAGGCGCGTGAGGAGACCGGTATCGACACCGAGCGGCTGCACCCGCTTGCCACCCTGGATCGGATGTTCATCCCGCCGTCGGGATTTCACGTCGTACCGGTGCTGGCATATTCCGCCGATCCCGGGCCGGTCGCAGTCGTCGACGAAGCCGAGACCGCAATCGTCGCGCGGGTTCCCGTGCGCGCCTTCGTCAACCCGGAGAACCGGCTGATGGTGTACCGCAACGGCAGTGCCAGCAGATTCGCCGGTCCGGCCTTCCTGCTCAACCAGATGCTGGTCTGGGGTTTCACCGGGCAGATCATCGCGGCGATGCTCGATGTTGCGGGATGGACGACGCCGTGGGACAACTCGCGGGTGCTCGAATTGGATGAAGCCATGAATCTCGTCGGTGCGAAAGGTGCCAATCGATGACGCCCTCGCAGTGGCTGGATATCGCCATCATCGCGATCGCATTCGTCGCCGCCGTCTCGGGTTGGCGCTCCGGTGCACTCGGTTCGTTGATGTCGTTCATCGGTGTGGTGCTCGGCGCCGTGGCGGGCGTGCTGCTGGCACCGCACATCGTCGGCCACATCACCGGCACCCGGACCAAACTGTTCGCCACGCTGTTCCTGATCCTGGCCCTGGTCGTCATCGGTGAGATCGCCGGTGTGGTGCTGGGCCGCGCGGTGCGCGGCGCGATCCGCGCGTCCGGGATCCGCATCGTCGATTCCCTGATCGGTGTCGCGCTGCAGTTGGTGGTGGTGCTGGCCGCCGCCTGGCTGCTGGCCACCCCGCTGGCCGATTCCGATCAACCGAAGCTGGCTGCGGCGGTGCGTGATTCGCAGGTGCTCTCGCAGGTCGACAAGGTGGCCCCGGATTGGCTGCGCGCTGTTCCGAAACGACTGTCGGCACTGCTGGACGACTCCGGGCTGCCCGATGTGCTGCCGTCCTTCGACCGCACCCCGATCGCCGCGGTGGATCCGCCCGACGCGTCGCTGGCCACCAGCCCGATCGTCGCCGTCGTGCAGCCCAGTGTGGTCAAGGTGCGCGGTGTCGCGCCGGGATGCCAGAAGGTCCTGGAGGGAACCGGTTTCGTCGTCGCCCCCAACCGGGTGATGTCCAACGCGCACGTCGTGGCCGGATCGGACACCGTGACGGTCGAATCGGCCGGTCAGACCTACGACGCCACCGTGGTGTCCTATGACCCGAACGCCGACATCTCGGTGCTGGCGGTCCCGGACCTGCCCGCTGCCCCGCTGAAATTCGCCGAGAATCCCGCGGTTTCGGGGACCGACGCATTGGTGCTGGGTTATCCCGGTGGCGGCGACTTCACCGCCAGCCCGGCGCGGGTCCGCGAGACCATCGAGCTCAGCGGTCCCGACATCTACAAGACCACCACCGTCAATCGCGAGGTTTACACGTTGCGGGGCGTTGTGCGGCAGGGCAATTCGGGTGGTCCGTTGATCAACCGCAGCGGTGACGTGCTCGGCGTGGTCTTCGGCGCGGCCGTCGACGACGAGGACACCGGGTTCGTGCTGACGGCCAAAGAGGTGGCGCATCAGTTCGCGAAGGTGGCCAACTCCGAACGGGTGGCAACCGGTTCCTGCGTGCCCTAACCGTGCACGTGGGTCAGGAACCGGGACAGCTGTGAGTTGACCTCGTCTGGCGCCTCTTCGTGACCGAAATGCCCGACACCGGCCAGCGACACGAACCGGCCGTGCGGCGCGTAGCGCTGGGTGCCCGCCACCGGGTCGGCCAGCACGTACGGGTCGGCGTCGCCGCGCATGTGCAGCAGTGGAACGCCCACGCTGCGGTCCATCGAACGCATGAAACGCCTTCCCTCGCCGCGTAATTGGCTGCGAACCGCCCAGCGCTGGTACTCCAGAGCGCAGTGCGCCGCCCCGGGGATCTGGATGGCCCGGCGTAGATGCGCGATGCTGGTGGCGAAGTCCTCGGAAGCCGCCCAGGCGGGTGAGCCGCGGCTGCGGATCAACAACTCCAGTTCGTCGGCGTTGCGCCGGACCAGCTGGTGTTCGGGCCACATCGGCAGCTGATAGGACAGCAGTGAGGGCAGCAGCGCGCGGCTCTGGTCGCGGCGGGTCAGCGCTGCCCGGCGCAACGCCGCGGGGTGCGGTGAGCTCACCAGCGCGATGGAGCGCACCAGCCGGGGATGCAGCATCGAGGTCGCCCAGCAGACCAGGCCGCCGTCTGCGTGCCCTATCAGCGTCGCCGAGGAGTGGCCCAGCGCGCGGATCAGGCCCGCGGTGTCACCGGCGAGGGTCCAGCCGTCGTAGCCGCGTGGGGGTTTGTCACTGCCGCCATAACCGCGCAGGTCCACCGCGACGGCGCGCACGCCCTTGAGCGCGCACAGCTGATGGCGCCACGACCACCAGAACGAGCCGAAACCGTGCAACATGATGACCAGCGGCCGTGCCGATGGCGGGGTGGCGCGGTCATCATCGTCGGGCAGCGCCTCCACCACATGGAAGCGGATGCCGTTGGCGTGGACGTCGAGGTGTCGCCACGGTCCGGGGATGCGGGTGATCGACGGATCGGGCCGGACGGTCACCCGTTCGTCACCAGCCGGACGGGTCGGGCTGGGCCGGAGCGGTCGAGGGTGTCGGCGCCTTGTCGTGTCCGGTGAAGGCCTGTTTGGTCTCTTGCAGCGACTCGATGGTCTGCTTGGGTCCCCGGATCCGGCGCACCTTGAGATAACCGAAGAAGGCCAGCACCACGGCCACCAGCACCATGACGGCGAAGACGATCAGGAACGCCACCCAGCGCCACAACCAGGTGTCGAGCAGTTCGGCGGCGAAGAAGAAAAAGAAGAAGGTGGAGTAGAACAGCACCACCAGGGCCAGGATGAAGAAGACGCTGCCGGTCAGGCCCTTCTTGACATCGCGGGTGATCTCCGCGCGGGCCAGCTCCACCTCGGCGCGCACCAGCGTCGACACCTGCGCCGTGGCGTCCTTCACCAGGGCGCCGATCGATGCGTCGGCGGACACGGCGTGCGGATCGACCAGCGGGATCGATGACACGGTGGCGGGGACGCCGTTTCTGCGATCACCATTGCTCACGGACGCGATCCTCCCGATCGTCGAACAAGTCAGTCCCGGAGAAAACTCCGGCTTCATCGTGCCATGTGATGCGATACCGGGGCAGGCGGGTGGGGCTGGGTGCGACCAGCCGGTGAGGCAGAAGTTGCTGCTGAGGTGCGGTTAGACTGTGCGTTAGCGTGGTGTGGGCGTCGGGGCCCGTCGATTCAGGGCTGGGAGAGCGCAGTGAAGACCAGGCACCGGGCGAGACCTGCACGTATCGCGTTCAGCGGTATCGCGGCTTGCGTACTGGGGGTATCGGCATTGCTGACGGCAGGACCGGCCGCGGCCGATCCGGTGACGCTGGGCGGGGGCTCGGGAATCGTCGTCGACGGCGACACCTATTGCACGCTGACCGCCATCGGTAACGACAGCCGCGGCGATCTGGTGGGCTTCACCTCGGCGCACTGCGGCGGACCGGGCGCCAAGGTCTCCGCGGAGGGCGCCGAGGCTGCCGGCCAGGTGGGCGAGATGGTGGCAGGCAATGACGAACTGGATTACGCGGTGATCCGGTTCGACCGCACCAAGGTCAACCCCACCAGCGATGTCGACGGTTTCGTCATCGACGGGCTCGGCCCCGACCCGGTCTTCGGGGAGATCGCCTGCAAGCTCGGCCGCACCACCGGGTCGTCCTGCGGTGTGACCTGGGGCCCCGGCAAGGACCCGGGCACCATCGTCAACCAGGTCTGTGGTCAGCCCGGTGACTCCGGCGCACCCGTCACCGTCAACAACAAACTGGTCGGCATGCTGCACGGCGCCTTCACCGATGACCTGCCGACCTGCGTGGTCAAGTTCATCCCGCTGCACACCCCGGCCGTGACGATGTCGTTCAACACCCAGCTGGCCGATATCACCGCCAAGAACCGGCCCGGCACCGGGTTCGTCCCCTTCGGCGCCGCGGCCTAACCTCCGCGTCTGCTCGCGGGCTACTTGCTGGCGCGGATGGCCTCGAAGACGCTGGGGTCCACCAGGGTCGAGGTGTCGCCGAGTTCGCGGCCTTCGGCGACGTCACGCAGCAGCCGTCGCATGATCTTGCCGCTGCGGGTCTTCGGCAGCTCGGGCACCACGTGGATTTCGCGCGGTTTGGCGATCGGTGAGATCTCCCGGGCCACCTCGGCGCGCAGCTCCTCGACCATCTGCTCGTGCGGCATATCGGCGTGATGGGCCTTGAGGATGACGAAGGCGCAGATGGCCTGCCCGGTGTGCTCATCGGTGGCGCCGACGACGGCCGCCTCGGCCACCCCGGAATGGCCGACCAGAGCCGACTCGACCTCGGCCGTCGAGATCCGGTGCCCGGAAATGTTCATCACGTCGTCGATGCGGCCCAGCACCCAGATCTCGCCGTCACTGCCGTAGCGGGCGCCGTCACCGGCGAAGTACCAGCCCTGCTCGGCGAAACGCGACCAGTAGGTCTCCTTGAAACGTTCGGGATCGCCCCAGATGCCGCGCAGCATCGCCGGCCACGGCTTGTCCAGAACCAGGTAACCGCTGGCCTGCTCACCGTGATCGGTGCCGAACGCGAGATCATTGCCGTCGTCGTCGACGATCTTGGCCGAGATGCCGGGCAGCGGACGCATCGCCGAACCGGGCTTGCATTCGGTGACGCCGGGCAGCGGGGAGATCATCGCGGCGCCGGTCTCGGTCTGCCACCAGGTGTCCACGATCGGGGTCTTGTCGGCACCGAATGCCATCCGGTACCAGCGCCAGGCCTCCGGGTTGATCGGCTCACCGACCGAACCCAGCAGCCGCAGGCTGGACAGGTCATGCTCGGCGGGCAACTGCCTGCCCCATTTCATGAACGTCCGGACCAGCGTCGGTGCGGTGTAATAGATTGTGACACCGTACTTTTCGATCACCTGGAAATGCCGGTGCTCATCCGGTGAGGCCGGGGTGCCCTCGTAGACGACCTGTGTCACACCGTTGGACAGTGGCCCGTAGACGATGTAGGTGTGCCCGGTGACCCAGCCGATGTCGGCGGTGCACCAATAGACATCGGTCTCCGGCTTGACGTCGAAGATGTTGTAGTGCGTGAAGGACGCCTGGGTCAGATAGCCACCCGAGGTGTGCATGATGCCTTTGGGCTTGCCCGTGGTGCCCGAGGTGTAGAGCAGGAACAGCGGGTGCTCGGCGTCGAACGCCTCCGGGGTGTGTTCGGTGGACGCCGTGGGCACCGTCTGGTCCCACCACAGATCCCGGCCGTCATGCCAGGGGACGTCAATTCCGGTGCGCCGCACCACAAGCACATGCTCGACGGGGCTTTCCTCGCCGAGCCCGTCGATCGCCTCGTCCACGCCGGCCTTGAGTGACACCGCCTGACCGCGGCGGTACTGACCGTCGGTGGTGATGACCAACTTCGCCGACGCATCCTCGATACGCGCTCTGAGCGCGGACGCAGAAAAGCCAGCGAAGACGACGCTGTGCATGACACCCAGGCGCGCGCAGGCCAGCATCGCGATGATGGCCTCGGGCACCATCGGCATGTAGATCGCCACCCGGTCGCCGGCGACCAGCCCGAGCTCGGCCAGCGTGTTGGCGGCCTGGCAGACCTCGTCCTTGAGCTCGGCGTAGGTGATCGAGCGGGCATCGCCGACCGGCTCGCCCTCCCAGTGGATGGCAACCCGGTCGCCGTTGCCGGCCTCGACGTGCCGGTCGACGCAGTTGTAGGCCACGTTGAGCTTCCCGCCCACGAACCACTTCGCGAACGGGGCTTCCGACCAGTCGAGGACCTCGGTGAACGGGGTCTGCCAAGCCAAACGTTCGGCCTGGTTGGCCCAGAACGCCAGCCGGTCGGCTTCGGCCTCGTCATACAGTGCCGCAGTGGCGTTCGCCGACTCCGCAAACTCCGGCGAGGGCGGATAGCATGACAGAACTTCGGTGTGCGTCTCGCTCATGCATGTGAGCGTAGTCACCTAACGTTGCATCGACGTTGGCAACTCACAGCGGCGGCTGCGGGCGGCGCTCGGGTTGCGCCGAACGGTCGCAGATCACGGGCCAAACGGTCGGATTTCTTCAGGAGGTCACTGCGTGCGCCGAATATTGGCCGTCGTCTTGTTGGCGGCGGGGCTGCTGGCGGGCTGCGGCGGCGGCGCCGAACCGACCGGATTCGTCACCGTCAACGCCGGCGAACCGCAGAATCCGCTGATCCCGACCAACACCAACGAGAATCTCGGTGGCCGCATCGTCGACCGGCTGTTCGCCGGACTGATGTCCTATGACGCGGGCGGTAACCCGGCACTGGAGGTCGCCTCGGCGATCGACACCGACGACAACGTCAACTACCGGATCACGCTGAAACCGGACTGGAAGTTCACCGACGGCTCGCCGGTCACGGCCCGTTCGTTCGTCGACGCGTGGAACTATGGCGCCCTGACCACCAATGCGCAGCTGCAGCAGAGCTTCTTCTCGCCCATCGAGGGATATGACGAGGTCGCCGCCGAGCAGCCGACGGCCCAGACCATGTCGGGACTCAAGATCGTCAGCGACACCGAGTTCACCGTGCAACTCAAGGCGCCGACAATCGACTTCACCCAGCGGCTGGGCTTCGCGCCGTTCTATCCGCTGCCGGCGGTGGCGTTCAAGGACATGGCGGCCTTCGGCAGCCACCCGGTCGGCAACGGTCCCTATCAGTTGGCCGAAGGTGACGCCTGGCAGCACAACGTGCGCATCGACCTGGTGCCCAACACGAACTATCACGGCAACCGGATGCCGGCCAATGACGGTCTGCGCATGGTGTTCTACGCCAACCTCGACACCGCCTACGCCGATCTGCAGGCAGGCAACCTCGACGTGCTCGACACTGTCCCGCCCAGCGCGCTGCCCACCTACAAACAGGATCTCGGCGACCGCGCGCTGAGCGGCCCGACCGCGACGAACCAGACCCTGGACACCCCGTTGCGGCTGCCGCACTTCGGCGGGGAAGAGGGCCGCCTGCGCCGGCTGGCATTGTCCGCGGCGATCAACCGGCCGCAGATCTGCGAACAGATATTCGCCGGCAGCCGAACTCCGGCAAGGGATTTCACCGCAAGTTCGCTGCCCGGCTTCGATCCGAACCTGCCCGGTAACGACGTGCTGCAATTCGATCCGGACCGCGCCCGTACTCTGTGGGCCCAGGCCGACGCGATCGCCCCCTGGAGTGGTACCTATGCCATCGCCTACAACGCTGACGGCGGTCACCAGGAGTGGGTGGACGCCGTCGCCAACAGCATCAAGAACACCCTGGGTATCGACGCCGTCGGCGCGCCGCAGCCGACATTCGCCGCGCTGCGCACTCAGATCACCGATCGCAGCATTGCCACGGCGTTCCGGGCGGGCTGGCAGGGCGACTATCCCTCGATGCTGGAATTCCTTGAGCCGCTTTTCGTCACGGGCGCCGGTTCCAACGACGTCGGCTACTCCAGCCGGGAATTCGACGGTGCGCTGACCGTGGCGCAGGCGGCGTCGACGCTCGAGGAGTCCTACGCGCTGACCAACACCGCACAGCAGATCCTGCTCGACGATATGCCCGTCATCCCGTTGTGGGACTACATCAATGCCGCCGGTCATTCGGCCGCGGTCCGCGATGTGACGATCACCTGGAACGGTCTGCCCGACTACGAGCGGATCGTCAAGTCCTGAGCGAGCGCGCCGGAAGGGCAGTCACGTGACCTGGTATGTGCTGCGGCGCATCGCGGTGATGATCCCGGTGTTCCTCGGTGCCACCCTGCTGATCTACGGCATGGTGTTCCTGCTGCCCGGTGATCCCATCGTGGCCCTCGGCGGTGACCGGCCCCTGAGTCCGGGCGTCATCGCGGCGCTGCGCGCGCAGTACCATCTCGACGAGCCGTTCTGGCTGCAGTACCTGCGCTATCTGGGCAATGTCATGCGGGGCGACTTCGGCACCTCGTTCTCCGGTGTGCCGGTCAGTGCGCTTCTGGCGCAGGCGTTTCCGGTCACCTTCCGGCTGGCGTTGGTGGCGTTGGCGGTCGAGGCGATCTTCGGCATCGGCTTCGGCGTGATCGCCGGTCTGCGCCGCGGCGGCTGGTTCGACGCGAGCGTGCTCGCCGTCAGCCTGGTGGTGCTGGCCATTCCGATTTTCGTCCTGGGCTTCTTGGCGCAGTTCATCTTCGGTGTTCGCCTCGGCATCGCGCCGGTGACGGTCGGTGACCAAGCCACCCTGGGCCGGCTGCTGTTGCCGGGCATGGTGCTCGGCTCGGTGTCGTTCGCCTACGTGGTGCGGCTGACCCGGACCGCGGTTGCCGACAATGCCGCGGCCGACTGGGTGCGCACCGCCACCGCCACGGGGGCATCGCGCCCCCGGGTCGTCATGGTGCACATCCTGCGCAACTCGTTGATACCGGTGGTGACCTTCCTCGGCGCGGATCTGGGCGCGCTGATGGCCGGGGCGATTGTCACCGAAGGCATCTTCAACATCCACGGTGTGGGCGGTGCGCTCTATCAGGCCGTCACCCGGCAGGAAGCGCCGACGGTGGTGGCCATCGTGACCGTGCTGGTGCTGGTGTACCTGGCAGCCAATCTGGCGGTGGACCTGCTCTACGCCGTCCTGGACCCCCGGATCCGCTATGCCTGAGGATCCGCACGCCGGCTTCTGGCGTGACGTCTGGAGCCAACTGCGCCGCCGCCCGCAGTTCCTCATCGCCGCCGCGCTCATCCTCGGCGTGCTGTTGTTGGCCGCGGTGCCCGGGCTTTTCACCGATATCGACCCGCACTACGCCAACCCCGACGAAAGCCTGCTCGGTCCGTCGTCACGGCATCTGTTCGGTACCGACCTGCAGGGCCACGACGTGTACGCCCGCACGGTGTACGGCGCCCGTGCCTCGGTGCTGGTCGGGCTGGGCTCGGTGCTCGTCGCACTGCTCGTCGGCGGGCCGCTGGGTGCGCTGGCGGGGTTCTACGGTGGCTGGGTGGACGCCGTGATCGCTCGCGTCGTCGACATCTTCTTCGCCATCCCGCTGCTGTTGGCGGCCATCGTGCTGATGCAGGTGCTGCACCATCGGACCATCTGGACGGTGATCGCCATCCTGGCGGTCTTCGGGTGGCCACAGGTGGCCCGCATCACCCGGGGAGCGGTGCTGGAGGTTCGGGGGTCGGATTACGCGCTCGCGGCCAAGGCCATGGGGCTGAGCAGTTTTCGCATCCTGGTGCGCCATGTGGTGCCCAATGCGATCGGTCCGGTGATTGTGGTGGCCACCATCGCGTTGGGCGTCTTCATCGTCACCGAGGCGACGCTGTCCTACCTGGGTATCGGGTTGCCGCCGTCGGTGGTGTCCTGGGGCGGCGACATCAACCTGGCGCAGAGCCGGTTGCGGTCCGGGTCGCCGGTGCTGTTCTATCCGGCAGGAGCGCTGGCGCTGACCGTGCTGGCCTTCATGCTGATGGGCGATGCCCTGCGGGACGCACTGGATCCGGGTTCGCGGAGCCGATCGGGTTGGCGCGCATGACCGAACCGTTGCTCGCGATCGACGGCCTGGAGGTGGTCTTCGCCGATGACGCCCCGGCGGTGTCGGGGCTGAGCCTGACGGTGTACCCAGGGCAGACGGTGGCCGTCGTGGGGGAGTCGGGCTCCGGGAAGTCGACGACCGCTGCCGCCGTGCTGGGCCTGCTGCCGGCCGGCGGACGAATCACCGCGGGCCGCATAATCTTCGACGGCAGCGATATCACCGCGGCGAATCCGCGGACGCTGCGGCAGATCCGGGGGACTGGGATCGGATACGTGCCGCAGGATCCGATGACCAACCTCAACCCGGTGCACAAGGTGGGATTCCAGATCCGGGAAGCACTGCGCGCCAACGGCATGCGTGATCGACGACTGGCGGGTAGTCGTTCGGTACAGCTGCTGGCCGAGGTGGGAATGCGCGACCCGCAGGTGCAGACCGGACGGTATCCGCACCAGCTTTCCGGCGGAATGTGCCAACGTGCGTTGATCGCCATCGGATTGGCGGGCCGCCCCCGACTGCTCATCGCCGACGAGCCCACCTCGGCACTCGATGTCACCGTGCAGCGGCAGGTGCTCGACCACCTGCAGGCCACAGCGGCCGAACTCGGTACCGCCGTGCTGCTCATCACCCACGATCTGGCGCTGGCCGCCGAACGGGCCGACCACGTCGTGGTGATGAGTGCGGGGCAAATGGTCGAATCCGGTGCCGCGCAACAGATCCTCACCGATCCGCAACACCCCTACACCCGGCGTCTGGTGGCGTCGGCGCCGTCGCTTGCCACGCCACGGGCGCGGCCGGCGGTGACCACTGACGAGGCGCCCGACGACCTGGTGGTGGCCACCGACCTGACCAAGACCTTCCGGGTAGGGGGCAAGGTGCCGTGGCGTCGCACCGACGTCACCGCCGTCGACGGTGTGTCGTTCCGGTTGCGCCGGGGCGCGACGCTGGCGATCGCCGGCGAGTCGGGATCGGGCAAGTCGACCTTGGCCCGGATGGTGCTCGGGCTGACCGAGCCGACCGCGGGCACCGTGCGCTTCGACGGTGCGCAAGTCGGCGGGCCGGATTTCCGCCGCCGCGTGCAACCGGTGTTCCAGAACCCGTTCAGCAGTCTGGACCCGATGTACTCGGTGTATCGGCTGATCGAGGAACCGCTGCGGATACATCACATCGGCGACGGTGGACATCGCCGGCGCGTCGTCGCAGAACTACTCGACCAGGTGGCGTTGCCGCGCAGTCTGCTGGCCCGCCGGCCCCGGGAACTCTCTGGCGGTCAGCGCCAGCGGGTGGCGATCGCCCGCGCGTTGGCGCTGCAACCCGAGCTGCTGGTGTGCGACGAGGCGGTCTCGGCACTCGACGTCATCGTGCAGGCGCAGATCCTCGAACTGCTCGCCGAGCTGCAGTCCAGGTTGGGCCTGACGTACCTGTTCATCAGCCACGATCTGGCTGTCATCCGGCAGGTGGCCGACGATGTGCTCGTCATGCGCGAGGGACGCGTCGTGGAGGCCGCGGCCTGCGACGAACTTTTCACCAACCCCCGTGAGGACTACACGCGGGCATTACTCGACGCCATCCCGGGTAGGGTGGGCCGCCGTGACTGACCCGCTGGCGCCGCTGATGGATCTGACCGGTGTCGCCGAGGCGGCCGAACACACCCGCGAGGCGCTGGGCCGGGCCCACCGGCACCGGGCCAACCTGCGGGGATGGCCGGTGACGGCAGCCGAGGCCGCACTGCGGGCCGCCCGGGCGTCGGCGGTGCTCGACGGCGGCGCGCTGCAGATCGACGAGGACCTGGCCGACGATCCGATTTTCGCCGGGGCGCTGCGAGTGGCCCAGGCCGTCGAGGGCGGTGCCACCGGAATCGTCGGGGTCTGGCAGCGGGCACCGCTGCAGGCACTGGCCAAACTGCACGCGTTGGCCGCGGCGGATCTCGTCGACGACGACAAGCTCGGCCGGCCGCGGCCCAGCCCGGAGGTGTCGGCACGCCTGGACCTGATGTCGTCGTTGGTGACCGGCAAGTCCACGGTTCCCGCACCGATCCTGGCCGCCGTCGCGCACGGTGAGCTACTGGCGTTGTCGGCGTTCGGCACCGCCGACGGTGTCGTGGCCCGCGGTGTCTCGCGGCTGGTCACCATTGCCACCGGCCTCGATCCACACGGATTGGGCGTGCCGGAGATTTTCTGGATGCGCCGGGCCGCGGACTATCGAAGTGCGGCAGAGGAATTCGCGAAGGGTACTGAGGACGGGCTGGCGCGCTGGTTGGTGTTGAGCTGCCGGGCATTGCAGGAAGGCGCGCGCGAGGCGCTGTCAATCGCCGATTCGAAGGACCAGGCCAGCAAAGGCTGACGGGCTCGGTACGGCCCCCGCACATTGAAGCGGGCGGCGTTCCGAATCGCTTCGGCTCGCCGCCCGCTAGCACGGATACCGGTTACCATGCGTGCACCTGTGGGTTGTGTGGGATGGCCTCGGCGGTTTTTGCGATGCGCACCGGCTGCGTCCCCACCCAAAGGGTCGTCGATACCGTCCGCTTTTCGCAATTACGCAGGCCCACAACACTTCTGCCATTATCGCGGCTGTAGCTCCGCGTGGGTGCCGGGATCCGTGCTGGGGAGCCTGGTGCGGGAGGGCGATCCTTCTCTTCCGGGTCGACCTTGGCCTTACCTGGCTTCCGTGTGTTCCTTTGTACTACGTGACGGGGGTCACAGCAAGTGTCGATTCCGGATCGTTACCGCCAGCTACCCACTTGGGTCCGGCAACCGTCACAGGGCGAATCGGCGGAGCAGTGAATATGTCAGTGCACCGGCGGCCAGCGCGCTGATGCCGACGGCCGCGGTCGTCGCGACGGCCGCGCCCGACGGCGCCGGGAACCGGTCGCGCAAGGACACCGGTTTGGTGAAGACCAGCACCGGCCACTCGCGGGCGGTGGCCTCCTTGCGCAGTGTCCGGTCCGGGTTGACGACGTGGGGATGGCCCACCGCCTCGAGCATCGGCACATCGGTGATCGAGTCCGAGTAGGCGTAGCAGTGCTCCAGCGGGTAACCCTCCCGAGCCGCCAGCTCGCGAATGGCCTGCACCTTGCCCTCGCCGAAACAGTAGAAATCGATCTCGCCGGTGTACTTACCGTCGGCGACCTCCATGCGGGTCGCCATGGCATGGGTGGCGCCCAGGGCCCGGGCGATGGGCGCGACGATCTCCTCGCCGGACGCCGAGACGATCACCACGTCGCGACCGCACAACTTGTGATCGGCGATCAGTTCGGCGGCCTCGGCGAACACCAGCGGGTCGACGATGTCGTGCAGCGCCTCGCCGACGACCGACTTGACCTGTTCGACGTCCCACCCCGTGCACATACTCGTGACGTAGGACCGCATACGGTCCATCTGATCGTGGTCCGCGCCCGACATCAGGAATAGGAATTGGGCGTACGCGGATTTGAGGACGGCCCGGCGATTCAGTAGTCCCTGATTGAAAAAGGGTTTGCTGAACGCAAGCGTGCTCGACTTGGCGATGACGGTCTTGTCCAGATCGAAGAACGCGGCGGTGCGCGTCCGACGGTCGGGTGCGGCAACTGGCGGCGGATTCTGCGGCCGTTGGCGGTCGTGGTCCGAGGCGGTCACCAACCCAGGATAGGACGGCCCGTGACACAAATCGGAATTGTGTTCAAATTGGCAGTTCAAGCCACGTGACGGAGACTGCAATTCTTCCGCAACGATGAACGGCATGTTGCATTCTCGGACTTGCGCCAGGCCCCATTGTCGTGTGTATAGTGAGCATTACTCGGCTTATGCTGGGTGTATATCAGCCCGACCCCCCGGGGCTGATGTACGACGACCCTCGCCTCCTCCCCCCCTGGCGGGGGTCGTCCCATATCCGGACCAAGTTTCGCCAGTCGTCTCGTGAAGTTGCCGAGCGATTCGGGTTTTCCACACTTTCTCCTTTATCCACAACCGGCGGTTCGCCGGCTCGCATGACATTTCTTTGCGACGCATCGTGGACCCATGACCAGACCCGCGGTGCTGACGCTGCTGACCGACTCCGTCCTGCGCGACGAGGTCGACAGGGTCACCGCGGCCGTCGACGTCGGCGTCGTGCACGCCGCGCCGACCGCCCCGGTGACGCGCAAGACCTGGTCGGCCGCCGGTGCCGTCGTCCTCGACGAGGACGCGGCCCGGCGCGGCACCGCGGCGGCGCTGCCCCGCAGATCAGCGGTGTTTTTGGTGACCCGGGACGGTGCTGTCACCGAGACGGCAACGTTCGAGGCCGCCATTGCCGTGGGCGCCGAGCGGGTCTATCCATTGCCCCGCCAGGCCGCCGATCTGGTCCGTGTCCTGGCCGCGGTCAGCGATATCGCGCGGCCGGGCCGGCGCGGCCCGGTGGTCGCGGTGATGGGCGGTCGCGGTGGGGCCGGAACGTCGGTGTTCTGCACCGCATTGGCTTTTGCCGCAGCCGATCCCGGTGCGCTGCTGATCGACCTCGATCCCTGGGGCGGCGGTATCGATCTGTTGGTCGGAGGCGAGTCGGCACCGGGGCTGCGGTGGCCCGATATCGCGGTGCGTGACGGCAGGCTGATGTGGTCCGCGCTGCGCGAAGCACTACCCCGGCATGACAACGTCAGTGTGCTCTCGGGTGATCGCCGCGGACATGATGTGACGTCGGTGACCGTCGATGCCGTCGTCGATGCGGGCCGGCGCGGCGGTGCGACCGTGGTGTGTGATTTACCGCGTCGGATCACCGATGTGACCCAGACAGCAATCGACGCCGCCGATCTCGTGGTGCTGATGGCGACCTGCGATGTCCGGTCGTGCGCCGCCGCGGCGGCTGCCGCACCCGCACTGACGGCCATCACGCCCAATGTCGGTGTCGTCGTGCGGGGTCCGGCACCCGGCGGGCTCCGTCCCGGCGAGGTGGCCGACATCATCGGATTGCCACTACTGGCGGCCATGCGTCCGGAGCCTTTGCTACCCGAAAAGCTCGAACGCGGGGGTATCAAACTGCGGGCGCGCTCACCGCTGGCGACCGCTGCCCGCCAGATTGTGCAACTGTTGGCGACCGGACCGGAGCGCGCCGCATGACGATGTCGCTGTTGGACCGGGTGCGTGAACGGCTCGTCACCGAGTCCGGTCCGTTGCGGCCGGAGATCGTCGCGCGGGCGATCCGGGACGAATCCGGCGGCGTCCTGGGCGATACCGATGTGCTCACGAATCTGCGCACCCTGCAGACCGAACTGACCGGCGCAGGCATCCTCGAACCGCTGCTGTGCGCACCGGGTACGACCGATGTCCTGGTCGCCGCGCCCGACGCCGTCTGGGTCGATGACGGCAACGGACTGCAGAGAAGCCCGGTGCGCTTTGCCGATGAGGCCGCAGTGCGTCGCCTGGCCCAGCGGCTGGCGCTGGCCGCCGGTCGTCGGCTCGACGATGGTCTGCCCTGGGTGGACGGATTGCTCACCGGCATCGGTCCCGGGCGCTCCACGGTCCGGTTGCATGCCATCCTCGCGCCGGTGGCAGTGGGTGGGACCTGTATCTCACTGCGGGTGCTGCGGCCGGCGTCACAGGATCTGGCTGCGCTCATCGAGGCCGGTGCCATTGCCCCGGGCGCAGCGGAGCTACTGGGGAAGATCCTCGACGCACGGCTGGCATTCCTGGTCTCCGGTGGCACCGGTGCGGGTAAGACGACGTTGTTGTCGGCACTGCTGGCGGCGGTGCCCGCCGGTGAACGCATCATCTGCGTTGAGGATGCCGCCGAGCTGGCGCCGCCTCATCCGCACGTGGTCAAGCTCGTCGCCCGAAACGCCAATATCGAAGGGGCAGGTGAGATCACGGTCCGCCAATTGGTCCGCCAGGCCCTTCGGATGCGACCGGACCGCATCGTCGTCGGTGAGGTGCGTGGCGCCGAGGTGGTCGATCTACTGGCCGCGCTCAACACCGGTCACGACGGCGGTGCGGGCACCGTGCACGCGAACAGCACCGCTGAGGTACCGGCCCGGCTTGAGGCGCTCGGCGCGCTCGGTGGGCTCGACCGGATGGCCCTGCATGCGCAGCTGGCTGCCGCGGTGCAGGTGTTGTTGCACGTCGGCCGTGACCGTCACGGCACGCGCAGGCTCACCGAGATCGCGGCATTGCAAACAGAACCCGGCACGCACCGCTGCCATGCCGTCACGGTCTGGCATGCCGACGCCGGCCCCTGCGACAGCTCCGCTTTGCAGCAATTGTTCGCCGACCGGCACGTCCTATGACCGGAAACATCTGGGCGGCTTCGCTGTTGGCTCTGGCGCTGCTGGCGATGCCGCACTCGCCACGGCGCAGACTGCAGGCGCCCCGACCTGCCCGCGGGCGCAGCGGTGCGGCACTCGCGGTCACCGCGGCGGTTCTGGTCGTCGGCGCGGCGATTCTGGTCCCGATGACGACCGTGCTGGCGTTCGCGGCGGTGGTGGCAACGCTGGCCGGGCGGCGGCGCCGACGTGCGGTCCGCACCCGCGCAGCCGCCGAAGGACGTGCCATGACCGGCGCGCTGGAGGTACTGGTATCCGAACTGCGTGTCGGCGCACACCCGGTTCGGGCCTTCGAGACCGCCGCGGCCGATACCGCCGATCCGGTTGGCGCGGCCCTGTACGCGGTGGCCGCACGGGCCGAACTGGGAGCCGACGTCTCGGCGGGGCTGCGCGCCGCCGGGCTACGGTCTGCGCTGGGCGCCGAATGGGATCGCCTGGCAACCAGCTGGCGGCTGGCGGCCGAACATGGCCTCGCCGTTGCCACCCTGATGCGGGCAGCCCAACTCGACATCGTTGAGCGGCAGCGTTTCTCGGCCCGAGTGGATGCGTCGATGGCAGGAGCGCGCGCCACGGCGACCATACTGGCGAGCCTGCCGGTGCTCGGTATCGCCATGGGGGAGCTCATCGGCGCGGATCCGGTGGCGTTCCTGGCCGGCGGGGGCGCCGGTGGCTGGTGCCTGGTTGTCGGCGTGTGCCTGCTCGGCTGCGGACTGTGGTGGGCCGACCGCATCACCGGCCGGCTACCCCGATGAGCGTATCGGCGCTGGCGCTGGCGCTCGCGCTGCTCCTCGGCCCACGACGACGGCTGGTCCGGACCCGTGCGGGTGTGCGTCTGGCGCCGGGCTCGCCGCGACGGGTGCCGGTGACTGCCGATGATCCCCTGGCTTACGCCTCGGCATTGGACATCTTCGCGGTGTGTCTGTCCGCAGGCCTGGCGGTCGCGACCGCGGCACGCGCCACCGCACCGTGCGCGCCGCCGGCGATGGCGCACATTCTGATGCGGGCCGCGGATCTGCTTGCGCTGGGCGCGGATCCGGCGATTGCCTGGTCACAGGCGCCGGACGAGGACATCGACGAACAGTGTCTGACACTGCTGCGTCTGGCTCGCCGCTCGGCCGCCTCCGGGTCGGCGCTGGCCGATGCGGTTGCCGAGCTGGCCACCGACGCCCGGGAGCATGCCGGCCATAGCGCGGCGGCCGCCGCCGAACGGGCTTCGGTGGTGATCGCCGGCCCGCTCGGCGTGTGTTTCCTACCGGCATTCGTCTGTCTGGGAATCATCCCGGTGGTGGCCGGTCTGGCCACCGACGTTTTCAGCTCGGGCCTGTTGTGAACACCGAAACGGAAAGGGAAAGCAATGCAGCACAGGATTATTCGGAGGATTCGCGCCCGACTGGTGTTGGTGGCAGTGGCCGACGACGGAATGTCCACCGTCGAATACGCAATCGGTACCGTGGCGGCGGCGGCCTTCGGTGCCATCCTCTACGGCGTGGTGACGGGCGATTCGATCGTCTCGGCGCTCACCGGGATCATCACCCGCGCGCTCAACACCGGCGCCTGAGGGGGGACAGCGGTGCCGGCACCGTCGAGGCCGCGCTGGCGGTGGCGGCGTTGTTGTTCGTCCTGGTGCTGTGCGTCGGTGGCCTCGCGGCGCTGGCTGCACAGGTCCGGTGTATCGACGCAGCGCGGGAGGCCGCACGCCTTGCCGCCCGCGGTGACGATGCCGCGGCGGCTTCGGCGGCACAGGCGATCGCCCCCGCAGGCGCCGCGCTGCGCATCGAACGTGACGGCGATTTCGTGGTCGCCACGGTGGCGGTCGAAACCCCTCTGCTGCAGGGGCTCACCCTCAGAGCGGACGCCACCGCTGCGCTCGAGCCGGCGACCTGACCGCGAGCGGGGATCGGCCACCGTCCTCGGAGCGTTCCTGGTCGTCGCGATGGTGGGGTTGACCGGCGCGGCGGCCACGGCCGGCGCTGTCGTGATCGCCCGGCATCGGGCTCAGGCCGCCGCGGATCTGGCCGCGCTGGCCGGTGCGGCCGCATTGCCCGCCGGACCCGGTCCGGCGTGCACCCGCGCGGAAGCGGTGGCACGGGCCATGCGCTCCACACCGGTGGGCTGCGTGGTGGACGACCTCGACCTCGTCGTCACCGTCGATGTCGCCGTCGAGATCGGCAGGTGGACAACAGGACCGGCGCGGGCTGCGGCACGAGCCGGGCCGCTGTGACCTCAGGGCTCGCGGATGGTGAGCAGCCCCGCGTAGACATCGTCGTCGAGTTGTACCCGGTGCACCGTGACATGCAGCGGAATCCAGCCGCCGTCGTTGGCCCGCAGGCGCAGCACGCCAGACGTCGCCCCGTCGGTGAGTTCCTTGGTCATGGCCGCGCGCTGCTGCACGTCGTCGGGATGCACCACGGCGATACCGGCGGCGCCCTTCCAGTCGTAGAGCGGGCATGGTTCGTCGAGCCACTTGAGCAGCTGCCAGTGATCGAGATTCACCAGCGCGCGGTAGCGGCCCGGCTCGGCCAGTCCGTCGAGAATGCGCTGCGAGAGGCTGTCTACCTGCTCCGCAGGACTGTGTCGCTCGCTGCGCCAGTTCATGGCGCGAGCGATCAGATGCTCCGAACCGTCGGCGACGATCTCCAGGTTTGCGCGCGCCACGAAGCCCACAGTTATCAACTCGCCGCGGAAATCAGTGCGATCCCACGTACTGCAGAAGACGGCGCCGGGGTAGCTGCGGACCGTCATCGCCAGCACCTTGGACTCGGTGGCGTTGAGATTGCGGGCGGGAAGGTCCTGGGCGAAGGCGCGATTGTGGGTCGGTTCGGTTTCGGAATCCATGCCGCTGTTGCTCAGGGACTCGGCGGTATCGGTGGCGATCCCGGTGGTCAGATCCCACAGCAGCGGGCCCGGTATCGGCCGGGGCGGGGGTTCCGCGGCGACGGGACCTGTCCAGACGTGCACACCGTGGACCTTGCCGTCCGACATCACCACCGGTTCGGTGCGGATAACCCGATCGCGTTTAGGGGTGATGCTGGCCAGTGATGTGGCCGTCGCGACGGTGTCTGCGATGGCGGCGTTCACCGCCGAGAGGTGGGGACTGCGACGCAGCAAGGTGGAGACGGGCACGAGGTTCTTCAGCTGGTTTCCCTGTGCGACCACGGCGGGTTCGTTGCCCAAGGTCTCCACGAGCAGCCAATCGCGGCTCATGACCGGCATTCTAGCGGCGGACTGGCAACGGAATCGGTTGTCGACCAGCCGCCATTGACACCTGTCAGCTCTGCCGGGCTCGGATCGGGTTAGCTGAGGGAGTTGCGCCCGCCCGCGTGGAGCGGTAGTTTTTGGCTGCACCCGGCTCGCCGGATTGGAGAGTGGAGCGCGTCGTCCGCCCACTCATCGTGTTTGCTGTTCGCTGTCGGTTCTGGCCAGCCGGAGGGCGATCGTCGAGGGGTCGGTCGTCAGCCGAGCTCCGCCAACACTGTCTTCAGCACGGTCACGGCACCTGCCTTGTCCAGCGGATTGTTGCCGTTCCCGCATTTCGGGGACTGGACGCAGGACGGGCAGCCGTGCGGGCATTCGCAGGCCGCGATCGCCGCCGCGGTCGCACCCAGCCATGTCGCAGCCTGCCGGAAACCGCGTTCGACGAATCCCGCACCGCCCGGATATCCGTCGTAGACAAAGACTGTCGGCAGACCATCGGGTCCGATGGCGGTGGACAACCCGCCGATATCGCCGCGGTCGCAGCTGGCCACCAGCGGTAGCAGCCCGATCGCGGCGTGTTCGGCGGCATGTAGTGAGCCGGGTATCCGCAGTAGCTCGATTCCGTTGCGCTCCAGTACTTCTGGGGTGATAGTGTACATCGCCGCCACGGTCGGCAGCGTACGCGACGGCAACTGCAACTCCACGAAGTCGATCACCTCGCCGTTGAGCCGCCTGCGCAGATAGCCCACCATGGTGTTGGTCACCGTCACCGGCACCAGACCGAGGGTCACCGCGCCGAAGTCGCCGCGCTCGCCGGGGCCGGTGACCGCGATATCGGTCAATTCGCGGGCGAAGGTGGCATACCCGGGATCCTCCGCGTGCACGAAGGCGATCGCGTCCTCGAAATCCAACGAGTCGACCACATAGGTTTCGCCCTGGTGCAGGTACACCGCGCCGGGGTAGACGGTAGTCGAGGCCTGCCCGGCACTGACTCCGCCGAGTAGGCGCCCGGTACCGGTTTCCAGGATGGCGATGTGGCCGCCGATGCCGCCGCGGATGTCGACCGCGGGATGTGGATCGACCCCGGGCGCCGGGAAGTACCGGCCCGCGCGCCGACGCAACAGACCGTCATCGACGAGATCCGATGCCACGCCCACCGCCTCCCACTCCCGGACCTCGACATCAGTGAGTGGTAATTCTGTTGCCGCGCAGAGTAATTGCGGGCCCAGTACATAGGGGTTGACGGGATCGATCACGACCCGTTCGATCGGCTTGTCCAACAGCGCGGCCGGATGGTGCACCAGGTAGGTGTCGAGTGGGTCGTCGCGGGCGATAAGCACCACCAGGGCGCCCTGCCCGCGGCGGCCGGACCGGCCGGCCTGCTGCCAGAACGATGCCACCGTGCCCGGGAAGCCTGCCAGTACAACGGCATCCAGGCCGGCGATGTCGATGCCGAGCTCCAAGGCGTTGGTGGTCGCCAGGCCGCGCAGCTCGCCCTCGGTCAGCGCGTGCTCGAGGGCGCGGCGATCCTCGGCGAGATAGCCCGCGCGGTAGGACGCCACGGTGTGTTCGAGTTCGGGCGCGATTTCGGCCAGGCGCGCGCGGCTGGCCAACGCGGTCAATTCCGCGCCCCGGCGCGAGCGCACAAAAGTCAGTGTGCGGGCGCCCTCGGCGACCAGATTCGCCATCACCGTCGCGGCCTCGGATCCGGCAGAGCGCCGCACCGGAGCCGAGTTCTCACCGGTGATGTCGGTCCGCAGCGCGGGCTCCCACAGCACCACCGTGCGGGCACCCTGCGGTGAGCCGTCGTCGGTCACCTCGACGACGTGCTCGCCGACCAGCTCGGCGGCGGTCTGGCCGGGGGATGCCGTGGTGGCGCTGGCAAGTATCACCACGGGTGCTGGCGACCCGCCGGCCGACTGCGGTGCGTAGCGCTGCGCCAGCCGCAAAAGCCGGCGCAGCACCATGGCCACGTTCGAGCCGAAAATGCCGCGGTAGTAGTGGCATTCGTCGACGACGATATAGCGCAGACCGCGTAGGAACACCGCCCAGCGGGCGTGGTTGCGCAGCATCGAGAGATGAATCATGTCGGGGTTGGAGAACACCCAGCGGGAGCGCTCACGGGCGAACCTGCGCACTTCGGCCGGGCTGTCGCCGTCGTAGGCGCTCGGTGCCACATCGGCAAGGCGCGGGATCGCCGCGGCGAGGGCGTGGGCGGCCCGCAGTTGGTCGTGGCCCAGCGCTTTGGTCGGTGACAGGTACAGCGCCCGGGCCCGCGGATCATCGGCCAGCGCGGTCAGGATGGGCAGCTGATAGGCCAGCGATTTCCCCGAGGCCGTGCCGGTGGCGATGACGACGTGCCTGCCGTGGTGTGCCAGGTCGGCGGCCTGGACCTGGTGCGACCACGGCTGGGCGACACCGCGGTCGGTGAAGGCGGTGATGACATCGGAATCGGCCCACTCGGGCCAGCTTTGAGCCACGCCGCGCCGCGGGGCCAGTTCGGCGATATGACGTACCGGATTTTCGGTGACGTCAATTCCCGCGATTGCGGCGTGGAGCAGGTCGCTACCGAAATTCGCCGTCACATCGAGAATTGTTTACCAGCTCGTTGCGACATGACTGTCGCAAGCGCCCACTTCGTGATTGGATAAGGACGGTCGCAGCTTCTGTGTGGTGTTACAGCTTTCGCAGGATCGATGTTGCGAACGCTGTTCCTGCCAAGGAGTGCGGTCGTGACGGGGCCCGGTGCGCCGAAAGGTGGCGTACCGCACCCGGTGTAACAGAGTGAAGGAAAGATCGAAAGATGCCACAGGGAACTGTGAAGTGGTTTAACGCGGAGAAGGGGTTCGGCTTCATCGCCCCCGAAGATGGCTCCGCAGACGTTTTCGTCCACTACACGGAAATCCAGGGGTCGGGCTTCCGCACCCTTGAGGAGAACCAGCGCGTGGAGTTCGAGGTCGGCCAGAGCCCGAAGGGCCCGCAGGCCACCGGCGTGCGCGCCGTCTAGGAACTCGTACTGACGTAAACACCCCGGGCGGCACTTACCGCTCGGGGTGTTTCGTCTGCCTTACTGTCGTAGGCGTGAGCCAGCTGTCGTTCTTCTCTGCGGAATCGGTGCCGCCATCGGTTTCCGATCTGACGGGGCTGCTCGCGACCGCCGGCCAGGTAGTGCTGGTCGGTTCCCCGCGCGCCGAGGGCGCGCGGCTGTCGGTGGTGGTCGACGCATTGTGGCGAGCCGTGGCGCTCGCCGAGATGATCGCCGAGTGCGGTCTGACGCCCGAGATCACCCGCACCGATGAGCACACGCCATTGGTGCGGACGTCCGTAGACCCCCGACTACTCGATATTGCGGCTGCCTGGACCCGCGGGGCGGTAAAGACGGTGCCTCCAGCCTGGCTGCCGGGCGCCCGCGAGCTGCGGGCCTGGACCCTGGCCGCGGGAACTCCGGAGGGCGAGCGTTATCTGCTCGGTCTGGACCCGCACGCACCCGACACCCATTCACCCTTGGCATCTGCTCTGATGCGCGTCGGGATCGCACCGACTCTGATCGGAACCCGGGGGTCCCGTCCGGCCCTGCGGATTGGTGGCCGCAGGAGGCTATCGCGCCTGGTAGAGAACGTGGGGGAACCTCCTGGGGATGTCGAGGCGTTCAGTCAATGGCCCAGGGTTTGAGGTACGTCGGGGGGACTGCCGGTTTGCGTCGGGTCCCACACAATGCAAAATTGGCAGTTGCTCTCGGGGTCGCTGACCTCGGCTGGGCACCGGAAGTAGGAGCGTAATCGCAGGTGGCTGGTGATGACCGCCCGAATAGTGGTGGCAAGAACGGACGTGTTCGACGGCTCGTCATAGTCGAGTCGCCCACCAAGGCGCGCAAAATCGCCGGTTATCTGGGTCGCGACTACGTCGTCGAGTCGTCTCGGGGGCACATCCGTGACCTACCGCGGGCCGCCGCCGACGTGCCGGCCAAATACAAGTCCGAACCGTGGGCCCGTCTCGGCGTCAACGTCGACGAGGACTTCGAGCCGCTCTACATCGTCAGCCCCGATAAGAAGGCCACGGTCACCGAACTCAAGGCCCTGCTCAAGGACGTCGATGAGCTTTATCTGGCAACAGACGGTGACCGCGAGGGCGAGGCCATTGCCTGGCACCTGCTGGAAACGCTGAAACCGCGCATTCCGGTCAAACGAATGGTGTTCCACGAGATCACCGAACCCGCCATTCTTGCGGCCGCGGAGAATCCCCGCGATCTCGACATCGACCTGGTCGACGCGCAGGAAACCCGCCGCATCCTGGACCGCCTCTACGGCTACGAGGTGTCCCCGGTGCTGTGGAAGAAGGTGGCACCCAAGCTGTCGGCGGGCCGCGTGCAGTCGGTGGCGACCCGCATCATCGTGCAGCGCGAACGCGAGCGCATGGCGTTCCGCAGTGCCGATTACTGGGATATCGTCGCCGAACTCGACGCCAGCGTGTCCGACCCCACGGCCGCGCCGCCGGTTTTCACCGCGCGACTGGTCAACGTCGACGGTCTGCGGGTGGCCACCGGCCGTGACTTCGACTCCCTCGGGCAGCTGCGCAAGCCCACCGAGGTCGTGGTGCTGGCCGAGGCCAGCGCCGGGGAATTGGTCGCCGGCCTGTCCGGAGCCACCATGTCGGTCGGGTCGGTCGAGGAGAAGCCCTACACCCGCCGGCCCTATCCGCCGTTCATGACCTCCACGCTGCAGCAGGAAGCCGGCCGCAAACTGCGGTTCTCCTCCGAGCGCACCATGAGCCTGGCCCAGCGGCTGTACGAAAACGGCTACATCACCTACATGCGTACCGACTCGACCACGCTGTCGGAGTCGGCCATCAACGCCGCCCGTACCCAGGCCGCGCAGCTCTACGGCGAGCAGTACGTGCACCCCTCGCCGCGGCAGTACACCCGCAAGGTCAAGAACGCCCAAGAGGCGCACGAGGCCATCCGCCCAGCTGGTGACACTTTCGCCACCCCGGACGCGGTGCGTCGGGAACTCGACAACGACGAGTTCCGGCTCTACGAACTGATCTGGCAGCGCACCGTGGCCTCCCAGATGGCCGACGCGCGTGGCACCACGCTGAGCCTGCGGATCAACGGCACCGCGAGCACCGGCCAGCAGGTGACGTTCGCCGCCAGCGGTCGCACCATCACCTTCGCCGGCTTCTTGAAGGCCTACGTGGAGACCGTCGACGAGCTCGCCGGTGGCGAGGCCGACGACGCCGAGAGCCGGCTGCCGAATCTGACCAAGGGCCAGGCCCTGACCGCGGGACGGCTCACCCCGGACGGGCACTCGACGAACCCGCCGGCCCGCTACACCGAGGCCTCGCTGATCAAATCCCTTGAGGAATTGGGAATCGGCCGGCCCTCGACCTATTCGTCGATCATCAAGACCATTCAGGACCGCGGTTACGTCTACAAGAAGGGCAGCGCCCTGGTGCCGTCCTGGGTCGCGTTCGCCGTGATCGGCTTGTTGGAGAACCACTTCGGCCGGCTGGTGGACTACGACTTCACCGCGGCCATGGAGGATGAGCTCGACGCCATCGCCGGTGGTCTCGAGGGCCGCAGCAACTGGCTGACCAACTTCTACTTCGGCGGTGAGCACGGTGTCGAGGGCTCGATCGCCCGCGCGGGCGGTCTCAAGAAGCTCGTCGGTGGCAACCTCGAAGAGATCGATGCCCGAGAAGTCAACTCCATCAAGCTTTTCGACGACGATCAAGGCCGCGCGATCTATGTCCGGGTGGGTCGCAACGGCCCGTACCTGGAACGCACGATCATCGGTGACGACGGTGAACCCACACCGCAGCGCGCCAACCTCAACGACGAATTGACGCCTGACGAGCTGACCCTGGAGCTGGCCGAAACCCTTTTCGCCACACCGCAGGAAGGCCGCAGCCTCGGGGTAGATCCGGCCACCGGCCACGAAATCCTGGCCAGGGACGGCCGTTACGGCCCCTATGTCACCGAGGTGCTCCCGGAGCCGGAGGCACCGCCGGAGGATCCCGGCGCCGCCCCGGCCAAGAAGGCCAAGAAACCGCCGCCGGGCCCGAAGCCGCGGACGGGATCGCTGTTGCGCAGTATGGATCTGCAGACGGTGACCCTCGAAGACGCCTTGAAGCTGCTGTCGTTGCCGCGCGTCGTCGGCGTCGATCCGAACACCAACGAGGAGATCACCGCGCAGAACGGCCGCTACGGCCCGTACCTCAAGCGCGGCACCGATTCTCGCTCGCTGGCCACCGAGGACCAGATATTCACCATCAGTCTGGACGAGGCGCTGGCCATCTATGCCGAGCCCAAGCGTCGTGGCCGCCAGGCCGCGGCGACGCCGCCGTTGCGTGAACTGGGCAACGACTCGGTATCGGGTAAGCCGATGGTCATCAAGGACGGCCGATTCGGTCCCTACGTGACCGACGGCGAGACCAACGCCAGCTTGCGCAAGGGTGATGACGTGCTGTCGATCACCGACGCCCGGGCCTCGGAGTTGCTCGCCGACCGTCGCGCCCGCGGACCCGTCGTGAAGAAGACCGCCCGCAAGGCGGCCAAGAAGGCGCCGGCGAAGAAGGCTGCTGCCAAGAAGGCCGCGAAGAAGGCCTAGTTCGTCGAGATCTGTTTGGCGACGGCAAGTTTGAGCGGGCGGGCCAGCTGTGTGGGTTGATTCCGGCCACGCAGTTCGACGATCTCGCCGACGTCCCAGCACAGGGCTTCGGAGTCGACGGCGTCGCTGACCGCGCGTGCCGAGGCCAGCACGTGACCGCTTTCCAACTTGGCCAACTCGGTCAGCCGGGCCGCCTCGTTGACCGGGTCGCCGATGACGGTGTATTCGAAACGGGCCTGGGCGCCGATATGCCCGGCGATCGCGCGCCCGGCCGACACCCCGATACCGAATTCGGCGTCGCCGAGGACCGGCAGCAGTTCGTCGTGCAGTTCGCGGGCTGCCGCCAGTGCGGCACCGGAGGAATTGGGATGCTCGATGGGCGCGCCGAAAATCGCCAGGGCGGCGTCACCCTGGAACTTGTTGACGAAACCGCCATGGCGCGCAACGGTATCCACCACCACCCGGAAGAACTCGTTGAGCAGGTTCACCACTTCGCCGGGCGGGCGGGAGGCGGCCAGCTGGGTCGAACCGACCAGGTCGACGAACAGCACCGCGACATCGCGTTCCTGGCCGCCGAGTTCGGTACCGCGCTCCAGTGCCCGCCGCGCCACATCCTCACCGACGTAGCGGCCGAACAGATCGCGTAACCGTTGCCGCTCGGCGAGGTCGCGCACCATGTCGTTGAAGCCGGCCTGCAGCAGGCCCAGTTCACTGGCGTCGTAGATCTGCATGTGCGCGTTGTAGTTTCCGCGCTGCACCTCCCCGAGCGCCCAGCGCAGCTGGCGCAGCGGATCGGCGATCGACATGGCGGCCAGTACCGTGCCTGCCAGCCCGATCCCCAACGCGGCCAGCGCCAACAACAGAATCGGGGTGAACAGCTGCTCGGCCGAGGCCTGCAGGATGGCGAACTTGCTCGCCACCACGGCCAGCACGATCGCCAGCAGCGGCACGCCGGTCGAGAGCACCCAGGTGAGCACCTGGCGCAGGATCACCCCCGGCGCGCGGAAGTGCTCCGGCACACCACCGCGCAGCGCTGCCACCGCGACCGGGCGCAGCACCCGCTCGGACTGCAGGTAGCCGATGATCGAGGTCGCGGTGGCGCCCAGCGCGGTCGCCACCACCATGACGGGTGCGGCGCGGCTGGCCACCGGCCAGCTGGCCAGGATGAAGACGATGCCGCCGATGAGCCAGTTGGTGCCGCTGATCATGGTCCGGTAGAACGGCATCCGCAGGGCCCGGGTGCGGGCCAGTTCGGTGGCCGCCGGGTCGGTGTCGGAGAGCAGGCCGTCGCGGCGCTGCCAGCGCAACACCGGGACGAGCAGCCACAGGCTCAGGCAGGCGCCCACCGTGAACGAGGCGAACAGGTAGCCCAGGAAGACCGCGAGGTTCGGCGTCGGCAGGTCCTGCAGCTGCACCCGGTCCTCGGGCGGCAGGCCGAAACGCAGGAAGCCGAGTACGAAAAGTGCGCCGATGATGTCGGCCTGGAGCATGCCCAGCGAGAACACCGGCCACGGCGTGCGCACCAGCCAGCGGACGAATCCGCCGACTCGCCTCGCAGCAGCTGGCTCCGTACTCACTCGTTCACCGTATCGGGCGGCGGTGATAACCCGAACTCATCCGAGCAGGTCCTTTGGCCGATGTGTCGCCGTCGCGCACTAGGGTCGGTAGGTGATGTCCGGGGTTTTCGAGCGATTGGTCGGCCAACACGCGGTGGAGGCCGAGCTGGTGGCCGCCGCCACGCACGCCAGGAGTGATTCAACTCACAGTGGGTCGACCAGTGGCGGTATGACGCACGCGTGGCTGATCACCGGGCCGCCCGGGTCCGGCCGGTCGGTGGCCGCGCAGTGTTTCGCGGCGGCCCTGCAATGCACCTCAGAGGGCGTTCCGGGGTGCGGGGAATGCCGCGCCTGTGCGACCACGATGGCGGGCACACACGGCGATGTGCGCCGGGTGGTGCCCGAGGGGCTGTCGATCGGCGTCGACGATATGCGGGCCATCGTCCAGATCGCCTCCCGCCGGCCGAGCACCGGACGCTGGCAGGTGGTGGTCATCGAGGATGCCGACCGGCTCACCGAGGGCGCCGCGAACGCGCTGCTCAAGGTCGTCGAAGAACCGCCGCCGTCGACGGTGTTCCTGTTGTGCGCGCCGTCGGTGGATCCCGAGGACATCGCCATCACCCTGCGCTCGCGCTGCAGGCACATCGCTTTGGTGACGCCCTCGGCCGAGGCCATCGCGCGGGTTCTCACCAGCACCGACGGTCTTTCCGCTGCCGACGCCGAATGGGCGGCCTCGGTCAGTGGCGGCCATGTGGGCCGGGCGCGGCGCCTGGCCACCGATCCCGACGCCCGCGACCGCCGCAAGCAGGCGCTGGCACTGGCCCGTGATGCCGCCACACCGTCGCGGGCCTTCGCCGCCGCCGAGGAACTGGTCGCCGCCGCCGAGGCGGAGTCGCGGGCACTGACGGTGGACCGCAACGAGGCCGAGACCGAGGAGCTGCGCACCGCGTTCGGTGCCGGTGGCACCGGTAAAGGCACCGCGGGCACGCTGCGCGGCGCGGCCGGTGCGATCAAAGACCTTGAGAAGCGCCAGAAGTCGCGGCAGACCAGAGCCTCCCGCGATGCGCTGGACCGCGCGCTGATCGACCTGGCCACCTACTTCCGCGACGCCCTGGTCGTCGCGTTGCTGCCCGCTGACGGGACCGGTGCGGTGACGGCCAACCATCCGGACATGGCGGACAAGGCCGCCGCGATGGCCGAGCACGCATCGCCGGAACGGCTGTTGCGCTGTATCGAAGCGGTGCTGGAGTGCCGGGACGCGCTGGCGGTCAACGTCAAACCCAAGTTCGCCATCGACGCTCTGGTGGCCACCGTCGGGCAGGCGCTGCGGGATTAGTTTGGGCCCGTCGCCGCACCTACCGTAGACTCGTTCCGCCTGGCCAGCCGGGCACGCCGCCCTAGCTCAGTCGGTAGAGCATCTCACTCGTAATGAGAAGGTCAGGGGTTCGATTCCCCTGGGCGGCTCCACCCCGGATATCAGCGCTTCTTCAGCGCACGCAGCGCCGCAGCCTTGGCGGTATTGCCTGCCGGGAAGCCGGCGTAGCCGGTGCAGTGGTAGACCACCTCGGCGAGTTCATCCTCGGTCAGCCCGTTGCGCAGCGCGATCCCGAAGTGCGATTCCAGCTCGTCCTCGGCGCGCAGCGCCATCAGAATGCCCAGCGTCACCAGGCTGCGGTCTCGCCGGGACAACCCGGGTCGCGACCACAACCGGCCGAAGACGCCCTCGATACCGATCTCCATCAGCTCGGAGGCGAAACCGTCGCCGAAGCTGACCTCGCCGTCGGGCAGCACGCCAGGGATCATCTCGCGGAAAACCTGCAGGCCATCGTCACGCAAGTTAGACATACGAATGACTTTGGCACAGCGCGGCTGCGCAGGTCACCTCGGGGCGAGATAGCCCACCGGACCGGCCGCCAGGCACACCGACAGCGCGGCGGTGTTGGCGCGCACCGTGATGGACTCACCGGCGCCGGAGAGCCGCACGAAGAACTTGTTGAGGCCCGGGTGCACCGCAACCTTGGTCTCGGCGCCCTCGTCGAGTGCCAGCATCATCGACCCCTCGCTGTTGGCCAGATAGTTGATCTCGGCGGTCCAGTCCGCGGGCAGCAGCGGGCCATCCAGCGGCATCCGCACCGGGGCGCCGGTCTCGGCCAGGTAACCGCAGTTCGGCGTCGGCCCCGGCTTGATGAACCGCACCCAGGTGACCTGAGCCGGCAGCAGCCGGCCGGACATGTCGATCATCCGCAGATCGGTTGTCGCCGAATCGAATTCGGGACGATCGCGGATCAGGGCGAACATATGGCTGAGCAGGTTCTCCGGGAAGGCCACCCGCTGCAGGATCAACGGATCCACCTCCTGATCGAGCAGCGGCGCCGACGAATCGGCGTGCGCCCGCGCCAGGCTGGCCTCGGTGTTGACCAGATAGGACTTGGTGGGGTTGTCGCGCCAGCTGGTCAGGAACGTCGTCGTCGAATACAGGCTGCTGGCCACGAACGCCGCGCCCGCGACGACAACCGTCAGCGTGCGCGCCGGTGAGGTGTCCAACCAGGTCGAGCCGGGCCGGTTGCGCGCGGTGAAACCGACGGCGCACAGCAATGCCAGCACCACCACCAGATCCGGCAGGTAACGCAAGGTCTGGGCCAGCTCGAGTGCGGTGAACTTCGAGGAACGCATCAGATAGATCGGCACCTGACAGGCCAGGGCGTAACCGACGGCCACCAGCCACACCGCGCCGAGGCGTTGTTTGCGGATCAGCGATACCGCGATCACCACCGCGAGCACGAGCCAACCCGCCACCATGACCGTGATCGTCGGGGTGGCCCACGGTGATGCCGGCGCCCAACGTTGCCATTGCCACGGACCGCCTGCCAGGCCGGGCACGATGCCGTGGGTCACCGAGCGGCGCAACAGGTCCCACGTCATCGGCAGATCCCGGCTCCACCGCTGCTGGTCGACGACGACGAGGTAGACACCGATCCAGCCGATCGTGAGCAGGGCCGCACCGACCCACAACCTGCGGCCACGGTGCCACACCGTGGCCAGCCAACGGTCCTCGCCGGCAACGTAAACCAGCAGCGCCGTCACGGCGAACGCGACGAATGGGATGACCGCGGCCTTCTCGAAGAACAGCAGCCCGCCGAAGAAGACCAGCGCACCGGTCACCGCATAGCGCTGATTACCGTTGCGCACCAACAGGATTGCGTCGGCGCACACCCACGCCATCGCGGCCAGCATGGGCAGGGAATTCAGCGCAGCGGCCCACCACGCGAACCCGGGAATACCCAGCGGGGTGAACAGTGCGAATGTCAGCGGAACCAGCAGCACCGGCCGCCAACCCAGGATCACGTGCAGCGCGCGCAACAGTGCGAGCGTCGCGAGCAGCTGCATGATCAGCAGGCTCACCGCCGGCCAGAACCAGACCAGCGGCGCCAGCCTGGTGATCAACCCACCGACGAGGAAACCGCCGGGCATCACGTGACCGTCGTGATCGTCGAACAGGAATGCCGGCGACAACAGCGGGTTGGTGCCGGCCCGGCCGACCAGGATCAGATCGTCCCAATAGAAGTAGCCGCCGAACGCCACGACTGCGCGCACGCCGAGGGAAACCACCACCAAGATGGTGGCGATCACAGCGATCCGGTCGCGACGCACGGCTACCTTCATACCTGGGTAGGGTGGGACAGATGCGCGCACTGGTCACCGGCGCAGCCGGATTCATCGGGTCGACACTGGTCGACCGTCTCCTTGCCGATGGACATTCCGTCGTCGGGCTGGACAACTTCGCGTCCGGCCGGGCCACCAATATCGAGCATCTGGCCGACGAACCGGAGTTCTTCTTCGTCGAAGCCGACGTGGTGACCGCCGACCTCGACACCGTGCTGGCGGAGTACACCCCCGAAGTGGTGTTCCACCTCGCCGCCCAGATCGACGTCCGGCACTCGGTCGCCGACCCGCAGTTCGACGGTTCGGTCAACGTCATCGGCACCATCCGGCTGGCCGACGCCGCGCGCAAGGCCGGTGTCCGCAAGATCGTGCACACCAGCTCCGGCGGCTCGATCTACGGCGTACCGACGTCGTTCCCGACCTCCGAAGAGGTACCGACCGATCCGCATTCGCCCTACGCCGCAGGCAAGGTGGCCGGCGAGATCTACCTCAACACATTCCGGCATCTCTACGGACTGGAGTGCTCGCACATCGCCCCGGCCAACGTCTACGGCCCGCGCCAGGACCCGCACGGTGAGGCCGGCGTCGTCGCGATATTCGCCCAGGCCCTGCTTGAAGGCCGGACCACCAAGGTTTTCGGTGACGGCTCCAACACCCGCGACTACGTATTCGTCGACGATGTGGTGGACGCCTTCGTCAAGGCCTCCGGCACCGCCGGTGGTGGACTGCGGTTCAACGTCGGCACCGGCGTCGAGACCTCGGACCGCGAACTGCACACAGCGGTCGCCAAGGCCGTCGGTGCACCCGACGACCCCGAGTTCCATCCGCCGCGCCTGGGCGATCTGAAGCGCTCCAGCCTGGACATCAGCCGCGGTGCCGAGGTGCTCGACTGGCGCCCCAAGGTCGGCCTGGACGAAGGCGTTGCGCGGACCGTGGAGTACTTCCGCAGCGTCGGCTAGAACAGCCTCGTCAGCTCTGGGCGTCCGACGGTGTCTGCGCGTTCTGCAACGCCACCGCTCGGGCCAGCCTGGCGTACTTGAGTTCGAGATCCTTGAAGCGCATGTAGGTGCTCATGGTGGTGAAGATGAACACCACGATGAGCACGTAACCGATCAGGTCTGCGCCGCGGTCGACGCCGAGCCAGTTGGCCACCACCGTCGTGTCGTCGGGCCGAAGGATCGCATAGACCGCGGCGACCACGAACAGCAGGTAGCCGACCTTCACCCAGGCCTTGGTCTTGGCGCTGCGCCGCGATCGCAGCAGATAGACCAGCAGCGCCACCACCGCGGCGATCAGCAGTCCCTGGATCCAGTTCATCGCGGCATCCTTCCCCGCAGCAGTCCGTCGAAGACGATGTTCACGCCGTTGAGCAGCGGCTGCCCCTTAGACATCGAGTATTCGGTGTAGAGGATCTGTACGGGCTCCTCGGCCACGCGCCACCCGTTCTCCACGATGAGGGTGATGAATTCGCTGGCGTGGCTCATACCGTTCATGGTGATGTTGAGCCGATCGGCGACGGTCTTGTTGAAAACCCGCAGACCGTTGTGTGCGTCGGTCAGATGCAATCGCCTGCTGCTGGGGCTCAGCCAGGTCGCCACCCGCAGTACCAATCGTTTGACCGTGGGCACCCCGGTCGGTGGCCCGTCGGCGAAACGGGTGCCGATCACGATGTCGTAGTCCCCGGTGGCCAGGCGTTCGATCATCGCGAGGAGATCGGCGATCCGGTGTTGCCCGTCGGCGTCGAAGGTCGCGAAGATCCGTGCGCCGGGCTGATCACGGGCGTACTCGACGCCGGTCTGGATCGCCGCGCCCTGGCCCAGATTCACCGGATGGGTGACGACGTGGGCGCCCGCGGCCAACGCCGCAGCCGACGTGTCGTCGCGGCTGCCGTCGTCGACGACGACCACATGGTCGAAAACGGCGCGCAGTCCGGCCACGACGTCACCGATGACGCTCGCCTCGTTGAAGGCGGGCACCACCACCCATACATCCGGATACGCCCTGTTGTCGATGCCCGCCATCCTATTCACGGCCGCGCAAAGCGAGCGCCGACACGTGCACGGCGATTCCCGCCAGCGGTCCACACAGCAGGGCAACGATGGTGCGGGTCTCCAGCGGCAACGGCAGGAGCAGCAGCAGTGCCGCCGCGACGGTGGCGCTGACCCAGCCCAGCGAATAGGCGCGGTGCAGCGCTGCGGCGACGGTGGCCGCGCCGGTCACCGTCAGCACCGCGATCATCACGGCACCCGCGGTCAGCCACGCCAGCAGGGCGCCGCTGGCCCGGTAGTCGTCGCCGAAACCGGCGCGCAGCAGCCACGGCCCCGCCCACCAGGCCAGAAAGACACCCACCGCGCCGACGGCCGCGAGGATGCCGATGGGACCGACCACCGCGCGCAGCCGGTGCCGACTCTGGTCGACGAAATGCGCGATCAGATTTCCCTGCATCGCGGTCAGCGGGACCAGCAGAGGTGCCCTGGTCAGCGTCACCGCGAGGATCACCACGCCGCCGGCAGCGCCGAGGTCACTCGATGTCGCCTTCAAGAGCACCGGGAAACCCATCACCAGGACGGCGCTGGCCCCCGCGGCGGCCACCGCGTGGGAAGCGCCACGCAGAAATGACGCGGTGTCCTCGCGGGCCACCAGACGCGCCACCCGGCGCGTGGTGGGTGACGTCGCCAGCAGCAGGAACCAGGCGATCGATCCGCCGACGGTGGCCCACAGGAATCCCACCAGACCCCAGCCGGCCAGCACCGTGGCCACCGCGACGAGAACCCGGATCACCGCGTCGGTGACCATCAGGGCGCCGTACTGGCTCCACCGATCGGACCCGGCCAGCATGCCGAGCAGGGTGGCGTGCACGCAGAAGCCGGCAAGCCCGACCGAGAGCAGAAGCACCGACAACATCCGGGATTCGACGAACACATGCCCTGACCACAGCAGGGCGGTGGCCGCGATCGACACCGCGGAGATCACACCGACCGCGGCGCCGATCCGCAACGGATGCGTGACGGGCTCGGAGCCGGTATCCGGTGGCGGTTTGTGTGCCGCAAGCCGGATCTCGCGGGTGCTCTGCTGCAGCAACCCGAACGCCGCGCCGCTGACCAAACCGAATGCGCCCCAGAACACTCCGAAGATCGAGAACCCGGCGGGGTCGAGAACCCGGGCCGCGAGATAGAGCACCGCATACCCGCACAGTGCGCTGACCACTGTGGCGGCACCCACCCGCGCGACACTGCTGCGGGTGACCGGCCCCGCGGGTACCGGTGCGTCGGTCACAAGTCCGGGACCTCTGTCGAGTACAGCCAGGCGGCCCACAACGGGCGCAGTGAATGCTGGGCGTAGTTGGCGGCCAGACCGGTGAAATCATCGGTCACCACCGTCGAGTGACGGTACCGGGTGGTCCAATCACGCAGCAGTGCAAAGAATTCCTTGTCGCCGAGCTCGCCTCGCAGGGCGTGCAGGGTCAGTGCGCCGCGCTTGTAGACCCGGTCGTCGAACATGTCCTTGGGCCCCGGGTCGGACAGCAGCAGATCCTGGCGCGAGTATCGCAACTTGCTGTGATAGTGCCTGGCCCACTGCTCGGCGCTGTGCCCACCGCTCTCCTCGGACCACAGCCATTCGGCGTAACAGGCGAATCCTTCGTGCAGCCAGATGTCACGCCACCGCCGCACTGTGACACTGTTGCCGAACCACTGGTGCGCCAGTTCGTGGGCGATCAGCCGCTCGGAGTTGCGGGTGCCGTTGCAGTGGTTGGCCCCGAATATCGAGATCCCTTGCGCCTCAAGCGGGATCTCCAAGTCGTCATCGGTGATGACGACGGTGTAGCCGGTCGACATCGGGTACGGCCCGAAAAGCTTCTCGAAAAGCTTGAGCATCTGTGGCTGGCGGGCGAAATCATGTTCGAAGTTGTTGTTGAGCCGGGCGGGCAGCGCGGCCTGCATCGGCACCGGTGTCTTGCTCAGCCGGCGCACCTGGTAGTCGCCGATCTGCAGCGTCACCAGATAGGTCGACGTGGGCTCGGCCAGCTCGTAGGTCCACGTGGTCATCCCGGCCCTGACCCGCCGCCCGGTCAGCTCACCGTTGGCCACCGCCCGGTAGGGGCTGTCGGTGCTGATCTGGATCCGGTAACTGGCCTTGGAGCTCGGATGGTCGTCGCACGGGAACCATGATGCCGCCCCGTTGGGTTGCCCGGCCACCAGCACACCGTTGGTGAGTTCTTCGAAACCGACTTCCCCCCAAAGGCTTCGGATGGGACGCGGTGAGCCGCCGTAGCGGATGCCGATGGTCATCGCCGCACCTGCGGGCAGCGCGGTGTCCAGGCTGATGTGCAGCTTGTTGTCGGCAGTGCGGAAACCGGCCGGACGGCGTCCGTTGACGGTGACCTTGGTGACCGACAGCGTGCGAGCCAGATCGAGGGTGAACGTCCGCAGTGCTGCCAGCGTCACCGCTGTGATGTTCGCCGAACCGGTCAGCCGGTTGATCGCGACTTTGTATTCCAGCTCGAGTTCGTAGCGCGACACCCGATAGCCGAAATTGCCGTTACCCGGTATGTACGGGTCGATGACTGGCGGAGTTCCTTTGTGTTTCTTCGGTTTTCTCACGCAACGGTGCTTTCCGGCGTCCCCGCGGGTTCAGCCCGTCTGTTGCGCTTCTTGCGTCCGACCGGCCACGGGGCGATGGGGTTGCCCTGCCACCGTGAATACGGCGGCACCTCGTCGCCGCGCATCACCAATGACGCCGGGCCGACGGTGGCACCCGCGCCGATCCGGGCGGCCGGCAGCGCCACGCAATGCGTGCCCAATGTCGAGCCCTCTTCCAGCACAACGGTGTCCATTCGCATGATGCGGTCATGGAACAGGTGGGTCTGCACCACGCAGCCGCGGTTGACGGTGCTACCCGCGGCAAGGGTCACCAGATCGGCCTCCGGCAGCCAGTACGTCTCGCACCACACCCCGCGCCCGATCTTGGCGCCCAATGCCCGCAACCACAGGTTCATCACCGGGGTTCCGCTGGCGGCCCGGGCGAACCACGGGCCAGCGACGGTCTCGACGAAGGTGTCCGATACTTCGTTGCGCCACACGAAAGAGGACCACAGTGGATGCTCGACGGCCTTGATGCGGCCGACCACAAGCCATTTCGCGACGACCGCGATGCCACCGGCGACCGCTCCGGCGATCAGCAGCACGATACCGCCGCCGAGTGCCGCCCAGCCGTAGCCGAACGCGGTGGCCAGCGCCTGTAGCGCGCCCAGCACCGCGATACCGATCGCGAAGGACACCACCATCGGCACCAGTCGGCAGGTCTCGACGGCACTGCGTTTGGCTTTGAGTGCCCTCGAGGGATGGAAGGTGCGCAATGCGTCGGCGGCGGTGGGCTGGCGGCGCAACCGCACCGGTGGGCTGCCCAGCCACGACGAACCGCGTTTGGCCTTGTGCGGTGTGGCCGACAGCACCGCCACCAAGCCGTCGTCGGGTACCCGACGACCGGGCTGGGTGATACCCGAGTTGCCCAGGAAGGCCCGCTTGCCGACGACGGCCGGTGCCACGTGAATCCAGCCGCCACCGAGCTCGTAGGAGCCCACCATGGTGTCGTCGGCAAGGAATGCGCCGTCCTCGACGACGGTGAACCGGGGGATCAGCAGTGCGGTGGAGATCTCGGTGTTCTTACCGATCTTGGCGCCGAGCAGCCGTAGCCACCACGGGGTGAGCAGGCTCGCGTACAGCGGGAAAAGGTAGTTTCGGGCGCCGTCCATCAGCCGTTCGGTGGCCCACAGCTGCCAGCCCACCCGGCTGCGCACCGGGTGATACCCCTCCGACAGCCCGATCGCCAGCATGCGCACGCCGATGACCGTCAGCGCCGCATAGACCAGGATCGCCAATGCCGTGGCCGCGGGCACCCAGAGCACCGCGGGCAGGATGGCCGCGGTGAGGGTTGCGCTGTCGCGGACAGCCCAGATGATGACCGCGAGACCGCAACCCAGTGCCAGCAGCGGCAGCGAACCCAGCAGCACCGACGTCATGCCGTACATGGCGACCCAGAACGGGGCACGGGCCGGGCGGTAGTCGGGCCAGGGATGGCGCGCCTTACCGGATTTCACCGCAGGCGAACCTTTCCAGTACTGGCCGTTCTTGACCTTGCCGACCACCCCGGAACCCGGTGCGATATCGGCGTTCTTGCCGACCACGGCGCCGGGCAGCAGCGTGGTCCGGGCGCCGACGGTGGCGTCGGTGCCGATCGTCACGGGCCCGACGTGGAACAGGTCGCCGTCGATCCAATGTCCGGACAGGTCGACCTCCGGCTCGACGGAACTGCGGTGACCCAGCTTGAGCATCCCGGTCACCGGCGGGGCCGAGTGCAGATCCACACCCGTTCCGACCTTGTTACCCAGTGCCCGTGCGTAGTACACCAGCCACGGTGCGCCCGCCAGGTTCTCCGCGCCGCTGGCATCGGCCAGGCGTTCGGCCAGCCACACCCGGAGGTGTTCGCTGCCGCCGCGCTTGTAAGTGCCGGGTTGCAAGCCCGACAACAACATTCGCGCGAACAGCACCGCGATACCCATCCGTCCCGGCGGGGTGATGAACAGCACGAACGCGATGACGATCCACCACCAGTTGACCGTGACCAGCCACGGCATCGGGTCCGGCAGCGCGACGGCGAGGATGTTGTTGAGCAGCGCCAGCCACGTCACCCACTGCAGGCCGGTCAGCGTGGCCAGCGGCACCGACAGCGCGACCTGGGCGGCCTGGGTGGAGAACCGGGTGGGCGTGACGGTGCGGGGGACCACCTTCAGGGGCGGGTCGAGTTCGTCGAGATAGCCCGCAAGTGACCCCAGCCGGGGATGGTCGTAGAGCTGGGCGACGGTGAGCTCGGGGTACTTGGCCCGCAGCGCCGCGACCAATTGCGCGGCCGACAGCGAGCCCCCGCCGAGCGCGAAGAAGTCGGCTTCGGGACCGTCGATCTGGGCGCCGAGGACATCGCGCCACAATCCGGCCAACCACCCCAGGGTGCCGCCCAGATCGGGTGCGTCGTCGTCGGTGTCGCCGACCGGCCACGGCAGCGCGTTGCGGTCGACCTTGCCCGACGTGCGGGTCGGTAGTTCGTCGACGAGCACCAGCCGGGGCACCAGTGCGGCCGGCAGCGCCTCCGACAACGCGGCCCGTGCCGCTGTCAGGTCGAAATCCGGATCTGCCGTCGCGATGTATCCGACCAGCAGCGGGGTGCCGCTGGCGGTGCGGCGCACCGCTGCCGCGCCGCCGGAAACACCGGGCAGATGCACCAGCGCCGAATCCACCTCACCGAGTTCGATACGCCGACCGCCGACCTTGACCTGGTCGTCGGCGCGGCCCTGGAAGTACAGGCCCTCGGGTTCGAGCCGGACCAGGTCGCCGCTGCGGTAACCGCGCGCCCAGTCCAGCGTGGGCACCGCCGCGTACTTCTCGGCGTCCTTCTCGGCATCGAGATAACGCGCCAGGCCGACGCCGCCGATCACCAGCTCACCGACCTCGCCGACAGCGACCGGGTTGCCTGCGGCGTCGAGGACCGCCAGATCCCATCCCGGCAGCGGCAGTCCGATACTGACCGGCTTGCCCGCTTCCAGCTTGGCCAGGGACGCCACCACGGTCGCCTCGGTGGGTCCGTAGGTGTTCCACACCTCGCGGCCTACACCGTCGTCGCCGGCGGCCAGCCGCTCGACGAGCTCGGGTGGGCAGGCTTCGCCGCCGAATATCAGCAGCCGCACCTGCTCGAGCGCTTCGGCCGGCCACAGCGCCGCCAGTGTCGGCACCGTCGAGACCACGGTCACATCACGCGACACCAGCCACGGGCCCAGATCCATACCGCTGCGCACCAGTGACCGGGGAGCAGGCACCAGGCAGGCGCCGTACCGCCAGGCCAGCCACATCTCCTCGCAGGACGCGTCGAAGGCCACCGACAAGCCGGCCAGCACCCGGTCGCCGGGCCCGATCGGGTTGTCCAGCAAGAACATCTGTGCTTCGGCGTCGACGAAGGCTGCGGCGTTGCGGTGCGTGACCGCAACACCTTTCGGCGTGCCGGTGGAACCCGAGGTGAAGATGATCCAGGCGTCGTCGCGGGGCAGCGGAGGTGCCGCACGCCAGCCGCGCGACTCCCCGGGTCCGCGGACCAGGCCTGCCTCGGTGATGATCGCCACCACCTGGGCCTCGGTGAACACCAGGTCGGCACGTTCGGGCGGGTCGTCGGCATCGACCGGGACGTAGGCGGCGCCGGCGGCCAGCGCCGACAGGATCGCGACGTAGAGCGCATAGCTGCCCGACGGCATCCGGATACCGACCCGGTCGCCGCGGCCGATTCCGCGCGCGGCCAGCCACGCCACGCTGTCCTCGATATCGGTGATCAGCTCGCTGTAGGTCAACGCGACGGTGCCGTCGTCGAGGGCCGGCGCGTCGGGATAGCGCGCCGCCGTCTCGTAGAGAATGTCGACCAGCGTTCGCGGATCCGGCGCCTGAGCCGACAGCAGATACTGGGCGGGAATCACGGTTTCAAGTTCTCCTGCCACAGAACGAAAATACTAAGTTTCGGCCGCGATCTCGTCCCCGCGGGCTCGCGTCGCTACTCAACCTGTCACAATGTTCACTGAGGGGAGTATTCCTACGCTGCGGTGTCGTCACCACGTTGTCCGTCATCGGACGACCGGGGCCGCGGGTCGCGCCCGGCTCTGAGCCGGGTTCGGCGGAAGAGACCTCGGCCGTTTTGTGACGACCGGAGGATCTCTACGCGTGAACGTGACTCAAACCGAGTGGATTGTCACCCTGGCGGTGACGCTGGCAGTTCTGCTCTTCGACATCATCGTCATCGGCCGTCGGCCGCATGAACCGAGCATGCGCGAATGCGCCGTCTACCTGTCGGTCTATGTGGGCCTGGCGATCGCCTTCGGCATCTGGGTGTGGAACTTCCACAGCAGGCAGTTCGGGCTGGAGTTCTTCGCCGGCTGGCTGACCGAGTACAGCCTGTCGATCGACAACCTGTTCATCTTCATCATCATCATGGCCAGCTTCAAGGTGCCCAAGAAGTTCCAGCAGCAGGCGCTGCTGGTCGGCATCATCCTGGCGCTGATCTTCCGCGGCATCTTCATCGCGCTGGGCGCGGTGGCGATCGAGAACTTCTCCTGGATCTTCTACATCTTCGGGGCGTTCCTGGTCTACACCGCCGTCAAGCTGGCCAAGGACACCGACCACGATGACGACGCCGAGAACTCGGTGGTCCGCTTCGCCCGCAACCACCTCAACGTCACCGAGACGTGGGACGGCCTCAAGCTGTGGATCACGGAGAACGGCAAGCGGGTGATGACGCCGATGTTCATCGTCATCGTGGCGCTGGGCACCACCGACCTGCTGTTCGCCCTGGATTCGATCCCGGCGATCTACGGCCTGACCCGCGAGCCCTACATCGTCTTCACCGCCAACGTTTTCGCGTTGATGGGTCTGCGGCAGCTGTACTTCCTGCTCGGTGATCTGCTGGACCGACTGGTGTACCTGTCGCAGGGTCTGGCGTTCATCCTGCTGTTCATCGGCGTGAAGCTGATCCTGCACGCGCTGCACGAGAACGAACTGCCGTTCATCAACGGCGGCGAGGGTGTGCACGTGCCGGAGATCCCGACGCTGTGGAGCCTCGGCGTGATCATCTTGACGTTGTTCATCACGATGGTCGCCAGCCTGCTCAAGACGCGTTCGGTCAAGAAGGCCGACAGCTGACCGGGAGTGCGTGAACGCCGAGCGTGAAGCTGCTGCGATATTTCTGGTGTCCGACCGCAGTGGTTTCACGTTCGGCGAGCTCGGAACGGATTTCGCTTCCGGCTGAGCGCAACCCGCGACACCGCGACCGCGGCGCCATAGTGTCGGGAGTGTGAAGCGTTCATTGCGGGTTTTCACCGACGGTCCGGCCGACAGCGGAGCTCAATGGACCGAGGTGACCAGGGGGGACGAGCCCGTCGTGCGCGTCAAGGCCACCGACCTGAGGCGGGCCCAGCAGCAGCGCGCGCGCCTGCGTGACACCGACGACGTCGCCGTTGTGCTCGACATCACAGTCCTGATCGCCGACAGCTACCGCGCCGCCAGCCGCCGGATGGTCGCGGTGGACGCGGCGGCGGACTCGATCCAGTACGTCGGCACCCTCGAGGGTCTGGCCGGTCTGGTGCGGGACGTCTTCACCGCCGAGGTGGCCGACGGTGTCACGCTGATCCCGGCCATCCCCGATCAGGACGTCCGGGCCCTGGCTCTTGCCACGCTGGCCCGGTCAGGATTCGAGCTCACCGGCGATCCCGCGTTCCAGGACGGCGAGCGTCGCTGCGGGTAGAGCGATGAGCCCGTCGAGTTCGCCGCGGGCCTTGGTGTAGGCGCTTCGCCGTTCCTGCGGTGTGGCGCCGGGGTCGGCGGCCAACCGCAGCAGACTCTGTGCCCGTGCCATCCGGTCCTGATCGGTCGAGGAGAAGTCACTACGCCGCCTCCGGATCGCCTCGGTCTCGGCCACCTCGAACGCGCTGAGGTATTCGTGCACGGCATCGCGGTATTCCAGCTGGGCGGCGCGGTCGCCGAGCAGGTCGTCGGCTCGCTCGGGGCGCAGCAGGTCGGCGCGGCGTTTGGCTTTGTGGAAGGCGATGGTCAGCGGATCGCGCAGATCGGTCATCAGCGGGAAATCGAGCAGGCGCGCCACGTCCATCTCGTACTGCAGCCAACGGTTGTCCGTCGCATCGTGTTCGGCCAGCAGCTTGGTCAGCTCACGCTTGCGAAGTGCTTCGGTGTCGCGGCTCTGGCCGGCCGCCGTCGCCAACGCGACCTTGGTTTCCTGTTTGATCCGGTACCGCTCGAGCCTGCGCTGGGCGCGACGCTCGTTGGCCGCCGCGACGGCGCGCACCCCGCCGCCGATCACCCCGCTCAGCGGGAAGATCAGCCACCAGAAGTGCCACAGCGAATCCATCTGTTCCAGGTTAGGTGACTCGGCCGATAGCGAACGCCCGACGGCCCGACGGCCAATTCTCATAGCGTGTACGAAATGAGCACATCGCACGAAGTTCGTTACGACGCTGATGGTTTGACGATGGTTGCCCATCTGGCGCGCCCGCACGGTGAGGGGCCGTGGCCCACGGTGCTGATCGGTCACGACGGGATCGGCCTGGAGGAGTACCAGCGCAGTCGCGCCGACAACTTGGCCGACCGCGGCTACCTGACCCTGGCGATGGACTATCACGGTGGCCGGCACTACTTCGGTGATCCGGAAGCGATGCTGGCCCGGGTGATGCCGTTGATGTCCGACACCGACCGGATGCAGGCCATCGGCCGGACGGCCCTCGACGTCCTGCTCGCAACACCGGGTGCCGACCCCAACCGGCTCGCCGCCCTCGGCTACGGCGCCGGCGGCCGAATCATGTTGGAACTCGCCACCACCGGCGTGCCGTTCAAGTCAGTGGCCGCAGTACATCCCGGCCTGCCCGACGCTCGCCCCGAGGACTGGGCCGAGGTTTCCGGTGCCGTGCTCCTGTGCACCGGTTCCGAGGATCCGCTGTGCACCCCCGAGCAATTACTGACGTTCAGCCGGGCCCTCCAAGAGGCCGGTGCGGACTGGCGGGTGAACGTCTACGGCGGAGCCGAGCACGCCTTTTGGGCGCAGCCGAGGAATCCTGACGGCACACCGACCGGCGCGTCCACCCACACCGGTGCCACGGTGCCGGGGGTGAGTTATCACCCGGGCCACACCCCGCGGGCGTGGCGGGCGGTGCTTGACCTCTTCGACGAAACCATCGGCGCCGCGCCGCTGTCGGATTAACCGCTGGCCGACCAGCGCTGGCGCACCGAGTCCAGGCCGGCGTCGGTCAGCGCACCGAACAACCGCAGCCGGGCCATGCCGCCGTCGGGGTAGATGTCCAGGCGGGCATCGGTGACGGGGCGATCGCTTTCGATGAGGAACCGGTGCCGGGTGTCGGGCTGCAACTCGGTCATGCCGAGCAGCTCGAACCATTCACCGTCGCCGTCGCGGCCCGAAAGTCGTGCCGCGCCGGGCGCGTTGCCGATGAAGTACGAGGTGTCCAGTTCGGCAGCGTTGACCACGCCCTGGGCGGCCAGTCGCACCTGGACCCAGTCGTTACCGCTGTCGCGACGCCGGGAGGTCTCCCAGCCTTCACCCATGGTTCGCGCACTGCCGGGCAGCAGCAGATTGTTCGGCGAGCTGTAGAACATGTTGGAGCAGGCGGTGATTCGCGCACCGTTGGCCAGCCCGGCGAGATCCAAGGTCATACCGGCGCCGAAGCGCGGGTCCAGCAGACCTTCGCCGTGCACACGGAACCGGGCCACGCCGCCGTCGGGATATATGGAGAGCCGGACGTGCGTCCAGCGGCGATCTGAGTCCACCCGGAACGGGTTGCGGGTGTCGCCGTTGACGTCTGAACGCGCGACGATGGTGGTCCACTCGGTCTTCTCGACGAGTTCCTCGGCGGACGGATAACCCTCGACGAAGGCGGCCTCCACCGATATCTGCGGCGGATAGTTTCCGGTGAACCATGCGGTGTCGACGACGACGCCGCGCACGATGCCTGGAACACCGAGCCGTACCACCGCCTGGTCACAGGCGTCCGGTCCGGCACCGCGTCGACGGCGGGTCTCCCAGCCGTCGTAGATCTGGCCCTTGTGCCCGAAGGTGGCGGGCCGGAACTCCGCCGGCTCAGGCTTGATGAGGTTTTCACGCTCGGCGAACAGGTCGTCGTTGGACCACACCGCGGCACCGCCGGCAGGCCGCGCTGCCAGATCAGGGAGGGACGAAAAGTGCGGGGCGGGGGGCATGGTCACGCACCCGAGCCTAGCGAGGGGCGGCTCACCAGTTCTGGTAGCCGCCCTCGGGGCCCAGCATGCGCTCCAGCCGGGTCCGGTTGATCCGGGCCAGTTCGTTGCGCACCACTTTGCGTTCGGTCTCGGCGTCGTTGTGCAGCCGATCGGTGATCGCCGCCAGCACATCGGATGCGTCCAGGCCGCCGACGTACATCACGAATCCGAAGCCGAACTGTTCGTTGTAGCGCCGCGCGGCGGTGTTGAGACGTTCCATCACCGCGGGGTCCTCATCGAAGACCGCGCACTGCTCGGCCCGCGACTTGGCGCTGTTGGGCCGCCGCCCGATATGCGGGTACGCGTCCAGGATGTGATCGATGGTGCTTTCCGGCAGGGCGAACAGCAGCGCGTCGGCGCGACGGAACAACTCGTCGTGGCTGCTGTAGTCGCGGCCCCGGGCGAGCTGCTGCGCCAGGATCAGGCTGTTGACGCACTCATAGAGCGCGTGGACTGCCTTGCGTTCCGGCAGCGCGTTGAAGGAGTCGAGACCGATCCCTTGATGCAACAGCACACGACCATGATCGAAGTGCTAAACCACGCACACGTTACGTCGTGTTACGGAAATGCTAATTCGTGTTGTGGCGTGGGACTCAGTGCCCGGTCGCCTTGAAGCGCTCGATGGAGCGCAGCACCTCGGCCTCGGCGGCTTCGCGGCCGGTCCAGTCGGCGGCCTTGACGAACTTGCCCGGCTCGAGGTCCTTGTAGTGCACGAAGAAGTGCTTGATCGCATCGAGCTCGAAATCGGAGACATCGCCGATGTCGTTGACGTGATCCCAGCGCTTGTCGCCGGCGGGCACGCACAGCACCTTGTCGTCGCCGCCGGCCTCGTCGACCATCTGGAACATGCCCACCGGGCGTGCCTCGACGATCACACCGGGGAAGACCGATTCGGGCAGCAGCACCAGGGCGTCCAGCGGGTCGCCGTCCTCGCCGAGGGTGTCCTCGATGAAGCCGTAGTCGGCGGGATAGGCCATCGGGGTGTAGAGGTAACGGTCCAACCGGACGCGTCCGGTCTCGTGGTCCACCTCATACTTGTTGCGCTGTCCCTTGGGGATCTCGATGGTGACGTCGAACTCCACCGCCATGGCTCCTTTGCTCAGTCTCCGGGTGTCTCTGGCTCTGGGCTCAGCCCACTGGGCGATACCCTGCCATACATGCATCCGACCCGGTGGCGCCGATCCACCCACTTGGTGATCGGGGTGGTCGTGCTGCTCGTCGTCATCGCGGTGGTGACGGTGACGGTGCTGGTCACGGGCGCGAAGCGGGGAGCGGGCGCGGTGGCGCTGCCACCGGTGCCGGTCGCAGTCGTCGACGCCGGCGTGACGCCGGTGTCCGGGGACGCGCCGGTGCCCACCGAGGCCGGGCTGGCCGCCGCATTGAGCGCACCGGTCGCCGACCCCAACCTCGGACTGATCACCGGACGGGTGACCGACGCCGAGACCGGCGAGCTGCTGTGGCAGCAGAGCGGTGACCTGCCGATGCAGCCGGCGTCGACGAACAAGGTGCTCACCGCGGCGGCGGCACTGGTCAAACTGGCGCGCGACGAGCGCGTCACCACCAAGGTGGTGGCCGCCGATGCCAGCCGTCCCGGTGTCGTGGTGCTCGTCGGTGGCGGAGACCCGACGCTGTCGGCGATGCCGAAAGGGCAGGCGACCTGGTACCCCGGTGCCGGCCGGATCAGCGATCTCGCCGACCAGGTACGCAGCAGCGGCACCAAGGTCACCGGGGTCCTGGTCGACACGTCGTTGTACAGCGGACCGGAAATGGCGCCCGGCTGGGATCCCGCCGACATCGACGGTGGCGATATCGCCCCGATGGAGTCGGTGATGATCGACGCCGGACGGATCCAGCCCACCACGGTGGATTCGGCCCGCTCGTTGACCCCGGCGCTGGATGCGGGCCGTGCGCTGGCGAACGCGCTCGGCGTCGATCCGGCGAAGGTCACCACCGCGCCGGGGCCTGCGACCGGCCAGGAGTTGGCGTCGGTGCAGTCGGCGCCGCTGATCGAACGGCTACGCCAGATGATGTCGGCCTCGGACAATGTGATGGCCGAGGCCATCGCCCGTGAGGTCGCCGGCCACACGCAGCGCCCACGCAGTTTCGCCGGTGCCGTCGACGCCGTGACGGCCACCCTGTCCTCGGTCGGCGTCGATATGACCGGCGCGGTGTTGTTCGATTCCAGCGGGCTGTCGGTGATGGACCGGTTGACCGCCACCACGCTCGACGAGGTCGTGCAGCAGGCCGCCGGACCGGATCATCCCGAGATGCGACCGCTGTTGGATCTGCTGCCGATCGCCGGTGGCAGCGGAACCCTGTCGGACCGTTTCCTCGATCCCGAGACCAGCCGCGGCAGCGCGGGGTGGTTACGGGCCAAGACCGGTTCGCTGACCGGGACCAATGCCCTGGCCGGCGTGGTGACCGATGTCGCGGGCCGGGTGCTGACATTCGCGCTGATCTCCAACAACGCCGGCCCGACCGGCCGCACCGCGATCGACACACTTGCGGCGACGCTGCGTTCCTGCGGGTGCGGTTCATGACCGAGTCCGGGCAGCTGACGGTCGGCAAGGCGGTCGACTGGCCGTTCGCCGCCACCGTGGGCGCGCGGTTGGCGCGTCCCGCCCCGCCGTCGACGGAATACACCCGTCGGCAGGCCATCGACGAGCTGGCGAGCGCCGCCAAGGCCGCCGAGCCCCCGGTGCGTGACGTGACCGGTCTGCACACCGCCGGCGTCATCCCCGATGCGTGCATCGTGGACCGCCCCGACTGGATCAGGGCGGCCTCGGAGTCGATGCGGCAGATGACCGGTGGCGGCGACGCCGTCGGCGATACCGCCGCCGAACCGGACGACAACGTGCCGGCCCGGTTGGCGCGCGCGGTGACCTCACGCGTGACGGGCGCACAGACCGGGGCGGTGTTGGCCTTCGTATCCTCAGGCATCCTCGGCCAATACGACCCGTTCGGCGTCGACGGCGGCCGGCTGCTGCTGGTGTATCCGAATGTGATCGCCGTCGAACGGCAGCTGCGGGTGTCGCCGGCCGACTTCCGGCTGTGGGTATGCCTGCACGAGGTGACGCACCGGGTGCAGTTCACCGCCAATCCCTGGCTGGCACAACATATGTCGAACGCCCTGGGGGTCCTGACCGCCGATTCCAGTGAGGATGTCGCGGCGGTGGCCGGGCGTTTGGCCGAGCTGGTGCGCAACCGGCGTAGCGGGGGCGATCCGGACTCGGCAGGCGTACTGGGCCTGGTGCGCGCCATGCAGTCCGAGCCGCAGCGCCGCGCACTGGATCAGCTGCTGGTGCTCGGCACGCTGCTGGAGGGTCACGCCGACCATGTGATGGATGCCGTCGGTCCCGCCGTGGTGCCCACCGTCACCACCATCCGGAGCCGTTTCGAGAGTCGCCGCAATCGCAAACTGCCGCCGCTGCAACGGATCATGCGTGCACTGCTCGGTGTCGACGCCAAGATGGCGCAGTACACCCGCGGAAAGGCTTTCGTCGACCATGTCGTCGGCCGCGTCGGTATGGAGCGGTTCAACACCATCTGGACGGGACCGGACACCCTGCCGTTGCCCGCCGAGATCGATCACCCGCAGCGATGGATCGACCGGGTGCTGTAGCTCGGCTGCAGGCATGCGTTCGCGAATTCGCCGCGACGTACCTGCCGGCGACCGAGCGCTGGTGTGTCGCATTGTCGGGCGGTCCGGATTCGCTGGCGCTGACGGCGGCTGCCGCCACGGTGCTGCCCACCACGGCGCTGATCGTCGACCACCGGCTGCAACCCGACTCGGCCACCGTCGCCCAGAACGCGGCGCGTCACGCGCGCGATCTGGGATGTGTTGACGTACAGATCATCTCGGTATCGGTGGGAACCGAAGGCGGCCCGGAGGCAGCTGCCAGGACCGCACGCTACGCGGCATTGGAACAGGCCCGCGCGGGTGCGCCGGTACTCATCGGGCACACCCTCGACGACCAGGCCGAGACTGTGCTGCTGGGTTTGGGCCGCGGCTCCGGTCCGCGGTCTATCGCCGGGACAAGGCCCTATGACCCGCCGTGGTGCCGCCCGCTGCTCGACGTGCGCCGCTCGGTCACCGTGCAAGCCTGTGCACAACTGGGCCTCACACCGTGGAGCGATCCGCACAACGCCGACCGCCGATTCACCCGCACCAGGCTGCGCCACGAAGTGCTGCCGTTACTGGAGGACGTCCTGGGCGGCGGCGTCGCCGAGGCGCTCGCCCGCACCGCGACCGCACTGCAGCAGGACGGTGAGGTCCTCGACGAGCTGGCCGAGCGGGCCCTGGCCGACGGCCGTTGCGGCGACGGACTGCCGGTCTCGGCACTGACACCGCTACCCGACGCGGTGCGCAGGCGGGTGATCCGCGGATGGCTGCTCGGCGGCGGTGCGGTGCGACTGACCGCCAAGCAGATCGTCGGGGTCGATGCGCTGGTCACGGCGTGGCGCGGCCAGGGGGGAGTCGCCGTCGGCAGCCGGCTCGTCGGGCAGCGACTGTTCGCCGGTAGGCGCGACGGCGTGCTGGTGTTATCGCGCGAGCCGATCTGAAGGTTGGTCCTAACGGCATGGGCATGGCACGCTGGGCTCGTGCCAGCGGACTTTGCCGAACTGTATGCGGGTGACATCAAATCGGTTCTGTTGTCCGAAGAGCAGATACAGGCCAGGACCGGTGAGCTCGGGGCGCAGGTCGCCGAGGACTATCTGGCCGGCGGCGGTGAGCAGGATCTGCTGCTGATCACCGTGCTCAAGGGCGCGGTCATGTTCGTCACCGACCTGGCCCGCGCCATTCCGGTGCCGACGCAACTGGAGTTCATGGCGGTCAGCTCCTACGGTTCGGCGACGTCGTCGTCGGGCGTGGTGCGCATCCTCAAAGACCTCGACCGCGATATCCACGACCGCGATGTGCTGATCGTCGAGGACATCGTGGACTCCGGCCTGACGTTGTCGTGGCTGTTGCGCAACCTCGCGACGCGCCATCCGCGCTCGCTGAAGGTGTGCACGTTGCTGCGCAAACTGGAGGCCGTGCGCGCCGACGTCGACATCGAGTACGTGGGCTTCGACATCCCCAACGAATTCGTCGTCGGATACGGGCTCGATTACGCCGAGCGGTACCGCGATCTGCCTTATATCGGGACACTGGAACCCAAGGTCTACTCGCACTAGCCGGTAGCAAGAGTCCCAGGGGGTCGCATGACCAGCACCGCACTGCGCATCTGCCCACTCTGCGAAGCCACCTGCGGCTTGACGCTGACGATCTCCGACGGCCGGGTCACCGGTGCTCGAGGTGATGCCGACGACGTCTTCAGTGCGGGCTTCATCTGCCCGAAGGGCGCCAGCTTCGCCGAGCTCGACGGCGACCCGGATCGGTTGCAGCGGCCGCTGGTCCGCCGCGACGGCCGCTTCACCGAGGTCGGCTGGGACGAGGCGTTCGCCGCCGTCGCCGAAGGGCTGGGCGGTGTGCTCGCCGAGCACGGTGGTCGTTCGGTCGGGGTTTATCTCGGCAACCCCAATGCTCACACCGTCGCCGGATCGCTCTATGCGCCGCTGGTGCTCCGGGCACTGGGCACCCGCAATGTCTTCAGCGCCAGCACCCTGGACCAGATGCCCAAACAGGTCGCGCTGGGCTATCTGTTCGGCAACCCGTTCGCCTTCACCGTGCCGGATCTGGACCGCACCGACCACCTGGTGATCATCGGCGCCAACCCGCTGGTGTCCAACGGCAGCCTGGCCACCGCGGCCGATTTCGGCGGCAAGCTCAAGGCATTGCGCCGCCGCGGCGGACGCCTCACCGTCATCGACCCTGCCCGCACCCGCACCGCGGCCCTGGCCGATGTGCACCTGGCGCCGCGTCCGGGGACCGACGCGGCATTGCTGTTTGCCATCGTCCACGTGTTGTTCGACGAGGACCTGGTGGCCCCCGCCCTGGGCGGGATCGCCGCAACCGTCACCGGTCTGGACGAAGTACGCACGCTGGCAGCCGATTTCGTACCGGAGACGGTCGCGGCGCACTGCGGGCTGCCCGCTGACGACATCCGGCAGTTGGCCAGGGATATCGCGGCGGCGCCCAGCGCGGCGGTGTACGGCCGGATGGGCACCTCGACGGTCGAGTTCGGCACGTTGGGCAGCTGGCTGGTCGACGTCGTCAACCTGCTCACCGGCAATCTGGACCGGGCCGGTGGTGTGATGTTCCCGCTCGGGCCGACGGCGCCCGCGCCGCGGCCTGCCGGACCGGGCCGCGGTTTCGCCACCGGCCGCTGGCGCAGCCGGGTCTCGGGCCACCCGGAGGCCGCCGGGGAGTTCCCTGCCGTGGCACTGGCCGAGGAGATCGACACCCCCGGCGACGGACAGATCAAGGCGCTGATAACCGTCGCCGGTAATCCGGTGCTCTCGGCGCCGGACGGTCAGCGGCTGGCGCAGGCGCTCGAGGGCGTCGGGTTCATGGTGAGCATCGACCCGTATCTCAACGAGACGACCCGGCACGCCGACGTGATCCTGCCGCCGCCCCCGCCCTCGCACAGCCCGCATTTCGACTTCGCGCTCAACAATCTCGCGGTGCGCAACAACGCCCGCTACTCACCGCCCGCGCTGCCGCTGCCCGATGGTCGTCCCGACGAGGCCGAAATCCTTTCGCGGATAGCTCTTCTGGCCTTCGGTATGGGTGTCGACGGGGACCCGGAACTGACCGACCTGCAGGTCATCGCAACCACCCTGGCCAAGGAGACCGCCGATCCGCACTCTCTGGTTTCGGGCCGGTCACCGGAGGAGCTGGCGGCCATGCTGACCGGTGAGCGCGGGTATGAGCGCAGGCTGGACATGATGTTGCGGCTGGGCGCCTACGGCGACGCGTTCGGGACCCGGACCGATGGACTGACCCTGGAGCGACTCAAGGCCGCGCCGCACGGTATCGACCTGGGGCCACTGCAACCCCGGTTACCCGCTGTGCTGCGAACCGCCTCGGGGACAATCGAATTGAATGCACCTCCGGTGCTGGCCGACGCCCAGCGGTTGTTGGCCGCCATCACCGGCGGCGCCGTCGGCATGGTGTTGATCGGGCGGCGTCATCTGCGCTCGAACAACAGCTGGATGCACAACATCCCGGCGTTGGCCGGCGGCACCAACCGGTGCACGTTGCACATGCATCCCGATGATGCCGACCGGCTCGGTATCGACGACGACGCCGTGGTGAAAGGTCCCGCCGGTGAGCTCGTCGTCCCGGTGGAACTCACCACCGACATCAGGCCCGGGGTGGTATCGCTACCGCACGGCTGGGGACACGGTCAGGACGGCACCCGTCTGGGCGTGGCCGCGGCCGCGCCGGGCGTCAACGTCAACCAGCTCAACGACGGATCGGCACTGGACCCGCTGTCGGGCACCGCGGTGCTCAACGGGCTGCCGGTCGTGGTGTCGGCTGTCTAGCCGAGGTTGTACAGCTAGCCGAGTTCCCAGACGGCGGTGACCTGAAAGCTCACGGTCTGCTGACCGGGTTCCACCGGCACGCTGGCCATCGCGGCCTCGCCACCGCGGTACGGCATGGGTTGCGGCGGCGGCGGGGTTGCGCCGGCCACCTCGGAGATCGAGATGACCTTGCCGAGTTTGAGCCCCGACAGGTCGGCGTACTGCTGTGCGCGGTCCTTGGCATCGTTGAACGCGCGGGTGCGGGCATCCTTCACCAGCTGCGAATCGTCGTTGATGGAGAAGTTGACCGAGTTGATCCGCGTCGCGTCGCCGCCGGTGCTGACGATGAGGGCCAATACGCGTGATGCCGTGGACAGATCGCGGATGGTGACGTTGAGGGCGTTGGTCGCCTGGAAGCCGGTGATATCGGTGCCGTTGGAGGCGTACTGCGATTGCAGGCTGACGTTGCTGGTGGCGATGTCCTTGCGGTCCACGCCGGCATTGACCAGTGCGTCGATGACAGCCTGCTGGCGGTCGCTGACCTGGTTCATCGCGCCGGTGACGTCGGTGGCCACGAAGGTTATGGCCACATTGGCCGTCAGGGTGTCAGGCGTGCCGTCCACCTCGCCGTTTCCGACCACCGTGACCTGACGCGGGTTCTGCCCCGGCGGCGGTGGTGTGGAGTTGACGTCGCACGCCGACAGGGTGGCGACCATCAGGCCGACGAGCAGGACGATGGACAGACGAAGCAGCGACGTGACTCTCCCGGCGATCGGCATGTCAGGCACCCTAGCGGTTGGTCCGCGACGACGGCGTCATGCCGGAGGCTTGTTGGTCTCTTCCACGTGCTCGGTGATGGCGTTGACGATGGCCTGTCCGGCCCGGCCGAACAACTGGTCCCGGATGCCCCTGGCCCATTCGTGCGATTCCCGCGCCGCGGCCAGCTGACCCTGGAAATGCGGGATGACCTCGCGGGCGAACAGTTCGTAGGAGTGGTATGTCGCCGCCGGTGGCGCCCAGTCATGCCCGAGCATCAGGAACGTGCCGAAACCCCCGGAGCGGTCCAGCAGGTCCTGGATGTAGGCGATGGCGTCCTCAGGTGTCCCGATGCAGCAATTCCCCGCTGCGGCATAGTCTTCGACGAATTCACGCGGTGACCGCGTGCCCTCGACGACATTGTTGAGTGGGACGAAACCCGCCGCGCCGAAATAGTTCGCGAAATCCTGCAGGCCGTAGGTGCAGTCCTCGATGGCCTGTTCGCGGTCCTCGGCAAGATGGACGATGCCGAGGACCCGCCAGTCCTTGCGGTCCGGTGCCTCCCGGCCTGATTTGGCGGCCTGGTCACCGACGATTCCCCAGGTGGTCTCCAGGGCGGCGACACCGCCGGGCACCGACATCGACAATGACAGCAGTGAGGTGCCGAGCTGGCCGGCCAGCCGCGGGCCCGAGGGCGAGACCATTGCCGCCGTTGATATCTCCGGGTACGGCTGGGTGTAGGGCCGGATGTGCAGTGCGGCGTCGCGCAGCGTGAACCAGTCGGTCTGCCGGTCGATCCGCTCACCGGGAGCGGCGCGGAACAGCGCCAGGATGGCGTCGAGCGACTCCTGCATCATCCGGCGCTGATCGACGGGATCGATGCCCATCATGTAGGCATCCGAGGGCAGCGCGCCCGGGCCGGTCCCGAACATCACCCGGCCCCGGGTGAGGTGGTCGAGCAGAACCCAGCGGTCAGCCACCATCAGCGGGTGGTGATAGGGCAACGAGACCACTCCGGTGCCGAGCCGGATGTGTTTGGTGCGTTCGGCGACTGCGGCAATGAAGACCTCGGGGCAGGCGATCAGTTCGTAACCGCCGGAGTGGTGTTCGCCGAACCAGGCCTCCTCGAAGCCGAGCCGGTCCAGCGCCACCGTCCGTTCCAGGTCGTATTCCAGTGCGACGGTTGGTGATTGACCGGTGGGGTGAAACGGCGTGATGAAGACGCCGAACCGCAGGGGTGCGCTCATCGGGAAAGCTCCAGTCCGTCCAGGAATTCCAGCAGAATTCGATTGACCTCGGTTGCGCTGTCCTGTTGTATCCAGTGCCCGGCACCTTCGATCATTTCCTGGCGGTACGGGCCGGTGACGACCTCGGTCGCACGTTCGGGCGCCATGGTGTCCTTGATCGGGTCGGCGGTGCCGCCGATGAACAACGCCGGGGCGGTGATGCGCGCGCCGGCCAGTTGCGGCGTCGTCTCCCAGTTGCGGTCGTAGTTGCGGTACCAGTTCAGCGCGCCGGTGAAGCCGGTCCGGCTGAACTCACGCACATAGTGCGCCAGCTCGTCCTCGGTGATCCAGGCCGGCAGCGGCGCCGCCGGGTCGGCGATGCCGGTGAACATCGAGCGCATCGTGGCGTGCGGGTCGGCGGCCATCTGGGCATCGGCGCGGCCCGGTTCCTGGAATTGCAGCATGTAGAAGTCCGCCCCGAACTTCTCCCGCCACCGCTTGGTCGGTGTACTGCGGGGCCGCGGGATGGGCGGCACGCTCAGACCGGCCACCGCTGCGACCCGCTCGGGGTGCAGCAGCGCCGTCTGCCAGACCACCAGCGCACCCCAGTCATGCCCGACGAAAGCGGCGCGCGCCGCGCCGGCATCGTCGAGCAGGCCGACCAGATCGGCGGTCAGCGCATGGATGTCGTAATCCTCGACAGCCGCGGGCGCGGACGATCCGCCGTAACCCCGTTGGTCGGGTGCCAGCACGTGATAGCCGGCGTCGGCGAGCGGGCCGATCTGATGGCGCCAGGAGTAGGCGAGTTCGGGAAATCCGTGCGCGAGCACCACGACCGGATTTCCGGGTTTGCCCGCCTCCGTCACCCGCAATGTGATGCCGTTGACATCCACTGATCGTTCGGCAGACCTGGGCACGATCCAATAAAGCACACGATTACCGACGGGGGAACTGCCGAACGTTGGTCTAGCGGTAGCCTGGAGTACTCCTAACGCGCACTGGAAGGACGTGGCCGAAGCCCGGCCCATGTTTGATGAACCGAAAAAACGTCATCCGCACCCTCACAGCGGTCGCAGTGGTTTTGCTGCTGGGCTGGTCGTTCTTCTACTTCGGCGATGACACCCGGGGTTACAAACCCGTCGACACATCGGTGGCGATGTCGCAGATTCAGGGCGACAACGTCAAGAGTGCGCAAATCGACGATCGCGAGCAGCAACTGCGGCTGGACCTGAAGTCCGGCAACGGCGACACCGAGGACTCCGACAAGATCATCACCAAGTACCCCACTGGGTACGCCGTCGAGCTCTTCGACACCCTGCAGGCCAAAAAAGCCCAGGTCAACACCGTCGTCAACCAGGGCAGCATCCTGGGCTCGCTGCTGATCTACCTGTTGCCGCTGCTGCTCCTGGTCGGCCTGTTCGTGATGTTCTCGCGCATGCAGTCCGGCGGCCGGATGGGCTTCGGCTTCGGTAAATCCCGGGCCAAGCAGCTGTCCAAGGACATGCCCAAGACCACGTTCGCCGACGTCGCGGGTGTCGACGAGGCGGTCGAGGAGCTCTACGAGATCAAGGACTTCCTGCAGAACCCGTCGCGCTATCAGGCACTCGGCGCCAAGATCCCCAAGGGCGTGCTGCTCTACGGGCCGCCCGGCACCGGTAAGACCCTGCTGGCGCGTGCCGTGGCCGGTGAGGCCGGCGTGCCGTTCTTCACCATCTCCGGCTCGGATTTCGTCGAGATGTTCGTCGGCGTCGGCGCCTCCCGGGTGCGCGACCTCTTCGAGCAGGCCAAGCAGAACGCGCCGTGCATCATCTTCGTCGACGAGATCGACGCCGTCGGCCGTCAGCGCGGAGCGGGTCTGGGCGGTGGCCACGACGAACGCGAGCAGACCCTCAACCAGTTGCTGGTCGAGATGGACGGTTTCGGTGACCGCCAGGGCGTCATCCTGATCGCGGCGACCAACCGGCCCGACATCCTGGACCCGGCCCTTCTGCGACCGGGCCGCTTCGACCGGCAGATCCCGGTGTCCAACCCCGATCTGTCCGGCCGGCGCGCGGTGCTGCGCGTGCACTCGCAGGGCAAGCCGATCGCCGAAGACGCCGACCTGGACGGTCTGGCCAAACGCACCGTCGGCATGTCGGGTGCCGACCTGGCCAATGTCATCAACGAGGCGGCGCTGCTCACGGCGCGCGAGAACGGCACCATCATCACCGGCGCCGCACTGGAAGAGGCTGTCGACCGGGTCGTCGGCGGCCCACGCCGCAAGAGCCGCATCATCAGCGAGCACGAGAAGAAGATCACCGCCTACCACGAGGGTGGCCACACCCTGGCGGCCTGGGCGATGCCGGATATCGAACCGATCTACAAGGTGACGATCCTGGCCCGCGGCCGCACCGGCGGCCACGCGATGTCGGTCCCCGAGGACGACAAGGGTCTGCTGACGCGTTCGGAGATGATCGCCCGCCTGGTGTTCGCGATGGGCGGACGCGCCGCCGAGGAACTGGTCTTCCGCGAGCCCACCACCGGTGCCTCCTCCGATATCGAGCAGGCCACCAAGATCGCGCGTGCCATGGTCACCGAATACGGCATGAGCAGCAAGCTCGGCGCCGTCAAGTACGGCACCGAACACGGCGACCCGTTCCTGGGCCGGTCGATGGGCACGCAGTCCGACTACTCCCATGAGGTGGCGCGGGAGATTGACGAAGAGGTGCGCAAGCTCATCGAGGCCGCGCACACCGAGGCGTGGGAAATCCTCGCCGAGTACCGCGACGTCCTCGACACCCTGGCCGGCGAACTCCTGGAGAAGGAGACACTGCACCGCAAGGAGCTGCAGGCCATCTTCGGCGATGTCCGCAAGCGGCCCCGCATCACGGTGTTCGACGATTTCGGTGGACGCATCCCGTCGGACAAGCCGCCCATCAAGACCCCGGGCGAACTGGCGATCGAACGCTGCGAGGAATGGCCCAAGCCGATTCCCGAGCCGGCCTTCAAGACGGCCATCGCGGCTGCGGAGGCGGCCCGCAAGGCCTCCGCCGGGGCCAACGGCTCCAATGGCGCCAACGGCAGCAACGGTGCGCACGGCGCGAACGGTGCTCCGGCGCCGGGTTCCACCCCGGACTATGGTGCACCGGACGGGTGGCGGGCCCCGGGCTGGCCGCCGCCGCCCCAGCATCAGCAGCAGCCGCCGTCGGGCTACTGGTACCCGCCGCCACCGCAGCACGGCCAGCAGCCGCCGTCCTACGGTGGTTGGCAGCCGCCGCCGCAGAACTACCCGGGTCAGCCCTACCCGCAGCAGCCGTACCCGGCCCACGGAAACCCGGATGCCGGCGACGGTCCGGGGGACCAGCAGGATACGAGCCGGCCCAACCCGCCGGCCCAGGGCTGATCACATAGGGGATGCAATGGCGCGACCTGATACTGACGTGGCAACTTTCGCCCGCCCGGCCTTCGACCAGGCCCGTGCGGAAGCGGCGGTACGCGAGCTGCTGTGCGCCATCGGCGAGGACCCCGACCGGCACGGGCTGATCGACACCCCGGGCCGGGTGGCCCGCGCCTACCAGGAGATGTTCGCCGGGCTCTACGTCGACCCCGACGAAGTCCTCAACACCACCTTCGACGAGCAGCATGACGAACTGGTGCTGGTCAAGCAGATCCCGATGTACTCGACCTGCGAACACCACCTGGTGGCGTTCCACGGGGTGGCCCATGTGGGCTACATCCCCGGTGAGGACGGCAGGGTCACCGGACTGTCCAAACTGGCCCGGGTCGTCGACCTCTACGCCAAGCGCCCGCAGGTGCAGGAGCGGCTCACCGGCCAGGTCGCCGACGCGGTCATGCGCAAGCTCAATCCCCGCGGCGTGATCGTCGTGATCGAGGCCGAGCACATGTGCATGGCGATGCGCGGTGTGCGCAAGCCGGGCGCTGTCACCACGACTTCGGCGGTACGCGGACAGTTCAAGACCGACAATGCATCTCGATCCGAGGCGCTGGATCTCATATTGCGCAAATGACGCAGGTGGCTCCTGAGCGCACCCAGGTGATGGGGGTCGTCAACGTCACCGACGACTCCTTCTCCGATGGCGGGCGCTACCTGGACCGCGACCGTGCCGTCGAACACGGCATCCGGTTGTCGATGCAGGGTGCCACCATTGTCGACGTCGGGGGAGAGTCGACCAGGCCCGGCGCGGTCCGCATCGACGCCAGGGTGGAGATCGCCAGGGTCGTTCCCGTGGTCAAAGAGCTTGCTGCCCAGGGCATAGCGGTCAGTATCGACACCATGCACGCCGATGTCGCCCGTGCGGCGCTGGAGCACGGCGCCTCGATCGTCAACGACGTGTCGGGTGGCCGTGCCGACCCGGCGATGGCCCCGCTGGTCGCCGAGGCGGGGGTGCCCTGGGTGCTGATGCACTGGTGCGCCGTCGACGGCGACGACCCGCACCGGGTGCCGCCGTATCGCGATGTGGTCGCCGAGGTATACGACAACCTGATGCGCTGTGTGGACGACGCTGTCGCGGCAGGCACCGATCCGGCCAAGGTGATAATCGATCCCGGGCTGGGTTTCGCCAAGACGGCGCAACACAATTGGGCGCTGCTGCATGCGCTGCCGGTATTCGTCGAGAGCGGGATCCCGGTGCTGATCGGTGCTTCGCGCAAGCGGTTCCTCGGAGCGCTGCTGGCCGACGGCGAGGGTACCGTCCGGCCACCGGACGGGCGCGAAACGGCCACCGCGGTGATCACGGCGCTGGCGGCCCAGGCCGGCGCATGGGGTGTCCGGGTGCACGATGTCCAGGCGTCGGCGGATGCGCTGGCCGTCGTCGACGCCTGGTGGCGTGGCGGACAGTCCCCGGGGTGCGCCGGTGGCTGATCGAATCGAATTGCGCGGCTTGGCTGTTCGCGGCAATCACGGGGTCTTCGACCACGAACGCCGAGACGGGCAGGATTTCGTCGTCGACATCACGGTGTGGATCGACCTGGCCGCCGCGGCGGCCAGCGATGATCTGGCCGACACTTATGATTACGGCGTGCTGGCGACGCGCGCCGCCGAGATCGTGGCGGGGCCGGCCAGAAACCTCATCGAGACGGTGGCTGCGGAGATCGCGGAGGGTGTCATGACCGACGAGCGGGTGCACGCCGTCGAAGTGGTGCTGCACAAACCGCAGGCGCCGATCCCGTTGACGTTCGCCGATGTCGCCGTCGTGGCACGCCGCTCCCGGCGCGGAACCCGCGGGGCCCCAACATGACCAGGGTCGTGCTGTCCATCGGCTCCAACCTCGGCGACCGGCTCGCGCGGTTGCAATCGGTGCTGGACACCCTGGGCGACCGGGTGCGCGCGTTCTCGCCGGTGTACGAGACCGACCCGTGGGGTGGTGTCGACCAGGGGCCGTTCCTCAACGCGGTGGTGATCGCCGAAGATCGTGAGCTGGATGCGCATGGCTGGCTGGCTCTGGCGCAGAGTCTGGAGCGCTCGGCCGAGCGTCTGCGGGGCCAGAAATGGGGCCCGCGCACCCTCGATGTCGACCTGGTCTGTTGTCACGAGGTCGGCGCCGACGGTGAGGTGGAGATCCTCTCGCGTGATGAAGGTTTGACGCTGCCGCATCCCTTGGCGCATCTGCGCGCTTTCGTCCTCATCCCGTGGCTGGCGGTGGACCCGGACGCCGTATTGACGGTGTCCGGTGTGTCGAACCCGGTGGCCGAACTGCTCTCCGATATCGACGCCGCCGACCGCGACGGTGTGCGGCCGACCGCACTGGTGCTGCGCTGATGGGGCCGACCCGGATCCGCGATGTGGTCGTCATCGTGCTCGCGGCCGGAATCGTCGGTTACGTCCTGGTTATCAACACCTACCGGTGGTTTCCGCCGCTGACCATCTGGACCGGACTGTCACTGGCGGCGGTCGCGGTCGCCGAGGCGGTGTGGGGCGGCTATGTGCGGGCCCGGATCAATGCCGGTGAGATCGGTGACGGCGGCGGGCGGCTGCACCCAATTGCGGTGGCGCGCACGGTGGTTATCGCCCAGGCGTCGGCCTGGGTCGGCGGTCTGGTGCTGGGCTGGTGGCTCGGGGTACTGGTGTACCTCCTGCCGCGGCGCGCCGAGATGCGGGTCGCCGCCGCCGACACCCCCGGCGCGGTGGTGGCAGCGGTGTGCGCACTGGCACTGGTGGTCGCCGCGCTGTGGCTGCAGCATTGCTGCAAATCCCCGTTGGACAGCCAAGACAATGCCGACGCCGCCCCGGAATCGTGACCTCTGGATTCCCACGGCAATACGACGCAGAATCGCCGAGCGGCGCGACACGCGCAGCGACCTCGGCCGGGTACAGTCAGCCCATGACCGTTCCGTCCAGCGGCGACCGGATTCGGCGCGGCGGACGCAGGCCGGGCTGGGCATTGCTGACGGTGTTGCTGGTGCTGGCCATCGCCGCCAGCACGGCGCTGGTTTTCACCAACCGCGTCGAGTTGCTCAAACTCGCCGTCATCCTGTCCCTGTGGGCCGCGGTGGTCGGCGCGTTCGTGTCGGTGATCTACCGCAGGCAGAGCGATGCCGACGCCGCCAAAGCCCGTGACCTCAAACTGGTCTACGACTTGCAGCTCGACCGCGAGATCTCGGCCCGCCGCGAATACGAACTCAATGTCGAGACGCATCTGCGCCGCGAGCTGGCCAGTGAACTGCGCGCCTCCTCGGCCGACGAGGTGGCCGCACTTCGGGCCGAATTGGCTGCACTGCGAACATCTCTGGAGATCCTGTTCGACACCGATCTGGCGCACCGGCCGGCCATCGAGACCGACCGCTCGTACGCGGAATGGACACCGCCATCGCAGCCGCCGCGACCGGACCGGGTGACCAGCAGCCGCGTCACCGAGGTTGCCGAGGATGACGACGCGCAGACCGCCGAGAGCCCCATCATCGACGTCCCGGAGGAACCGCTGGTCTTCCCGTCGCATGAGCAGAACCCCCTCGACGAACCCAATTACCGCGGATCGCATCGCCGGTCCTCGGAGGACACCGGATGGACCCCGCCGGTGCGCCCGGAACCGGAAACGCCGCGGCCGCCTGCCGACCTGTGGATACCGCACGCCGCGCCGCCGCCACAGCCCGCTGCCGGCCTGTGGACACCGCAACCGCCACCACCGCAGCAGCCGTCGGCTCGTCCGGCTCAGCCCATGCCGCAACCCCCGTCGCAGCCGACGCCGCCCCCGGCGGGCCCGCCACCACAGATGGCTCCGCCGGTCACACCGGCACCGCCCGTGGTCACGCCGGCACCGGCCGCCGGCCCACCACCGCAGATGGCGCCTCCGGCACCGGGCATCCCCTCGCCGTCCAACGGCACTGCGCCTGCCGCAACGCCACGACGCGGTAGGCATTCCAGCGCCGGCGAACAACCGCCGACACCCGCTCGGCACGGGACGCCGCCCACACCGCCGGCAGCGCAGACACCGCCACCGCCGGCCCCCCGACACCGCGGCGAAGGGGCGGAGGACACCAGCGGCGGCCAGACGGTCGCCGACCTGCTTGCCCGGTTGCAGCAGAACGGTTCGACCGGGGGCGGCCGGCGCCGGCGCCGCGAGGACTGAGCTAGTCTTTCTGCGACCGTCCGGTACCCGCACTGAGGACCGGAACGAATTTCACGAGAAACTTGAGGGTCGTCTGCGATGGTGCAGTCGGATCGAGCCGAAGGGCAGGTGGAAGGCCTGCGACCAGCCCGGCTGAAGGTGGGTGTCATCTCGGCGGGCCGTGTCGGCACCGCTTTGGGCATGGCGCTGGAGCGCGCCGAGCACGTCGTGGTGGCGTGCAGCGCGGTGTCGGTGGCGTCGGTGCGCCGCGCCGAACGCCGACTGCCGGACACCCCGATCCGGCCCGTCGACGAAGTGGCTGCCGATTCGGAGTTACTGCTGCTCGCGGTGCCCGACGCGGAGCTGGCATCGCTGATCGCGGGTCTGGCCGCCACCCGGTCGGTCCACCCGGGCGCCATCGTGGTGCACACCTCCGGTGCCAACGGCATCGGCATTCTGCAGCCGCTCACCGAGCAGGGCTGCATACCGTTGGCGATACATCCCGCCATGACGTTCACCGGCGGCGATGAGGACATCGCGCGACTACCCGGCACCTGTTTCGGCATCACCGCCGCCGACGAGCTCGGCTACGCCATAGCGCAGTCGCTGGTACTGGAGATCGGCGGCGAACCGTTCCGGGTCCGTGAGGACGCCCGCGCGCTGTATCACGCGGCGTTGGCGCACGGGAGCAACCATGTGGTGACGGTGCTCGCCGACGCGCTGGTGGCTTTGCGGGCCGCACTGTGGGGTTCTGAGCTACTCGGTCAGGAGATGGTCGGCGACGATCCGGGCGGAATCGCCGAGCGGGTCATCGGGCCGCTGGTCCGGGCCGCGGTGGAGAACACCCTGCAGCGGGGCCAGGCGGCACTGACCGGTCCGGTGGCGCGCGGCGACGCCGACGCGGTCGCCCGGCACCTCACCGCGCTCACCGAGGTCGATCCCGAGTTGGCCGAGGCCTACCGGGCACTGTCACTGCTGACTGCGCAACGCGCCCATGCTCCCCGGGAGGTTTTCCAGGTGCTCGAACGATGACGGCGAACACGCCGAAGTTCGCCCCCGGCACGCTCAACACCTACACCGAGCCGGCGCAGGTGGGTGCCCTCACGCGGGCGCTGCGCCAGACCGGCCGGCGGATCATGCTGGTGCCGACGATGGGCGCGCTGCACGAAGGTCACCTGACGCTGGTGCGGGCCGCCAAGAAGGTGCCGGGATCGGTTGTGGTGGTGTCGATCTTCGTCAACCCCCTGCAGTTCGGTGCCGGTGAGGACCTGGACGCCTACCCGCGGACGCTGGCCGCAGACCTCGAGCTGCTCGCCGCCGAAGGGGTGGAGATCGCCTTCACTCCGACCGCCTCGGCGATGTACCCCGACGGACCGCGTACCACGGTGCATCCTGGACCGCTCGGTGCCGAGCTCGAAGGTGCTTCGCGGCCAACTCATTTCGCGGGCATGCTGACCGTGGTGCTCAAGCTGCTGCAGATCGTCGGGCCTGACCGCGCGTTCTTCGGTGAGAAGGACTATCAACAGCTGATCCTGATCCGGCAGATGGTGGCCGATCTCAATATCGCCACCGAGGTGGTGGCGGTGCCGATCGTGCGCGAGGAAGACGGCCTGGCGATGTCGTCGCGTAATCGGTATCTGGATGCCCAGCAGCGTGAGCGGGCGGGTGCGCTCAGCGCGGCGCTGCTGGCCGGGCGCTATGCCGCCGGCGCCGGGGCTGATGCCGCCATCGCCGCGGCACAGGCGGTGCTCGCCGAGGTGCCCGGCGTGGACGTCGACTACCTGCAGGTGCGTGGGCCGTGGCTGGAATCGGCTCCGCTGCAGGGGCCGGGCCGCATGCTGATCGCCGCGCGGGTCGGTGCCACCAGGCTGCTCGACAACGTCGCCGTCGATCTCGGTCCGGCGGCGGGAGCGGGCGGAGCCTATGTCGGCGCCGAGGAACATCGCGAAACACCCTGGAGGGACTGATGTTACGGACGATGCTGAAATCGAAGATCCACCGTGCGACGGTTACCCAGGCCGATCTGCACTATGTCGGATCGGTGACGGTCGATGCCGACCTGATGGATGCCGCCGATCTCCTCGAAGGTGAGCAGGTCACCATCGTCGACATCGACAACGGTGCGCGTCTGATCACCTATGTCATCACCGGCGAACGCGGCTCGGGTGTCATCGGGATCAACGGCGCCGCAGCGCATCTGATCCACCCAGGCGATCTGGTCATCCTGATCGCCTACGGCACCATGGACGATGCGCAGGCCCGCGAGTTCGAGCCGCGGGTGGTTTTCGTCGACGCCGACAACCGGCAGATCGAGCTCGGTGCGCACGCATCGGATCCGGCATACGTGCCGGAGGAATTCGCCGGCTCGCTGATCTCGCCACGAGGTCGCGGCTAGTGCTGCTCGCCATCGATGTCCGCAACACCCACACCGTCGTCGGCCTGATATCAGGTTCCGGCGACAACGCGAAGGTGGTGCAGCACTGGCGGATCAGGACCGAGCCCGAGGTGACCGCCGACGAGTTGGCGCTGACCATCGACGGGCTCATCGGCGAGGACTCCGAGCGTCTGACCGGGGCCGTCGGACTTTCCACCGTGCCATCGGTACTGCACGAGGTCAGGCTGATGCTGGACCAGTACTGGCCGTCGGTGCCGCACGTGCTGATCGAGCCGGGGGTGCGCACCGGTATCCCGCTGCTGGTCGACAACCCCAAGGAGGTCGGCGCGGACCGGATCGTCAACTGTCTGTCGGCATTCCACAAGTTCGGCACCGCGGCGATCGTGGTCGATTTCGGATCCTCGATCGTCGTCGACGTGGTCTCGGCGAAGGGCGAATTCCTCGGCGGGGCCATCGCTCCCGGCGTGCAGGTCTCCTCCGATGCGGCCGCTGCCAGATCGGCGGCGCTGCGCCGCGTCGAGCTGACCAGACCACGGTCGGTCATCGGGAAGAACACCGTCGAATGTATGCAATCCGGCGCGGTTTTCGGTTTCGCCGGGCTGGTGGACGCGTTGATCCGGCGGATCCGGGAGGATGTCGACGGCTTCGGTGGTGACGACGTCGCCGTCGTCGCCACCGGACACACCGCCCCGCTGCTGCTGGAGGATCTGCAGACCGCGGCGTCCTATGACCGCTACCTGACGCTGGACGGACTTCGGCTGGTCTTCGAACGCAACCGGGAAAACGGGCGCCGCCGCTCCTAGAAGAACGTCCGAACCAGGGCCCGCACCCGGTTGTCGGCGTCGAGCACGGGGATCATCGGCCACTTGTCGAAGACCGTGCACGGATGCGATACGCCGAATTCCACCCAGTCGCCGACCCGGACGCCCGCACCCGCTTCCAGACGCAGGAATGCGTGCTGGTCGTTGAGCGCGGTGACCGTCGCCGACGGCAGCTCGCGCGGTACCGGAAGATCCTGGTCGAAGGAGACATCGCGGCGGCCCATGGTCAGCAGCGCCAGCCCGGGCTCCGGCGTCGAGCAGACCTGCGCCCACACGCTCAGCGCGGGCCGTAGACCCTGCCCGCGCAGCGGCGAGGTGCGCGCGTACAGGCCGTCGTCGTGGGTCAGATAGCAGCCGCTGCGCAGCACCGTCCGCACCGGCAGCGAGGTCGGCCAGTCGGCCGCCAGGACTTCGGCGACCAGGTCGAAATGGGTGCTGCCGCCCGCGGTGACCAGGACCTCGTCGGATTCGAACCGGCCGGCCAGTCGCAGGACCGCCGCGCGCACCGACTCCAGGTAGGCCCATACCGGGGACCGGCCCGCGGCGGATATGTCGTGGCCGAGTGCGCCCTCGTATCCGGCGACACCGACCAGCCGCAGCCGCGGGCAGGCGGCGGCCGCCGCCGCCACGGTATCGATATCGGCGTCGGTTCGGGCCCCGGTTCGTCCGCCCGCGGCCCCCACCTCGACGCATACCTGCAGCTGCCGTTTCGCGCCGGCCGCGGTGAGCGCGTCCGCCATCAATTGCACACCGCGCACCGAATCGACCCAGCACACCACGTCGAAATCCGGGTCGGCATCCAGTTCGGTTGCCAGCCAACGCAATCCGGCTGGATCGACCAGTTCGTTGGCCAGTATCGCCCGCTGCACGCCGAACGCCCGGTAACTGCGGAGCTGGCTGATGGTCGCCACCGTCACCGCACACGCGCCTGCCGCGAGCTGCCGGGCGTAGAGCTGCGGTGCCATGTGTGTCTTGCCGTGTGGGGCCAGCCCGACGTCGTGGTGCGAACACCAGGCGGCCATGGTGGCCAGGTTGTGCTCCAGCGCGTCCTCGCGCAGCACGCAGATGGGCCCCAGCGGGCCGTCGTCGAAAAGCTCGGGGGCCGCCGCGGTGATCTGCGCCGGAGTACGTCCGGACCACCCCACGGGCAGGCCCTTGAAACGCCAGTCCAGGACCTCGTGGTCCAGCGCGGTCAGCGCTGCGGCGTCGATGGCGGCTGTCACCAGGCTCAATCTATTAGGCTGGCCCGACGTGACCGAGCCCGATCTCCCCGAGCAGTTCCGTATCCGGCAGGCGAAGCGTGAACGTCTCCTGGCAGAAGGGCGCGACCCGTACCCGGTGACGGTGCCGCGAACCCACACGCTGGCGCAGATCCGGGCCGCCCATCCGGAGCTGCCCGCCGACACCCAGACCGGTGACGTCGTCGGGGTGGCCGGCCGGGTGGTGTTCTCCCGGAATTCCGGAAAACTGTGCTTCGCCACGCTGCAGGACGGTGACGGCACCCATCTGCAGGCGATGATCAGCCTGGCCGGTGTGGGCGCCGAAGCGCTGGAGGCGTGGAAGGCCGACGTCGATCTCGGCGATATCGTCTTCGTGCACGGCGAGGTCATCTCGTCCAAGCGCGGCGAGCTGTCGGTGATGGCCGATTCGTGGGCCATGGCGTCGAAAGCTCTGCGGCCGCTTCCCGTTGCTCACAAGGACATGAGCGAAGAGAGTCGGGTGCGGCAGCGCTATGTCGACCTGATCGTCCGGCCCGAGGCCCGCGAAGTCGCGCGGACCCGCATCGCGGTGGTTCGGGCGGTGCGCTCAGCTCTGGAACGACGCGGTTTCCTCGAAGTCGAGACACCCATGTTGCAGACTCAGGCAGGTGGCGCGGCGGCCAGGCCTTTTGTGACATACTCCAATGCACTGGATGCGGACCTGTTCCTCCGTATCGCGCCGGAACTTTTCCTGAAACGTTGCGTCGTCGGCGGCTTGGACAAGGTCTTCGAGCTGAATCGCAACTTCCGAAACGAAGGTGCGGATTCGACGCATTCACCGGAATTCTCAATGCTTGAGACATATCAGGCATACGGCGACTACAGCGATTCCGCACGTGTTACACGCGAGGTTATTCAAGAAGTCGCCAATGAGGCGTTCGGCACGCGGCAAGTGTCGTTGCCCGACGGCAGTCTCTATGACCTGGACGGTGAATGGCCCTCCTTGCAGATGTATCCGTCGCTGTCGGAAGCTCTCGGTGAGGAGATCACTCCCGACACCCCCGCCGAACACCTTTGGGCCATCGTCGACCGGTTGGAACTCGAGGTAGCTCGTGACCGCGGTTTCGGACACGGCAAGCTCGTCGAGGAATTGTGGGAGCACACAGTGGGCGACACTTTGTGGGAACCGACCTTCGTGCGGGATTTCCCTGTGGAGACCACACCTTTGACGCGCCAGCACCGTTCACAGCCCGGGGTCACCGAGAAGTGGGACCTCTACGTCAGGGGTTTCGAACTCGCCACGGGATACTCCGAACTGGTCGACCCGGTGGTGCAGAGGGAACGGTTCGCGGCGCAGGCACTGGCCGCGGCAGCCGGTGATGACGAGGCCATGCAACTCGACGAGGACTTCCTCGCCGCGATGGAGTATGCAATGCCGCCGACCACCGGAACGGGAATGGGTATAGACCGCTTGTTGATGGCATTGACGGGCTTGTCAATTCGTGACACGGTTTTGTTCCCGATTGTCCGTCGCCACGGTAACTGAACAGGCGACACGGCACCGTTGTTGAATGCGGTTGACCGATATGGCACATTGGATACCGGCAAGTAGGTTTGGTCATTCTGACTTTTCCTCAGCATCATCTCAGCTTGGAAGGGCCGTGCGCTAATGGCGAAGAAAGTTACCGTCACTTTGGTCGACGATTTCGACGGTGAGGCCGCCGCCGACGAAACCGTCGAATTTGCACTTGACGGTGTGACATATGAGATCGACCTTTCCAACAAGAACGCCGGCAAGCTGCGCGCTGACCTGAAGCAGTGGATAGAGGCAGGTCGCCGTGTCGGCGGGCGTCGCCGTGGTCGCTCGGCTGGGTCCGGTCGGGGCCGCGCCGCCATTGATCGTGAGCAGAGCGCCGCCATCCGCGAATGGGCCCGACGTAACGGACACAACGTTTCGACGCGCGGTCGCATCCCCGCAGAGGTCATCGACGCGTTCCACGCCGCCACCTAATACAAGGTCGTAAACACGCCATCCGGGTCGCTGCACGCGGCCCGGATGGCTTTTCGCTAGCGGCGAAGCATTCGGCCGCGATATCGGAAACGATCGGCTCTCCACCTGCGTTGCAATGGTGCGTCCGGGTCGAACCGGGGCAAACACGAGGCCGACAGTCGGCCCAACGCCCACCCAAGGTACGACAGCCCGGGCGGCCGCCCATTACAGTGGACGGCAGGCGCTGCGCACCGGCTAATTGGGGGAACGCAGCAGGCCGATCAATGGAGAGCAGGTAACCGCGGATGTTCGAAAGATTTACCGACCGTGCCCGTCGGGTCGTCGTCCTGGCGCAAGAAGAAGCCCGGATGCTCAACCACAACTACATCGGCACCGAGCACATCCTGCTGGGACTTATCCACGAGGGTGAGGGCGTGGCAGCCAAGTCTCTCGAATCGCTGGGCATTTCGCTGGAAGGCGTGCGCAGCCAGGTCGAGGAGATCATCGGTCAGGGCCAGCAGGCTCCGTCCGGGCACATCCCGTTCACGCCGCGTGCCAAGAAGGTGCTGGAGCTCAGCCTGCGCGAGGCGTTGCAGCTCGGCCACAACTACATCGGCACCGAGCACATTCTGCTCGGCCTGATTCGTGAGGGCGAAGGTGTCGCGGCCCAGGTGCTGGTCAAGCTCGGCGCCGAACTGACCCGGGTGCGCCAGCAGGTCATCCAGCTGCTGAGCGGCTACCAGGGCAAGGAGACCGCCGAAGCCGGCACCGGTGGGCGCGGTGGTGAGGCGGGCAATCCGTCGACGTCGCTGGTGCTCGACCAGTTCGGTCGCAACCTGACTGCCGCCGCGATGGAAGGCAAGCTCGACCCGGTCATCGGCCGCGAGAAGGAAATCGAGCGGGTCATGCAGGTGCTGAGCCGCCGCACCAAGAACAACCCGGTGCTGATCGGCGAGCCCGGCGTCGGCAAGACCGCCGTGGTCGAGGGTCTGGCGCAGGCCATCGTGCACGGCGACGTGCCGGAGACGCTGAAGGACAAGCAGCTCTACACCCTGGACCTCGGTTCTCTGGTGGCGGGCAGCCGGTACCGCGGTGACTTCGAAGAACGCCTCAAGAAGGTGCTCAAGGAGATCAACACCCGCGGCGACATCATCCTGTTCATCGACGAGCTGCACACGCTCGTCGGCGCGGGTGCCGCCGAGGGCGCGATCGACGCCGCATCGATCCTCAAGCCCAAGCTGGCCCGTGGCGAGCTGCAGACCATCGGCGCGACCACGCTCGACGAGTACCGCAAGTACATCGAGAAGGACGCCGCCCTGGAGCGCCGGTTCCAGCCGGTTCAGGTCGGTGAGCCGACCGTCGAGCACACCGTCGAGATCCTCAAGGGTCTGAGGGACCGCTACGAGGCACACCACCGGGTCTCGATCACCGATGGCGCGATCGTGGCAGCGGCGACGCTGGCCGACCGCTACATCAACGACCGGTTCCTGCCGGACAAGGCCATCGACCTGATCGACGAGGCCGGCGCCCGGATGCGTATCCGCCGGATGACCGCTCCGCCGGATCTGCGCGAGTTCGACGAGAAGATCGCCGACGCCCGCCGGGAGAAGGAATCGGCGATCGACGCCCAGGACTTCGAGAAGGCCGCGAGCCTGCGGGACCGGGAGAAGACTCTGGTCGCACAGCGTGCCGAGCGTGAAAAGCAGTGGCGCTCAGGCGACCTCGACGTCGTCGCCGAGGTTGACGACGAGCAGATCGCCGAGGTCCTCGGGAACTGGACCGGCATCCCGGTGTTCAAGCTCACCGAGGAGGAGACCACTCGGCTGCTTCGCATGGAAGATGAGCTGCACAAGCGGATCATCGGCCAGGAGGACGCCGTTCGCGCCGTCAGCAAGGCCATCCGGCGTACCCGCGCCGGCCTGAAGGATCCCAAGCGCCCGTCGGGCTCGTTCATCTTCGCCGGTCCGTCCGGTGTCGGTAAGACCGAGCTGTCCAAGGCGCTGGCCAACTTCCTGTTCGGCGATGACGACGCGCTCATCCAGATCGACATGGGCGAGTTCCACGACCGCTTCACCGCCTCGCGGCTGTTCGGTGCCCCTCCCGGGTACGTCGGCTACGAGGAGGGCGGCCAGCTCACCGAGAAGGTGCGTCGCAAGCCGTTCTCGGTGGTGCTGTTCGACGAGATCGAGAAGGCCCACCAGGAGATCTACAACACGCTGTTGCAGGTCCTCGAAGACGGCAGGCTCACCGACGGTCAGGGCCGCACGGTCGACTTCAAGAACACCGTGCTGATCTTCACCTCGAACCTGGGTACCTCCGACATCTCCAAGGCCGTCGGACTGGGCTTCACCTCCGGTGGCGGTGAGAACAACTACGAGCGGATGAAGCTCAAGGTCAACGACGAGCTCAAGAAGCACTTCCGACCGGAGTTCCTCAACCGTATCGACGACATCATCGTCTTCCACCAGCTCACGCAGGACGAGATCATCCGCATGGTGGATCTGATGATCGGCCGGGTTTCCAAGCAGCTCAAGGCCAAGGACATGACCATGGAGCTGACGGAGAAGGCCAAGTCGTTGCTGGCCAAGCGCGGTTTCGACCCCGTGCTCGGGGCCCGGCCGCTGCGCCGGACCATCCAGCGCGAGATCGAGGATGCCCTCAGCGAGAAGATCCTGTTCGACGAGGTCGGGCCGGGTCAGGTCGTCACCGTCGACGTCGAGAACTGGGACGGCGAGGGCGCGGGCGAGGATGCCAAGTTCACCTTCGTCGGTGCAGCGCGGGAAACCGCGGCCGATGAGGCGGATCTGGCCGGCGCCGGTGCGGGCGGTACCGGCTCGGCGGCAGCTGCCGAATAACCGAACACCAAAAACAGCGGCGGTCCCCAGTTGGGGGCCGCCGCTGTTGTTTGTACGGCCAGCCGGTCCGGTCGCAGGTTGCGGCAATATTTGCCAATTATTGAACGAACCTGAAACACCGCATTTCGGTCCCTGAAAAGCCTGGCAACATCGATTGCTGTAATCGGGATGCGGTGACAAGCTCTGCCTGGAATTGACGGATGCGTAGATGGGTAGAGCGCGTTGAAGGTCCTCGCTGTACGTAGTTTCTTGCAGTTGACCGTGGCGGCCGCCGCCGTGGCATCCTCGGCGATCATCGGGGCATCGGTTGCTTCTGCCGACACCGGAACGTCGACGTCATCGGGATCGGAGTCGCCGTCCTCCGCGGGCGCCGACTCGGCCGGCGCGCGGGCGGAATCGGCGTCGGACGCCCATCAGCAGTCGACGCAATCGTCGGCAACGCACGACTCGGCGTCCTCTGATGACGACGATGCCGCCTCGAAGGAGTCCGCCACCGCGAAGTCGTCTTCCGCGCGAGCTGCCGCGGCCGAGGATGAGACCGATTCCGAGGTTGACACCACGGTCGAGCGGCATGCCACGGCGCAGGATGACACCAAAGACAAAGATGGCGCTCGCGACGAGGACGATGTCGTCGCCGCGTCGAACGAACGGCGTGACGACGCCTCGGCTTCCGAGCCTGCCACCCCGGTCGAGGTCGCTGCCACGACGGCGGAAACCGTTGCGGTTGCTCGCAACACCGCGCAGGCGGCAGCGAAACCCGCGCGCCCCGCCACGGCCCCGGTGAACCCGTTGAACCTCTGGGTGGCGGCGGCCCAGAGCTGGCTGCGCCGCGTGCAGGTGACCTACTTCAACCAATCGCCCACCGTCAATCCCACCGAACCGGTCACCGACTCCGGGACCGGCCAGCTCAGCGGCAATGTCAACGGTGCCGACGCGGAGGGTGATGCGCTGAAATACACGCTGGCAAGCGGCGCGGGCCAGGGTACCGTCACGGTGAACCAAGACGGCTCATACACCTACACGCCCACCGCTGCGCACCTGCAAACCGGCGGGGTGGATTCATTCGTCATCGCTGTCGCCGATACCGGTAAGCACCTGCACTTGTTCAACGGCACCGGCACCACATCGACGAGGATCTCGGTGTTCGTTGCACCGCAGGGCGATTCGGCACCGACGGTCGATGCCACCGAGGGTTTCAACGTCTATAACCTCAGCGGTCGTAATCTGAACTACTACGGCAAGGTCGGTGACAAGGGCTCGATCAGCGGGGCCCCGCCGATCGGCACCCTTGTTCAGCCCGGTCAGTTCGCCCATTTCGAACTGACCTTCTACGCCTTCAAGGACAACCCCGTCACGGTGCGATTCGTCGACTATTCCGGTGGCGGGACACCGGGCAACTACACCGTCTCCTACACGCCGAATATGTTCGTCAGGGGTGGTGCCGCCTATAACCGGGCCTACACCAAGTGCTCCTCGACCGCTGCCGTGACATGCGGACCGACCAGCCTCACTCAGTCGAACACCGTCCGACTGTTCGATGCGCCCGGCACCGTGGTCAACATCGACAACAGCAATCCGGAAGAGCAAGCGCGAATACTGAAACTGTTGTGCGAAAACAAGACCGACGCGGTATGCACGTTCACCGCGGGCATCCAGATACAGGACTACGGAAACCCGGAACAGTACGAGGACACGATCAGGAACCGGACCGATCACATCCAACGTTTCAAGTACACCGTCACCAAGACGACCACCTTCACCAATACGATCGACACCACGATCAAGGTCGGCGGGACGATCGCCAAGCTGGTCAACATCGGAATCGATGTCAAGTGGGGCCATACGTGGACCGACACGGTCACCAAGACATTCGAGTTGGGGCCGATCGAGATCGCTCCGCATTACCAAGCGATGATCTTCACCGAGAGTCCGGTTTTCGAAAATTACGGCGATTTCACCCTCAGCCTGGGAAACACCACCTGGAACATCACCGGCGGGAAGTTCGTGCGCGGAGATGACAGCCGTCCGGTGATCTGGGATATCTATGAGATGCCCATTCCGGCCGATTCCGATCCTGCCGCGTAGCGGTTGACGGGGCTGTCGCGGCCACAATGCTGGTCGCGGCGTCCAATGCCGGGCGGCGCGTTATGATCGCCTGGTCATCGACGAACTGAGGAATCTGGTGAGAGCCCAGAACGGTCGCGCCACTGTCATAGTCAGACCCGACGTTCGTCTTCTTGGATAGCGGGACGCGATATCCCGGAAAGGATCCACATGTCTACTCACGATCTCAGCGCCACACAGGCGCCCGCGGTTGATCTCTCGGCGACCAAGGCCGCCGTGTGGCTTTCGGTCACCGCCTTCCTCGCACTGCTGGTGCTGTACTTCGTCGGCGTCGATCAGGGCGCCACCTCGGTGTTCGGCGACAACATGTACATCCACGAGTTTGTGCATGATGCCCGCCACCTCCTCGGTTTCCCCTGCCACTGAGCAGCGAGCCGACACAGACAATGGAAAAGCAGATAATCGGGCGCGGCATCCTGGCCGGCGCCCTGGCAGGCGTATTGGCGTTCCTGTGGGCCAAGATCTTCCTGGAACCGATCGTCGGGCGTGCCATCGATTTCGAGGACGGCACATCGGCCGCCCATGAGGCCATGGAGACCGCCGCCGGCGGCCACAGCCACGGTGAAGGCGGCGAACTGTTCAGCCGCGGTATCCAGTCCACCATCGGAATGGGTTTCGGTGTACTGGCTTTCAGCGTCGCACTGGGCGCGTTGTTCGCGGTGGTCTTCTGCGTGGCCTACGGCCGGGTGGGCACCACCTCGGCCCGCACGCTCTCGGTGCTGGTGGCCGGTGGGATGCTGATCTCGCTGTGGATCGTCCCGGCGCTGAAGTATCCGCCGAGCCCGCCCGCGACGAGCCTGGACGAGACCATCACCCAGCGCACGCTGTTGTACCTGCTGATGCTGGGACTCTCGGCGCTGTTCGCGGTCGCCGCGGTCTACCTGGGCAATCAGCTCAGCGCGAAGCTGGGTGCCTGGAACGCCACGCTGGCGGCCGGCGCGGCCTACATCGTTGCGGTGGCAATCGTGATGCTGGTGCTGCCCACGATCAACGAGACCCCCGGACCGATGGTCGACGACGCGGGCACGATCGTCTTCCCGGGTTTCCCGGCCAGTGATCTCTACGAGTTCCGGCTCTACAGCCTGGGCACCCAGGTCGTCATCTGGACGACGATCGGCTTGGTGAGCGCGGCACTGTTGTCGCGACTGCTCGACGGTAAGCGCCAGGAGCAGCTGACTGCGTGAGTGAAGTCGTCCGGCTGACGCTGGTTTCACACGGCATGACCGATGCCATGTCAGCCGGACGGTTTCCCACCGACGAGCCGCTCAACGCCCTCGGGCGCCGTCAGGTCGGCGATATCGGTGTGCTCGATCCCGCCGATATCGCGGCCTGCGGTCCCGAGGAGCGTGCGATCCGGACGGCCGAGCTGTTGGGCCTCGAAGCGGCCGTCGACCGGCGGCTGGCCGACCTGAATGTGGGCCGCTGGCGCGGCAACGTCCTCGGCGGTGTCGATTCGGCGGACCTGGCGCTGTGGCTCACCGACGTCACCGCCGCACCGCACGGTGGCGAGTCGATTGTCGAACTTGTTGCACGCGTGCGTAATTGGATGGATTCGGTGGCCGCAGCGCGCGCCAGGGTCATCGCGGTGACCCATCCAGCGGTCATCCGTGCCGCCATCCTGGTCACCTTGGATGCGCCACCGAAATCGTTCTGGCGCATCGATATCGCGCCCGCCGGCCGGACGGTGCTGCACTACCGCGGGCAGGCCTGGACCCTACGAAACTAGTGGCTCAGCCCCTCGTTCCTTGGGGCATCGTCGACTCGCTGGTGTTTGATTGCTCGCTCCTCGCTAGCCTCGACCGACCGGGATCATCGCGAACATCTGCTTGATGATCGACATCAACCATCCGCCGGTCTGCGGGCCATGGAAACGTGGCCAGTTGGTCTGCAGGCTGACAACCCATGGCTGACCCGTGCGATCGACGGCGTACCAGCTGAAGGTCAATTCACCGGGTAGGTTGCCGGCCTTGGCGCCGATATAGGGCCACTGCGTGCGATCGAGATCGATGCCGGGGATCTCGGACATGATGTCGCGCACCGGTGCGGCGGCGCCGGTGGCCCCGGTCTGCAGCGCGGCGTGCACGCGGCAGATGTCTTCGGCGCTGCCGTACCACTCCGCTCCGTAGGCCGATGCCGGCGCGTGGGTGCGCAACGGATCCGGTTCGTAGGGACGCGAACTCGTCTCGGCGAGCAGGGCCGCGCGGCCCTGCGGATTCGCCGACTTCCACTGCTCGCGCAGGTCCGGTTCACCCCAGCCGATCGAGAAGAGCTCATGCATGGTGGGAAACGGCGTCATACTCGCCGGATCGTGATGCCCGGCATCTGCCAGCGCGCGCTCGACGGCGTGGGTGCCGACGCGGCCGATCAACAGGTCGGTCGCCATGTTGTCGCTGTTGGCGATCATCTTGCCTGCGGCGGTTCGCACCGAGATCTGGGTGCCGGCGGGAGCGCTGTCGAACGCCGAGGAACCCACCGTCTTGCCCTCGTCGGTGATGGTGAGCTTGTCGTCCCAGGACACCGTGCCGGCCTTGACGGCCTCGGCCACCGCGTAGAGCACGTAGAGCTTGAAAATCGATGCAAGCGGCAGGGATACGTCGGTGTTGTTACCGGCGAGCTGCTCACAACGGCCGTCCACGACCTTCGAGACGCGGTAGGAGTAGCGCGCACCAGACTTCGACAATGCGGCATCGACATCGGACCAGGTGTGCACCGGGGGCGTCTCGGTCGTGACGATGAACTTGTCGACCAGGGTGTCGTCACCGGTGCGCAGTTCGATGTTCTGGCGCGCGCCGTATGACGTGACGAGGTGCAGGGTGGCCGAGCCTGCGCCGATGTCGACCCCGGCGACGGTGAACGGGCGCTCCCACCACAGTCCGTCCATCACCTCGGTGACGTATTTGACCGAGTCCGGTTTGGTCAGCGTGCTCACGCCGTTGGTCCCGATCGGCCAGTCCGAGTTGATCATGTCGACGACCTGCTTGGCGCGCACACCTTGTGGGGTGTTGGTGCTGATCCGGACGTCGGCGCTGCCGGCGTTCGCGGTGGGCGCGGGGTCGGATCCGCAACCGTTGAGCAGGGCGGTCACGAGCACGGCGCTGCCGATCAGCGCCGCGACCGTCCTAGCTCTGGGCGGCTGACCCGGCAACGTCCAACACAACCTCGAACTCGAGCAGCGAAGCACCGGTGGCGACCGGGTTGGTCGCCTGGCCCTTGTGGGCCTCGATCGCCGGGCCGCTGGCCCAGGCCTGGAATGCCTCTTCGGTCTCCCATTGCGTCACCACGAAGTAGCGGTCTTCACCGCGAACCGGGCGCAGCAACTGGAAGCCCAGGAAACCGGGCTGATTGTCGACTGCGTGGGCGCGATGTGCGAACCGCTTCTCCAGTTCGGGGCCGGCGTCGGCGGGGACCTCGATTGCGTTGATCTTCACCACGGACATGCCGTTAGGCTACCGCGCCCGCGATGGCGACCGGTTGAGCACGCAAGATGTCTGCATGCAGTTCGACGCGCTGACCCACCGCGGCGGGCAGGGGCACCCGATCGTGCTGGTACACGGCCTGATGGGGCGCGGCAGCACATGGCCGCGGCAGCTGCCCTGGCTGACCCGATTGGGGGCGGTCTACACCTACGACGCGCCCTGGCACCGTGGCCGAGACGTCCCCGATCCCCACCCGGTGAGCACCGAACGCTTCGTCGACGATCTGCGTTCGGCGGTCGAGTCGATCGGTGCTCCGGTGAGACTGGTCGGACATTCGATGGGTGGCCTGCACTCGTGGTGCCTGGCCGCGCGGCGACCCGATCTGGTGACCGCACTCGTCGTCGAGGATATGGCGCCGGATTTCCGTGGCCGGACCACCGGGCCGTGGGAACCGTGGGTGCATGCGCTGCCCGCGGAGTTCCCCACCGCACAGGCGGTGTTCGACGAGTTCGGGCCGGTGGCGGGGCAGTACTTCCTGGAGGCGTTCGACCGTACGGCCACCGGCTGGCGGCTGCACGGGCCGCCTGACCGCTGGGTGCAGATCGCCGCCGAGTGGGGCACCAGGGACTACTGGCAGCAGTGGGCAGCGGTGCGTGCGCCGGCACTGCTGATCGAGGCGGGCAACTCCGTCACCCCGCCCGGCCAGATGCGGCGCATGCACCAAACCGGTTACCGGACAACCTATGTCGAGGTTCCGGCAGCTGGTCACCTGGTGCACGACGACGCTCCGGACATCTACCGCCATGCCGTCGAGTCGTTCCTCGGCTCGTCAGCGTCGCTCACCGAGAACCCCTGAATAGGGCCACGACGGCGAGTCCTCGAAGCGGGTGCGGATGGCATCGGCCTCGTGGTGGATGCGGCGGAAGTCGGCATCCTCGGAGGACAGCGGACCGACCATCGGTGCACCGAACCGGAACTGTTCGAGGTTGATGCGCAGATGGCCGTTGCGCCGCGATATGGCGGCCAGGGTGCCCAGTAGTGCCAACGGTGATGCTAGAAGCAGTATCAGGAGCAGGTATGTCAGTGTTGTACTCATGGCAGTAATGCTCCGCTGAACAATATCCGGCCAACAGTGGCAGAAGTGACTTACTGCGATAAGATACTGCCATGCTTCAGACTGTTTCGGTCCTCGTCGCAGATGGGTTGGCGCCCTTCGAGTTCGGGGTGGTCTGCGAGGTCTTCGGAATCGACCGCAGTGCCGACGGTGTGCCCAACTTCGACTTCAAGGTGTGCGGTCCCGAGGCCGGTAAGCCGGTGCGCACCAGCATCGGCGCCAGCCTGAGTCCCGATCACGACTACAGCGCACTGGCCGGCGCCGACCTCGTCGCCGTACCGGCACTGACCTCTCGTGACTACCCGCCGGGAGCGCTGGACGCCTTGCGAGCGGCGGCCGAGGCCGGATCGATGATCCTGACGGTCTGCTCCGGGGTTTTCGTCGTCGGCGCCGCAGGCCTGCTCGACGGCCGGGCCGTCACCACGCACTGGATGCACGCCGACGAGCTGGCCGGCATGTACCCGACCGCCAATGTCGACCGCAACGTACTTTTCGTCGACGACGGCAACCTGATCACCAGCGCCGGGACCGCGGCGGGTATCGACGCGTGCCTGCATCTGGTCCGTCGCGAGCTCGGTAGCGCGGTCACCAACGTCATCGCCAGACGGATGGTCGTGCCACCCCAGCGTGACGGCGGACAACGCCAGTACATCGACCAGCCCATCCCGGCCAGATACTCGGAAGGCTTTGCACCCCAACTTGATTGGATCCTGCAGAACCTCGATCAGCCGCACACGGTGACGTCGCTGGCCAAGCGGGCCGCCATGTCGGGGCGGACCTTCGCGCGCCGGTTCGTCGAGGAGACCGGGACGACACCCATGCAGTGGGTCACCGATCAGCGCGTGCTGTATGCGCGCCGCCTGCTGGAGGAGACCGATATGGACATCGACCGGGTTGCGGAACGGGCCGGATTCGGCACCGCGACGCTGTTGCGCCACCACTTCCGGCGGATCATCGGCGTCACGCCGTCGGATTACCGGCGCAGCTTCTCCTGTGACGAATCCGAACAGTCCGCCTGACCCGCCGAAGGACTACCGCCTCGGAGCCGGGTCCTCGCCGCCTTCGCCGCACAATGCGAAAAGCCCATCGGCGGTCTGCTCCACCAGCCCGTCGACCAGCAGCGAGTCCAGCGCCCGGTCCCGCTGGGCGGTGTCGGTCAGCCAGGCGACGTCGAGTTGCGCGCGCGTCACCGGCGTACCGCTGCCGCGCAACACATCGAGCAACCGGCCGCGCACCTGACGGTCGGTACCGGCGTACTTCTGCACCCGCTTCGGTGCCGCAGTCGACGGTGGATAACCGGCGGCGCGCCATGCGCACACGCTCAGCGGACATATCCCGCACTTGGGCGAACGGGCGGTGCACACCAGCGCGCCGAGCTCCATCAGCGCCGCCGAAAAGCGTGGCGCCGTCGCGTCATCGGGTAGCAGCGCGGCGACATCGGCCTCGTCCCGCGTCGCCGACGGTGAGCCCGGATCGGCCTGGCCGTGCACGGCGCGGGCGATCACCCGGCGCACGTTGGTGTCGACCACCGGAACCCGCCTGCGGTAGGCGAAACACGCGACAGCACGGGCGGTATAGCTGCCAATCCCGGGTAGGGCCTGCAGGGCCGCCACGTCATCGGGCACGACGTCACCGTGCTCGGTCGCGATGACCGTCGCGCACTCGTGCAACCACTTGGCCCGGCGCGGGTACCCGAGCTTGCCCCAGGCCCGCACCACCTCACCGGAACTCGCCGCCGCCGTCGCCGACGGGGTCGGCCAGCGCGCCACCCAGTCCAGCCAGATCGGCAGCACCCGCACCACCGGCGTCTGCTGCAACATGAATTCGCTGACCAGGATCTGCCACGCGCTCACCCCGGGGGCACGCCACGGCAGATCGCGCTCATTGGCGTCGAACCAGCCGACCAGCTCCGCGCTGTCCAGGCTCATGACGCCGGCTCTGGCAGGGGCAGGCACAATGGCAACCATGCCGAACACCAGCCCAGTGACAGCGTGGAAAGCACTCAAAGAGGGTAACGAGCGATTCGTGGCCGGGAAGCCGGTGCATCCCAGCCAGAGCATCGAATACCGCGCCAGCCTTGCCGGCAGCCAGAAACCCACCGCCGTGTTGTTCGGCTGCGCCGACAGTCGCGTCGCCGCCGAGATCATCTTCGATCAGGGCCTCGGCGATATGTTCGTGGTCCGCACCGCCGGACACGTCATCGACTCGGCGGTGCTGGGCTCGGTGGAATACGCCGTCACGGTGCTCAACGTGCCGCTGATCGCCGTGCTCGGCCATGACAGTTGCGGTGCCGTCCAGGCAACGCTTGATGCGCTCGATGAGGGCGCGGTGCCCGGTGGTTACGTCCGTGACGTCGTCGAACGTGTCACCCCGTCGATCCTGCTGGGCCGCCGTGACGGTCTGACCCGCGTCGACGAGTTCGAGGCCCGCCACGTCACCGAGACCGGTGCGCAGCTGATCCAGCGCTCCACGGCCATCAGCGAACGGGTGGCCGACGGTCGGCTGGCCATCGTCGGGTTGACCTATCAGCTCGCCGACGGCCAGGTGCGGCTGCGCGAGCATATCGGCGATATCGGCGAATAACCGGCGCGCTGTGGAATCCCACCTGCGCCGATAAGGCGGCGACACGCCGCGTCGGGTCGCCCAACTCGCAGTGACCTGGCCTTACCGTGAGAAGGTGCTGGATTTGGAACCGCATGGCCGTCCACTCCCGCCGGAGATCTACCGGCGGCGCCGAGCGCTGGCGATAGGCCTCGCCGTTCTGGTCGTCATCGTCGTCGTAGCAGTGATCGCGCTGGTCATGCGCGGCGGTGGCGCGGCCACCGACACCAAGCCGGCCGCAGGCGAACAGCCCAATACCGCGCAGGGACCGCTAGCGCCGACGCCCACCCCCGACGTGAAGACGCCGGTGGTGCCGCCGGCCGGGGAGGCTCCCGCGCCGACGCCGACTCCGACCGCCGCGGTCGAACCGCCGCCGGTGCTCAACCCCGGTGACGACTGCCCGGACTCCACCCTTGCCGTCAAGGGCATCACCAGCGCTCCTCGCTACACCATCGGTGATCAGCCGAAGTTCACCATGGTCGTGACCAACATCGGGCTGACCGCCTGCCAGCGCGATGTCGGCGCCGCGGTACTGGCCGCCTACGTCTACACGCTGGACAACAAGCGGTTGTGGTCGAACCTGGACTGCGCGCCGTCCAACGAGACGCTGGTCAAGAGCTTCAACCCGGGTGAGCAGGTCACCACCGAGGTCACCTGGACGGGTATGGGTTCGGAGCCGCAGTGCCCGCTGCCGCGCCAGCCGATCGGCCCCGGCACCTACAACCTGGTCGTCCAATTGGGCAATCTGCGCTCGGCCACCGTGCCGTTCATCCTGGCCGAGCCACAGGCCGCACCTCCGGCAGGGGACGCACCGCCCGCAGAAGCACCGCCCGCCGCACCCGGGGGCTAGCTCGGTCTAGATTACTTCGCTCCTCACCACCTCGTACCTCGGTGGATCGTCGACTCAGCTCGGTCGGACCGGTCCAGCTATGCCAGCCGGTCGGCGATCGTCGACTCGGCCAACTGCGACAGACCTTCGCGGACATGGCGCGCCCACATCGAACCGATACCGTCGACGGACTGCAGATCGGTGGCGCTGGCCGCCAGCAGGCCCTGCAATGAGCCGAACGTGCGTACCAGCAGATCGACATGGGCGAACTGCAGCCGTGGGATACCGGCCATCGCGCGGTAACCACGTGAGCTCAGCGCCGAATCCTGGGCCTCCACCGTCGACGGATAGCCGAAGACCCGCGCCAGCGCGGTGAAGTCCAGTAGATCTGCGTCGCTGAGCGCGTCGAGCTCCTCCAGCGTCGCGGCGACCTGAGCCTTCGACGGCGCCTCCGGGTTGGCGTGATAATCACGCACGATCAGCTCACGTGCGGTGTCGTTACCGCCAAGCAGTTCTTCGAGCTGCAACCGCAGCTGCCTGCCGTCGGTACCCAGCTCCACGGTGTCGTAGTCGATCTCCAGGCCGATACGCCGGACCATCTCGTGGCGCTGCACGACCGTCATCACATCGCGCAGCGTCACGAAGTCCTCGATCTCGGCCGTCGACAGCTGCCTGCTGACCTCGTCGAGACGGGTCTTGTAGCGCTCCAGGGTCGCGATCGCCTGGTTGGCCCGCGACATGATGGTGGCCGAATCCGCGACCACATGCCGTTCACCGGCGACATAGACCGTCACGATGCTCATGGAGTGGCTCACCGATATCACCGGATAACCGGTCTGGATCGCGGTGCGCTCGGCCGACCGGTGCCGGGTGCCGGATTCATCGGTCGGGATCGACGGGTCGGGGACCAGCTGCACATTGGCCCGGACGATGCGTTCACCGTCGGTGGACAGCACCACCGCACCGTCCATCTTCGACAGCTCGCGCAGCCGCGTCGGGGCATAGCGCACATCGAGGGCGAAACCGCCGTCGCAGATCGACTCGACGCTGTCGTCGTAGCCGAGCACTATCAGCGCGCCGGTGCGACCACGCAGGATGCGCTCCAGGCCGTCGCGCAATGCGGTGCCAGGCGCGAGGCGCCCGATGGTCTCTCGGAGGGTCGGGCGCGGGGTCCTGCTAGACGTCACGACCAATCATTGTTCCCTGTGTCCGCACGGGCGGGACCACCATCCACCACTTTGAGATCGGGTCGAGTCGGCGGCTTGACCTCTGGAGGTTTGCTGGGTGGGCGAACCGCGATGGCTAGCATGGTCTTGAGCGCCTCACCGATGGTGGCCACCTGATGGGTGCGCAAGCCGTCGGGCACCGACTTCGCGCCGGGCGGGATGATGGCCGAGGTGAAACCCAGCCGGGCCGCTTCGGCGAGGCGACGCTCCATGCCGGTGACGCGGCGCAGATCGCCGGCCAGGCCGACCTCGCCGATGACGACGGTCGACGTCGGCAGGCACAGATCGGCATAGGCCGAGGCCATCGCCAGTGCGACCGCGAGGTCGGACGACGGGTCGGTGAGCCGCATCCCACCCACGGTGGACAGGTAGACGTCGTGCTTGCCGATGCGGATACCCGCCCTGGTCTCCAACACCGCGGCCGTCATCGCCGCGCGCGACTGGTCCAGCCCGCTGACCGCGCGGCGCGGTGAGGGCACGTCGGCCACGCCGATGAGCGCCTGGATCTCACCGATCAGCGGCCGTTTACCGTCGAGTGAGACGGTGACCGCCGTTCCGGGGACCGGCTCGGGGCGCTGGTCCAGGAACAGCCCGGACGGATCGGCCACGCATTCGATTCCGTTGTCGTGCAACACGAAACACCCGACCTCGTCGGCCCCGCCGAACCGGTTCTTGATACCGCGCACCATGCGTAGCGCACTGTTGCGGTCACCCTCGAAATGCAACACGACGTCGACAAGGTGTTCCAGCGACCGCGGTCCCGCGATGGCGCCGTCCTTGGTGACGTGACCGACCATGACGATCGCGACACCGGTGCCGGACTTCGCGTAACCGGTCAGCGCGGTCGTGACGGCACGCACCTGGGTGACACCACCGGTGACCCCATCGGTGTCGGTCGTCGACAAGGTCTGCACCGAATCGACGATCACCAGCGACGGACGCACGGCCTCGACATGTCCCAACACGGTGTGGACGTCGGATTCGGCGGCCAGGAAAACCTCGTCGTGCGTGCACCCGGTGCGTTCGGCACGCATCCGGATCTGACCGGCCGACTCCTCACCGGAGACATACAGGGCGCGCCGGCCCGACTGCGCCCACCGGTTGACGACCTCGAGCAGCAGCGTCGACTTGCCGACACCCGGTTCGCCGGCCAACAGGATCACCGAGCCGGGGACGATACCGCCGCCGAGCACCCGGTCGAGTTCGCTGACGCCTGTCGGCAGATGACGGGTGTGGTCGGCGTCGATCGAGCTGATCGGCACCGCCGCCGACGAAGGCGCCACCGGGCGGCGCGCCCGACCGCCCAGGGAGGTGAGCACCGCGACCTCGTCGACGGTGCCCCAGGTGCCGCATTCCGGGCAGCGGCCCACCCATTTGGCCGTGACGTGCTGGCATTCCGAGCAGCGGTACTGCGGACGCGCTTTGGAACTCGAATTCGCCACGTGGTGACGCTATCCGTCGGGTCCGACAGAACCGGACGAGACGCGCAGGCCGGTCGAGAAGACTATTGCGCTTCCTGGCGACCGGCGTTGCCCGCCGAGATCGGCACCGCCAGCGTGGTCTTGCCGGCCTTGGCGAAGTCGAAGGTGAACTCGTAGGTCAAGCCGTTGCGGATCGGCTGGGTCAGCGTGACGCTGGCTCCGGCGCCGTCGGCGGCCTCGACCGAAGCCAGTTCCTCGACCCCGTCGGGTGCACCCACTGCGAGCAGGCCGTTGACCGGGATGGTGGTGTCGCCGGTGAGCGAGACATTGCCGACCGGTGAGGTGACCGACAGCAGGCGGTCGTCGGTGTCGGGGGAGTTGTTGACCGCGGTGAAGATCAGTTCGACATCGCTGCCGGGCGCCACCGCGTCCTTGGTCTCGACGGCCTGCAGGTGCACGTTGCGCAGCGACAGGTTGCCGACCTTGCCGACGGTGCCGTTGACGGCCGGCTCCTGGTTGGCGACCTGGGAGATCTGGCCGGCGCCACATCCCGCCAAAACGGCTGCCGCGAGCAGGCTGCCTGCGGCCAGACCGGTCCGGGTGATGACCGCCCGGCGGATATCAAAACGGGACACTGCCTGCCTCCTGGTCGCGACGCCATGGTTGCTGAAGAAACACAGTACTGAACAACCTCGTACGAAGCGTAGTAGTGGCCGTCGGCGCGCGGCACAGCGAGGTGCGCTAGCACCGGCCGATGGCGGTCATACTGCACGTTATTGTCACGCTGTCAAGCCCTAGTGTTCACCTGTTGTGCCCCTGACCTGCATTGTTGTTCTACGCCTGTCTGGAGCCCGTGCTATCCTGGAGAAGCGAAAGGGGCTCTAATCTGATGATTTTCAAGGTCGGAGACACCGTTGTTTATCCGCATCACGGTGCTGCGTTGATCGACGCGATCGAAACCCGAACCATCAAAGGCGAACAGAAGGAATATCTCGTCTTGAAGGTCGCCCAGGGCGACCTGACCGTCCGGGTGCCCGCAGATAACGCCGAGTATGTCGGTGTACGCGATGTGGTTGGGCAAGAAGGTCTGGACAAAGTCTTCCAGGTGCTGCGCGCCCCGCATACCGAGGAGCCGACCAACTGGTCGCGCCGGTACAAGGCCAACCTGGAAAAGCTCGCTTCCGGTGATGTCAACAAGGTCGCAGAAGTAGTACGCGATCTGTGGCGCCGCGATCAGGAGCGTGGGCTCTCGGCAGGCGAGAAGCGCATGCTGGCCAAGGCCCGGCAGATCCTCGTCGGCGAGCTCGCCCTGGCTGAGAACACCGATGACGCCAAGGCAGAGATCATTCTCGACGAGGTGCTGGCCGCCGCCTCCTAGGCGCCCGGACGTACCGTGGGGCGCACCGTCGCGATCGTCCCGGCCGCCGGTTCGGGTGAACGGCTGGGCGCTGGAGTTCCCAAAGCCTTCGTCGAATTGGCAGGGCGGACACTCATCGAACGGGCGCTGGAAGGCCTACGGGCCTCCGGTGTCATCGACGAGATCATCGTCGCCGTGCCGTCGAACCGCACCGACGAGGCGAAGCTAATCCTGGGCTCGTTGGCAACCATCGTCGCCGGCGGGGCAGACCGCACCGAATCGGTACGGCTGGCGTTGGCCGGCACATCAGAGGGCAGCACGCCCGACCATGTTCTGGTGCACGACGCCGCGCGTCCGCTCACCCCGCCGTCACTCATAGCCCGCGTCGTTCAGGCACTGCAATCCGGGCATCTCGCGGTGATCCCGGCCCTGCCGGTGTCGGACACCATCAAGGCCGTCGATGCCAACGGGGTCGTTCTGGGAACCCCCGAGCGGGCCGGACTGCGAGCGGTCCAGACACCGCAGGGTTTCGCCACCGATGTGCTGTTACGCGCCTACGAGCGCGCCGGCACCGCATCGTTCACCGACGACGCGTCGATGGTCGAGGGCATCGGTGTTCCGGTGCAAGTGGTCGAGGGTGATCCGCTGGCGTTCAAGATCACCACCCCGCTGGATCTGATGCTGGCCAAGGCCGTGCTGACCGACGCGGTGGTGACGTGACGGCGCTGCCACGCGTCGGGCTCGGCACCGACGTGCACCCCATCGAGCCGGGCCGGGACTGTCATCTCCTGGGCCTGCGGTTCGACGATGCCGACGGCTGCGCCGGCCATTCCGACGGTGACGTCGCTGCGCACGCGCTCTGTGACGCACTGCTGTCGGCGGCCGGTTTGGGCGATATCGGTGGCGTCTTCGGTGTCGACGATCCACGCTGGTCCGGGGTCACCGGCGCCCAGATGCTGCGCCACGTGCGTGAGCTGCTCGACGATGCCGGATACCGGATCGGAAATGCCGCCGTTCAGGTCATCGCCAATCGACCCAAGGTCGGCCCGCGCCGCGCCGAGGCCCAGGAAGTGCTTTCCGGCCTGCTCGGCGCGCCGGTGTCGGTGTCCGCGACGACGACCGACGGGCTCGGCCTGACCGGACGCGGCGAGGGTCTGGCCGCCATCGCCACGGCCCTTGTCGTCGCCGATGGCGATTCCGGTCAATAAGGCCGGTAAGCTGGCACGTCGTGACCGATTTCGGGAGCTGGGCCGAAGGCCAGCAGGGTGGACTGCGCCTGCACGACACCATGACGGGTGCCGTGCGTGACTTCGTCCCCGTACGCCCAGGTCATGCCTCCATCTACCTGTGCGGTGCGACCGTGCAGGGCCTGCCGCACATCGGACACGTCCGCAGTGGTGTGGCATTCGACGTTTTGCGTCGCTGGCTGACGGCCAAGGGTTTCGACGTCGCCTTCATCCGCAACGTCACCGACATCGACGACAAGATCCTGGCCAAGGCGGCCGCCGCGGGCCGGCCGTGGTGGGAATGGGCCGCTACCCACGAGCGGGCATTCTCGGCCGCCTATGACGCTCTCGGGGTGTTGCCGCCGTCGGCCGAACCGCGCGCCACCGGGCACATCACCCAGATCGTCGAATTGATCGAACGACTCATCGACACCGGTCACGCCTATACCGGCGCCGGTGACGTGTACTTCGATGTGCAGAGCTGCCCGTCGTACGGAGCGCTGTCGGGGCACCGGCTCGATGACGTGCACCAGGGCGAAGGCGTCGCCACCGGTAAACGCGACCAGCGTGACTTCACCTTGTGGAAGGGCGCGAAACCCAACGAGCCGTCCTGGCCCACACCGTGGGGCCGCGGCCGGCCGGGCTGGCATTCGGAATGTGTCGCGATGGCGCATGAGTATCTGGGTGCGACCTTCGATATCCACTGCGGCGGAATGGATCTGGTTTTCCCGCATCACGAGAACGAGATCGCGCAGGCGCGTGCCGCCGGTGACGAGTTCGCGCGTTACTGGCTGCACAACGGTTGGGTCACCATGGGCGGCGAGAAGATGAGCAAGTCGCTGGGCAACGTGTTGTCCATTCCGGCTGTGCTGCAACGTGTTCGGCCCGCCGAGCTGCGTTACTACCTGGGCAGTGCGCATTACCGGTCGATGCTGGAGTTCTCCGAGACCGCACTGCAGGACGCGGTCAAGGCCTATGTCGGCATCGAGGACTTCCTGCACCGGGTACGCAACCGGGTCGGTGCGGTTCCCGTCGGTGGCTGGACCGACAGGTTCGCCGCGGCTCTCGACGACGACCTTGCGGTACCGATGGCGCTGGCCGAGGTACACGCCGCACGCGCCGACGGCAACCGGGCACTCGACACCGGCGATCACGACGCCGCGATGCGGCACGCGTCGTCGATCCGGGCGATGACGGCGATCCTGGGCTGCGACCCGCTTGACGAGCGCTGGGAATCGCGCGACGAGACCTCGGCGGCGCTGGCCGCCATCGATGTGCTGACCCGGTGGGCGTTGGAGGGACGGGCCGATGCCCGCGCTCAACGCGACTGGGCGCGCGCCGACGAGATCCGGGATCGGCTGAAAGACGCGGGTATCGAGGTCACCGACACCGCAGACGGTCCGCAATGGAGCCTGCTCGACGGCAAAACGGAAGTAGCGAAGTAGATGGCAGGCAATTCACAGCGCCGCGGCGCGGTGCGCAAAGACGGATCGAAGAAGGGCCCGACGGTCGGCTCCGGTGGGGTGCGCAGACGCGGCCTGGAAGGTCGCGGCGCAACGCCGCCCGCCCATGAGCGTCCTCATCACCCGGCGGCCAAGCGCGCCAACAAGGTGGCCCGCCAGCAGCAGGGCAGGCACAAGAAGAAGACCGATGACACCGAGATCGTGCTGGGTCGCAACCCGGTGCTGGAATGCCTGCGGGCCGGGGTGCCCGCCACCGCGCTGTATGTGGCGCTGGGTACCGATTCCGATGAGCGCCTCACCGAATCGGTAACCCGGGCAGCCGATTCCGGTATCGCCATCCTCGAAGTTCCGCGTACCGACCTCGACCGTATCGCCACCAACGGTCTGCATCAGGGCATCGCGTTACAGGTTCCGCCGTACCAGTACGCGCACCCGGAGGATCTGCTGCGGACGGCGAAGGCCGATGTCACCCCCCCGCTGCTGGTGGCGCTCGACAACATCTCCGACCCGCGCAATCTGGGTGCCATCGTGCGTTCGGTCGCGGCGTTCGGCGGGCACGGTGTGCTCATTCCGCAGCGGCGTTCGGCGTCGGTGACCGCGGTGGCATGGCGGACCAGTGCCGGCGCGGCCGCCCGCACGCCGGTGGCCCGTGCCACCAATCTCAATCGGACACTGAAGGAATGGGGCGATTCCGGTCTGCAGATCGTCGGTCTCGATGCCGGCGGTGACACCGAACTCGACAACCTCGACGCCTCCGGGCCGATCGTGGTCGTCGTGGGTTCGGAGGGCAAGGGCCTGTCCCGGTTGGTCCGGCAGAACTGCGATGCGGTGGTGTCGATCCCGATGGCGGGGCCGACGGAATCGCTCAACGCCTCCGTCGCCGCCGGTGTGGTGCTCGCCGAGATAGCGCGGCAACGCCGCCGCAACTGATTTCGGCGCTCACCGGGCGGGGCGCAGAAAAGCTCCCGAGATGTCGACTGCAGGCGCGGAGCTGTCGCCGCCCACGACCAGGGTCGCGAAGGCGATATCGCCGAGGATGCCGGCGAACCAGCCGTGTGAGTGGGTGTTGTCGCCGAACTCCGCCGTTCCGGTCTTACCGCCCAGACCCTCGATATCGCGCAATTGTGTTGCGGTGCCGTCCGTTACGGTCAGCCCCATCATGGTCCGCAGGCCATCGGTGATCTCCGCCGGGATCGGCTGCGAGGCGGTGTCGGCGGTGGACTGTTCGCCGACGACCAATGTCGGCAGGATCGTCGATCCGTGCGCCAGGCTGGCCTCGGCGACGGCCAGTCCGAACGGACTGGCGGTGACGGTGCCCTGACCGATCCCGTTCTCGACCCGCTGCGCCGGGGTGTCGGCATTGGGCACCTGACCGGTCACGGTGGTGATGCCGGGGACGACGAAGTCGACGCCGATACCGAACATCCGGGCGGTGTTGCCCAGCGCGTCGGCAGGCAGCCGGTCGGCGAGTGCGGCCATCGAGGTGTTGCACGAATGGGAGAAGGCGGTGCTCAACGGCACTGTGCCCAGATCGAATTCGTCCTCGTTGGGGATCGTCCGGTTCTCGATCGTGATGCGGCCGGGGCACTGCACGGGGGTTTCGGGCGTGACCAGTCCGGCCTGCATGGCCGCAGCGGTGGTGATGGTCTTGAACGTCGAGCCCGGCGGATACAGCCCGGTCAGCGATATCGGCCCCTGGGCGTCGGCGGCCTGGTTCTGCGCGACCGCGAGGATGCCACCGGTCGACGGCGCGATCGCCACCAGGACAGCCGGTCGTTGTTCGGCGGCAACCGCCTGCTGGGCGAGCAGTTGGAGCCTGATATCGATGGTGGTCCGCAGCGGCGCGGTGTCACCCGGTGGTGTGGATGCCAGTTCCTCGGTGGGCGTGCCGGATTTGTCGACCAGATCGACCGACCAACCGGCGCTCGCGTCGATTGCCTTCTGCCACAGTGGTTCCAGGCCCGGCAGCAACGGTGAGGACAGCGCGGGGTCGGCGGTCAGCAGCGCGCCCTGCTTGGCGACTGTCACCCCTGGTGTGGCGGCGAGTTGGTCGGCAACCGGGTCGAGGTCGGGTTCGCGCAGCCGGATCACCGTGACGGAGTCGTCGCCGGTGGTGTCGAATTGGTGCTGGATGGATTCGGCGGTGATGCCAAAGGACTGCAATAAAGCGGCCAGGGCGTCCGCGGAGGTGCGGTGATCCCGGTTCAGGTTGACCACCCCGACGGTCTGCCAGTTCATCAGCGGCTGACCGTCTCGGTCGGTGACCGGTGTCATGAAGAACTTGTCGTCGCTGTACTGGAAAGTGGTGTCGCCGGTCAGCTTGGGGTGCAAGACAGTGGGTGACCATTGCACCAACCAGTGATCGCCGGCCTTGGTCGCCGATGCGGTGGATTCGTAACGCAATTCACGACCCGGACCGAACGACCAGCTGTAGGTGAGCGTGGCTTTCGGCGCGTCCGCGGCATCCGATGGCTCGCCGGGTGTGACGTCGACGGTGGCGGCCTTGCCCATACCGTCGAACATCGCGGTGATGACGGGTGTCGCCGCCTGGGCGTCGGTGGTGTGTGCCGCTGCGGCCGTGGCGTCCTTGTCGTGCAGCGCCGCGGCGAATGCCGCGAAGGCGTCCCCGGGTTTGTCGGAGAACCACGAGCAACCCGTCGATCCGACGAACAAGACACCGACCAACAGCAGCGCGCGCAGACGTGAGTTCATATCGCAATCGAGCTAAACACGGTGTGGTCGACCCCGGCGGTATTAGGGGTCGTGTGTCTCACCAGATGCCGAACACCCGCACACCGGCCCACAGCGCCAGCACCGCCAGTATGAGCGAGGCCGGGACGGTGAGAAGTCCGATAACGGTGAATTCGCCCGCGTTGGTGCCAATACCGTTGCTGCTCAAGACCCGACGCCACAGCAGGTTGGACAGTGACCCGACGTAGGTCAGGTTGGGCCCGATGTTGACCCCGATCAGTACCGCCAGGATCGCGGCGGGCCCCGCCACGGCAGCCAGCGGCAGCAACACCAGCACGGCGGGCAGATTGTTGACCACGTTCGCCAGCACCGCGGCGATGACCGCGATCCCCAGCAGGGCCGCCAGACCGGTGCCGTCCGGGACGATCCGGTGCATCCAGTCCTGCAGACCGTTGACCATGACGGCCTGCACCACCACGCCGAGAGCCAGCACGAAGATCAGGAATGTCAGATGCACCGACCGGAACAGGCCGACGACGGTGCTGGTGCGCCGCAACAGTCCGCGGGCCGCCAGCACCAGAGCGCCCGCGGCCGCAGCCCATACCGGCTCCACCCCGAGAACCGACGTCACCGCGAAACCGGCCAGGGTCAGGCCCAGGACGACCAGCACGAAGCGTGGCAGCGCGGGCGCGACGATATCGGCGGTCGCGGGCACCGGTGCCAGGTCCCGCGCGAAGTACTTCCGGAAAACCAGGTATTCGGCGGCGATGGCGACAAGCCATGGCGCCGCCATCAACACGGTGAACCCGGTGAAACTCAACCCGGCCGCGGCGGCGGTGGCGAATGCCAGCAGGTTCGTCAGGTTGGACACCGGCAGCAGCAGCGACGCAGTGTTCGACAGGTGGGCTGTCGCGTAGGCGTGCGGACGCACCGGGACGCTCAACGTGCGGGCGGTCGACAGCACCACCGGCGTCAGCAGCACGATCGTGGCGTCCAGTGACAGCACCGCCGTCGTCACCGCGGCGATGACGAAGACCCTGCGCAGCAGCGCCGCCGGGTTGCCGTCGCTGGTTCGGGCCGTGATGGCCCCCAGCGCGTCGAAGAGGCCCTCGTCATCGCAGAGCTTGGCCAGTACCAGCACCGCGGCCAGGAAGGCCACCACCGGCAGCAGGCGGGCCGCTTCGGCCCACGCGTCCGGCAGTGAGATCGCGCCGACCGCCACCAGGATCGCGGCGGCAGGCACCGCGGCGACGGCCTCCGGCCAGCCCTCGGGATGTGCGACGGCGAAGACCAGCACGACGGCAAGCAGCGCCAACGAAAGTACCAATGTGAAGGTCAAGCCCAGGGATCCTCGCGTCGCCACACCGTGGGCAGCTGCAGGGTCACACCGTCGCGTTCGGCCAATGCGCGCAGCACCCGCATCGAGAAGTCGAGGTCGTCACCGGCGAACGGTAACGCGCGCAACGGCTCCGACAACGGCCGGAAGAAATCGTCCCAGTGGATCCCGATGACGGTTCGGGCGCCGACGGCCAGCACCGTCTCGGCCCAGTACTCCTGGAGATAGCGCTCGGTCTGCAGCCCCAGCTGTCCCAACCCCAGATAGGCGACCTCGGCGCGGTATCCGTTCAGCACGCCGGGGACATACCCGGCACTGCCCTGGATCAAGCAGCGCCGGTCGGTGGGTCGGTGCCACACCAGCACCGACCACGCCTCGCCGCACCGGTAGGCCGACGTCCGCACCGGCGGCCGGACGGGTTCGGTGATGGCACCCGGATAGCGGTCGGGTGGGCAATGGTGCGAATCGACGAGGGTCAGCGACCACGGACCGAATTCGACGGGCTGCCCGGATGTCACGACGGCGATCTGGTCAGCCGGTAGCGGGTGACCGCGCCCGATGTTGGCGGTCGATTCGCCGCCCACCAGCACCGCACCGGTGCGTTCGGCGACCAGCGCGGAATCGAGGGCATGGTCGAAATGGGTGTGGACGCAGGCCACGGCAGCCAGTTTGTCGACACCGGCGCGGGTGAGGCAGCCCTCCACCCGGGCCGGTGACGGGGCGATGCTGCCCACGGCGACCCGGCCCAGCGGCGGGCGGGAGAAGAACCCGTCGGTCATGACTGCCGATTCCCCGTCGTCGAGCAGCAGCGTCGAAACGCCCAGCCAGGTGACCGAGAGCAGGGCGTCCTCGGCGGCGACGGGTACGGTGAACAGCCCGCGGTAGCGAGCCAGATCGGGGCGGCCGGCCTTGAGTCGCATCAGATGAAGGCCTCCAGGGTTATGCCCGCGGACCTGAGCCGTGCGGCGACGGCGGCGGCGATCTCGGTGGCACCGGGTGAATCGCCGTGTACGCAAACCGATTCCACCGTCACCGCGATATCGCTGCCGTCGACGGCCTCGACCCGGCCGGCCTGCACCAGCCGTAGCACCCGCTCGGCGATCTGCGACGGATCGTGCAGTACTGCGCCCGGTTCGCGCCGCGAAACCAAAGTGCCGTCGGCCAGGTAGGCGCGATCGGCGAACGCCTCGGCTACGGTGCGCAGGCCCAATGCGCTTGCCGCGCGAAAGAATTCCGAACCGGCCAGGCCCAGTACCGGCAGTGCGGGATCGACGGCGTGTACGGCGGCGGCGACCGCCTGCGCCTGCTCGGGGTGGGCGACGATGGTGTTGTACAGCGCACCATGGGGTTTGACGTAGCTCACCGCGGTGCCCGCGGCCGTGGCCAGTCCCTGCAGGGCGCCGATCTGGTAGATCACATCGGCCATCAGGTCCTCGCCGGCCATATCGATGAATCGTCGCCCGAACCCGGCGAGGTCGCGATAGCCGACCTGCGCCCCGATCCGTACTCCTCGCCCTGCGGCGCCCCGACATACGGCCAGCAGGCCCGCCGGGTCACCGCCGTGAAAACCGCAGGCGATGTTGGCGCTGGTGACGATGCCGAGCATGGCGTCGTCGTCACCGAGCCGCCACACCCCGAAACCCTCGCCGAGGTCGGCGTTGAGGTCGACGGTCGCTGTGCCGGGCATGGAATGAGCCTAGGGGTGGTAGCTGGGAGCCCCCGAATGTACTCGTTTAATGAAAACGGTTATCATTACCGCTATGCTTCAATCGTCACTGACCGCTGCGCGCCGCGGAACCGCCACGGCCGCCCTGCTCGCCACCGCCGTGCTGCTGGCTTCCTGCTCGTCGAACTCCGACGACGCGTCGGCCCCCGCCGCCACGGGCGACTGCCCGGTGGCCCCCGTCGACGTGGTGGTCAGTGTCGACCAGTGGGGTGACATCGTCTCCGAGCTCGGTGGTGCCTGCGCCAAGGTCAGCACGCTGCTGGCCGGCTCGTCGGTGGACCCGCACGACTACGAACCGACGCCCGCCGACGCGGCGACTTTCTCCGGCGCCCAGCTGGTCGTGATCAACGGCGGCCACTACGACGAGTGGGCCGCCAAACTCGCGGCGTCGTCGGCACCGGCGGCGCCCGTGCTCAGCGCCGTCGACCTCGGCGCCGGCGGTCAGGCTCACGATCATGACCACGAGCAGAACCCGCATGTCTGGTACGACCCGGCCACCGTGACCGCGGTCGCCGACGCCGTCACCGCCGAACTGCAGAAGCTGTCTCCCGGCGCAGCCGGCTACTTCACCGAGCGGCGCACCGCTTTCACCGCCGCGATACAGCCCTATGCGGAACTGATCGGCAAGCTCAAGGCCGCCGCCACCGGGAAGACCTATGCGGCCACCGAGAGCGTCTTCGATCTCACCGCCCAGGCGATCGGACTCGTCGACAAGACTCCGGCGGGCTTCGCGGCCGCTGCTGCCAACGAGACCGATCCGGCCCCGGCCGACCTCGACGCCTTCCTGCGTTTGCTCGACGACAAGGGCGTCGACGTGCTGATCTACAACACCCAGACCGAGGGCACGGTGCCGGAACAGGTGCGTGCCGCCGCCGAGGCGGCCGGTGTCCCGGTGGTCAACGTGACCGAAACGGTGGCGCCGGGCGCGAAATCGTTCGAGGCTTGGCAGGTGGACCAACTCACTGCACTGGCCAAGGCGCTCGGTGTCTCGCCCTGACCGCCCCGCCGAACCGGCCGAACCCGCGCTCGTATTCGATGATGTCAGCGTGGTGCGCGGCGGCCGGCTGATCTGGTCGGAGGGCACCTTCGAGGTACCGGCCGGCGGTGTCACGGCGGTCATCGGTTCCAACGGTTCCGGTAAGACGACGCTGCTGCAGGTCGTTCTCGGCCTGCTCCCGGTGGCCTCCGGTGTGGTCCGGGTCCTGGGGCAACCGGCGGGGGAGGCCACCGACTCGATCGGTTATGTGCCACAGAACTACGCCGCCGCGGCCGGCAACGCCATCCGGGCCTGTGATGCGGTGCTGCTCGGGTTGACCGGTAGCCGGTGGGGTTTCGGCCGGGCCAGCGCCGACGAGCGCCGCAGCGTCGCCGAGATTCTCACCGCGGTGGGCGCCGACGGATTCGCCACTCGGCGGCTCTCGCAGTTGTCCGGCGGCCAGCGCCAACGGGTGGCGATCGCCGAGGCACTCGTCGGCAAACCCAAACTGCTGATCCTCGACGAACCGCTGACCGCGCTCGATCTGCGCAACCAGCGCGAGATCGTCACGCTGCTGGCCCGGATACGCCAGGACTTCGGTGTCACCATCCTGGTCGTGGCCCACGACCTCAACCCGCTGCTGGGTGTGCTCGACAGTGCCATCTATCTGCTCGACGGGCATGCCCACTTCGACACCATGGACGAGGTCGTCGACGAACACCTGCTCAGTCATCTCTACGGCACGTCGATTCAGGTGGTGCACACCCCGCAGGGTGAGCTCTACATGCGGAGCGTCTGATGCGCACCACCGTGTTGGCCATTGGTTACCAGGACAATTGGCTGCAGGTCCTGACATCGGCATTCATGCGCAACGCTCTGCTGGGCGGCACCCTGGTTGCGCTGGCTGCCGGTCTGATCGGCTACTTCATCGTGGTGCGAAACAGCGCTTTTGCGGCACATGCGTTGGCGCACATCGGTTTTCCCGGTGCCACGGGAGCGGTACTGCTCGGTCTGCCGGTCACCGTCGGCCTGGCGACGTTCTGCATAGGCGGAGCGCTGGTGATCGGGGCGCTGGGAAAGCGCGCCGATGAACGCGAAGTCGCCACCGGCACAGTGCTTGCCGCGGCGACGGGCCTCGGGCTGTTCTTCTCGTCGATGGCCACCCGCAGCAGCAGTACGGTCACCAATGTCCTGTTCGGCAACCTGCTGGCGGTCACCCACGAGCAGCTGGTGACCTTCGCCGTCGCCGTGGCGGTACTGGCGGCCGTGATCGCATTCGTCTACCGCCCGTTGCTGTTCGCCTCGGTCAACCCCGCGGTGGCCGAGGCCAGGGGCGTGCCGGTCCGGGTGCTGTCGGTGATCTTCATGGCGCTGCTCGGGCTGGCCGTCACGATGGCGGTTCAGGCCGTCGGAACCCTGTTGCTCTTCGCCCTGGTGGTCACGCCCGCCGCGACGGCGATCATGCTGACGCCGCGACCCGGCTCGGCGATGGCCACCTCGACAGCGCTGTCGGTTTTCGCGGTGTGGGCGGGACTGGCCGTGTCGGCGATGTTCAATCTGCCGCCGAGCTTCGTCATCGTGACGATCGTCAGCCTGATCTGGCTGGTGGTATGGCTCGTCGCGCAGCGCACCGGGGCCGATCGGCGGACGCCGGTTGCGGCACACGGGGCCGGGGCCGGCGACCCCGCGCACCGCATCGGCTAGCGTCACAGAGCATGTCCAGAAGTCCGACGCCGCGGCGGCGGGCGACGCTCGCCTCGTTGGCCGCCGAACTGGAGGTCTCGCGCACCACGATCTCCAATGCCTACAACCGTCCGGATCAGCTGTCCTCTGATCTGCGCGAGCGGATCTTCGCCACCGCCAAACGGCTCGGCTACTCCGGTCCGGACCCGGTGGCACGGTCGTTGCGCACCCGTCGGGCGGGCGCGGTGGGCCTGGTCATCACCGAGCCGCTGACCTATTCGTTCAGCGATCCCGCGGCGCTGAATTTCGTCGCGGGGCTCGCCGAATCCTGCGAGGACGTCGGGCAGGGCCTGCTGCTGGTCGCGACGGGACCGGGCCGCAGCCCTGACGAGGGCAGCAGTGCAGTGCTCTCTGCCGGTGTGGATGGTTTCGTGGTGTACGCCGCTGCCGACGACGATCCCTACCTGCAGCTGGTGCTCCAGCGCCAACTGCCGGTTGTGATAGTCGACCAGCCTGCCGGTGTGGCCGGGGCGTCGCGGGTCGGTATCGACGACCGTGCGGCGATGCGCGAGCTGGCCGACTACGTCATCGGTCTGGGCCATCGCGAGATCGGGCTGCTGACGATGCGGCTGGGCGACAAGCCCGGTCCCGACGAGCCGACGGCCGCGATCGCCGACGCGCAGCGCGTGCGCGCGACCCCGTTCCGGGTGCAGGGCGACCGCATCGGCGGCGTCAGTGACGCCATGACGGCCGCCGGTCTGGACCCCGGCCAGCTGACCATCGTGGAGAGTTCCGAACACGGCCCGGAATCCGGTGGTGCGGCAGCCGAACTGGCGTTGGCCACCAATCCGCGGATCACCGCGCTCATGTGCACCGCCGATGTACTGGCGATCTCGGCGATGGACTATCTGCGGGCGCGCGGCATCTATGTGCCGGGCCAGATGACGGTGACGGGTTTCGACGGTATTCCCGAGGCCACCAGGCGGGGTTTGACCACCGTTGCCCAGGACAGCCTGGAGAAGGGGCGCCGCGCCGGCCGCCTGCTGCACAACCCGCCGCGTTCGGGCCTGCCGAGCACCGAGATCCTGCCCACCGAATTGGTCCGCGGTCGCACCAGCGGTCCGCCGGCCTAGCGGTTACGCCGCTGGGCCAGCAGCAGTTCCAGCGCGGTGGCGACGTCGTCGGGGGAGTCCACTCGATAGGCCGCCAAGGTCTCACCAGGTCCGACCTTGACCCCGACGTCGGCGCCGCGCATCCGCCGAAACGCCTTCTCGTCGGTGACGTCGTCGCCGAAATAGACCACGGCGGAACAGTTTTCGCGCTGCCGAAGGATGTCGAGGGCTTCGCCCTTGTCGGTGCTGATGACGGCGTACTCCATGACCGCTTTACCCTCGGTCAGTTCGGCCTGCCAGCCCGCCGAGGCGGTGCGGGCCGCGGCGCAGGCCGCCGCGGCGTCATCGGGTTGCGCGTTGCGTACGTGCAGGGCGACGCTGGCCGGTTTCGTCTCGACCGTGGCACCGGGGTGGGCAGCGGCGATATCGGACAACGTCGCAGTGATCTCCGCCAGCAGGGCGGTGTCGATCTCCTGGGTGAAGCCGGCCGAGGATTCCGCCCCGTGACTGCCGATCAGATGGATCGTGGCGGGAGCAGAGGAAAGTGCGGCGAGGTCGGTGACCGAGCGGCCCGAGACCAGCGCCACCACGGTGTCGGTGACATCGGCCAGCTCGGTCAGCGCGGCAGCGGCCGCGGGCAGCGGTCGGGCGTCGGCGGGCCGGTTCACGATCGGAGCCAGGGTGCCGTCGAAGTCGGAGGCCACCAGGATCCGGGGGAGGCGCGCGACCTCGGTCAGGGCGTGTCGCAGGTCGGCGGGCAGGTCGGTCACATCAGATCTTCGGGAGATCGCCGTCCCCGATGAGTAACCGGACCGCCAGATCGAGGCGTTTGCTGACGTCGGTCGCCGACGCTCGGCGGGTCAGCCAGGCCAGCAAGTTGGAAAGCCACACATCCGAGATCACCCGGGCGATGTGGTACTGGTCTTCGGAGGGTTCGCCGTCGGCCATCGCGCGGGCGAACATCGAATCGATGATCTTCTCGACGTGATCGACCTCACCTGCCGCGGACGCGTCGGCGAACACGTAGGCCCGCGTCATCGCCTCGGTCAGCAGGGGGTTGCGTTGCATGGCCCGGTTCAACTTGCTGACCATGAAGTTCAGCCGCTGGTAGGACGTGCCGCCGGCCACTGCGGTGCGGTCGGTCTTGGCATCGATTCGCTCGAACTCGCGACCCAGCGCTGATACCAGCAGGTGCACTTTCGACGGGAAGTAGCGGTACAGGGTGCCCACCGCGACGTCGGCGCGATCGGCCACGGCGCGCATCTGCACAGCCTCGTAGCCACCCTTGGATGCGATCGCCATGGTCGCGTCCAGGATGCGTTTGCGGCGTTCCCGCTGGGCTTCGGATCCGAGTTCGGACTCGGCAAGTACAGCCACGGTCAGGACCTCCCGTGGCTGCGGGCTGGTACCCCGACCCGACTGTGCTGGCGTCGACATGCGGCGGACAGCTCCTTCTTCTCGCGTAATCGGACTAAACGATACGCAGGACGGGCCTGAATCGCTCACCTCCGATTACGCCGAGTTCACCGCGAGAATCGCCGGTGTCCTGCTCCTATGGCATTCGACTTGACTGCCGGATGCTGGCACTATTAGAACACGTTCTAGTAGGCCGCACGGGCCTTCTTGCGTCAAAGCCGAGGAGGCGTCCTTGTCCGGGGTTGCTGGAACCGTCACCTCCGAAGAGTTTGCCGCGCGAGAACTCATCCGTACCTGGGCTTCGGGTTCCGGTGCGATATCGGCGGCGCGTGATGTCGAGCTCGGCGAACCGGACTCCTGGCGGCCCGTTTACGCGGCCCTGGCCGAACTAGGGCTCTTCGGCGTCGCGGTTTCCGAGGACGCCGGCGGCGCTGGTGGCGCGGTGACCGACCTGTGCGCGATGGTCGACGAGGCAGCGGCGGCGATGGTGCCCGGCCCGGTGGTCACGACCGCCCTGGCGACACTCGTGGTCGAGGACGCCGAGCTGCTGGAAGCTCTGATGTCGGGTCAGCGCACCGCCGGTTTCGCGCTTTCGGCGGATCTGCGGATCGACGGCGGTTCGGTGTCGGGCACCGCCGAGTTCGTGCTGGGGGCCGTGCCCGACGGTGTGCTGGTGTTACCCGGACCCGACGGATGGCTGGTGATCGACGGCCAGGCCGACGGTGTCACGGTGCAGCCCTTGACCGCGACCGACTTCTCCCGCCCACTGGCGCGGGTGGTGCTCGAGGGCGCCGGCGCCGTACCACTGTCCAGGCCGGCCCGCGAGATCGAGGATCTCGCCGTGACGCTGCTGGCCGCCGAGGCCGCCGGGGTGGCGCGCTGGGCATTGCAGACCGCAACCGAATACGCCAAGGTGCGTGAGCAATTCGGTAAGCCGATCGGAAGTTTCCAGGCCATCAAGCACATGTGCGCCGAGATGCTGCTGCGCTCCGAGCAGATCGCGGTCGCCGCCGGTGACGCCGCCGCCGCGACCGCGGACGACGATCCGGGTCAGCTGTCGTTGGCTGCTGCGCTGGCCGCGGCCAGCGGTATCGAGGCGGCGACCGCCAATACCAAGGACTGCATCCAGGTGCTCGGTGGCATCGGCATCACCTGGGAGCACGACGCGCATCTGTATCTGCGCCGCGCGTATGGGATCTCGGCGATTCTGGGTGGCCGGTCGCGCTGGTTGCGGACCGTCGTCGCGCTGAGTCGCGACGGGGTGCGCCGCAACCTCGGTGTAGACCTGACGTCGGTCGAGCACCTGCGACCCGAGATCGCCGCCGCTGTAGCCGATGTGGCGAAGCTTCCCGTCGAGCAGCGCCAGCCGGCGCTGGCCGAGGCCGGGTTGCAGGCCCCGCACTGGCCGGCACCGTACGGCCGGGACGCGTCACCGGCCGAACAGCTGCTCATCGACCAAGAGCTCGCGGCCGGCGGGGTCAGCCGGCCCGACCTGGTGATCGGCTGGTGGGCGGCGCCGACCATCGTCGAGCACGGCAGTCCCGAGCAGGTGCAACGATTCGTGCCGCCGACACTGCGTGGTGAGCTGACCTGGTGTCAGCTGTTCTCCGAGCCCGGCGCCGGATCTGATCTCGCGGCGCTGCGGATGAAAGCCGTACGCGCCGAAGGCGGTTGGAAGCTGACCGGCCAGAAGGTGTGGACGTCGGCGGCGCAGAAGGCGCACTGGGGCGTGTGCCTGGCCCGTACCAACCCCGATGCGCCGAAACACAAGGGCATCACCTACTTCCTGATCGATATGACATCGCCGGGCATCGTCATCCGCCCGCTGCGCGAGATCACCGGTGACGAACTGTTCAACGAGGTGTTCTTCGACGACGTCTTCGTCCCCGACGAGATGGTCGTGGGAACCGTCGACGACGGCTGGCGGCTGGCCCGCACCACGCTGGCCAACGAGCGTGTCGCAATGGCACAGGGCACCGCGCTGGGCAATCCGATGGAAGAACTGCTGCGCCGGGTCGCCGAAATCGATATCGACGCCGCCCAGCTGGACAGTCTGGGGGCGCTCATCGTGACGGCCCAGGTGGGCTCGTTGCTCGATCAGCGGATCGCCCAGCTTGCCGTCAGCGGTGCCGATCCCGGCCCGCAGGCCAGCGCGCGCAAGCTGATCGGTGTGCGTTACCGGCAGCAGCTCGCCGAGTTCCGGATGGAGTTGTCGGAGAGCCGGGGACTGGTCTCCGAGGAGCTGGTGCACGATTTCCTCAACACCCGCTGCCTGACCATCGCCGGCGGCTCCGAGCAGATCCTGCTGACCATGGCCGGTGAACGGCTGCTGGGCCTGCCCCGCTAGCGGTTCAGCTGAAGGCGGTCTGCGCGCAGGCGGTCGGCACCGACAGGTTGACCCCGCCGTAGACCACCTGGATGTCCGAGCAGACGATCAGTTGGGCGCCCAATGCCGGCCGGCCCGAGCTCCAGTCGGTGGGCACGGTGTCGCCGTCGACGTGGAACCGGTCCATCGGTCCGCCGCCGAAATAGGTGACGGAGATCTGCACGGTGTCGACGGCCTTGTACAGCTTGGACAGCACATTGTCGTGGTTGGCGCCCTTGGATTCCCGGGGCATGCCGGCGGGCGCGCTGTACTGCGCCTCCTGCCACACATCGCGAACCGAGCTGCGCAGCGTGATGGTCTGCCGGGCCCAGGTGTCCTGTGGGAAACCGTCGGGGGTGCCCGCGGTCAGCAGGTTGGCCTGGGTGTCGAAATGGCAGGTGCCTTCGGCGGTTACGCAATTGGCGTTGACGTGCATCTCGATCAGGGTGGCCGGATCGACGGGAATCGAGGTGGTGGCCGAGTTGGCCGCGGCCGCGGACGACGCCGGGTTCGCAAGCGCTGCGGTCAGCAGTGCCGCAGCGGTAGCCGCGGCGAGCCGGGTCGAGGTCATGGTCATCGAAGGTAGCCCGCCCGTCATTCGTCGTAGGTCACTTCGACCGAATCGGTTCTGGGGCGCGCCTGGCAGGACAGGATCAGACCCTCGTCGAGGTCGGACTGTTCCAGGACGTCGTTGACGTCCATGTCGACCTCACCGCTTTTCATCAGCACCGCGCAGGCACCGCAGTGGCCCTCGCGGCAGGAGAACGGCGCGTCGAGGCCCTTGTCGAGCAGGACGTCGAGCAGTTTGGCGTTACGCGGCCAGCTGACCTCGTGGGTGGTGCCGTCGAGGGCCACGATCGCCGTCGCCGGAGGGGCGTCGCTGTCGTCCTCTTCGAGGACCACGGCGGCGAACGGGTCGGAGTCCAGTGAGCGGAAAACCTCGATGTGAATCTGCGCGGGAGGGACCTGCAGGGTCTGCAGTGCGTTCTCGGCGGCCGCCATGAACGGGCCGGGCCCGCAGATGAAGACCTGTCGGTTGCTGAACGGGCCGGCCAGCCGGGCCAGGGCGGACGCACTGGGCAGGCCTTGCACCGACTCGAGCCAGTGCAGCACCGAGAAGCGATCCGGGTACTTGTCGGCCAGTTCGCGCAGCACCGCGGCGAATATCACCGATTTCTCGTCCCGGTTGGCGTAGAGCAGTGTGACCTGCCCGGATCCCTGCGAGAGCGCGGATTTGGCGATCGCCATCATCGGGGTGATACCGCTGCCTGCGGCGATCAGCAGGAAGTCGTCGTCGAGCGATGTGGGGACGAAGGTTCCCGACGGCGCGAGCACGTGCATCTTCATGCCGGCGTGCGCGTGTTCGCAGAGCCAGTTGGACGCATAGCCGTCGACGGTGCGTTTGACCGTGACGGTCAGGGCGTCGTCGGTGAACGGCGAACTGCTCAACGAGTAGCAGCGTGCCACCGATCCGGTGCGGTCACTGGGCACTCGCAGCGTCAGGAACTGCCCGGGTGCGTAGCGCAGCCGGTCGGCGGGGCCGTCGGGTCCTTCGGGGACGCTGAACACCAGGGAACGGGCGTCGGCGGTCTCTTCGACGACCTCGGCCACCTGCAGTTCCAGCACGTGGCTGCCGAGCGGCTCGTCCGTTCCGCTGACTAGCGGCTGATCGGTCACAGCCTGACCCTCATTTCCCTCATAACTAGAACATGTTACAAAAATGGACATGCGCAGGTCCAGCCGACGTTTTAACGCGCTACTCGACACAAATCGTAACGTGTTCTAACCTTTGTCCAGTGCGTGATCTCGATCCGGGAGGCAATTCAGTGACGTCTATTGAACAGCGTGACGTGCAGGCGGTCCTCGCCGGCATCGATGATCTGTTGCCGAAGCTGCGGGAGCGCGCTCAGGCCGCAGAGGATCGGCGTCAGGTGTCGTACGAAACGATCAACGAACTCGACGAGATCGGTTTCTTCAAGCTACTGCAGCCCGAGCAGTGGGGCGGCCTGCAAGCCAACCCGACGGTGTTCTACGAGGCCGTCCGCCGGCTTGCCAGCGCGTGCGGTTCCACCGGCTGGATCAGCTCGATCATCGGTGTGCACAACTGGCATCTGGCGCTTTTCGATCAGCGCGCCCAGGACGATGTGTGGGGCGAGGATCCGACGGTCCGGGTGTCCTCGTCCTACGCCCCGATGGGCGCCGGTGTGGTGACCGAGGCCGGCGACGGCTACATCGTCAACGGAGCCTGGCAGTGGTCTTCCGGGAGCGAGCACGCCACCTGGGCGTTCCTCGGTGGCCCGGTCATCAAGGACGGCCGCCCCGTCGACTTCGGCAGCTTCCTCATCCCGCGCACCGATTATGTGATCGATGATGTCTGGCATGTGGTGGGACTCAAGGGCACCGGCAGCAACACCATCGTCGTCAAGGACGTCTTCGTCCCCAAGTACCGCTTCCTGTCGTACAAGGCGATGAACGACGGCACCGCCGGCGGATATGAGAACAACACCGCGCCGGTCTACAAGATGCCCTGGGGCACAATGCATCCGACCACCATCTCGACGCCGATCGTCGGTATGGCCTACGGCGCTTACGCCGCGCATGTGGAGCATCAGGGCAAGCGGGTGCGGGCGGCCTTCGCCGGCGAGAAGTCCAAGGACGACCCGTTCGCCAAGGTCCGCATCGCCGAGGCGGCCAGCGATATCGACGCCGGGTGGCGCCAGCTGATCGGCAATGTCGGCGACGAGTACGCACTGCTGGAAGCCGGCAAGGAGATCCCGTTCGAGCTGCGCGCCCGGGCCCGCCGCGATCAGGTGCGCGCCACCGCGCGCGCGATCGCGTCGATCGACCTGCTCTTCGAGTCCGCCGGTGCCACCGCACTGGTCAGTGATGCGCCGCTGCAACGGTTCTGGCGCGATGCCCACGCCGGCCGGGTGCATGCGGCCAATGAGCCCGAACGGGCGTACCTGATATTCGGCAACAACGAGTTCGGTCTGCCGCCCGCCGACACGATGGTCTGACGGTGACTGCAACGCAGGTAGTTCCGACGTTCGAGTCCACCTCCCGTTATGCAGATGTGCAGGCCGGGGAACTGGCGATGCGTCTGCACTACCACGAGGCGGGTGACCCGAGCGGGCAGACCATAGTGCTGCTGCACGGTGGTGGGCCCGGCGCGTCGAGCTGGTCGAATTTCGGCCGCAATATCGCGGTGCTGGCCGAACGGTTCCACGTGCTCGCGATCGACCAGCCCGGTTATGGCTTGTCCGACAAGCACACCGAGCACGAGCAGTACAACCGGTACAGCGCCAAGGCGGTTCTCGGACTGCTCGACCATCTGGGTGTGCAGGGCCGCGTCCCGCTGTTGGGCAACTCACTCGGCGGTGGCACCGCGGTGCGCTTCGCGCTCGACTACCCGGACCGGGCCGGCAAGCTGATCCTGATGGGTCCCGGCGGGCTCAGCGTCAACCTGTTCGCACCGGATCCCACCGAGGGTGTCAAGCTGCTGGGCCGGTTCACCGCCGACCCCACGCGCGAGAACCTGGAGAAGTTCCTGCGCATCATGGTCTTCGACCAGAAGCTCATCACCGAGGAGCTCATCGACGAGCGGTTCGCCATCGCCAGTCAGCCGGAGTCGCTGGCAGCGGCGCGGGCCATGGGCAAGTCGTTCGCGGGCCCGGACTTCGAGCTCGGCATGATGTGGCGTGAGGTTTTCAAGCTGCGACAGCCCGTACTGTTGATCTGGGGCCGTGAGGACCGGGTGAATCCGCTGGACGGGGCGCTGGTCGCGGTCAAGCAGATTCCGCGGGTGCAACTGCACGTGTTCGGACAGTGTGGACACTGGGCTCAGGTCGAAAAATTCGATGAGTTCAACAAGCTCACCATTGATTTCCTTGGGGGTTAGGCGATGAGCATCAAATCGCTGGGGTACATGCGCATCGAGGCAACCGATGTCGCGGCATGGCGCGAGTTCGCGCTCAAAGTTCTCGGCATGGTCGAAGGCGAAGGGTCCACCCCGGGTGCGCTCTATCTGCGCATGGACGAGGTCGCGGCCCGGCTGGTGATCGTGCCCGGCGACCAGGATCGGCTGCTCATCTCCGGCTGGGAGGTCGCCGACGCACCGGCTCTGCAGAACCTGCGCGAGACGCTGTCGAAAGCCGGTGTGGATTTCACCGAAGGCACCCGTGAAGAGAAATCCGAACGTCGCGTCGAGGGCCTGATCCGCTTCAACGACCCCGCCGGCAACGTTCTGGAGGCGTTCCACGGCGCCCAGTACCTGGGTCGCCGGTTCGTCAGCCCCTACGGCCACAAGTTCGTGACGGGTGAGCAGGGTCTCGGGCATGTGGTGCTCACCTGTGACGATGACGTTGCGGCACAGGCGTTCTACCAGGAAGTGCTGGGATTCCGGCTGCGGGACTCGATGAGTCTGCCGCCGCAACTGGCCGGGCGCCCGGCCGACGGCGATCCGATCTGGCTGCGCTTCTACGGCTGCAACCCGCGCCATCATGCGCTCGCGTTCATGCCGATGCCCAACCCGACCGGCATCGTGCACCTGATGGTCGAGGTGGAGAACTCCGATGACGTCGGTCTGTGCCTGGACCGTGCGCTGCGCCGCAAGGTGAAGATGTCGGCAACCCTGGGCAGGCATATCAACGACAAGATGCTGTCGTTCTACGTCAAGACCCCCGGTGGTTTCGACATCGAGTTCGGTTGCGAAGGACTCGAAGTCGAAGACCAGAACTGGGTGGCCCGGGAGAGCACCGCGGTCAGCCTATGGGGCCACGACTTCAGCGTCGGCTTCAAGTAGCAGCGGGGAATGTCCGACCAGCCGCCGATCGACCCGCGCACATTCCGCCATGTGCTCGGCCAGTTCTGCACCGGTGTCACCGTGATCACCACGATGTCCCTGCAGGGCCCGGAGCCGGCTCCGGTCGGATTCGCCTGCCAGTCGTTCGCCGCCCTGTCGCTCGATCCGCCGCTGGTGTTGTTCTGCCCCACCAAGCAGTCCCGCGCCTGGCAGGCCATCGAGGCCAGCGGGAAGTTCTGTGTCAACATGTTGCACGAGAACCAGCAGCACGTGTCGGCGCAATTCGGCTCCAAGGCGCCGGACAAGTTCGCCGGAATCGACTGGAGCCCTTCGAAACTCGGATCGCCGGTGTTGGACGGGGCGCTGGCCCACATCGACTGCACGGTGGCGTCGGTCCACGACGGTGGCGATCATTTCGTGGTGTTCGGAGCGGTACACGCGCTTTCCGAGGTGCCCAAACGTAAACCGCGGCCGCTGCTGTTCTACCGCGGTGAGTACACCGGTATCGAACCGGACAAGAACACCCCGGCACAGTGGCGTGACGACCTGGAAGCCTTCCTCACCACCACCACGCAGGACACCTGGCTCTAGCGCTGAGCGGCCCTCAGATGCAGGCGACCGCGCAGACGTCGGCCGGGGGCAGCTCATCGGCATTCGGCGCCGCAGGCATGTTCTGGGTCAGGTCGATGTCGTGGTCGAGCTCGGGCATCATCGGCACCATATTGCAGATCTGGGAGAGCAGCCCGCCGCACGGCGGCATACCAGGGTCGGCCACGGCGGGAGCGGAGAGCAGCAGTGCTGCGATACCACCTCCGGCGATGGCGATCGCGGCTGTACCGATGATGCGCATCAGCCGACCATACCCGCCGCGCTCAGCGTGGCGCGGTCGCTTCTTCGATGAAGGCGATGATTCCGGCAGCAACCTCGCGGTGCACCGATTCGTTCAGGATGTCGTGGCGGGACCGGTCGTATGCCTGCAACGTCAGGGCGTCGATCTGCTCGGAATAGGCCTGCACCGCTCCGAACGGCGCGATGGGGTCGGCGGTGCCGTGCACGGCCAGTGTCGGCACCGTCAGCGTGGGCAGGTCGGCACCGAACCGGTCCCATGCGGAATCGAGCGCCCGGGCCAGTGCGGTGCTGTCGGACTCGACGAAGGCCAGCGGGTCGTTCTCCATGGCGTCGAGGTAGAACGGATCCGACGACAACCAGGCCGGGTCGAGCTCCACGGAGGTGTCGGTATCCAGTAGTTCCGGCACCGGGACCAGCGGTGCACCGGAGATCACTCCTGCGGTGTAGCGAGCGGGTTGGTCGAGCAATGTCACCAGGGTTACCACGGCGCCGAACGAATGCCCCTGCAATACGATCGGTAGGCCGGGATTCTCGGCTTGCGCCAGCTCGGTGAGCTTGTCGGCCAGGTCGGTGCTGGCGGCGATGCCGATGAAGTCACCGCGGGCTCCGGGGGACAGTCCGTGTCCGAACTGATCGACCGCCCACAGGTCGATACCGGCGTTGTTGAGCGCGAAACCGTACCGGTGGTAGAGGCCGGTGTGCTCACCGAATCCGTGCAGGAAGACCACCGTCACACGCGGTTGCGCGGCGGCCCAGTGCCGGTAGTAGGCGGGGCCGTTGTCGGTTTCGATGAAGGGCATACGGCACTGCATCATCTGATCGGGTCGCTGGCAAGGGTTCGGCTCGGCCTTAGCGCAGCTGTTACCCCGATCCGAGCAGAATCTCGCGCTGCTCGTGCATCAGCGCTTTGATGGCGTCGACGACGGCGTGTACCTCGGGGCGTCGCAGTGTCTCGGCGCGCGCCACCAGCCAGTAGCTCAGCTGTACGGCGACGGCGTCCCCGAGGACCCGGATCAGGTCGGGATGCCGGTCGGCCATGAAACAGGGCAGCAGGCCCAGGCCCGCTGCGGCGCGGGTGGCTTCGACGTGGACGAAGACGTTCGTCGACGAAACCGATTCGCGCATGGCCGGTGCGACGGTGCGGGCCAGGTCGAGATCGTCGACCTGCAGCATCGAATCGATGAAGTAGACGAGCCGGTGTTCGGTCAACTCTTCGACGGTCAGGGGCGTGCCGTGCCCGGCCAGATAGTCGGCCGCGCCGTAGAGACCGAGGCGGTAGTCACCCAGCCGGATGGCTTCGGCCCGGTGTACCTGTGGCTCGCCGACGACCACCTCGATATCGAGTCCGGAGCGCTGTTGGGTGGCCCGGCGGGTGGCGGCGACGATCTCGACCGCGACGCCGGGATGGGTGCGTTGCACGGCCGCCGCCGCGGGAGCGGCGATGTAGGCGCTGAAGCCGTCGGTCGCCGACATCCGCACCACACCTTCCAGGGTGCGCTGTGCGCCACCGGGTGCGGTCAGTGAACGCAGCGCCGAATCCACGGTCTCGGCCGCGGTCAGGGCCTGGCGGCCCAGTTCGGTCAATTCCCAGCCGCCGGCCACCCGCGCCAGCAGGCGGCCGCCGACGGCGCGTTCCAATGCGGCGATCCTGCGCGCGATGGTGGTGTGGTTGAGTCCGAGCTCCTCGGCGGCGGCGGTGTATCGACCCGAACGGCCGACCGCGAGCAGCACCAGCAGATCGTCGGGGCTGACACGCTGCGCACCGGGCATATCTGCATTTTTGCAGATGTGTCCTGCAGGTTTGGCCATTGCGGTGCCCGGGAACCTGCACCAATACTCACTGTGAATGTGGTGGCTGTCACACCGGGCAGCCGAGCTGGGCGAAGGAGTCTTCGATGAGCAAGCCGATACCCACCGGACTGCGCCGAGTGGTGGCCGCGTCGATGGCCGGCACCGTCGTGGAGTGGTACGAGTTCTTCCTCTACGGCACGGCGGCGACGCTGGTCTTCAACAAGATCTTCTTCTCCGAGACGACCAGCGAGCTCAACGCGATCTTCCTGGCCTTCGCCACGTATGCGGTCGGATTCATCGCCCGCCCGCTGGGCGGCGTCGTCTTCGGCCATTACGGCGACAAGTTCGGGCGCAAGAAACTGCTGCAGTTCAGCCTGCTGCTCGTCGGCGCAGCGACGTTCCTGATGGGCTGCCTGCCCACATTCGGCCAGATCGGCTACTGGGCGCCCGGGCTGTTGGTGACGTTGCGGTTCATCCAGGGCTTCGCGGTCGGCGGCGAATGGGGCGGTGCGATCCTGCTGGTGGCCGAACACAGCCCCGATCGTCAACGTGGTTTCTGGGCCAGCTGGCCGCAGGCCGGGGTACCGGTGGGCAACCTGCTGGCGACCATCGTCCTGCTTGTCCTCACCGGAACGCTGTCAGACGCGGCGTTCCTGTCCTGGGGCTGGCGAGTCGCGTTCTGGCTGTCGGCGGTGGTGGTCCTGGTCGGCTACTACATCCGCACCAAGGTGACCGATGCGCCGATATTCGTTGCGGCGCAACAGGAAGCCGAGCGCATCAAGGCCACGTCGTTCAGCGTCGTCGAGGTGCTCAAGCGTTATCCGCGTGGCGTCATCACGGCCATGGGGCTGCGCTTCGGCGAGAACATCATGTACTACCTGGTCGTCACCTTCTCGATCACCTACCTCAAGGTCCAGGTGGGGGCGGACACCAGCTCGATCCTGTGGTACCTGCTGGTCGCACACGCCGTGCACTTCGCGGTGGTGCCTGCGGTCGGCTACCTGTCGGATCGCTTCGGCCGCAAGCCTGTGTACATGGTGGGCGCCGTCCTCGGTGCGACGTGGGGCTTCTTCGCCTTCCCGATGATGAACAGCGGCAACTACGTCGTCGTCACCTCGGCGGTGACCATTGGGCTGGTCATCCACGCATTCATGTACGCGCCGCAGCCGGCAATCATGGCCGAGATGTTCCCCACCCGGATGCGCTATTCCGGTGTGTCCCTTGGCTATCAGGTCACCTCGATCGTGGCCGGCTCGCTGGCCCCACTGATCGCGGTCAAACTGCTCGAGGTCTATGACTCCTCGGTGCCGATAGCGATCTATCTGGCCGCGGCGTGTGCCATCACGCTGGTGGCGGTGCTGTTCACCCGGGAGACCAACGGCATCGATCTGAAGACGCTCGACGTCGCCGACGCCGAGGACGTCGCCAACAACGAGTCGAAGGCCTTCGCATGACGGAAACCGGCATGAGCGATCTGGCCGGTCGCACGGCGCTGGTCACCGGCGGCGGAAGTGGTATCGGTGCCGCGTGTGCCCGCGAGCTGGCGGCGCGCGGTGCCGCGGTCACCGTCGCCGACATCGATGACGTCGCCGCGAAATCGGTGGCCGACGAGATCGATGGAACCGCCTGGGCGGTAGACCTTCTCGACGTCGGCGCGCTGGAGGATCTACGGCTGAGCACCGACATCCTGGTCAACAATGCCGGCGTGCAGAGCATCAACCCCATCGAGGACTTCGCGCCGGAGAAGTTCCGCACCTTGCTGGCATTGATGGTCGAGGTTCCGTTCCTGTTGATCCGGGCCGCGCTGCCGCACATGTACGAAAACGAGTTCGGTCGGGTCGTCAACATCTCGTCGGTGCACGGACTGCGGGCTTCGCCGTACAAGGTCGCCTATGTCACCGCCAAACACGGACTGGAAGGGTTGTCGAAGGTCACCGCGTTGGAAGGCGGCGCGCACGGGGTGACGAGCAACTGCGTGAACCCGGGCTATGTACGGACTCCATTGGTGACCAAGCAGATCGCCGATCAGGCCCGCACCCACGGTATCGGCGAAGACGAGGTGCTGGCCAAGATCATGCTCACCGAGAGCGCGATAAAACGGCTCGTCGAGCCCGAAGAGGTTGCCGCACTGGTGGGTTGGCTCGCATCGCCGGCGGCTGCCATGGTGACCGGAGCGTCCCATTCGATGGACGGCGGCTGGTCGGCGCGTTGAGCCTGCCGATGGATCAGCGCAGCCAGTCGCCGATACGGGTCACGGCCTCGTCGATATCGGATGTCGGCCCGGCGAACGACAACCGGACGAACGAGCCGCCGCGCGCGGTGTCGAAATCGATACCAGGCGCTATCGCCACCCCGGTGTCGGCGAGCAACTTCTCGCAGAACGCCAATGAGTCGCCGGTGAACTCCGAGACGTCGGCGTAGACGTAGAACGCCCCGTCGGTGGGGGCCAGCCTGTCCAGGCCGATATCGCGCAGCCCGCGCAGCATCCGGTCCCGGTTTGCGCCGTAATGCACCAGATGCCGGTCGGATTCGGCGATCGACTCCGGAGTGAACGCCGCCACCGCGGCCAGCTGGGACAGCACCGGCGGGCAGATGGTGAAGTTCCCGGTGAGGCGGTCGACCGCGCGTTGCAGCGTCTGCGGAACCAGCAGCCAGCCCAGCCGCCATCCGGTCATCGCGAAGTATTTCGAGAAGCTGTTGACCACGACGGCGTCGCGCGATGTGCTCCACGCGCAACTGGTTTCCGGCGCACCGGGATACACCAGGCCGTGATAGACCTCGTCGCTGATCAACCGCACGCCGGTCTCGGCGCACCACGCCCCGATCGCGGCCAGTTCCTCCGGGGCGATCACCGTTCCGGTCGGATTGGCCGGGCTGGCGACGATGACACCGTCCAGCGGCGGGTCGACCGCGGCCAGCATCTGCGCTGTCGGCTGGAACCGGGTCTCCGGCCCGCACGGCAGGTCGACGACCTCGCAGCCCAGCGCGGAGAGAATGTTGCGATAGCAGGGATAGCCCGGGCTGGTGACCGCGACGCGGTCACCGACGTCGAAGCAGGCCAGGAAGGCCAGCAGGAAGCCGCCCGAGGAGCCGGTGGTGACCACGACCTCCGCGGGGTCGACGGTCACTCCATGCGTCTCGGCGTAGGACGCGGCGATGGCCGAGCGCAGTTCGGGGATGCCCAACGCCACTGTGTAGCCCAGTTGGTTGGCGGCCAGGGCGGCGGTTGCGGCGGCGCGCACCGGTTCGGGCGCACCCACGCTGGGCTGACCCGCCGACAGATTGACCAGGTCGCCGTGTGTGCGCTGACGTTCGGCGGCGGCCAGCCACACATCCATGACGTAGAACGGCGGTACTCCGGCCCGCAGCGCGGTCTTCATCAGGTCAGGCTACGGCTCACGCCTCGCTGAAGGCGTCGGCCTCCAGCCGGCGCAGCAGCTCGGCCGGTTGACCAAGCAGTTGCGCGATGCCATGCGCACGCTTGAAGTACAGCTGGATATCGCTCTCGGCGGTGATGGCGATGCCGCCGTGCATCTGGACCGCTTCGGCGGCGGTATCGCGAAACGCCTCGGCGGCGGTGAACAGGGCCAGCGCAGCCGACGTCGGTGACGGTGCCGATACGGCCTCGTCGACGACGGCACCGGCGGTCTGCACCTTGACGTAGAGATCGGCCATCCGGTGCTTGAGCGCCTGGAAGCTGCCGATCGGCCTGCCGAACTGCACGCGCTCCTTGGTGTAGGCGACGGTCAGCTCCAGGCAGCGGGTGGCCGCCCCGACCGCCTCGGCGGCCAGCAGGAGTGCCGCGGCGTCGGCGATGCCGGGATCGGTGCCCAGCGGCGCGCTCGCGCCCGCGGTGACACCGGCCAGCCGGCGGGTCGGGTCCATCGTGGTCGCCGGCTGTGCGCTGAACTCGGTCCAGCGGGTCAGATTGTCCCCGTCGACCGCGATCACCACATCGGCGATGTCACCGTTGACCACATAGGCCGGATCGAAGACCACCGCGCCGATGGATTCGCCGGCGGCCAGCGACTCGAGGGCATCGGTGTCGGGGTCTTCGGCGGCCAGCAACGCGAGTTCGGCCAGCGTGGTCCCCAGCAGTGGTGTCGGCACCAACGCCCGCCCCAGCTCGGTGAGTACGGCTGCCGCGTCGGCCAGCTCGCCGCCGGCGCCGCCGAGGTCCTCGGGAATGACCAGTGCCGCGGCGCCGACCTGCTCGCACAGCAGCTGCCACAATTTCTCGTCGTAGCCGCGTGGGGAGTCCATTGCGGCCCGGACCGCTTCGGGGTCAGCATGTTTGGCGACCAGATCGCGGACCGTCTGGGTCAGCAGGTCGCGCACCTCATGGTTTTGGCTGGACATTTACAACGCCTCCAGTACCCGTCGTCGATGTGCGGTCGGATCGCCCCAGGCCGAACGCAGCGCCTGTACCCGCAGCAGCAGCAGCCCCAGGTCGTGCTCTTGGGTGAAACCGATGGCGCCGTGGGTCTGCAATGCCGAGCGCGCGGCCAACAGGCCGGCCTCGGCCGCGGCGACCTTGGCCGCGCTGACATCCCGTGCGGTGTCGGCCGAGCCGGAACCCAGCGAAAGCGCCGCGCCGTAGACCAGTGGACGCGCCAGTTCGAGCGCGATGTGCACATCGGCCAGCTTGTGCTTGATGGCCTGGTAGGAGCCGATGAGCCGGCCGAACTGTGAGCGCTGTTTGGCGTAGGCGACCGAGATGTCCAGCAGCGCTTGGCCCGCACCGATCAGCTGTGCCGCGGTGGCCAGCGCGCCGTACTCGCCGGCCAGTGCGACGTCGGCCGCCCAGCCGGCATCCGAGCGGTCGACATCGGACAACGTCCGGCTCGGATCCAGTGATCGGTGCGCCTGACCCGCGGTGCCCTCGTAGGCGCGGTCGGCGTCGCCGATCAGGATCAGGCCGGCGAAACCGGTGTCCACCGCGCGTGGCATCTGCGGCGTGATCGCCGCTGTGGCCACCAATTCTCCGGAAGCCAATGCCGCGGCGCGTTCGTCGGCTGCCAGCAGGATCGGCGCCACCGCAACGGATTCGGTCACCGGGCCGGGTACACAGTGCGCGCCGACGCGTTCCAGGGCGACCACCAGGTCCACCGGATGGGCGCCGATACCGTCATGTTCCTCGGGTACCACCAGGGCCGTGACACCCAGGTCGGACAGCGTCGCCCAGATCTTGCGGCCCGGTGCGGTGTCCCCTTCGGCCCAGGCCCGCACCGCCGCAGGCACATCGGCGGCTCCGAGCGCCGCATCGATACTGGCCGCGAAATCGCGCTGCTGGTCGTCTATCTCGAAGTTCACGTGTCCTCCCTTTTGCCGCGAGCCTCTCGCGGCAGGCCCAGCAGTCGCTCGGCGATGATGTTGCGCTGAATCTCGTTGGTGCCCGCGTAGATCGGGCCGCCGAGGGCGAACAGGTAGCCTTCGGTGAACGGGTCGGCGATCTCGGCGTCGGGTCCTTGCAGATCCAGCGCCGTCTGGTGGATCGCGACATCGAGATCGGACCAGAAGATCTTGGTCACCGACGACTCCGCACCGAGCTCGCCACCGGCGGCCAGCCTGGTCACGGTGCCGAATGTCTGCAGCCGGTAGGCCTGCGCCCGGATCCAGGCATCACTGACCCGGTCGGCGAACATATCCCGAACAGTGTTGTCGGGGTGGCTCTTCCACAGATCCACCAGACGCTGCGCGGCGGCGGTGAACCGTGCCGGACTGCGCAGCGACATCCCGCGCTCGTTGCTCGAGGTGCTCATCGCCGCGCGCCAGCCGTCGTTCGGCGTCCCGATGACATCTTCATCGGGCACGAAGACATCGTCGAGGAAGATCTCGCCGAACCCGGTGTCGCCGCCCAGCTGGGCGATCGGCCGCACCGTGATGCCGTCGGCCTTGAGGTCGAACATGAAGTACGTCAGACCGTGGTGACGTTGTGACTCCGGATCGGAACGGAACAGCCCGAATGCCCGGTCGCCGAACGGTGCCCGCGAGCTCCAGATCTTCTGGCCGTTGAGCTTCCAGCCGCCGTCGACCTTCGTGGCAGTGGAACGCAGTGAGGCCAGGTCGCTGCCGGACTCCGGTTCCGACCAGGCCTGAGCCCAGATCTCTTCGCCACTGGCCATTTTCGGCAGGATGCGCTGTTGTTGTTCTTCGGTGCCGTGCGCGAACAGGGTGGGAGCCAGCATCGAGGTGCCGTTGGCGCTGGCGCGTCCCGGCGCGCCGGCGTGGAAGTACTCCTCCTCGTAGACGATCCACTGCAGCAGCGTGGCGTCGCGACCGCCGAACCGCTCCGGCCAGCTGATCACCGAAAGGCCGGCATCGAAGAGGATCTTGTCCCAGCGCCGGTGCTGTTCGAAACCCTCGGCGGTGTCATAGGACTCGGTCGGGAAGTTCTCCCGGTTCGCCGCGAGGAACTCGCGTACCTCGGTGCGGAACGCGTCGGTGTCGTCGTCGAAATCCAGGTCCATTTACGCTCTCTTCCTCAGCGTCGGTTTGACCACTTTGCCGCCGGGATTGCGGGGCAGCACGTCAAGGAACTCCACCGAGCGTGGGGTCTTGAAGTTGGCCAGGTGTTCACGGGTGTAGGCGATCACGGTCTGTTCGTCGAGCTCGGCGCCGGGCCGCTTGACGACGAAAGCCTTGCCGACCTCGCCGAGGCGCTCGTCGGGCACGCCGATCACCGCGGCCTCGGCGACACCGGGCAGCCGGGCCAGTACCTGCTCGATCTCGGCCGGGTAGACGTTGAAGCCGCCGCAGATGTACATGTCCTTGAGCCGGTCGGTGATCCGCAGATTGCCTGCGGCGTCGAGTGTTCCGACGTCACCGGTGTGCAGCCAGCCGTCGGCGTCGATGGCGGCATCGGTGGCCGCCGGGTCGTCGAGGTAGCCGAGCATGACGCACGGCCCGCGCAGCAGCACCTCGCCGGCGATATCGGGTTCGCCGAAGGCCCCGTCGATGCGCAGCTCGAATTCGGCGATGGGCCGGCCGCACGTGGTGGCCACGGTGACGGCGTCGTCGTCGGAGCGGCACATGGTGCCGAAGCCGCTGGCCTCGGTGAGTCCGTAGGCGGTGAGCACGATGTCGATATCGAGTTCGGATTGCATCCGTTCGATCAGCACCACCGGCACGGTGGCCGCTCCGGTGACGGCGAATCGCAGCGATGACAGGTCGTAGCTTGCGCGCTTGGGGTGGTCGAGCAGGGTCTGATAGATCGTCGGCGGCCCGGGCAGCACCGTGGCGCGGTGTTCGGCCACGGCTGCCATCGCCTGCTCGGGGTCGAACGTCAGCTGGGGTATCAGCGTCGCCCCGGTCTGCAGGCAGGCCAGGATGCCGGCCTTGTAACCGAAGTTGTGGAAGAACGGGTTGATGCACAGGTAGCGGTCGGTGCTGGTGACCTCGCCGCAGGCTGCCCACGCCGCCGAACCGGCCAGCGACTGCCGGTGCGCGCACAGCACGCCCTTGCTGCGACCGGTGGTGCCGGAGGTGAACAGGATGTCGGAGACATCGTCGGGACGCACTGCCGCCGCCCGGGCGTCGGCAGCATCCAGATCGCCGGCTGCCGTCCCGCGCGCGACGAATTCGTCCCAGGTGCCGTCGGCCTTGTCGAGCGGTATCCGGACGATGTCGCGCAGCGCGGGTAGTTGCGCGCGATCCAGATCGGCCACCCGGTCGGTACCGAGGAACTCGCCCATCGCGATGAGCAGCGGTGCTTGGGTGCGCGCCAGGATGTCGGTGGCCTCGCCTGCGGTGTAGCGGGTGTTGAGCGGAACGACCACGGCACCGGCGTAGTGGGTGGCCAGGCAGGCCACCACCCAGTGCCAGGTGTTCGGCGCCCAGATCGCGACGCGGGCTCCGACGTCGACACCGAGGTTGATCATGGCGGCGGCGGCCTGGCGGACCTCGGCCCGCAGTTCGGCGAAGGTCAGGGTTTTCTCGGGGGTGATCAGTGCTTTGTGGTCGGCCAGTCCGCGGGCGATCCGGTCCAGCACCGCAGGGGTGGTCTGCGGAGGAGTCGGAGCCGCAGGGTTGGTCTGCGGAGGAATCGTCATCGATGCTCCTCGGGATTGGATGGCCCGGCTGCCGCGCGTGCCGTTCCGCGAGCTCCGCGGCGCACATCGGCGCCGGACTAACAAAGCAAGTGCTTGGTAGGTTAGCCTACAGGGATGGAGGAGGTCCAGAAGTTCCGGGCAGAGGTCCGCGAGTGGCTGGCCGACAACCTCGTCGGTGAATACGCCGCTCTGCGAGGACTCGGTGGGCCCGGACGCGAACACGAGGCTTTCGAAGAGCGCCGCGCGTGGAATCAGCATCTGGCCAAGGCCGGGCTGACGTGCCTGGGCTGGCCTGTCGAACACGGCGGCCGCGGTCTCTCGGTGGCGCACCGGGTGGCGTTCTACGAGGAATATGCCAAGGCAGACGCACCCGACAAGGTCAACCACTTCGGTGAGGAACTGCTCGGCCCCACGCTCATCGCGTTCGGTACACCCGAACAGCAGCAGCGGTTTCTGCCCCGCATCCTCGATGTCACCGAGTTGTGGTGCCAGGGCTATTCCGAGCCCGGCGCGGGAAGCGACCTGGCCAATGTGTCGACGTCGGCGGTACTCGACGGAGACCAGTGGCATATCAATGGCCAGAAGGTGTGGACGTCGCTGGCGCACTGGGCGCAGTGGTGTTTCGTGGTCGCCCGCACCGAGAAGGGTTCCAAACGTCACGCCGGGCTGTCCTATCTGTTGGTGCCGCTGGACCAGCCCGGTGTCGAAGTCCGGCCCATCATCCAGCTGACCGGCGACTCGGAGTTCAACGAGGTCTTCTTCGACGATGCCCGTACCGATGCCGCACTGGTGGTCGGAGAGCCCGGTGACGGCTGGCGCGTCGCGATGGGAACGCTGACCTTCGAACGTGGTGTTTCCACACTGGGTCAGCAGATCCGTTATGCCCGCGAACTTTCCGGCATCGTGGCGCTGGCCAAGGAGAACGGCAGCATCGACGACCCGTTGATCCGCGAACGGCTCACCCGGGCCTGGGTCGGACTGCGGGCCATGCGGTCTTACGCGTTGGCGACCATGGACGTCGAACGCCCCGGACAGGACAACGTCTCGAAACTGTTGTGGGCCAACTGGCACCGCGGACTCGGCGAGCTGGCCATGGATGTCGTCGGCCGGGCCGGGTTGGTGTGCGAGAACGGCGAATTCGACGAATGGCAGCGGCTGTTCCTGTTCTCGCGTTCGGACACGATCTACGGCGGATCCAATGAGATCCAACGCAATATCATCGCCGAGCGCGTACTCGGTCTTCCGCGAGAGGTCAAGGGCTAGTGTCGCTTTCAGAGGTTCCGCAGGAGATCGCCGGGCACGGCCTGCTGACCGGCAAGGTGGTCCTGGTCACCGCGGCTGCTGGTACCGGTATCGGATCGGCGACCGCGCGCAGGGCGCTCGCCGAAGGCGCCGACGTCATCGTCTCCGACTTCCACGAGCGGCGCCTGGGCGAGACCCGCGACGAACTCGCCGCACTGGGCCTGGGCAAGGTGGATTCGGTGGTGTGCGATGTGACCTCGACCGAGGCCGTCGACGCGCTCATCACCACGGCGGTCGAGAAGGCCGGCCGGATCGACGTGCTGGTCAACAATGCCGGCCTGGGTGGCCAGACGCCGGTTGTCGATATGACCGACGACGAGTGGGACCGGGTGCTCAATGTCACGCTGACATCTGTCATGCGGGCCACCCGCGCTGCACTCCGCTACTTCCGGGATGCGCCGCACGGCGGCGTCATCGTCAACAACGCCAGCGTATTGGGCTGGCGGGCACAGCATTCCCAGTCGCACTATGCGGCGGCGAAGGCCGGCGTGATGGCCCTGACCCGGTGTAGTGCCATTGAGGCCGTGGAGTTCGGTGTGCGCATCAACGCGGTGTCGCCGAGCATCGCCCGGCACAAGTTCCTGGAGAAGACCAGTTCGGCGGACCTGCTGGACCGGCTGTCCTCCGACGAGGCCTTCGGCCGCGCCGCCGAACCGTGGGAGGTCGCAGCCACCATCGCGTTCCTGGCCAGTGACTACTCCAGTTACCTGACTGGAGAAGTGATCTCGGTGTCGAGTCAACACCCATGACCACCCGCCGCGACGATGTGAAGCTGCGCCCATGACCAGACGCGATGAACTTCTGGGACTGGCCGCCACGATGATGGCCGAGCGTGGTCTGCGTGCCACCACCGTGCGCGATATCGCCGATGCGGCAGGCATTCTCTCGGGCAGTCTGTACCACCACTTCTCCTCGAAGGAGGAGATGGTCGACGAGGTGCTCCGCGGTTTCCTGGACTGGCTGTTCGCGCGCTATCAGGAGATCATCGACACCGAACCGAACCCGTTGGAGCGGCTCAAAGGTCTGTTCATGGCGTCGTTCGAGGCCATCGAGGACCGGCACGCGCAGGTGGTCATCTACCAGGACGAGGCCAAACGGCTCTCGGCCCAGCCTCGCTTCGCCTACGTCGACGAACGCAACCGCGAGCAGCGCCGGATGTGGATCGACTTGCTCAACCAGGGTATCGCCGAGGGTTACTTCCGCCCCGATCTCGACGTCGACCTGATCTACCGATTCATCCGCGACACCACCTGGGTCTCGGTGCGCTGGTACCAGCCCGGCGGCCCGCTGACCGCCGAACAGGTGGGTCGCCAGTACCTGACGATCGTGCTCGGCGGTATCACCGCAAATCCCGAGAATTCCCCAAAGCGCTAGAAGACGCTGAACAGCAAGGAGATTGAAAATGCCCGAGGCATACGTCGTCGAAGCCGTACGCACCGCGGTCGGTAAGCGCAACGGTTCGCTTGCCGGCATGCATCCGATCGATCTGGGTGCCGCCGCGTGGCGCGGGCTTTTCGATCGGGTCGATGTCGATCCCGGCGCCGTCGACGACGTCATCGCAGGTTGTGTCGACGCCATCGGTGGGCAGGCCGGTAACATCGCGCGGCTGTCCTGGCTTGCCGCGGGTTACCCCGAAGAGGTTCCCGGCGTCACCGTCGACCGGCAGTGTGGATCCAGCCAGCAGGCGATCTCCTTTGGTGCACAGGCGATCATGTCGGGGACCGCTGATCTGATCGTGGCCGGCGGTATGCAGAACATGAGCCAGATCCCGATATCGTCGGCCATGATCGTCGGTGAGCAGTTCGGCTTCACCTCACCCACCAACGAGTCGAAGTCCTGGCTGCACCGCTACGGCGACCAGGAGATCTCGCAGTTCCGCGGTTCGGAGATGATCGCCGAGAAGTGGAACATCTCCCGCGAGGAGATGGAGCAGTTCGCCCTGACCAGTCATGAGCGTGCGTTCGCCGCGATCCGCGCCGGCCATTTCGACAACGAGATCCTCACGGTGGAAACCGAATCCGGGCCGTTCCGGCTCGACGAGGGCCCGCGCGAGACGACGCTGGAGAAGATGGCCGGGCTCAAGACACTGGTCGAGGGTGGCCGGCTGACCGCCGCGATGGCCAGCCAGATCTCCGACGGCGCCAGTGCCGTACTACTGGCGTCCGAGCGGGCTGTCGCCGACCACGGACTCAAGCCGCGCGCCCGCATCCATCACATCAGCGCACGTGGCGCCGACCCGGTGTTCATGCTGACCGGCCCGATCCCGGCCACCAAGTACGCCTTGGACAAGGCGGGTCTGACGATCGAGGACATCGACACCGTCGAGATCAACGAGGCGTTCGCCCCGGTGGTGATGGCCTGGCTCAAGGAGACCAAGGCCGACCCGGAGAAGGTCAACCCCAGCGGTGGCGCCATCGCGTTGGGACATCCGCTGGGTGCCACCGGCGCGAAATTGTTCACCACGATGCTGAACACCTTGGAGCGCACCGGCGGTCGCTACGGTCTGCAGACCATGTGTGAGGGCGGCGGCACCGCCAACGTCACCATCATCGAACGCCTCTAACCCCCCGCGAGCGCGCGTGTCTGTACGCGACACGCCGCGCAGAACCGTACAAACTCGTGCGCTCGCGGGGCGGTCGCGGCGGGCTCAGTGGTCGTGCAGGATGACGCCGCGGATGTTGCGGCCGGCACGCATGTCCTCGTAGCCGACGTTGACCTCGGCCAATTTGTACTCGTGCGTGACGGTCTCGTCGAGCAGCAGCTTGCCCTCGCGGTACAGGCTGAGCAGTCGGGCGATATCGGCCCGTGGGTTGGCCTCGCCGTAGAGACTGCCAAGCAGTCGCTTCTGGAACAACGTGAACATCATCAGGTTCAGCGTCGGGGTCATATCGGTCATCGAGGCGATGGCGGTCATCACCACCGCGCCGCCCTTGCGGATGATGTTGGCGGCCTCTTCCAGCATCGAACCTTCCAGCAGCCCCATGGTCAGGATCGCCGAGTCGGCCATCACGCCACGCGTCAACTCGGCGACCAGTGCGGTGGCCTCAGGCATCGAGGTCACGAAATGCGTGGCGCCGAACTGGAATGCCTTCTCCCGCTTGGCTTCGACCACGTCGACGACGACGATCTTCTCCGCGCCGGCCAGCCGGGCACCCTGGATGGCACCGCTGCCGATGCCACCACATCCGATCACCACGACGGTGTCGCCGGGGCTGACGTCGGCGGTGTTGACCGCAGAGCCCCAGCCCGTCGTCACCCCGCAGCCCAGCAGGCAGGCCCGCGAGAGCGGCAGGTCGTCGTCGATCTTGATCACCGAGGCGTCGGGCACCGTGCCGTACTGCGAGAAGGTGCCGACGAGAGCCATCACACCGAGGTCCTGACCGCGCGTGCGCCTGCGGTAACTTCCGTCGAGCTGGGTGCCGGTCATGATCATCGCGCCCAGGTCGCACAGATTCTGATGGCCCGTCGAACAGAATCGGCAGCGTCCGCACGCGGGCAGGAACGATGCCACCACATGGTCGCCGACCTGCAGATCCCGGACTCCCGGCCCGACTTCGACGACGATGCCCGCCCCCTCGTGACCGCCGATGAGTGGCAGCGGCGCAGGTAGGTCGCCGGTGCGGACATGCTCGTCGGAGTGGCACAGCCCGGTGGCCTCCCACGACACCAGGACCTCGCCGTCCTGTGGCGGATCCAGATCGATCTCCTCGACCGTCCAGTCGCCTCCGTACTCCCACAAGATGGCGGCATTGCTTTTCATATGGCGGGCTCCCAGCTCGACGTCGATGTCGGTGCGAGTCTAGGAACGCCGGTCCGCCGTCACTGCCGGTTCAGCCAAATCAGGGCCAGGCCAATGCGAGTCCCGCCATCGCCACGATCCAGCTCGCGAAACTGCCCACCAGGAAGTATTCGGTGACCTCGTCGATACCCGTGCTGGCGGTGTCCTCTTTGCGCTGCGCGGACAGTTCCGGAAACCGGATGATGCCCTTGGCCGCGACGACCGCCGACGCGGCACCGATCTGCCCGGCCAGACCCAGTCCGACGATCAGCAGCCGCTCCATCGGCCCCAGCAGCCGGCCGCCCTTGAGCCGGTCCGACGGTTGCGGCTGGCCTTCTGCCCGGACCGCGCCGACCGCTCCGAGGATGAGCCGGACCAGGTTGTTCCCGGTGACCAGTTGCAGCAGCACCACACCGATGACCATCAGTGCCCGGGCGGGTTCGACGTCGACTCCGGTCCAGTCCAGCCAGCGTGTGACGAGCGCGCCCACCGGTGTGGTCCATCCGGAAAGCAACATCAAGACCCCGACGGTCACACCGAATACCGTCAGCGGCGCCCCGTGATGGCTGCCGGTCCGGTCGGTACGAGTGCCGAGCAGTACCCACGCGACACTGGCGGCGGCGGCCAGCGACAGCAGGACGATATCGCCGAGATGCCACAGGCCGGCCAGTGCCGCGAAAACCGCGACCGTCACCGGGCCGGCGAACACGGAGAACCGGCGCCGGTGGGTCAGGCGGGTGCAGATATCGGCGATTCCGACCGCGATCAGGAAAACCGCGAGAGCACTCACGGCATATCCCGCAATTGTGCGGACGCCAGCAGGATCAGGTCGAGGCCGGCCTTGTTGGCGCGCTGGGACACCGCTGATGCGCTGATGCCCTCGGCCACGGCCAACTCCTTCTTGGTGAGGCCGGCCCGCAGTCCGGCGAGGATCCGCAGGGACCGGTCGTCGAGTGATCCAAGCAGATGGTCCCGACACATCAGGGCGGCGTTGACGGCCGCGATCGATCGTTTCTCGGCGTCGCCGAGCGCCGTCGCACTGCGGAAGGCCGTGCGCACATGCGCCAGGCCGGGTTGCTTCTGCGCGGTTGCCGTCCACTCGATGGCATCGCGGGCAGCCCACCAGCCGGGACCGTCCTGGATCCCGGATGCGGTGTCGAGCTTGGTGACCGCGCCCCAGCCGACACCGAATCGGATGTCGATGGTCGGTGCCAGCGCCAGCCGCAGGTTCAGGGCGGCGTCGATCGCGGCGCCGACGGTGCGGTAGCTCCCCTGGAATTCGTCGCCGACCGTGAGCGCGGGCGCGTCCACCGCACCGCGCGCCACCGACTCCAGCGTTGTCAACGTGGTGGTCAGGGTCTGGTGCAGCCCACGGCGGTCGGGGTACTCGCGCGACCCCACCACATCACCGATGAGCGTCGCCACCGGTCCGGCGGAACGATCAACTGAAGCGCCTACCTTCATATCGGTCACATGAAGAGAATAGCTTCATTTTGTTGATATGAAGCTTATCGCTTCACTCCACGATGAAGGACGATGCGCCCCGGAGGTGTGTGACGGCGTCGTCCACGATCTTCTCGATCAGCTCCGCGCAGGACGGCAGATCATCCAAAATGCCTGCGACCTGGCCCGATGCCAGCACGCCCGCGTCGGTATTGCCGTCGACCAAACCGGCTTTGAGCAGCATCGGGGTGTTTGCAGCCATCACGACCTGCGACCACGTCAGATCCTTGCCGTGTCGCATCTCGAGCCCGTCGCGGATCATGGACTGCCACGTCATGCCGGTCATCTTCTTGAACTTCTGCGCGTTACCGATGGCCGCGGTGAATCCCCGGACCCGCGAGCCGCCCTCCAGCTTCTCCACCAGCCCGGTTCGCAGCACCCGGTGTGGCATGCCGTCGACGCGGGTGGAGACCACGGTGCCGTCCAGCGCTGAGGCCAGGTAGCGCTTCTTGACGTCGTCGGGGACCGTCGAATCCGAGGTGAGCAAGAAGCGCGTGCCCATCGCGACGCCGGCGGCACCGTAGGACAGCGCCGCGGCCAGGCCGCGACCGTCGAAGAATCCTCCTGCGGCGACGACCGGCATACCGGTGTCGGCGACGGCATCGAGCACCGACGGCAGCAACAGCGTCGTGGCGATCGGTCCGGTGTGCCCGCCGCCCTCGCCGCCCTGCACGATCACGGCATCGGCACCCCACCCCGCGACCTTCTTGGCGTGCTTGGCCAGGCCGACCGACGGAATGACCACCACGCCGGCCTCTTTGAGGCGCGCGATCAGGTCGGGTTTGGGTGCTAAGGCGAAGGAGGCGACTTTGACTCCTTCGCGGATCAGGAGGTCGACGCGGTCATTCGCGTCGCCGGCGTCGGCACGGATGTTGATGCCGAAGGGTTTGTCGGTGGCGGCCTTGACCTTCGTCACCGCGGTCGCCAGCTCGTCGAGTGTCATCGTCGCCGACGCCAGGATGCCCAGGCCGCCGGCATTGGCGGTGGCTGCGACCAGACGTGCGCCCGCCACCCAGCCCATGCCGGTCTGTACCACCGGATGCTCGATACCGACCAGTTCGGTCAGCGGTGTCCGCAACTTGCCCATATCAGACCTTGACTTCTTTGTCCCGCAACGATTTCGGATCGATCACTTCGCTGATGAGTCGAAGCTCATCGTGCGTGGGCAGCCGCGTCGTACCGGCCTCGGCCAGACCGTGCACCTCGAAGGAGGTGTTCTCGGCGACCTGCTCGGGTTCCACACCGGGATGCAGGGACAGCGCCCGCATGGCGTGGTCGGGTCCGTTGAAATCGAAGACGCCCAAGTTGGAGACCACGCGGTAGACATCGACGAACCGGTAGGCCGGGTTGTCGGGATCGACTTTGTCCCAGCCGATTCCCGAGACGATGTCGACGTTGTCGCAGAACACCCGCTTGGAGTGGTTGCCCACCCAATAGCTGGTGGCGTGGTTGATGGTGTTACCCGGCGCGCCGCGTACACCGAACATCTGGCGCGTCGGGTGCTGTACGGGCCCGAACGCCGACAGGTTCTGGTTGCCGAACCGGTCGATCTGGTTGGCGCCCATCACCACATGCCTGCGGCCCCAGGCCAGGGTCTCGAAGACCCGGCCGAACGGCATCCAGCCTTCGATGGCGCCGACAGCGCCGATCGCCGGGGTGTCGGCCAGCAGGCGGGCCTCGCCGTCGGTCAGCACGATGTCGGGGGAGAAGGTCAACCGGGCCAGCCGGGCGCCGACCGAGACGATGGTGGTCATCGGCGAGACCATGATCTCGCCGGCGTCGCGGAACAGTTCGGCGCAGGCGACTGCGCACACGTCGGCGCGGCTCACGGAAATCACTTGGCTCCTCCATTTTCAGCCGACTTCTTCATTGAGGCCTGTGCTTCGGCGAATGAACGCACCGCGGCCTGATAGTCGGCTTCGCTGCCGGACAGGTAGGTGGCGACGAACTCCTGCCAGCTCTCGTCGGAGCCCGCGGCCTCGGCGTAGTGGCGCTGGAACTTCTCGTCACGCCGGTAATCCGGTTCAGCCGTGGTGAAGTGGGCACCGTTGGGTGCCTCGACGAGGGTGTCGACCATCATCCGGTTGATCAACAGTGCCTGCGGTGGAACGGCTTTGACCAGTTCCTCGGTGGACACCACCTTCTCGGTGGACAGGAAGCGCCGCTGCGCGGCCATCAGGAACAGGTCGTCGAAGTAGGGGTCGATCCCGGTATAGGCGGCATTGCCTTGTGCGTCGGCGATATTCATGTGCACGAAGGCGGCATCCAGGTTCAGTGCGGGCATGGCGATGAGTTCCTCGTAGCCGTCGCCGGTGGGGTAGGGCGAGCGCACGGTCTTGAGTTCGTCACCCCAGAATTCGCGCACACCGCTGCCCAGACCGGCGCGGATGGGCAGGAACGGTAGGCGTTGTGCGGCTGCCTGCAGACCGCAGCGGACCATGCCCTCATCCATCTCGCGGGCCTCGATGGCGCCGGTGGTGCGTGCCTTGGCGAACCACGGATCGTAGAACGGCGGGGAGTCCAGTGACACGAAACCGTAGTAGACCCGCTTGACCTTTCCTGCCGAACACAGCAGGCCCAGGTCGGGCCCGCCGTAGGTGACGACGGTCAGGTCGGTGACATCGGTGCGCAGCAGCGCCCGGATGAAGGCCATCGGCTTGCGGCGCGATCCCCAGCCGCCGATGCCGATGGTCATCCCACTCTCGATCGATGAGACCGCGTCATCGAGCGTTGTTCGCTTATCTGTCATGCCTTTTCCCCTTTGGCCGTGCCGGCGAACGCATCCCTATGCTCATCGGACACTCCGGACAGGTTGAGTTCGAAGGTGAAGCCTTGCTCCATGCGATAGCTGGAGTTGACCCGTTGCACGTCGATGAGGTTGAGGGCCTCTTTGGCCGCACGGATGACCCGGGTGTCCTTGACGGCGATATCGCGCGCGACCCGCAGGGCGGACTCGTCGAGGTCGGCTCGCGGAACCACCTCGTGCACCGAACCGAAGTGGTGCAGCGTTGCCGCGTCGACGGTGGCGGCGGTGAAGAACAGTCGGCGCATCATGTGCTGGGGGACCAGCCGGGACAGGTGCGTCGCTGCACCGAGAGCGCCGCGTTCGACCTCGGGTAGCCCGAATATCGCGTCATCGGATGCGACGATGACGTCGGCATTGCCGACCAGTCCGATGCCGCCGCCGACGCAGAATCCGTTGACGGCCGCGACGACGGGCACCTCGCACTCGTACACCGCGCGGAAGGCGTGAAAGCAGCCGCGGTTGGCGTCGATGAGCGCCGTGAAGCCCTCGGTGTTCTGCATTTCCTTGATGTCGACGCCGGCGTTGAAGCCGCGACCCTCGGCCCGCAGGATCACCACGTGGGTGCTGCGGTCCCGGCCTGCCGCGGTGATGGCGTCGCCGAGTTCGAACCAGCCCTTCGACGGGATGGCGTTGACCTTGGGGTAGTCGACGGTGACCGAGACGATGCCCGGTTCGACGGTCTTGGTGGTGATCGTCATGGGGGACTCCTGCGTCACTTCCTGGGAGGGTGGCTACCTAAGCAAGCACTTGCTTGGTACGCTAGCACAGTGACCGACGAGGCTGGAATCAATCTGCAACTGGATGGCCGCGTGGTCCTGGTGACCGGCGGGGTGCGCGGCGTCGGCGCCGGTATCAGCGCTGTCTTCGCAGCTCAGGGAGCCACAGTCGTGACCTGTGCCCGTCGCCCCGTCGACGGCTCGCCCTATGAGTTCCACCCCTGCGACGTGCGCGACGACGATTCGGTCAAAGCGCTCATCGACACCATTGTGGCCGCGCACGGACGCCTCGACGTCGTCGTCAACAACGCCGGTGGATCGCCGTACGTCCCGGCCGATCAGGCTTCGGCAAAGTTCAGCACCAAGATCGTCGAACTCAACCTGCTCGGGCCGCTTTCGGTTGCCTCGCACGCGAATGCGGTCATGCAGAAACAGGACCGCGGTGGATCGATCGTCAACATCTCCAGCGTCAGCGGGCATCGGCCGACGCCGGGAACCGCGGCCTACGGTGCGGCCAAGGCCGGTATCGACAACCTCACCAAGACGCTCGCGGTGGAGTGGGCACCCAAGGTCCGGGTGAACTCGGTCGTGGTCGGCATGGTCGAAACCGAGCAGTCCGAATTGTTCTACGGCGACGCCGACTCGATCGCGGCGATATCCCGCAACGTACCGCTGGGCAGGCTCGCCAAGCCCGAGGATATCGGCTGGGCCACAGCATTTTTGGCGTCCGACGCCGCGTCATACATCAGTGGTGCGTCACTGGAGGTGCATGGTGGCGGAGAGCCACCGCACTATCTGGCCACTACGACGGCAATCAAATAACAAAGGAGACAACGGATATGGGACTGCTCGACGGTCGTGTGGTCATCGTGACGGGCGCAGGCGGCGGCATCGGCCGCGCCCACGCACTGGCATTCGCCGCTGAGGGCGCCCGCGTGGTGGTCAACGATATCGGGGTCGGCCTCGACGGATCGCCTGCTGGTGGTGGCAGTGCCGCACAGGGTGTCGTCGACGAGATCGTCGCTGCCGGTGGCGAAGCCGTCACCAGTGGTGCCAATGTCGCGGACTGGGCGCAGGCCGAAGGTCTCATCCAGACCGCTGTCGACGCTTTCGGCACCCTCGACGTCCTGGTGAACAACGCGGGCATCGTGCGGGACCGGATGTTCGCCAACGCCACCGAGGAAGAGTTCGACGCCGTCACCGCCGTGCACCTCAAGGGGCACTTCGCCACCATGAAGCACGCCGCCGCGTACTGGCGCGCCAAGTCGAAGGCCGGCGAGACCGTCGACGCCCGCATCATCAACACCAGTTCCGGCGCGGGCCTGCAAGGCAGTGTCGGGCAGGCCAACTACAGCGCGTCCAAGGCCGGTATCGCGGCCCTGACGCTGGTGGCTGCCGCCGAGATGGGGCGCTACGGCGTCAGTGTCAACGCCATCGCCCCGTCGGCCCGTACCCGGATGACCGAGACGGTGTTCGCCGACATGATGGCAACGCAGGACGATGATTTCGACGCCATGGCACCGGAGAACATCTCTCCGCTGGTGGTGTGGTTGGGAAGTGTCGAGGCTCGCGATGTCACCGGCAAGGTCTTCGAGGTCGAAGGCGGCAAGATCCGTGTCGCCGAGGGCTGGGCGCATGGCCCGCAGATCGACAAGGGCGCCAAGTGGGATCCCGCCGAGCTGGGACCTGTGGTCGCCGATCTGCTGGCCAAGGCCCGTCCGGCGGTGCCGGTCTACGGCGCCTAGGCCGCATCCTTCTGGGCAGCGCCGTCGGTGCCGCTCTTGGTGACGCTGTCGCCGGTGGACTTGTCCGCATGGATTTCCGGTGTGTCCGGTGTGTCAGCCTTCGTGCTGTCCGCCGAGACTTCGCTCAGGTCGGACCGCGGCTCGGAGTCGGTAGCCTCGTCGGACTCGGTATCGGCGACGGTGCTGTCCGGCTCGGCTGAATCCTTTTCGTCGTCAACCATTTTCGGGAGCTTCGTCATCGGCTCAGCCGTCGTTGCGGGTTCGGCATCGGTCAGCGCCGCCTCGACCCGCTCGGGTTTGAAGACCTGCTCGTCTCCCGCTGCGGGCAGGTCGGCTCGGGCCGCGGGCCGGGCCGGAATCGTCACAGGGTCAGACTCGTCAGCCCCACCGGTTGCCACTGCAGCCGACACCGGCACCGCACCGGTCCGGTTCGGGATCAGGTCATGCACGGCGTCGACGACATCGCGGACAACCGCTTTGCCGAAATCGATCGTCGACACCACGAGGTGGGTCAGACCGGTGCCGATCGCCTGTACGGTCCTGCGCAGGTCGCCGGCGCGGATCGCCTTGCTGAGTTCGTAGAGACTGGTCTGCTGCGGTGTCACCCAGTTCCGGAAGTCGACGAACATCTTGGTGGCAAACGACGGATCGGCGTCGACCGTGACGCCGCCCCAGTTCACCAGGGTCCACCCGTCATCGGGGCTCCCGGTGATCACCACCGATTCGGTGTTGTCGAGCTGGTGGGTCAGCAGCAGTGCGATATCGGGATTGTCGACGTTCATCAGGACCCAGAACATGATCGTCGCACCGTGCGCGAACGCCACCGCATTCTGGTCGCCGCTGTCGTAGATGGTCTCGACGGCGTCGTCGACGCGTTCGTCGAAGGCGTTGCCGTCGGCATCGGTGGAACCCGGCAGTGGTGCGAACCGTGCGCCCAGCACCCAGAGGAACGGCGACACGACATATCCGATCCGGCCGATGCCTTGATCCTCCGACGAGCCCTCGAAGATGCCGGCGTCGATCTCGTGCAGTCCGGCCAGGATGTGCAGCTGCTCGGGCGTTCCCGCGGCGATCAGCGGTGCGGCGGTCTGCTGGGTCCGGACCATGTCGGAGGCGTAGAAACCGTCGAAATCCTTGGCGATGAGGTCGCTGACGATGGCGGCGGCCTGCGCCTGACCGGCGGCACTGAGGTCCGGCCCGGGTACCGAGGTGTCGATGATCCCGTCGGCGTTGGCCTGCGATTCCGCGTGCCGGACGAAGGTCAGTGTCATCGCGCCGGCGGCGCCGATCGCCGTTACGGCGAACACGAGGGCCGTCAGTACAACGGCCACTGCGACCATCGAGACCCGGCGGGCCGTGCGCCGGAGGGTGACCGCGCCGAGAAGTCTGTGCATCAGATGCCCCGTCTGCTGTGCCTGCGGGGCAAACGATAACCGAGCTCTACGGCTCGCAGATGATGATCGGGATCTTCCGGTCGGTGTAGGACCGGTAGTTGGCGAAGTCCGGATACATCGCGTCCAGTTTGGGCCAGTACTCGTCGCGTTCGGGATCGGTGGCCTCACGCGCGGTCAGTTGCAGCGTCTGCTTCTTGGTCTGAAAGCGGACCGCCGGATTGGCCTTGAGGTTCAGGTACCACATCGGGTTGGTGGCCCGACCCCCTTGGGAGGCAACGAGAACGATGCGCTCGCCCTCCTGCAGGAAGAGCAGCGGCGAGTCGCGCGGCTCACCGGACTTGCGGCCGATCGTGGTGAGGATTCCCACCTCGGCCCCTTTGAGGAACTTGTTGCCGAGCTTGCCGTTGGTCTTCTTGAAGATCCAGGTGTTGGCCTTCGACATCCACTTGATCGCGGTGCCGACCTTCGCCGAGTTCAGACTCTCGATCTGCTTGGGCTTGAGTGGACGTGACGCGTTGGCCATCGGGCGACCCTATCGTGTGAGAAACGGGCGAATGCTGGCCCGGATGTGGTGGATGCGGCCGTCGGTGGCCGGGATCAGGAAAGTCTCGTCGATCCGAGCCCCGACGCGCCGGCCGGCCAGCGACGGTTTGGTCGTCAACTCGAAACGTGCCCGCACCTCGTCACCGGAGACGGTGAATTCCGGTGTGCTCGCCGAGGCGATGACGCGGTACTGCAGGCCACCGTTGAGGCTGCGGCGCAGGTGATTTCCGGAGAATCCGGTCTTGAGACCGACCTCGACGCGGGTGCAGTCCGGAGCGAACGCCACCGCATCGGCCTGGTGGCTGACGAGAGCGTCGATGTAGCCCTGCGCGACGGCGATGCGCTCGGCTTCGGTGAACACCGCGGGCGCGGCCATGTCAGATCCGTTCGATGATGGTGGCAGTTGACTTCGCCACGCTGGGAGCGGGCAGGCCCATGTCAGATCCGTTCGATGATGGTGGCAGTTGACTTCGCCACGCTGGGAGCGGGCAGGCCCATGTCAGATCCGTTCGATGATGGTGGCAGTAGACAGAGCTCCGCCGGCGCACATCGTGATCAGCGCGGTGTTCTTGTCGGTGCGCTCCAACTCGTGCAACGCGGTGGTGATGAGCCGGGCACCGGTGGAGCCGACCGGGTGTCCCAGGGCAATGGCACCACCGTTGACATTCACCTTGTCCATATCGGCCTCGTGCACGCGAGCCCAGGACAACACCACCGACGCGAAAGCCTCGTTGATCTCGACGACGTCGATGTCCCCGATCTTCATCCCGGCCTTCTCCAGCACCTTGGCGGTCGACTGCACCGGGCCGTCGAGGTGGTAGTAGGTCTCCGAACCGACCAGTGCCTGACTGACGATCCGGGCGCGCGGACGCAAACCGTGGGCCTTGGCCACGTCGCTGTCCATCCAGAGCACCGCGGCGGCGCCGTCGGAGATCTGCGAGGACGTGCCTGCGGTGTGCAGCGCGCCTTCCATGACCGGTTTGAGGCCCGCGAGGCCTTCCAGGGTGGTGTCGCGCAGACCCTGGTCCTTGCTGACCATGTGTCGTTCGGCAGTGGGTTGCTTGTTCTCGTCGAGCACCGGCGCCTCGATGGGCGTGATCTCGCGGTCGAAACGGCCCTCGGCCCAGGCCTGTTTGGCCTTCTGCTGCGACGCCAGGCCGAAGGCGTCCAGGTCGGCGCGGGTGATGCCGCGGCGGGCGGCGATTCGCTCGGCGGCACTGAACTGATCGGGCATATCGATATCCCAGGACGCGGCCCGGATTTTGGAGCGGTCGGGGCCTGCGTTGGCGCCCAGACCGACGCGGCTCATGGCCTCGATACCGCAGGCGACGCCGATGTCGATGGCACCGGTCGCGATGAGACCGGCGATGAGGTGATTGGCCTGCTGCGCGCTGCCGCACTGGCAGTCCACGGTGGCGGCGCCGACATGTTCGGGCAGTCCTGCCGTCAGCCAGGCGACGCGGGTGATGTTGTTGGACTGCTCGCCGTACTGCGTGACACAGCCGCCGATGATCTGTTCGACCTCTCCGGCGTCGATCCCGGCTTTGTCCACGACGGCCTTCTGAACGGCGCCGAGCAGCTCGGTGGCATGCAGGCCGGAGAGCCAGCCGTTGCGCTTGCCGATGGGACTGCGGGTGGCTTCGACGATGACAGGGTTACCCATTCGGCCAGGCTAGAACACGTTATATTGGTCTGACAAGCTGCGATTCTCCTGCGCCTTTGATCTGCGGCGGAGCCGTGTTTTACTGGCACTAGAACACGTTGCAATTGAGGAGACCACGCGGTGTTTCTCCAGAAAGGCGACCCGCATATGATTCCGGCCGACTTCGACTTCCTTGACGCGAACCTCAACCTCGAGCGGCTGCCCGTGGCCGAGCTCGCCGAGCTCCGTAAGTCCGAGCCCGTGCACTGGGTTGACGTCCCCGGTGGCACCGGTGGCTTCGGCGACAAAGGCTACTGGCTCGTCACCAAGCACGCCGATGTCAAAGAGGTGTCCAAGCGCAGTGACATCTTCGGCAGCTCGCCGGACGGTGCCATCCCGACCTGGCCGCAGGGGATGACGCGCGACGCCATCGATCTGCAGAAGGCCGTCCTGCTCAATATGGACGCGCCGCAGCACACGCGTCTGCGCAAGATCATCTCCCGCGGTTTCACCCCGCGCGCTGTCGGGCGGCTGGAGGCCGAGCTCGCCGAGCGCGCCCAGAACATCGCCAAGACGGCGGCGTCGGAAGGCTCCGGCGACTTCGTCGAGCAGGTGTCCTGCGAGCTGCCGCTGCAGGCCATCGCCGGACTGCTGGGTGTTCCGCAGGAGGATCGCGACAAGCTGTTCCGGTGGTCCAACGAGATGACCGCCGGTGAGGATCCCGAGTACGCCGACGTCGATCCGGCGATGTCGTCGTTCGAGTTGATCACCTACGCCATGAAGATGGCCGAGGAGCGCTCGAAGAATCCCACCGACGACATCGTCACCACCCTGATCCAGGCTGATATCGACGGTGAGAAACTCTCCGACGACGAGTTCGGATTCTTCGTCGTGATGCTCGCGGTGGCAGGCAACGAGACCACCCGCAACTCGATAACGCACGGCATGATCGCGTTCTCCCAGCACCCCGAGCAGTGGGAGATCTACAAGTCCCAACGGCCCGCGACGGCCGCCGACGAGATCATCCGCTGGGCCACCCCGGTATCGGCGTTCCAGCGCACCGCCCTCGTCGACACCGAGCTCGCCGGTGTGCAGATCAGGAAGGGGCAGCGGGTCGTCATGTCCTACCGCTCCGCCAACTTCGACGAAGAGGTCTTCGAGGACCCGCACAACTTCAACATCCTGCGCGATCCGAATCCGCAGGTCGGCTTCGGTGGTACTGGCGCGCACTACTGCATCGGTGCGAACCTGGCCAGGATGACCATCAACCTGATCTTCAATGCGGTCGCCGATCACATGCCCGACCTCAAGCCCATCGGCGAGCCCGAGCGGTTGATGTCAGGATGGCTCAACGGCATCAAACACTGGCAGGTCGATTACACCGGCGCGGCTGCGCGCTAGGACTTTTCGCGTACGCGAACGGATCAAGGAGGATTCTTCGTGGACTTCAGTCCGGACGAAGGGCAGCAGGCTGTCACCGATGTGGTGACGTCGGCACTCGAACGTGACAACAGCTGGGAAGCGCTGGTCAATGGCGGCGTCGTGGCATTCGGCGTCCCGGAGCGGCTCGGCGGCGATGGTCTCGGGCTGGCCGAGATCACCTCGGCGCTGACCCAGATCGGCAGGTTCGGCAACATCAGTCCCGCGTTCGCGACGCTGGGTCTGGGTCTGCTTCCGCTGCTGGACTTGGCCTCGGACTCTCAACAGGATCGCTACCTGGCCGGCGTCGCCAAGGGCGCGGTACTGACCGCCGCGCTCAACGAGCCGGGGCACTCGCTGCCGGAGCGGCCCACCACGCGGCTGGCGGATGGCAAGCTCAACGGCACCAAAGTGGCCGTTGCCTATGCGGAGCAGGCGGAGTGGATCGTCGTCAGCACCGATAGCGGCGTGGTCGTGGTCTCGCCCAAGGCAGATGGTGTGGGCGTGACGAAGACCCCGACGTCGAATCACTCCGACGAATACGTCGTCACGTTCGCCGACACTCCGGTCGCAGACGCAGATGTGTTGGGCGGCAGTGATTCTGTGCGCCGGCTGAATCAGCTGGTGGTGGCCGCGGTCGGCGCTTACGCTTCCGGCCTGGTGGCGGGAGCGCTGCGGCTCACCGCCGACTACGTCGCCAACCGGCACCAATTCGGCAAGCCGCTGTCGACGTTCCAGACCGTCGCAGCGCAGCTCGCCGAGATCTACATCGCCTCGCGGACGATCACGCTGGCGTCGACGTCGGTGTCCTGGTTGCTGTCCGAAGGCCGCGACGCCACCGAAGACCTTGACGTCCTCGGCTACTGGGTGACCTCCCAGGCACCGCCCGTCATGCAGCTGTGTCACCATCTGCACGGCGGCATGGGGATGGACATCACCTATCCGATGCACCGGTACTACGAGTCGATCAAGGACCTCACCCGGTTATTGGGTGGTAGACAACATCGCCTGGAACTGGTGGGAGCGTAATGTTTATCGAGCTGACGCCCGAACAGAAGCAGCTGCAAGCCGAACTGCGCGAATACTTTTCAAATCTGATCTCGCCTGAGGAAGCTCAAGCGATGGAGTCCGACCGGCATAACGAGGCCTATCGGGCGATCATCAAGCGGATGGGTTCCGACGGGAAGCTGGGTGCCGGTTGGCCCAAGGAATACGGCGGCCTGGGCTACGGCCCCATCGAGCAGTCGATCTTCGTCAACGAGGCCCAGCGTGCCGACGTACCGCTGCCCGCGGTGACTCTGCAGACCGTCGGCCCCACGTTGCAGCAGTACGGGACCGAGGCTCAGAAGAAGAAGTTCCTGCCCGCGATCCTGGCCGGCGAGGTGCACTTCGCCATCGGTTACAGCGAACCGGAAGCCGGTACCGACCTGGCCTCGCTGCGGACCACCGCGGTCAAGCAGGGCGACGAGTACATCGTCAACGGTCAGAAGATGTGGACCACCGGCGGGCACGATGCCGACTACATCTGGCTGGCCTGCCGCACCGACCCGGATGCGGTGAAACACAAGGGCATTTCGATTCTCATCGTCGACACCAAGGATCCGGGCTACTCCTGGACGCCGGTCATCCTGTCCGACGGTGCCCACCACACCAACGCCACGTACTACAACGACGTGCGGGTGCCTGCCGACATGCTGGTCGGTGAAGAGAACGGTGGCTGGCGGCTGATCACCACCCAGCTCAACAACGAGCGGGTGATGCTCGGGCCGGCTGGACGGTTCGCGGCGCTCTACGACCGGGTACACGCGTGGGCGTCCAAGCCGGGCAGCAATGGGGACACCCCACTCGACCACGACGACGTCAAGCGCTCGCTCGGCGAGCTCAAAGCGATGTGGCGCATCAACGAGCTGCTCAACTGGCAGGTTGCCGCGTCGGGCGAGACGATCGATGTCGCGGATGCTGCCGCCACCAAGGTCTTCGGCACCGAGCGCATCCAGTACGCGGGCCGGCTTGCCGAGGAAATCGTTGGTACACACGGTAATCCGGCAGATCCGGAGACCGCCGAACTGCTCAGCTGGCTCGACAGCCAGACCAAGCGAAACCTGGTCATCACGTTCGGCGGCGGTGTCAACGAGGTGATGCGGGAGATGATCGCGGCGTCGGGACTCAAGGTACCGCGGGTTCCGCGATGAGCATCGAGGATATCCAGCAGGCGGCGGAGCGGGTCAAGGCTGAAGGACGCAGCAAGCCGCGGCTCGGCCGCCATCCGGTCAACCAGCCGATGATCGACCACTGGACCGACGCCATCGGCGACAAGAACCCGATCTACCACGACGAGGCGATGGCCAAGGCCGCCGGCCATCCCGGTGTGGTCGCACCGCCGGCGATGATCCAGGTGTGGACCATGATGGGTCTGGGCGGGGTACGACCCGATGACGATCCGCTCGGCAAGATTCTCCAATTGTTCGACGACGCAGGCTATATCGGTGTCGTCGCCACCAACTGTGAGCAGACCTATCATCGCTACATCAGGCCCGGCGAGCAGGTGAGCGTCGCTGCCGAACTGACCGATGTGGTCGGCCCGAAACGCACCGCACTCGGCGAGGCGTTCTTCATCACGCAGACCATCACCTGGTCGGTCGGCGATGAGGATGTCGCCGAAATGATGTGGCGCATCATGAAATTCATTCCCTCGCAGAAAGATGAGTCGGGGCAGGCCGACAAGTCGCCGTCGACTGTCCCCGATGATCTCGACGCCGATTCCGCGATGCGTCCGGCATCGTCGAAGGACACCAAATTCTTCTGGGACGGTGTCGCGGTGCACGAACTGCGCATCCAGAAGCGCGGCGACGGCACGCTCGTGCATCCGCCGGTTCCCGCGCTGTGGCAGGAAAAAGAACTGCCGACCGAATATGTGGTGGCCAGTGGCAAGGGCACCGTCTTCAGCTTCGTGGTGCACCACGCGCCGAAAGTTCCCGGCCGCACTCTGCCGTTCGTCATCGCGCTGGTCGAACTCGAAGAGGGTGTGCGGATGCTCGGGGAATTGCGCAATGTCGATCCCGCCGGCGTGGAGATCGGGATGCCGGTGCGCGCCATGTATATCGACTTCCCGGCCAATGATGTCGGCCCGGCCTGGAGCAACTACGCATGGGAGCCTGCGGGAGGCGCAGCATGACCGGCGTCATCGAGGTGGGCACCAAACTGCCCGAACTCGTTCTCTACGGTGATCCGACGTTCATCGTCTCGACGGCGATCGCCACGCGTGACTACCAGGACGTGCATCATGACCGGGACAAGGCGCAGGCCAAGGGTTCCAAGGACATCTTCGTCAACATCTTGACCGACACCGGTCTGGTGCAACGCTTCATCACCGACTGGGCCGGGCCCAACGCGTTGATCAAATCGATCGGTCTGCGGCTGGGTGTGCCGTGGTACGCCTATGACACCGTGACGTTCACAGGTGAGGTCACCGCCGTCGAGGACGGGCTGATCACGGTGAAGGTCGTCGGCAGCAACAGCCTGGGTGACCATGTGATCGCCACGGCCACATTGACAATCGGAGGCAACGCCTGATGGGCGGTGAACTTTCCGGGAAGGCGGCGATCGTCGGTATCGGCGCCACCGACTTCTCGAAGAATTCCGGCCGCAGCGAATTGCGACTGGCTTCGGAGGCAGTTCTCGACGCACTCGACGACGCGGGCCTGACACCGGCGGACGTGGACGGTATGACGACGTTCACGATGGATTCCAACACCGAGGTCGCCATCGCCCGCGCCACCGGAATCGGTGAGCTGAAGTTCTTCTCCAAGATCCACCATGGCGGTGGCGCGGCGTGTGCGACCGTCCAGCAGGCCGCCATCGCGGTCGCGACCGGTGTCGCCGATTGTGTTGTCGCCTATCGTGCGTTCAACGAGCGTTCGGGGATGCGATTCGGCCAGGTGCAGATGCGACTGGTGGAGAACGCCGACTCGACCGGGGTGGACAACTCGTTCTCCTACCCGCATGGGCTTTCCACACCTGCGGCACAGGTCGCGATGATCGCCAAGCGCTATATGCATCTCTCGGGTGCCACCAGCAAGGATTTCGGAGCGATTTCGGTCGCCGATCGCAAGCATGCGGCGAAGAATCCGAAGGCCTACTTCTACGAGAAGCCGATCACCATCGAGGAGCACCAGGCCTCGAGGTGGATCGCCGAACCGTTACGGCTGCTGGACTGCTGTCAGGAGACCGACGGTGGTGTCGCGATCGTCATCACCTCACCGGAGCGGGCAAAGGACCTCAAGCATCGCCCGGCGATCATCGAGGCCGCCGCGCAGGGGTCGAGCCCCAATCAGTACTCGATGACCAGCTACTACCGCCCCGAGCTCGACGGGCTGCCCGAGATGGGTCTGGTCGGCAGGCAGATGTGGGCGCAGTCCGGGCTCAAACCGAGCGATATCCAGACCGCCATCCTCTATGACCACTTCACTCCCTTCACGCTCATCCAGCTGGAGGAGTTGGGTTTCTGTGGTTGGGGCGAGGCCAAGGACTTCATCGCCGATGGCGCCATCGAGATCGGTGGCAGGCTGCCGATCAACACCCACGGTGGTCAGCTCGGCGAGGCCTACATCCACGGGATGAACGGTATCGCCGAGGGTGTGCGCCAGCTGCGCGGCACTTCGGTCAACCAGGTGCCCGATGTCGAGCATGTGCTCGTCACGGCGGGAACCGGCGTCCCCACGTCAGGTCTCATCCTGGGCTGAGCAGCGCTGTGGTGTCGGCGCCGCCGTTGACGGCGCGCGCCAGATCGACGAGGCGCTGGTTGGTCCGTCGCGCATGTGCCCGCATCAGCTGGAATGCCTGATCCGGATCCAGCCGACCGCGCTCGGACAGCACCCCTTTTGCCTGCTCTATCTGTATCCGTGAGCCCAGCGCTTCGCGAAGCTCCACGTTGACCCGCTCGATGCGCCGGATCATCCGTTGTTGGCGCAGCACCAGGCTGGTCAGGTCGGCGAATGCCTGGGCAGCGTGCACCGGGTCGGTGGCCAGCCTGCCCCCGTCACGCCGGAACAGATTGACGGCCCCGAAGCGCTCCTCGCGAATCTGGAGCGGGACCGCATGCACCGACCGAAAGCCCAGCTCGAATGCGCGCGACTCGAACGGCGGCGCTGACGGAGTTTGCCGGGCCAGATCCTCGATGACCGATACCCGGCCGGTGCGGTAGGCGGTGACACCGGAGCCGGCGTCGGTGTCGATCTGGAGTTGTTCGAGTTCATGTATCTCGGGATCGCTCGACGCCGAGACCGAGAGCGCACCGTCAGGATCGGCGACGAGCACACTGGCGCCCTCTACCGGCAGAAGATGCATCAGATGTCGCACCAATGAGCGTGTGATCTCACCCACATCCGCGACCGCCAACGTCCCCGCGAATCCGGTAAGTGCGCGAACTAATGCCTCGTACTGGGTCATCCCCCTGAATCCTCTCCTTCAGCAACTATGACACACAGTCACAGGTGCTTGCCAGAGTCTTTACGTCAGGAGGCCTCGAAACGCAGTCGACGGAAGACCACATCGTGTGCCACGGCGTCCAGCGGCCGGCCGCTGGCAAACGCGTGCGCCTGCAGTCTGGCGTACGCCTCGCGCGCGCCCACGCCCAGTTGCACGACCAACATCCCGGTCGCCTGGTGAACTTCTCGAGTGGGTAGTGGTTGGTTCCACCATTCGGTCAAAGGCGCGACGAGCCGGCCAGAACGTCCCGCGGCCAGCAACATAGCTGTCACCACTTCGGCAACTTGCACCGCATCGGACATCTCGCGACCTGTCAGCGGTATCGGGGAGGAACGGTAGAGATCGAGTACACCTACGCGAACTGCGCCGAGCTGAAGCGGCAAAGCCCAGATGGACTCGGGGGACTGGTCGTCGAGTTCTCGGACGAACAGCGGCCAGCGATCCGCCTCCTCGCCTGGCGCTAATGCCACAACCGGTTCGCCGGTATTGAACGCGTCGACCGCCGGGCCCTGTCCCAGGGTGATCTGGCTCCATTCCAGACGTTCGGCCACGGCATCGCTGGCCGATAAAAACTCAAGGCCGAATTCGTCGCTGTGGACCGAGATTCCGGACCGCTCAATTGGTAGCCCGGTCACGCACGCTCGGCACAAGCGCAAAGGCGTAGCGGCATCTTCGGGCAGTGGTTGCATCGCTTTGATGAACCTGGCCTGTGCGTGGTGGTTATCGCCGGGATTCATCGGTCCGGTTGCTTGGCTCACACCACGGCCTCGTATTCAAAATGTCTGTCCGACAACTCATTTGAAGACAATCGCATACTTCCATCTTCTTCGCCTCGCGATACCAACGGTTCGCTACCGCTCGCTGGAGGGGGGTTCGACGGGGCCGTCGACGAGCGCTCGGGGCGACGGTGCCGAATGCGCCGAAAATTGAACAGAATCCATAAACGTGTAAACCTAGCAACGAAGTAAATATTCGCTGAAACTGCAACTTGACGTCAGATCCCAATTGCGGACGCGATCGACGTAAATTATCGTACTAGTCATCTGCCGCTCTAGACCCTGGTAGCAGCACGGTTCTTAGACCGTGACAAACAGATGGCTTTTCGCTTATCCCAGGGGGTTGGGTATGTCGAACAACACAAAAAAGTTTGCCAGCGTTCACTTGGCGCAGCTTGTGGGGGATTTCTATGATCGCCAGTTCTTGGACGTCGAACGGGTTCTTACGCCATGAAGGCCTACGGTTCGGTCGCGCGTATGCCTATCGGTCCAGATCTGGTGGCCGCTGACACCAGCCGGAATCAGGCGGCAGACCCTGCGTATTGGCAGTCGGCCGGTCGTGGACTTGCCGATACTCGCAGCCCGAGCGATGGCAGTGCCAAGCAGCTCGCGCAGTTGGGAACCGACGCCGCTGCCGTTGCACCGGCCCCTGGTGTCGAGCGTCCCGCCTTCCCGAGTGCCCGCATCCTCATCATCGACGATTGCACGCTCTCGCGGGACAACCTTGCAGGTGCCTTGCGGGAGAACGGTCAATCGGTGAGCGTGGCCTGGGATCTTCCGTCGCTGCTGCGGGTTGATCAGGGTTTGCGGCCAGATGTCGTGCTACTCAACGTGACAACCCGGGACAGCGGAATGCTGGTGGGGGCGGCACTCGAGATCGACCCGAATGTGCGGGTCGTTGCCATGGGGGTCTCCGAGGACGACGAGTCGGTGATCGTCGCCTGTGCCGAGGCGGGTGTGGCCGGCTATCACACCCGTTTCCAATCCTTCGAAGACTTGCTCGACCTGATCGGCAAAGTCGTTGCGGGCGAGACGTTGTGTTCGCCGAGAGTCTCGGCGATCCTGCTGCGCAGGCTGTCGTCACTGGCGTCCCAGCGGCAGCCTGGAACGAAAGAACTAGTTCTCACCACGCGCGAGGCCCAGATCCTCGGAATGCTGAAAATGGGTATGTCCAACCGAGAGATCGCGGCTCAGCTGTGCATCGCGGTCCATACCGTCAAAAACCATGTTCACAGCGTGTTGTCGAAGCTCGGTGTGAACAGCAGGGCGGAGGCTGCCGCGCTTTCCAGCAGCGTGCGTTACACCCTGCGGGGGACCGGGTGAACTAGACCGGGACCAATCCAAAGTTGGTCCTAACGGTCCATATACGCGAACCCGCGTGGGCCGGATAGTGATCTCGTGGGTCGGGGATTAGCGAGTAAGTCAAGCAGCACAGCACAATTCATGCTGTCAGCACACACTGCCGGTCCGGCAGTGCGGGTCGATGATCCGCAGCGTCCGGACCGGCCGTCACCCGACATCGGTCGCGGCCGGGTAGGGTCCGCCGGCGGTACATCGGCCGGTTGGTGATGTGCGGCATCGTTGCCTGCCGCACGGCGGGCCCGGCGCTGGACTATCTGCGTCCGGCATTGAAGCGGTTGGGGCACCGGGGATACGACTCCGCTGGAATCGCGGTGCAGACCGCAGCTGGCGACGTCGTCCGGTTCCGCACCACTGGCCGGATCGCCGAGCTGGAACGGATGTTGGACATGTGGTCCGGACCCCAGCTGGGCAACGTCGGCATCGGACACACCCGGTGGGCCACCCACGGTGCGGTGACCGAGGAGAACGCGCATCCGCACCGGGACTGCACGGGGCGCATCAGCCTGGTGCACAACGGGGTCGTGGAAAACGCTGTCGGGCTCAGGTATTCGCTGGCAGCATCCGGGCACGAACTGATGACGGTCGTCGACAGTGAACTGCTCTGCCACCTCATCGAGGATCACCTGCGGCTTTGCGACGATCTGTTCGCCGCGGTGCAGTCGGCGATGAGCGAGGTAACAGGCTCGTGGGCCTTGGCGGCAATGGATCAGCAGACCGGACGGGTTGTCGTCGCGGCCCATCGATCGCCATTGCTCGTGGCGCGTTCCCCACAAGGCGACTTCGCCAGCAGTGACATCACCGCGATCGCGGACTGGACCGACGAGTACTGGGTGCTCGAAGACGGCGACGTGGTGGAGTTGTCTCGGCCTGAGCATTGGTCGCGCAGTGGGATCGTCGCCGATCCGCCGGCGGCGTTCCCGCACGTGTGGAACGGCGAGACCACCGGACTCGACGGTTACACCGACTTCATGGCCAAAGAGATCGACGAGCAGCCCGAGCGGGTGGGCGCTCTGGTCGACGCGATGGCCGCGTCGATAGTCGACGGATCATTGTGGAGCGACTACGGAATCGCCCCATTCGAACGGGTGCACATCGTTGCGTGCGGCAGTTCGTACAACGCCGGCATGGTCATCGCGAACATGTTCCGCCGTCTTGGCGGCGTGCCGGTGCGATGCACGGTGGCCAGCGAGATCGCCGAGGAAGTTGCCGAAGCGAACACCCTGTGCCTGGCCATCAGCCAGTCCGGAGAGATCGCCGATGTGCTGCGCGCCGTCGACGCTCCCGCGGTTTACGCAGCACCACTGCTGGCGATGACCGATAACCGCCACTCTGCCCTGGCGCGCCGGGCGAACGCCGTGATGGGGTGTGGTTCCGGCGCCGAGATCGGCGTCACTGCCACCAAGACCTTTGTTTGCCAAGTTGTTTCGGGCGCCGCCTTGGTGATCTCGGCGCTCGTCGCAGCGGGGGGCCTGTCCCGGCGGGGTGCGGGACAGCTCGTCGATGACCTGCGCCGGTTGCCGGATCAGCTGCTCGAAGCGATCGCCAAGGCCAAATGCGTCATGCCGTCGTTGGGCGAGGAGTTTGCGATCGCAGACGGTCTGGTGTTCGCCGCCAGGGGGTCCGGTCTTCCGTACGCCGCCGAAGGCGCGCTCAAGGTGAACGAACTCACCTATCAGTGGGCCCAGCACTTTCCTGCCGGGGAGATCAAGCACGGCCCGATGGCATTGATCGACCGTGAGACGCCGGTGGTGGTGGTCGAGAGCGGCGAGCCGCGGCTGACGCTCAACATCGACGAGATACGGGCCCGCGGCGGTCGAATCGTCAATATCGGTGGCAGATGCGGTGCTGTGCCACTGGCAGACAGCGCGCACGTGCCCTGGGGGCCGCTACCGGCAGCTCCGGCCCTTCAGATTCTCGCGCGGTCGATCGCGTTGGCCCGTCACAACGACGTCGACAAACCACGGCATCTCGCCAAAGCAGTGACGGTCGACTAGCGATCGATCTGGGGGGTTTGAAATTGAGTACAGAAGTCGAGCCGATTGCCGAGAAAGAGTTTGCGGCAACAGGGTTTATCCGAGCAGTCAACCCGGTCGGGACAACAGCCGTCGGGCAGGTGCGTGAGCGCGCCAGGTGGCAACGACGATACGCCGCAAATCTGCGATTGACCGACACCCTGGTGGTGGCGGCCGCGGTTGCGGCAGCGCAGTATCTGCGGTTCGGAACGGTGACGACGGCCACCACCGACTACGCCGGAATCCTGCCTACGGCGTTCTCGATCGCCCTGACCGCGCTGTGGTTGGTATTCCTCGTCGCGTTCCGCACCCGGTCCCCGAGATTCATCGGAGCGGGCATCGAGGAGTACCGCCGTGTCATCGCCGCGTCATTGTGGATGTTCCTGCTGCTGGCGGTCGCAGAGTTGCTGTTGAAACTCGAGCTGTCGCGCGGCTACCTGGTGGTCGCATTCGGTCTCGGCATCAGCGGATTGCTTTTGAGTCGACTGATGTGGCGCAAATATGCTGTGCGACAACATCGCAACGGTCGATTCCAGACTGCGGTACTCGCGATCGGCGAGCTCGATGCGGTTGCGCACTTCGCCGCAGAGGTGGTCGCCGACGTCGAATCCGGCTACCGGCTGGTCGGCGCATGCGTCCTCGGCGCGGACGGCCTCCGCGGCGACCACCTGACTGTCGACGACGTCAGGATCCCCATAGTCGGCGGGGAGGGCCACGCTTTGCGGGCGATCCACAGCCTCGGCGCCGACACGGTCGTGATCGCAGGTGCCGGACGACTCGGCTGCCACGACATCCGCCGATTGAGCTGGCAGCTCGAGCCCATCGGGGTCGACCTGCTGATGGCGCCGGGGGTGATGGACGTCGCCGCTTCCCGTCTCACGGTCCGGCCGATCGGCGGAATGCCGCTGCTGTCGGTCGGCAAACCGCAGTATCGTGGAGCGAAGCGATCCGTGAAACGTGCCTTCGACGTGTGCTTTTCGGCGTTTGCGCTGGTGCTCGCGATGCCAGTTCTGCTGCTCGCGGCACTGGCGATCAAACTGACCAGCCGCGGACCGGTGCTGTACACAGCCGAGCGCATCGGCATCGACGGCACACCATTTGCGATGTTCAAACTGCGCACCATGGTCGAGGACGCAGATCAGCAGCTTGCGGCTCTACTCGATCGAAACGAGAGCGACGGAGTACTTTTCAAGATCCGCGACGACCCGCGTATCACTCCTGTCGGTCGCATTCTGCGCAAGTACAGCATCGACGAGTTGCCGCAGTTGGTGAACGTCCTCCGGGGGGAGATGAGCATCGTCGGTCCTCGGCCGCCGTTGAAGCGCGAGGTCGATTCCTACGACAGCGACGTGCAACGACGGCTACTGGTCAGGCCGGGCATAACCGGCCTCTGGCAGGTCAGCGGCAGAGCAGATCTGCTGTGGGACAAAGCGGTTCGTTTGGACCTTTCATACGTCGACAACTGGTCGATGGTCGGCGACATCGTGATCATCGCCAAGACGGTGCAGGCGGTTTACAAGAGCAGGGGGGCCTACTGATGGAATACGTTTCGGGGGAATGCCGTTCGTTGTCGCGGACGGAGCAGAGATCGATCCGGGATAGCCGGCGACACGATGACAATTGACACCCATCCTGATTCTGATGTTGCGGGGGCAGGCGGATCGGCGACCCAACTGCCCGGCGGAACAACGGCGGGATCATCACCCGGTAACGCAGAGCGGCTCAACGGTGTGGTTCGGCGCTCGAAATGGCAACGCAGCTATGCCGCCAAGCTGCGGGTCACCGACTCGCTGGTGGTGGTCGGCGCGATCCTTCTCGCACAGTATGTCCGATTCGGTGGACCGCTCAACGCCGCCGGCTACCCGCACCACTTCGTCCTGGTTTTCTCGCTGTTGTTCGCACTCGGCTGGCTTTTTGCCCTGACGGCCTTTCACACCCGCTCGGCCAGGCTGGTCGGCACGGGCGTCGAAGAGTATCGCCGCGTGGTGGCGGCCTCGTTCTGGACATTCGGTGCGATCGCCATCGTCACCCTGCTGTTCAAGGCTGACATCGCTCGCGGCTATCTCGCGGTTGCGCTACCGGTCGGCACGGTCAGCCTGGTGCTGAGCAGGTGGGCATGGCAGACCGCCGTCGCGCGTAAGCGGGTGGCCGGGGGCTGCCGGACCGCAGTGCTGGCCTTCGGAGAAGAACACGCGGTGGCCGACCTGGCCGGTGAGCTGACCAGGAACAGCGCGGACGGTTATGAAGTGGTCGGTGTGGGGATGCCCGGTTACGGACCACCGCGCGGCGAGTATCTCACCGTCAACGGTCGGCAGGTCCCGATTGTCGGCGGCGAATCCGACATGCTCGCGGCGATTCGCACGTGCGATGCCGACACCGTCGCCATCGCCGGGACCGAACATTTCGGCATGCGGGGTATCCGCCGGCTGATCTGGGACCTCGAACCACTCGGCGTGGATCTGGTGGTGTCCACCGGCGTCATGGACGTCGCACTGTCACGCCTCGTGATGCGGCCGACTGCCGGACTACCACTGCTGCACATCGAGAAGCCGCAATACCGCGGCGCGAAGCGGTTCGGCAAGAACGCCTTCGACGTGTGCTTCGCGGTTGCGGCCCTGTGCCTGACGTGGCCGGTCCTGGCTGTGAGCGCGGTAGCGATCAAATTGACCAGTCGAGGGCCGATTTTCGAGCCCGTACCCCGGATCGGCATGGACGGCGAACCGTTCTCGATGCTCAAGCTGAGGACCACGGTCGTCGACCGTGAGCCACGTCCGGATCTCTCGCTGCTTTCGGCAATCGACACCGACGGAAACACCCACCCGGTCGATGACGGGCCGGCCGTCACGCCGGTCGGTCGTTTCCTCCAGAGATTCAGCATCGATGAACTGCCGCAGTTCATCAACGTGCTCAAGCGCGAGATGAGCGTCGTGGGGCCGCGTCCGCCACTGCGTCAGGAGGTCGAGGCCTATGACGTGGAGGTGCTACGCCGGCTGCTGGTTCGGCCCGGTATCACCGGGCTCTGGCAGGTCAGTGGGCGCGCGGGGTTGAGCTGGACGGAGTCGGTCCGGCTCGATCTGGCCTACGTCGACAACTGGTCGATGACCAGTGACGTGATGATCGTGATCAAGACCGGCAAGGCGGTCTTCCAGCGCGTTCAGGATCGCGATGGCACCGGTATCCGCTTGGGGGACAAAAGGGCACAGGACTTCGTGGAGTTGCATCGGCGGATCTGCTGTATCGGCGACGAGGTCGCCCATGCCGGACTGTTGCACGAGCTGCAGAATCCGGCCGGGCCATTCGTGGTCTCGTTCGTCAACGCGAACGCGGCGAACCTGGTGTGGCGCAATCCTGAACTGTTCGACAGCCTGTTGCGCTCGGATCTGTTGCTGCGCGACGGTATCGGGGTGCAGTTCGGTCTGATGGCCTTCGGCCGGCCGAGCGGGCTGAACATGAACGGAACCGATCTCATTCCGCAGATCGCCGGCGCATACACCGGTCGCCGGGTGGCGCTGTTCGGTACGTGTGCGCCGTGGCTCGACCGCGCATCGGAGAAGCTGGAAGCCAGCGGTGTGTCGGTCGTGGCCTCCCATCACGGCTTCGATCCGCCCCAAAGGTATTTGGATCTGGCCGCACAGACCGAACCGGATCTCATCATCCTGGCGATGGGTATGCCGAAGCAGGAGATCATCGCGGCACGGATGCGCGATGAGCTGACTCACCCGGTGCTGATCGTCAACGGTGGTGCGATCCTGGACTTCCTCGGCGGCAAGGTGTCCCGTGCGCCGCGGTTCATGACCAACTCCGGTACCGAGTGGCTTTACCGGTTGCTGCTGGAACCGCGGCGACTGGCACGCCGGTACGTCATCGGTATCCCGGAGTTCTTCGCACACATCGCGCGGGCGCGCCTGGCATTGCGCCATGTGTCGTGCTCCTCTGCGAATTCGGAACCTCTTGTGCCGCTGGCCGGGCAGGGGTCACCCACATGACGGTGGAGATGACGCCGTCCACGCCGGTTCGCCCGGCCCGCTTGCCACAGAAGCGCCGGCTGGCCGCGGTGCCGAATGCCCCGACCCGGCAGGCCCTAGAGCCGGTGAAGGTCGCGATCCTCGGGATCAACTACTGGCCGGAACCGACCGGAATCGCCCCTTACACGACGGGTCTGGCTGCCGGCCTGACTGCCCGCGGCCACGATGTCCGGGTATTGACCGGATGTCCGCACTATCCGCAATGGGAGCGGATGGGAGTCGGCGGGGGGTTGCGCCGCGACGACGACATCGACGGAGTGCGGGTCCGCCGGCTCAACCACTACGTGCCCTCCGGCAAGTCCTGGTTCGGCCGTGCGGGGATGGAATTGACCTTCGGGCTTCAGCTGCTGACCAGCAGCTGGGGCCGACCCGAGGTCGTCCTGTGCGTCACGCCGACGCTGTTGGCGTCATCGATAGCAGTGGCCAGGGTCAGATGCACGTGGCGCAGGCCGGCACTGGGCATCCTGGTGCACGACCTCTACGGCAGGGGCGCCATGGAGACCGGAATCGGCTCGCGCACCGTCAGTCGAGGTCTCGGCGCGCTGGAGTCGGCGACGTTGCGGGCCGCCGACGACATCGCGGTGATCCATACCGGATTCGCGGCTGGTCTGGTCCGCGACTTGAGAGTCGAAGCGCGCCGGATCAGGGAGATCCGGAACTGGAACCACGTCGGCGCTCCGGACCCTCTGGCGAGTAACGCATTCCGCAAGGCGCATGGCTGGGCGCAAGACGATGTCATCGTTCTGCACGCGGGCAATATGGGACACAAGCAGGGTTTGGGGAATGTGATCGCGGCCGCGGAACTTGCTGCCCGCCTGGGCAGTCGGGTGCGGTTCGTCTTACTCGGTGACGGAAATCAGCGATTCAGTCTGCAGCAGGCAGCGGCGGGGCTGGCGAATCTGGAGTTTCTGCCACCGGTGAGCGAGGCCGACTTTCCCGCCGCGTTGGGCGCCGCCGACGTGTTGTTGGTCAACGAACGTCCCGGTGTCTCGCAGATGGCGGTGCCGAGCAAGTTGACCTCCTACTTCCGGTCGGGAAAACCGGTGCTGGCGGCCACGGATTCGTGCGGGCTGACCGCCTCGGAATTGGCGGCCTCCGGTGCCGGGGTGTGCGTCCCGGCCGACCGGCCCGATCTGCTGTTGCGCGAGGCGTTGCGATTGGCCTCTGACCCGGTCCTCGCCCTGCAACTGGGCTCGCTGGGCAGGCAGTACTGCGATGCGCAACTGTCCGAAGAAGCGGCGCTGGACCGATACGAACAGTGGATAATCGACCTCGTCGATGCGCGCAGGCGGGGGTGAACAGTTAAGCGAGCTCTGATAACGGGAATAACCGGCCAGGATGGCTCCTACCTGGCTGAGCTGTTGTTGAGCAAAGGGTACGAAGTGCACGGCGTCATTCGCCGGGCGTCGACGTTCAACACCCGGCGCATCGAGCACCTCTATGTCGACCCGCACGAGTCCTCGGCCCGGCTGCTGTTGCACTACGGCGATCTGGTCGACGGATCCCGGATGTCGGTTCTGCTCGCACAGGTCCGCCCGGACGAGATCTACCATCTGGCATCTCAGTCACACGTGCGGGTGAGCTTTGATGAGCCCGAATACACCTCCAATGCAACGGGTTTGGGTACGGTGCGGCTGCTGGAAGCGGTCCGCCAGACCGGGTTGGACTGTCGCTTCTATCAAGCCTCGAGCTCGGAGATGTTCGGTTCGTCGCCACCCCCGCAGAACGAGGACACCCCGCTTCAACCAAGGTCGCCTTACGGGACCGCGAAGGTTTTCGCGCACTGGACGACCAAGAACTATCGCGAGGCCTACGGCATGTACGCGGTGAGCGGAATCCTGTTCAACCACGAGTCACCAAGACGGGGTGAGACTTTCGTGACGCGGAAGATCTCCCGTGCGGTGGCCCGCATCCGGGCCGGCCTCGACGAGCATCTCTGGGTCGGCAACATCGATGCTGTGCGCGATTGGGGTTACGCCCCGGAATACGTCGAAGGTATGTGGCGGATGCTGCAGGCCGACGAGCCCGATGACTACGTTCTGGCCACTGGTGACGCTTACACGGTGCGCGACTTCCTGGCGTTGGCGTTCGACGAGGTCGGCCTGGACTGGGAACGCCACGTGCGATTCGACGAACGCTATCTGCGACCTAGCGAAGTCGACGCTGTCGTCGGTGATGCATCGAAGGCCAAATCGATGCTGGGCTGGGAACCCCAGGTCCGGACACCGGAGCTGGTCCGGATCATGGTCAACGCCGACATCAAGGCCCTCGATGACGATTCGATCGACCGTCCTTCACTACCCGACTGGTCATAGGTAGACCGAATGGTTCTGAGCCGCCGCGACTTCCTCACGTGGAGTGCCGTGCTGGCGGCTGGTGCGGTCACCGGCGTGGGGGGTGCTTGCAGCGCCAAACCCGCACGACAGGCCGCCGCTCCGGAGCCGCAGGAACTGATGAAGGTCGGCCTGTACACCTGGGAGGAGATCACCTACCTACCCAGACAGACCGAGTGGCTGGCGCTGGCCTACGCCAGGGCCGGTGTGATGACCGACCCGCTCATGACGTTCTGCGTCGAGCACACCATCGACGTGCTGTTGAACGTCAGTCCGGCGGCGGACCGTACGACATTCGGCACCGACGCGGAGTTCGTCGCGGCGTATGTGGCGCAGGTCGACCAGGCGCTACGGCGATACGGACCCAAGGGGACGTTCTGGGGCGAGAATCCCGGGATGCGCTACCGGCCGATAACGCAGCTGGAGGTCTGCAACGAACCCAACTTCGGCTACGGGTTCAGCGGATCGCCGGAAGAGATCGTCGCGGTGTACGCACAGGTCCTGATCCAGACATACCGGCACATCAAGTCGGCGTGGCCCGAGGTCACGGTGGTCGGATTCGCGGCCGGGGGCGCATCGAATGCGGCACCGGACTTCATCTCCGCATCGTTCGCCGCGTTGAAGGCCGCGGGCGACCTGAACTGTTTCGACGTGGTCGCGTTCCATCCCTATACGTCGAACAAGCCGCCAGAGCAGACCATCGTGGAAAGCTGGGGCAGCTGGTCGGGTCAGGAATCCATCGATGCCATCCAGCAGATCATGCTGGAGCACGGCATCAACAAGCCGCTATGGATCACCGAGGTCGGCTATCAGATCTCCCAGGCCGACGGCGGGATGTTCGCGGTGACAACCCTGGATTCGTCCGGTCAGCCCGACACCGTGACGCCGGCACAGCAGGCCGCGTACACCATCCGAGTCAATATGGCCGCGGCTCGATACGACATCCCGCGGGTCTATCACATGTTCGCCCTGGACAGTGACAACTACAACGGCGGCTGGTTCGGTCTGGCCCCGGCCAACGATCCGCGACCGGTGGCGGTCGCGATGCGACAGGTCATCCAACTCCTCAGCGGCGCAACTTATCTGGAGATCGTGCTGGACGGCAGTGACGATCTGGCCAAGCCCTTCGCCTACCGGTTCACCACCCCGCGCGGATCGGTGCTGGTCGCATGGTGTCAGCTACCGGCCAGCTACAACCTGAAGCTCGATGCGGGCACCCGGACGGTCGTCACCGACATGCTCGGCAACCAGATCGCCACCACCGCAGACACCACATACGAAGCGGCACTGTCGGAGACGCCGATCTTCCTGCACTCCACCCCGGCTTGACGCACAACCCCGAAGGCGCGGCGCGCTACATCGCCTCGTCGACGACCGGTTCACCGACCGCGACGGGTTGTCCGCCGCCGAGCCGCTTGACCAGGTGCACGAGTTCGTTGAGCAGAGCGGGGTGCGCCAGACGCAGCACCAGTGCCCCGACGCCCACCGACGCGGCCAACCCCGTCACCAGTACCGCAGATTCGTGACCCGCGATCGTCACGGCGATGACCAGATATGTTCCCGCCATCCACGCCGCGACATGTGTCGCGGGCATCAACAAGGCGATCTGTCCACGCAGTGGCAACGCCAGCAGGTGACGTCGCAGGAACCACTCCACCGGCAGCAGGAGTGCGGTGGACGCCGTGTAGCCGACAGCCACACCGAAGGGGCCGAACGGCAGACCGGCAACGATGCCCGCTGTCGCGGTGAGGGTGGTCAGCCAGGCGTAGCGCAGATTGAGCTTGTCTCGTCCCAGACCGAGTACGAGTGCGGTGGTGGAGGATTGGTAGATGGCCTGGAGCGCACCAGCCAACGCCAGCACCTGGACGATCGGGATTGCGGGCTCCCACTGGGGGCCGAACACCATCGCCACCAATTGCGGCGCGGCGGCGGCAACGAGCGCCATGGCAGGAAGCGCCGCCATGGCCACGGCGCGGGTGGTGCGGGCCAGCTCGGCGCGCAGGGCGTCCAGATCGTGCGCGAGCCGGGAGAAGGCGGGGAAGAGCACTGTCGCCACGGTGGACAGTGCCAGCTGCACCGGTAGCAGCAACAGGCGGTACGCCAGCCCGTAGAACGCCAGCGCCTGCGGTCCCTGGACACGGCCCACCAAGAGATTGTCGATATTGCGCGATAGTGAGTTGATCAGCAGCCCGGCGGCGAAGGCGCGCCCCGAGAACGCCGCGATGGCGCGCAACTGGCGCAGGTGCAGATTCGGCCGCCACCCGGCGCCGAACATCAGCATGGCTGCCAGCAGCACGATGTCGGTGCCGACAACCTGCGCCACCACGGCCCAATATCCACCACCGGTGATCGCCACGGAAACCCCGATGACGCCGCCGGCGAGGGCTGCGACGATGTCCGAGATTCCGATGGTGCGAAAGTCCATCTCCCTGATGAGCATCGCCCGCGGTGTGACGGTTGCGGCCCGCAGCACCAGACTCGGTGCGAAGACGATCAGGATCAACGTCAGTTCCGGGGTGCGCATGAACGACGCCCAGAACGGTGCGATGGCCAGGGTCAAAGCGGTCAACGTGGCGCCGACGGCGAGATTGACCGAGACGACGACGCCCGGCATGTCCGGATCGACCTCCTTGCGCTGGATCAGCGCGCTGGAGAAGCCCTGGTCCACCAGTAGGCCGATGATGCCGATATAGACCAGGGCCTGTGCGACGATGCCGAAGTCGTCAGGGCCGACGAGCCTGGCCAGCACGATGGTGAACAGTGAGCGCGCCAATTCACGGCCCACAACCGAAATTCCGCTCCACCGCATACCCGCCGAGAGTGTCCGATCAGCCATGTGCACCTCCGGTCCGCTCGGCGACGGTCCGCCCGCGGTAGTCGTCCTGATGAGCGAGGAACCATTCGTATGTCTGCACAATCCCTTGTCGCAGTGTGGTTTCAGCTGTCCACCCCAGGTTCTCCAGGCGTTTCACGTCGAGGAGTTTGCGTGGCGTCCCGTCCGGCTTGGAGTGATCCCAGCTGATCTGACCGCCGAACCCGACGATCTCGGCGACCAACTGCGCCAACTCCGCGATGGCGATATCGGTGCCGGTTCCGATGTTGACCGGGGATTCCTGATCGTAGGTGTCGAGCAGGAAGTGGCACGCGTCGGCCAGATCGTCGACGTAGAGGAACTCCCGTCTGGGTGCACCGCTTCCCCAACAGGTCACCGACTCCGCGCCACGCCTGGCGGCATCATGGAAACGGCGTATCAACGCCGGCAGAACGTGGCTGTCCGCCGGATCGAAGTTGTCGCCGGGCCCGTAGAGGTTGGATGGCATCACGGCGAAATAGGACAGCCCGTACTGCTTCCGGATCGCGGCGATCTGCGCGATGCCGGCGATCTTCGCGACGGCGTAAGCCTCGTTCGTCGGCTCCAGCGGACCTGTCATGAGGGCGTCTTCGCGGATCGGCTGATCGGCGAACTTCGGGTAGATGCAACTTGATCCGAGGAACAGGAAACGCGGTACGCCGGCGGCAACGGCGCTGTCGAGCAGATTGACCTGTACGCGTAGGTTGTCGGAGATGAACGTTGCCGGCCGGGTGGAGTTTGCGACGATACCGCCGACGCGTGCTGCTGCGGCGATCACCACGTCCGGCTGGACCTCCCGGAAGAAGTCCGCGGTCGCTCGCGCATCACGAAGGTCGAGTTCGGCCGAGCCTCGGCCCAGCAGGTTCGGGTAGCCGAGACCGGTGAAGTGCCGCCAGAGCGCCGATCCCACCAAACCTCGGTGTCCGGCGATGAAGATCCGCGATTGCGGTGTCAGTTGCAAACTCAGCCTCTCCGGTCGTTCAGTGCGTGATCTCGGGTACTTCGGCCGCCAGCACCGGTGCCAACTGCAGATACTCGGTGGTCTTACGCTTCTGCTCGATATCGCGGAAGACCCGCTTGACCTGCTCATCGTCGAGCCCGGTGGCGGCCGCGATATCGGGGATCGGGACACCGTTGTTCAAGCCGAAAAGGCACAGATCCATGCGCGCATAGGGCAGTGAGAAGTAGAACTCTTCCTGGGATTGCGGCATCGAGTACGTGTCGGTCGTCGACGGACGGACCCGGATCTGCTCGGGGACGCCCAGATGCTCGGCAAGTGCATAGACCTGCGACTTATACAGGTGGGCAATGGGTTTGACATCCGCGGAGCCGTCACCGAGCTTGACAAAGAACCCTTGATCGTATTCGAGTCTGTTGGGCGTGCCGGAGACGACGTAGTTCAGCCGGTCTGCGTGGTAGTACTCGAGCATCTTGCGGGCGCGTTGCTTGAAGTTGGTCGCCGCCACGATCCCGAGGTAGGACTCGGTGCTCAACCGGTGGGTCGACTGACTGCCGTCCGGGGCCAGCACCACCACCGAGTACAACCGGAAACTGTCCGAGTCGACCACACTGGGCAGGATGATCTTCGACCTGTACCCCGGCCCGTAATCGGGATACACCATGCGAATGGCATCATCGCGACGCTGGTAGCACCCAGCCGCCTCCAGAATCGGCGAGATGTCCTCGAGTTTGGACTCGATGCCCAGGGAGTCCGCCAGGAGCTGGCTGTAATCGATGGTATCGGCGGATGATTCGCGCTCGGGCATGTGCAGTCCGAAGACCCTGTCCTTGCCGATGGCCTGGACGCACAACGCGGCAACGACGCTGGAATCGATCCCGCCGGACAACGCCACCACGACACCACGTCGCTTGGTCCGGCTGAGGTATTCGGTCAGACTCTTGGTTATTCGATCGACTTCGAACTCGGCGTCGATCGCCAGGCTGTCCGGACCGAAAGATCCCGTCGACTCAATCATTGTTCATTCCCCTCGTTGTAACCAGATCAACTGCAACCGTCGGTTCGGCCAGCTTGCGTTCTGTTGCGGCCCATTCGCTTTCGGCGATGAAACACTCGTGGGTGAGCTGCGTCGAGACGACGGCCAGCACCCGCATGTTGTCGGTATTGCTCATCTTCAGGCCGCCGGACCGAGCGCATTTCGAGAACAGTCCCGCCACCAGCTTCGGGTCGAAAACCCCGGCGGCCTCGATGGCGCGGGACGAGGTGACCTCATCGAACCATTCGGGTCGGTCGCAGGTGAAGAAGCTCGCTGCATCGGGGGCACGGTACGGCTGCTTGGGGCGTCGCAGGATCTCCTGCGGGATCAGGTCTGCGAACGCCCGCTTCAACAGATGCTTCTCATCGAGCCCGAAGAGCTTCTGCCAGGCCGGAAGCCGGTTCGCCAACTCGATGACCTCTCGATCGAGGAAGGGAAAGCGGCCCTCCACCGAGTTCGCCATCAGCATCCGATCACCCTGTGACGAAAGGATGTAACCGGCCAGCAGCGTCGTCATCTCCAGCCACTGTGCGCGACTGAGCGGATCCCAGTCCACGTGTTCTGCCGGTAGCGTCGACGCGATATCGCCGGCCTCGGCCTTGGCGGTGCGGTCGCGCATATCGGCCGAGAACAGCATCTTGACCGCTGCTGTCGAATCCCAGCGTGGACGATGGGAGAACGCCGGATCGCCGGTGTCGAGGCTCCGGCCGAAGAAACTGCGGGCGAATGCCGGTGCATTGGCCGGTGAACGTTCCATCCACGGATAGAGCAGTTCCAGCGCCCTGGCGCGCTTCGCCGACTCGGGGTCGCGCGCCCAGAACATCCGCACCCGCGCCTCACGGAAGATGTCGTAGCCGGCCAGCATCTCGTCGGCGCCCTCGCCGGTCACCACCACCTTGAAGCCGTGCTCCGACACCAACTTCGACAACAGGAACATCGGAGCAGGACCTGCCCGGACGATGGGGGTCTCGGTATGCCGCATGACCTCGGGGAAGACGTTCACGATGTCCGACGGCCGAACGACGATGTCTTCGTGCTGCGTACCCAGAATCTTCGACATGCGGTTCTGGTAGGCGCCCTCGTCGTATTCACGATCGGCGAAGCGCAGCGAGAACGTGTGCAAGGACGCATCGGTGTAGCGCGAGATCACCGCCGCCGTGATCGACGAGTCGAGACCACCGGAAAGATAAGCCCCGACCGGTACGTCGCTGCGTAGGAAACGAAGTCGAGTGGCCTCGATGATTCGCTCGCGCAACTGCGCGGTGTTCTCGACGGGATCGAGCTCGGGCTCCGCCCCCCGCTCGGGGAACGCGATCCGCCAGTACGGCGCGGACCGGAATCCGCGGCGGTCGAGTACCGCGTAATGACCCGGGGGAAGCTGCTCGATACCGCTGAACACCGTACGGGGTGCGACCGTGGACCAATAGCTGAACGTCTCGTCGAGGCCCGCGGGATCGAAGGCTCGTTCCACATCTCGGTCCGCGAACAGGGCTTTGGCCTCCGAAGCGAACAGGAAGCGGTCCTGTACGCGGGTGAAGAACAAGGGCCGAACGCCCATCCGGTCGCGGCAGAGTACGAGCCGCTGCTCGCGGCTGTCCCACAGTGCCAGAGCCCATTGGCCGTTGAAGCGGTCGAAGCAGTCCACGCCCCATTGCTCCCACGCGTGGACGATGACCTCGGTGTCACTGGCGGTGCGGAAGCGGTGACCGAGATCGCGTAGCTGGGCCGCGAGTTCGACGTAGTTGAAGATCTCGCCGTTGAAGGTGACCCACAGCGTTCCGTCTTCATTGCACAGCGGCTGCGCACCACCGGCGGTGTCGATGATCGCCAGCCGGGTGTGCCCCAGTGCGGCGTGCTCGTCACGGTAATAACCGTGGCCGTCGGGTCCGCGGTGACCCAGCCGCCCCATCATCTTGTCGAGCAGGCTCAGCTCCGGGGGAGTGCCGTCGGTGACGACACCGCAGATGCCGCACATCAGTACCTACCCGGTTCACGGTCGAGCAGCCCGGAGACGGCCACCGGATCGCTGAGCACCGTGGGGTCGATATCGCTGTCCGACAGGCGAATACCGAAGACATCCTCAAGCATGAGCGCAGCCTTGACGGCCTCCAGCGCGGTTTCGGCGCGTGGATCGGTCAGTGCCGCGAAATCCGCGAGCACCTCGTCGGCCTGCTCACGATTCATCGGCGCCACAACCTGGCGTCGATGGGCTGGTCATGGCGACCGCGGTCGCGTAGTCCTCGCAGTGCGACATGGAGATGACGATGTCTGCGAGGCCGTTCCGCAGGGCGGTCGCCAGCACGGACCCGGAGAGTTCGACCGTCGGCGCGCCCGTCGAAGTGCTGACGATCTCGATCGACAACCAGGGCAACGGGCCGTCCCAGCGCCCCGGTATCACCTTGGCCACGGCCTCCTTGGCCGCGAATCGTGCCGCGAAATGCCTGCTCGGCACGGCCTTGGCAGTGCAATAGGCGATCTCACCCTCGGTGAACCACCGTTGTAGGAAACGGTGCCCGTGCGCACGGATGAGCCTGTCGATCCGCGCCACCGGAACGATGTCGATACCTGGCTGCCCGGGAGTCATCGCTTATCGTCCGCCGGCGTCGGCGATTGCCTGCAGGAAGGCGGTGGCCGCGATCTCCGACCCCGCCGCGTTCAGGTGTCCCATATCGGATGCGTAGCCGGGTTGCAGTGCGTAATAGGGCTGGTCGCGATAGCGCAGTTGCGTGCGTTCCCCGCTGGGTGCAGTCGACTCGACGGCAGCGAGGTCGAACAGATGCCTGTCGCCGTACTCGGCGCGTAACAGTTCGTTGTAGCGCTCGCGGGCCACATTCTCACCCTGGCCGTAACTATCGTCACCGCCGAGCATGATCTTGATGCGATTCTTGATGCTCGAGTCGGTGGTGAGGGGCATCGTGACGTGCACGAAAGTCACGCCGGGATAGTCCCGTTCGAGTGCGGAAATGGTGTCCCGGTAGGCCGCGAACAACGCGTCGACATCGGTCCTGCTGTTGATGTCGATGAAGCAGAACTTCATCAAGGCCACATCGATCCGCTCGGCGAGTCCGCCTCGCAGGGTGTCCGCGAAGTCCTGGATCTTCAGTAGGGGATTGCCGTTCTCGCCGATGAACGCGTGCGAGATGAATCCACCCTCCGGGCCGGGGGTGGTGGCGTTCTCCTCGATGGGCGGCGCGGTGATACCGCTGCGCTGGTAGACCGCGGACACACCGTCGAGGATGTTCTCACCGACGGACTGGTGTCCGAAGAACACCCTGGTGCGCTGCACGGCGAACAGTTGCTCACGGTCGGCTGTGGAAACCACATTGCCGGGTACCGACATCGGCTTCTCCCTCCACACGTCGTCGAATAGTGTTGCGGCGACCAGCAGGAGCGCGATCACTGCACCGGGTATGCCCCACATCAACAGCGGCCTTCGGCGCAGCTTCTCGTCAGGTCGTGACGTCATCTACTTCTCCTTTCGTTCTGATCAACCGGAAACCGACTGTGCCGCAGCAAGAACGCGAAGGGCGGCCTTCGATATCTTGCCGCTCGCGTTCAGCGGCATGCTGTCGATGACGAGCACCGACTGCGGGACCATGTGCTTGGGCAATCGGCTGCGGCACGCCGCCGCCACGGCCTCGGTCGTGATGTCGCTGCCCGGGGCCACGGTGACGAAAAGCACGATGGCTTCACCTGCCTCGTCATCGGGCACACCTATTGCCGCGGCGGACACCAGCTCGGTACTCTGCAGCGCTGCGGCCTCGACTTCCTGGCTGGAAACCCGGTAGCCCCACGATTTTATGAAGTCGTCGAGACGGTCCACGATGAAGATGTAGCCCTCCTCGTCGACGACCGCGACATCACCGGTGCGAAGACCGTGTGGGGTGAACTTCGCCGATGTTCCTTCGGGGTCCTGGAAGTACCCAGGGGAGATGCTCGCGCCGCGAGCGTAGATCTCGCCCTTCGTTCCGACCGGAACCGGCTCGAAATCGGGTCCGAGAACCTGCAATTGGACTCCGGGGATACCCTTCCCGATCGATCCCAGCTTGCTGCCGAGCATCGCCGGGGGAAGATAGGACAAGCGTGCGGTCGCCTCGGTCTGGCCGTACATGACATACAGTTCGGCGTCCGGCTTGGCGGCAACTAGTTCGCCGATCATGACCGGCGGCAATTTTCCGCCGGCCTGCTGAATTTTCCGCAGTGACGGCAGCGGCCGGCGCGCGAAGCTCGTCGCCCTGAGCAGCAGTTGAAACGACGAGGGCACCCCGGCGAAGACCGTGCATTCCTGCTCTTCGAGCATCTTGGCCGCGGTCTCCGGGAACGCGAAAGAACCGCAAAGCACGACTCGGGCACCCATGCGTAGGTGGGTGTGCAACAGGGATGCGCCGTAGCAGTAGAAGAACGGCAGAATGACGAGAACCCGGTCGGTGCGACGCAGACCCAGATAGCTCACGATCGAATCAGTGTTTGCTTCGATGTTGCGGTGCGTCACGCGGACAGCCTTGGGGGTTCCGGTCGTCCCGGAGGTGAACATCAGCACGGCGTCCGAGTCCGGGTCTGTCCTGGATTCCGGCCACAGTGGCTCTTGCCCGGAATCCAGGATGCCGTCGGTGATCACGATGGCGGAACCTACTGCCGCGGAGTGGCGTTGCAGGTAACGGCGGTCCACCAGCGCCACCGAACAGTCGACGGCGTCGATGCAGCGGCGAATATCTTCGGCGCCGGCCTTGTCCGATAGCGGAACCGCCACCAGGCCGAGCTTCGTCACGGCCAGATAGGCGACCACCCAGAAGAACGAGTTCGGGCCGAGTATCGCGACCCGGGAACCGGCCGGTAGTCGGTAGCCGGCCAGCGCACCCGCCACAATCGCAGCGGCCGAGCGCAATTCGGCGTAGGTATAGCGATTCTGACCGTCTATGACGGCGATGTCGTCGTCGATGCCCTCACTCGTGAGGTAGTCACCCGCGTTCAATGGTCCTCCCCGGAGGAGGCGCGGGTGTGCCGTGACGGGGCAGGCGCCCGCCTACCCCTGGTCATCGGTCCACTTGGTGAAGAAGCTGTCGGGATTGACCGCGTAGCGCACCGTTACCTTCGGGACGTGGGCGATGCGCCCGCGACGGCTGAGCCGCCACACGTATTCCCAGTCCTCGCGGGGAAAATACTTGTTGGGGCGGGGCAGCACGCTGAACCCGCAGTTGGCGGTCCGCCGCACAACGATGCTGTTGGTGTCGACGTAGGGGTCCCAGCGGAGCTTCTGCCGGTCGAATGTCTCGCCGAGCACGTCGAGTTGGGTGCCATCCGGCCAGAGCCGTCGTATCGAGGTATAGACGGCATCGAGGGTTCGATCTTCGGCGAGGGCTTCGACCGCCGTCTCGAGATGGTCCTCGGTCCAGGTGTTGTCGTCGTCGAGGAATGCGATGAGGTCCGAGTCGGCAAGTGCCATACCGACATTGCGCACCACTCCGGCCGTCGCGGAGTTCCGGCTGAGCGATACGGCTGTCAGCCGGGGGTCGTCGGGGAGCTCGGGCAGCCCCGCGCCGTCGTCGACGACGACCACTGCCAGGTCTCCATAGCTCTGGCCGAGTGCGCTGTCCACCGCGGCCAGGAGCTCCTGCGGACGCCGGTAGGTGGGTATGACGACGCAGACACTGGCCTGTGGGCGAGAGCCGTCGAGTCCGCGTCGGAGGCGCTGGACCTCAGCGGTCTGGAACGCCCGGTTGCGCCGTTCGCCGCCGGCGCCCACTATGCGATTCCGCGCCTCGTAGATGGGGCATCGCCACGACCGCAGCAGTCGCTTCGCCGGGATCATCGCCGCTAGTCCACGAGATAGTTCTGGAATTCGGGAAGTCGACCGACGAGATGCTCCAGGTCTTGTTCCCACCACTTCTCGTCGAGCAGTTCGGCGATCTTCTCCTCGGTGAAACGTTTCTTGACCAGTCGGGCCGGGTTGCCCAGCACCACCCCGTAGTCGGGGACATCCTTGCTGACAACGGCTCCGGCGCCGATCACCGCACCGTGGCCGATCCGATTGACCTCGGGCAAGATCACCGCGTTGGCACCTATCCAGACATCGTTACCGATATCGAGCGGGTTGAGTTCATCGCCGATCCAGTCGTCGCACAACCCGAACATCGGATTGTGGAAGACCGCGCTGGTGGACTTCAGGCTCAGCGGGTGGTTGCCGTTGATGATGCGGACACCATCGGCTATCGAGCAGTACCGGCCGATCCTCGTCTTGGGGTCGACGACCCACGGCTGGAAGCAGGCACCGATGGTGTACATGCCGATCTCCACGCCCCAGTACTTGCGGAAGATCTCACGGATGGTCGCCGAGCTGTGCGCGTCGCCTTCCAGCCGTCGCAAGACCCACAACACCGCCGGGCGCAGCCTGCGTACCGCATACAGTCTCACCAGGAGTCCTTTGACGATCGCGGTGGCCTCGGTGGAGAGACCGGACACCGCCGTCGACGGTAGGCCCGGTTGTACCGTAATCAATTCTGTCATAACAAACCTGCCCGTTCGTCAGTGTCGATGAGTTCGAAGTTCAGCCCGTATCGTGCTCGCATGAAGGCGATTTCGTGATTCCCGAAGGCCTCCCCGGGTTGCGGGGGGACCAGAGTTCGCAGGCCCTTGGCGCGTAATTCGGCCATCTCGATATCGATGTCGTCGCACTGGAAACACAGATGGTGAAATCCGCCGCCTCGTCGGACCGCGTCGATCAGTGCGGAGTTGTCGTCCAATGGTTCGATGAGCTTGACCGTCACGCTGTCCTCTTTGACCAGGAACACCACGTTGACGCGCTGGCGGGTGTTCGTGACGATCTCGGTCTGCTGGCGATATCCGAATACGTTCTGCCAGTAGGAAATCGCTTCGTTGACATCCTTGACGGCGAAGCAGATGTGATCGATCACCATGCCGGTGCCACCTCCCGGTCGATGCTCGAACTGTTCGCTGGTCGCCGTGCAGGGGTGACACTGCCCGCAGCGGTGGATACGCTGCGCGGGTGACACCCGAACGAATCTGGCTCGCCAGCACTCGTCTGCACCGCATCGGCTTGCGGCGGCTTGCCCGCGTGCTCAAGGCGATCAACGCGGTCGTCTACAGCACGGCATTGCCGCCCGAAGCCGATGTCGCCGATGACGTGGTGCTGTGGCATCACGGACTGGGTGTGGTGATCCACCCCGACACCACGATCGGCCGCGGTGTGGTGATCGCACACGGTGTCACGGTTGCCGCGGGTGCTCCGCACGCGCACTCCGGTCTGGGAGTCGTCATCGAAGACGGTGTCACAATCGGTGCCGGCGCCTGCATCATTCCCAAGGAGGGGTTCGGACTCGTCCTCGGGAAGGGTTGCGTCGTGGGTGCGAACGCGGTGGTCACCAAGGACGTACCGCCGGGCGCCGTGGCAGTGGGCCCGGCTTCGCAGATCCGCGAGCGGACCGGGCGAATCCTGCCCGAGTCCGTCAGCCGGGATCTGCCATAGCGGCCGTCGGTATCCGATGCAGCGGATCTGGTTGTAGCGCAACATAGTCTGCGTCCCCAGGTCTTGCTGACGCGGCTCTTACGCCGTTTTCAGGACGGACTTCTTACCGGCCACGAAGCTCGTCATGCGAGCGATGGTGTCGAGGTTCTCGGGCACCGTCTCGGTCTCGGAGATCTCGATGCCGAAATGCGACTCGAGGAACTCGATGAGTTCGAGAATGCCGGTTGAATCGATGACCCCGCCTTCGACCAACGAGTCGTCCTGCGACGGCGTCCGCGAGACGTCGCCGAAGAGGTAGTTGTTCACGATGAAGTCGGTCAGATCTGAGCGGATCTGCAGTTCCACGATAGCCCCCAATTTCCATGTCGTGCTGCGTTCTCGACGCACGCATACCGTAACATCTAGCGAACTAGGTAAAAGGAACTAGTTCCCGTCCGCGGTGCCAATTTATGGTCATCTAGATGGTAGAACGCTTTTTTGATGTGTGCACGCAATGGCTGATTATGCATCTGTGGCAAATTATTTCAATAGGTGATTTCGCGTCGACACAGCGCCCAGGTGATGGCTATTCTGGCCCGATGGCAACGGGGGTCAAGGTGGCGCGGGGCAGGGTTTCACTGCCCCGCGACAGCAGCGCCGACTGGTTGGTCGGCGCGGCCGTCTCGGTCGTGCATCTCGTGGCGGCTGCCGTTCTCACCGGCCCGGTGGGGGCGCTTTATGAAGACGGCGGCGATTTCCACATGTTGGCCGAGGGCCTTGCCCGCGATCTCGACTACGGGCCGCCCGACTTCGAAGCCGCTCGGCCGCCGGGTTGGCCCATGCTGCTTGCGATCCCGTACCGGATCTTCGGTGCGCACCCGAACGTCGGACTGGTGCTTTCCGCCGTGCTCGCCGGTATCGCCTCGGTCCTGCTCATCCGCCTGGGCGGGCGTCTCGGACTCAGTGCGCAACAGTCGACGCTGGCGGGTCTCGGTTACGGACTCTTTCCCTGGGTGCTGGTGATAGGCGCCTCGCTGTATGCCGAGACGCTGTTCAATCTGCTGACGATCGGTCTCTGCTACCTGATCATCGGGTTCATCGAGCAGCGCCCCGCGCCCTGGTGGTGGGTGGCGGTCGGCCTGCTGGCCGCATACGCGGCGCTGGTGCGTCCGGTCATGGCGTTCTGGCTGCCGGCGTGCGTGCTGTTTGCCCTGGGACGCCGTCTGGATTGGCGCGCCGCCTGTTGCGTCGTCCTCGGACTGGGCATCGTGCTCGGCGCTTGGTCCTGGCGAAACTACGAACGTGTCGACGCGTTCGTTCCATTGACGACCGCGGGCGGATTGACCTTGGCATTGGCCAACAATGGCCTCGCCGGTTCCAGCCAGGCGCGTGACGGCTTGCCGGTTCCGCCCGTAGCCGAGGTGGAAAACGACCGCTTCTACCGTGCCTTTGCCCTGACCTGGATTCGTGATCACCCTGCGGAGTTCGCCGAGCGTGTGCCGGAGAGGGTCGTGCGAACTCTCGATCCGGTTACCCGGCTCAACAGGGGTGTATTTCTACCGCCCGGCGCGCGGTGGGTCGTCCGTATCCTCTGGGCCGTCGTTCTCGCGCTGACCGCGGTGGGAATCGCCAAGCGGCACCGCGGGCCATGGCTGGTACCACTGAGCTTCGCGGTGCTGCTCACGCTGCCCGTCGTCGTTTTCGGCGGCGGCTTCCGCTTCCTGATCCCGGCGCTGCCCTATCTGGCGCTGTGGACCGTTGTGGGGGCGTCCTGGGTGCTGACACTGCGGAAGGCGAGGGTGCGGTGAGACGCATCGGAGTGGCCTTCCCCGGGGATCCCAACCAGCCTTCGGTGTGGTCGGGAACCCCGGCTGGAGTGATGCGTGGGCTGCGGGCGGTGGGCGTCGAACCCGTCGCCGTCGACGTTGCTCCTCCGCGATACCTGGAGCAGGCGGCGGTGGCGGCCATCTCCGTCGGCTATCTGCGTTCGGGCGGAAGTCCACGAGCCGCGGTGATCCGAGCCCGCGAGGCCGCGCGTTCGTCGCGCGCCTATACGGCACTGCAGTCAGTTGCCGCGCCTCGTGCGCTGCGCGCGGCGGGAGGTCTCGACGGCATCATTCAGATCGGCACCGGATACACCCTGGCGACAGACAGGCCGGTCGTGACCTTCGAGGACATGACAGTGCTGCAGACCAAGTCGCATCCCTACCTCGGCTGGGATCTGTTGTCGACGAAGACCTTCGACGCCAGGGTCGCGCGGCAGCGCCGGGCTTACCAGACGGCCAGGGCCTGTTGCCTGACCAGTGACTGGGCCGCTGAATCGGTGATCCGGGACTACGGTATCCCCGCGGCGAAGGTGCACACCGTCGGCGTCGGCCGAAACCGCGAACCCGCTTACGGGGCGGGCCGGGACTGGAGCCGGCCCCGGTTCCTGTTCGTAGGTGTGGACTGGGAACGCAAGAACGGCCCTGGCGTGCTGCGGGCCTTCGAGCGGCTGCGCGAGGAAATGCCCGCAGCGCGGCTCGACGTCGTGGGCGGTCATCCACCGCTGGACAGCCCCGGGGTTCGGGGGCACGGCATTCTGCGACTAGACATCCCCGAGCAAACTGACCGGCTCAACGAACTCTTCGGTGCCGCAACCTGCTTCGTGATGCCTTCGCATACCGAGGCCTTCGGCATCGCCTACGTGGAGGCTGCTGCGAATGGACTGCCCAGCATCGGAGCCAACCGCGGCGGGGCGGAGTTCGTGATCGGGGACGGCGGGCTCATCGTCGACCCATGCGATGACGATGCTCTGCTGGTCGCGATGCGTCAACTGGCGGACCCGGCGGTCGCGGCGCGCACCGGAACCACGGCCAAGCGCCGCGCCGAGTTGTTCACCTGGCCCGCCGTCGCGCAGCGGCTGTTGAATGCGCTCGAAGGCCTGCCCGCGGATACGTTCGAGTCCGAGCGGGTGTCGGAATGAGCACTGCGCCAACGATCTGCGGTCCGCACCTGGCCGGCGGTTGCCGCACAGTACGGAGGATGCACCGGCGATGACATCGATGCCTACAGAACTCGAGACCGTCAGGTTCGTGGACGCTGGTTCGCCCGCCGACGTGGCTGTGGTCATCGTGACCTACAACAGCGCCGGCGATATCGGTGCCCTGATCGACGACCTACGGGGGGCAGGCCGGTACCTGGCGCTACGCGTCATCGTTGTCGACAATCAATCCTGCGATGGCACAGCCGAAGTCGTGGCCGAACACCCCGATGTCGAACTCGTCGACTCCGGCGGTAATCTGGGCTACGCTGGCGGTATCAACATCGCGCTGCGGTACGTCCAACCGACGACGGCGGTGCTGGTCCTCAATCCCGATCTGCGGGTGCAGCCCGACGCCATCGACCGGATGTTCGCGACATTGGGCTCCGACGACCGAATCGGCGCTGTCGTGCCCCGCATCCTCGACGAGGACGGGCAGACGTATCCGTCGCTGCGGTTCGAGCCGTCGACTCTCGGCGTCGTCGGCGACGCGATGTTCGGCCGCAAGTTCTGGCTCAGCCGGCCCGGTTTCTTGTCCGAATTCGATTATCGCCCAGATAGTTATCGTAACGATCACGATATCGACTGGGCTACCGGCGCCGCCCTGCTGATCCGCGGTGATGTCGTGCAACAGCTGGGCGACTGGGATGAGCGATTCTTCCTCTACTCCGAGGAGATCGAGTACTGCCGACGTGTGCGTAGCAGTGGGTACCGGGTTCGGTTCGACTCGCGGGCCGTCGTACTACACCGCCTCGGCGGCTCGGGAACGTCTCCGGCACTGGCCGCGCTGATGGCGGTCAACCGCGTCCGCTACATAAGCCTGCACCACAGCGCGGCGTACTCGGCGGTGTTCCGCGCAGCGGTGGCGTTCTCCGAAGCGCTGCGCGCCTACGACCCGGCTCACCGTCGCACCCTGTCGATCGTGTTGGACCGACGGAAGTGGGCGCGGCTGCCTGCCGCCACCAAATCCATCGGGCAGGAGCGTATTCCCGGCGACCGTAACCGCGGATCGGTCATCGTTCCGGCCTACAACGAAGCGGCGGTCATCGAGCGCACGCTGATGCCGCTCAGCGCTGCGGCAGTCGAGGGATACATCGAACTCATCGTCGTCTGCAATGGTTGCACCGACGACACCGCGGAGTGCGCCCGCAAGGTTCCGGGAGCGCAGGTGGTGGAGTCGGATATCGGTTCCAAACCGCTGGCGCTCAACACCGGTGACGATGTGGCCACGATGTGGCCCCGGTTGTACCTGGATGCCGACCTCGAAATCACCGCGACAGCGGTGTTGGCGGTGTTGGATCGCCTCGCCTCGGGCGACGTGCTTGCCGCCCGGCCGGCGTTCCGATACGGGACCGACGGCGCCGGCCTGCTGGTCCGGAGTTACTACCGCACACGCAACAGGCTCAATGCGCATCAGAATGCGCTCTGGTGGGCCGGTGTCTACGGGCTCAGCGAGCGCGGGCATCGTCGATTTGGCCGCTTTCCCGATGTCACCGGAGACGACCGGTTCGTCGACACCAGGTTCGGACCACACGAGAAGACTGTGGTGGCAACTGAGCCATCGGTCTGGGTGACACCGAAGGACGTCGCCGGCTTGCTGACCGTGCTGGGCCGACATCACCGAGGCAATATCGAACTGGCCGAACAGGATTCCAGCAGCGCGCCGATCACCGCCAAGGCGACGGCATCGGCGGTACTGCGCTCCGTTCGGGGTCCGCGTTCGGCCTTGGACGCCGCGGTCTACATCGGTATCGCCTTGGCGGTGCGACGCCGCGCTCGTCAGACCCGGGCAGGGTGGGAGCGAGACGACACCAGCCGGTCGAACCGCTGACGCGATGCCGGGGGATCCGGCACGGGCACGGTGAAGCCTGACCACAGCAACGCGAACACGATGAAGAAGATCAGCGCCGCCTGCTCGAATGCGAAGAGGTCGAAGGTGAAGCTGGAAGCGATGATGCCGGCCGCCATGGCGCCCAGCATGTAGGCCTGCTCACGTTCCCGAACCGACCTGGCGTTGCGCAGCGCGGCAGCCATACCGAAGATCGCTCCGAACATCACCGCCGCCATGGCAGTGAACCCGAACAGACCGCCCTGCACGACGGCCTGCATCCATTCGTTGTCGAGGTAACCGAAGTCGGTGGGATCCGAACCGCCCAGCCCGAGCCCGAAGAACGGCCGCTCGTGCATCAGGTCGGACACCTTGGCGTAGTCGTCGAGTCGGGCGGAGACACTCTCGTCCTCGGCCGATCCGGCAATGGTGTTCCACAACGCCATGGCGATATTGGGAAATACCGCGTTGTAGACGCCGATCGCGCCCGCTGCGGCCGTGGCCGCGATGAGGATCGGCCGGACCTTGAACGCGAGCATGAATACGAGCAGCGCCACCAACAGGGAAATGATCCCTGACCGCGAGACCGCGGCGGGCAAGGCGATGATCGCGATGACGCAGCCGACGGCGGCGAGCAGTCGAACAGCGCGGCGCGCGGCGTTGCGAGCCAGGTAGACCGTGAGTGGAATGGTGACGGCCGCGAGTACCGAGAATTCGATGGCATGTTGCGATGTGCCCCGGACTCGGGTGACACCCATACGCTCGCTGAGTTGCAGATCCTCGGTGTTGAGAACGAAGCCTGGTGGCTGAAACAGATAGCGCAGATCGAGCGAACTCACAGATTGCAAAACCCCGACCAGGCATACGAATACCAGCCCGCTGGCCAGCCAGCCCAACACGATGTCACGTTGCCTGCTGGTGTGGACTCGGGCCAGTGCATAGAGCCCCACACCGACGTGTGCCGCGGTGGCGATCATCGCGCGGGTCCTGTTGGAGGCCGTGCCGAAGTTGTCGTTGTTGAGCAGGCCGACACCGTAGATGGTGAGCCACAGTGCCAGGTAGCACAGCAGTATGACCGCGCCGGGGTTGATGCGGCGCCGACCGGACCGGCGCGCGACGAGAAAGCCGAGGACGACCAACCCGAACATGACCAACGCGATCATCCGCGACGGTGCGCCATTTCCCTTGAGGGCTCCGGGCAGCACGACATAGACAGGCAGCGCCGGAATCACGAAGCACAGAATCCGCAACAGCCACGGCGGGCCGGTCGCGGCGGACGCCACTCCGTCGGTTGTGGTCATCGAACGTCCACGGCGTCCGCCTGCTGATCGGTTCGCACAACCTCCGACAGTTGCGCAGATTCCTCTTCCCGGGAGGCAACTGGTGCAGGATCCGGTGTCGGCACCTTCCTGCGTCGTTTCCTTCGACGGCCGAGCAGCACATCGGCAAGCACCGAGACCAGAATCGCAAGACCGAGTCCGCCGACGATGACAGACATCGTCGATCGGGTACGCGAGGGCACCGCGGCGACCGGCTCGGACGGTGGCGACACCACAAAGGACTCGACCGTCATGTCACGGGGCACCTTCGCCTCGGACTGGATGTTCTCCAACGAGGACCGCAGTTCCATCCCGGCGAGCTCAAGGGTTTTGGTGGCCGCCTGTGCGGTGGGTGCCGCGACGTCGATCATCACCAGTGGAATGGGTGGTGAGGTCGCCGGCACCGGGAACAGCCGGGCGTCGAAGTTCGGCTGTCCACCCGCGGCTACCACCCGGTTGACGACTGCTGCCTGATGTAGTCCGAGCGCGGCCATGTTCGCGATCAGTGGGGCTCCGCCGATGTCCAGCAGGCCGTTACGCGGCACGGCCTGACCGATCTCGACGGTGTCGACCCGCTGGTTGGGCGGAGCCAGGCCGATGACCGTCTGCGAGTAGTAGACCGGCTGGACCGACGAATACACCTGATGGCCGTAGAAGGCGGTCACCGCCAGCAGCGGCAGCAGGATGTACCAGCGCCGAAAACACGACCGGACAACATCGAAGAGGTCCATACGTCATGTTCCTTTCGTGGGGTGCAGGGCATGCTGCGGCTGTGCGGCTTGGGATCTGGTCCAGATCACCACTGCGCCCACCAACACGGCCAGTAGCGTCGCGGGAACGCCGAGCGCGATACGTATCGGAGTATTGCTGCGTGGCTCGGTGGGCCCGCTGATCTTGGTGACCCGCACCTTCTGACTGTCACCGCCGGTGGGCGTCTCCAAAGCCGCTGTGTACTCGATGAACTCGCGGGCGAATGCGGCCGCCAGAGCGCGGGCCTGATCGGCCGATCCGGCGGTCACCGACACGTCGATCACCGAGGTGTTCGGCGGAACCCGCGTGGCGCTCACCTGGGCGGCCAGATCATGCGCCGTCTGGGGCAGGTGCAGGGTGTCGACGACGCGTTGGCTGACCACATCGCTGGTCAGCAGCGGGATGTAGGAATTCACGCGGTCCCTGGCGACTTCCTCGTTGACGTATGCCGCCGCGGTGGTGGATCCGGAAACGGAAACCAGAAGCTGCGCCGAGGACACATAGGTGACCGGTGTGAGCAGTATCCAGGTCAGTCCGGCGGCTGCGACCGATGCGGCGACTGCGGTGAACGTCTTCCAGCGGGCGGTCAACGCTGCGGCGAATTCACGGAAGTTCATCGCACACCGCCGGGTACGTACACCGTCTCGGACGAAAGAGGCTGCGGCGTGGCCCATAACGCTCGCAGTGTGCAGCCCAGCGCGCCGATGAGCAGCCCGATCACAGCCGCTCCCGCCAGCACCGCAGGTATCGGCAGACCCCAGGCAACCTGTCGAAGTGGTGTACTCGGCGGACTGACCACTATGAGTTCGGCGCGCGGCACGATCGAGCCGGGAACGGACTCCAGCTCGGCGATGTCGGCGGCGTACTGATCGAGAAGAGCCGACGCGGTCTGCCGCGCTTCGCTGGGCGAGCGGCCCGCGATGTCGAAGGAGATCAAGGCTGTACCTGGTCGGTTGCCGGCGTTGATGCGGGCGGATAGTTGACCGGGCTCCAGAGGCAGGTCCAGCGTGGTGATGACCTGCGCCGCCAGCGCGGGATTGTCGGCCAACGCGGCGTAGGTGCGCGCCCGACCCTGCGCATAGGAGTCACCACCGTCGATCACCCCGCTGACGTCTCCCGGTGTGCGGATGAATCCCGTGGCGTTCGAGATATACAGTGGCGGGGCGATATTGAGAGCAATCGTGATGATCAGCAGTGCCAGCAGTGCACCCCAGGTGAGCCATCGCCACCCGGACCGAATGATGCGTACATACTGCGCCAGCGCGTCGGCGTTCTGCGTCATCGCGTCTCCAGGATCCGCTGATCGGACAACTCCGCGGTCATCGCCGATGCCAGTGCCGTCTCGCCCTTTTCGTTGGGGTGAACACCATCGGCACCGAGTAATGCCGAAGTGTCGTTCCCGGCAAGGGTTCTGATCGGGTCGATGACGATCACCCCGTGTGTCGGACCTCGTCTCAGCAGGGTGACGAAAGCATCGTCGAAGCCCAGATCATCGCGGGGGTCGGCGAGAAACCGTGGCCGAACGAAGACTATTACCGCCTGCGGCCAGGCTTGCCGCGCGTCGGCTATGGTCGCCGCCATCGCCTTGAAGACATCCTTGCGCGGCGGGAAGTCGTCGTTGCGCCCGCCGTCGAGCACGACGATGTCGGGGTGATACACCATCGCCAGACGGGGGATCCGCTCGGAGAACGAGCTCGACGGTCCACTGTAGGCGTCGAGCGTGAAGCGGTTGGCCGGGCCGCCGCTGATATATCCGGTGCCCGGGAGCGCGGAGAGCTGACACAGCAACCCGAGCCTGGTCGCGGCGATACAAGCCGGCGACAGTTCCCGGGAGCCCTTCCCCGCGGTGTAGGAATCTCCGATGAACAGTGCCGAACGTAACGACTGTTCGCGTGCCGGAACGGTGTAGCCGGCCGCGGCGAGTCCGCCATCGGCCGGCGCAGGCACGGACTGCGGAGCCACAGCCACAGTAACCCCGACGATCACCGCCGACAGCACGGCAAGTTGGCCGATATCGCTGTGGCGCAACCGCTTCATATCCCGGTCACCGTGTGTAGCCACGCCAGGACCCGGTCGGCGATCAGCGACTGACCGGCATCGGTCGGGCTGGCAAGGTCGGTCTGCATGAGCTTGCGCGTCAGCCACGGCGGGTCGATGGCGCCCAGGAAAGGAACGCCGGCCTGCTGCGCGGCCTGCCCGACGGCCTCGGAGACCTTCTGGACCTTCTCCGGGACCGGTGTCGCATACCAGGTCGGCCCCATGACGAGTGCACGCTGACCACCGAGTTCGATCTTGTTGAGCACATCGACGGCCCCCAACCGCACGGGCTCCATATCGCGCAGGCGGTTGTCGGCCTGCCCGGTGGCGATAAGGATGATCTGCGGATGAGCCGCCTGCGCGCGGTCCACCTGATAGGTGAAAGCATGCCCACCACGGCCATCCGCCGCGAAACCCGCACCGGGCAAAGCGAAATTGGATACCGACCAGCCGGACCGCTGCGCCAACAGCGTGGGCCAAACCACCCGGTTGAGTTCGCCCGCGGCATACGAATCGCCGATTATCGCGATACTGAGCGACGGATACGCGGCGGCCTTGGACTTGATGTCGACGAGTAACAGGGAAGCGGCGACCAACGCTCCCACCAGAACGAGGGCGTACGCCGTGACCGCAGTCGCCCGGCCGGTGGGCAGGTTGTTCATGACGAACCTGCTCTCGCATGGTCGTAGATCTGCGCCAGGCGATCAACGATTTTCGGCATGGCGAACTCGGTGCGCGCGGCGCGGCGGCCGCGGTGTCCCATGTCCATGGCCAGCGCCGGGTCGCCGAGCAGCTTGCCGACGGCGGCGGCGATCGACGCCGGAGCGCCGTCGGTGACGATCCCGCATCCGGCGCGATACACCGCGGGCGCCAATCCGCAATCCTCGTTGATCACCACCGGGAGACCGACCGACATCGCCTCCAGCACCGACATCGGATAGGGCTCCATGGTGGCAGGCAGGACGTAGATATCGGCGGCGCTCAGACGCGCAGGAAGCCTGTCAGGTGCCACGGGGCCTTCCCAACAGATGGCTCGGTTGCCGTCGATGGCGGCCGATACGGCGGACCCCTCGCCGCCGTCAGGGCCGACCAACGTGAAACGGGCATCGACGCCCGAATCCAACAGCAACCGAGCCATCTGGACGAATGCCAGTGGACGCTTCCGGCGGTGCAGTCGTGCCGCGAAGAGCACCTCCGGCCGCCCGAGGTGTCTCGGGCGGCCGGGGTACTCGGGCACGCCGTTACCCAATTCGTGCAGCCGAAGTTGCGCGCCGCCGACCGCGACGAGCTGTTGGCGTTCCCGCTCGGTCAGATAGCAGACCGTGCCTGCGTCTCGCAGCGCCCGGCGCGTCCAGCAGGCATCGATCGGAACGGACAGCGCGTGTGCCGGGGTCACCATGCCGTGCGTCTGCAGTACGTAGGGGATCTTGCGGCGGCGCGCTGACATCGCGATCGGGAGTACGACAAGATCCCGTCCGAGATGAATGTGGACCACGTCGTAATCGGCTCCGTGCGCAGCGAACCAACGAGTCAGCCCAGGTGCGCCCATTCCGTGAAATGTTCTGGTGGGTAGCAGCATTCGCGAAGCGAACAATTCTGACGGCACCGCTTCGGTCAAAGCGGGGTAGGAAGTCTGGCCGCGGGTCGCGGCCGCGATCGTCACGTCGTGTCCACGGCGGATCAGTTCGGCACAACTGTTCAGCGCGACCCGGGCCGGTCCGCCGTAGGCTCCGTCCGGACTGATCAGGGTGACCACGTGCAGTATGCGCATCAGATGACCACCGGTTGAGGCGGTCGCACAACGGAATTGGGTGCGATATCGGTGCCGACCAAGCAGGTGGCGGCGACCACCGAGTTGGCGCCGATTGTCACCCCGCGCAGCACGGTGGAGCGTGCGCATATCCAGACACCGTCCTCGATCACGATCGGGCCGTTGTCGAAGTCGAAGGTCGGCGAGCGACGATCATGGCTTCCCGTACACAGATAGGACTGCTGCGAGATGCACACGTCCGAACCGATCACGATCCTGTCCAGGTTGTACAGCTCTACATCTGTTCCTATCCAGGAATCGTTGGCAATGGCGAGATTCCACGGCCACTGCACCCTTACCCGGTGCCGGATCAGCACACCGTGACCCACATTGGCGCCGAACCAGCGCAGTAGCGCGCAGCGAAGGCTGTTCGGGCACCAGAGTTTGGTGAAAACCAATTCGGACACCGCGACCCAGAGCACCTGGATGAGCAGACCACGGCCCTTGTGATAGGAATGCCCGCGCCGCGCGGCAAGCGACCGGATCGATTGTGAGGTCGTCCCCCGCATCAGCCACCTCCCCAGGTGCGACCGTTTGCCAGGAAATCGGAAAACTGCCATCGCTTGACGAAATCGAGTGTAGAACGCGCCGGGCAACATTGCTGAATAGTTCTGTTCGGGTAATGGAACTAGTTCTTTTCGGTGTGAGAACTAGTTCCGTGCGGCCTCGGAAATCGGCACAGCGGAGCCGCGAATATGGGGACAACTTTGTGCACAACAGTCGAATGCTGTGGATAGCTCTAGCCGGCAAGGCATTTCGTCTCCCAATGTGATGACGATATGCCTGCGGGCACTTTTCGCTGGAGGACGGTCCGATGCATTCTTCATCGCCTGACGATCTAGACCGGTACCAGATCGAATTTGGTCCCTAAGACCCATATACGTGCGGTCGGCATCGGCTCGATAGTGAACCTTCAGCGGATTCGCTCGCGTGCAGGCGGCGTGCCGCCCGCGGTGATGCGCGGTGGCCTATCGGGGGCGGTCGACTCATCTGGATCGGTGGTATGTGATGTTCGAAGTCATCGTGCGCCACCCGACGCCACCGGTCGGTCAGATTCCCGGCCAGGCCCAGACTCCGGGCACCGCGCCGCGCGGCTCGGCCGGCGCGATCTGGTGCCAGGTTGCAATATTCGCCGTCGGTGCAACATCGGCGATACAGGTCGCCGGTGTCGTCGCAACCGTTCTGTCGATGATCTGCCTGATCCTGGTACCGGCGTTCTTACTGATGCGGCACAGCGGCGCCGATCTCATACCGCTGGTGCTTGCGGCGCTCGGCTGGCTGGCCTTCGCGGCATCCTGTCTTGTCAACGGTGTCAGCGCGTCATGGCCTAATGCGCTGGCGCCGGCGGCATTCTCGCTCTACTTCATCGGCCTGACAGTTCTGACCAACCGATCCGTCGACCGCGTCGCCACGGTCCTGGCCGGGATCGCACTGGGCACCGTCGTATTCTTCGTGACGCAGGGAATCGAACTGACCAGCACGGGCAGCTTCCTCGATGTCTGGAAATACGGTATCGCACACGGCGTGACCGTTCTGGTTCTGTTCGCGCTCATCAAGAGTGGGACGCCCCGGCTGTTTCCGCCGCTGGCGTTGGTGCTGATCGGGCTGGCCAGCCTGGGACTCAACTTCCGCTCACACGCTCTGGTGTGCCTGGTCGCGGCGGTGATTCTCGTGGTGCGCTACCGGCTGGGCGCCCGAGTGCAGCGCAGGTGGCAGTTCGTCGGTGTCGTTGCCTTCGGCTTGCTGTTCTCCTACCTGATGCCGATGGCGGCCCGATTCGGACTCTTCGGGCCGGCACTACAGCGAAAGACCATCGAGCAGCAGGCCACTGACCTTCCGCTGTTGTTGGCGGGCCGCACCGAACCGCCCATGACACTGACCGCCATCGCCGAGCGCCCGTTGCTGGGCTGGGGAAGCGCGACCCAGCTCACGCCCGAGGTATACGCCCGCGCCGAACATTTGGCGATCTCATGGGGTTTTCCACCGACCTTTCCCTTCGAGCTCTACTGGCGGCTACCGGTAACCGATTACTCGGCAATGCATTCGATCCTGCTCGGGTCGTGGGCCGAAGGTGGTGTGCTGGCGACTTTCTTGCCGCTGTGGTTGCTGGTGGCCTGCCTGGCGCTGATCTGGAACAACGCGAACTTCACGATCTGGTCACCGCTGGTGCTGACGGTCGCTTTGCAGGGCGTCTGGGATCTGTTCTATTCGCCGTGGACCTACAACACCATCGCCGAGTTCGCCTGCATCGCGTTGTTGTTCCGTACGTCACGAACGCGGTTGCATACGGTCCCGACGTGACTCCCGCAGTGAGCGCGGTGATCCCCAGTATCGGACGACCGAGTCTGAAATCGGCCGTCGCGTCGGTTCTCGCGCAGTCACTGGCTGTCGCGGAAGTCATCATCGTGCTCGATACCGAGGCGCCGGTGCGTGTTCCGACCGATGACCGAATAGTCGTCCTGCGAGCCACCGCAGGAAGCGGGGCCGCCCGGTGCAGACAGATCGGGATAGATGCCGCCTGTGGGTCGTTGATAGCGCTGCTCGACGATGACGACGAATGGCTGCCCGACAAGTTGAAGCGCCAGTTGGCCGAAGTGGGCCACCACACGCCTTCGTCGTGGATTGCCTCGTCGCGTACCGCCGTCGTCGGCCCCGGAGACCGACGTCGTATCTGGCCTCGTCGCCTCATCGCGACCGGCGAACCGATAGCCGAATACCTGTTTCGTGTCGACGAGATCGGCGTGGGTGCAACGCTGCTGCAGACGTCGACGTTGGTGTTCCCGACCGAGCTGGCGCGACGGGTCCGCTGGGACGCCCACGCCGGTGCCGTGCACGACGAACCCTCCTGGCTCCTCGAGGTGCAACGCGCGGTACCCGATGTGCACCTGCTGCAGGTACCCGAGGCCCTGAGCGTCTACAACGTGACGGCGGAGTCGGTGTCGCGTAGCAGTGCCGAGCGGACCGATGAGTACATAGCTTGGGGCCGAACATATCTGAGTGCGGAATCGGCCCGCGTCCGCGGCGACTACCAGTGCGCGAGCCCGGTGAGTGCGGCGGTGGCCGCGAGTTCGGTCTCGGGTGTGGCACGTGCCGTCGCGGCGGCGCTGCGGCATGGCCGTCCCGGGCCTTTCGCGCTGGTCTATGCCGCATCGAGCATGATCCGTATCGTCGCCGTCCGTCTCCTGCGGATTGTGCGGTGACCACGACTGCCGTGGGCCGGCTCGCCTCGCACGAACGGCGGGCATTGGTGATGGCGCCGCTCTATCGCATCGTCGGTACTCCCGTCACCGCGGCACTGAGCCTGGTCAACACAGCACTGATCGTGCGGGAGACCGGTGCTGCGGTGTTCGGGCTGGTGTCGCTGGTCGCAACCGTCACATTGCTGTTTCCATTCGCCGACCTGGGTATCGGTGCCACGGTGATCAGCGCCGCCGCGCAACTGCATGGACCAACACGGGATCGCGACGCCGCCAATGTGATCCGACGGGCATACCACGTCTTGATGGTGGTCGCCGGCGCCGTGACGACGGTCGCGCTCGGCATCATGGCATTCGACGGTTGGGCTGGGCTCACCGGATTCTCCTCCGGTGATCAGGACCGGTGGGCCATCACCGTCGCCGCATGTCTGTTCGCGTTGACGATTCCGGCGGGGTTGGGGGTTCGCATCCTCGTCGGTATCGACAGGAACCCACTGGCCACCCTCGTGCTGATGAGCTGCCCGGCTTTCGCGCTGATGCTCACTCTGCTGCTGTGGGTCATCCAGGTCGACGGCATCTGGTATGTCGTATCGGGTTTGGGTGGTCTGCTTGCGGGCCAACTCCTCGGTACGGTCCTTGCCCTGCGGCTGTCCGGGCTCGGACGGGGTGCGTTTCGCCGGGTGCGCCGAGGCTCGGCGCGTTCTCGGCTGCTGGCGGGAAGTCTGTGGTTGTTCATGGTCGGCGTCGGTCTACCGGTGGGTCTGCAGACCGGTCGCGTGATACTCGCGCATCTGTCGACGCCCGACCAGCTGGCTGAATATGCCTTGATGGCACAGGTTTACGCGGCCTGCTGGTCGGTTCTTTCGGCTGCCGGGCTGGCATTCTGGCCGGTGTTCGTCAAACGCCGGGGCGCAACCACCGAGACGGTCCGGATGTGGTCGCGTCTGACCGCCGCATTCGCTGTTCTTGCCATACTTGCCGCCGGGGGTATGTGGGTGCTCAGCCCATGGGCGGCGACCCTGTTGTCGGGCGGGAGGATTGCCATAACCGGCGGTCTGGCAATGGCTTTCGGGCTCCTGCTGGTCGGGCAGGCCATGCATCTGCCCGCCGGTGTGCTGCTGACGTCGGCAGTCGAGGCGCGCTGGCAGGCAGGCTGGACCGTCGTGATGGCGGTGTTGAGCATCGGCCTCGGGTGCGCCGTCGCGGGCAGCTATGGGGCCGTCGGCGTCGTACTTGCGGCAGCGCTGGCGATCGGGATTGCGCAGGTACTGCCCGATCTGATCTGCGTTCCTAGGCTGGTTCGTCGTCGACTGCCCGACGGGGCTCAAGCGTCGTAGCCAACGGTGAGACGACCGTGGTCCCTGCGGGCACATCGTGAACGACCGTCGCATTGGCGCCCACAGTTGCCCCGTCATGCAGAGTTATCGGACCCAGCACGACGGCCCCGGCACCGATACGAACGCCATCGCCGAGGGTCGGTCGCCCCACCGCGTCGTGACCGACTGTCACCTGTTGGTTGATCCAGCAGCGGCTGCCGATCGACTCGGCGGTGACGATGGTGCCGAGCCCGTGCTGGATGAACAACGCAGGCCCGATGCGGTCGGCCTCCAGGATGAGGTTCGCAGACGGTCGGTACAGCATGCGCAGAACGGTCCGGACCACCAGCGGACAGGACCGGAGACGGAAATGTGCGAGGGTCCGGAATTCGGTGAGAGCGCCACTGAGATAGGCGAATTGGGTGTAGCGATCGAGTTCGTTCAGTTCAGCGTCGGCTATGCATTCGATCCACCACGCGACATCGGCTGTGACGGTGCCACGGGCCCCGGACCGGGAGATGGCATACCACAACGGATATGCCCAGATCCGGGCCAAGGCCAGTTGCGTACGGTTCCGGCGCGCCGCCATGTCACGATCGTAGTCTCAGCAGCCCGGCTGCAGAACGGCCCGCAGATAACCGAGCGTCTGGTAGAGGTACTCCAGTGCCCATCGCCCGGCGGAGAGGTGATCCATCGGCGCGGTCATCAGCAGTTGTCCGTCGAAGCATTGCTCCAATATGAAACGCGCACGGGACACGTGTGGTCGAAACGTCACCACGATGACCGTCTTCCACCCGCGCTCTGCGGCCAGTCGACGCAGTTCGCGACCTTCACCTTTCGTCGTCGCCGGATCCGGGACGAAGCAGTACAGCTCGAAATCCTGTTTAGCCGCGCACTGCCGGGCGAGCCAGGGATCACGGTCACCGTTCGGGTTGGATATGACGACGGTGGGAGCCCAGCCGTGCGCCCCCAGCTCGAGCCCGAGTGGATAGCGGCCATAACTGGGGCCGCCCAGAACGATGATCGCATCGGCATGCCGTACCGGGTCGATTCGGGGATTGATGTACACGGGATAGCCGGCGAGGGCGCCGACGACCACAAGAGCACAACACAAAGCCGCGGCGCGGCGAATCCAGCGCCAAACTGCTGCCCGGCCGCGGGGCGGTCCGTCGCGCTTACGGCGCACCCGATGCGCCCCTTCGTCCTTCGATGGGCGGCGAAGACATCGCCTCAGCTTCTGCTGTCTTTGTCATTGTGCCTGATCGACGGGTCGAAGCGGATGACGGCGGCTTTGATCTCGTTGGTGCACTGCAGGATCTGCTGATCGTCGCCGTCGGTCCCGATCCTCGGGCCGTGGTGCGGAGTTTATTCTCGTAGCCGACGCGAACGATGATCACCGAGCCGGACGGGGGAGCGCGAGTGAGTGTGCCGCCAATCGATCCCGGTGACCCGCAAGGGCGTGAGGTCGACACACGGTCGGACGGTGCCGACACCGATCCGCTGCCCGCGCTCAGCTCCTTTCCCGGATTCGACTGGAACACGGTGAGTACCGAGAACCGGCCCGTCGAGTGGGTGTCGGCCGCCGCGGATCCGTTCGCTTTCCCCGCCGTCACCTCGGGCCGCGTTCGCAGGCGGCGCAAGGCCCTCGCGATCGCGGGCGCCGCCGTCGCGGCCACGGTGCTGCTCGCGGGCGGTGTGATCGTCTGGCTCACCGGCACCGATACCGAAGGGCAACCGGCATCGGGTGCTGCGAGCACCACCGCCTCCGCGACACGTGATCGCGCGGCCGAAGCCAAGCTGCGTGCGCTGCTGCCCGCCGGCTACGGCGCCGACTCGTGCCGACCCGCTGATCTCACCAATGATGCTCTGGCGGTGCTGGATTGCGGTACGAACACCGATGCTGGCGGTCCGCCGACCGCGACGTACGCGCTGTTCGGCGACCGCCAGACGTTGATCACGGCATTCGAGGCGGTGGTGGATGCCACCCGAGTGGTGACCTGCCCGGGCAATATCCAGTCACCCGGCCCCTGGCGCCGAAACGCCACACCGCAGCAGGTCAGCGGCACGCTGTTCTGCGGTTTCGAGCAGCAACGGCCGACGCTGGCCTGGACCGACGAGGAGCGGTCCTTGCTCAGCACCGTGAGGTCGGGGCCGCAGGGCCCGGACCTGTCCCAGCTCTACGCCTGGTGGTCGATGCATTCCTGACGGAATGGGCGAGCCCTATCCGGCAGGCGCCGGGATCACCGTCGTCGACGGCGCCGCGGGCTGCGTTGCCGGCGTGCCCTGACTGCCGGCCGTGGCGGCAGCCGGTGTCATGGCGGTCTGCCCGGCCTCGGCGGGCACCGGGGTGGCGGTCGCGGTGGTGCCCTCGGTGATCGGAGTACCGGTGCTGCCCGCGGCCGGTGCAGGGGTAACTGCCGGGGTGCCCTCGGCGACCGGAGTACCCGAGCTGCCTGCGGGCAACGGTGTCCCGGAGCTACCGGCGGGCGGCGCAGGTGTGGCGGTGGTGTCCGCGGCCGCCGGAGCCGGCGTCATTTCGGCCGGTGCGGCGGTTCCGGTACCAGTGGAGTAGGAACCCGAGCGGCTTCCGGATCCGGCAGGGGCCGGTGCCGGGGGCGGCTGCACCCACACGATGAGGTCCTGGCCGCCTGCGTTGTAGACCACGCTGTCCGGGGTGTCGCCGATGACGTCGAAATACACCTTGCCGGTCGTCTGTTGGCCCTGTGCCAGTGTCGACGGGTTCACGCCCTGCGGTGTGGCCACACCGAACAGCACGCGGTAGGTCTGGCCACTGCGCGCGCGGGCGTTGAAATTCGACACGATGGGCGTGGCACCGCCGGCGATGGCCTCGTCGGTGGCGGTTGCCTCCCACAGGGTCCCCTGGACGGGATAGGGGATGACATCGGCACTGGGCTTCAGCCCGGACACGGTCCAGCCCTGAACCACGGTGCCGTCGATCAGGGTTGCCTGCGAACCGAACGTGGTGAGGTCGGGATCGGCCGAGGCGATCGGTGCGGCAACGATACCGATCGCGCCTGCGGCGAGCGCCGACACGGCGACTGCGGTGAACTTCACGGTTATCTGCTCCTGTCGTCCGTCAGGACGACACCCCCCGGTAGCGGAGATGCCGCCACAGCGAAATTAGCAGCTCGACATCACCGGTCAGCAAAGACCTCGCATATCAGACCGGTGAGAACTCCAGGTCGGAAAGCACCGTTGCTCCGTCGCGAGCAGGCGCGGTGACGGTGCCGGTATAACGTCCGTCGTCGTCGCGCCATGCGCTGACCCGCAAAGTCTCCCCGGGGAACACCACTCCGGCGAACCGGGCGCCATAGGAACCCAGCGCCGCGGCGTCGCCGTCCAGCAGCGCGTCGACGAGTGCCTTGCAAGCCATTCCGTAGGTGCACAGACCGTGCAGGATGGGACGGGGGAAACCTGCGGCAGAAGCGAATTCGGGATCCGAATGCAGCGGGTTGCGGTCACCGCACAGTCGGTAGAGCAGAGCCTGCTGCGGCAGAGTGGGGACATCGAGCTCGAGATCGGCAGCGCGGTCCGGGATCGATGATGTCGACGAGGGCCCGCGATCGCCACCGAAACCACCCTCGCCGCGGGCGAAGATCGAGCGCTTCTGCTTCCACAAGAGCGCCCCGTCGGGCGCGGTGACGGTGGTCTCCGACCAGATGACCGCGGCCTTGCCCTTGTCCCAGATCTCGGTGAATCGGGTGACCGCGGTCCCGGTGCCCGACGGCGGGATCGGTCCGGGTGCGCTGATCGCCTCGCTGGCGTGTAGCACTCGGGAAAGCTCGATATCGATACCGGGGAATTTCACCGTCGGCGCTTCGGTCATGTGGAAGCTCTGCGCCACGTTGCCGAACGTCGGCAGGACCTGCGGGGTGTTGTCGACCAGGTAGCGGAGTTCACGGGGGTCCATCGGATCCCCACCTGCGCCGAGGCCCAGATGGTAGAGCTGCACGTCAGAGCTGGTCCAGGAGAACTCCACCGGATCGAGTTCGGCACCGATGGCTTCGTCGAGATTGATCGGCATGTCAGCTCTTTCCGGCGATGTCGAGGGCAGCGAGGTAGCCGAAGGTCATCGCGGGCCCGATGGTGCCACCGGGACCGGGGTAGGTGTGACCCATGACCGGCGCGCTGACATTACCGGCGGCGTACAGGCCTTCGATGACAGAACCGTCGTCACGCAGGGCGCGCCCGTTGACGTCGGTGCGGACGCCGCCCTTGGTGCCGAGGTCGCCGGGGACCATCTTGGCCGCATAGAACGGGCCGTGGCTGATCTCGCCCAGGTTCGGATTGGGCTTGTTGGTGGGATCGCCGTAGTAGCGGTCATAGGCACTCTCACCGCGGTGGAAATCCTCGTCGACGCCGGATCGGGCGAATCCGTTGAACCGTTCGACGGTGGCGGTGAGCGCCTCGGCGGGAACGCCGGTCTTCTCGGCGAGCTCTACCAGGGTGTCGGCCTTGACGATGACGCCGGATTCCATCCACTTCTTCGGAATGCGTTGTCCGGGCTGCAGGCCGGCGAAGATGAAACGGTCGCGGTACTGCTGGTCGAAGACGAGCCAGGCCGGGATGTTCTCACCCGGACCGGCGCCCTGGCCGTACTGTCCGCCATACATGTGATGGCACGCCTCGACATAGGGCATGGATTCGTTCATGAACCGCTTGCCGTTCATGTTGACGATGATCGAGCCGGGGGAGTTACGTTCGGACAAGGCGAACCAAGGCGCTCCGACCAGCGGCACGGTGGGACCCCACCAGGCGTCTTCCATGAACTCCAGTGCCGCACCGAGCTTCTCGGCCGCCAGGATGCCGTCACCGGTATTGGCTGCAGCGCCTACGGTCCACTCGGTGGTGATCGGCGCCCGCTGGTACTTCACGCGCATCTGTTCGTTCTTCTCGAATCCGCCGGAACCCAGGATCACCCCTCGACGGGCCCGGATGAGTTGCGGCTCGGAACTTTCCGGCGCATTCGTGTCACGTACGTAGATGCCGCGAACCACGCCGTCCTCGACGAAGAGGTCGGTCATCGCGGTGTTGAGCTGCACCGGGACGCCGGCCTGTTGCAGTCCCACCCGTAGCGGTGCGATCAGCGCGCGGCCCATACCGACGAGGTTCTTGCCGGTGGCCTGCGCCCACATGGTGCGCGCGCCCACCTTGAGGCTGCGCAGCACGCCGCGGGGGTGGCGCTTGAGCTGGTTGAGTCGAACGTAATCCTGCTGCATGACAACGACGTTGAGCGGCACCTTGCCATACGGCGGTTCCAGCCCCGCCATATCGGGACCGAGCTTCTTGGCATTGAACGGCTTGGGTTCGACCGACCGGCCGCCGGGCCGGCCGCCGGGGCTTTCCGGGTAGTAGTCGGAGTAGTTGGGAACCCAGCACAGCTTCAGCGGCGAGTGCGCCAGCACGAACGAGAGCATTTCCGGGCCGCGCTGCAGATAGGTGTCGATCTTCTCGGCCGGAACGACGTCGCCGATGATCGCGTGCAGGTAGGTACGGGCCGCCTCGGCGGTATCGGTGACCCCGGCGCGCTTGAGGATCTCGTTGTTCGGGATCCACACGCCGCCGCCCGAGCGGGCTGTCGAACCACCGTAGTGCGGGGCCTTCTCAACGACTAATGTCGACAGACCCTGGTGGGCGGCGGTGAGGGCAGCGACCATGCCGGCGCCGCCGCTGCCGACCACGACGACGTCATACTCCTGTCCAGTCATGTAGAACACGTTATAGAATTGCCCGGCCCGGGGACAACTGCGCCGGTCAAGGAAGCAAGGGGACTTCACAAAATGCTCGACGATGCCACGCGTGCCGAACTCGCCGCCAAGCTGGCCGAGGCGGAACGCAGCCGAGTCCCGATCGACCCTCTGACCGCGGGTTACCCGGATATCGATGTGGTGGACGCCTACGAGATCCAGCTCATCAACATCCGGCAGCGCGTCGCCGAGGGCGCCAAGGTCGTCGGCCACAAGGTGGGGCTGTCCAGCGCCGCCATGCAGAAGATGATGAATGTCGACGAGCCCGACTACGGTCATCTGCTCGACGAGATGCAGGTCTACGAAGACGTCCCGGTCAAGGCCGGTACCTTCCTGTACCCACGGGTCGAGGTCGAGGTCGGGTTCATCCTGGCCGACGATCTGCCGGGGGCCGGCTGCACCGAGGACGACGTGCTGGCCGCGACGGCGGCATTCGTGCCGTCCATCGAACTGATCGACACCCGGATCAAGGACTGGAAGATCAAACTGTGCGACACGATCGCCGACAACGCCTCCTCGGCCGGTTGGGTGCTCGGTACCGAGCGGGTGTCGCCCAAGGACATCGATATCCAGTCCATCGACGCCGTTCTGAGGTGTAACGGCGAGGTGGTGGCCGAGGGTCGTAGCGATGCGGTGCTGGGTAATCCGGTCACGGCGGTGGCCTGGCTGGCTCGCAAGGTCGACAGTTTCGGTGTGCGGCTCAAGGCAGGCGATGTGGTGTTGCCGGGGTCCTGCACGCGGGCGATAGATGCACTACCGGGTAGCAGTTTCGTTGCGGACTTCACCGGGTTAGGTTCAGTACGACTGAGTTTCGAATAGTTCTCGAAAATCCCAGGACAAAGAGGAATTTCCAGTGGCGGACAAGCTTTCTGTGGCGATTGTCGGGTCGGGCAATATCAGTACCGATCTGTTGTACAAGCTGCTGCGGTCGCAGTGGTTGGAGCCGCGGTGGATGATCGGGATCGATCCGGCCAGTGAGGGTTTGGCGCGGGCGCGCAAGCTCGGTTTGGAGACCAGTCATGAGGGGGTGGACTGGTTGTTGGCGCAGTCGGAGAAGCCGGATGTGGTGTTCGAGGCGACCAGTGCCTATGTGCATCGCGATGCCGCGCCGCGGTATGCCGAGGCGGGGATCACCGCGATCGATCTGACCCCAGCCGCGGTGGGTCCGGGGGTGATCCCGCCGGCCAACCTGCGTGCGCATCTGGATGCGCCGAACGTCAACATGGTGACCTGCGGTGGACAGGCCACCATCCCGATGGTCTACGCCGTCTCGCGCGTGGTGGATGTGCCCTATGCGGAGATCGTGGCGTCGGTGTCTTCGGCGTCGGCCGGTCCGGGTACGCGGGCCAATATCGACGAGTTCACCAAGACGACCAGCGCGGGCGTCGAGGTGATCGGTGGCGCCAAGCGCGGCAAGGCGATCATCATCTTGAACCCGGCTGATCCGCCGATGATCATGCGCGACACCATTTTCTGCGCCATTCCCGAGGACGCCGATCATGACGCGATCACGGCTTCGATCAAGGAGGTCGTCGCCGAGGTGGCGACCTATGTGCCGGGCTACCGGTTGCTCAACGAACCGCAGTTCGACGAGCCGACCATCTACAACGGCGGCAACCACGTGGTCACCACGTTCGTCGAAGTGGAGGGTGCCGGTGACTATTTGCCGCCCTATGCGGGGAATCTGGACATCATGACCGCCGCGGCCACCAAGGTCGGCGAGGAGATCGCCAAGGAGCGGGCGTCAGCGACCGCTGCAGGAGGCCAGGCATGAGTGCAGAAGTGTGGTTCGACCCCAGCTGGGATGTCCGGATGACCGACACCTCGCTGCGTGACGGTAGCCATCACAAGCGCCATCAGTTCAGCCTCGACGAGGTCGGCGCGATCGTGGCGGCGCTGGATACCGCGGGTGTGCCGGTCATCGAGGTGACCCACGGTGATGGGCTGGGGGGGTCGAGTTTCAACTACGGGTTCTCCAAGACCCCCGAGCAGGAGCTGATCAAGCTGGCCGCGCAGACGGCCACCAACTCCAAGATCGCTTTTTTGATGCTGCCCGGGGTGGGCACCAAGGAAGACATCAAGGAAGCGCAGAACAACGGTGGGTCGATCTGCCGGATCGCCACCCACTGCACCGAGGCCGATGTCTCGATCCAGCACTTCGGGCTGGCCCGTGAACTCGGTCTGGAGACTGTCGGGTTTTTGATGATGAGCCACACCATCTCCCCGGAGAAGCTGGCCGCCCAGGCCCGGATCATGGCCGATGCGGGCTGCCAGTGTGTCTATGTCGTCGACTCCGCCGGTGCACTCGTCCTCGAAGGTGTGGCCGATCGGGTCGCGGCGTTGGTCGCTGAGCTCGGCGACGACGCTCAGGTGGGTTTTCATGGGCACGAGAACCTGGGTCTGGGGGTGGCCAACTCGATCGAGGCCGTGCGGGCCGGCGCCAAACAGATCGACGGGTCCTGCCGCCGGTTCGGCGCCGGGGCGGGCAATGCTCCCGTGGAGGCGTTGATCGGGGTGTTCGACAAGATCGGCGTCAAGACCGGTATCGATTTCTTCGATATCGCCGATGCCGCCGAAGAGGTCGTCGCTCCGGCGATGCCGGCCGAATGCCTCCTCGATCGCAACGCGCTGATCATGGGCTACTCCGGGGTGTACTCCAGCTTCCTCAAACACGCCATCCGCCAATCCGAACGCTACGGCGTACCGGCACATCAACTGCTACACCGCGCCGGCCAACGCAAACTCATCGGCGGCCAAGAAGACCAACTCATCGACATCGCACTGGAAATCAAACGCGAACAAGACACCACCACAACCACCAACTGACAACCACTGCCGGCCGGGCCTTTTCGCCCGGCCGGGCTTCTTGGCGGGTCCCGCGTGGCTACCCAGATCGACACGCCGGTAGCGGGTGGCGTGGCCGCCATAGCATCGTGGCCGGCGAACACCGTGACACGGTGCCGGCCGAGGCACCGAATGCGACCTGACATCGGTCTCGGCTTCCTGGCTGCCATGGGTGTCGCCGCGTGTCGCCAATGTGGTTGCCCAGAAGCCTATTACGATCCGATGCGCGGCCTGATCCGGCGGTCTGCACCCCTGGACACCGGTCCGTCGCGCTGATCTCGCCGCGCGGACGGGACCGGTCAGCGCCCCAAGTCGTTTGAAAAGGCAACGATCTGCTTTCGCGTGACGTTGTTTGCCTGGCGCGGCCTGGTGTGGTTTCAGCGAAACCTTCCCGACCCCACGGCATCGGCCGCCACTTCTACATAGTTCGGCAAAGTCCGAGTCCAGCAAATACTGTTGCCCAACCAATTTCTTTGACTAAATTATCGAATTCGGCATTTCCATATTCACGCCGCGGGCAATTTAATTCTTTGCCGAGTGTGGCTGTTCAGCTGCAGGTACGCTCCGGCGTGGCTAATCAATTAGCCAATGGGAACGTCGAAGGGTCGGCGAGATCATGGGTGCTGGGGCCTATATCGGTAGGGTCGGTGGGCTGGCGGTCGCACTGGGCATCGGTGCGGCTGTAGCGGGGTTTTGTGGTGTGGCGTCAGCAGATTCGTCGGGATCGACATCAGCTGACTCCTCAAGTTCCGCCTCCAGTTCGTCAAGTTCGGCGAGCTCATCGTCAAAGAGCTCCTCGGGCGCGACATCGAGTTCGGCAACGTCGGATTCCGGATCTTCGGATTCCTCGGAAACGGCTTCCAGTTCGAAATCGGACTCGGATTCCGCAGCATCAAGTTCCACAGATTCAGGAACAAAGTCATCGTCATCGACGGCTAGCGAGGAAACCGCCGAACCGTCGACGTCAGGTGGGTCCGAGGAGACCGACGCCGAGGATTCCGATCCCGCTGACTCGTCATCGAAGTCCAGTGAGTCAGAACAGGACGAGACCGACTCAACCGAGGGCCGCGACACCGTCAAAGCGGCCAGCGCGCGCACCGAAACCACCGAAACGGTCGCCGCGTCTGCGCCGACCGATGAGGTCACGACCGAGCAGGTGGAAACCGAAGAGGCCTCGACAAGCACCACTGAGCCGTCCTCGTCGGAGACCACCGCCACCGACGTCCCGACCGTCCCGGTGTCGGGCGGCACCGTCGACGTCGTCACGGTCGATCCCGAGCCGGCAGCCGCCACGACAGCGGTGACCGCCGTGGCCCAGGTGAGCGCGGCGAAGGCGGCACCGGTGACGCTGTTCGACTGGCTCGAGGCCATGAGCAAGAACTTCCGCGCGATGTTCTTCAACTCGGCGCCGACGGTGTCCTACAAGCCGGAAGAGAACGTGGTGCATGACGACGGAACCATCACCGGCGTCGTGCACGGATATGACGCTGACGGCGATGCGCTGGTCTACAAGGTCGGCAAGATCACCAACGGAACCGTCGTCATCGACAGCGCGGGCAACTTCGTCTACACCCCGAGCACCACGTCCGTGCCGGTCGGCAGCGCCTCCGCGCAAACCGGCAACACCGCCTCCTTCGTCATCACGGTCGCGCAGGTCAGGAACCTCAGTGGCCTGATGAAGCTGTTCAGCCTGGGCCGGCGGTCGACGGCGAGCACCACGGTGAGCGTCGGGACCGGGAGCGCCACCACCGGTGGAACGACGACGCCGTCAACTCCCACGACGAACCACGGCGACGAGACGAAATCCCTGCAGGCGTTGTTCGACGGGCTCAAGGCCGGTGACACCCTCACCCTGGAATCGCGGACCTACCAGCACAGCGGGGTGCTGAAGATTCGCGTCGCCGGTGTCACCATCATCGGCAACGGCGCCGTACTGGAATCCACCAACGACGCCACCTCGGCGGTGCAGATTCTCGCCGACAACGTCTCGGTGTCGAACCTGACACTGACCGCGCCGCTGACCGGCACCCGGTACGACTCACTGGACCAGCACAAGCTGGTGATCATCGGTGACGGCGTCACGGTCTCAGATGTGACCGTCAACGGTTCAGCGGCGGCCGGTGTCTTCGTCTACGGCGCAAGCCACTTCACCTTGAACAGGGTCACGGTCCGCAACACCCGGGCAGACGGTATCCATATGACCAACGGTGCCAACAACGGATCCGTCAACGGTGCGGTTGTCGAATCATCCGGTGATGACGGCATCGCCGTTGTGTCCTATGCCGACGCGCCGACCTGCCACGACATCGTCGTGGACTCGCCGACCGTGAACGGCACAACCTGGGGACGTGGGCTCTCGGTGGTAGGTGGAGACGACATCTCGTTCCGCAACATCAACGTGTCGAAGACCAACGCGGCTGCCGTCTACATCGCGACCGAGAGCAGCTACAACACCCGTTCGGTCAACAACGTCGAGATCGTCGGCGGCACGATCACCGGTGCCAACACCAACAGTCAAGTGGTGCACGGAGCGGTGCTGGTGTACTCCGGCAATTCGGGGAAGTCGATCAACGGCGTCAGCATCTCGGGGCTGTCGATCGTCACCACCAACCCGTCGGTGTACTGGAACGTGGGCGTCATCCTCGACGCGGGAACCGTCTCCAACCTGTCCTTCAAGAATATTGCGTTGAAGTCGACCAAGCTGTCACCGCTTTCGATCTCCGCGAAAGTCCCCGCCGGAACCTACACGGTGAGCGGCTGGACCCTCGACGGCAAGGCGATCACCGTCTGATCGAGCGCGCAGCGACAGCCCCGGGCCCGCACCGGACTCCGCTGACCCTGCTGTCGCACCCGACGGGCACGATGGTGCACATGTCGACACGTGGCGATGCCCAGGCGATCCTCGAGCAGCTGGCCGGCCCGAACGCGATTCTGCGCGAGGACCAGTGGAACGCGATCGAGGCACTGGTCGTCGGACGGCGTCGGGCGCTGGTGGTGCAGCGCACCGGGTGGGGCAAGTCGGCGGTCTACTTCATCGCTGCCAAACTCCTGCGCGCCGCGGGCCGGGGCCCGACCGTCATCGTCTCGCCACTGCTGGCGCTGATGCGAAACCAGGTGGCCGCCGCGGAGCGCGCCGGCGTGCAGGCAGCGACCATCAACTCGGCCAATATCGCCGACTGGGACGAGATCCATACACGGGTGCGCGCCGGTGATCTCGACGTCCTGCTGGTGAGTCCAGAGCGGCTCAACAATCCGGATTTCCGTGACAACGTCTTGCCGGCACTGGCCGCCGATGCCGGGCTGGTGGTCGTCGACGAGGCGCACTGCGTGTCGGACTGGGGGCATGACTTCCGGCCTGACTACCGCCGGATCAGGACCCTGATCGCCGACTTGGGCTCGGATATCCCGGTTCTGGCGACCACGGCGACCGCCAATGACCGGGTCATCGCCGACGTGGCGGCCCAGCTGGGGGTCGGAGGTGCCGACACCCTGGTCCTGCGCGGCGGGCTGGACCGGGAATCACTGCGGCTCTCGGTGGTGCGCGCAGGCAATCCGGCACAGCGGGCGGCCTGGATCGCGGAGCATCTGGGATCACTGGCCGGCTCCGGCATCATCTACACGCTGACCGTCGCGCAGGCACATGACGTGGCTGCGTTGTTACGGGAGAAGGGTTTCGAGGTCGCGGCCTATACCGGTTCCACCGAGAGCGCCGAACGCGAGCAGCTGGAGGCCGAGCTGCTGGGCAACCGGGTCAAGGCGCTCGTCGCGACGTCGGCACTGGGGATGGGATTCGACAAACCCGATCTGGGGTTCGTCATCCACCTGGGTGCGCCGTCATCGCCGATCGCCTACTACCAGCAGGTCGGCCGCGCCGGCCGATCCACCGAACGCGCCGATGTCATCCTGCTGCCCGGCCGCTCCGACGCCGATGTGTGGCGCTACTTCGCCTCGGTGGCGTTCCCCTCGGAAGCATTGGTGCGCAACGTCATCGGAGCCCTGGACACCGAGAGGCCGCAGTCCACGCAAGCGCTGGAACCCATGGTGGACCTCAACAGGGCACGCCTGGAGATGGTGCTCAAGGTGCTCGACGTCGACGGAGCGGTCCGGCGTGTCAAGGGCGGTTGGCTCAGCACCGGCGAAACCTGGAATTACGACGAGCAGCGGTACCGACGGCTCGAAGAAGCGCGCAGTCGGGAGCGTCAGGCCATGCTCGACTACCAGGACACCGACAAGTGCCGGATGGCGTTCCTGCGCAGCGAGCTCGACGACCCCGAACTCGCCGATGACGAACAGTGTGGTCGCTGTGACAACTGCACCGGGCAGTACTACAGCGGGCAGGTCGACGAATCCGCCGCCGAGGACACCCGCGCGCGGTTGATGCGGCCCGGCGTCGAGATCACCCCGCGAAAACTTTGGCCGTCCGGCCTTGCCAAGCTCGGTGTGGGCCTGAGCGGCAAGATTACCGACGGGCCCGCGCCCGGACGCGTGATAGGCCGTCTCACCGACCTCGGCTGGGGTACCCGGTTGCGCCGCGTGCTCGACGAACCCGACGGCGACGTGCCCGACGACGTGGTCCGGGCTGCCGTGGAGGTGCTGGCGGCGTGGAATTGGGAGCAGCGCCCGGTGGCTGTGCTGGGACTGGCCTCCGACAGCAGGCCACGGTTCATCGCATCGCTGGTCGCCAGACTGGCCGAGCTGGGCAGGCTGACGAACCTCGGAACCCTGGAATACCATCCGGAACGCCGGCCGGTGACCGCAGCCAACTCGGCATATCGCGTTGCGGCACTGGATGGTTCGTGGCTACCGCCGGACAGCGGTGCAATCGGCGCGCTGACCGGACCGCTGTTGCTGGTCGACGATCTCACCGACACCGGCTGGACCTTGACGATGGCGGCCCGGGTGCTCCGCGGGGCCGGGGCGCCCGCGGTGCTGCCGTTCGCGGTGGCTGCCGTCAGCTGACGAAGTCGGGCGCACGGCCCCCGAGCTGCGCGGTGATCACTGCCGCAGTCGCCATCAAACCCTTGGCGTGCCTGCTGATCTCGGTATCGGTCAGGGCTCGTCCGATCTGCAGCGAGGCCACCATGACCTGGCGGCGGTGGTGGTCGAATACCGGAGCTGAGATGACGCTGATGTCGTGGCGTCCGCGTCCGCCATCGGATTCGCTGCGCAGATAGACCCGTTCACCGACGCCGGAGATCATCTCGCCGAGCAGCGCCCGCAGTTCTTGGGGCAGTGCACTGGACATGCCGGCCATCAGTGCGTACAACCGCCGGCCACTGGGTGTCAGGCGCTCCACCAGATATCCGCTGTCGCGGCATTCGTCGATCACCCGGTGCAGCCGCTCGGAGTCGGTGTGCAACGGGATGGTCGGTTCCTTGGCCAGCCAGTCGCGTAACGCGTCGTCGTCCCAGAGCACGAACATCAGGCCCACCGGCGGCGCGAACGGATAACTCTGTCCCACCAGCACTCCGACATCGGCGTCGACCGGCCCGACAAGTTCCAGCAGTGTTATCCGGTCGTCGATGACCGCAGACAGCGCGGCGGTGGTGTCGAACGCCGTCGAGAGCCTGCGCAGTTCCTCGCGGGCAGCCGGGTTCACCCGCATGGATTCCTGCGCGGTGTGCCCCAACGCGATGAGCCGCGGCCCCAGTCGGTAGGTCTTGTCCTGGGCATCGCGAACCAGGTAGCCCGCCTCGCTGAGCGTCGTGGCGATGCCCAGGCAGGTCGGCTTGCTGAGCTCGACGCGACGAGCCAGTTCCGAGAGCCCGAACCGTTCATGCGGATGGCGGGCCAGGAAATCCAGGATCGCCACGACGCGTTCGGTGGGCGGGGAGGCCCGCCCGGAACCGGTCACCACGGCGTGTGCCCTCCTTCCTCGGCGTTGACTCGATATAGAACACGTTCTAGTGTGTGGTCGGAAACTCTACCAGTTCGGTCCAATATTGGACCGAAGCGACGCTGATGCGGCGGCAACGAGCTGCAGAGGAATCGAGAGGCAGTCACCCGATGTACACACACCCGTTGGCCGAGGCCATCGCCGAGGCCGAACAACTGGTCGCCGCCGCACCGTTCATCTCCTCCGAAGCCGATCTGCTGGAGGGGCTGCAATACCTCGCCGGTTGTATCGCGGCGTGTACCCACGTCGCATTCGACTACGACCGCGACCACCCGTTCCTGCACAGCGGAACCGGACCGTTCACCAAGATGGGTCTGGACAATCCCGACACCATGTACTTCGGCACCCGGGTTCAGCCCGGTTACGAGTACGTCGTGACCGGAAAGCGTGGCACCACCACCGACGTGAGTTTCCAGCTGCTCGGTGGCGAATACACCGACGACAACGTCCCCGACAGTGAGACAGCCTTCGACGACCGCAAGCTCGACATCGCCGCCGACGGCACCTTCGAGTGGCGCTTCACCCCGGCGGTGCCCGCGCAGCTGGTCATCCGCGAGGTCTACAACGACTGGTCGGCGCAACGTGGTTCGTTCGCGATAGCGCGAACCGACACCGCGGGTACCGCTCCGCCCGCGTTGACCAGGGAACTGATCGAGAAGCGGTATGCCGTGGCGGGCAAGCAGCTGGTGCAGCGTGTCAAGACCTGGCTGCAGTTTCCGCAGTGGTTCTACGACAACCTGCCGGTGAACACCTTGGTGGCGCCCCGGCTGACCCCCGGCGGCCTGGCGACGCAGTACTCGTCGGTGGGGCATTACGATCTGACCCCCGAACAGGCCATGGTCATAACGCTGCCCGTCTCCGATGCGCCCTACCTCGGATTCCAGTTGGGCAGTCTCTGGTACATCTCGCTGGACTACATCAACCACCAGACGTCGTTGAACGGCACGCAGGCCCAGGCCGATCCGGACGGCAAGATTCGCATCGTGGTGTCTGACACCAACCCCGGTGTGACCAACTGGGTGGAAACGCTCGGGCACGCCAAGGGTTACCTGCAGTTCCGTTGGCAGCGGGTCTCTCGTGAACTGACCGAGGCAGACGGACCGACCGCCGAGATCGTCGACATCGACAAGGTCGCCTCGGTACTGCCGTATCACGAGTCCAACAAGATCTCCGAGCAGGACTGGCGGGAGCGGATCGCGCTGCGCCAGAAGCAGATCGGCGAGAGGATGGTGGGTTAGCAGATGGCCGGGTTGCTGGAAGACAAGGTCGTGGTTATCAGCGGCGTCGGGCCTGCGCTCGGCACCACGCTGGCACGTCGTTGCGCCGAAGCCGGAGCGGATCTGGTGCTGGCGGCGCGGACGGTGGACCGCCTCGAAGACGTCGCCAAGCAGGTATCCGACCTGGGTAGGCGCGCGATCTCGGTGGGCACCGACATCACCGACGAGGCGCAGGTCGACAATCTCGTCGCGGAATCGCTCAAGGCCTACGGCAAGGTTGATGTGCTGATCAACAACGCCTTCCGGGTACCGTCGATGAAACCGTTGGCGGACACCACATTCGAGCACATGCGCGATGCCATCGAGCTGACGGTATTCGGCGCGTTACGGATGATCCAGGGTTTCACGCCGGCGCTGGCCGAATCCAGCGGCGCGGTGGTCAACGTCAACTCGATGGTGGTTCGGCACTCGCAGGCGAAGTACGGTGCCTACAAGATGGCCAAGGCGGCACTGCTGGCGATGTCGCAGTCACTTTCCACCGAATTGGGCGGTCAGGGCATCCGGGTCAATTCGATTCTGCCCGGCTATATCTGGGGTGGGACGTTGGAGAGCTACTTCAGTCATCAGGCCGGAAAGTACGGCACCACCGTCGACGAGATCTACAAGGCCACCGCTGCCGCGTCCGATCTGAAGCGTTTGCCCACCGAGGACGAAGTCGCTTCGGCAATCTTGTTCATGGCCAGCGATCTGTCCAGTGGTATCACCGGCCAGACCTTGGACGTCAACTGTGGGGAGTACAAGGCGTGACACCGCGTACCGATGTCGGCACCGTCGAGGACCTGCACGCTTCGGCCACGAAGGCCTGCGGTCTGGATGATTTCGGCGATGACAGTGACAACTACCGGGAGGCTCTCGGTGTGCTGCTGGAATCCTTCCAGCGCGACGCCGATCTGACCGAGCTCGGCAGCAAGATGCAGCGTTTCTTCGTGCGGAATGCGCTGGTGGCCCGGCTGGTCTCGGAGGCGGCGTTCCGGCAGTACCCGCAGCATGCGGAAGTCGAGATCGAGCGCCCCATCTTCGTCACCGGCCTGCCGCGCACCGGCACCACGGTGGTGCACCGGCTGCTGGCCGCCGATCCCCGCCATCAGGGCCTTGAGCTGTGGCTGGCCGAATTCCCGCAGCCTCGCCCGCCGCGCGAAACCTGGTCGCAGAACCCGGTTTTCCAGCAGCTGGATGCGCAGTTCACCAAGGCGCACGAGGAGAATCCGGATTACACGGGCCTGCACTACATGACCGCCGACGAAGTCGAGGAGTGCTGGCAGTTGCTGCGGCAGTCGCTGCACTCGGTGTCCTACGAGACGCTGGCCCATATCCCGACCTATTCACGGTGGCTGGCGCAGCAGGACTGGACCAAGTCCTATCAGCGGCACCGTAAGAACTTGCAGCTGATCGGTCTCAACGATGCCGACAAGCGTTGGGTGCTGAAAAATCCCAGTCACCTGTTCGCGCTCGACGCGTTGTTTGCGACCTATCCGGACGCGCTGGTGGTGCAGTGCCACCGCCCCGTCGAGACCATCATGGCGTCGATGTGCTCGCTGTCGCAGCACACCACCGCGGGGTGGTCGAACACCTTCACCGGTGACGTGATCGGCGCGGACTCCATGGAGACGTGGTCGCGCGGTCTGGAACTGTTCACTACCGAACGTGCCAAGCATGATCCGGCACAGTTCTACGATCTCGACTATTTCGCATTGATCAAGGACCCGGTTTCGGCGGTCGAGGACATCTACCGCAGCTTCGGCATCGAGTTCGGCGACACCGCCCGCCAGGCGGTGCAGCACACCCATGAGGAGAGCAAGAAGGGCCCTCGCGCACCCAAGCACACCTATGCGCTGGAGGACTACGGACTGACCACTGATCAGGTCAAGGAACGCTTCGCCGGCCTGTAGCCCGCAGGGTCACCGGGTGGGGTCGCGCCGCGTGCGATCGGCACGGCCGGGGCGCTCGTGCGGTGGCACCTTCGGGGTGTCCTTGACCGAGCGGCCCTTGCCCGCCACGGTCGAAAGGGCGCGCCGGCAGCGTGGACAGATCGGCTTGCCGGCGATGTCGACGGTCCATGCCTTGCCGCCACCCGGGCAGGGTTTGTCGGTCACTGCTTGGGCTCGATTCTGCTCGTACGGAGATTCACCGAAACTGTAGTCACCCGCCGCATTCACCCCGCGGTCACGGGCGGGTGGTCAGCCCTTGTTGTCCTTCTTACCGTTGCCGTGCCCGTTGTTTCCCGGGCGTGGTGGAGCGTCGGCCGGCCGGGGTGGCTGGGCCGGGGTCGATGCCGCCGGTGTGGGCGGCGCAGGGCTTGTCACCGGCTCGGTTGTCACGGCGACGCTTGTTGCCGGGGGCGCGGACGGGCCCGTCGGTGGCGAATCCAGCGCGGCGAGCACCACCATTGTCGTCAGCGTCGCGATCGTGGCACCCACTCCCAGCAGCGCTTTGCTTCTGCGTGACCAGCGCCGGCGCGGGGGCGGGATGTAGACCAGGGATGCCGGTGGTTCTGGAAAGGGGGACGCCAGCACCTTGGTGGCCGGACGGAGCGCGGACTGCGCCCGCAGTGCAGCGCGCATCTGCGCAGCGCTGCCATAGCGGCACCGTGCATCGCGCGACATGGCCCGCTCGATCACCGCGACGATGTCCGGATCGGCATCGGCTCGGATTTCGGTGACCGGAAGTGGCTGTTCATCCATGATCGAGCGCGCCAGCGCCCCGAGATTGTCGCTCCGGAACGGCGGGAAACCCGTCAGCGCTTCATAGGCGACGACGCCCACCGCGTAGAGATCGTCGGTTGCGGACGCAGGAGCTCCGGATATTCGCTCCGGACTCAGATATGCCATCGTGCCGAGGATCTCGCCGGTCCTGGTGTAGGCCGAATCGATCGTCTTGGAGATGCCGAAGTCGGCGACTTTTACGGCCGGCCCGGACGCGGTCAGCAGGATGTTTCCCGGCTTGATGTCGCGATGCAGGACGCCCGCGCTGTGTGCGGTCGCCATGGCGCCGAGAACGTCATCGAGGATTGCCCGCAGCCGCGCCGAAGACATTGGCCCGCGGGCGATTTCATCGGCAAGTGTGGCGCCGGGCAAACGCTCCATGACGATGTAGGGCGTGCCGGCGTGATCTCCGCTGTCAAAGATCGCGACGATATTCGGGTGATTCAGCGAAGCCGCCGTACGCGCTTCGGCGCGAAACCGATCCATCATGTCCGGTCGAGCACTGACGCTGGGGGAGAGCAGCTTGATCGCGACCGCACGTGCCAGTCGGAGGTCCCACGCATCCCGAACCTCGGCCATCCCGCCGTATCCGAGGACTCCGCGAAGCTGGTAGCGGCCGGCGATCAGACCGTGGTGTTCGGTGTCTCGATCGCCGCCGGGGTGGTCGCCGCTGCGGCCCTCTACAGGTGATTGATGCATCCCGGAATCAGATCCTGGCACATCGCAACGGCGACCGGCCTCCTGCCCCACCCGGCCCCCCGTTCGACGTTCATGTTCAGCCTCCTGAAAACTCCGACTCACCGGAGTCCAGGGTTGACCCCGTCGGGCGGTTCGAAACCTCGCCCGCCGTCGCGGAGATCCGGGGAACTAGCCGTCGCCGGGTGAGGGCGCCGACGACACCGCCTCCAGGCAGCCTTCGGCGACCGCGTGCTTGATGCTGTCGGTCAGCCGCGGGCATGACCGGGTCCGGCTGCTGTCGCCGCCGCCGGCACGAATCTCGGCGAAAAACGCGCAGCGCTGGGAGGCTTGCGAATTCCACTGCACTGCAGTGTATTCCGGTCCAAGCTTCTTCACCGAAACGGTGACGTGGCAGAACCGGCAGTCGACCGGTGTCAGGCCCGAGTTGAGATATCGCTCCCGATCCTGCGCGGTGGCCGCGCGAACCGCCGACGCGCGGTCCGGGTCGGAGGCGAAATCGGGTGCCTTGCTCCACGAGCCGCCGCCGGATGTGCCGGCACCGTGCTCGTCGTCGTCATCGTGTCCGCCGTGCAGGAGCACCATCGATCGGGCGAGCTGATCGACATCCGGTGCATCCTCGGGTGGCGTCATCGTGCCGGCTGCTCGGCTTTCTCCTCGGAGTCCTCGGTCTGTTCGGCCTGCGCCGCCTTCTCCTCTTCCTGGCGCCGCAGGTTCTCTTCGACTTCGACCTGCCACTTCTCGTTGGCGGCGGTGGTGTCCACCTCCACCTCGAAGCGGTCGGTCATATCCGGGGTCACATCGGCCACGTCGACGTAGAACTGCTGGTACCAGCGGCGCATCTGGTAGACGGCACCGTCCTCCTCGACCAGCAGGGGGTTGTCGATACGGGTCTTGTGCTTCCAGATCTCGACGTCCTGCAGGAAGCCCTTGCTGACACCCTCGGTAAAGACCCGGGCCAGCTTGTCGGTGGTCTTCTCGTCGAGTCCCTTGGGCTTTTCGACGATGACGCCCCACTGCAGCACAAACGAATCCTGGCTGACCGGATAGTGGCAGTTGATCAGGATGGATTCGGCCTTGAAACCGCCGTAGTTGTTGTGCAGCCAGTTGATCATGAACGACGGACCGAAGTACGACGCCTCCGAGTCCAGGTGCGCCTCGCCGTAGGTGGTTCCCATGTCGTTGATGTCGGGCCGCCCGACGTTGTGCAGATACTGCGACGCGATGTGGCCTTCGAAGACGTTCTTGAAGTACGTGGGCAGGCCGTAGTGGATGTAGAAGAAGTGCGCCATGTCGGTGACGTTGTCGATGATCTCGCGGCAGTTCGAACCCTCGATCAGCATGGTGTTCCAACGCCAGTCGGTCCACTCGTCGCTGGCGAACTCCGGGATCTCGGGGATGCGCACCGCGGGGTCGGGAGCGTTGCCTTCGTGGTCGTGCCAGACGAACAGCAGGCCCCCGCGGACATCGGTCTCCCAGGACCGGGTGCGGGCCAGCCGTGGCGTGCGCTTGGCATAGGGCACCAGCTTGCACTTGCCGTCGCCGCCCCAGCGCCAGTCGTGGAACGGGCAGGCGACCTCGTCACCCTTGATGGTGCCCTGCGCGAGGTTGCCACCCATGTGACGGCAGTAGCCGTCCAGGACCTTCAACTCGCCCTGGGAATCGGCGAAGACGACCAGCATGGTGCCGAAGATCTCGATGCCGTGCGGCTTCCCGTCCAGGAAGTCCTTGACGGGTCCAAGGCAGTGCCAGCCGCGCGCGTAGCGATCCGGCAGGGCGCCGGTATCGATCTCGCGAATGCCGCTGTGGGCTGTTTCAGTCGTCACTTCGCGCCTCCAGTCAGTGCTTCTAACTAGAACACGTTACAGTTTTGTCCCGGAGGTCCGCAACGCAATGGCCTCTACCTGCGAATAATTGTGACGAAGGTCCCCGACCGTAAGTGACGTCAGCAGGTCATTCCCGGGGTCCGGCGACCATGGACTCGGCTTCCGGTGACGTCGTGAGCTCGCCGCCGGCCGGGTCCTCCTCCTCGAGCGGGGCTACGTCCTCGCCGCTGAGCACCCGTTGCATGCGGTCCTTGTCGAGCTGGCCCTCCCAGTTGGCCACCACGAAGGTCGCCACACAATTGCCCAGCAGATTCACCGAGACCCGCATCGAATCCATGATGCGATCGGCGCCGAGCAGTAACGCCACCGCCGCGACGGGAATGGCACCGTGACCGATCGCCGCGATGGTCGCCGACAGGGCCAGAAAGGATGATCCCGGGACCCCGGCCATACCCTTCGACGTCAGCATGAGCACCAGCACGGCGGTGATCTGCTCACCGAGACTGAGATCGACATTGAGGGCCTGGGCCAGAAACAGCACGCAGATCGACAGGTAGAGCGTGGCACCGTCGAGGTTGAACGAGTATCCCGTCGGCACCACCAGCCCCGTCGTGGTGCGTGAGCACCCCGCGTTGGTCAGTTTGGTCATGATCCGGGGCAGGACGACCTCCGTCGACGCAGTGCCCAGCGCCAGGAAGAACTCGTCCTTGGTGTACAGGAAGAACTTCCACAGGTTGACACCGGCGAACACCTTGGCGATCACGGCCAGGACCAGAATGAACAACGCGGCGGCCAGATAACAGGCGGCGATCAAGGTGGCGTAGCTGCCCAGAGATGCCAGACCGTACTGGCCGATGATGTAGGCCATCGCGCCGAACGCGCCCAGCGGCGCGAGCCGCATGATCCAGCCGATGATGGTGAAGAAGATATGGCTCATGTGGTCGACGAATTCCAGGATCACCGGCGGCCCCTTCTCGCCGAACTTCGCCAGGGCCAGGCCGAACAACACTGCGAAGAACAGCACCTGCAGCAGTGCGTTCTCGGCGAACGCCGACACTATCGACACCGGGATGATGTTGAGCAGGAACTCGACGGTGTGCGGTAATTCGCCGCTCCCGGTCTTCTTGGCGACGGCCTCGGCACCGTTGGCCAAGGTGGTGGGATCGACGTTGAAACCCGCGCCGGGTTTGACGATGTTGCCGACGACCAGGCCGAACAGCAACGCGAACGTGGTGACTGCCTCGAAATAGATCAGTGCCTTGACGCCAATGCGGCCAACGGATTTCAGATCACCGACATGAGCGATGCCGAGCACCACGGTGCAAAAGATGATCGGCGCGATCAGCATCTTGATCAGCTTGATGAAACCGTCGGCGATCGGTTTGAGGTCTGCGCCCACACCAGGCCACAGCCAGCCGACGAGTATTCCGGCGACGATCGCGACCAGCAACTGCAGGAAAAGCGAGGTGTACCACGGCGGCTTGTTGGCCAGCCGGACCATCTCGCTGTCGGGAGGATCGATGACTGTTGCCATGCGGCGCAACGGTATGGCGCGCGCATCACCGGCTCGTGTTCATGCTGTTACCGGCAGGCAACAGCATGAACACGCCGTCAGATCTTCTGCGCGCTCGCCGTCGCCTTGTCGACTTCCCAATAGGCGCGCAGGGCGGTGATCTTGCCCGCCGCGTCGACGCGGTAGGTGAAGACGCCCTCGGCGACCACCCGGTAGCCGGCCGCGGTGATCACGATGTGGCCGACATTGGCCTCCTCGTCACCGCAGACATAGGTCCTGTCGAAATGAAAGGCCAACTCACTGGGGGCTATTGCCTTGTCCCAGAACGCCGCTATGGCCTCCTTGCCGCGGTGCCCTCTGCCCTCCGGATCGAAATGCGACGGCCCGATCGGGTCCTCGACGATGGCGTCGTCGGCGAACAGCTCGAGCCAGGCAGCCTTGTCATGAGCCATCGCCGCCGCCCGGGACCGCTCACCGGCCAGGTGGACCGCGGACGCCACCATCAGGCTTCCGGCTTGTCGCTGCCGACGACCCACATCGAGTAGTACTGCGAGCCTCCGCCGTAGGCGTGTCCGAGTGCCTTACGCGCACCGGCCACCTGGTGCTCGCCCGCTTTGCCCATCACCTGGATGGCCGACTCGGCGAACCGGATCATTCCGGACGCACCGATGGGGTTGGAGCTCAGCACACCGCCGGACGGGTTGAACGGGATACGCCCGCCGATCGCCGTCTCGCCCGCTTCGGTGAGTTTCCACCCCTCTCCTTCTGGCGCAAAACCCAAGTTCTCCAGCCACATCGGCTCGAACCAGGAGAACGGTACGTAGACCTCGGCGACGTCGATCTCGTCGATCGGGCTGGTGATGCCGGCGTCACGCCACAGCGCGGCCGCCGCGTCCCGACCGGCCTGCGGGTTGACCTGATCCCGTCCGGCGTAGGCCAGTGGCTCGGTGCGCAGCGCGGTGGCATGGATCCAGGCCACGGGATGTCCTGCGGCAACCCGGGCATCGGCCGCCTCCTCGTCACCGATGACGATGGCGGCGGCGCCGTCGGAGGACGGGCAGGTCTCGTCGAACCGGATGGGGTCCCACAGCATCTGCGAGGCCATCACCTTTTCCAGGGTGATATCGGGCTGATGTAGATGCGCCAGTGGGTTTTTCGCACCGTTGAGTCGGTCCTTGACCGCCACCATGGCGCCGATATGGTTCGGTGCGCCCGAACGGCGGATATAGGCTCGCACGTGCGGTGCGAAGTAACCACCGGCGCCCGCGCCGACCGGCTTGGTAAAGGGAACCGGAATGCTCAAGCCCCACATGGCATTCGATTCGGACTGCTTCTCCCACGCCATCGACAGCACGCGCCGGTACTTGCCGGACTGCACCAGACTGGCGGCAACGACGGCGGTGGATCCGCCGACCGAGCCGGCGGTGTGCACCCGGATCAGCGGCTTGTTGGTCGCACCGACGGCGTCGACCATGAACAGTTCGGGCATCATGACGCCCTCGAAGAAATCGGGAGCCTTGCCGACCACGACGGCGTCGATATCGTCGAACGTCGATCCGGAGTCGGCCAACGCTTTGTCGATGGCCTCGCGGACAAGGCCGTTCATCGACACGTCATGGCGCTTGGCGACGTACTTGGTCTGACCCGTTCCCAGAACGGCTGCTTTGTTTTTCGCGGTGCCGGCCATCTACTTGCTTCCCTCCATGACGGCAACAAGGTTCTGTTGCAGCGCTGCGCCGCTCGTCGCGTGGGCGAGCACGCGGCTCGCCGACCCGTCGAAGATGTGCTGAGCCGCGAAGCCGATGCGTTCGAGACCGGCAACGAACATCGGGTTGGCGGCCAGCGCACCTCCGGACGGGTTGATCTTGGTATCCGAACCCAGTCCGATGGCCTCACGCAGGATCAACTGCTGGTGGCTGAACGGCGCATGCAGCTCGGCGATCTCGATCGAGCCGGTATCACCGCCTGTGGCCGCCGCCGCCGAGGCGGCGGTCGAGGTCGAAGTGCTCAGATCGCGTGCACCCAGCACCGGGGTCTCGATTCGGTGCTCGATACCGGTGATCCACGCCGGGCGCTCGCGCAGTTCCCGGGCCTTGTCGCCGGCGGCCAGCACGATCGCGGCCGCACCGTCGGTGATCGGCGCGATATCGTGGCGCCGCAACGGATCTGCAAAATACGGCCGGGCCAGCAGTTCGGCGATACCGCTGTCGTCGAACGACTCCGGAGCTTTCACCGAATCGGTGCGCTCGGAATGCGAGAACGAGTCGAGGGCGACCTGCGCCATCTGCTCTGCGGTCCATTTGCCCGAATCCAGCCCGATGCGTGCCTGCAGTCCGGCGGTCGACACCGAATCGGGCCACAGCGGTGCGACGGTGTACGGGTCGGTCTGCAGGGCAAGCACCCGGCGCAGCACGCCCGCACTCGACTTGCCGAACCCGTAGACCAGGGCGGTGTCGACCTGGCCGGTCAGGATCTTGATGTAGGCCTCGTACAGTGCCCAGGCCGCGTCCATTTCGACGTGCGATTCGTTGATCGGCGGTACCGCGCCGATCGAGTCGATCGCCGAGATGAACGAAAACGCCCGGCCGGCAAGGTAATCCGAAGATCCCGAGCACCAGAAGCCGATATCGGTCTGTTTGAGTCCCAGCTCGGCGTACAACTGGGCGAAACACGGCATCAACATCTCGACGCCGTTGGTCGTGCCTTCGGTGCGGCGGACATGCGGGGCATGCGCGAAGCCGACCACCGCGACTTCTCTTGTCGATCCACTAGTCATGTGTCAAGGACCCTTTACAGGTGGTGCTTGTAGGTGTCGTACTCGGCGTCGGGCTCACCCGTGGGCCGGAAGTAGTCGATGTTGTCGATGCCCAGGCCCCACTCCTCGCGGGGCTTCCACACCGCCTGGACTCGCATACCCATCCGTACCTCGGCCGCGTCGATCTCGGTGACCAGGTGCAGGAATGGAATATCGGCACCGTCGAGCAAGACGTAGGCGGCGACGTAGGGCGGTTTGATCCGCTGGCCGGCGAACGGGATGTTGATGATCGCGAACGTCGTCACGGTGCCGGTGTCGGGCAGCTCGACGTAGGTGTCGAGTTCCTTACCGGTGGCCGGGTCGGCCTCCTTGGGCGGGAAGTACACCTTGCCGTCGGCACCGCTGCGTGCGCCGAGCAGCTTGCCCTGCTCCAGCGCGCGCAGGAACGTGCTCTCGGGAAGCGAAGCGGTGTGCTGGATCTCGATCCAGGTGGGCACCACGATCATGGTCACCGGGTCTCGGTCGTCCTGTGCCGCCGCCGGGCGGCTTTCGGGCGTCTCGCCGGGTTCGAAGTAGGCGATATCGGTGATCGACCCGGCCGGCTCGTCGACCCAGTGCGCATGCACACGGTCTCCGGTGGAGATCGCGTCCGGTCCTGACACCTTCACGGCGTGCAGCAGCGCGGTATCGGCCCCGTCCAGCTTGATCAACGCGTAGGCGAACGGCTCCTGGAGCGGCTGGCCCTCCAGTGGCTCGGACTGCCAGGTCCACGACACCACCGTGCCGACATCGGAGACCGCGACGACCTCCGTCAACGGGGCGTATGTCACCGGGTCATACTCGGCGGGTGGCACGAACACTCGTCCGTCCGATCCGCGCGTTCCCACGATGCGTCGATCGCGGAGCGCGGTGAAGAACTGACTGAGCGTCGGACCGACCGAACGGGTGTAGTCGAATGAGAGTTTCAGCGGTGCGGAAAGCGGCGGCTCATGGTCATCGATCTGCACCGGGCTGCTTTGGCTGGTGGTCACAGCGTCGAGTAGAACAGGTTCTAGTAATCGTGGCAAGAAAGGGTCGCTCATGAACGTTGGGGTGGGGTGGTGGGAGTGAAGCTAGGACTCCAACTCGGATACTGGGGCGCGCAGCCGCCGACCAACCATGCCGAACTCGTCACGGCCGCCGAGGGCGCGGGTTTCGACACCGTCTTCACCGCGGAGGCGTGGGGCTCGGATGCCTACACGCCATTGGCGTGGTGGGGTCGTGAGACGTCGCGGTTGCGGCTGGGCACCTCGGTCATCCAGCTTTCGGCGCGCACACCGACGGCATGTGCGATGGCAGCCCTGACCCTGGACCATCTCTCCGGTGGCCGCCACATCCTGGGGTTGGGCGTTTCCGGGCCGCAGGTCGTGGAGGGCTGGTACGGCGCGAAGTTCCCGAAGCCGTTGGCCCGGACGCGGGAGTACATCGACATCATCCGGCAGGTCTGGGCGCGGCAGGCCCCGGTGACCAGCGCGGGCCCGCATTACCCGCTGCCACTGACCGGGGAGGGCACCACCGGGCTGGGCAAACCGCTCAAGCCGATCGTTCATCCGTTGCGGGCCGATATCCCGATCATGCTGGGTGCCGAAGGCCCCAAGAACGTCGCGTTGGCCGCCGAGATCTGCGACGGCTGGCTACCCATCTTCTATTCGCCGCGGCTGGCGCCGATGTACAACGAATGGCTCGACGAGGGGTTCGCCAGGCCGGGAGCCCGGCGGTCCCGGGAGGACTTCGAGATCTGTGCGACCGCGCAGGTCGTGGTGACCGACGACCGGCCCGCGGTGCTGGAGTTGATCAAACCGCACCTGGCTTTGTACATGGGCGGAATGGGCGCCGAGGACACCAACTTTCATGCCGACGTGTACCGCCGGATGGGCTACTCCGAGGTCGTCGACGACGTCACCAAATTGTTCCGCTCCGACCAGAAGGAACAAGCGGCCAAGATCATCCCCGACGAGCTCGTCGACGACGCCGCGATCGTCGGCGATGTGGACTACGTGCGCAAGCAGATCGCCGCGTGGGAGGCCTCCGGCGTCACGATGATGGTCGTGGGTGCCCGCACAACCGAGCAGATCCGCGACTTGGTCGACCTGGTGTAGACACTTCTTGCACTCTGTCTAGAACACGTTCTAGATTGGCGTGATGACCGACACACTCGGCAGCACGCACACCATCGCGGACACCGTCCTGACCATGCCGGTGCGGGTGCGCACGGCCCATCAGCACACCGCCATGTTCGCCGTGGACGCCGATGCCGCCCAGCGGATGATCGACTACAGCGGTCTGCGGGTCTGCCGCTTCGGCAGGAACCGCGCGATGGTGGTGCTGATGCTGATGCGCTACGAGGACACCGACCTCGGCCAGTACTACGAGTACGGCACCAATGTGATGGTCAATCCGCCCGGCGCTGCGACATCGACGGCCTCCGGTTTGAAAGCCCTGCAATCGGCGGGTGCCTTCGTCCACCATCTGCCCGTCGATCAGTCCTTCACGCTGGAGGCCGGCCGCACGATCTGGGGTTACCCGAAGGTGCTGGCCGACTTCACCGTTCGCAACGGCAGCCATTTCGGCTTCGATGTGAGCATCGGTGGACAGTCGGTTATCAGCATGGAATTCAAACCCGGGCTGCCGGTGCCGTCACGGTTCACCTCCGGCAAGCAGGTGCATTCCACGTACTCGCACCTCGACGGTGTCACCCGCGAAACCGAAGGCGAGATGGTGCTTTCCGGTGTGCGTTACCGGCCGGGCGGTGTCGCGGTCCGGCTCGGCGAGCATCCGTACGCTGCGGAACTCGCGGCATTGGGCCTGCCGAAGCGTGCACTGTTCTCCAGCTCGGCGGCCAACGTCGATATGACGTTCGGCGATGCCCGCCTGATATCGCACTGACCCGATCACCGCCCGATACCCGAGTCTGGGAGAACCATGACAGCAGCCGTTTCCGAAACCGTGTTGGACGTCGATCTGACCGACGGCACCTTCTATGCCGACGGCGGTGCGCGCGCCGCCTACGCGTGGATGCGGGCCAATCGACCGGTGTTCCGCGACCGCAACGGATTGGCGGCCGCGACGACGCATCAGGCGGTGCTCGACGCCGAGCGCAACCCGGAGCTGTTCTCCAGCACCGGTGGCATCAGGCCCGATCAGGGCGGTATGCCGTACATGATCGACATGGACGATCCCGCGCACGTGCTGCGGCGCAAGCTCGTCAATTCGGGGTTCACCCGTAAAAGGGTCATGGACAAGGTGCCGTCCATCGAGCGGTTGTGCGACACCCTGATCGACGGGGTCATCGAACGTGGGGAATGCGATTTCGTCCGCCACATCGCCGCGCCGTTGCCGATGGCGGTGATCGGGGACATGCTCGGTGTGCTGCCCGAACAGCGCGAGATGTTGCTGAACTGGTCCGACGACCTGGTATGCGGGCTGAGTTCCCATGTCGACGAACTGGTGATCCAGAAAGTGATGGAGGCATTCGCCGGCTACACCGCCTTCACGATGGACGTCATCGCGAAGCGTCGTGCCGAACCGACCGAAGATCTGTTCTCCATACTGGTCAACGCCGAGGTCGACGGTCAGCGGATGTCCGATGACGAGATCGTCATGGAGACGCTGCTCATCCTCATCGGTGGTGACGAGACCACCCGGCACACTCTGTCCGGAGGAACCGCGCAGCTGCTGCGACATCAGGATCAGTGGTCCAGTCTGGTGGCCGATCCCGAACTGCTGCCCGGCGCGATCGAGGAGATGCTGCGCTGGACTTCGCCGGTCAAGAACATGTGCCGCACGCTGACTGCCGACACCGAATTCCACGGCACCGAGCTGCGTGCCGGCGAGAAGATCATGCTGATGTTCGAGTCGGCCAACTTCGACGAGGCGGTATTCGACAACCCCGAGTCCTTCGACATCCGCCGTAATCCGAACAACCACTTGGCTTTCGGCTTCGGCAGCCATTTCTGCCTCGGTAACCAGCTGGCCCGCCTTGAGTTGAAGCTGATGCTCACCCGGGTGCTGCAGCGCATGCCCGATCTGCGGCTTGCCGACGACACCGAATTGCCGCTTCGCCCGGCGAACTTCGTCAGTGGGCTGGAATCGATGCCGGTGGTCTTCACCCCGGGTGAGAAGCTTCTCGGCTAGCGATTCCGGTGTGGGTGCCGTCGCGCGGACGAGGCACCTATCGTTTCGAGTCCGTCATCATTTGTTGACGACCCCGAGAAGAGGGCCGCGGATGCGCTCTGGGGCCGGGATCTGTCGGCGTCGTGCGGCATTCTCCCGTCATGGCAGGCGAACCGCCGTTGTTCAACCCCCCGGAACTCGTGGCGCTGCGTGATGCCGCGCTGGCCGATCTGCAGCGGCGTATCGAGGCAGCGGACCCGAGGCCCGATGACGGGCCGGATCTGGTACTCGACGACATCTGCAATGGGACGAGCAGGCGGGCGCTCGTCGCAGCTCGCAAGGATCTTGCGCGGGCGCGCGCACGCTACGACAAATCCGTCGCCGCGGCTCGTGACGCTGGGTTGTCCTGGGCTGAAATCGGTCGCCTCCTTGCGGTATCGAAGCAGCAGCTCCATCGCCGGTATGGCGGCCAGACCCGACGGACGTGAGAGCCCGGTCGCCGGTCCCGAGCCATCGGCGATGCATCCCAGTGGCTTCGGCGACGGGTAATCACCGCAGAGGCGCCAGGCCCACCTGGGCTTTTGGCACGGGACTTGAAAGGAAATGGAACACGTTCTAGTTTGATTCCGTGGCTCTCAACATCGCTGACCTCGCCGAGCACGCCATCGACGCCGTGCCGGACCGAGTGGCCCTGATCTGTGGCGACCAAAAGCTGACCTACGCCCAGCTCGAGGAAAAGGCCAACCGGTTCGCGCACTATCTCCTCGATCAGGGCGTCAAGAAGGACGACAAGGTCGGGCTGTACTGCCGCAACCGCATCGAGATCGTGATCGCGATGCTCGGCATCGTCAAGGCCGGCGCCATCCTCGTCAACGTCAACTTCCGCTACGTCGAGGGCGAACTGCGTTACCTGTTCGACAACTCCGACATGGTCGCCCTGGTACACGAGCGCCGGTATGCCGACCGCGTCGTCAACGTGCTGCCGGAAACCCCGAAGGTCAAGACCATCCTGGTCGTCGAGGACGGCACCGACGACGACTACCAGCGCTACGGTGGTGTGGAATTCGAGGCCGCACTGGCCCAGGGTTCACCGGAGCGGGATTTCGGCCCGCGCAGCGAGGACGACATCTACCTGCTCTACACCGGTGGCACCACCGGATTCCCCAAGGGCGTCATGTGGCGCCACGAGGACATCTACCGAGTGTTGTTCGGCGGCACCGACTTCGCCACCGGCGAGCCCATTGCCGACGAATACGATCTGTCCAAGCAGGCCGCGGCGAACCCGCCGATGATCCGTCTGCCGATCCCGCCCATGATCCACGGCGCCACCCAATCGGCGACCTGGATGGCATTGTTCTCCGGTCAAACGGTGGTCTTGACGCCGGAATTCAACGCCGACGAAGTGTGGCGGATGATCCACGAGCACAAGGTCAATCTGCTGTTCTTCACCGGCGACGCGATGGCCCGACCGCTGCTGGACGCCTTACTGGCCCACCAGGAGGCCGGTAACGAATACGACCTGTCCTCGCTGTTCCTGTTGGCGAGCACCGCGGCGCTGTTCTCGACGAGCATCAAAGAAAAATTCCTCGAACTGCTGCCCAACCGCGTCATCACCGACTCCATCGGATCGTCGGAGACCGGCTTCGGCGGCACCAGCATCGTCGCAAAAGGCCAGTCGCACACCGGCGGACCACGCGTCACCATCGACAAGAACACCGTGGTGCTCGACGAGGACGGTAACGAGGTGGTCCCCGGGTCCGGCGTGCGCGGCATCATCGCCAAACGCGGTCACATCCCGGTCGGCTATTTCAAGGACGAGAAGAAGACCGCGGAGACCTTCCAGACCATCAATGGTGTGCGGTACGCGATTCCGGGCGATTACGCCGAGGTCGAAGCCGACGGCAGTGTCACGATGCTGGGCCGCGGCTCGGTGTCGATCAATTCCGGCGGCGAGAAGATCTATCCCGAAGAGGTCGAGGCCGCGCTCAAGGGCCATCCGGACGTGTTCGACGCACTCGTCGTCGGTGTGCCCGACGAGCGCTTCGGTCAGCATGTCGCCGCGGTGGTGGCGCCTCGCGAGGGCACCAGGCCGACGCTGGCCGAACTCGACGCCTTCGTCCGCAACGAGATCGCGGGGTACAAGGTTCCGCGCAGCCTCTGGCTCGTCGACGAGGTCAAGCGCTCCCCGGCCGGCAAACCGGACTATCGGTGGGCCAAAGACACCACCGAGGAACGACCGGCCGACGATGTCCACGCCAAGCACGCAGGAGCCGCATCATGAGAACAGATCTCTGCGACCGGTTCGGGATCGAATACCCGATCTTCGTCTTCACTCCCTCGGAGAAGGTGGCCGCCGCGGTCACCCGGGCAGGCGGCCTCGGGGTGTTGGGCTGTGTGCGGTTCAACGATGCCGACGACCTGGAGAACGTCCTGCAGTGGATGGACGCCAACACCGACGGTAAGCCGTACGGCGTCGACATCGTGATGCCTGCCAAGGTGCCCACCGAGGGCACGTCGGTCGATATCAACAAGCTGATCCCGCAGAACCACCGCGACTTCGTCGACAAGACGCTGGCCGACCTGGGTGTGCCGCAACTGCCCGAGGACGAGGCCCGCAGCGAGGGCGTCCTGGGCTGGCTGCATTCGGTGGCCCGCAGCCATGTCGAGGTTGCGCTCAAGCATCCGATCAAGCTGATCGCCAACGCGCTGGGATCGCCGCCCAAAGATGTCATCGACCAGGTACACGCCGCCGGAGTTCCGGTTGCTGCGCTCGCCGGCTCCGCCAAGCACGCGCAACGGCATATCGAGAACGGCGTCGACATCATCGTCGCGCAGGGCCATGAGGCCGGTGGCCACACCGGTGAGATCGGTTCGATGGTGCTCTGGCCCGAGATCGTCGATGCGGCCGGCGACACCGCGGTGCTCGCCGCGGGCGGTATCGGTACCGGCCGTCAGGTGGCAGCGGCTCTGGCCCTCGGCGCGCAGGGTGTCTGGATGGGTTCGGCATTCCTGACCGCCGCCGAGTACGACCTCGGTGTGCGCACCGAGGCCGGCACCTCGGTGATTCAGCAGGCGCTGCTGGCGGCCAACTCCGGCGACACCGTGCGCAGGCGGATCTACACCGGTAAGCCGGCCCGGCTGCTCAAGAGCCGCTGGACCGATGCCTGGGACGCCGAGGGTGCTCCCGAGCCGTTGCCGATGCCGCTGCAGAACATCCTGGTCAGCGAAGCCCACCAGCGTATGAGCGAGTCTTCGGATCCGACCACGGTCGCGATGCCGGTCGGCCAGATCGTGGGACGGATGAACGAGATCCGCCCGGTCGCCGACATCATCGCCGAGTTGGTCAGCGGTTTCGAGGCCGCCACAACAAGGCTCGACGGTATCCGCGGACGCTGACCGGGGGCGGGCTTACAGTCGTGGCGTGACAACTGCCAACGGAGCCCGTGCACTCATCAGCACCTTGGTCGACAACGGGGTCGACGTCTGCTTCGCCAATCCCGGAACCTCGGAGATGCATTTCGTCGCCGCACTCGACGGGGTGCCACAGATGCGCGCCGTGCTGGCCCTCTTCGAAGGTGTCGCCACCGGAGCTGCCGACGGCTATGCGCGGATGACCGGCAAGCCCGCGGCCGTGCTGTTGCACCTGGGACCCGGACTGGGCAACGGCCTGGCGAACCTGCACAACGCTCGTCGTGCACATGTTCCGATGGTCGTGGTGGTCGGTGACCACGCCACCTATCACAAGAAGTACGACGCCCCACTGGAATCCGATATCGACGCCCTCGCCGGCACGGTGTCGGGCTGGGTGCGCCGCACCGCGCGGGTCGAGGATGTCAGCGCCGATGCCTTGGCGGCCATCGACGCCAGCCGGGCCGGTGCGATCTCGACACTGATACTGCCCGCCGACGTCTCGTGGACCGAATATGCCGAGCAGTCCGCCCCGGAGCCCGGCACGCCGGCACCTGACGAGGATCCCAGCGCAATCGTCGAGCGGGCTGCCGAAATTCTGCGGGGCACGAAACGCACCGTCATCATGGTCGGCGGTGACGCCACCGGTGAGCGCGGTCTGGCAGCGGCGGCGCGACTGGCCGAAGCCACCGGCGCTCAGCTGCTGTGTGAGACGTTTCCGACCCGGCTGCGGCGCGGTGCCGGCATCCCGCCCATCGAGCGGTTGGCCTACCTCGCCGAGGCCGCCGAAGCACAGCTGGCCGGTACCGAACAGCTCATCCTGGCGGGTGCGGTATCGCCGGTATCTTTCTTCGCCTATCCGGGCAAGGCCAGTGACCTTGTGCCCCAGGGCGCTTCGGTTTTCACGCTGGCCGGCCACCACGGCGCCGCCGACGCGCTCACCGCACTGGCCGATCGGATCGCGCCGGGCACCACCGCACCGACAGCTCCGGCGGCACGGCCCGAGCTCCCCGCCGGGCCATTGTCGGCGGCCGCGGTCGCCACCGTCGTCGGGGCGGTCCTGCCCGAAGACGCGATCATCGTCGACGAGGCCAACACCTCCGGACTGCTGCTGCCCGCGGCGACCGCGGGAGCGCCCGCGCACGACGTATTGACGCTGACCGGTGGCGCGATCGGCTACGGCATGCCGACCGCGATCGGCGCCGCCATCGCCGCGCCCCACCGTCGGGTGCTGTCGCTACAAGCCGACGGGTCGGCGATGTACACGGTGTCGGCGTTGTGGACCCAGGCCAGGGAGAACCTGGACATCACCACGGTCATCTACAACAACCGCGCATACGACATCCTGAGGATCGAACTGCAACGCGTCGGCGCCGAAAGCGCCGACGCACCGGGTCCGAAAGCCTCCTCACTGCTCGACTTGAGCCGTCCGGCAATCGATTTCGCCCAGATCGCGCAGGGCATGGGGGTACCCGCGCGGCACGCACACACCGTCGAAGAGTTCACCGACGCGTTGGCGTGGGCATTCGCCGAACCCGGACCACACCTGATCGACGCCGTGGTGCCGCCGCTGATCGGTTGATCTGTCCGATTTGTTCACGACTGTCGCCGCGCCCGCGCCCTACCGTCGGGTCATGGATATTCGACTCAGAACAACCGCCATCGAGATCGTCGCGGCCGACCTTGCTGCAACGCTACGGTTCTACCGGCTGCTGGGTCTGCCCATCGGCGACCACGACGGCCCACACGTCGAGGTGGACCTGCCCGGCGGAAACACGCTGCTGTTCGACACCGAGGACACCATCGCCGGAATGCATCAGGGTTGGACACCGCCGACCGGCCCCGGCCGAGTCACCATCGCGTTCGGGCTGGACTCTCCCGGCGACGTCGATGCATTGTTCGGCACGATCGTCGGTGCGGGCCACCGCGGCAGCCTGGAACCCTTCGACGCGCCGTGGGGCCAGCGCTACGCCAGCGTCGTCGATCCCGACGGCACCACCGTCGACCTGTTCGCCCCACTGCCCGGCTGAGCCAGGTCCGACACCGCGAGCCCGGCGAACTCCCGGACCTCGCGATGCAGATGTGGCTGGTCTGCGTAGCCGGCCCACACCGCGGCATCCGCCGGTGGCGTGCCGGCACGCAGCAGGGCAACGGCGCGGCGGAAGCGCAGCACACGGCGCAGCGTCGCGGGTCCGTAACCGTAAACCGCAGCGCATTGGCGCTGCACCGTGCGTGCCGACCAGCCGATCTCGTCGGCCACGGAGCTGACGGCGGCACCGTGCGCCAGCCGATCGGTCACCCGAGCCAGCTGTGGAACCGACCAGGGCGATGTCTCCCCGGCACCGTCGGCGTTCCTCAACAGGGCGACAGCGGCGGTGCCGAGTGAACGCTCGGTGATATCGGCACGTAGTTCACGAAGCGGGACCCTGATATTGCGCAGTTCGGCAGCGGGCACACCGAGCAGACGCGGTAATGCGCCGGGCCGGAACCGGATACCGCGGGCGAGGTTGCCGCACTGCTCACTGATATGCGCCGTGGTGTCCGGACCGGCGACCAGGATCGTGCCGTCGACCGCGACGAGATCCATGCAGCCGTCGGGCAGGATGTGCCCGCGGCGCGGCCCTTGCGCCGTCCATAGGCATTCCGCCAGCTCGCGCAGCGGCGCCGGTGCCCGCACCTGCTGGAAGCTCATCTCTTCGACGGTAGCCGGGGTGGCCGGCATTCGGGTCAGCCGTTGGTCGGGACCCGGTTGGCGAGGTTGTGCTGGACCTCAAGCTGCCAGATGTCGTAGGCATGCGTGGTGTCGACCTCCTGCTCGAAACGGTCGGTCATCTCGGGGGTGACGTCGGCCGCGTCGACATAGAACTGCTCGTACCAGCGCCGGTGCTGGTACACCGCGCCGTCCTCCTCGGTGAGCAGCGGGTTGTCGATCCGGGTCTTGTTCTTCCAGATCTCGACGTCTTCCAGAAAGCCGTCACCGAACGACCGGTTCATCGCGGCGGCGAGTTTGGCGGCCTTGTCCGACGGTAGGCCGGGCATCTCCTGAACCGCGACACCCCATTGCAGCCGGAACGAGTTGTGACTGACCGGGTAGTGGCAGTTGATCAGCGCCACCTCGACGGTGAAATCGGGGGCCAGGTCGTTGTGCAGCCAGTTGATCATGTACGCCGGGCCGAAGTAGGTCGCCTCGGAACGTAAATAGGTTCCGTCCCAGAGTTTTTCGGGATTTGGTGTGTAGTCCGGGCGGGGCTTGGACTCCATGAACTGGCTGGCGGTGTGACCCTCGATGACGTTCTTGAAGAATGTGGGATAGGCGTGGTGGATGTAGAAGAAATGCGCCATGTCGACGTTGTTGTCGACGATCTCGCGACAATGGGCGCCTTCGATGAGGATCGAGCTCCACTGCCACGGCGACCAGCGGCCCTCGTCGTAGCCTTCGATCGTCGGCGGGGTGAGTTCGGGTGCCGGCGTCGACCCTTCGGGATCGTGCCACACCAGCAGCTGTCCGTTGACCTCGTCGGTGAGCCAACTGCGGGTCCGTGCCAGCCGCGGTGTGCGCTTGGCGTAGGGCACCAGCTTGCATTTGCCGTCACCGCCCCAGCGCCAGTCATGGAACGGGCACGCGATGGCGTCGCCCTTGACGGTGCCCTGCGACAGGTCGCCACCCATATGGCGGCAGTAGCCGTCCAAAACCTGCAGTGCACCTTCGGAATCCGCGAACACCACGAGTTTGGTCCCGAACGCGTCGATACCGTGTGGTTGACCGTCGCGGAAATCCTCGGCCAGACCCAGACAGTGCCAACCGCGGGCGAACCGGGTCATCGGCGCGCCGGTGTCGATCTCGCGGATATCGCTCATGAGCTACTCCTTCATCATGTCCCGCACGGCCAGGTGGCTGAAGACCATGCTGGTGCCTATGGGGTTTCCGCCGCCGGGATAGGCGGTGCCGCTGGGCGCGGCCATGGTGTTACCGGCCGCGTAGAGACCGGGGATGACCGCGCCCGTCGTGTCGAGGACCCGGGCCGCCGTGTCGGTGCGCAGACCGCCTTTGGTTCCGAGATCGGAGATGCCGAATGCCGCGGCGTGGAAAGGCGGCTTCTCGATGGCATACAGCGGTGGTGCGCCGCCGGAGAACGCCCGGTCGTAGGGTTCGTCGCCGCGGCCGAAGTCCTCGTCGACGCCGCGCGCGACGTAACCGTTGAACCGCTCCACGGTGTCGGCCAGATTCTGTGCGGGCACACCGATTTTGGCGGCCAGCTCGGCCAGGGTGTCGGCGGTGTGCCACAAACCCGCCTCGGCGTACTTCTCGGGTTCGACCATCGAGACATTGGTTGCCTTGACGGGGGGAATGCCGCCCGCACCGTCGCGGTCGTCGTAGACCATCCAGTACGGCAGTGTCACCGAACCGTCGGCGATCGCCGCGACCACCGCACGGCCCAGCCGGTCGTACGCTTGTGATTCGTTGACGAAGCGTCGGCCCTGATCGTCGACGAAGATTCCGCCGGTGAACCACAGCGCGAACGCCGAACGGCCATCGGGGTGGGTCAACCCGGGTGACCACCAAGCCTGTTCCATCAGATCGGTGTCGGCGCCGGCCGCGATTCCGGCCAGATGGGCCAGACCACGATTTCCCCACGGCCCCATGGTGTCCCGCGACGACCCGGGTACGCCGTACTTTTCGCGTAGCTCGTCATTGTGCTCGAACCCGCCGGCCGCCAGCAGCACACCGCGCCGGGCCCGGATCGCGCTGCGCTGCCCGTCGCGTTCCACGATCGCGCCGACCACGGTGCCGTCGGTGACGACCAGTTCGACCAATGCGGTGTTCAGCCGTGCCGAACTGTGCGGATACTGCCGCGCGGCCAGCAGGAACCGGGCGATCAGTGCACGCCCACCGACGAAGTAGTCGTCCGGTTGCGGTGCGCCGAGCCGGTCGGAATCCAACGGCCCGCGCACCAACTCGCGCAACTCGGGGGCCGCCGATACGCGCAGCGCCTTGGCCGCGATATGGCGCATACCGTCACCGCGCGCCTTGGGTGCCTTCCCGAAATAGTCCGGCCAGGGCAGGATCTGGAATTTTAGCAGCTCGTCGGACTCCAGGTATTCGATGAGTGGCGCGCCGCCGCGCACGTAGGTCTCCTGCAGTTCGCGCGGGGTGCGGTCACCGACCACCGCGGTGTAGTACTCCAGGGCGTCTTCGATGGTGTCGTCGCCGCCGGCCCGGACCAGTACCGGGTTGGCCGGAAACCACATACCGCCGCCGCCGGAATAGGCGGTTGTGCCGCCGAACTTGTCGGTCGCCTCGACCAGGATGACGTCGAGTCCTTCGCGCGCTGCGGTATAGGCACCGGTGACCCCGCCGGCTCCCGAACCCGCTACCAGTACGTCGCATTCCTCTTGCCAGTCGACCATTGCCGTCCTCACAGGTAGTGCCCTCGACCGTAGCGCCGGAACTCGGCGTCCAACGCGTTTCGGTCGGCTTGATTCATCGGGTGGTACTCGGGCCTGCCGCGGCCCACCCAGCGGTGGACCACATCGCCGGATTCCGGGTCGGTATGCCAGCGCTGGGACTGTAGGTCGCGTTTGAGGATCTTGTTGGAACCGGTGACCGGCAGCCGGGACGAAAGACGCAGTAACCGCGGCACGCCCTTGCGGCCGAGATCCTCGGCGTTGTCGAGGTAATCGGCCAACTCGGCGATATCGAAGCCGCCCGGGTCGGCCACCTCCAGAGCTGCCATCACCTGATCGCCGGAACGCGGATCGGGGACCGCGAAGACTGCGGCCGCGATCACGGCGGGATGGCGGCGCAGCACACGTTCGGTCGTCAACGCCGAGATGTTCTCACCGTCGACTCTGATCCAGTCGCCGCGCCGTCCGGCGAAGTACAAGAATCCGGCCGCATCGACATAACCGAGGTCCCCGGTCCAGTACCAGCCGTTGCGTAACCGCTGGGCGTCGGCGCTGTCGTTGCGGTAGTACCCCTCGAAGTTGCGTGCGCCGAACTTGTCGACGATCTCACCGACCGCCTCGTCGGCATTGCGGACCCGGCCGTATGAATCGAGTTGTGCCGGCGCACAGATCTTTAACGTCTCCGGGTCGATGACGGCGATACCGGCATGCGCGGGCCTGCCCAGCGCGCCCGCCGGCGCCTGGGGATCGGGGGTGGCGGCGTTGCCGCCCTCGCTGGAGCCGTAGCCCTCGTACAGCTCGGCGCCGAACCGGCGCCGGAACTCGGCCTGGTCCTCGGGGGAGGCCTCGGTCCCGAAACCCCGGGTGAGCGTGTTGTCGGCGTCCTGCGCGGTCTCGGGGGTGGCCATCAGGTAGGCGAGTGCCTTGCCGACATAGGTGAAGAAGGTGGCCCCGAAGAACCGCACATCAGGCAGGAACGCCGATGCCGAGAACGTGGGTGTCAGGCATATGGTCGCGCCGACCGACAGCGCCGGCGCCCACAATGCCATCAGAGCGTTGCCGTGAAACATTGGCATACAGCAGTATTCGACGTCCTGGCGGGAATGCCCGTACTTGGCGGCCGCACTCTCGGCGATCCGGCACAACCTGCCCTGGCTGCACTTGACGGCCTTGGAGGCGCCGGTGGTGCCCGAGGTGAACAACAGCAGCAGCAGCGACTCCGGACCCACCCCAGGGGCGGCCACCGGCTCACCGCGGTGTGCCTCGATCAGAGCGGGATACCGCGATTCGTCGATGACCAGGAACCGGTCGGCTGCCAGCCCGAGGTCGAGTCCGGCCAGCCGTGCCGTGCCCGCGGTGTCGGTGACGATCAGCTGACAGTCGGCGTGCCGGATCTCGGCGGCCAGATCCGCCGACCCACGGGTGGGGTTGATCCCGACGATGACCGCACCGGCCAGCGCGGCGCCGCCGAGCCAGAACGCGAAGTCTGCGACATTGTCCAACAGCACACCGATGTGGAAAGGGGCATCCGGAAACTGCGCGTCACGCAGAGCCACCGCCAGTGCACCCCGAGCCGCGGACTCGGCGACCACCTCGTCCCAGGTCCAGTCCCGATGACGGGTTCGCAGTCCGGTGTGCTCGTCGCCGAGGCGAGCGAGCAACATCTCCGCGATGCTGTCGGGCACGTCAGACCGGCGCCCGGCGGCCGGGCCGGTCGATGGCATACACCGGATCGGCGCATTCGGTGCCTTCCGCCGACAATCGGCGTTTGAGGATCTTGAACGTCTCGGTGCGGGGCAGCGCAGTCGCGACCCGCACATGGGCCGGCCATTGCTTGGGGCCCAGATCGTCCTGTTCGGCCAGGAATTCGCGGAACCTGTCGGGCTCGAACCGTTCGGTGTCCGGAAACACCAGCGCCGCCATCACCTGGTCGCCGACGGCTGGGTCGGGGATGGCGTAGACCGCGACCTCGGTGACGTCGGGATAGCGCATCAGGATCCGTTCGATGGGCGCGGTACCCAGGTTCTCACCGTCGACGCGCATCCAATCGCCATGGCGTCCGGCGAAGTACGCGAAACCCTTCTCATCGCGATAGGCGAGGTCGCCGCTGTGATACATCCCGCCTGCCATCCGCTCGGCCTCGGCCTCGGCGTCCTTGTAGTAGCCGCGGAACTGGCCCGGTCCACTGGTGTTGACCAGCTCGCCCACCACGCCGGGCGGGCATTCGGCACCGGTCTCGACATCGACGATGGTGACCCCGTCGACCAGCGGGCCCAATGCGCCGTCCGGGGTGTCCGGTGTGCGGGCTATCGAAACCCCGCCCTCACTGGAACCGAACCCGTCGACAACCTGTACCCCGAAGCGTTCGGCAAAGCGCCCCAGATCTCTTGGTGCTCCTTCGTTTCCATACGCCACCCGCAGGGGATTGTCGGCATCGTCGGGCGCAGGCTCGGTGGCCAGGATGTAGGACAACGGCTTACCGACATAGTTAGCATAGGTGGCCCCGAAGCGCCGGACGTCGGGAAAGAACCCCGATGCGGAGAACTTGCGCCGCAGTGCGATGGAGGCGCCGGCGGCGACGGCCGGCCCCCAACCCGCCATGATCGCGTTGGAGTGGAAGAGCGGCATTGACAGATAGCAGGTGTCGGCGGGACCGAGGCCGAACCGCTGCGCCAGCATGCGGCCGGGGAATGCGACCTTGTCGTGTGTGCAGCGGACCGCCTTGGGGTCACCACTCGTCCCGGAGGTGAAGATCAGGATGAACAGGGCATCGGGATCAACAGTGGGAAAACACACCGGCGAACCCGCGTGCCCCGCCAGTTCTGCTGCGAAGTCACCGGATTCGATGTCGACGGTGGCGATACCGCTGTCGTCACCGGACCGGTCGGACAACACCAGTTGGCAGTCCGCGTGGTCGATATCGCGTTGCAGTGCCGCGCCTCGGCGCGTCGGATTGAGGCCCACCGGCACGATCCCGGACAGTGCGGCAGCCACCAACACGCGAGAGAAGAACGGCGTATTCTCCAGCAGCACACCGACATGCGGCGGCTTGTCGGGATCGAGCCTGCTCTGCAGCAGCGCCGCGAGGTCGGCCGCATCGTGGATATGGTCGCGCCAACTGACAAAGGACACTGCGGCGTCATCGGTCGCGCAGTAGATCCCGCGGTCGTCGACTTCGGCCAACGGCTTCAGCAGTGCTGTGACGGTGTTCTCCGGTGGCCCGGTCACTGATTGCGCCGCCGGTTCAGGCGGGTGTCTCGGCCAGTTCGCGGCCGATGCGCAAAAGCTGGCCGGTAGCCCCGCCCACCGCGAATTCGGTCTGCTTGGCGGCCAGGAAGTACCGGTGGACGGGGTGATCGGTGTCGATACCCACACCGCCGTGGACGTGGACGGCGGTATGTGCCACCCGGTGACCGGCTTCTGCGGCCCAGAAAGCGGCGCTGGCCACATCGATATCGGCGGGCAGGTCTTCGGAGAGTCGCCACGCCGCCTGGGTCAGGGTCAGTCGCAAGCCTTTGACGTCTATATAGGAGTCGGCAAGCCGCGATGAGACCGCCTGGAAACTGCCGATCGGCCGATCGAACTGTTCGCGCTCCCTGGCGTAGAGCGCGGTCAGCTCAAGTGCGCGTTCCAGCACGCCGAGCTGATAGGCGCTGCGGCCCAGCGTAAGCCGCGTCGTCAGCCAGCTCAGGGTTTCCTCACCGCCGACTCGCCTGTCCGCCTCGACCTGGACGCCCTGAAGGTCCAGCGTGCCGACGCTGCCGCGGCCCGTGGTGTTCAGTACGGTCGTCGTCACCCCGGCATCGCCGCGGGCGACCAGGAAAACACCGACACCTGAATCGGTTTCGGCCGGGACCAGGAAGGCGTCCGCACTCTGCGCGTAGGTGACCTGGGTGCGTGTCCCGGTCAGCGTGAATCCACCGGGCGTCGCACTGGCGCGCACCGGGCCCTCGCCCATTTCGCCGTCGAGCGCGACGGTGATGATCTGCTGGCCGCTCAGCGCCGGTGTCGCGAATTCTCCTGCGAGCGCTTCGGAGCCGAACTTGGCCAGCGTGCCCGTGCCGGCGACGATCGACTCCAGGTAGGGCACCGCAGCCAGCTGGCGTCCCAGTGCCACCAGGACGGCGACTTCTTCGAGGACACCGAAACCGCCGCCGCCCAAGGCCTCCGGCGCCGTGGTGCTCAGGATGTCGGCGTCGACGAGCTTGTCCCACAGCGTTCGGTCGAAACGTTCCTCGAGGGCGTCGAGTTCACGCTGGCGCTCCGGGGTGGAGACCGACTCTGCGATGGTGCGTGCCAGGCCGCCGAGATCGTCGGCAGCCTCAGTGCTGGTGAAATCCATGTGAAAGTTCCCGCTTCCCTTACCGGTTTACCCGGGGCAGGCCGAGTGCGACCATGCCGATGATGTCCCGCTGAATCTCGTTGGTACCGCCGCCGAACGTCAGGATCAGGCAGGATCGGTGCATGCGTTCGATACGCCCGCGCAGCAACGCACCGGGGCTGCCGGTGCGCAGCGTGGCGGCGGTGCCGAGCACCTCCATCAGCAGCCGGTAGGCCTCGGTCGCCAGCTCGGTTCCGTACACCTTGGCCGCCGATGCGTCGGCGGGCGACGGCGCGACATCCTCGGCGGAGGCCAGCTCCCAGTTGATGAGCTTGAGCACCTCGGCCTTGGCGTGCACGCGGGCCAGATTCAGCTGCACCCACTCGGAGTCGATGAGGCGACGACCGTGGACGTCCTTGGTGTTCTGTGCCCATTCGCGAACACCGTTGAGGGCGACGAAGATCGGCTGCGCAGACACCAGTGCGACGCGTTCGTGGTTGAGCTGGTTTGTGACGAGCTTCCAGCCGCCGTTCTCCTCGCCGACCAGCGCCGTCTTGGGCACCCGCACGTCCTGGTAGTAGGTGGCACTGGTGTCCACGCCGGACATGGTGTGCACCGGGGTCCAGGAGAAGCCCTCGGCTGTCGTCGGCACGATCAGCATCGATATGCCCCGATGTTTCTTGGCCTCGGGGTTGGTGCGCACCGCCAGCCACACGTAATCGGCGTAGGCGATGAGGCTGGTCCACATCTTCTGGCCGTTGATGACGTAGTCATCGCCGTCGTGTACCGCTGAGGTGCGCAGCGAGGCGAGGTCGGTACCCGCACCGGGCTCGGAGTAGCCGATGGAGAAATGCAGTTCACCGGCGGCGATCTTGGGCAGGAAGAACTTCTTCTGCTCCTCGGTGCCGAAATGCATGATGGTCGGCGCCACGCTGTTGATGGTCAGGAATGGCACCGGCACGTTGGCGATCGATGCTTCGTCGTTGAAGATCAGGCTCTCCATCGGCGTGCGCTCCTGGCCGCCGTACTCCTTGGGCCAGTTCAGCGTGAGCCAGCCGTCCTTGCCCATCTGCGCGACGGTCTCGCGGTACACGTTGCCCCGCCCCATCTCGCCGTCGCTGGCCGCCAGCGCCTCGGCGCGTTCCGGGGTCATGAGCTTGGTGAAGTACGCGCGCAGCTCGCGACGCAACTCCTCCTGCTCGGGGCTGTAGCCGATGCGCATCGGGTCGTCCTTTGCTTCGTGTGGTGTCCCTCGGGCAGGTCGGATCCACCGGTGATGAACCCCTAGGCCCGAACCTCGTTGTAACACGTTCTAGTCTTGGGGTCCAGATCGGTTTCAGACTAGCGGCGGGACCGAACCGCCCTATCCTGATTCCGAGCCCGGCTCGTCAGCCGACAACCGAGCCGTCGGGCGGATGTACATCCGGAGATTGAGGAGGAGTCATGCGGGTTGAAGTCGACCGTGACCGCTGTGAAGGCAACGCGGTCTGCGTGGGAATCGCACCCGATCTGTTCGACCTGGACGACGACGACTATGCGGTCATGAAGGTCGACGAGATCCCGGCCGGCCAGGAAGACCTGGCCGAGCAGGCCATTGCCGAGTGCCCCCGCGCCGCCCTGATTCGCAAAGACTAGAGGTATTCGTAAGTGACAACTCCATCCAGTGCAGACAGCACCAGTACCGACCTGTCCGGAAAGGTCGCGGTCGTCACCGGCGCGGCGGCCGGTCTCGGCCGGGCGGAGGCCATCGGGCTTGCCGCCGCCGGTGCCACCGTCGTCGTCAACGACATGGCCAAAGCGCTCGACGGCTCCGATGTGATGGCTGAGATCGCCGCCGTCGGTTCCAAGGCCGTGACCGTCGCGGGCGATATCAGCCAGCGTTCGACGGCCGATGAGCTGGTTGCCACCGCCGATGGGCTGGGTGGTCTGGACATCGTCGTCAACAACGCCGGTATCACCCGAGATCGCATGCTGTTCAACATGTCCGACGAGGACTTCGATGCTGTCATCGCGGTGCACCTGCGCGGCCATTTCCTGCTGACCCGCAACGCCGCGACGTACTGGCGGGACAAGGCCAAGGCCAATGGCGGCACGATATACGGCCGGATCGTGAACACCTCTTCGGAGGCGGGTCTGGGCGGTCCGCCCGGCCAGGCCAACTACGGAGCCGCCAAGGCGGGTATCACCGCGCTGACGGTCTCTGCGGCGCGCGGCCTGGGCCGCTACGGCGTCCGGGCGAATGTGATCTGCCCGAGGGCGCGCACACCGATGACCGCGGAGACTTTCGGTGCGGTACCCGAGCTGGCCGAGGGGGAGGTCGACGCGCTGGCACCCGAACACGTGGTGACCCTGGTGCAGTATCTGGCGTCCCCCGCGGCCGAGGCCGTCAACGGTCAGGTCTTCATCGTCTACGGGCCGTCGGTGGCGCTGGTGGCGGCGCCGGTGATCGAGGAGAAGTTCACCGCGCAAGGCCCCGCATGGTCGGCCGCCGACCTCGGCGACGCGCTGTCGGGTTACTTTGCCGATCGTGACCCCGAACGGATGTTCTCGTCGGTCGGCCTGCTGGATAATTGACAGTTCAGACAATTGGCGGGCCAGCCGAAATGAAACTAGAACACGTTTCAGAATGATCTGCGTCACACTGGCTCTGACCTGGACAAATTGACAAGTTTTGTCTTATTCGTCCGTTCTTTGACACTGTGAACGTGTTCTAGTTAATATGATCCGTCTCACAGAGCGTCAGCCCTGTGATGGGGTTGCGACCGGCCCCTGGTACGCGAACCGCACAGGCTTCGCCAAGCTGGGACCGCGACGCATTCCGATACGCACGAGAAGGGAACCCAGGTTGTTCGAACAGCTCGCGGTTCCGGCTCGGGCCGTGGGCGGTTTCTTCGAAATGACGCTGGACACTTTCCGGGAAATGTTCCGGAGGCCCTTCCAGTTCCGGGAGTTCCTGGATCAGACGTGGATGATCGCCCGGGTTTCGCTGGTTCCGACCCTGCTGGTGGCGATCCCGTTCACCGTCCTGGTCGCGTTCACCCTCAACATCCTGCTGCGCGAGATCGGCGCGGCCGACCTCTCTGGCGCGGGCACCGCGTTCGGCACCATCACCCAGCTCGGACCCGTCGTGACGGTGCTGGTTGTCGCCGGCGCCGGTGCCACCGCCATATGTGCCGATCTGGGTGCCCGCACAATCCGTGAAGAGATCGACGCGATGCGGGTGCTGGGCATCGATCCCATCCATCGTCTGGTCGTACCGAGGGTGCTGGCGTCGACGTTCGTGGCGCTGCTGCTCAACGGGCTGGTGTGCGCGATCGGCATCGCGGGTGGCTACGTGTTCTCGGTGTTCCTGCAGGGCGTCAACCCCGGCGCGTTCATCAACGGGCTCACAGTGCTCACCGGTCTCCCCGAACTGCTGCTGGCCGAGGTCAAGGCATTGCTGTTCGGCGTCGTCGCCGGACTCGTCGGCTGCTACCGGGGACTGACGGTGCAGGGCGGCCCCAAGGGCGTCGGCATCGCCGTGAACGAGACCGTCGTCTACGCCTTCATCTGCCTGTTCGTCATCAACGTCATCATGACCGCCATCGGCGTCCGGGTGCTGGCGAAATGAGTTACGACGCCACACTGCGGTTGCGCCGGTTCTTCTCCGGCGTCCCGAAGGCTGTCGACACCTTCGGCGAGCAGGCATTGTTCTACGGCGAGTCGATCCGCTACATCCCCAACGCGATAACCCGCTACCGGCGCGAGACCGTACGGCTGATCGCCGAGATGACAATGGGCGTCGGCGCTTTGGCCATCATCGGCGGCACGGTCGGCGTCGCGGCCTTCATGACACTGGCCTCCGGTGGCGTGATCGCCGTGCAGGGCTACTCGTCACTGGGCAACATCGGTATCGAGGCGCTGACCGGCTTCTTGTCGGCATTCCTCAACGTCCGCATCGTCGCACCGGTCATCGCCGGTATCGCGTTGGCCGCCACCATCGGGGCCGGCACCACGGCCCAGCTGGGCGCCATGCGGGTCGCCGAGGAGATCGACGCGGTCGAGGCCATGGCCGTGCACTCGGTGTCCTACCTGGTGTCGACCCGGATCATCGCGGGCCTGATCGCCATCGTCCCGTTGTACGCGCTGTCGGTGCTGGCGGCGTTCTTCGCGGCCCGGTTCACCACGGTCTTCATCAACGGGCAGTCGGCAGGTCTGTACGACCACTACTTCAACACCTTCCTGATACCCACCGATCTGCTGTGGTCGTTCGTCCAGGCCATCGTCATGTCGGTGGCGGTGATGCTCGTGCACACCTATTACGGCTACAACGCGTCCGGCGGCCCGGTCGGTGTCGGCATCGCCGTGGGACAGGCCGTGCGCACCTCGCTCATCGTCGTGGTCACGATCGTCCTGTTGATCTCACTCGCCGTCTACGGCGGGTCCGGCAACTTCAACCTTTCCGGGTAGCGGCGATGTCAGACGGCGTATCCAAGCGTTCGCACGTGCGTATCGCGGCGGCCATCCTGGCGGCGTTGATCGTGGCGGCCGTGGTGTTCACCTATCTGGCCTATACCGCCAAGTTCACCTCCACCGATGACGTGACGGTGATGTCCCCGCGTGCCGGGCTGGTCATGGAAAAGGATGCCAAGGTCAAGTACCGCGGCATCCAGATCGGCAAGGTCACCGATATCGCCTACGCCGGTGATCAGGCCAAGCTGACACTGTCGATCGACAGCAGTCAGTTGCGCTACATCCCGTCCAATGCCGGGGTGCGAATCGCCGGTAACACGATCTTCGGGGCCAAGTCGGTGGAGTTCAGTCCACCGCCGTCGCCGTCGGGCAGTTCGCTTCGATCCGGTGCCACGGTGCAGGCGTCGTCGGTGCAGCTTGAGGTCAACACGCTGTTTCAGACCCTGACCGATGTGTTGCAGAAGATCGACCCGGTCAGCCTCAATGCGACACTGTCGGCACTGGGTGAAGGACTGCGGGGCAACGGTGACAATGCCGGCGCCACCCTGGCAGGCCTGAACACCTTCCTGGCGCAGTTCAACCCGAAACTGCCCACGCTGCAACAAGATCTGCAGCAGACCGCGGCGGTGGCCAACATCTACGCCGATGCCGCACCTGATCTGGTGACCGTTCTCGACAACGCACCGAAGCTGTCGCAGACCATCGTCAGCCAGCAGGACAATCTCAACGCCACCCTGCTGGCCGCGACCGGGCTGGCCAACAACGGTTACGACACGCTGGCCCCGGCGGCCGAGGACTACATCGCCGCCATCAACCGGGCCCGCGCACCGCTGAAGGTCATCGGCGAGTACTCACCCGAGATCGGCTGCATCCTGACCGGAACGTCTAGCGTGATCGACACCTTCGCCCCGATCATCGGCGGCGTACGGCCGGGCCTGTTCGTGGCCTCCAACTTCCTGCCCGGTGCGCCGGCATACACGTATCCGGAAAGCCTGCCGATCGTCAACGCCTCCGGTGGGCCCAATTGCCGCGGCCTGCCGAATATGCCGAGCAAGCAGCTCGGCGGCAGTTGGTACCACGCGCCGTTCCTGGTGACCGACAACGCCTACGTGCCCTACCAGCCCAACACCGAGGTCCAGTTCGACGCACCCTCGACACTGCAGTTCCTGTTCAACGGCGCGTTCGCGGAACGGGACAACTACTGATGGCCAACACCGGGAACGGCAACCTGATCAAGGTCAGCATCTTCACGGTGGTGATGGTGTTGGTGGCTGCGGGCCTTGTGGTGGTCTTCGGTGAATTCCGGTTCGCTTCCGGGAAGACCTACCATGCGCAGTTCGAATCGGCATCGCGGCTCAAGACCGGCCAGGATGTGCGGATCGCGGGCGTGCCGGTCGGCAGCGTGCAGGAAATCAAACTGGCTCCGGACAACACGGTCGACGTGACCTTCGACGTCAATGACCGCTACCAGCTCTACACCTCGACCCGCGCCGCCATCCGCTACGAGAACCTCGTCGGTGACCGCTTCCTGGAGATCACCTCCGGACCCGGCGATCTGCGCAAGCTGCCCGCAGGCGGCACCATCGCACTGAGTCAGACCCAGCCTGCGCTCGACCTTGACGCGCTGCTCGGCGGCCTGCGCCCGGTTCTCAAGGGCCTGGACGGCAACAAGATCAACGAGGTCAGCAACGCCGTCATCGAGCTGTTGCAGGGCCAGGGCGGCGCGTTGTCTCAAATGCTTTCCAGCACAAGTGCGTTCACCACCGATCTGGCCTCCCGTGATCAGCTCATCGGTGATGTCATCAACAATCTCAACAACGTGCTCGCCACGGTCGACGACAAGGGCGCACAGTTCAATGCCTCGGTGGACCAGCTGCAACAACTGATCACCGGCCTCGCGCAGGGTTCGGACCCCATCGCCGGTGCGCTGGGACCGCTGTCCTCGGCGACCTCGGACCTCACCGATATGCTGGTGAAGGGTCGCAGGCCCGTGCAGGGTGTCATCGAGAACCTGCGGCCGCTGACCGAGGCGCTCGACAACCAGAAGGCCGACGTCAACAAGGTCATCGAGCCGCTGGCAGAGAATTACCTGCGGCTCAACGCACTTGGCGCCTACGGTTCCTTCTTCAACATCTACTACTGCTCGATCCGGATGAAGATCAACGGTCCGGCGGGTAGCGACATCCTGATTCCGTTCGGCGGACCGCCGGACCCGTCCAAGGGGAGGTGCGCTCCTGTCAAGGACAACTGACGACGGGCACAACCCCGTCCGTACCGGAATCTTCGGCGTCGTGCTGGTGCTCTGCCTCGTGCTGGTGTCATTCGGCTACTCGAAGCTGCCGTTCTGGCCGCAGGGCAAGGTGTACAACGCGTTCTTCACCGACGCAGGCGGGATCTCGCCCGGCAACGATGTCAACATCTCCGGAGTCAAGGTCGGCGCTGTGCAGTCGGTCGGCCTGGCGGGTACCGCGGCGAAGGTCACGTTCACCATCGATCGCGATATCCGGGTCGGTGAGCAGTCGCTTGCGGCCATCAAGACCGACACCGTGCTCGGGCAGAAGACACTCGAGGTCACCCCGACCGGCGGCGGTGCCACCACCACGATCCCGTTGGGGCGCACCACCACTCCCTACACGCTCAACGCCGCGCTGCAGGATCTCGGCGGTAACACCGCGGCGCTGGACAAGCCGAAGTTCGAGGCCGCCTTGCAGACCTTGACCGACACCCTGCGGGATGCGACACCACAGTTGCGTGGCGCCCTCGACGGTGTGGCCAATCTGTCGCGCACGCTCAACGCCCGGGACGAGGCGCTCGGCGATCTGCTGGTGCACGCGCAGGCGGTGACCAAGACGCTGGCCGATCGGGCCGGTCAGGTCAATCAGCTCATCGTCGACGGTAACCAGCTGTTCGCCGCCCTCGACGAGAAGCGTGCGGCACTGTCCTCCCTGATATCCGGCATCGATGATGTCTCGCAGCAGATCTCCGGTTTCGTCGCCGACAACCGCAAGGAGTTCGGGCCCGCGTTGACCAAGCTCAGCCTGGTGCTCGACAACCTCAACGAGCGACGTGACCACATCTCCGAGGCGCTCAAACGGCTGCCGGGCTACGCCACCGCGCTCGGCGAGGTGGTCGGCTCCACGTCCGGATTCCAGATCAACCTCTACGGTCTGCCGCCCGCGACCATCTCGGAAGTGTTGTTCGACACCTACTTCCAACCCGGCAAGCTGCCCGACAGCCTGTCGGACTACCTCAAGGGCCTCATCGCCGAACGTCTGATCATCAGGCCGAAGTCACCATGACCCGAAACAGAAAGATCCTGGCCGGTGCGGCGGCGCTGCTGGTGGTGGCGCTGGTCGTCGGATTGTTCGTGCTGTGGCCCGGTCGCGGCACGCACAAGGTGGTCGCGCTGTTCCCGGCGACCGTGGGCCTTTACCCGGGCGACGAGGTTCGCGTCGTCGGCGTACCGGTCGGCAGGATCGACTCGGTCGAGCCGCGGGCCGCCGATGTCAAGGTGACGATGTCGGTATCCGACGATGTGCAGGTACCGGCCGACGCCCGCGCGATCATCGTCTCGCCGAACCTGGTGGCGGCCCGATTCATTCAGCTCACGCCGGCATATGACGCGGCCAAGGGCGGGCCGACGATGGCCGACGGTGCCACCATCGGTCTGGACCGCACCGGTGTCCCGGTGGAGTGGGACGAGGTCAAAGACGAACTGACCAAACTGTCCGCTCAGCTCGGGCCCAAGGACGGCGGGCTGCAGGGTCCGCTGACCGCATTCGTCGACCAGGCGGCCACCACCTTCGACGGCAACGGCGACTCGTTCCGCAATGCGCTGCGCGAGCTGTCGCAGACCGCGGGCCGTCTCGGCGACTCCAGCACCGATCTGTTCGGCACGGTGAAGAATCTGCAGATCCTGGTCAACGCGCTCTCGCAGAGCAACGAGCAGATCGTGCAGTTCTCCAGCCACGTCGCCTCGGTCTCGCAGGTGCTCGCCGACAGCTCGGCAGGGTTGGACAACACCTTGGGTACGTTGAACCAGGCCCTCGACGATGTGCGTGGACTCTTGCGCGACAACAACGACAAGCTCATCGGTTCGGTCGACAAACTCACGGCGTTCACCAAGATCCTGTCCGATCAGCACGACGATATCGAGCAGGTGCTGCACGTGACCCCCAACGGTCTGGCGAACTTCTACAACATCTACAACCCCGCGCAGGGCACCGTCGGCGGCGCACTGTCACTGCCCAACTTCGCCAACCCGGTCCAGTTCATCTGCGGTGGCAACTTCGACACCGGTGCCAACCCGGACAACTTCAAGCGAGCCGAGATCTGCCGTGAGCGGATGGCGCCGGTGCTGCGCCGGCTCACCATGAACTTCCCGCCGGTGCTGTTCCATCCGATCAACAGCATCACCGCCTACAAGGGCCAGATCATCTACGACACCCCCGCAACCGAGGCCAAGGCCCAGACGCCGGTGCCGTATCTGCAGTGGCAGCCGCAGCCCGGTGTGACACCGCCGGTGATCCCGCCTGGTGCCACCCTCGGCGACCTGGTGCTGCCCCCGCCCGCGGTCCAGGGTCAGATCTCACCCGGACCACCTGCCGTGGTGGGTTCCGGACCGCTGCCGGGTCCCGCACCGGCGGATCCGAACGCCGCACCGGTACCGCCGGCACCCATGCCGGGAGGTGGCGGATGACCGCATCGGTGATGACCCCAGGAAAACTGGTGCGCGCCAAAGCGTTGCGCATCGGCCAACGTTGCGTTGCCCTCGGCTCCGGTGCGGTGCTGCTGGCCGGCTGTTCGTTCGGTGGACTGAACTCACTGGACATGCCGGGCACCAAGGGTCACGGCCCGGGTTCCTACCTGGTGACCGTGGAGCTTCCCGATGTCGCGACGTTGCCGCAGAACTCGCCGGTGATGGTCGACGATGTGACGGTGGGCAGTGTGTCCGGTATCGAGGCCATGCAGCGCCCGGACGGCACCTTCTATGCCGCGGTCAAGATGTCACTGGACTCCGATGTCAATCTGCCCGCCAACTCGACCGCCCGGGTGGCGCAGACCTCGTTGCTGGGTTCACAGCACATCGAATTGTCCCCGCCGGCAACCGAACCCGCGCAGGGCCGGCTCGCCGAGGGGGCCAACATCCCGCAGTCGCGTACCGGCCGCTATCCGACCACCGAAGAGGTGCTGTCCTCGTTGGGCATGGTGGTCAACAAGGGCAATCTCGGTGCGCTGCAGGACATCACCGACGAGGCGTATGCCGCGGTGGCCGGCCGGACCGGCAGCTTCGCCGACCTGATCCCCAAGCTTGCCGAGCTCACCGATTCGCTGAGCCGGCAGACCGATGACATCATCGCCGCGGCGGAAGGGCTCAACAGGTTCGCCGGGATCCTGGCGTCGAACAAGGACAAACTGGGGCGCGCCCTCGACAGCCTGCCGCCGGCGCTGAAGGTGCTCAACGAGAACCGGGCCAATATCGTCGACACCTTCGCGGCGCTGCGCCGCCTCGGTGTGGTGGCCGCCGATGTGCTGTCCAGGACCAAGGACGACTTCGCGGCGGACTTCAAGGATCTCTACCCCGCGATCAAAGCGCTCAACGACAACTCGAAATCCTTCATCAAGGATCTGGAACTGTTGCCCACCTTCCCGTTCCACTACAAGTACCTGCGCCAGGCCGTGCGCGGCGACTACCTGAACGTGTTCGTGACCTTCGACCTGACGCTGCGGCGGCTGGGGGAGTCGATCTTCACCACGTCCGGGCTGGACCCGAACATGAAGCACCTCGACGAGGTCATCAACCCGCCTGACCTGTTGACCGGCGCGATGGCCAACCTGTCCGGGCAGGCCGCCGACCCGTTCCAGGTGATGCCGGGCACCGCGACGCAGCCGGCAGGAGCCAAATAATGCTCGACCGGTTGGCGCGTATCCAGCTGACGATCTTCGCTGTCGTGACGGTGCTGGCCGTCGGAGCGATCTCGTTGTTCTATCTGCACCTGCCCGCGAAAGCCGGCCTCGGTACCTACAAGGTCGACGCGAATTTCGTTGCCGGCGGCGGGATCTACCCCAACGCCAACGTCACCTACCGGGGTGTGACGATCGGCCGGGTCGACTCGGTGAGCCTGACCGATGACGGTGTCGTCGCCAATATGCGGCTCAACAGCAACACGCCGGTACCCAATAACGTGACCGCGACCGTCAAGAGCGTGTCGGCGGTCGGCGAGCAGTACATCGACCTCGTCCCGCCGTCCGATCCCGCCGGCGACAAGCTCGCCAACGGGGCGTCCATCTCCAAGGACCGCACCCAGGTGGGACAGGACATCTCCGAGATGCTCAAGCAGGCCGACAGCCTGATCAGCAGCATCGACAACAGCAGGCTGCAAGATCTGCTGAAGGAAACCTTCAAGGCGTTCAACGGTTCCGGACCCGAACTGGCGCGGCTGCTGTCCTCCTCGCGGATGATCGTCGACCAGGCCAACGCGAATGTCGGCCAGACCACCCAGCTCATCGACCAGGCCGGACCGTTCCTCGACGCTCAGATCCGCAGCGGCGACGACATCAAATCGCTCGCCGACGGACTGGCGCGGTTCACCACCGAGCTCAATCAGGCCGATCCCCAGTTGCGCACACTGCTGCGCACCGCGCCGGGTGCCGCCGACGAGGTCAACACCGCGTTCAGCGGTATCCGGCCGAACTTCCCGATGCTGGCCGCCAACCTGGCCAACCTGGGCCGCATCGGCGTGATCTATCACAAGTCGATCGAGCAGGCACTGGTCATCTTCCCCGCCCTGATGGCCGCACTGGGAACGGTCGCAGGCGGTGTGCCCACCGACGAGGGCGGCAAGCTCGACTTCAAGGTCGACCTGGGCGACCCGCCGACCTGCAATGTCGGCTTCCTGCCTGCCTCGCAGATCCGCTCACCGGCCGACGAGACGCTGCGCGATCTGCCCAACGACCTGTACTGCAAGACCGCGCAGAACGATCCGGCCGTCGTACGCGGCGCACGTAACTACCCCTGCCAGGAGTTCCCCGGCAAGCGGGCCCCGACCGTGCAGCTGTGCCGCGATCCCCGGGGCTATGTGCCGATCGGTGCCAACCCCTGGCGCGGTCCGCCGATCCCGTACGGCACGCCGATCGAAGACGGCCGCAACATCCTGCCGCCCAACAAGATGCCGTTCATCCCGCCGGGTGCGGATTACGACCCGGGTGCGCCTGTGGTGCAACTTCCGCCGGGTGTCCCGCCGGGACCGGGCCCGGCGCCCAACGCGCCGTTCCCGCTGCCGGTGCCGCCGAACGACAACGGAGCCCCGCCGCCGTGGCCGTACTTCGCGCCCCCGGATCAGGTGTTGCCTCCGTACGCCAGGCCGCCATTGGAGGCCCCAGGCCCACCCCCAGGGCCGGCGCCGGCCGAGGTCCCGCCCCCGAGTGCACCGTTGCCCGCCGAGGCCGGGCAACCGCAGGCCAGCGGTGCGATGTACGGCACCTACGATAAAGACGGTAAGTTCATCGACCCGTCGGGCACGACAGGCGTCTTCACCGGAGGCGCAGCCAATCAGTCGCCCGCGGAAAGTTGGGTAGATCTGATGACCGATCCGAGGCCGGTTTGATGGCTCAGACCCCGGAGGCGACCGCAGGGGAGCCGACGAGGCGGGTTCGGCGCCGTGCGTCACGCGCTGCGGGTCCGACGTCCGACGTCGCGGTGGCAACCGTCACGACCAAGGCCGACACCCCGACCACTGTCACGCCGACGCCCCCGCGACCGATCAGCGCGCCACCGCGGCGGCGTCCGAACGGCTTCCGGGTCGCGGTGCTCGCGACGGTGGCCGCGGTGCTGCTGCTGGCCGGTCTGGGGACAGGTGTGTGGGTGCTCAACGAGCAGCACCGAGACGCGCAGAATCTGGCGGCCCGTGATCAGCAGTACGTCGACACCGCGTCGCAGACCGTGGTCAACATGTTCACCTACACGCAGCAGAACATCGACCAGAGCGTCAACACTTTCGTCGACGGGACCAGTGGCCCGTTGCGGGACATGTTGAGCCAGAACAACAACGTCGAAAACCTCAAGTCGATGTTCCGCGACACCAACGCCAGCTCGGAGGCCGTGGTCAACGCGGCGGCGTTGGAGAAGGTGGACGAGACCAGTCAGAACGGGTCGGTTCTGGTCGCGGTCCGGGTCACCGTGACCGATATCGACGGCGTCAACAAGCCGTCGCAGGCGTACCGACTGCGAGTGATAGTGCACAAGGATGACAACGGCCGGATGACCGGATATGACCTCAAGTACCCGGATGGTGGTAACTGATGCGCCGGAGGTTGCTCGCGGCTCTGACCGCCGTCGTCGTCACCGGTCTGGTCGCATTGGCGGGTATCGGCGGATCGCTTTACTGGGATCGGGTCCAGAACGGCGCCGAGCAGACGACCCGCGACACCATCGGCCCGTTGGCGGCCGGTCAGATTCCCAAAGTCTTCGGTTACGACTACCAGACGGTGGAACGCTCGCTGACCGATGCGGCCGCGCTACTGACGCCGACCTATCGCCGGGAGTTCTCCGACCGCGTCAACAAGGACATCATCCCGCAGGCGCGCGATCGCCAGATCGTCACCCAGGCCGATGTCGTCGGCGTGGGAGTTCTTGAGGCCAAACGTGATTCGGGTTCGGTGCTGGTGTACATGAACCGCACGGTCACCGACAAGTCCCGGCAGCCCGCCTACGACGGCAGCCGCCTGAAAGTCGACTATCAAAAGGTCGACGGCAAGTGGCTGATCAGCTACATCACGCCGATCTAGCCGGGTTCGCCGGGCGGGTCCTCGGTTCCTTTACCGCCGGTCAGGGCATCGAGGAAAGCCATGGCCCAACGGTCGACGTCGTGGATGAGGACCTGCCGGCGCATCGCCCGCATCCGTCGCCTGCCCTCTTCGGGGTCCTGGTTGAGAGCGGCCTCGATGGTTTCCTTCACGCCCTCCAGGTCATGCGGGTTGACCAGGTAGGCCTGACGCAGTTCGGCTGCGGCACCGGTGAATTCGCTGAGCACCAGGGCGCCCCCGAGGTCACTGCGGCAGGCGACGTACTCCTTGGCGACGAGGTTCATACCGTCACGTAGCGGCGTGACCAACATGACGTCGGCGGCCACGAAGAACGCGATCAACTCGTCGCGTGGTACCGGACGGTGCAGGTACTGGATGACAGGTTTGCCGACCTCGCCGAACTCGCCGTTCATGTGGCCGACCTGGCGCTCGATGTCCTCGCGCAGCACCCGGTAGCTCTCGACGCGCTCGCGGCTCGGTGTGGCCAGCTGTACCAGGACGGTGTCCTCGCGTTCGGCCCTGCCTTCGGCGATGAGTTCGCCGAAAGCTTTGAGCCGCACGTCGATTCCCTTGGTGTAGTCCAGTCGGTCGACGCCGAGCAGTACCTTGCGCGGATTGCCCAGCTCGGCGCGGATCTCGCGGGCCCGCCTGCGGATATCGCGGTTGCGGCCCTTGCTGTCGAGGTCGGCGGAGTCGATCGAGATCGGGAATGCACCGACCTTGACGGTTCGGGAATCGATTTCGACCTCACCGAACCGGGAACGTACACCGATCGACGCGCGGGAGGTGTTCGCGCCGATGAGGCGTTTGGCCAGAACCAGGAAGTTCTCGGCACCACCGGGCAGATGGAACCCCACCAGGTCGGCGCCCAGCAGACCCTTGGTGATCTCGGTACGCCACGGCATCTGCATGAACAGCTCGACCGGGGGGAAAGGGATGTGCAGGAAGAAGCCGATGGTCAGGTCCGGCCGCAGCGTCCGCAACATCTTCGGCACGAGTTGCAGCTGATAGTCCTGCACCCACACCGTCGCGCCCGGGGCGGCCGCGTGGGCCGTCACCTCGGCGAATCGCCGGTTGACGTCGACGTAGCGGTCCCACCACTGGCGGTCGTAGATCGGTTTGACGATGACGTCGTGATAGAGCGGCCACAACGTCGCGTTGGAGAATCCTTCGTAGTACTCCGCGACATCGTCGGCCGACAGCCGGACCGGGTAGAGCCGCAAACCGTCCTCGACGATGGGCTCGCCGTTGCCGGCGGCGACATCGGCGTCGTCGTCGATCACACCGGGCCAGCCGATCCAGGCGCCGCGCCGCTTACGTAGCAGCGGTTCCATGGCGGTCACGAGGCCGCCGGGGCTGCGCTTCCAGGAAGTCGTTCCGTCGGGGAGCCGCTCCAAATCGACCGGCAGCCGATTGGCGACGATCAGGAAGTCGGATTCCCCGGAGCTGACCTGCGGGTCTTCTCCGGGGACCACTTAGGCCTCGAGTTTCGCCGGCCCGATACCGAGCATCGAAAGGAACACCCGGCACTCGTCGGCGTCGGTCGCGTAGGCGGCGACAACACGTCGCGCCTGCCGTGCGGTGCTGTCAGCGAGCGGTTCTACGTCGCCGATTTCGGCGGGGTCAGTTTTTGCGGCCATCTTTCAACTGTAGTTGACGTCGGTCACAACCCGGGTGACGAGGGCAGTTGGCCGGGCGTATAGGGGTCGACGATGGGGGCGTCGCCCATGCCTTCGGTCGGGATGCACTCGGCGGTGTTGCTGCCGTCGCACGGCACGCCGTTGGAGTAGACCCGGCCCGGCGTGTACGGGTCGACGTTCGGGGTGTCGAACTCCTGCGTGCCCACACTCGGGACGCATTGAGCGGTGTTGGAGCCGTCGCACGGCACGTTGTCGAAGTCGGCCCGCGGACTCACCCCGCCACCCGGTTCGGCCGGGACATTCGGTGCCAACTCGGGGACGCAGGTGCCGACGAACAGGTCACTGACTTCGCCCGCCGGGCAGGCCGGGGCGGCAACGGCCGAAGGAGCGGCAAGCACCGCGGCCGCGGGGGCGGCGGCGAGTGCGAGCGCCAGGCTTCCCGCACCGATCAGTCGACGGACGGGGATCGTGATCTTGACCATTGACACGCTTTCTCTCGAAAACCGGGCGGGTACCGAACCGGCGTCACCGGACACTGATGAGTTCCTGTCGGTATACCGTGCGTCTACTGCAGGGACATCATATGGACACGTTTGTCTTTCCGCAGGTGTCTCGGCAGGCTGGGGCCTTTCGGGTCGCGATAGCTCCGCCCCACTGCGTGACATTCCGCCCGCCGGACGTAATGTGCATGCCATGGTCAACCCCGAGCACGCCGGTGGCGATTCCGACGCGTCCACCGAGGAAATGGTGGTCTACGAGACCCTCGACGAGGGCCGTATCGCACGGATCTGGCTGAACCGGCCTGCCGAGCACAACGCGCAGAACCGGACGCTGCTGGTGCAGCTGGATGCGGCCTTCCGCACTGCCGAGGCCGATGACGCGGTCCGGGTGGTCATCCTGGCGGCCCGCGGGCGGAACTTCTCCGCAGGCCACGATCTGGGTTCGGACGCCGCGCTGCGCGAGCGCACTCCGGGACCCAGCCAACATCCGAGCTTCCGGATCGACGGCGCCACCCGCGAGGGCATGGTGGAGAAGTTGTATCTGCAGGAGTGGCATTACTACTTCGAGAACACCGTGCGCTGGCGTGACCTGCGCAAGATCACCATCGCCCAGGTGCAGGGCAATGCCATCTCCGCCGGGCTCATGCTGATCTGGGCCTGTGATCTGATCGTGGCGGCCGACAACGCGAAGTTCAGCGACGTGGTCGCCTCCCGGCTGGGTATGCCGGGTGTCGAATACTTCGCGCACCCGTGGGAGTTCGGTCCCCGCAAGGCCAAGGAACTTCTGCTGACCGGCGATTCGATCGATGCCGACGAGGCGTACCGGCTGGGCATGGTGTCGAAGGTCTTCCCGCTCGACGAGCTCGAGGACAAGACGCTGGAATTCGCGCGGCGCATCGCCGACAGGCCGACGATGGCGACGCTGCTCGTCAAGGATTCGGTGAATGCGGCATCGGATGCGATGGGCTTCACCGAGGCGCTGCGCCATGCATTCCACATCCACGAACTCGGGCACGCACACTGGGCGGCCAAGAACGAGAATCGTTTCCCAGTCGGCCAGCCACCGGATGTCCAGGACTGGCGAACGGCCGGGCCGACCCAGCCCTCCCGCAAGGACGTGCCGTAAAACCGGCACTGTTCCCCGGGCGACGGACATGGTCTCATTACTGGAACGTGTTTCAGTTTTCCGTCCGTAAGGGGTAGCAGTGCAGCTGTCGGTCGAGGATCGGACCTACCTGGTCACCGGTGGAGGTAGCGGAATCGGCAAGGGGGTGGCCGCCGCGTTGGTCGCCTCCGGCGCGAACGTGATGATCATCGGGCGCAACGCCGACAAGCTTGCGGCAGCGGCGGACGAGATCAAGGCCGCGGGCGGGCCCGGCGCGGTGCTCTACGAGCCCGCCGATGTGACGGTCGAGGACGAGGTCACCCGTGCCGTCGACGCCGCGACCGCGTGGAATGGCCGGTTGCACGGAGTCGTGCACAGCGCAGGCGGCAGCCACACCATCGGCCCGATCACCCAGATCGACTCCGAGTTGTGGCGCAGCACCGTCGACCTCAACGTCAACGGGACCATGTACGTGCTCAAGCACGCGGCCCGCGAGATGGTCCGTGCCGGTGGTGGGTCGTTCGTCGGTATCTCCTCGATCGCCTCCAGCAACACCCACCGCTGGTTCGGTGCCTATGGTCCGGCCAAGTCCGCGCTCGACGGGCTGCTGCGGCTGGCCGCCGATGAACTCGGGCCGTCGTGGGTCCGGGTCAACGGCATCAGGCCCGGGCTCACCCGCACCGACATGGTCGAACCGATCATGGCCTCGCCCGAGGTCAGCGCCGACTATGCGGCCTGCACTCCGCTGCCGCGGGTGGGCGAGGTCTCCGATATCGCGAATCTGGCGTTGTTCCTGCTGTCCGATGCCGCCGGATACATCACCGGTCAGGTGATCAACGTCGACGGTGGGCACGGCCTGCGCCGCGGTCCCGATATGTCGGGTCTGCTGGAGCCGGTTTTCGGTGCCGAAGGCCTACGCGGCGTCGTCTGAGCCGCCGGCATCGCGATCGGAGAGCATCGCGATCGCCGACCAGTCCAGATCAGCTCCGCCGCCTGCGATCAGCGCCAGGAAACGATCGCGCAGCAGCCCGGCGATGGGCAGCGGCACCGCCAGCGCCTCGCTGGCATCGAGTACCAGCCGGACATCTTTGAGGCCCAGCGGCGCGGCGAAGCCGGCAGGTGTGAACTTCTCGTCCGCGATCAGGCCGCCGTAGGTCTTGTACACCGGAGCGTCGAACAGCGTCGACGTGAGGATCTCCAGGTACTGGTGCTTGTCGACGCCACCCTTGTTCACCAAAGCCATTGCCTCGCCGAGCGATTCGATCACGCTGGCGATCAGGAAGTTTCCGCTCAGTTTGACCAGGTTGGCCGCGGGGGGCTGCTCGGCGACGACGAATGTGCGCTGGCCGACGACATCCAGCAGGGGTGCCACCGCCTCGACGGCCTTGGGTGCTCCGGCGGCGACCACGAAGAGCTTGGCCGCTGCGGCCGCCTCGGGTCTGCCGAATACCGGCGCCGACACGTAAAGCTGTCCGGCATCGGCGTGGGAGTGCGCCAGTTGCTCGGCCAGGGACACGCTGATGGTGCTGCACGACACGTGTACGGCGCCCGCCGCCAGCGCATCGATTATGCCGCCGGCCAGGTCGACGTCACCGAATGTCGCATGCCGCACAGCGTCGTCATCGGCCAGCATCGTGAACACCACCTCGCCCCTGCAGGCGTCATGGATGGTGTCGGCGCGCTTGGCCCCCAGTTCGACCAGGGCGTCAGCCTTGGCCGGGGAGCGGTTGTAGACCGTGACATCGTGGCCCGCCCCGATCAGGTTGGTCGCCATGGCGGAGCCCATGTTGCCCAGGCCGATGAATCCGATGTCCATAGTCAACGGTTCTACGCCAACTTCCTGAGAAGCCGGGGCGCAGCGCTAGTTGACGCAGGGCACGCCGTCGCCGCCGTCGACGGGCCTGCCGGCATCCGGCGTCGGGGTCGTGCTGTCGGCGAGCCAACCGTTGGGCGCCGACGTCGTGGTGGTGGCCACAGTAGAAGAGGTGGTGTAGCCAGAGAGCATCTCGGAGGTGGGCATGATGAAGTCGTCGCCGAGCACCACCCGCACATGGTTGTCCGCGACGGTGGCATCGGCCTGACCGGCCGAGTCGATACCGAGAAGATCCGCGATGCCTTTGGCGTCGGTCTCTGCGCCGGTGCCGTAGTCAACCGCGGTGACCGTGGGTTCACCCCAGTAGGGATCGCGGACGGCGCCTGCGGTGAACCCGCGACTGGTCAGGGTCTTCGAGACCTCACCCGCGATACCTGTGGTGCTGCTGGCGTTGACGACGTCGACCACCGTTGCGGGATTGAATTGTGCCGCAGTCATTCCCAGCGGAGCAGTGCTCGTCGGCGCCATTCCGAATGCGGTGGCCACCTCGGCGCGGATGGCTGCCGGGTCGACGATGTTGACGTCCTGGCCGCCGATGTTCTCGTAGCGCACAACCGGCAGGGTGCGGAACTCGACGTCGCCGCCGGCGAGTGCGGCCATCCGCTTGAACTGCTCCTCACCCCATCCTGCCGAGAGCACGATGTCCTTACGCGCGACGTCCATCAGACCGCTGAGCTTGCCGATATCGGTGAACGATCCCGACTGCTGCAACTGGTGCATCACCGACAGCAGGAAAGCCTGCTGTCGGTGCGTGCGGTCCAGATCGCCGTTCTCCAGGCCGTGACGCTGCCGAACGAACGCCAATGCTTGTGCGGCGTTGAGGGTTTGGCGACCCGCCGGAAAGTCGGCCCCTGAATACTCGTCGTGGACAGCGTGTTTGAGGCACACTTCGATACCGCCCAGGCTCTGCGCAAGGTCGTAGAAGCTGGCCAGGTTGACCTCGGCGAAGTAGTCGATCGGCGCTCCGGTCAGGTTCCGCACCGCGCGCAGGGTGGCCTTGCGCCCTGCCTCCCGGCCCGCGGTTTCGAGTTCCTCCTGATCGCCGACGCCCTGGTCGACGAGTTTCTGTGCCACGTACGCCTTGGTCAGGCCGTATGCCTCTTTGATCTTGATGTGGTTGTAGCCCGGTACGCCGTTGAACGCGACATAGTCATCGCGCGGTATCGAGAAGGCGACCACCTTGTCGTCAGCACCGACATGCAACAGGATCAACGTGTTGGTGTTGTATCCGCCGACGTCGGAGTCGCCGGCGTGCAGCTGGTCGAGAACCTCCTGCGGCAGCTCGTTTCCGTGCAGGTCTTTTCGCGAGTCCAGTCCGATCAGCAGGATGTTCATCGCGCCGCCGGTCGAGCGTGGCGCATCGGTCTCCAGGGCCTGCGAAACGGTGATACCGCCGAATGTGCCGTGCAGGGAGGTCCAGCCGAAAGCCGTCGTCACCAGCGCCACGACGGAGACCGCAGCGATGCAGCATCGGATCAGGGTCCTTCGCCGTCTGGTCGAGGACCGGGGCATCCGGTGCCGGTGTTCCTCCATCGCGCCAGTATGAGGCCCTGCGCTGCCCGGCGCCTGCGCGGGATCGGCAGCTGGCTTGTGTTAGCTGCCGCGGCTGGTCCTGCTGCTGGCGCTCGACCGAGCAGCACAGGTCGACGTTCATGCGCTGTGACGCACCGGCCTCGGTCGGATGGATGCCCGTCACCAGGCATCAGTCTCTCCCGGTCGCGCAGGTCGCGACGCGTTTCTGGAGCCGTCGCGCTCATCCTCGGCGTGGGGGGACCGCCGGTCGAGAAGGGAACCGACTGTGCGGAGCGCCACGAGCCAGGGTGTTACCCGCGCTCGAGGACCGGCCCAGCGCAATGCCGGTGCTACCGCCAGGACACCGCGGAGTAACGCCCCTGGATTTGGCTTAGCGACAGGCAGCAACACGATGCCGAGGATCCGAGAGGGGATGTCATGACCGACAAGTTCCACCTGGCCTGGTTCCTGAACTTCGTCGCCGACGAGTGGAACGGCAACTGGGGCGACGGCGGGCGCGACTTCACCGGCGACTTCTACGTCGACGTGGCCCGCGATCTGGAACGGGCCAAATTCGACTATGTCCTCATCGAGGACAAGCTCATGGTGTCGACCGCCTTCGGCGGCAGCATGGAGCACGACCTCAAACACGGGGTCAACCCGAAACATGATCCCGTCCCGCTGGCCGTCTTGATTGCCGCTGCCACCAGCCGGCTCGGCGTCGTCCCCACCATGTCCACCAGTTTCTATCCGCCCTACATGCTGGCCCGGCTGTGCAGCACCGTGGACCACATCGCCCGCGGGCGGTTCGGCTGGAACGTCGTCACCTCCGCGGAGGATCGCGCGGCACAGAACTTCGGGCTCGACGAGCTCTATGAACACGATGAGCGCTACCACCGCGCGACCGAGTATCTCGAAGTGGTCAGCAAGCTGTGGGAGTCGTGGGAACCCGATGCCATCGAACGTGACTATGCGACCGGCACGTACGCGAATCACAAGAAGGTCAACACCATTGACTTCGAGGGCAAGTACTACAAGTGCCGCGGCCCGCTCAACACAGCACCCTCGCCGCAGTACCGTCCCACGATCGCCCAGGCCGGCGCGTCCCCGCCGGGGCGCGAGCTCGCCGCCCAGCATGCCGACACCATCGTCGCGCCGGCCAACGGTGCCGAGGCCATGAAGGCCTACCGCGACGACATCCACCAGCGGATGAAGGCCAACGGCCGCGATCCGTCGCACTGCAAGGTGCTCTATCTGGTGTCGCCTATCGTGGCTGACACGCACGAGGAGGCCGTCGCCAAACGGGACCGGTGGTTCAACAGCCCCCTCTACATCGAATACATGCTGGCCGAGATCTCCTCGATCACCGAGATCGACTTCTCGCAGTTCGACCTCGACAAGCCGGTGCCGGAGGTGACGACCAACGGTGAGCGCGGCTCGCTGGAGAGCTTCCTGTCCCGGGGCCGCGGAAAGACACTCCGCGAAATCGTCACCGGCAGTGGTCTCACCGCCAACATCCCGTTCATCGGAACACCGCAAGAGGTGGCCAAGGAGATGGGTGAATTGATGGAGGAGGTCGGCGGTGACGGCTACCTGATCACCAGCCCCGTCATGCGACTCAACCGCCGCTATGTCACCGAGATCACCGATGGTCTGGTACCCGAGCTGCAGAAGCTGGGCCTGACCCGATCCGAGTACACCACCACGATGCTGCGCGACCACCTGCGCGAATTCTGATCTGGGTATGTCGGTCATTGGGTTCCGGAGGCGCGCCCGTCGCGCCGCCAGTCTGAAACCATCCGCACATTCGACTGTCGGAGCCGCGGCGGAAGCGTTGCGCGAAGGCCGCATGGTTATCGTCGTCGACGCCGAAAATCCGGACGAAGACGGCGATCTCATGCTCGCCGCGGTGCACGCGACACCTGAGCGCGTCGCCTTCATGGTGCGCAACACCAGCGGCATCCTGTGTGTCCCGATGCTGGCCGGTGATCTCGACCGGCTGCGGGTGCCGCCGATGGTGGCTGTCAACGAAGACCCCAAGGGCGCCGACTACGCGGTATCGGTCAATGCCAGAGCGGGGATCGCCAGCGGAATCTCGGCGGCTGACCGGGCCACCACCATCCGGCTGCTGGCAGATCCGGCAACCGCTCCAGGCGATCTGAACCGTCCCGGTCACGTGTTCCCGCTGCGCGCCGCCGACGGTGGGGTGCTGCGCCGGGCCGGGCACACCGAGGCCGCTGTAGACCTGGCGCGGCTTGCCGGGCTACCCCCGGTCGCCGTCATCGGTGAAGTCCTCGACGAGGACGGCACCGTCGCCCGGGGTGACCGGCTGCACGGTTTCGCGGACCGGCACCGGCTGATCATCGTCCCGATCGCCGATCTGATCGCCCACCGCAGGCGCACCGAACGCCTGGTCGAGTTCAAGGCGTCCAGCCGGTTACCGACCCAGCACGGCGAGTTTCGGGCGCACGGCTTCCGTTCGGTACTCGATGGAAGCGAACATATTGCTCTGGTAATGGGAGACATTGGCACCGACAATGTTTCGCCGACTCTGGTCAGAGTGCAGTCCGAATGTCTGACCGGCAACGTGTTCTCCGCATCGCACTGCGACTGCGACGATCAGCTTCAGGGCGCGCTGCGGATGGTCGCTGGGGAGGGCCGCGGGGTTGTGGTGTACCTGCGTGGGCACGAGTCGGGCGTGATGGGCATGCAGCGGCTCAGCGGCTATCACCCGCGCGGCGGCGGGTCGGATTCGCGCGACTACGGCATTGGTGCCCAGATCCTCGCCGACCTCGGGGTGCACCGGATGCGATTGCTGACCGACAATCCGGTCAAGCGAATCGGCCTGGAAGCTTATGGGCTCGAAGTCGTCGACACGGTGCAGGTGCCGACGAGCCGCACCGCCGGCAAGACCTCGACGTCGTGCTGATGGCCCAATCCGATCTGCGGTCGATTTCTCGGTCGCGCTGGTTTCTGCCGCTCATCGCGGCAAGCGGTTTCACCATGACCCTGACCGCGCCATTGGAAGTGCTTTTCGTCCACGAGTTCTGGCATGACGGACTGTCGATCGGCATCTTCATGCTCAGCGCAGCGGTCGGCGTAATCGTCGTCGACGTCTTCGGTACCCGGTTTGTGCCGGGGTTGGCTGCCAGGGCCGCGTTGACGGTCGGACTGGCGCTGTTCGGTGTGGCGTGTATCGGAATGGGCCTGGCCCAGGACGACATCGTGCTGATGGCCTCCCGGGTACTGCAGGGGTTCGGTAGCGGCGTCGCGCTGGGCGCCGGACTCCAAGCGGCAGTGCGGATCCCGCCGGTCTCTGACGATGTCGCGCGGTCGTTGGCCCGGTACAACGGCGCCTTCCTGCTGGGTGCCGCGGTGGGTTCGCCGGGCGGGCTTCTGGTCGCGGGCATCGTCGACGGGCGGGCCGGGTATCAGATCGCCTTTGTCGCGACCGGTGTGTTCGCCCTGCTGGTTGCGGCGGCGCTGACCGGCGCGCTGCCAAGCATGGCGGCTCCACCGGATATGTCCCGGCCGCGAATCAGCCTGCCGCGCTTCGTGAAATCTCCCGGCAGCGGCGCCGCGCTGGTCCTGGCGATGAGCGGAGACTTCCTGCGCGGCGGTGTGCTGTTCACGGCGTTGCCGCTTGCCGGAGCGGCCCGCGAATATCCGGTGATGATCATCACCGCGGCGATCGCATTGATGTCCGGGGTCGAGATCATCGTGCTCTTCGTGGCGTACCGGCTCATCCGGCGCATCGGAATGGTCCCCATGCTCATCGGTTCGTTCGCGTTGGGAATGCTGTGCGCGATCCTGCTCGCGGTCTCTGCCGGAGAGACGACTTATCTCTTGGTGTCAGCACTATTCGGTGTCAGTCTTGCCGGAGCGACCGCGAGTCTGCCGGTGCTGGTGGTGGCGCAGGTCGGGGACTCGGCTTCCGGCCTGGCGAAGTTCCGAATCTCGGCCGGGGTGGGGATCCTCGTGGGCTCTGTCGGTTGTGCGGTGCTCGGCACCCAGATCGGGATAGCGGAGCTCTTCGCACTTATCGCTGTCGTACTGCTGGGAAGTGCACAGCTGGCGCATCTGGTGGGTAGGCGGATGGCCGCGCCGTAACCCTGACGAAGCAACGACGCCCGAGGCCAGTAACAATCCCCTGCTTCAATGCACGCAGCGGGGCCGACGACCGTGGTCTGGAAGGAGCTGTGCACCCGTGACTTCACGAGAACCAGCGTCGCTTGGGATGTTTCGAGCGAGGCTTCACCCGCCCGTGCCGGTACGCCCGGAATTGATCTACCAGCGTCAGCGTCAGAGCCCGGATCGACTCAACAATTCGCAACGTCGCACCTATGACCTGCTGCGCTCGACGCTCATCAGCACTGGCCGGAGCATGTTCCTGGTCGAACGTGAGCTCACCGATGCGTTGTCGGCGAGCCGCAACACGGTGCGTGCGGTGCTGCAGCAACTGGCCCGCGAGGGGTTGGTCAGCCGCGGGACGAAGAACGGCACCAGGGCCACCGGTTGTCTGCTGCTGCGTATCGACGAACTCAGTCCGATCGCACAGATGGCCAACGAGCCGTCCATGCGTGTCGAGGCCCGCACTTTGGAATGCCGGTCGCTGGGCTGCCCGCCGATGGTGCGTGACCGGCTGCAGTTGCCGACGGGGTGGACGGTCCTGATGATCGAAAGCCTGGTGCTGCAAAACGATGCGCCGCTGGGCCTCGCGGTCAACTACATCGCCCTGACCGAGGAACAGGCCGATGATTTCACGCTGGCCGAGCCTGATGTGGTGTTGTTCCTGGAACGAAACCTCGGCGTGCGCATCGGAACGAGCAGCACCACGGTGGGCGCGATCACCGCCGATGACGAAACCGCCGAACTGGTGGGTATCGAGTTCGGCGCCCCGCTGATCTGGCTGGAGGACCTCATCGAGGATGAGAACGGGCAGCCGCGGGCACTATCCCAGCTCCGGTTGCGCAGCGATCGAATTGCATTCTCCGCCAACGCACGTCGCGTGGCCTGAGGGCGTCTCGCGCTGCGGCGTGCGCAGCAACTTCTGATTGGCCAGCACGGTCACGGCGATCGCGGCCAGACCCACGAGGGCCGAAAGCAGCATCGCCGGACGGGCGCCGAGCAGGTTCGAGGTGACGCCGAGGATCACCATGCCGGTCGGTAGCGCCAGTCCGATGGTGGTGGTGACGAGTCCGAGTGCGGTGGCGCGCTCATGGTCGGCCACTGTCGACAACGGCAGGGTGGCCTGTGTCGCGCCGAACAGAGCCTGGCCGATACCGGCCACCCCGAGGGTCAGCAGGGCGACGGGCACCGTCGGCGCGTAGGCCAGGGCAGCCAGGCACACCATGCACAGGCCCACCCCGAATGTGTAAGCGGCGAAGGGATATCGCGCCGGCCGGATCACGATCGCGGCGGCCACGACGACCTGCACGATACCCGCGGTGGACCCGATGATGCCGGTCATCGCCGGCCCGGCTTCGAGGTTCTCGGCGATCACCGGCACCAGTGGGATGAACGCGAAATAGCAGAGATTGCAGATCAGGGTCGCCAGCAGGATCACGGCCAGCACCCGCGAGCGGAACAGCAACTGCCAGTCGGGCTTGGCGCCGACACGGCGCGCGTCATCGGGTGCGATCACCCGTGCCTGTGCCGGCAGGTGGCGCGTCGAGACCCACAACAGCGGGGCCGAACACGCCAGCAGCACCGCCAGTACACCGAAAGCCGCGCCGAGACCGAAAAAGGCGATCGTCAAACCGCCGATGAGCGGTCCGAGCATCTGCGCGCTCGCCAGACCCGCAAGCTCGGTGTTGAGCACCCGGGTGGCACGTTGCGGTCCGCCGATCCGGAACAACAGCTCGCGCTGGGCGGTCATGTTCACCATGCCGCCGAACCCGTATGCCAGTTCGAACGGATACACCATCCACGGCATGACGGCGCCCGTGCCGACGAGCACCGTCATCAGTACCGAGATCGGCAGCAACACGATCTCGGTGAACAAGACCAACCTTCGGGGGTCCATATCGACCTTGCCGGCGAAGTAGCTGCCCAGCAGCATGGGCGCGAACATGGCGACGCCGACCAACTGGTTGGCGATCGGCCGGCCGCCCAGATGGGTGATGAGATACGCCCCGAGGAAAAGCCCGCCCCACCGGGTCAGGTGCCACATCCACGAGCTCACCAGCAGGATCGGCAATGATCTGCCATGGGTTTTGGCGGGCAGGGAGATTCGTACCATCCCTACCCGTGCATCCTCAGAGTGCCACTCGCGGATCGGCGATCGATTGCATGACGTCGACGGCGATGTTGGTGACGACGTAGAGCAGGCCGATCACCAGGGTCACCCCGGCGATCGCATTGAAATCGGCTTTGTCGATGGCCCGGGAGATGTACAGACCGATGCCGGGACGGGCGAAGATGAGTTCCACCAGGATGCAGTTCCCGATCATCACAGCCAGCTGCAGGCCGATCAGTGCGAACACCGGCCCCACCGAGTTTCGCAGTGCATGCATGATGAGGATCCGCTTCTCGCCCAGTCCTTTTGAGCGGGCCGTGCGGGTGTGATCGGCCCGCATCGTCGCTTCCAAGCTGCTGCGTAGCACCCGGCCGACCGCTGCGGCCGGTGTCAGGGCCAGACAGAACGCCGGGAGCAGCAGATGGTAAAGATCGTCGAAGAAGACTTCCGGCCGGCCGGCCAGGATGCTGTCGACCATCAGAAAATGTGTCGGACCCGTGGGTGCGTCCAGATAGGACGTCTGATCGGTGATCGGCAGGATGTCGAGGAACCGATAGAACACCAGCATGCCGAGCAGACAGGCCAGGAAGACCGGGACCGATGCACCGGAGACCATGACCACGCGCAGCACGCCGGAGCCGCGCCAGCCCTGCGCGGTGGCGAGGCCGAGGAAGAAGCCGATGATCACGGTGAAGATCAGTGCGACGAAGAGCAACTCAAGGGTGACCGGCATGAAAGAGGCGATATCGGAGAGCACCGGGGTGCGGGTCAGACTGGACTGTCCGAGGTCACCGTGTACCGCCTTGGTCAGGTAGTTCCAGAATTGGACGGGGAAGGGCTGATCCAATCCCAGAGTGTGTCGTGCCGCCGCGTACACCTCGGGGGAAGCCTTGGCCCCGACGAGTGCGGCGACCGGGTCGACCGGCGCCACCTGTTGCAGTGTGAAGACCGCGAGCACGAGGACAAGCAGTACCGGGATCGCGCCGAGCAGGCGTCGTGGCAGGACCGTCAGCATCAGCGATCCCGGATCCGGTCGCGGATGGCGTCACCGGCGAAGTTGGCCACGATGGCGATGATCGCGACGGCCACCGCGGGCATGATCGGAATCCACCAGGCGCTGAAAACGTACGTCAGACCCTGTGCGCTCATGGAACCGAGTTCAGGGGCCGGCTGGGGGGCGCCGAGACCGAGGAACGACAGGCTCGACAGCATCAGCACCAGTGCAGCGATATCCAGGCTGGCTGCGACGATGGTGACCGGTACCGCTCCTGGCAGCAGATGCCGGTACATCTGCCGCCACCAGCCGGCGCCGCCGATCTTGGCTGCTTCCATATGTGGTGAGGCGGCCAGCCGCCGAACTTCCGACCGCACGATTCGCGCATAGAGGGGCCACCATACGATCGCCACACCGACGAGAGTGTGGGTGTAGGAGCGTCCGATGGCGGCGACGACCGCCAACGCGAGGATAGGCCCCGGCAGTGCCAGGAACGCATCGGTCACCCGCATCAGGACGGCGTCGATCCAGCCGCCGCGCGCCCCCGCGATCAGCCCGATCAGACCGCCGAAGACAACGCCGAAGGCGACCACCGCCAGGGCGCCGAACCAGCTGGTCTGCATACCGCACAACACTCGGCTCAGCACGTCGCGCCCGACGGTGTCGGTACCGAGTAGGTTGACCGAATTGGGCGCGGTCATCGGTGTTCCCGCGACCGCCAGCGGATCGAACGGTGCGATGGCCGGCGCGAAGATGGTGACGACGAACATCGCGGCCAGGGCGATGAACGCCGCGTAGTTCGGTATCGAGGTGCCCTGGAAATACTGGCGGACCGCGAAACGGGCCCGGGTCCGGTAGCGCATCAGTTGGGTGGGGACGTAGAACTCTGCGACAGCCATCGATGACTCCTCGACTAGAAGACAAAAGCTCGGCATCGGCGCCGCCCGTTGGATCCGAGTACACCGGGTTTGCGTGTCAGGGCGGGTTCGGCTGCGTTGCCGGGAAATTGCGCCCCGCCAGGTCGTCCCGGCGGGGCGCAATGGACTAGAACTCGCGCAGGGTCTCGCGCAGAGTCTGTTTGGTGTACTCGGTCCGGGTCAGGCCGAGGCGCTGCAATTCGGGCACCAGACCATCGGTGATCGACGCGATGTAGTTACGGTTCAAATCCCACCCCGGCTTCATGATCAGGAAACCGTCACCACCGATTTCCTCCATCGCCTCACCCATCTGGCGGGCCACCTGCTCGGCTGTCCCGACGAACTCGACGCCGGTGGTGGCCCAGTCTATTGCGAGCTGTCGCAACGTCTTCGGCCCCGGGCTGCCGTCACCGCGCATGAAATGCTCCAGGGATCCACGCTCGCCGTTGGTGGTGAGATCGGCGGGTAGCGGTTCATCCCAGTCGAATTGCTTGAAGTCGATTTCGGTGTTCGACGAAATACCCACCAGCTGCTTCTCGATATAGCTGTCGGTGGCCACCAGGCGTTCGATCTCGGCTCGGGCTTCCGCCTCGGTCGGAGCGACAACCGGCGACACGCAGAACATCAGTTTGATGTCGTCGGGGTTGCGCCCGGCAGCCGTGGCGCGGGCCCGGATGTCGTTGCGGTACTCCCGCATTCCCTGCACGCCGGTGCCGACCGCCACGATCGCGTCGGCGGCCCGGGAAGCGAACGCACGGCCCCGCGGGGACGCCCCGGCCTGCAGGATGGTCGGCTTGTGCTGTGGCGAGGGTACGGTGTTGAGCGGCCCGCGCGATTTGAAGTACTTTCCGACGAAGTCGGTGGTGCGCACCTTCTTGAAGTCGGCGTAGGTGTGGGTATCGCGGTCCATCACCACCGCGTCGGCATCCCAGGACTCCCAGAGTTGGGTGACCACGTCGAAGTACTCGTCGGCGACGTTGTAGCGCTCGTCGTGTTCGGGCAGGGCGTCCAGGCCGAAGTTCTGCGCAGCCCGGTCCTCGGCCGAGGACACGATATTCCAGCCGAAACGACCCTCGGATATGGAGTCGACGGTGGACGCCAGCCGCGCCAGCAGGTACGGCGGATAGAACGATGTCGACATCGTCGCCACCACGCCGAGGTGTGAGGTGTTCGCAGCGATGAGCACCGCCAGCGGGACCGGATCATGCTTGGGGGCGAACACCGAGTTCTTCAGGGCACCCTCCATCGAGGCGCCGTAGGCATCGGCCACCATCACGGTGTCCTCGATCATGATGAAGTCGAAGCACGCCCGCTCCATGCTGCGGGCCATGTCCACATAGAACCGGCCGTTCGGCCACTTCGCCACATCCGGTGAGGCCCGGGGGCTATCCCATTCCGGCGGAATGAAATTCATGAACCAGCCCAGGTGGAATTTGTTCGTCATCGCCACTCCTGCTCGGTATCTACCGCAGCTGATCGATTGATCGGCTGCCGAGCCAATGAAACCGGTCACCGATGACCCGCCGAATGCGCCTGTGTAGCAACAGTATTACGCTGCATCTAGCTGACGAGCCGGTGTCCTTCTTCCATGTTGGTCAGCAGACAGGACGCCAGGTGCCTGCCGGTCCCGTCGGTGCTCAGCAGTGCCGGAGCGTCTTTGTCGCAGCGGTCCACGCGTTCCCCGCAGCGCGGATGGAACGCGCAGCCAGACGGGATCGCCAGCGCGCTGGCCGGCTCACCGGGCAACCGCACCGGTTCGGTGCCCGGGCTCGGCACCGCGGCGAGCAACGCCTTGGTATACGGGTGGCGCGGATTGCTGATCAGCTCCTGGGTCGGCGCAAGCTCGACGATCTGGCCGAGGTACATCACCGCGATGCGGTCGGAGATGAACCGCGCCGCGGCGAGATCATGGGTCACGAACATCACCGCCATACCCAGTTCGCGGCGCAGCTTCTGTAGCAGGTTGAGTACCGAGGCCGCCAGTGAGGCATCCAGAGCCGATGTCGGTTCGTCGCACAGCAGGATTCGTGGCGGCACGATGATCGCGCGGGCGAAGGCCACCCGCTGGCGTTGACCGCCGGAAAGGCTCGAGGCCTTGATACCCGCGATATCGGGTGGCAGGCCGACCTGCTGCAATGCGGCATCGACCCGCTCTCGACGCTCGGAACGGTTGGTGGTCTTCAGCAGCCTCTCGCCGACGATCTCGCCGACGGTCATCCAGGGAGTCAGGGACGCACCGGCATCCTGGAACACCATCTGTGGCCGGGGTCCCTGGTAGCTGACGGTGCCACCGTCCGGTTCCATCAGACCGGCGACCACGCGCAGTAGCGTGGACTTCCCCGACCCGGATTCGCCGACTACCGCAATGGATTCACCGGCACCGACGTCGAGAATGACATGGCGCAACGCGTGCAGGTTGTCGCGTTTGGTCCAGCCACGCCGGACCGCGAAGTGTTTGTCGACGCCGTTGATCTGCAGAGCGGGCAGTGTCTCGTCGACCTCGGCTATCGGCGGAAATGGTGCGGTCTGCTCCCGGGTCTGCACTTCGGCCGTCGCGGATTCCACAATGCACGCCACCATCCCGGAATGAGTTGTCGTGGGCTGCAATTCGGGCATGGCCTCCGAACAAGGTGCGATCGCGGCAGGGCAGCGCGGTGAGAAGGCGCAGCCCTTGGGATGGTCCCGCGGGTCCGGCGGCTGGCCTGGCAACGCGGCGATGGCCCGGCCCAGCGGAAGGTCGAGGTCCAGGCGGGAGTTGAGCAGCCCGACGGTGTAAGGGTGCGACGGGGCACGCAGTACCTCGTCCATGGTGCCCAGTTCGGCAAGCCGGCCGCCGTACATTACGGCGGCGCGGTCGGCGATCTGGGAGGCGACCCCGATGTCATGGGTGACGACGATGAACGACGTGCCCAGTTCGTTGCACAGGTCCCGCAGCAGCCCGAGTACCTGGGCCTGCACGGTGACGTCGAGGGCCGTGGTCGGCTCGTCGGCGATGACCAGATCGGGCCGCCCCGCGACCGCCATGGCGATCATGACACGTTGTCGTAAGCCGCCGGACAGCTCGTGCGGGAATGCCTTCATCCGCCTGCGCGGGTCCGGTACGCCGACAAGGTCGAGCAACCGGCATGCTTCGTCGGCGTCCTGGGTGACCTCGGTGATCTGCCTGCCGACTCGCATGGTCGGGTCCAGTGAGGTCATGGGGTCCTGGAAGACCGCACCCAGGTGAGCTCTTCGGGCCTCCCGTCGGACGTCGGCGTCAGCAGCCACCATATCGATACCGCAGACCTCGGCGCTGCCGCTGATCACCGGCGCGGGCTCCCCGCCGAGCAATCCCAGCAGGGCCAGCCCCAGCACGCTCTTGCCGGATCCGTATTCACCGACCAGCGCGAGCACCTCGCCGGGCTGGACATCCAGACTGACACCGCGCAGCGCGTTGAGCGCCACACCCCGACGCTGGAAGGTGACGTGCAGATCGCGCACTCGGGCCCGGGCTTGCGGGACCTGTGGCAGTTCGGTTGGGGCGATGTCGTTGGCGGACAGGCTCATGGCGCTAACCCTCGTTTTCGGCGTGGCGGGGTGCCGGGCGGGTGGCAGGGCAGGAGCGCGGCGTCGCTGAACGCGTCCACAAGAACTCGGTGGCCTCAGCCAAGCGGGGAAGCGTGACAGAGCGGCGACACATCGGTGTCCAACTGATTGCGCCGACGACCACGGCGGGTCCTCCGTGGCGCAATCCAAGGTTTACCCCGGGACCGGATCACCGAAATTTGACCGCCGTTGACTGAAGGCATGACGGTTGTCGTAGTAGGAAATCCCAAGCCGATGTCACGGACCAGGGCCGCCGCGGAACTGGTGGCCGAACAACTGACCGGTGTTGCCCCCCAACATGTCATCGATGTCGTCGACCTCGGTGCAGCGCTGCTCGGGTGGGGCGACCCGAAGGTCGCCGAGGCCAAGGAGATAGTGAAATCCGCGGATTCGCTCGTGGTGGCCTCGCCGACGTACAAGGCCACCTACACCGGGTTGCTGAAGTTGTTCCTCGACCAGTTCGGCGCCGGTGAGCTCGGGCAGATCACGACGTTTCCGCTGATGCTGGGCGGGTCCTACACCCACGCCCTGGCGCCTGAGCTGACACTGCGTCCGGTACTGGTCGAGATCGGGGCGAGTTGTCCGGCGCCGAGTCTGTACCTGCTGGACTCCGATTACGAGACCTCCCCGGATCTGCAGAAATGGCTGGAGATTGCGCGCCGCTTCGTCCCGGTGGTGCCCGCATGATCACCGCTGCCGACGATCGGTTCGACCAGGGTCTGCTGCGACAGGCCTTCGGGTGCTTTCCCAGTGGTGTCACCGCGTTCTGCGGGGTGCTCGACGGTGCGCCAGAAGGGATGGCGGCCAGCTCGTTCACATCGGTCTCGATCGACCCGGCCCTGGTATCGGTGTGTGTCGCCAAGACATCGACCACCTGGCCGAAGCTGGCCACCCTGGACCGGCTGGGCCTGTCGGTGCTGGCCGACGGACATGTCTCGATCGCCAGGTCGCTTTCGGCCAGAACCGGTGACCGGTTCAGCGGTGTGGATTGGATGGCGACCGACAGTGGAGCGGTGTTCGTACATGGTTCGACGCTGTGGCTGGAATGCGCCCCGTTCAAACGGGTCGACGCCGGCGACCACGAGATCGTCGTACTGCAGATCGTCGGGCTGGCGATCTACCCGGACGTGGCTCCCATGGTGTTCCATCGCAGCAGTTTCCGCGAGCTCGCACCGTCGACCTGAGCTCAAGCCGGGCCTTAGAGTCAGGCGCGCTTGAGCGAGGGCGGCCAGAAGATCTGCGGGTAGAACGAGTTGCTCTGTATCCCGGTGAGATAACTCTGGGTGATCGTGGAGTTCGGCGGCAGACACAGCGGAACCCAGATGGCATCGTCGATGACGATCTGGCTGCACTGCTGATACACGGCGTTCATCTCGCTCGTGGTCGGTTTGCGCACCGCCTCGTCCATCAGTTGGTCGAGCTCTGGGTTGGAATACTGGTAAAAGTTGAGGGGTTTGGCGCCGGTGCGCAGCAGGATTCGGAAGGTTGTGTCCAGGTGCAGGGTGTCACCGCCGAGGAATGCCACCATCATGTCGGGTCTCTTCTCGGGTGGCTGATTGGCGAGGTCGAACATCTCGGCAACCGGTAGCGTTCGAACAGCGACGTCGAGCCCCAGGGCAGCGAGCTGGCTCTGGATCAGCTCCGCCATCTGCTGGCGGGGCGCTCCGCCGTCTGCGGCCCAGGCCAGGTCGATGGTCTTCTTGGGCAGTGACGGCACCAAGGCCTTCAACGGCGCGGTGTCGACATCGAGCGGGAACGGGGCCATCGCCGGTGGAAGAGAATCCTTGGGCCACATCGATTCCTGTGCGGTCGCAAGTCCGGACCATGCGGTGTCGACGATGGCCTTGCGGTCCAGTGCAGTCATCATGGCTTTGCGCAGTTTGGCATCGGTGAAGATGCCGGAGGTGGGGTTGAGCCAGATCGCCTCTCCGACCCCGCCGATGGCGTTCACCACCGTGAACTTCGGATTCTGTTGGTAGGAAAGCACATCGGGGATCGGGAACCCCTTGCTCACCAGGTCGAAGGCACCGGAGTCGAGTTGCAGTTTCTGTGTCGCGATACTGGGGGTGATATCGACGCGGATCGTCTCGAACGCGGGCTTGCCGCGCCAGTAGTCTGCGAAAGCTTTGAGCGTGTAGTGGCTGCCGGGCACGAACTCGGAGATCATATAGGGACCGCAGCCTGCGTCATTGGTTTTGAGCCACTCCTGTGCCAGGTCATCGCCAACGGCGTTGGTGGACACCGCGGTCGGGCTCACCGCGAAAGGCTGCCACGGACAGGCAAGGTAGTGCATGAACGCGTTGTTCGGTTCGCTCAGCGTCACCACGAACGTCGTAGGGCCCGGGGCGGCCGTCTTGGCGACCCCCGCGACCATATAGGCCGGACCCTGGTTGATCATCTTGCGGCGTTCGAAACTCTTCGTCCACGCTTCGGCGTCTGCAGGTGTCCCATCGTGGAACTTCACCCCCGGTTCCAGGGTGAACGTGTAGGTCAGCTGGTCGGGCGATACCGTCCAGGACTTCGCCAGTGCGGGAAGGAATTCGGCTGACCCGGGCTTGTAGCGCACCAGGCCCTCGTAGCAGAACTCCATCACCTGGGCACCCTCACCCTCGTACATGATGTCGGGATCGGGCACCTGCATATCGGCCAGGAACGGCATCCGCAGGGCCAATGCGCCGCCGCCCGATCCACCGGTGCCGCCGCCCGCGCCGCAGGCGGCGAGCAGCGAGGCCAGGCCCACGCCGCCGATGGTCAGGCCGCCTGCCTTGAGGAAACTCCGGCGGTCCCAGCCGGCCGGGGCAGTGGTCGGGTTGTTCTGTTGATCTGAGTTGTCAAGCACGATGCCTCCTGCTGGCGCCAATATCGACCTGGCTGCACGGCGTGCGCTGGCGTGCATGTGTGGGCCAGTAAAACGGCCTTGCATGACGCGACCGCGTCGCATCAGTGCCTCGCGTATTACGCCGGTACCTGTTCGTCCGACGCCGTCAGAACTCCAGCAGGTTTTCCCGGAACGTGTTGTGGTTGTAGCCGTCGCGGATGAGCTTGCGCTTACGCAGCGCCGGTGCCAGACCGTCGGCGATCTCGGCGATATTTCGCCGAGTCACCGTGGGCGACAAGAGGAATCCGTCACCGCCGACCTCCTCCATCGCCTCGCCCATCTTGGCGGCTACGGTGTCCGGCGATCCGACGAAGGCCAGCCCGGCGTGCGTGTCCACGGTGGCGATTGCCTCGCGCAGCGTCTTACCGCGCGCACCCTCGATGAAAGTACGTAACGTGCTTGTTTCGCCGTTACCCCACACGTCGGGCACCTCCCTGTCGAGGTCGAAAGTGGAGAAATCGAACTCCCCGCCCGAGGTGTAGCTCAGCCCCCACAGGGCCTTCTCGATGGCGTGATCACTCCAGCGTGCCGCTTTCATATCCTCTTCGCGGGCCTGCGCGACGCGGTCACTGTCACCAAGGATCGGATCGATCAAGAACAGGATCTTCAGCGTGCTCGGGTCACGGTCGTACTCTCTCATTCGCCGGTGCATGTCCAGGCGGAACGACTTCATCTGCTCGATGCTGGTGCCGTGCGCCAGCATTGACTCCGCATACTTGGCCGCGAGGTCCCGCCCGGCCGGTGATGCGCCGGCCTGCACGATGACCGGCCTGCGCTGCGGGCCGGGAATGGTGTTCAGCGGCCCCCGGGTGCTGAAGTGCTCACCCCTGAAATCGACGGTGTGCACCTTGTTGTGATCGGCATAACGGGGAGTCTCCTGGTCTACCAGGACTGCGCCTTCTTCCCACGAATCCCACAGGGCACCAACAGCTTCCATCCACTCCTTGGCCATGGCGTAACGCGCATCGTGGGGCATGAGTCCGTCGTAGCCGTACTGCTGTGCGGCTCGGTCAGAGCTCCCGGTGACAACGTTGAGACCCACCCGGCCGTCGGTCAGGTGGTCCAAGGTGGTCATCGTCCTGGCCGCCATGAATGGGTGATAGAAGCTGGTGGACAACGTGACGGCGATACCGATGTGTTTGGTGCGCTGTGCCAGCAGCGGAATGAGCGGCACCGGGTCGCACTTTGGCGCCAGCAGGCCATATCTGAGAGTGGTCTCCATCGACCGGCCGTACGCATCCTCGATCATGCTGGTGTCCTCCACCAGCAGGTAGTCGAACCTTGCCCTTTCCAGCGACGCCGCCAGATCGACGAACAGGTCGCCTCTCATCCAATCGTGGCCGGTGCTACCCGCCCACGGATCCAGCGCCCAGGTCTGAACGCTGAATCCGCTGCCCATGAACCAACCCAGATGAAACATCCGCACCTCCTTCAGGTGCGACCAATGTGACCCGTAGTTGTTGCAAAGCGGACGGGCTACGATTCCGCGCGCATTACGCCGGGGCGGCCTGCAGTGACGCCGCTGCCATCTCCGCGGCCGCCGGCCCGTTCTGCCCATTCAGCTGACCGGCGACGAACGACGCCGCCTGGTCGGCCAATCCGGCTTCGACGTACAGACTGTGGGCCGCACGATCGTCGCCTGCGGAGCAGACGGGGTCGGCGCCGTTGCACAGGTCGATGGTCCGGGCCCCGTACACCGGGCTCAGGGTCGTCAACGGGCGACCGATCTTGTCCGAAGGGTTGCCGAAGACCGCGACGGCCGCGACATGATCGGCGACCTGCGGTGGTAGCGGGTTGTCGAAGCCGAACAGCGGTCCGCCGGCGGCGGTGATGAAATCGATGACCGCTGCCCCCTGCGAGTAACCGCCGAGCACCATGCGGGTATCGGGGCAGTTCGCTGCGGTCGTCTGCACGAATGTGCTGGCGTCGTTGGCGCCGTCGGTGGCCTGCAGGAAGTCATAGGACGCCGGGTAGTTCACCGCGTAGACGCCGACGCTCTTGCCGCCGATGTCACTACGCAGCGCATCGACGAAAGCCTGGCCCACCCGGCCGACGCCCGCCGGTTCCGCGGTTCCGCGGGCGAAGACCACCTGCACATCGGGACAGGCATCGGCTGAGGCGGTGGGTGCCAGGCCGATCAGCCCGGCGGTACCCAGAGTCAACGCACTTACCCCGGCCAGGACACGCCCGGTGCGGGATGACAGGTCGATCTTCGCAACGGACATCGTGACTCTCCTCGGTCGTGGCTTGGTTGTGGTGGCCTAAGCGGTTGAACGCTGTCGGCCGTGAAATGAATTCCACCCGAGTGCGCCGCGCCGGCCAAGACGGCTACCGGCCAGCCTGTTCTACCTGCTAGCCGGTACTTCGGACGCGGAGAGACATCGCGGATCGCCCAGGAAAACCTGGTCACCTCCGGCCGGCTACCCGCATACTGGCGCGATGGGGGTCTCCGCCTACAAACACGCCTGCGGTCCGCGTTTCGCGGGTATCGTGCTGGCGCTTTCAGGTGGGCTCCTGGGGTGTGAGAAGGCCGCGCCGGTGGTGACTTTGATCGAATTCGACGGGGAGCGTCGCAGTATCGAAGCCACCGCCGTGACGTGTACGCGCCAGCCGGGTGGCGGTCTGGTGATCGTGGCGCATGACGGGACGAAACGAAGCGTCCGCATCCAGCTGACGCAGCTGGGTCAGTTGGTGGTTCAGAAGGCGGGTCTTCGTTACGAGGAGCTGTCCGGGTATGTCGCGAACCCGTCCGAGGTGACCGCGACCAAGGTGGACGACACCTTCACGTTCAGCGGCAGGATGCCGCCGAACAGTGGTGAGTCGCAGTGGCACGTCTTCAGGATCGAGACGACGTGTCCGGGTTATCGGGACGCGCCACCGGCAGACGTGGGTGTGCGTATCGGCGCACCGTGACGTCGAACGGTCTGTGACACAAAACGTTCGGCGAGAGATCGGGCTATTGCGGATGTGACGCCAAGTAGTCGTCCACCGCAACAGGTGTCGTCTGGGTGTATCCGACGGGCAGCAGCACATCACCGGATGTCGTGTTGTAGTAGACATTCCATCGGTAGTAGCCGGTGAACGCCGCCGGGTCGGCGGCAAGGATCGCGGCGTACTGGCGCACTGCCGTGACGTATTCGTCCGCGTGGTTGTACCGGTAGATGGCGCTATCGGGATCGTCGGGAAAACCGTTGGCGGCCAGGTATCTCCCGGCCGCCATGATGCTGTCGCGGGGGGAACGGATATCACCGCCGGCGCCGTACGCGGCGAAGGTCGCGGGCAGAAACTGCATCGGTCCCTGTGCGCCCGCGGTGCTGTCACCGTTGATGCTGCCGAAGCGGGTCTCGATCAGGTTTATCGCTGCCAGGTAGTTCCAGCCCACGCCGGTCGCCGACTCTGCGTCCCGGTAGTAACCGAGCAGCTCGTCCGCCGGTGCCGGCGGCACTATCCGCCATGGCGGGAGGGTGTCCTTGGCGGGAGTCATCGCGGCGAGTTGCCTGCGGGCGTCGACGTTGCGGTCGTAGGTGTCGAGCAGTGCCGGCGGTATCAGCGGCCGGGTTGTCGCGTCCCAGTCCGGATGGCGTCCGATGACGCGGTACGCCGCCTGTTGCCGGCCGGCCGCTGCGGTAAGTGCGTCCTCTGCGGCCGAAGGGTCCCGCAGGGTCAGCTCGTCGGCGACGAGATCGCGGGCCAGCTGCGCCGGCTGTGGGGCGAGCCGTGGCTGTGCGCCCGCAGGCTCGGGCACCGGCGCGGCCTGGGCCGGTGTCGGTGCTGTCGGCGATGTCTGCGGGGCCGGGGCCGGGGCCGGGGCCGGTGCGGAACAACCTAGGACCGCCGACATGATCGTGACGAGCAGCAGCACCCGGTCGGGGCGTACCGCCCGACGCGCAACGGTTCTCAGCAGGGGTCACCCGGCGGCGTGTAGTAAGGCACGCCTTCGGCTGTGTAACAAGGGATTTCGTTGGGCACGTACGGGTAGGCCTGTGAGGCGATGGCAACGGCCGCCGCGTCGCCGGCGACGTTGGTGCACCCACCGACCGATACATGACGTCCGCCCGCTGCGGCGCAGACATCGGCCTGGGCCAACGGCATCGCCATCGAAAGCGGAACAAGAGCCACACCTGAGGCCATCACCAGCCCGACTGCCAGCTTCTTCATGTCAGAACCCTTCGCCGATGTGTTGGGCACTGTGACTATCACAGTCTGGGCGCTGACGTCGGCGAAATCGGGCAGACGGCTCGAGGAAGCCGTGATCTTGTGGAGCCCCCTGTCAGGATTGAACTGACGACCTTTCGCTTACAAGGCGAGTGCTCTACCACTGAGCTAAGGAGGCGAATCGTCGAGCCCGTCAGGCTCCGACGCCCAGAGAGCTTATCGAATCACTCGTCGTGATCGATAACCCGTTGCGAGCTGACCGGCCGTGCGGTCGGGCGGCGCGTGGGCCGACGGCCCGGCAACGGGATGCGGTCGGCGATATTGCTCAACGGGTTGACCACCGCACTGAGCATGATGACGGCTTCGCGCAGTGTCTCGATGGTCGGCGCGAGGGCTTCCAGGCCGGGGGTGAGCCGGTTGAGGGTGTCGGCGACGTCGGCGAGCTGTTCCAGCGGACCGTCGCGGGCGGTGAGCTTCTCGACGAGGCCGCCTTCGGCCAGCAGCCGGTCGGCCAGGCCGTCCTCGGCCAGTAGTCGCTCGACCAGACCGTCCTCGTCGAGCAGTTGGTCGACCAGACCGCCCGGCGCCAGTGCCCGTTCCAGGCCGCCGCCCTCCGCGGTGAGCCGATCGAGCAGGCCGTCGTCGGCGGTGATGCGATCGAGCAGACCGCCCGGACGCATCAGACGGTCCAGTGGGCCGTCGGGTGCCAGCGCACGTCCGACCGGGGCGTTCTCGTCGAGCAGGTCATCGGCCAGTTTCGCGAACCGGTTCGCCCTGGCCACGGTGTCGTCCAGGCCGAGGATATGTGCCAACGACGGCGGAGAGGTCGAGGTGCCGGCCTCGCCGATGGTGCGCTTGGCCGCGCTCAGCGCGCCGTTGGCCACTCCGATACCAGCCTCGGTCGCGGCCAGTCCGACTCGTACCGGGGCCAACGCCAGGTCTACCAGGTTTTTGCCCAGGTCCATGACGTCAGTCTAGGGCTGTCGTTTGCCCTGTTCGGCGGATCGACTCAGAGCAGATGATGATTCAATTCACAGGAAGTACACAGCGTCCTGGCAGCGACCTACGAAGGAATTCGGAGGACATTAGGCGTATGGCAGCGCCAGCGATACCCCATGCCAAGCCCGAAGCACGCGTCCTCGTGGTGGACGACGAGACGAATATCGTCGAGCTGCTCTCGGTAAGTCTGAAGTTCCAGGGCTTCGAAGTGTTCACCGCGGCCAACGGCCCGGCGGCGCTCGATCGAGCCCGCGAGGTGAAGCCCGACGCCGTGATCTTGGACGTCATGATGCCCGGAATGGACGGTTTCGGTGTGCTGCGCCGGCTGCGGGCCGACGGTATCGAGGCGCCCGCGCTGTTCCTGACCGCGCGCGACACCTTGCAGGACAAGATCACCGGGCTGACCCTCGGCGGCGACGACTACGTCACCAAACCGTTCAGCCTGGAGGAAGTGGTCGCCCGGCTGCGCGTCATCCTGCGTCGTACCGGCAAGGGTGTCGAAGAGGTGCAGACGTCGCGGCTGACCTTCGCCGATATCGAACTCGACGAGGACACCCACGAGGTCTGGAAGGCCGGTGAACCGGTGTCGTTGTCGCCGACCGAGTTCACCCTGCTGCGCTACTTCGTGATCAATGCCGGCACCGTTCTGAGCAAGCCGAAGATCCTCGACCACGTCTGGCGCTATGACTTCGGTGGCGACGTCAACGTCGTCGAGTCCTATGTGTCCTACCTGCGCCGCAAGATCGACACCGGTGACAAGCGACTGCTGCACACGCTGCGTGGCGTCGGTTATGTCCTGCGGGAGCCACGCTAAGCGGACAATGGAGACCATGTCCGACCACATGCGGCGTGGAATACCCCTGCGGGTGGCCCTTGTCGCAGCGACGCTGGTGCTGGTGGGTTTCGGCCTGTTGGCCTCGGGTATCGCCGTCACCACCATCCTGCGTCATGACCTGATCAGCCGCGTCGACCAGACCCTCGTCGACGCCTCCAACAGCTGGGCGCAGGCGCCGCGGCAGATGCCGCCCTCGCCCAACGAAGGACCCAACCCGGCTCGGCCGCCGACCAGCTTCTACGTGCGCGGCCTGGCCGCCGATGGCCGGGTGTGGATGGCGGTCAACGACCGCGACGCCGAGCCGGCGCTGCCCGACAGCAACGACGTCGGTCCCATGCCCACCACCGTGGGGTCGATGGACGGTTCGCATGTGCAGTGGCGAGCGGTGTCGGTGCGCGGACCGCATGGCGAACTGACCACCGTCGCCATCGATCTCTCCGATGTGCAGTCCACGGTTCGGTCGTTGATCTTCACCCAGCTGGCGATCGGCGGCGCGGTGCTGTTGGTGCTCGGCATCGTGGGATACGCCGTGGTGCGGCGCAGTCTGCGCCCGCTCAACGAGGTCGAGGAGACTGCCGCGGCCATTGCCGACGGCGACTTCGGACGGCGCGTGCCGCAACGGGATCCGCGCACCGAGGTGGGGCGGCTGTCATTGGCGCTCAACGGCATGCTGGCCCAGATCCAGCGCGCCATGGCGTCCTCGGAGGCCTCTGCCGAGCATGCCCGCACGTCCGAGGAACGCATGCGCCGCTTCATCACCGACGCCAGCCACGAACTGCGCACCCCGCTGACGACGATCCGTGGCTTCGCCGAGCTCTACCGCCAGGGCGCCGCGCGTGATGTGGAGATGCTCATGTCGCGCATCGAGAGCGAGTCACGCCGGATGGGCCTGCTGGTGGAGGATCTGCTGCTGTTGGCGCGCCTGGACGCCCAAAGACCGCTTGAGCAGCACCGGGTGGATCTGCTGGCGCTGGCGAGCGACGCGGTGCACGACGCCCAGCGCATCGCGCCACAGCGCCGCATCACGATGGAGGTCTTCGACGGTCCCGGCACCCCGGAGGTGATCGGGGACGAGGCCCGGTTGCGCCAGGTCCTCGGCAACCTGGTGGCCAACGCTCTGCAGCACACGCCGGAGACCGCTGCGGTCACGGTCCGGATCGGTACCACCGCAGACAATGCGGTCCTCGAAGTCGCCGATGCCGGCAACGGGATGTCGCAGGAGGACGCGCACCGCGTCTTCGAGAGGTTCTACCGCACCGACTCGTCGCGTACCCGGTCCAGCGGCGGCACCGGGCTCGGCCTGTCCATCGTCGATTCGCTGGTCCTGGCGCACGGCGGCAGTGTCTCGGTGACGACGGCGCCGGGCGCCGGGTGCCGCTTCCGGGTCAACTTGCCGCGGTTCGCCGACGGACCCGATCACGCCGACATCGACGCCGATATCGATGCTGACGTCGATGTGGACACCGATGCCGGCACCGAACCGCATGCCGTCGGGCGCTAATCGTCCAATTCGGCCAACGCGGCCTTGATCTTGGCCTGAGCTTCGTCAAGGGATTCCGGCGACGGATTGCGATCGACCCCGGCGAAACCGAAGTCGGTGAGCTGATAGGCCGGGAAGACGTGAATGTGCAGGTGCGGTACTTCCAGGCCGGCGATCAGCAGACCCGCGCGTGGTGCGTCGAATGCCCGCACCACCGCGCGGCCCAGCTTCTGTGACAACGCCATGATCCGGCCGAAGGTGTCCGGATCGAGGTCCTGCCACTGGTCGATCTCGGCGCGGGGCACCACGAGCAGGTGCCCCTGCGTCATCGGTTCGATGGTCAGGAACGAGACGAACTCGTCATCGGTGTAGACGAAACGGCCGGGTAGCTCGCCGTTGATGATCCTGCTGAAAATCGTGGGCATAGCTACTTGATACCCGACGTCGGGTTACCGGTCGGCGTCGGTGTACCGGATGACGCCGCGGATGTTGCGCCCTTCCAGCATGTCCTTGTAGCCGTCGTTGATCTGCTCCAGCTTGTACTGCCGGGTGACCATATCGTCGAGATTGAGCCGGCCGGCCTTGTACATCGACAGCAACTGGGGGATGTCATGGTGCGGGTTTCCGCCGCCGAAGATGGTGCCCTGCAGGTTCTTCTGCAGCAGGGTCAACATCGAAAGGTTCAGCGTCACATCGGACTTGGCCATGTTGGCCACCGCGGTCACCACGCAGGTCCCGCCCTTGGCGGTGATGTTGAGGTAGTTGTCGATCTCCTCGCCGTGCAGCTCACCGGTGGTGATGATGGTCTTGGCTGCCATCCGGCCCTGGGTGACCTCGGCGACGCCGGCCATCGCGGAGAAGATGTCGGGGTAGGCGTGGGTGGCGCCGAACTTGAGTGCCTGGTCGCGCTTCCACTCGACCGGGTCGACCGCGAAGATGTTGCGCGCGCCGGCGTTCAGCGCGCCCTGCAGTGCGCCCATGCCGACGCCACCGATGCCGGCGATGACGACGTCGTCGCCCGGGCGGACGTCGGCACTGCGAACCGCCGAACCGTAGCCGGTTGTCACACCGCAGCCGACCAGGCAGGCGACCTCGAACGGGATGGACGGATCGATCTTCACCACGGAGCTCTTGTGCACGACCATGTACGGGCTGAACGTGCCGAGCAGCGTCATCGGAATGACCGGGGTTCCATCGGCGGCGTGGATGCGATGGGTGTTGTCGGAGACCGCGGTGCCCTGCAGCAGCATGGCACCGAGGTCGCACAGGTTGCGCAGACCGGCCTGACAGGACGGGCACGCGCCGCACGACGGGATGAACGACAGCACGACGTGGTCGCCGGGCTCGAGGCCTTCGACCCCGGGGCCGACCTCGGTCACGATGCCGGCGCCCTCGTGGCCACCGAGGACCGGGAAACCGGCCATCGGGATGTCACCGGTGACCAGATGGTGGTCGGAATGGCACATGCCCGACGCTTCCATCTGGATCTTGACCTCGTCTTTGACGGGGTCGCCTATCTCGATCTCCTCGATCGTCCACGGCTGGTTGAATTCCCAGATCAGAGCGCCTTTGGTCTTCATCTCTCCTGCTTTCGAAATAGAGCCACTAGCTCCAGACTAGAGGCTCTAGTTAGCCACATCACAGTGCCCCCAAGCAACTGCTTGGCCGGGTGATTTTCACCAGATCGCGACGGGCGCCTCGCCGAGCGGGTAATAACCGGCCAGCTTCTCCCCGGCCAGGCTGCGTTCGATGCGCTTCTGCATCGTCGGGGTCAGGTCACCGGACTCGATGAGCTTCATGAACGCCTTCTGCACATGCCCGAAGTCGAAGAAGTCGCGCTGCCACTCGATCTTCAGATCCCCGTTGAGCCGGAACCAGCTGCCGCCGATGCCGTAGATCTCATCGCGTGCGCCATCGCTCTTGTTGGCGATCTGCTTCCAGAACCCGACGATCTCCCCGAGCTTGTCGTCGATGAGCACCTTCTGGTACTCGTAGACCCAGTTCTCCAGGCCTTCCATCTCCAGGCCCAGCGCGACATCGCGGATCTCCTCGCGACCGACGCACATGACATCTTCCTTGGGACCGATGTTCCAGCCGTAGGTGGCGTCCTCGGTGTAGAAATCGGCCAGGGGCTTCCAGTCACCGGCCGCCTCGGCATCCTTGTTGGCCTGCAGCCAACGGTCGACCCATGCTTCGTAGTCTGAGCGACTCGCCTTTGAATCAGTCACAGTCCTTGCCTTTCAGTCTTTTTCGATCAGGGATAGTGCTTGGGTTGGACACATCTCGATAGCCCGCTCGACATCGGCGCGCAGCTCGTCCGGTGGTTCGGCGTCGAGAATCTCGACCGGGCCTCGTTTGGGCACCTGAAAGACGTCAGGGGCTTCGAGTTCGCACATCGCGTGGCCCTGGCACAGATCCTCGTCGAGTTCGATGCGGTAGCACCCCATCGGTGTCAGGCCTTCACGCGCTTGCGGTAACGGACCTTGGCCGGACGGGCCAGCTGGACCACCATCTTGGAGTGGTCGTTCTGGTAGCTCTCGGGCGGTTGCGCCATCTCGAACTCGTAATCGCGCAGCAGAACCGAGAAGATCGCCTTGATCTGCATCTGAGCAAACGCGGCTCCCACGCAACGGTGTCTGCCGGCGCCGAACGGGATCCAGGTCCACCGATTGATCAGGTCTTCCTGCCGAGGCTTCTCGTAGCGATCGGGGTCGAAGGCGTCGGGGTTCGGGAAGTCTTCGGCGATCCGGTTGGAGATGGCCGGCGATGCCGCGACCATCTGGCCCTTGTGGATCGGATGACCCGCGACCTCGAACTCGTCCTGCGCGACCCGCATCAGGATGATGAGCGGCGGGTGCAGGCGCAGGGTCTCTTTGAGGGCGTTGTCGATCTTCGGAATCTGGCGCAGCGCATGGAAACTCACCTCTTGGCCGTCGGCGTAGAGGTCGTCGAGTTCCTGCTGGACCTGGGCGTAGAAATCGGGGTGGCGCAGCAGTTCGATGAGCGTCCACGACGATGTTCCCGAGCTGGTGTGGTGACCGGCGAACATCAGCGAGATGAACATGCCGGTCACCTCGTTCGCCGAGAACCGGGGATTGCCGTCCTCGTCCTTGACCGAGACCAGCACGTCGAGCAGGTCGCGATCGCTCTTGTCCTTGGGCGGGTTGGCGATTCGGCCGTCCATGACTTCCTGCACCAATTCGACCAGGCTGGCGCGCGCCTCGTCTCGGATCCGGAAGCTCTCGATCGGCAGGTACGGGTCGACGTAGCACAGCGGGTCGGTACCGCGTTCGAGCAGGTGATAGTAGTTGGCGAACCGCGAGTCGAGCTGGTTGCGGAACTTCTGGCCTATCAGGCATGCCGTCGAGGTGTAGATCGTCAGCTCGGCGAAGAACTCCAGGAGGTCTATCTCGCCGCTCTCGCCCCAGTTGGCGATCATCTTGCGGACTTCGTTCTCGATGGTGGCGGCGTGACCCTTCATCTGCTCACCGCGCAACGCGGTGTTGTGCAGCATCTCGGCCCGACGCTCGGGGTCTGCGTCGAAGACCACGCCTTCGCCGAAGATCGGCGTCATGAACGGGTAGGCCTCGGCCTGGTTGAGCTCACTGTCGGATGACCGGAAGAAGAACTCGTTGGCCTCGGCGCCGGACAACAACACCACCTGCTTGTCGGCCAGCTGGAACCAGCCGACGTCACCACATTCCTCCCGGATCCGCTTCATCAACCCGATCGGGTCGGTGCGGAACTCCTCGAGGTGACCGTGTTCTTCTTCGCCGCCGGATACCCGTGGCACTACGGCTGTCGTCATTGGGCTGGCATCCCTTCCTCGCCGAGGGCGAGTTTCTGTCGATCTTTCTTGGTCGCCAACGGTGCTTCGGGCTGCAGTTCCATATTGGCGATGAAGCCGCCGCGGGGTGTCTCGGCGACGAACGTGATGGCACGTGCGAGGTCGGAGGCCCGCAGGAAATAGTCGTGACGGGCCTGTCCCCATTTCGCCCAGTCCTCCAGTGCGGGACCGATCGACTCGGCGGGCAGACTCCAGCCCATCGACGTCTTGGTGGGGCCGGGGTGCACGATCGACGCACGGACGCCGGTGCCTTCCAGCTCCATCTGGAAGTTGGTGACCATGGCCACCAGGGCAGCCTTGGCGGCGCCGTAGGCGCCCATGTGCGGGCGCTGGCGCAGGGCGACGTCGGAGCCGACGAAGATCAGATCACCGCGCTGGCGTTCGAGCATCCCGGGGAGGACGGCGGCGGCCAGCCGATTGGCGCCGACCAGGTGGATCTGCAGCTGTGAGTTGAAATCCTCGGTGCTGATATCGGCGAGCTTGCCGAAGTAGGTATCGCCCGCACCGGCCACCAACACCTCGATATCACCAAGTGCGTCAACGGCGTTGGCCACGAACGAGGTGACCGAGTCCGGGTCGGTGACATCGAGCCGGAAGCCGACGGCTTCGCCGCCGTCGGCTCGGATCTTGCCCACCAGGTCATCGAGCTTCTCCACGCGACGGGCGCCGAGTGCGACCGGGAATCCGCGCGCTGCGAGTTCGAGTGCGGTCGCCTCACCGATACCGGCCGACGCGCCCGCCACGATGGCCGGCCGTCGCTCGGGAAGGGGATCGAAGCGGGGCATTTATACAACCTCCACGGTCATGGGTAGATGAGCGAATCCGCGGACGTTGCTGGAATGAACGCGGACGGCATTGGCCTCGTCGACCTCGAAGCCGCGGATTCGCTTGAACAACTCGGTCAGCGCAACCCGGGCTTCCATCCGGGCCAGGTGAGCGCCCAGGCAGAAATGTGCACCGCTGCCGAAACTCTGTAGCTTGGAGCCGATTTCGCGGCCGATGATGAACTCGTCCGGCTTCTCGAAGGCGCGCTCGTCGCGATGCGCCGACCCGGGAAGCAACAACAGCACGTCACCCTCGGGTATCACCGTGCCGTAGAACTCCAGCTCGCCGGAAACCAGCCGGGCGAGGATCTGGCTGGAGGTGTCGTAGCGCAGGGTCTCCTCGACCCACAGCGGGATACGGCTCAGGTCTTCGTAGACCGGCGTCAGCTGTCCGGGATTGCGATGACCCCAGAAGGCGGCATTGGCAAGGAGTTTGGTGGTGGTCTCGTTTCCCGCGATGACCATCAGGAACATGAAACCGATGATCTCTTCGTCGGTGAGCCGGTCACCGTCGATCTCGGCCTCCAGCAGCGCGGAGGTCAGGTCATCGCTGGGCTTCTTGCGGCGTTCGGCGACCATGTCCTGGTAGTAGACGATCAGATTGAGCGAAGCCTCGATCGCCTCGGCGGGAACGTCGGTGACGCCGTCCTCACGGTGCATCACACCGTCGGCCCAGGCGCGCACCTGGTCGCGGTCGGACTGGGGGACACCCATGAGTTCGGAGATGACGTCCATCGGCAGCTTGCCCGCGAACTCGGCCACGTAGTCGACCGTCGAGCCGCCGTCGGCCTTCTCCATCATGACGTCCAGATGCTGCACGGCGATCTCGGTGACCCGCGGCTCCAGCTCGCGGATGCGGCGCGGGGTGAAGCCCTTGGACACCAGGGTGCGCAGCCGCAGGTGGCCGGGATCGTCCATCGCCAGGAACGACATGGTCTTGGAGGCGTGCGGCCCGCGCGAAACCGGATCCAGAGAGACACCTTCACGGTTGGACAGGGTGGTGCTGTTCCGGAATCCGGCGAGCACGTCGGCATGCCGGGACAGCGCCCAGAAGCCGAGGTCGGCGTTTCGGTACAGCGGCGCCTCGTCACGGAGCCGCTTGTAGTACGGGTACGGATCCTCGTGGAAGTCGTAGTCGTACGGGTCGAGAAGTGGCTTCTCGGTCTGGACTGTCATCGGTCCCCCTTGGCGGTCGACTCGGACGGCGGGGCTTCGCCGTTCAATATCAGGTTGATCACGAAGGTCAGCCGGTCGGCGATCTGGTGGTAAGTGAATGCGCCGCTCCCGGCTTGGACGAGGGCGCCGAAGAATGTCATCTCCAGCGCCCCGACGGTGCGGGAGTCGGCGTCGGGCCCGAAGGCCGAGGTGATGCGGCGGTGGATCTCGGCGCCGATGCGCTCGCGAACCTTGGTGACCGCTTCGTCGTTGCCCGACATCAGGGCGGTGGTGCAGGCCGCGGCGACCTCGGGATAGTCGGCGACCACCAGGGCGAGACTGCGAACGACATTGTCGACACGGGTGAGTTTGGTGTCGTTGACGTCGGTGAAGAACGGCACCTGCTTGATCAGGTCGAGGTAGACCTCGGCGACGAGATGGTTCTTCGACGAGAAGTAGGTGTAGGCAGTTGCCGGTGCGACATTGGCGCGTTTGGCGACGGCCCGAACCGTCAGGTCGGCATAGGAGCTCTCCCGCAGCATCTCCATGCCCGCAGTGAGCACTTTGCGGAACGTCTCCTCTTGCCGCCGATTGCGCGGCGCCGCATCGGTTGCGTGGTCGGGGTTCGAGGTGACAGTCACGATGGACTCACTGGACACGTGTCCAAGGTATCCGACGGTGGCCGCTATAGGCAAGATCTGCGTCAATGATGGCTGTCAACTGCATGTACGGGGTATTGACGCCCGGTGACCGGCACCCGGGCCTTGTCATGGGCGCGGGTCTGCGGCTATGTTCGGACGGCAGTCATCGGACACATGTCCAGATAATTCGGGAGAGTCGCACATGGCGTTACTGGCCGGCAGGGAAAGTCAGCTGTTCATCGACGGCAAGCTCGTCGCGGGCGGCGGTGGTGCGTTCGCGACCATCAACCCCGCCACCGAGGATGTGCTCGGGACCGCGGCTGATGCCGACGCCGAGGACATGGGCCGGGCCATCGAGGCCGCGCGCCGCGCATTCGACGACACCGACTGGTCGACCGATGTCGAGCTGCGCGTGCGCTGCATCCGTCAGCTGCAGCAGGCGATGCGCGACCATGTCGAGGAACTGCGGGATCTGACCATCGCCGAGGTCGGAGCTCCGCGCATGCTCACCTCGGCCGCGCAGCTCGAAGGCCCGGTGGCAGACCTCAGTTTCTGCGCCGACACCGCCGAGTCCTATGCCTGGACCACCGATCTCGGTATCGCCTCGCCGATGGGCATGAAGACCCACCGCACCGTCGCACGTGAGGCGATCGGCGTCGTCGGCGCCATCACGCCGTGGAACTTCCCCCACCAGATCAACCTCGCCAAGATCGGTCCGGCGCTGGCCGCGGGCAACACCCTGGTTCTCAAGCCTGCGCCTGACACCCCTTGGGCGGCAGCAGTACTCGGCGAGCTGATCGCCGAACACACCGACTTCCCCGCGGGTGTCATCAATATCGTCACCTCCAGCGACCACAGTGTCGGCGCGTTGCTGTCCAAGGATCCGCGGGTCGACATGGTGTCCTTCACCGGATCGACCAACACCGGCCGGATGGTGATGTCCGACGGGTCGGCGACGCTGAAGAAGGTATTCCTCGAACTCGGCGGCAAGTCGGCGTTCCTGGTTCTCGATGACGCCGACCTGGCGGGCGCGTGTTCGATGTCGGCCTTCACGGTCTCGATGCACGCCGGGCAGGGTTGCGCGATCACCACTCGCCTCGTCGTTCCGCGTGCACGGTATGACGAGGCCGTCGAGGCGGCGGCCAAGACCATGGCAGGGCTGCAGCCCGGGGACCCGAACGATCCCGGAACCATCTGCGGGCCGGTCATCTCCGCGCGACAGCGCGACCGAATCCAGGGCTACCTGGACTCGGCGATCGCCGAGGGCGGCACGTTCGCCTGCGGTGGCGGGCGTCCCGCCGGCCGAGACCGGGGTTTCTTCATCGAGCCGACCGTCATCGCCGGCCTGGACAACAGCGCCACCGTTGCGCGCGAGGAGATCTTCGGTCCGGTGCTCACCGTCATCGCCCACGACGGTGACGACGACGCGGTGCGGATCGCCAATGATTCGCCGTTCGGACTGTCCGGCACGGTGTTCTCCGCCGACGACGAGCGTGCCGCAGGTGTCGCAGCCCGGATGCGCGTCGGCACCGTCAACATCAACGGCGGCGTCTGGTATTCGGCGGATATGCCGTTCGGCGGCTACAAGCAATCCGGCATCGGCCGGGAAATGGGCCTGGCAGGTTTCGAGGAGTACCTCGAGACCAAGGCGATCGCCACGCTGGCCAACTAGGGATCAAGGGAGATCGAATGGGACTTTACGGAGATCAGTTCAAGGACAAGGTCGCCATCGTCACGGGCGCCGGTGGCGGGATCGGCCAGGCATACGCCGAGGCGTTGGCCCGTGAGGGCGCCGCCGTCGTGATCGCCGATATCAACACCGACGGTGCGCAGAAGGTCGCCGACGGGATCAAAGGCGAGGGCGGCAACGCCCTCGCGGTGCGCGTCGATGTATCAGATCCAGAGTCCGCCAAAGAGATGGCAGCTCAGGCGCTTTCGGAGTTCGGTGGAATCGACTACCTGGTCAACAATGCCGCAATTTTCGGTGGGATGAAGCTGGACTTCCTGATCACCGTCGACTGGGACTACTACAAGAAGTTCATGAGCGTCAACCTCGACGGCGCACTGGTCTGCACGCGTGCGGTCTATCGCAAGATGGCCAAGCGTGGCGGCGGCGCGATCGTCAACCAGTCCTCCACGGCGGCGTGGCTGTATTCCAACTTCTACGGGCTGGCCAAGGTCGGTATCAACGGCCTGACCCAGCAGCTGGCCACCGAACTGGGCGGGCAGAACATCAGGGTCAACGCCATCGCGCCCGGACCCATCAACACCGAGGCAAACCGGACCACCACCCCGCAGGAGATGGTCGCCGACATCGTCAAGGGAATCCCGTTGTCGCGCATGGGTGAGCCCGAGGATCTGGTCGGCATGCTGCTGTTCCTGCTCTCGGATCAGGCGAAGTGGATCACCGGGCAGATCTTCAACGTCGACGGCGGACAGATCATCCGCTGATGCCGAGTGAGGGACGAGCGATGAGGAGAAGTGGCGGATATGACGCGTCCATCGGCTGAGAACATCAAGGTCGGTTATATCGGCCTGGGAAACCAGGGCGCGCCGATGGCCAAGCGGCTCGCCGACTGGCCGGGCGGCCTCATCGTCTTCGATGTGCGTGCCGATGCCATGACCCCGCTCGTCGAGCTCGGCGCCACGCCGGCCGACAGCGTGGCCGAGGTCGCGCAAGCCGATGTCATCAGCGTGACCGTGCTCAACGATGCGCAGGTGCGTGATGTGGTCACAGAGCTTGCGGCACACGCCAAGCCGGGCACGGTGATCGCGATCCATTCCACCATCGAGCCCGGCACCGCGGGTGAGCTGGCCGAGCAGTTGCGGGCCGGCGGTATTCGCATCGTCGACGCTCCGGTCAGCGGGGGCGCCGGCGCGGCGGAAAAGGGTGAGCTGGCCGTCATGGTCGGCGCCGACGACGAGGCCTACGAGCTGGTCAAGCCGGTGTTCAAAGCGTGGGCCTCGATGGTCGTCCGCGCAGGTGCGCCCGGCGCGGGAACCCGGATGAAACTGGCCCGCAACATGCTGACCTTCATCGGCTTCGCCGCGGCCTGCGAGGCGTCCAAGCTCGCCGAGGCCGCCGGTATCGATCTGCAGAAGCTCGGCCGGGTGGTGCGCCACAGCGACGCGCAAAGTGGTGGCCCGGGCGCGATCATGGCGCGCGACGACACCAAACCGCTTGAGCCGGATCACTTCTTGTACGACATGTTCGTCCACACCCGCGGGCTGGCCGAAAAGGATCTGCGGTTGGCACTCGGACTTGGCGAGGCCACCGGTGTGGAACTTCCATTGGCCGAGATCGCGTTGCGTGACCTGGCCGACGGACTCGGAGTGCCGCACACCGCGGCAAGCACGAAGGAGTGACGATGGACGAGCTGCGCCGCACCGGCCTGGAGAAGATGAACGAGGTCTACGGCTGGGAGATGCCCGATATGGAGGGCGACCCATACTTCGACCTGACCGTCGATCACCTCTTCGGCACCATTTGGAACCGGCCGGGCCTGTCGATGCGCGACAAGCGGATCATGACCCTGGTTGCGGTGACCGCGGTCGGACGCGCCGACCTCGCCGAGATCCAGGTGAACGCCGCCCTGCTCAACGAGGAACTCAGCGACGTCGAGCTCAAGGAGATGGCGGTCTTCCTGACCCATTACCTGGGCTTCCCCCTGGGCTCGGCACTCAACGGTGCCGTCGACAAGGTCGTCACGAAGCGCAAGAAGGCCGCGGCGCGGGGTGAGGGCGAAAACAAGAAGGCCAACGTCGACGCCGCCGTCCGGATGCACAGCGGGAAGTCTCTCGACTCGGACTGAAGTTCATACCGTATCGGATACGGTATGGATGTGATCCGAGTCATCCAGTGGGCCACCGGCACGGTCGGACGCCAAGCGGTGCGGGCTGTGGCAGCGCATCCCGAACTCGCGATCGTCGGCGCCTACGTCTACAGCGATGCCAAGGCCGGTCGCGACATCGGTGAGATCTGCGGTATCGGCCCGACCGGGGTCATGGCGACCTCGGATGCCGACGAGATCCTCGGGACCGCCGCCGATTGTGTGCTGTACATGCCGCAGGGTGAGATGAATCCGATGGGTGCGCTCGACGATATCTGTCGGCTGTTGGCATCCGGTAAGAACGTCATCTCGACGGCCGTCACCGCTTTCATCTACCCGAAGAGCTGCGGGCCTGAGGTCGTGGAGCGGCTGGAGGCGGCGTGTGCGCAGGGCCGAACATCGTTCCACGGCACCGGAATCGAGCCCGGGTGGGCCGCCGTGGTGCTACCCCTGACGATGTCGGGTCTGTTCGCTCGCATCGACTCCCTACTGGTCCGGGAGCTGCTGGACTACTCCACCTACGACAGCGCTGTGATGCTGTTCGACATCATGGGTTTCGGCAAGCACCCCGACGAATCGGTGATCATGGCCGACCCGATCGCACTCGGCGCGACCTTTCGCGCACCGTTGATGCTGTTGGCCGACGGCCTCGGCGCGGTCATCGAGGATTTCGAACACCACCGCGAGGTAGCGATCACCGACCATCCCGTCGAGGTCACCGCGGGCCGCGTCGAAACGGGTACGGTGGCGGCGCAACGCTTCGGTTTGAGCGCCGTGATCGGCGGACGCCGGGCGCTCACCCTTGAGCACATCACCCGGTTGGGTCCGGATCAGGCCCCGGACTGGCCCACTGGACGCGGGTGGACGGTACAGGTCGAAGGCGCACCGTCGATGGTGCTGGAATCCCGCATCGCGACCCACGGCGAGGACGAAACCGACCAGGGCTGTCTGGGAACGGCGATGCACGCCGTGCACGCCATCGCGCCGGTGTGCGCCGCGGCGGGGATCGCCACCTTCCTGGACCTCCCACTGATCACCGGTAGGCACGCGCTCGGTTGACCTGCGCCGCTACCGAGGCCGAGCGGCCCGATACAGTGCTTGCGTGCGCGTCCTCGTGATCGGATCCGGTGCCCGTGAACATGCGTTGTTGTTGGCGTTGCGCCGCGATCCACAGGTGCAGGCGCTGGCCGTGGCACCGGGTAATGCCGGCACCGCCGCGATCGCCGAACAACACGATGTCGACGTCAGCTCTGCGGACGCCGTGGTCAAGCTTGCCCGCGATTTCGGTGCCGACCTCGTCGTCATCGGCCCCGAGGTCCCACTGGTGCTCGGTGTCGCGGATGCCCTACGGGCCGCTGGGATCGCCTGCTTCGGACCGTCGCGTGCGGCGGCCCGTATCGAAGGTTCGAAGGCGTTCGCCAAGGATGTGATGACGGCTGCCGGCGTGCGCACGGCGGGCAGTGAGATCGTCGACAACCCGGCACACCTGGACGCCGCGCTCAACCGGTTCGGTCCGCCCGCCGGCCAGCGCGCCTGGGTCGTCAAGGATGACGGGTTGGCCGCGGGTAAGGGTGTGGTCGTCACCGAAGACCGCGACGCCGCCCGTGCCCATGCCGCGGCGCTGCTCGACGGCGGCCATCCGGTCCTGCTGGAGTCCTTCCTGGACGGTCCCGAGGTATCGCTGTTCTGCGTCGTCGACGGTGAGACCGTCGTTCCGCTGCTGCCCGCGCAGGATTTCAAACGCGTCGGCGACGGCGACAGCGGTCCCAACACCGGTGGTATGGGCGCCTACGCCCCATTGCCCTGGCTGCCCGACGAGATCACCGCGAGCATCGTCGACGATATCGTGAAACCTGTTGCCGCTGAGATGGTTGCCCGCGGCAGCTCGTTCTCCGGGCTGTTGTACGCAGGCCTGGCGATCACCTCTGCCGGCCCGTCTGTGGTGGAGTTCAACTGCCGGTTCGGCGACCCGGAAACCCAATCGGTGCTGGCGCTGCTGGACTCACCGCTCGGTCAGCTGTTGTCGGCGGCGGCCACCGGCACGCTCGCGGACTTCGAAGCGCTGCGCTGGCGACCCGGCGCGGCCGTCACCATCGTCATCGCCGCCGAGAACTATCCCGGGCGCCCGCGGGTCGGCGATGTCATCACCGGATCCGACGCCGACGGCGTCCTGCACGCCGGCACGGCCCGCCGTGAGGACGGCGCGGTGGTCTCCACCGCGGGCCGGGTGCTCTCGGTGGTCGGAACCGGGGTCGACCTCGCCGCTGCCCGTGCCGATGCGTATGCCATCGCCGCTTCGGTTCGGTTGCCGGGCAGCCATTTTCGTTCCGATATCGGCTTGGCGGCCGAACGCGGCGAGATCAGCGTCTAGACCGAACCCCGGTTCGTCCCGGCCTGGTGTAACGGGCTTGGTCAAAGCGCTCTGCGGTATTGCCGAATGACTTACAGTTGACCGAACAATTGGGTCGATGGGAGTCATATGTCGCAATCCGGTGCAGAGCGGGTGGCGGTCGTCGTGGGCGGAGCCTCGGGCATCGGGTCGGCCGTCGCAGGTGGCCTCGCCGCTGAGGGATACCGCGTCGTCGTGGCCGATCTCAACGCCGACGCCGCCGCGGCCCGGGCCGCCGAGCTGGGCGCGCCGCACAGCTCGGCACCGGTGGACGTCACCGACGAGGACACCGTCGCCGAGCTGTTCGACCAGGCCGGGGCCGTCGACGTGGTCGTCAACACCGCCGGCTTCGGTGACTTCGGCCGGATCACCGAACTGGATATGGACCGGTTCCGCGCGGTGATCGACTGCTGCCTGACCGGTGCCGTCATCGTGGCCAAATATGCAGGCCGACGGCTGCGCGACGGTGGGTCGCTGGTGTCCAGCACGTCGCTGAACGCCCGCCAGGCTGCCACCGGCATGAGCGCGTACTGCTCGGCCAAAGCGGGATTGGCGATGTTCACCCAGGTGGCCGCTCTGGAATTCGCGCCGCGGCGAATCCGGGTCAACGCGGTGTCACCGGGATTCGTGCACACCCCGCTGACGGAGCTGGTCACCCTGGCACCCGGAGTCCTGGAGGACTACCTGGAAAACTCGCCGATCGGTCGCGTCGGCACCGCACAGGACGTCGCCGACGCGGTGCTCTTCCTGTGTTCGGACAAGGCCTCCTGGTTGACCGGCGAGGTGCTCGACCTCAACGGTGGGGCGCATCTCAAACGCTATCCCGACGTGCTCGGGCACATCGAACGCATGGCGCTGTCTTGAAGGCGACGTCTTGGCACGGCAAACAGGCCGTCGTCACCGGCGCGGGGTCGGGCATAGGCGCCGCTTTGTGCCGGGCGCTGGTCGGCGCGGGGGCCGAGGTGTTGTGCACCGATATCGACGGCGCCGCCGCCGAACGCACCGCCGTGGCGCTGGGTCCGGCTGCCCGGGCTGCCCGTGTCGATGTCACCGATGCCGCCCAGGTACAGGCCGCCGTGGACGATGTGGTGACCCGGACAGGGCGCATCGACTTGATGTTCAACAACGCCGGAATCACCTGGGCAGCCGATACCGAGCTGCTCACTCTGGCGCACTGGAACGCGATAATCGACGTCAACATCCGCGGCGTGGTTCACGGGGTTGCCGCCGCCTACCCGCAGATGGTCCGGCAAGGCCACGGTCACATCGTCAACACCGCATCGATGGCGGGTCTGGCCGCCGCCGGCCAGATCACCAGCTATGTGATGAGCAAGCATGCCGTCGTCGGATTGTCACTGGCACTGCGATCCGAAGCTGCCGCGCACCATGTCGGCGTGCTGGCCATCTGTCCGGCCGCGGTCGAGACACCGATCCTCGACAAGGGGCTGATAACCGGTATCAACGGCCGCGAGTTCTACCGGATGGGCCAGCGCAGCAGCACCTTCTACGATCCCGATCGGCTCGCCGCCGACACCTTGCGCGCCATCTCGCGCAACAAGGCACTGCTGATCGTCCCGCGACGGGCCTACCTCGGCTGGCTGCTCGCCCGGTTCACCCCGGGTCTGATGAACCGTATGGCAATACATTTCGTGGCCCGCCAGCGTGCGGCCCAAAGTGTCTCGGAAGGAAGTCCGCAGTGAACGCACCGGCTTTGATCCCGCGCTATCCCGATGACGTGACGGCCGGCTGGCTCGGTGGCGTGCTGCCGGAGGGAACCCAGATCGACGATGTGGCGATCACCGCCGTCGGTACCGGGCAGACCGGCGCGACCTACCGGATCACCGCACGCTACGCGGCCAACCCCGCCGGGTTACCGCACACCTTCGTCGTCAAGCTCCCTGCCAACGACGACACCGTGCGTGACCGCGTCGTGCTGGGCTATCGCAGCGAGTGCGCGTTCTACACGTCGGTGGCCGACCGGGTGAAAGTGCCTATCCCCGAATGCTTTCATTGCGAGATCTCCGAGGACGCATCGGACTATGCGCTGCTACTCAGCGATCAGGCGCCGGCGCGACAGGGGGATCAGATTGCCGGGTGCGCAGAAGACGAGGCGCGGTTGGCCGCGACTGCCATCGCCGGGTTGCACGGACCCACGTGGGGTCAGCGCGAGTGGCTGACCTTTTCTGGACTGGCGATGTCACTGCTCGACGACGCAGCCAAGAAGGGCCTCGGCGATGTCGCGGTGATGAGCGCCGATATCACCGTCGAGAAGCTGGGGTCGAAGCTCAGCACACAGGACGGCGCGACATTCACCGAGGCGATGAGTCTGGTGACACCCTGGCTGTCGAACGATTTCGGCCGGTTCAGCCTCATCCACGGCGACTACCGGCTCGACAACATGCTGTTTCATCCCGCAGGTGACCGGGTGTGGGTTGTCGACTGGCAGACCCTGGGTGTCGGCCTGCCGGCGCGCGACCTGTCCTACTTCGCTGCGACCAGCCTGGAGCCAGGACTGCGCGCGACACTCGAGCGTGACCTGGTGGCCGAATACCATCGCGCCTTGGGTGGTTACGGAGTCAGCGACTACGACCTCGAATCCTGTTGGCATGACTATCGGTACGGGATGATCCAGGCGTTGCTGATATCCGGTCTGGGCTTTGCGTTCGCAGTGGGAACCGACCGTGGCGACGATATGGTCGCCACCATGCTGCGCCGCGGCTGTCAGGCGGTCCGTGAACTCGGCACCCTGGACCTGGTCCGTGCGGAGATGCCATGACCGGGCGCTACCCCAACACCGCGATAATCGGCGCCGGTATCAGTGGTCTGACGGCGGGCAAGATGCTCAAGGACTACGGGGTGCCATACACCACCTTCGAGACCTCCGATCGCATCGGCGGGAACTGGGCGTTCGGCAATCCCAACGGACATAGCAGCGCCTATCGCTCGTTGCATATCGACACCTCCAAACATCGGTTGGCGTTCAAGGACTTTCCGGTTCCCGAGCATTACCCGTCCTTTCCGCACCACTCCGATATCAAGGCCTATCTCGATGACTACGCCGCGACATTCGGGCTGCTGGACAATATCGAGTTCGGCAACGCGGTGGAGCACGCCCGGCCCGAGGGCGATGGCTGGGCCATCATCGACCAGCGCGGGCAGACAAGGCATTTCGATCTACTCGTCGTCGGCAACGGCCATCACTGGGATGCACGGCTGCCGGAGTTCCCCGGCACATTCACCGGGGAGAGCATCCATTCGCATCACTACATCGACCCGCACACCCCGCTGACACTCACCGGTAAACGTATCCTGGTCGTCGGAATCGGGAACAGCGCCGCCGATATCACAGTCGAGCTCTCATCGAGGACGCTGCAGAACGACGTGACATTGTCCACCCGGTCCAGTGCCTGGATCGTCCCCAAATACCTTGCCGGACAGCCGGGTGACAAGTTCTTCCGGACCTCACCGCATATCCCGCTGGCCTGGCAGCGCAAGGCCGCTCAATTGTTCGCGCCGCTGGTCGGCGCCGACCCGACCACCTACGGACTGCCACCGGCCAACCACAAGCTATTCGAAGCCCACCCGACGCAGTCGGTGGAACTGCCATTGCGGCTCGGCTCCGGTGACGTCACCCCGAAGCCCAATGTCGCACGACTCGACGGCGACGCCGTGCATTTCGATGACGGCACCAGCGCGGTCTTCGACGCCATCGTCTACGCCACCGGCTACAACATCACTTTCCCGTTCTTCGATCCGGAGTTCATCAGCGCACCCGACAACCACATCAGGCTCTACAAGCGCATATTCAAACCCGGAATCGACAACCTGGCCTTCATCGGCTTCGCCCAGGCCATACCCACGCTGTTCCCCTTCGTGGAATGCCAGGCGCGACTTCTTGCCGCCTACGCGGTGGGCCGCTACGCACTGCCTCCGGTGGACGAGATGGAGCGCGTCATCGACGCCGACCAGCAGCTGCACGCCGGTCACTGCACCGACCGGCCGCGGCACACCCAGCAGGTCGACTACTTCTACTACGAGCACGATGTACGCACCAAGGAGATCCCCGCGGGTCTCAAGCGGGCAGCGACGCCACGACATCGAGTGGCAGCGCGGTGAACTCCTCAGGAGGAGCGGACATGGTCTACCGGGACCTGACGTTCGTCTCGGCCGGCAGCGCCTGCAGCAGCTGGCATTTCCCGGCGCAGGGCGATCATTTCACCACCGGATCCGGGCGGCCCGCCGTGGTGATGGGACACGGTTTTGCCGGCACCAAGGACTCCGGGCTGCTTCCGTTCGCCGAGAAGTTCCAAGCCGCCGGTCTGGACGTGCTCGCCTTCGACTATCGAGGATTCGGCACATCCGAAGGGCTTCCACGGCAGCATATCTCGATCGATCGGCAGGTCGAGGACTACCAGGCGGCCGTTGCCGCCGCGCAGCGCCTGCCCGACGTCGACCCCAGTCGCATCGTCTTGTGGGGTTCGTCGTTGTCCGGAGGTCACGTGCTGCGGGTGGCCGCGGGCCGCGACGACATCGCCGCGGTCATCGCGATGACGCCGATGACGAATTCGCTTGCCACCGGTCGCCAGGTCGTGTCGCAATACGGTGTGGGCACGGCCCTGCAGCAGACGGCGCACGGGTTTCGCAGCCGCATCGCCACGGCCCGCGGTCGTGCCCCGGTGATGACGCCGGTGGTGGCACGTCCCGGACAACCCGGGTGCCTGACGTTGGAGGGCGCCTACGAGAGTTACCTGTCGATGGCGGGCCCGAGCTGGCGCAACGAGGTCGACGCATCCATCGGTATCGAACTGTCCCGCATCAGCACCGCGCGATACGCCAAGGCGCTACGCGCGAAACTGCTGGTACAGATCGCCGATTTCGACCGCTACGTCCCCGCCGCCGCCGTGGCCAAGACCGCCGTGCACGGACGCGCAATCGTGCACCATTACCCGTGTGACCACTTCGACGTCTGGCCGGGGCACGAACTGTTCGGGCAGGCCTGCGCTGATCAGGTGAACTTCTTGCGGAGGTCGCTGACGTCGGTGGAGGATCCGGTGCGAATCCGATCGGAGTCATAGAGCGCGGCGACGGCGTCGAGACGGACCTTCATCGCCGCATTGCGTGGTAGTTGCTCGACCACATGGATCGCGACCGGGACATTGTGAGCCGGAAGCAATTCGCGCACGATGTCTTTGAGCTCATTTTCGGACGGTGCCCGCCCTGCGGTGCGGATCTCGACAGCGGCGAACGGCACCTGGCCCAGCCGGGCATCGGCCACCGGCACCACGCAGGCGTCCCGCACATCTGGATGGGCCAGCAGGGCCGCGCGGACCCGATCGGGCAATATCTTGAATCCGCCGCGGTTGATCGCGCCGTCGGCACGACCGTGCACGGTGATGAAACCGTCGGCATCCATCGAGGCGATATCGGTCGTCTCGATCCAGTCCGGTCCGAGGATGTCGAGCCGGGCCGTCAGTAGCCCCCGGCCGGATGTGGGCACCGGCAGCCGGGTTTCGGGATCCACGATGCGGACCTGCACGCCGGGAAGTGTCCGCCCGACACTGCCGGGTTTGGTGTCACCGAACTCGTGTCGGAGATCCGGCGTCCAGCTGCACACCGTTCCGGCGAATTCCGTTGCACCGTAACCCCACAGCAGCGGTATGCCGTACTTGTCCTCGAAGGCCCGCTGCAGTTCGGGCTCCAGCGGACCCGATCCGCCGGGCAGGTATTCCAGCGACGCCAGATCGGAGCGCGGGACGTCGGCCTCCAGCAGCATCCGGACCACCGTCGGCTGCACACCGGTCCAGCGGATCCGGTGGGTGCGCACCGCCGCCACCCACTCCTGCACCGTGAACTTCTCCAGCAGCACGATGCGCTGCCCGCTGTAGGCGCCGGCCAACAGTTGGCACACGCCCACACTGCCGAACGGCCAGAACACCAGTGCGGGGGGATCATCGGCTGCGGCGGCCCGCCCCAGCGTCATGCTGGCAACCGTGTGCCGCAGCACCGCGGTGGGGATGGGCATGCGTTTGGGTGGGCCGGTGGTACCGCTGGTGAGCAGGCTCAGGCCCGGTTGAGCGGTGGTAGCGTCGATGGCGGGGCCCCTGCCGGCCACACACTGCACCGTCGGCCCCGATGACGAAAAAGCCACTGCAGCACAACCGGTTTCGCGAACAGCCTGCAGAAGTGGCGGGGTGAAGTCCTCGATATCGGCGAGAATGGCCGGCGGTCGCAGCGCGCGGATGTCGGCGGCAATTGCCTGTGCTGACTGGTATGAGTAGATCATCGACACCGGCCGCCGCCTGGCGACGAAATCCAACACGGCGGCGGCGTGCGGCACCCGGTTGCGCACCACCAGGCCGACCGGCCCGGTCGGCCCGACCCCGGCGTCGCGCAGTGCTCTGTTGATCGCGCTGCGGTAGCGATCGATATCGTGCCCGGTGTGCCAGGTCCCGGCGAACTCGATGCACTGGCCGGCACCGTAGCCGGTCAGTCGGGCCGCCAGTGTCTCGGCGAACCCGTCGTCGGATGACGGTGCGGACATCGCGTTCAGTACTGCGTCGAGCCCTGGTCCACCGGAACCGCCGCCGCAGTGATGAGTTTCGACTCGTCGGTGGCGAGCCAGCACACGGTGTCGGCGATGTCTTCCGGCTGCGCGACCCAGGTCGGCAGGAACGGTGTCATCATGTGGCCGAGCTGGGGGTTGCTCTCCGCGGTCCGGCCGATCGCGGTGACCATATCGCCGGTGCCCATATCGGTCAGTACCGGCCCCGGGTGCACGCTGTTCACCCGGATCGAATGCTTGCCCAGTTCGGCGGCGAACGCCTTCGCCATACCCGCGACCGCGTGCTTACTGGCGGTGTAGTGAATCATGAACGGCTGCAGCTTGATCCCGGCCGCCGAGCTGATCAGGATGATGGATCCGCCGCGACCGCCGTCGATGATGTGCTGTGCGCCGGCCATCACGGCGTTCCAGGTCCCGGTGACGTTGATATCCATGACATCGCGGAAATCCTTCGGGGAGATCTCATTCCAGATCTGTGGTGCGGCCACCCCGGCGTTGGCGACGATGATGTCCAGCCGTCCGAGCTCGGCCACACCCGCGTCGACCGCTGTCTTCAGCGCGTCGTGATCGCGGGTGTCGACGACGGAGGCCAGGATGCGCCTGCCAGTCTTCTCGACCAGCCGCACCGTCTCGGCGAGATCATCCGGGGTGGCCGGGTTGTAGGGCACGCACGGTGGCAGCGGGCCGGCGATGTCGACGGCGATGATGTCGGCGCCCTCGTCGGCCATCCGGACGGCGTGTGCCCTGCCCTGGCCGCGCGCCGCTCCGGTGATGAATGCGACCCGGTCGGACAATCGGTCGGCCATGATTCTCCTCGGTCGGCGCTAATGGTGTCCGCCACTGTAATGCATTCGGTAGTGACGGACACCGCCGGATCAACGCTTTCGCTGGGCCGCCTTGACCAGTCCGCCACCGATGATGAGCCGCTGGATCTCGCTGGTGCCCTCGTAGAGCCGCAGTAATCGGACGTCGCGGTAGATCCGCTCCACCGGGACTTCCCGCATGTACCCGGTGCCGCCGTGGATCTGAACCGCCAGATCTGCCACCTGCCCGGCCATTTCGGTGCAGAACAGCTTTGCCGCCGACGGCGCGATCCGGCGGTCCTCGTCGGTGACCCATTTGCGTGCGGTCTCGCGGACCAGCGCCTGGCCTGCCAGTACACCGGTCTGCTGGTCGGCGAGCATGGCTTGCACGAGCTGGAACTCGCCGATCGGTGTGCCGCCCTGGGTTGCGGTGGCGGCATAGGCGACCGATTCGTCAAGGGCGCGTTGGGCGGCGCCGACGGCGAGGGCCGCGATGTGGACCCGTCCCCGGGCCAGCGACGTCATGGCGGCGCGGTAGCCGATGTCCTCGCTGCCGCCGACCAGCGTGCCGTGTGGGACGCGCACGCCGGTGAAGTTGACGTCGGCGGTCCAGGCGCCTTCCTGGCCCATCTTCTTGTCCTTCACCCCGACCTCGACGCCCGGGGTGTCGGCGGGCACCAGGAAGACCGCGATGCCGGCGCCCTTGTCGTCGGCGGGCCTGCTGCGCGCGAACACCACGAAGAGATCGGCGGTCGGAGCGTTGGTGATGAACCGTTTCTGTCCGTCGATGATCCAGCTGTCGCCGTCGCGCACGGCTTTGGTGCGCAGGCCCGCCGGGTTGGATCCGGCGCCGGGTTCGGTCAGCGCGAACGAGGCGACGACATCACCGGAGGCGATGCCCTCGAGCCATGCCGACTTCTGTTCCTCGGTACCGAAGCCCACCAGTACCTGGCCCGCGATTCCGTTGTTGGTGCCGAACATCGACCGCAACGCCAGCGATGTGTAGCCCAATTCCATTGCCAGTTCGACATCCTGGGCCAGGTTGAGGCCGAGGCCGCCCCACTGCTGCGGGATCGCGTAGCCGAACAGGCCCATCTTCTTGGCGTGGTCGCGGATGTCGTCGGGCACCTTGTCCTCGGCGAGGATCTCTGACTCCCGTGGGACGACCGTGGTGCGCACGAAGTGACGCGTCTGCTCCAGGATCTCGGCGAAATCCTCTTCGTTGACTTCTGCGGCGGTCATCATTTCCTCCCTTGTGCGGTGACCTGTGGACTTCTGCCACAGATCGCCGATCGGACCCCTGCGCGGTCCGAACATCATATATGAAATACGATATTGCCAATCGCGGTGGGTTATCCGCACACGCAGGCAAGAAAGATGGTGATCAGGTGTCATTGTTGGCGGGACGGACGGCAGTCGTCACAGGTGGAGCGCAGGGCCTCGGCTTGGCGACGGCAAAGCGCTTCGTCGCCGAGGGGGCGCGGGTGGTGCTCGGCGATCTCGACCTGGCGGCGACTCAAGCCGCCGCTGCCGAGATCGGCGGTCCCGACCTCGCCGTCGCGGTGCGCTGCGATGTCACCTCGGCCACCGATGTCGACGCGTTGGTCGATGCCGCGGTACAGCGGTTCGGCGGTCTGGACATCATGGTCAACAACGCCGGTATCACCCGAGACGCCACCTTGCGCAAGATGACCGAGGAGCAGTTCGATCAGGTCATCGCCGTACATCTCAAGGGCACCTGGAACGGTCTGCGATCGGCGACGGCGATCATGCGGGAGAACAAGCGCGGCGCAGTCGTCAACATGTCGTCGTTGTCGGGCAAGGTCGGCCTGATCGGACAGACCAACTATTCGGCGGCCAAGGCCGGCATCGTCGGAATGACCAAAGCCGCGGCCAAGGAACTGGCGCATCTCGGCGTGCGGATCAACGCCATCCAGCCGGGCCTGATCCGCTCGGCGATGACCGAGGCCATGCCGGAACGGATCTGGGAACAGAAGCTCGCCGAGGTGCCGATGGGGCGCGCAGGCGAACCCGACGAGATCGCCAATGTGGCGCTCTTCCTGGCCTCCGATCTGTCGTCGTATATGACCGGCACGGTTCTGGAAGTCACCGGCGGACGGTTCATGTGAGAGAGAAAGAGACCGACATATGAGCACCACACGCACCGCTGTCATCTGTGAACCCGTCCGGACGCCGATCGGGCGTTACGGCGGCATGTTCGCCCCGCTGACCGCGGTCGAACTCGGAGTGACCGCGCTCAAGGGGCTGCTGGAGCGCACCGGTGTGGCACCGGATGCCATCGAGGACGTCATCCTGGGGCACTGCTACCCCAGTAGCGAGGCACCCGCAATCGGACGGGTGGTGGCCCTGGATTCCGGACTGCCGGTGACGGTTCCGGGTATGCAGCTCGACCGCCGTTGCGGGTCGGGGCTGCAGGCCGTCATCCAGGCAGCGATGCAGGTGGGTAGCGGGCAGAACGAACTCGTCGTCGCGGGCGGCGCCGAGAGCATGAGCAATGTGGTGTTCTACTCCACCGATATGCGCTGGGGCGGGAGCCGCGGCGGTGTGCGTGTGCACGACGCGCTGGCCCGGGGCCGCAGTACCGCGGGCGGTCGGGACTACCCGGTGCCCGGCGGCATGCTGGAGACCGCGGAGAACCTGCGGCGCCAGTACGGGATCAGCCGGGTCGAGCAGGACGAGCTCGCGGTGACCTCCCATCAGCGCGCCATCGCCGCGCAGCAGGCCGGCGTGCTCGCCGAGGAGATCATCCCGGTGACCGTCCGCACCCGTAAAGGGCAGGACGTCATCGACACCGACGAGCATCCGCGCGCCGATACGACGGTCGAGTCCCTTGCCAGGCTCAAACCCGTTCTCGGCAAGGATGATCCGGACGCGACTGTCACGGCCGGCAACGCCAGCGGGCAGAACGATGCGGCGTCGATGTGCATCGTCACCACCGAGAGCAAGGCCGCCGAACTGGGCCTGCGCCCCCTGGTAAAGCTGGTGTCCTGGGGTGTCGCCGGCGTGCCCCCGAACATCATGGGTATCGGTCCGGTTCCGGCCACCGCGCTGGCACTGGAGAAGGCCGGCCTGACCCTGGCCGATATCGACCTCATCGAACTCAACGAAGCATTCGCTGCGCAGGCGCTTGCAGTGATGCGGGAGTGGAAGTTCACCCCGTCTGATCTGGAGCGCACCAATGTGCACGGATCGGGTATCTCCCTGGGACATCCGGTGAGCGCCACCGGCGGCCGGATGTTGGCGACGCTGGCTCGTGAACTCACCCGGCGCCAGGCGCGCTACGGTCTGGAGACCATGTGCATCGGCGGCGGCCAGGGATTGGCCGCGGTCTTCGAGCGTGTTTCCGGAGGGGTAGACGCATGACCCGCTTGGCGCAGACCCTCGGTCTCACCGAGTTCCAGACCGAAATCGTCTCGACGGTACGGCAGTTCGTCGACAAAGAGATCATCCCGGCGGCCCAGGAACTGGAGCACGCCGACACCTATCCGCAGGCCATCGTCGACCAGATGAAAGAGATGGGCCTCTTCGGCCTGATGATCCCGGAAGAGTATGGCGGGCTGGGGGAATCGCTGCTCACCTACGCGCTGTGCGTGGAGGAACTGGCACGCGGCTGGATGAGTATCTCCGGGGTCATCAACACCCACTTCATCGTGGCGTACATGGTGCGCCAGCACGGCACCGATGAGCAGAAGCGTTACCACCTCACCAAGATGGCCACCGGAGAGTCTCGCGGCTCGTTCTCGATGTCCGAACCGGAATTGGGTTCCGACGTCGCGGCCATCCGCACCCGGGCCCGTCGCGACCCCGATGGCACCGGTTATGTCATCGACGGTCAGAAGATGTGGCTGACCAATGGCGGCAGCTCGACCCTGGTCGCGGTGCTGGTGCGCACCGACGAGGGTGCCGACAAGCCGCATCGCAATCTCACCGCCTTCTTGGTGGAGAAGCCTTCGGGCTTCGGGGAAGTTCTTCCGGGACTGACCATTCCGGGCAAGATCGACAAGCTCGGTTACAAGGGTATCGATACCACCGAGTTGATCTTCGACGGCTTCCGGGCCAGGGCCGACCAGGTACTCGGTGAGCGACCCGGGCAGGGCTTCTTCCAGATGATGGATGGTGTCGAGGTGGGCCGGGTCAACGTCTCGGCACGCGCCTGCGGTGTCGGTATCCGGGCCTTCGAGCTGGCGGCGCGCTATGCGCAGCAGCGTTCGACATTCGGCAAGCCCATCGCCGAGCATCAGGCCATCGCCTTTCAGCTCGCCGAGATGGCCACCAAAGTCGAAGCGGCACATCTGATGATGGTCAACGCGGCCCGTTTGAAGGACTCCGGCGAACGCAACGATGTCGCGGCGGGGATGGCGAAGTATCTGGCCAGCGAGTTCTGCGCCGAGGTCACCCAGCAGAGTTTCCGGATCCACGGCGGATACGGGTATTCCAAGGAGTACGAGATCGAGCGGCTCATGCGCGATGCGCCGTTCCTGTTGATCGGCGAGGGAACCAGCGAGATCCAGAAGCAGATCATCAGCCGCAGACTGCTCGACGAGTACCGGATCTGACGTGAGCGTGCCGGATTTCGGCTCCCGCCCGCAGCTCGCCGAAGATGTGGCGCAGCTGATCCGCCGCCGGATCTTCGACGGCAGCTACCGCGCCGGTAGCTATATCAGGCTCGATCAGTTGGCGGCCGAGCTGGGTATCAGCGTCACGCCGGTGCGCGAGGCACTGTTCGGCCTGCGGGCCGAAGGGCTGTTGACCCAGCAGCCGCGCCGGGGATTCGTCGTGTTACCCGTGACGCGCCGCGATATCGCCGACGTCGCCGAGGTGCAGGCGCATATCGGTGGTGAGCTCGCCAACCGCGCGGCCGAACACATCACCGATGGTCAGTTACGTGAGCTCGAACAGATCCAGCAGCAACTCGAAGCGGCCCATGCGGCCGGCGATCACGAGCGCGCCGTGCGACTCAACCATGAGTTCCACCGCGGGGTGAACGTGGCGGCGGATTCACCGAAACTCGCCCAACTGATGGCACATACCACCCGATACGCCCTGGAATCGGTGTTCCCGACGGTGGACGGCTGGTCGAAGCAATCAGCACGTGATCATCGCCGGGTGCTGGCGGCGTTGAAGAAGGGTGATGGTGAACTCGCGCGGGCCGCGATGGCCGAGCATCTGTGCGCGGGCGCCAAACCCCTCATCGATCACCTGACCCGGCTGGGTGTCGTGGAAGACGCGCAGTAGCTGTTGTGTAGCATACTGTAAGTCTTACAGTCCCCAGTGAAAGTTGGTCATGGGCGTCCTCGACGGTATGCGTGTGCTCGACTACGGCCGGTTCATCGCCGCTCCCTGGTGCACCGCGATATTGGCCGATATGGGAGCCGACGTTCTGCGGGTGGAAAAGCGCGAGGGTGGCGAGGACCGCTGGGTGCAGGCCGTCACCGCGAACGGCGAGGGCGGCACTTTCCTGCAGTGCAACCGCAACAAGCGCTCGCTGACGTTGGATTCCACCACGCCCGAGGGAGCCGAGATCACCCGCCGGTTGGTGGCATCCGCCGATATCGTGGTCGCCAATATGCCTGCCGCGGGAATGCGCGCCAGCGGACTCGACTACGAATCGCTTCGGGCCGTCAAACCGGACATCATCCTCGCAAGCGCCACCGCATACGGCGAAGGCGGACCCTACAGCGACAGAATCGGATTCGACGGTGCGGGACAGGTGATGTCGGGGGCCACCTACCGACAGGGCCTGCCCGAAAAACCCATCCGGACCGTGGTGCCCTACGCCGACTTCGGCACCGCACTGACCCTGACCATCGGTGTCATGATGGCGGTGTTACACCGGGAACGCACCGGGGTGGGGCAGCACGTGGAGAGTGCGCTGCTGCCGACCGCGCTGATGCTGTCGAACGCCTTTCTGATCGAACGTGACCTGCTCGGAGTCGACAAGCCGCGCATGGGTAATCGGGGTACCTCGGTGGCACCCTGCGACCTGTATCGCACCAAGGACGATGGCTGGGTGTTGCTGCAGATCGCCGGGCAGCCGATGTTCAAGCGTTGGTGCCGCATGGTGCACCAACTCGATCTTTTCGACGATCCGCGCTTCGCCGACGACGACCTGCGCTGGCAGAACGGCGATGTGCTCAACGACCTGATGGCGCACTGGTGCGCCGACAAGACCAAGGCTGAGGTGCTTGCGCTACTGGAAGCCGCGAAACTGCCTGCCGCCCCGATGCATTCCACACAGGATGTGCTCGACGATCCGCACATTCAGGCGATGGGGTATCTCCAGCGCGTCGCGTTCCCCGGTGCGGCGCACGACGTTCCGATCATCGAGACACCGTTCCGGATGTCGGCGACACCAGGGACAATCCGTCGACGTGCCCCGTTACTCGGCGAACACACCGACGAGGTCCTCGGCGATATCGGCTACAGTGCAGCCGATATCGCCGGCTTGCGGGAACGCGAAATCATCTAGGCCACCGAGTCCCGCGGTGTGGCACGAATCCTGATGACCTCCATGGTCGACCAGGATCTCGCCGGTCTCGGGCGACCCACCTCCCGAACCGCACCGTGCATCCATGCGATGCCCAGCGAGACTGCCGCGGCGGCGGCATTGTGGGTGGCCTCGAACTCGAAGGTGCGTCCGCCGAAAGCCAACGTCGCCCGGACCGGCTGGCTGACGCCGTCGCGGGTCTCCCAGGTCACCGTCGATTTCACGTCGTCGTTGGTTGCGATGACGGGACCCTGCCCTTGGCTGTTGAATGTCGCGGTGGCGTAGTTGCCCGCCCCGAGCATCGCATTTCCCGTCTCCCAGTGACCATCGGCGTCGACGACACCCCAGACGAACCAATAGTGTTCGAGTTCGGCAATTTTCGACACCTGCGCGCTCAATCCCGGTAGACAGTACATCCGATCGAGCCCGCCATAACCGCCGGTGATCGCCGAGCCGTCGATACTGCCTGACACCGTGCACCCGGTACTGGTGTAACCCACGTCATCCGGGAGCCCGGGAACGTAGATCGTGGTGACGTTCATCGGCAGCGGTGTGAGGACGACATCGATGACGTTATCGTCCTTCCAGACGTACTTGTCGCGTCCAAGAACCACTTTGATGGGATGTCGGGCGTGCACCGTGGTATTGCCGGCGAACAGTGCTGAGCTGTGCTCTCGGTCCGACCAGAACAGCGGCCCCCAGTACATATCGTGCTCACCGGGAAACCGTAGGGTCCTCGGGTGCGACCACAGATCCGTCGAGCATTCGTGCAGGATGAAATCGAACGCCGCGCTCGCTGACATCGTCCTGATCAACTCGTACCGTTTGCCATCGGCAGTATCCACCATGGCCCACAGGAAATTCAGATCGTTGTGCAACCCGGGGAACTGTTTGTCTCTTGTCGAATGATCCTGAATGGATGCATCCGCCATCGAGACGTACGGCACGATGTTGACTTTTGCGATGTCGAAATCAGTCATGCGATTCTCCCTGGAGAGTGGCTATGGGCGTGGTTGCGAGCAATTCACGGAGTCGTCGGGTGTCCACCTTCCCGGTCGGCCCGCGGGGGACGATGGCATCGGTATCGGACAACAGCCACACCGTCGGAATCTTGAAGGAGCTCAGCACGGATTTGGCCGCTGCGCGCAACTTCCCGACGTCGTGGACGGCGGTGTCGCAGACCACCACGGCGCCTACTTCCTTGCCGCCCTGCGCACCGGCGACATCTGTGGCGAATGCCGCCCGCACCCCGTCGATATCGCGCAGGCCCTGCACGACCTCGGCCGGGTAGACCGTGGCCCCGTTGACCTTGAACATGTCATCGGATCTGCCGCGGGAGAAGAGATAACCGGCAGAATCGAGGTAGCCGAGATCGCCGGTGCGGTAGTAGCCGTCGGTGGTGAACACCTGCTCGCGGCTGCGCCGGCAGATGCCGCGCATCAAGTGCGGCCCGCGGACCTCGATCTCGCCAACCTCACCTGCCGGCAGTGTCGTCCGGTGATCGGTGTCGACTATGCGAACTGTCATGCCGGCAAACGGTTTACCGCAGCTGCCCCATGCCGTTCGCGGCATATCGGAGTCGGCGGGGAATCCGCAGTACGGCCCGAAGGTCTCGGTCATACCGAACAGGCTGGCCCTGGCCCCCGGTGCGGCCCTCATATCCGCCGGGAGCAGTGCTTCGAGGCTGCCGGGCCGCAGGGCACTCAGGTCCGCACCGACCGAATACTGATGCCGGGCCAACACATCCGCCTGGTCGGGCCAACCTCGAAACAGGGTGACCCGCTCCCGCTCGAGCAGGCGCAGTGTGCGCGCAGGTTCCGGAATCGGTTCGGTGATCAGGGTCGCCCCCGCCGACAATGCGGACAGTATCCCGGCGCCGAATCCGCCCACCCAGAAGAACGGCATCGGCAGATAAAGCCGGGTGTCACGTCCGATGCACCGCGCAGAAAGTCCGGAAGCTACTGCACTCAGGGCATTCCCATGCGAATGTATGACGCCTTTGGGTGCCGCGCTGCTACCGGAGGTGAAGATGATCGCCATCGGATCACTCGGGGTGACAGCCCTGCACAGAGCGTCGACCAGGCCGCGGGCGGCGTGGTCGACGGGCAATGCCGCGGCCTCGTCGTCGGTCCAGACTTCTCGCAGGGCCGGCAGGTCCGATGCCATCTCCTGTAGCTTGGCCAGGTGATGGTGACCGCGGAACTGCGGCACTGTGATGACGTACTGGACCGACGCCACCCGCAGCTGTTCGGCCAATTCGCGCGCGGCCAACAACGTACTCAGCGGAACCAGGACGGCTCCGATACGGGTCAGTGCGAGCGCGATGAGCACCCACTGCGCTCCGTTGGGCATGATCAGCCCTACCCGGGTGCCCTTGGCGACGCCCGCGTTGACGAAACCGGCTGCCAGTGTTCGGCTCCGGTTCTCCAGTTCGGTGTAGCCGATCCGGCTCGTGGGGTCGACGACCATCGGCTTGTCGCCCTCGGTGCCGGCGCGCAACCGGATCACGGCATCGACGGTTCGCGGCTCAGTCATCGAACAGCATTGTCAGCACGCGGATATCGACCTTTCCGCTGGACATCAACGGCACCTCGGACCGGCTGATCGCCAAGATCTTCCGGGGGATCTTGTATGCCGAAAGCTCGGCAGACAGCAGGGCGCGCAGCCCGGATGGGTCGAAATCGGCGGCGTCATCCACGGCGATGACCGCGGCGACCAGCTGGCCGCGGTCCCGGTCGGGCAGACCCACGACATGTGCGGAACCGCCGGTGAGTCTGGCCAGCACCTTCTCCACCTCGGCCGGCGAGACGTTGGCGCCGGCCGTCTTGATCATCGAACCGGCACGGCCGAGGAAGTAGTAGAAGCCCTCACCGTCGACGCGCACCATGTCGCCGGTGTGGAACCAGCCGTCGGCGTCGAAACAGTCCTCCCGGCTGTGCCGATGGTATCGCTGCATCAGATAAGACCCCCTAAGCCACAATTCACCGACGGTGTCGAGTTCGACGTCGGTTCCATTCGTCGGGTCGACGACCCGGGTCTCGAATCCGGGAGCCGGCCGGCCGAAGGACCCCCGCCGATGCTCAGGCTGGTCGGACTCGTCAGCGCAGATCAACACGACGCTGCCGGCCTCGGTCAGTCCGAGCATGTTGTGCCGCAGCTCGGGATCCGCCGGTCGTGCGTCGGCGGCCATGATGGGATACAGGTTGCCGCGCCGCACCATTGACAGGTCACGCCCGCGGAAGCTCGGGTGGTTGGCCAGGTGCGTCACTCCGGCGGCGAAACCATTGGTGATCGTCGGTCTTTCTGCCTCCAACAGGTCGAGGGTGTCGGCCGGGTCGAGTGCGCTGGAGCACAACAACGTCGAGCCTGCGACCAGGGTGGCCAGCAGGCTGAACGCGAACCCGCCGATCCAAAAGAACGGCGAATTGCTGAACAGAACGTCGTCGGATCGCAGGCCACGGATCTCATTGAGGTTGGCCTGGTGTTCGAGCAATGCCGCATGGGTGTGCACCGCCCCTTTGGGCGTGCCCGTCGAACCGGATGTGTAGACGATCGTGAGTGGGTCACAACCGTCGACATCGGCCTCCATGGCTGCGAGTGTCGCGGCGTCGGCACACTCGGTGTGCTCGGTACGGTCCGTGGCGTCGAAGAGAATATGACGTAATTGCGGTGTAGCGCTGGTGAACACGTCTAGGTCGAGCTGGTGCACCTGCAAGGCTTCGGCGAGTCGGTGCGCGTAGTCGTGCGAGCGGTAGCGGCGGGTGGCCAGCAGCACGGCGACATCGGCGTGTGCGAGCTGCCAGCACAGTTCGCGGGCAGTGGAGAAGGTCGAGAACGGCACCACGACCGCTCCGATCCGCGCCGCGGCGAGCATCGCCACCACGAAGTCCGGGCCGTTCGGGTACAGCACGCCGACGTGCGTGTTCTTGCCGACGCCGAGCGCGATGAGCCGGCGTGCCAAGATCGCCGACCGGTCCGCAGCCTCGGCATATCCGATCCGCGCGCCATCGCAGACGAGCAGCGGATGTCCGGCCCGGTGCCTGCGGCGCGCCAGCAGCGCGGCGATGGTGTCGGCGGTCATCTCATCGAATCGAGGGCGTGCAGTCGTTCCCGTACGGCGGTCAGGTCCGGTTTGCCCGACGGCGTCCGGGGAATGGCATCCACGACGGCGATCTCGGTGGGAATCTCGTAGCGAGCCAACCGGCTTCGCAGATAGTCGGTGAGTTCCCCGGCATCGGTCGTCAGGCCGGCACGCAGTTCGACCATCGCCACCGGTGTCTCGCCGAGACGCTCATCCGGATTACCGATGACGGCGGCGCCCGCCACCGCCGGATGGCTCTCCAGTGCCGCGCGGACGTCATCGGGGAGCACTTTGAAGCCGCCCCGGATGATGGCCTGGTCGGCGCGGCCGAGGATCCAGAGGAACCCGTCGGCGTCGATGCGGGCCAGGTCTGTGGTGCGAATCCACTCCGCGTCGGGTCCGAGCTGCGCCGGTTTCACCTCCAGGAGGCCGGGCTGGTCGGCGTCGAGGGGGCGGCCGTCGTCAGCGACGACCCGCAGCTGGGCGCCGGGATTGGCGCGTCCGACGCTGCCACGCTTCTGCAGCCAGTACTGCTTGTGGTCGGCGAGCGTCCACGCGGCCACCCCGCCACCGAATTCCGTTGCCGCGTAAGAGGTGAGCACCGGTATGCCGAACTTCTCGGTGAAGGCATCGGCGTCGTCGGCTGACAGCGGCGCGGTGCCCGAGGTGACCGCAAGGACGCCGTCGAGGTCGTCGCGGGTCAGATCGGAATGCAGGACCATTCGCAGGGCCGCGGGTACCAGTGAGACGGCGCGGGGCCGGTGTTCGCGCACGGCCGCCGCCCACTGCGCAAGCTCGAATTTGGGCAACAGAACAAAGGCGCGGGCCTCGGCGATGCACAGCAATACCCGGAAGACACCGCCGACGTGTACCAGTGGTGAGTTCACGATGGCGACGCCACGGCGCAACGCGGTTGGTGTTCGCGTGTCGGAGATGACGCTGCGAGCCAGCATGTCGTAGGTCAGATCGACCCGTTTCGGCGCTCCGGTGGTCCCGCTGGTCAACATCCAGACCGCAACCCCGGGCCGTCCCGGATCGTGGGTCGGCGCAGACGCCGCCCGCACCTGCGCGGGTGAGTCCAGATCACCGATGGTGACCACGGTGGTGGCGGGCGCGGGTGTCACGAGGGCCGAGACATCCTGTGCGGCACCGATGACGACCGGCAGCGCCAAAGCGGCGAGATCCTCGCGCGTCCGGGCGTCGCCACGGGCCGGATTGACCACGACGACGGTGCCGCCGGCACGCAGGACACCGAGCAACGCTGCGACATGAGCGGGACTGTTGCGCAGCAGGATTGCGACCCGGGGATGTTCGCCACCATGGGCGACCGCGAGCTCACCCAACTGGGTCGCCAGGTGGTCGATGTCGGCCCAGCTGGACCAGCGCCCGTCGTACTGGATTGCCGGTTTCTGGGGATCCAGCGTGAGGACATCGGCGATCCGGCGGCTCAACGGATGCGTCATCAGCGGATCCGGGGCGCCCCGGTGGCAGCACCGCCGCCGGCTTTGAGTTCGGCCTGACCAAGGGGATTGCCCAGGCGGGTGTAGATCAGGCCTTGGTCGAGCGCGGCCCGGTAGGGCTTGTCCAACGACTCCCAGATGGCTTTGACGGTGCCCTGAGTCGCCGACGGTGGTTTGGCTGCAATGATTTTGGCGATCTCGTGGGCACGGCTCCAGAGGTTGTCGGTCGTGACGACCTCGGTGACCAGACCGATCCGCAGGGCTGTCTGTGCGCAGACGCGTTCGTCGTTTCCCATCAGGGCCATGCGCAATGTGTCGCCGAGGCCGATGCGGCGCATAAGCCCGATCGGCTCCAGGGCCGACACCAGGCCGGCCGAGACGTGCGAATCGAAGAAGGTGGCATCCTCGGAGCACAGCACGACGTCGGCTTCGTTGACGAAATACAGCGCGCCGGCGGTGCACATCCCCTGAACCGCGCAGACCACCGGTTTCCACATCTTCTGCCACTTAGGGCTGAGCAACTCACCGGGGTCCTCGTGGTTCCAGACATTGTCGGGTTGTCCGTAGGACGACTTGATGTCCAGCCCCGCGCTGAACGCGCGGGTCCCCGCGGCGCGCAGCACGACCGCGTTGGTGGCTTCGTCGAGTTTGACGATGCGCCAGGCCGCCTGCATCTCCTCGCACATGGTCCGATTGAAGGAGTTCAGTCGGTCGGGGCGATTCAGTGTGATGGTGGCGACGTGATCGGAGCGGTCGAACTGCAGCTCGATGGTTTCGAACGGCTGTGCCGCGGTGCGTGATTCGGGCATGTCAGCGGCACTTCCAGTTCGGTGCGCGCTTCTCGACGAAGGCCATCGGCCCCTCGGCGGCATCCTCGGTACGGACCACCCGCTCCCGGAACGTCTCGGCCAGGATCTCGCCTTCCAGTAGCGGGAGATCCAGTGTCTTGTGGATGGCCAGGCGGGTCCCGCGTACTGCCAGCGGCGCGTTCGAGTTCACGATGTCGGCGATCTCGTGAGCGCGTTCCAGTAGCCGGTCGTGTTCGATGATCTCGGTGATCATGCCGAGTTCGTAGGCGCGCTCGGCGCCCATGCGCTCATGCTTGCCCATCAGCGCCATCCGCAGGGCAACCGATCGAGGTAGCGCCCGGGCCAGCCGTACCATCTCACGGGCAGCGACGAGACCGATGCTGACATGTGGGTCGAAGAACGTCGCGCGCTCGGAGGCGATGACGATATCGCCGGTCGTCACCCAGTCCAGGCCGGCGCCGCAGCAGATTCCGTTGATGGCTGCCAGCACCGGTTTGGCCATTCGGCGAAACGGTGGGGTGCCTTCCTGCGGAGCTTCCCACTGGTCGTAGGTGGACAGGTACGGCCGCTCGTAGATGACCTTGCCATCCTCGGGAATCTCCGTGACATCGGCGCCGGTACAGAAGGCCCGCCCGGTCCCGGTGACGATCATCAGCCAGATGTCGTCGTTGTTCTCGACCTCGTCATAGGCCGCGCGCAACTCGGCGACCATGTGCGGGCTCAATGCGTTGAGGGCTTCGGGCCGATTCAGCGTGATGGTCGCAGTGTGTCCGTCGACCTCGTAGGTGATGGTGTCGTACGTCGTCGACGCCGTGGTGGCCATGGGTGTCCCTTCGATTTTGTTCGGTTCGGCAGGACCGTCAGCGGCCCTGGAAGTCCGGGGAGCGACGCTCGCGGAATGCGGCCAGGCCTTCTTTGAAATCACCTGTGCGTGCCGATAATTCGAGATTGAACAACTCCTGTGTCATCGACTGGACCAGGCTGTTGTGCGCGGCGGCTCCGATGGCCTGTTTGGTCAGCCCCATCGCGACGGTCGGCGCCGCGGCCAGCCGTGTCAGTAGGGCGTCGGAGGTCGCATCGAGGTCGGCGGCCGCGACGGCCTGGTGGATCAGGCCCCAGTCGGCCGCGGTGTCGCCGCTGACCCGCTCTCCGAGCAGTAACATCCGTCTGGCGCGGGTCAGCCCGATGAGCCTGGGCAGCAACCAGGTGGCACCCGAATCCGGGCTGAAGCCCCGGTCCAGGAACGGCTCCCAGAACACCGCTTCGCTGTCGGCGACGGTGAAGTCCGCCGCCAGCGCCAGGTTGCAGCCGAGGCCGACGGCCCAGCCGCGCACGGTACATACCACCGGCAGTGCGATGGTCGTGAGGAGTTCGACGACGCGATGGGCGGTGTGAGGGATCCGCCGTACCAGATCACCGGTGCGGGGACGCCGGTCACCGGAATTGGTCGCCACCCAGTCGGCCCCCGTGCAGAAGTCGTCACCGGCGCCTCGGATGCCGATGGCCCGCAGCGCGTCGTCGGTTGCCGCGGCGGTCAAGATCGACACCAACTGATCGATCATGGCGTGGTCGAGGGAGTTGCGGCGCGCTGGGCGGTCGAGGGTTATCCGGAGGATCGCCCCGTCGTGGACCGCCGTGACCGAACCGGCTGGGGTGTCGCGACGTTCGGTGTCGGCCATCTGCGCACCCCTTCCGTACTCGTATGGACAGTCGTATAGATAGCCATACAGTAGACGATACGATTTCTATCCTGTACAAGTTAGCAAGGAAAGGCCGCGCACGGAACACGCGGCGAAGAGTCGACAATTGGGGGCCGGGGTGGTGGCATACCGCATCCGTCAACCCCGCGTCGCCGATATCGTGGCGTCCCGCCTTCGTGACGACATCCTGTCGGGCCGGCTCAAGGAGGGCGATGTGCTGCCCACCCAGGAGAGTCTGTTCCACCAATTCGGTGTCAGTCCGCCTGCTCTGCGGGAAGCCATCCACCTGCTGGAGACCGACGGACTGGTGTCGGTGCGCCGAGGCAATGTCGGTGGCGCCGTGGTGCATCTGCCGACCGCCGAGCGGACCGCGCAGATGATCGGCATGGTGTTGCAGGCCCGAGCAGCAACACCTTCCGATGTCAGCGGCGCGTTGATGCACCTCGAACCGGTGTGTGCCGGTATGTGTGCGGCCAGGCCGGACCGCGACGCCGAAGTGGTTCCGGTCCTGCAAGCCGAAATCGACCGGCAAACAGCAGAATTCGACGATGTCTCGGCCTATGTCCCCAACGCGCGGCGGTTTCACGAGCAGCTGGTCGCACGGTGTGGCAACGAACCGATGATCCTGTTGATCGGGTCACTGGAGTTGATCTGGTCGGCGCACGAGTCGTCGGTGTGGAGCGGTGACGGGGACAGGGCGGCGGCCGACGGAACGGCCGCGGCCGGGCTGAGGACCCGCCGGGCCGCACTGCGTGATCATCAACGGCTGCTGGAGGCGATCCGCGCCGGAGATACCGCTCTCGCGATTCGGATCGCGAGCGATCACGTCTCGGCGGCCAGGACCAACACACTTGCCCGTGGGACGGATGATTCCGGCGCGGCACAGAAAACCATTGAGGCACGGCTGATCTCGAATCTGGATCGGCGGCCATGGCAGACCGGAAGGATCGATGAACGATGACCACATCGGACAGCGGCGACGATCGAGTGCTCTTCGAGGTCGACCGGGAATCCCGGATAGCGACCATCACGCTGAACAACCCGCAACAGCGCAACTCCTATGACGCCGGGATGCGCGAACTGCTGGCCCGCTACCTGGATCAGGTGGCCGAGGATGACGATCTCACCGTCGTACTACTGCGTGGTGCGGAAGGGGTCTTCTCGACCGGAGCCGATATGAACAACGCCTACGGCTGGTACGGCGAGAAGGCACCGGACTCGGAGAAGCCGGCAAAGAGCAGGCCGAGTCAGCGCAGGCGGCTCACGGTGGATCGCAAGTCGTTCGGCTTCTACCACAACCTGATGGGTTTCCCGAAGGTCACCGTCGGCGAGATCTCGGGCTATGCGCTGGGTGGAGGCTTCGAGATGGCCCTGATGATGGATATCTCGGTGATCGCCCGCGACACCCGAATCGGTATGCCCGCCACCAGATTTCTCGGACCCGCCTTGGGCAGTCTGCACATGTTCTTCCACCGGCTCGGCCCCGTGCAGGCCCGACGCTTACTGCTCACCGGCGACATCGTCGAAGCGGGCACCGTCGAGCACCTCGGTATCTTCACCGAGACATGCTCGGCGGCAGCGGTGTCGGCACGTGCGCGGTATTGGGCGGAGAAAGCGGCCAAGATGCCCGCCGACGGTGTCGTCATCGCAAAGGAGGCGTTCCGTCTCGTCGAGCAGAGCCAGGCCTACCAGGGTGAGGAGGTCGCCAGCTATATCTTCCACGCCTACGGAACCAACCTCCAGTTCGCACCGGGGGAGTTCAATTTCGTCAAGACCAGGGCGCAGGTCGGAACGAAAGAGGCCTTCCGGCTCCGCGACGAACACTTCGCGATTCCCGAGCCCGCGGAGCAGTAATGCGTGCTTACTTGGCTTTACGACGTTGCCGGGGAGAGGCTTTCGCCGCGGTCTGGCCGATGAGGCGCTCGGCATGATCCAGGATGCACTCGAGCCCGTACTCGAAATTGGTCTCGTCGGCCGCGCCGATGCGATGCCCCTCCTGGCTGACCTGTGCCAGCAACGGAGTGGTCTCCGGGTCGATGACCATGGTCTCTTCGAAGTCGCCAGGCCCGCCGTCGGTGGCCCGGTTCTTCTCGTAAAGCCGTTGCAGGACCACCGAACCGCGCACGTGGACCGAGACCGCCGAGTAGGTGTCGAAAGCGGCCTCCGGGGAGAGCCCGGCCTCGACGAGGCTGGCGATCGACTTCTCGACTTCGAGGACGCCGACACGGGCGGCGCGGGGCGGCAGCGCCGAGCGGATCAGGATGAGATCACACAGGATCGGGCTGCCGAGGAAGGTCTTGCGCATGGCGCGTGCATGGTTGCGCAGCGTCTCACGCCAATCGGCGGCCTCGATATACGGCGTCGCAAAGACATACTGACGCAGCGCACGCTCCGTCATGGCGTTGAGCAGGTCGTCCTTCTTGCGGAAGTACCAGTAGATACTGGTGACGCCGACACCGAGATGCTTGCCGAGCAACGGCATGCTGAGATTGTCGATCCCCACCTGTTCGGCGAGGTCGAAAGCGCCGTTGATGATGTCGTCGGGATTGATGGACCCGCGCTCGCGTCGCTGCCGCTTCTCCGCGGTCGCTTGCTTTGCCACTGGGCACCTCCGTCAAGATCGGGCCTGGATCGTCAGACCCCGCGCTGCGGCGAGCGGTGGATGAGAATCTACCGGCAAACAACTGGGGAAAGATTGCTCCGCTCGCGTGTCGCCGACAACCTTACCGGTAGCCATCCCATTTGCCGCACTGCACCGCAGGTGCCGACCGCCGGCGCCCCCTCGTCGTCTTCACTAGCGTGATGGTCATCGTTGGCGTTTCCGCAGGAGCAGCAGTGTTCACGAGCCGGGGTCGACGACCTCAGACGGGGGGTGATCGGCCATGGACCTCGGTCTTCGGGACGCCGCCGCGGTAGTGGTGGGCGGTGGGCGCGGTATGGGACTGGCCTCGGCTCGCTGCCTGGCCGATGACGGAGCCCGGGTTGCGGTGGTGGCACGCACCCGGACCGATATCGATCAGGTGGTCGAGGAACTGGCTCTCCGGGGCAGCCCCGACGCGGTCGGGCTGATCGCCGACGCCGCCGATGAATCCCAGGTCGAAGCGGCATTCGCGCAGCTGGGACAGCGCTGGGGCGGCGAACTCAACATCCTGGTCAATGCCGTGGGGCCATCGGTTCAGGGGCGCTTCGATGATCTCAGCGACGACCAATGGCGGCAGGCGATCGACCAGGGCGCCATGGGCATGGTGCACTGCGTGCGTGCGGCGCTACCACTGCTGCGCAGCGCGCAGTGGGCGCGCATCGTGAACTTCTCCGCGAGTTCCACTCAGCGGCAAGGGATCACACTTGCTGCCTATACCGCGGCGAAGGCCATGGTGACGAGCGTCTCCAAGAATCTGTCGCTGTTGCTGGCTCCCGACGAGATCCTGGTGAACGTCGTATCACCGGGCAGCGTCGCCTCCGATTCCATGAAGGCCTGGGCCACGTCGGTCGGCGTCGACGGCGGTGATCCATACGCCGTGATGGACGCGATCACCCGACACTTCGGCCATCCGGCGCACCTGCCGCGCGCCGGCCTGCCCGAAGAGATCGGTCCCGTCGTCGCATTCCTTGCATCGCAACGCAACTCGTATATGACCGGAGCGAACGTCAACGTCGACGGTGGCTCGGACTTCACCTGAGACATACCGATTCGACGAGCCCGCGGGCTGCCTGAAAACCATTAGCGGAGTGGCATTTCAGGGCATGACCCGAGCCCGCGGGGGACGGTTGCGGAATGCGCTACCGATAGGTATACAGTAAGAGCCGCACAAGCCCGCATCAAGCGGCCGAATATCGAGGAAGGATCAACTCGATGAGTGCTGCCGACGGACCCGTCGTCGCCGAGACCGCGCAGTCCCCGACCGAGTCGAGTCCCGCGGTTCTCTACGAGGTCCGCGACTCCGGGGTGGCGGTCTTGACCTTCAACCGGCCCGAACGGATGAACGCCTGGGGCGGTGAGCTCGCCGCGGGCTTCTACGCCGGCATCGCGGCCGCGGAAGCGGATCCTGATGTCCGCGTCATCGTGATAACCGGCCGAGGTAGGGCATTCTGCGCCGGGGCTGACATGGGAGGCCTGAGCACCATCTCGACGGTGACCGTCGAGTCGGCCAACCAGACCGATGTGAGCGCGCTCGTCGCGGGCAAGCACCCTTATTTCCTGACCCAGCTGGACAAGCCGGTCGTCGCGGCAATCAACGGCTCGATCGCGGGCATGGGGTTGTCGCAGGCCTTGATGGCCGATGTGCGGTTCGCCGCGGCGGGCGCGAAGTTCACCACGTCGTTCGCTCGCCGCGGACTGATCGCCGAGTACGGCATCTCCTGGATACTGCCGCGGCTCATCGGCTGGGGTGCCGCGACCGACCTGTTGCTCAGCGGCCGGACATTCTTCGCCGAGGAAGCCGCGGCGCTGGGTCTGGTGAAGGAGGTCGTGCCCGCCGAACAACTCATGGAGCGCACGTTGGCCTACGCCGAGGAGATGGCCGCCAACTGCGCACCCAGTTCGTTGGCGGTGATGAAGCGTCAGCTCTACGCCGACGCCGGACTACCGCTGGTGGAGACCAGTGCCAAGGCCGAGAGGCTCATGCACGACTCGATGCAGCGGCCCGACTTCATCGAGGGCATCACCGCATTCTTCGAGAAGCGCCCCCCGAATTTTCCGCCTTCGAGCGTATGAAGCCGATGCACAGCTCCTGAAAGGACTCAGAATGACGCTTGACTATCGCGCCATCGACGTGGACAACCATTACTACGAGCCGATCGATTCGTTCACCCGCCACCTGCCCAAGGAGTTCCGCCGGCGCGGTGTGCAGATGTATCAGGACGGCAAGCGCACCTGGGCGGTGATGGGTGGCCGGGTCAACACCTTCATCCCGAACCCCACGTTCGACCCGATCATCGAACCCGGTTGCCTGGACCTGTTGTTCCGCGGTGAGATTCCCGAGGGTGTCGACCCGGCCTCACTGATGAAGGTCGACCGGATCGGCGACCATCCCGAGTACCAGAACCGCGAGGCCCGGGTGAAGATCCTGGACAAGCAGAACCTGGAGACGGTGTTCATGCTGCCGACATTCGCCTGCGGTGTCGAGGAAGCGCTCAAGCGCGATATCGAGGCGACCATGGTGTCGGTGCATGCCTTCAACCTGTGGCTCGACGAGGACTGGGGATTCGATCGTCCCGACCACCGGATCCTGTCGGCGCCGATCATCTCGCTTGCCGATCCCGAAAAGGCCGTCGAAGAAGTCGAATTCGTCCTCGCGCGCGGAGCCAAGGTGGTCCTGGTACGGCCCGCACCCGTGCCCGGTCTGGTCAAGCCGCGGTCACTGGGCGATCCGCTGCACGACCCGGTCTGGGCGCGGTTGGCCGAGGCCGGTGTGCCGGTGGTCTTTCATCTGTCCGACAGCGGCTATATGGCAGTTCCAGCCCTCTGGGGCGGCAAAGACACGTTCGAGGGTTTCGGCAAGCGTGACCCTCTGGACATGGTGCTGATGGACGACCGGGCGATACACGACACCATGGCCTCCCTGATCGTGCATCAGGTCTTCACCCGGCACCCCAAGCTCAAGGTGGCCAGCATCGAGAACGGTTCGTACTTCGTCTACCGGCTGATCAAGCGGCTCAAGAAGGCGGCCAACAGCGATCCGCGCTACTTCCGCAACGATCCCGTCGAACAGCTGCGCGACCACGTCTGGATCGCCCCGTACTACGAGGACGACGTCAAGGTGCTTGCCGACACCATCGGCGTCGACAAGATCCTGTTCGGCTCGGACTGGCCGCACGGAGAAGGGCTGGCCGATCCGATGAGCTTCACTGCCGACATCCCGCAATTCCCCGAGTTCAGCGCGGAGGATACCCGGAAAGTGATGCGCGACAACGCCTTGACTCTCATCGGCGCAGACGTCCACGCGTCGGTCTAGGTGTCCGGGTGAGTGAATGGACGGTAGGCGCGGTCCTGGACGCGGTGGCCGATGTCGTCGGGGACCGCGTCATGACGGTCTGCGGTGAGCGGCGCAGCACCTTCGCCGAATCCGCCGAGAGAACACGGCGTATCGCCAACTACCTTGCGGCGCAGGGGTTCGGCGCACACACCGAACGCGAGGCGCTCGGCAACTGGGAGTGTGGGCAGGATCGCGTTGCGCTGATCATGCACAACGACCTCTACCCCGACCTGGTCATCGCGTGTCTGAAGGCTCGGGTGGTTCCGGTCAACGTCAACCACTACTACACACCCCGCGAGGTGGCCGACCTACTGGCCTACGTCAAACCGCGCGGCGTGATCTACCACCGGTCACTCGGCGCCAAATTCGCCGACGTTCTGCCCTGTGACGGCGCCGAACTCCTGATATCGGTCGACGACGGCACCGACTATCCGGAACTTCCCGGAGCGGTGCCCCTCGACGATGTCCTGACTCAGAACCATCCCGATCACGGCAGCACACCCTCGCCCGATGATCTGTTGATGATCTGTACCGGTGGCACGACCGGGCGGCCCAAGGGTGTGCTGTGGCGCCAGAGCGATATGTACGTGTCGTCGATGAACGGTGACGACCACGCTGGTGTCGAGCAGATCCACGAGAAGGTGCGCGGCGGTGGAGCACCGTGGTTTGCGGTATCGCCGCTCATGCACGCGGCCGGCATGTGGACGGCGTTCTCCGGCATCCTGTCCGGCCTGACCGTCGTGTTGTCCGATACCCAGCGCCGGTTCGATCCGGCGACGGTGTTGGCGACCGCCGAACGGGAACGGGTCGGGCTCATGACCATGGTCGGTGATGCCTACGCCGCACCCATCGTCGAAGAACTCGGACGTGGCAACTACGACCTCTCCTCGCTCTTCGCCATCGGCACCGGGGGTGCGGCGACCAATGTCAAACATCAGCAAGCCCTGTTGGAACACCTGCCGCAGATCACCCTGATCAACGGATACGGGTCGTCGGAGACCGGGAACATGGGCTTCGGGCACAGTCAGCGCGGTACACGCTCCGACACGTTCATGTTCCGGACCGGTGGGTTGGTGCTGTCGGAGGACTACAGCCGATTCCTCGATCCCGGTGATCCGGAAGTCGGCTGGGTGGCGCGCACCGGGCGGATTCCGTTGGGCTACTACGACGATCCGGTGGCCACCGCCAAGACTTTTCCGGACGTGCAAGGTCGACGAGTGGTGGTATCGGGTGACCGGGCCACCGTGGAGGCCGACGGCACACTCCGGCTGTTCGGCCGAGATTCCCTGGTGGTCAACACCGGAGGCGAGAAGGTCTTCGTCGAGGAGGTAGAAGAGGTGCTGCGTGCCCATTCCGGTGTCGCCGACGCCCTGGTGGTGGGCCGCGACAGCGATCGGTGGGGCCAGGAAATCGTGGCGCTGGTGGCACTGCACGACGGCGTCGACGTCGGCCACGATCCACTACGCACGCACTGCGCGTCGGAGCTGGCGCGGTTCAAGGTACCCAAAGAGTTCATCATCGTCGATTCGGTTCGCCGGCTCGGCAACGGCAAGGCCGACTATCGCTGGGCGAAAACAACAGCCATGCAGTCGGTCACGGCGGGATAGGGAAGAGATGACGCAGCAGGCCATCGATTGTCTGGTCAACGTGCACTTCGGCGAGACCGAACACCAGCCGCAGTTCATGACGAAGGTACGCGACGACTACTTCAAAGGTCCCAAGTCGATGTTCGACCCGGTCGATCTGGGTGAACTCCTCGACGAGATGGACTCTCAAGGTGTGGCCAAGGCGATCCTCATGGACAACATCGCCAAGCCGTCGGTCACCGCTCGCAAGTTCGTCGAGGCACATCCGGATCGGTTCGCGCTCGCGATGGGTGGTCTCAATCTGTTGCGGCCCGTCGCATCCCTGCGTGAGTTGACCGCGCTGGTCGCTGATCTTCCGATCGCCTACACCGTAGTGGGGCCCAGTTTCTGGGCGGACGGCCAGTACCCACCCAGCGACGCGGTGTACTACCCGTTGTACGCCAAGTGCGCCGAGATCGACCTGCCGTTGTGCGTCAACACCGGGATGCCGGGCCCGCCCATCCCCGGCGAGGTGCAGAACCCGATACACCTGGACCGGGTATGCGTGCGGTTCCCCGAATTGCGACTTTGCATGATCCACGGGGCCGACCCGTGGTGGGACATCGCAATCCGGATGTTGATCAAATACCAGAATCTGCGGTTGATGACATCGGCGTGGTCCCCGAAGCGGCTGCCCGATTCGCTGTTGCACTACATGCGAACCCGCGGACCCGACAAGGTCATATTCGCATCCGACTGGCCCGTGCTGCGGCAGAGCCGAGTCATCCCCGAAGCCAAGGCTCTCGACCTTCCCGCCGAGGTCCTCGACAACTACCTCTACAACAACGCAGAAGAATTCTTCTTCGGAAATCGGGAGCTGGCACGCTGATGGATCGCTACGAGCTGCGTCGGCTGGACTACAGCCTCAACGACGACCACAAAGACCTGCAGGCCGCGTACCGTCAACTGTTGACCAGCCACTGCCCGATCGAAGTCGTCTGGGCCGCACAGGAAACCGGGTTCGACAAGAGCCTGTGGGAACGGTTGTGCGGTATGGGTGCCGCCTCGATGGCCATCGGTGAGGCGGCCGGCGGCGATGGTGCGTCGTTGGTCGATCTCACCCTGGTGGCCGAGGAACTGGGCCGGGCGCTGGCACCGGTGCCGTGGATCGACCACGTTTGCGCCGCGCGACTGTGGGAACGGTTGGGCGGAATCGACGACGAAGTGGTGGCCGGCACCCGGATCGTGGCATTCGACCCCCGATTGGACGCCACCGGCGCCGTGCGTTTGATCCCGTCGGGATCGGTCGCCGACCGGATCATCATGCGCGACGGTGAGCAGGTCGTGCTGCTGGGCTTCGCGAGCCGTCCCGATCGGATCGACAACCTCGGGAAACTTCCGATGGCGTGGGTCGACACCGACACCGCCGAGAATCGGACGGTTCTGGCATCAGGCACCGAAGCAGTGGCTGCCTACGACCGTGCGCTCGACGAGTGGCGTGTCCTCACCGCGGCGGCGCTGAGCGGACTGGTCGATCAGACGATGACGATCGCCGCCGAGTTCGCCAAGTCGCGTTACACCCTGGGTGTACCGATCGGTACGCTGCAGGCGATCTCGCATCCGTTGGCCAATATGGCAATCGCCGTCCAGGGCGGGCGCAACCTGTCCCGACGCGCGGCGTGGTTCCTGGACAACGAACCCGATGAGCGGCCCGAGCTGGCAGGCTGCGCTTACGTTTTCATGGCCGAAGAGGCCGCCAGGGCAGCGACGATGGCGGTGCACATCCAGGGCGGACTCGGTGTCTCCGCGGAAGCCGCGGCAACCGCATACCTGGTCCGTGCCCGCGGCTGGCCGCTGGCCGGCGGTGATCCCGGTGCCACCGCCAAACGGGTCGGCGAGATCGCGGCCGCGCGGGAGAGCGCCCAAAATGCAACGTTGTCAACCGAACCCGTTTCGGTGTAGGAGGTAGAACACATGGACTTCACCCGCGTCGCGCTCGATGACGACGACAAGGACTTCTTCGACGAGGTCCGGGCATTCCTGGCTGAGCACGTGACCGATGAGGTCCGCCGCCGCGACCGCGAGACCGGCGACAACTTCGACGAGGGTGTGCATCTGGCGCTCGGTGCGGCGGGCTATCTGGAAGCCGAGTGGAAACCCGAGAGCGAAGGCGGCTTCAGCCGGGTCCGGCGCCGAATCTGGGAGCTGGAGAAACGGCGTGCGCACGTGCCGTGGGTGACTTGGGGCACCACATCGATGGTCGCCCGGTCGGTGGCCGCGTTCGGCAAACCGGAACTCGTCGAAGAGGTGCTGCCGAAGGTCTTCAGCGGACACGTCCGGATGTGTCTGGGCTACACCGAGCCCGAGGGCGGTTCGGACATCGCCACCTGCAAGACCCGGGCGGTACGCGACGGGGCGGGCTGGATCATCAACGGGTCCAAGATGTTCACCACCGGCGCGCACAACTGCCAGTACACGTTTCTCATCACCAACACCGATCCGCAGGCGCCCAAGCACAAGAGTTTGACGATGTTCCTGCTGCCGCTGGACTTGCCCGGCATCGAGATCCAGGGCATCCGCACCGTCGACGGTGATCGCACCAACATCGTCTACTACAGCGATGTACGGGTCTCCGACAAGTACGTGCTCGGCGAGGTCAACGGCGGCTGGACGGTTCTGCGCGGTCCGCTGGACGCCGAGCACGGCGCCGTCTCCGCACCCGAGGACGGCCTGGGCGACGTGGCGATCATGGCGCATCAGGCGGGTTTCATGTCGGCCGCCGCCGATGCTGTGGCGCTGCATGTCTCGCGTCCTGACCCCGCTGGCGACCGACCCATCGACGACGCGTCCATCGCTTACCGGCTGGGCCGCAGTATCGCCCGGATGGAGGCGGCTCATTCCACGCCCAGCATCTTCGGGCGGGTGGCTCTGGCTCAGACCATGCGCGACATCGGCCCCGACCTGATGGATGTCCTGGGCTCGGCGTCCGTGCTGCCGATCGAGACGGCGGGAGCCCCGGACGACGGTGCGTCCGAATACATCTACCGGTTCGCCCCGCTCGCCGGGATCTACGGCGGGACACTGGAAGTGTTCCGCAACATGATCGCCCAACACGTGCTGGGGCTGGGAAAGCCGAACTATTCGCCGCCCGTCCAGAAGGTCTCCCGGTAAGCGATGAGTCTCGCTCGACGCTGAGCTCTCAGATCTGCGCGAAGGCGGGCGGCTCTGCCGCCGCCGGGTCTGGGTTGGCCAGCGGCAGGCCCATGAACCGACGGGCGTTGTCGCCCATGAAATCGTATGTGCGCCGGACATCCATACCCTCGGCGTACTTCCAGTAGCCCTTGGGCTCGGGCAGGCCTTCCGGATGCGGATAGTCCGAACCGAACATCACCTTGTCCCATCCGACGGTGTTCACCACGTCGGACACACAACCCTCCCAGAACGGGCTGACCCAGATATTGCGCCGGAAGACCTCATGTGGATGTTCGGGGAAGTTCTGCGGCATCTTCTTCTGCAGGTCTTCGAAGTCGTTGAACAGTGGGAAGATCCAACCGCTGCCATTCTCGACGCTGGCGATGCGCAGCTTGGGGAATCGGGTCAGGGTGCCATGGCAGATCAGGCTGGTGATCATATCGGCGATCTCCCGATGGCCGAGCGCCATCCAACGGAATGCGCTCTGTTTCATGAAGTTCTGGGTGTGCGGCGGCTCCCACTTGGCGATGTAGCTGTCCAGGGGTGGGAAGCTCGCGTGCAGCACGATGGGCAGCCCGGCAGCCTCGACGTCACGCCAGAACGGGTCGAACTCGGGTAACGCCGGCGAGCGCCACCCGTGCAATCCGTTCACCGGACCGGGCTTGATCAGTGCGACTTTCGCCCCGTTCTCCAGGATGTAGGCGAGTTCACGTTGGGCGGCTTCGACTTCGGACAGGTTGATGATGGGCGTGGAGTACACCCGATCGGCGTAGTTGAACGTCCAGTGCTCAGCCATCCACTGATTGAGGGCGTGAATGATCGCCAGCGTGAGCTCCGGATCGTCCGCGGAGGCGTGTTCGATGAGGCTCGCCAGCGTCGGATAGTTGAGTGCTTCGGCCACGCCCTGGCGGTCCAGCTCGGCGACCCGGTCCTGCGGGGTCCGTGTCGCCGCGGGCGCCTCGATGGCCGCACCCTGCATCTCACGCAGCGTCTGCCCCTCGGTGTTCTCACCCGCGAAGAACTTCTCGTGCGCGCCCGGTGCTGCCACTCGTTCGAAGGTGGGGTTGGGGATGAAGTCGCTGACCTTGTTGTTGATCACGATCCGCGTCTGCTTGCCGAAACTGGCGTACTGCACGGCGTAGCGGTAGCGCTCCGGGAGGAATTTCGTCAACGCGTCCGCGGTCTCGTACATGTGCTGGTCGGCGTCGAAGATGGGCGCGTCCCGGAAGGTCTCGGTCTCGTTCATCACGGCTTCCTTTCTTGGGCGAGCAGACGCTTAGGGCCACGTGCTCACCACGTTTTGGGGGTCGTAAGCGTCTGTTCGGCGGATCAGGTGGTCAGGATCGTCGCGGCCGCTGTGCCGGGTGCGCCGTAGAGCTGGGCGAAGCCGACCTTGGGGGCACCGGGAACCTGGCGTTCACCGGCCTCACCGCGCAGTTGACGCACCAGTTCGTGGATCTGACGCAGCCCCGATGCGCCGATCGGTTCGCCGTTGGCGATCAGGCCGCCGTCGGTGTTGATCGGTAGTGACCCGCCGATCTCGGTCGCGCCTTCGGCGAGCAGCTTCTCCTGGTCGCCGTCGGCGCAGAACCCGCACTCGGCCATGTGGATTATCTCTGCTCCGGCATCGGTGTCCTGCAGTTGCACGACGTCGACATCGCCGGGTGCTACGCCGGCCTTCTCGAAAGCCGCACGGGCGGCGTAGACGGTAGGCGAGACGTCCTCCTCGACGGGGGCGAATGTGGTGTTGACCTCGTAGGCACCGTAGCGGCGCGTGCGCACCTCCACCGCGCGCAGGTAGACCGGCTTCGAGGTGTACCGGTGCGCGATGTCTGCCCGGCACATCACCACCGCGGAAGCACCCTCATCCGGAGTGCAGAACATGTACTGCGTCAGTGGGTAGTTCAGCATCGGCGCGTTGAGAATGTCGTCCTCGGGGATCGGCTTGCGCCGGAAGGCATTCGGGTTCAATGCGCCATTGCGCAGATTCTTGTTGACCACTTTGGCCAAGGTGCGGTGCGAGATGCCGTGCTCGTGGGTGTAGCGGTTGGCTTTCATGCCGAAGAACTGGGTGGTCAGGTATTGGCCGTTCTCGGCGTACCAGGACGGCATCCCGACCAAGCTGGGATCCTCGGTGAAGGCACCGCGCGGGTGCTTGTCCAGGCCGACGGCGATCCCGATGTCGTAGTCGCCGGTCCTGATGCCGTCGGCGCACGCCCGGGCCGCGCTGGCGGCGGTCGCGCACGCGTTGAAAACGCTGGTGAACGGAATACCCGAGAGTCCGACCATGCTGACGATGGCGTCCGGGTTGGCCACCGTCCAGCTGCCGCCGACGGCGAACTGGACATCGCTCCACTGCACGCCGGCATCCGCGACGGCGGCGAGAATTGCGTCGACACCCATCTGCATGGCGGTCTTGCCTTCGAATCGACCGAATGGGTGCATGCCCACGCCGATGATGGCCACATCGTGCATATCGGGAGTCCTCGATTCTCCGGCTGGCCGGTGCAACTGTAGCGCTTACAGTATCGTATCTAGTGCTCGTGAATACCGACGGGGAAGACGGGTTTACGCACGGCGCCGAGTCGGGGCCGGGGAAACGTGCGACCCACTTCCGACCAGCCGATGGATTAGGTTACTGTAACTATTACAGTTGGGCAGCCCAGATGTGGCGGCGGAATCGGTGTGAGCGCGGGAGGTGGCAGGTGAGCGAGATCCTGGCGGATCAATCGGCGCCCAGCGTGGACCTGGGACGCCGTGTGGCCCAGCGCGCCGAGGTGCGCATGCTCATCGACGGCCTACTCGTGGAATCGGCTAGCGGTGAGCGATTCGACAATGTCAGCCCGGCAACGGGTCTGCTGTTGGGATCGACCACGGCCGCGGGCCCCGCCGATATGGACCGGGCCATCGGGGCGGCCAGGCGGGCCTTCGACGACAGTGATTGGTCGACCGATGTCGAACTCCGCAAACGATGCCTGCAACAGCTGCAATCGGCTCTGGAAGCCGAGCAGGAGGACCTTCGTGAGGAGCTCATCGCCGAGGTGGGCTGCCCGGCGATGACAACGCAGTCGGCGCAGCTGGATTGGCCGCTGGCCGCCGCCCTGCGTTATCCGACAGGCCTGATCGACGAGTTCGCCTGGGAACGAACACTCGACGGTGGGGGTCTGTTCGGCGACCGGAACGTGCGCACCGTCGTCAAGGAGCCGGCCGGCGTGGTCGCCGCGATCACCCCGTCGAACTTCCCGATAGAGGTCATCCTCAACAAACTCGGGCCCGCCCTGGCCACCGGTAACACCGTGGTGCTCAAGCCCGACCCGAACACGCCATGGAATGCCACCCGGTTGGGACGTCTGATCGCCGAACACACCGACATCCCGGCAGGCGTGGTCAATGTGGTGCCGACACCGTCCAACGACGTCGCCGCGCGTCTGGGCGCCGATCCCCGGGTCGATCTGATCTCGTTCACCGGATCGACCGCCGTGGGCAGGGCATTGATGCGTCAGGCCGCCGACACCATGAAACGCACCTTCCTGGAGCTCGGGGGGAAGTCGGCCCTCGTGGTCCTCGACGATGCCAATCCGGCCGCCATCATCCCCAGCGCCGTGGGGGTTTGTGTCCATGCCGGCCAGGCGTGTGCGTCGACGACCCGCATGCTTGTGCACCGTTCGCTGTTCGATGAAGCGGTCGCCGGCGTCACAACGGTTTTCGCCAACGTCCCGGTCGGTGATCCGGTGCATGCCGACACCCTCGTCGGGCCGCTCATCAGCGCTGCACAACGGCAGAAGGTTCTCGACGCCTGCGACCAGGCACGCGGCAGCGGAGCCGAAATCACCACGGGCGGTGCCGCATACGGCAAGTCCGAAGGCCTCGCCGAGCATCTGTTGGACGGTCACTTCGTACAACCCACCGTGATCGTGGGCGTGGACAATTCCGCACCGATCGCTCGGCAGGAGATCTTCGGCCCAGTGCTGGTCATCATGCCCTTCGATGATGACGACGACGCAGTCCGGCTGGCCAATGACAATCCATTCGGGTTGGCCGGCGCAGTGTTGTCGCGCTCCACCGAACGCGCCATGAGTGTCGCTCGTCGAATCCGGACCGGTGCCGTTGGTGTCAACGGCGGCATGTACTACGGCGCCGACGCGCCCTTCGGCGGTTACAAGAACAGCGGGGTGGGTCGGCAGTGCGGTATCGAGGGTTTCGAGCAGTACCTCGAGACCAAGACGATCGGTGTCCGGATGCCGCGTCGAAAATGAAAAACCGCAACAACATTCGCCAGCACGTGAAAGGTCAGATACATGGGCAAACTGGATGACAAGGTCGCCGTGGTATCGGGTGCTGCTCGCGGGCAGGGCCGTTCACACGCGGTGAACCTCGCCGCGGAAGGCGCGAGCATCATCGCCCTTGACATCTGTGCGGACCTGGCCGGAAACACCTATCCGCTGGCGCGGCCCGAGGATCTCGACGAGACCGCACGGCTTGTCGAGAAGGAGGGTGTGCGGGCCCACACCGTCATCGTGGATGTGCGTGAGCGCGCCGCGGTGTGGAAGGCCGTCGAAGACGGTGTCCGCGAACTCGGCCGGCTCGACGTGGTGGTCGCCAACGCCGGGATCTGTGCCATGGGCACAGGGCAGACCATCCAATCGTGGTCAGACACCATCGATACCGACCTGGTGGGGGTTTTCAACGTGATCCAGGCGAGCCTGCCGCATGTCAACGACGGCGGCTCGATCATCGCGACAGGCTCTCTGGCCGCGTTGCTCGGCAGTTCCACCAGCCAGGGACCGGGCGGCGCCGGGTATAGCTTCGCCAAACAGGTCGTCGCACATTACGTCAATGATCTGTCTATCCAGTTGGCCAAGAGAATGATTCGGGTCAACGCCGTCCATCCGACCAATGTGAACACCGACATGCTGCACAACGAGGGCATGTATCGGGTTTTCCGGCCCGATCTGAAATCCCCGACCCGCGAAGAGGCCGAAGCCTCCTTCCCGGCGATGCAGGCCATGCCGGTTCCCTATATCGAACCGCAGGATGTCTCGAACGCGGTGGTGTTTCTTGCCAGCGACGATGCCCGCTTCATCACCGGTACGCAGCTGCGGGTCGATGCGGGCGGATTCGTCAAGGCCAAGCCGTACAAGGCCTGACGGCGGTGAGCATCGAACAGGCTGCAGTCGACGACGTGGTCGGGGGACCCGCGGGCCTCGGCGATATTCTGGCGTCGCAGCGCCGGGCGTTCGTTGCCGAGGGGCCGCCTGATGTCGATGTTCGGCGTAACCGCATCGACCGACTGCTCGCATTGCTGTTGGACAACACCGATGCCTTCCTCGACGCCATGGCAGCCGATTTCGGTACCCGCTCCCGGGCCGCATCGTTGTTCACCGAAGTGGTGGGAATCATCCCCGTCATCGAGCACACCAGATCCCATGTCGCGCAATGGATGAAGCCAACCAAACTGATGCGAGCCGCTCGGATTCTGGGCTTCAAGGCTGATGTCGAACCGACGCCGCTGGGTGTGGTGGGCATCATCGGCCCGTGGAACTTTCCGGTGAACCTGGTGGTCCTGCCTGCCGCCGCGGCCTTCGCCGCGGGTAACCGCGTGATGATCAAGATGTCGGAGATCACCTCTGCCACAGCTGAACTGATGCGTAAGCTGGCGCCGAGATACTTCACGTCCGATGAGCTCTATGTCGTGACCGGTGGGCGCGATGTAGCGGCGGAATTCACCAGGCTGCCGTTCGACCACCTGTTCTTCACCGGGTCGCCCGAGATCGGAGTTCTGGTGCAGCGCGCCGCGGCTGACAATCTGGTACCGGTCACCCTGGAACTCGGCGGTAAGAACCCGGTGGTGGTGGCACCGGACGCCGATATCGCGCAGGCGGCGCGACGTGTCGCGGCGGCCAGGATGGTCAACGGCGGGCAGGTCTGCGTGTGCCCCGACTACGTCTTCGTTCCCGAGGCGCAGCTCCCGACATTCCTTGAGGCCGCTCGTCGCACCTGGCAGGCCATGTTTCCCGCCGTGCTGACCAATGACGACTACTGCTCCTGTGTCAACGAACCGAACTATGACCGCGTGCTCGGTTTGATCGACGACGCCTACGTCAAGGGCGCCACCGTCGAGACGGTCGCCCCGGCAGGTGAGCTACTGCCCGACCGCGCCACCCGCAAGATCGCTCCGACCATCGTCCACGGCATCGAGCCACACATGAGGATCAGCTCCGAGGAGATATTCGGACCCGTCCTGATGGTCATGGGGTATTCGCGGCTATGCGATGTGATCGACTACATCAACGACCGACCGGCTCCATTGGTGGCGTACTGGTACGGACCCGATGGCGACGATTTTCGCACCTTCGTGACTCACACCCGCAGCGGCGGTGTGGCCCGTAATGACTTTGCCGCGCAGATGATCCCGTCGGCGGCGCCGTTCGGCGGCGTGGGACACAGCGGGATGGGTGCCTATCACGGCAAGGCCGGTTTCGACGCGTTCACGCACTACCGGTCGGTGGTCGGATCCGATCTGCCGTTCAGCATCACCGGCACGGCTTCGCCCCCTTTCCGCACTCCGATGAAGGTCTACGCGAACGCTTCCCTGCGGATGGCTCGCAACCGGACGCACCGTCGGCTACGGCGAAAACAATCAGCTCACGTCGTTGAGGGGAGATCGAGATGACGACGACAACTGTGGTGTTCGACCCGTTCTCCGAGGACTTCTTCAACGGCCCGTACGAGACGTACCGCCGGATGCGCGAAGAGGCGCCGGTCTATTACAGCGAGCGGTACGACTTCTACGCCATAACCCGGCATCAGGATGTGGCGGCGGCCTACAAGGACTACGAGTCCTATTCGTCGGCGCGCGGCGTTGACCTGGCGATGGTGCGCAAAGGTGAGGTCACCGAACACGGATCGATCATCACGATGGATCCGCCGAACCACCGTCACATGCGCAGCCTGCTGAACAAGGTCTTCACCCCACGCGCCATCCAGGCGCAGAAGCCGATGGTCGGTGCGCTCGTCGACAAGTACCTGTCGGCCGTCGACCGCAACGGTTTCGATATGGTGCAGGACTTTTCGGCGCTATTCCCCGTCGAGGTGATCACCACCATGCAAGGCGTCCCGGAGGGAGACAGTCAACGCGTCCGGAACTGGATCGATGAGCTGCTGCACCGCGAGGCCGGTGAGGTCGACATGACCGAGAGCGGTCAGCGGGCTGCGGTCGAGATGGCCATCTACTACTACAAACTGATCAAGCAGCGCCGCGGGGAGCTCGGTGACGATCTGCTGAGCAAGCTCATCAATTCCGAGATCGAGCGCGAAGACGGTGAGATGGGTCCACTGTCGAATATCGAGATAACGGAATTCGCAACGCTATTGGGTGGTGCCGGCGCCGAGACGGTGACCAAATTGCTCGGCAATGCGGCGGTGGTTTTCGCCCAGAATCCCGACCAGTGGCAGAAGCTGCTCGACGATCGCAGCAAGATTCCGTCGGCCGTGGAAGAACTGCTGCGTTATGAGGCGCCCGCACAGTACAACGTGCGGTGCTCGCTGCGGGACATCACGCTGCACGGCGTCACGATACCGGCCGGCAAACCGGTATTCCTGGTCGGCGGCGCGGCCAATCGCGATCCCGAAGCATGGACGGAACCGGACACTTTCGACATCGACCGGGATCGCACCGAGGCGCAGAACCTGGGGCTGGGCTACGGCATCCACAGTTGCCTCGGCGCCGCCCTGGCCAGAATGGAAAGTGCCATCGCGCTGGACAAGATGCTCGATTTCATGCCGCGCTTCGAAGTCGATTTCGCCGGGTGCCGACGGGTGAACATGCAAAACGTCGCGGGTTGGAGCAATGTGCCGGTCCGGGTGCTCGACTGACTTACCGCCAGGCCTCGATGAGTTCGTCGGTGGTGGTGACGGTGGCCAGCAATGCCAGGGTGTTTTCGATGATCGCGGTGCCGTAATCGGCCGGGATTCCGGCCACCGCGTCGCGGGGGAGTACCACTCGATAACCGGCGTTGACGGCGTCCATCACCAGGTTGGGAATGGCGATGTTGAGCGACACTCCCACCGCCACGATCGTCGTCACGCCCATGTTGCGCAGTATCGCGTTCAGATCGGTACCGCCCATCGGGCCCAGGCCGTGCCAGCGGTGCAGCACCAGGTCCTGCGGCTCTGGTCCGAACTCCGGCAGGAGGGTGGCGCCATCGCTACCGGGCAGAATCGCGACGTCCTTTCGGCCGATCGCGAACAGCGTGGCATTGCGATTGGAGCCCAGACCATCGGCGCGGCGCTGGACAAGGCAGTGCACCAACGGAACCGACGCCGATCGCGCCACCGGTAGCAGTCGGGCGATATTCGGCAACGCTTCCCGGCGGGCCTCATCTGCCAACGCCGCCAGGCCGGCGTTCGGGCCGACGACAGCACCCTGGAGCTCCTGGGTGATCACGGCGGTGTGACCCGGTGCCACCAGGCCCACCAGCTTGTCGCGAGGCACCGTCACGCCGAGGTGCTCTCGTGCGCGGGAACCTCATAGAATCGGGTGGCCCACTTCCGCATGGCCATATACGGTTTCGCGTCGATCTTGGACAGCGCCGGGTGCTCGACGTACTTCTGGTAGCGCCAGATCTCGACATCCTCCCAGACCGTCTTGAGGAATTGGCGTTCGACTTTTTCCCGGACATGCTCGGGCGGAACATCGGAGGTCTCGCCGGCGATCTTGGGCCACCAGATCGAATAGAACATGTCGGAGACCTCGTCGTCGACCGGGGTGCAGGCGAATATCAGCCGATGGTTTGACGTGCCTTCGAAGACACTCATCGCGAACCCGAGCCCGGAGAAGTGGCTGTGGATGCGCAGCGCCATCGCATCCGGATCCTCGCTGCGGGCATCGGGCCAGCCCGTGAGGAACCGCCACTCCTCGTCGACGTGCTCCCAGTGCAGACATACCGGCGTCACGCTTGCGCCGTGTACGTAGCGGAAGTGAGCGCTGTCGGGTCCGTTCTCGGCGACGATCTGCGGGTGCACCGGTATGGCATCCGCGCGGCTGGAGAACTCCGGGTAGGGCCGGTAGTAGGCATCGGCGTCGGTCTCGAACTGCGGGAACTTCCAGAAGATGTCGGGTAGCTCCCATTGCGGTTCCTTGCCCTCGGGCTGGAACCACATGAAGATGCAGCCGTACTGCTCCTTGACGGGGTAGGAGCGCAGACGCAGACCGCGGTTCGGTTTGTCGGGTTGGTACGGGATGAACCGGTTCGAGCCGTCCGGACCCCAGCGCCAGCCGTGGAAAGGACATTCGACGCAGTCTCCGACGACCGTGCCGCCGTGTCCGATATGGGCGCCGAGATGTTTGCAGTGCGCTTCCAATAGGTGCAACACGCCGGCGGTATCGCGGTAGGCCACCAGATCCTCACCGAAATACTTCAGCGCCCGGACGTCGCCGACCTGGTATTCCGCCGACCAACCGATCATGAACCACCCGGTGACCTTCCAGGTGAACGGCACCTTCATCGCGTGCTCCCTTTTTTCGTTGCCAGGCTCACTGTATCCCTTACGGTATAAGTTTCTGCAGGAACCGCACGTGCGGTGTCCGCCGGTGACCGGCGAACGTGCAGCGCAACGGCCCCGAGGAAAGGTGTGCACTCATGACCGTCGAAAACGCCGACCGCTACGACGTTTTGATCATCGGCGCCGGTTTCTCCGGGCTCTATGCACTGCACCGGTTGCGGGAAGCCGGACTGGTGGTTCGGGTGCTGGAGAAAGACGACGCCGTGGGCGGAACCTGGCACGTCAACCGCTATCCCGGTGCGCGCTGTGATATAGAGAGCATCGAATACTCCTACAGCTTCTCCGACGAGATCCAGCAGGAGTGGGAATGGACGGAGACGATGCCCGCCCAGCCCGAGATCGAGGCATACCTGAACTTCGTGGCGGACCGGCTCGACCTGCGCCGCGATATCGCCTTCGGCGCCGAGGTCGTTGCCGCGACGTTCGACGAGGACGCGGCCGAATGGAGGTTGCGTACCGCTGCCGGCTCCGAACTGGTCGCCGCCTTCGTCGTCGCGGCGTCCGGAATCCTGTCGGTACCGCTGGAACCCGATATCGCCGGTATCGATTCGTTCACCGGGACATCACTTTTCACCAGTCGCTGGCCCGCCGAGGGATTCGATCTGACCGATAAACGTGTCGGTGTCATCGGTACCGGCTCGACCGGTGTGCAGCTCATTCCCGTCGTTGCCCGCCAAGCCGGGCAGCTGTGCGTGTTCCAGCGTTCGGCGGCCTACACACTGCCGTGGCACGTTCGCAAATTCGAGCCCGGTGAGCTGGACGGACTGAAGGCGAACTATGCCGAGATCCGCGCCGAGCAGCGGGCACACCAGGTCGGGGCCGCGCGCCTGAGCGCCTTCTCGGTGCTGTTCGACATGCTCGCAAAGCTGCCACTGAAGACGGCGCCGCGGGCCGATCAGCTGCGTGCCGTCGAGGATGGCGGAGTGCTGGGCGCGCTGAGCTGGGGTGACATCTTCTTCGATATCGAGGCGAATCGGATGGCGGCGAAACTGTACGGCGAGGCGGTGGCCCGCATCGTCAAGGATCCTGATACCGCCGCATCGTTGGTGCCCACCCACCCGTTCGCCTGTAAGCGGCCCATCATCGACCAGGGCTACTACGAGACGTTCAACCGCGACAACGTCACCTTGGTCGATCTGCGGAAGAACCCGATCCGCGAGGTTGCCCCGACGGGTATCCGCACCGAGGACGGGATGTACGAACTCGACGTCATCATCTTTGCGACCGGGTTCGACGCCATGACAGGTGCGTTGAGTCGCATCGACATTCGGGGACGGGGCGGTGCGCTGCTGCGTGACGTGTGGGCCGACGAGGGTCCGGTGTCCTATCTGGGACTGCAGGTCGCCGGTTTCCCGAACCTCTTCACCATCCAGGGGCCCGGTGCACCGGCAGCCGCCACGAATTTCGTCGCGGCACTGGAACAGCACGTGGAATGGATCGCCGACTGCGTCGTGGATCTGCGGGCACGTGGTGTCCGCACCATCGAAGCGACGCCGGCAGCGCAGGCCGACTGGATCGAACACACCACCTCGCTTGTCGAGCCGACGGTCATGCTGCACCCGTCCTGCAATTCCTGGTACAACGGCGGCAATGTGCCGGGCAAGAAGCGGATGTACATGGGCTATGTCGGCGGCATACCGGAGTACCGCCGCCGCTGCGACGAGATCGCCATGGGCGGCTACACCGGTTTCGAATTGCGCTGAGTCCCCGGCCGCGGGGCTGTCATGCGCCGTAGTCCCGGACTATGCGATCCCGCACGTATTGCAGCTCGCGGGCCAGATCGTAGTGTTCGGACATCACGATCCAGTGGAAAGCGATACCGAACGCCGAAGCGCTGATGTCGTTGACGGCCCGATCGACGTCGATATCGGGTCGGACCGATCCGTCGGCGATACCGTTGCGCAGCCCCACCTCGACGGCTTCGACACCGCGCTGGAACCAGGCCTGTAACCGGGATCGCACCGGTGAAGTGGTCTTGACCGCTTCGAATGTCATGACGAACATCGCCCGCAGGAAGTCGCGATCCTGGGCGTGCAACTCCAGGACCCGGCCGAAGTGGGCCACGGCGTTCTCCATGCCGGTGGCATCCGGTTGAGGGCCGGGCAATACCTGTTGGACGTATCCGTGCTCGAAGAACGCGTCGAGGATGGCGTCCTTACTGCCGTAACGGGCATGCACCATTGCCCGGCTGTAGCCGGCTCGCCGTCCGATCTCTGCCGCCGTGGTCGCTTCCCAGCCTTTTTCGGTGATGAGTTCGGCGGCAGCCTCGACAAGACGCCGACTCGACGCCTCGACACGCTGCGGTTGGGTCAGTCCACGGGCGGGTGACGGCACCCTTGCATATTAGACGTCCGACAACTAAGTTGCTTGTTCAGCGTCAAATAACGCGATGAGGGGTGTGATGAAGAGTCCGGCAGCGGAGGCCCCTGCCGGAATCGGCGCGATCGATCCCGAGTGGCTCACCGACGCACTGCGCGAACATCATTCGCTTCCGGACGATCTCGTCGTTGCCGATCTTCGCACCGAACAGATCGCCCAGGACAGCGGGTTCTCGTCACTGCTGTACCGGTTGCATCTCACCGGTACCGGAGTGCCGCCGACCGTCATCGTGAAACTGCCCGCACAGTCCGAGGCGCGCGGCGCGATGGAGATGCTGGGCGGCTACACCCGCGAACTGAACTTCTACCGCAAGGTAGCCGATCGCGTACCGTTGGCGACACCTCGGGTGTATTCGGCTCGCATGGCGCAGGATTCGATCGACTTCGTGCTGGTGATGGAAGACCTGCAGAACTGGCACAACGCCGATCATCTTGCCGGACTGTCGCTGCGGCAGGCCCAGGTGTGCATCGAGCAACTCGCCGGTCTGCACGCATGGTCGACGCTGCACGAGACCGAAGTGCCCGAGGACTTTCCGAGTATCGACACCGCGATCGCCCGTGAGGTCTTCCTTCCCGTGTTCGCGCTGGGCTGGCAGGTATACCGCGACCATTCCGCGGCCTCGGTCCCGCCCACGGTGCAACGATATGCCGAGAGATTCACCGAACTGGCGCCACAGGCCCTCGACGCGTTGAGTCGACGTTCGATGCTGCTACATGGCGACATCCGGGCCGACAACATGTTCTTCGACGGAGACCAGCTCAAGGTCGTCGACTTCCAATTCGTCTGCCGTGGAGCCGGGCTCGCGGATATCGGCTATCTGATCAGTCAAGGTCTACCGACCGGGGTCCGTCGCGGAAAAGACGAGTCGCTGGTGCGGCAATATCTGAGACAGCTTGCCGACTTCGGGGTGACCGATTACGGCTTCGACGAAGCATGGCGGCAGTACCGATTCGCCGTCGGCTACCTGATGGTTCTGCCCGTCATAACGCTGGTGGGCTGGGACGCGTTACCAGCGCGCTCGCGTGCGCTGTGCATCGCGCTCGTCGATCGGGCGGTCGCCACCATCGAAGACATCGGTGCGGTGGAGGTTTTCCAATGAGCAGGACCGCGCGTGAGGTGGTCGAGCTGTACAACCTCGTCGTCTGGAACGAACGGGACTTCGCTCTGGCCGAGGAGCTGATGGGTGAGACCGTCATACGGCACGAGGTGGGGGAAGCTACGGTGCTCACTCACGCGCAGGCGGTGGCACGTATCGTCGATCACTGGGCGATGTTCGAGACCATCCGCTTCGAGCTCAATCTGGTGGTGGCCGGAGACGACGGCGAACATGTCGCGATCGTCTATCAGTCACCCATGGAGCTCAAGGACGGCACCACGACAACGGTCGGCAGCATGGAGATCTTCCGCGTGGTCGACGGGAGAATCACCGAAGTCTGGAATTGCGGCTACAAACAAGGAGTTTGGGCGTGACACGAGTACTCGACGAACTGGGCTACTACCTGCTCGCCGGTGCAGGCGGTGAAGGACCGGCCGGTCTTATGGACGAGGCGCGGCGTGGTGAGGACCTCGGCTTCGGCACCGCCTTCATCTCCGAGCGGTGGAACGTCAAGGAGGCGTCGTCGCTCACCGGGGCGGCCTGCGCAGTGACCGCGAGGATGCAGATCGCCACGGCCGCAACGAATCACAACACCAGGCATCCGTTGATAACCGGGTCCTGGGCGACCACCATGCATCGGCTGTCGCGGGGACGGTTCACCCTGGGCATCGGCCGCGGTATCGCCGCGATGTACAACGCCTTCGGGGTGCCGGCGGTGACGACGGCCCAGATGGAAGACTTCGCGCAGGTGATGCGGCGGCTCTGGCAGGGCGAACTGATCTTCAACCACGACGGGCCGATCGGCAAGTACCCGGTGCTGTTCCTGGATCCCGATTTCCGGGAGGACATCCGGCTGGCGATCGTCGCGTTCGGGCCGCAGACGCTGGCGCTGGGTGGACGAGCCTTCGACGACGTCATCCTGCACACCTACTTCACCCCGGAAACGCTGCAGCGCGCGGTGAAAACCGTCAAGGACGCCGCCGAGCAGGCGGGCCGCGATCCGGACAGCGTAAAGGTGTGGTCGTGCTTCGCAACCGTCGGCGACCACCTGCCCGAGGAGCTGCGGCTCAAGAAGACCGTCGCCCGGCTGGCCACCTATCTGCAGGGCTACGGCGACCTGATGGTCAGCACGAACGGCTGGGATCCCGCTGTTTTAAAGCGGTTTCGGGAAGATCCGGTGGTGACGGCCATTCCCGGCGGCATCGATCACAAGGCCAGCGCCGAACAGATCGAACACATCGCCACCTTGATCCCCGAGGAGTGGCTGGAACCTTCGGCGACCGGGTCGGCGGCCCAGTGTGTCGACCGCATCCGGCAGGAGTTCTCCTACGGCGCCGACAAGGTCATCATGCACGGGGCAACCCCGGACGAACTCGAACCGATCGTCACCCGGTACCGGGACACCGATCCGGGGAGCTGAACGCACCGGATAACGTTGTCCGTCAACGGCTCTCCGGCGGATCGGGCCGTTGCCAGACCAGGGTGCTGTGGGTGGTCGATCCGTCTTCGGCGGTCATGGTCGCCGAGAGCACCAACCGGTCTTCGACGAAGGAGACGTGGCGGATCTGGGTCTGGGTCAGTAGGTCCGGCATCGTGGCCATCTGCACGTCATGGCGAACGGTGGACTCCAGCTCGTCGACCTGGAACGGACCGCCATAGGCGATGTAGTCACCGATTTCGGTGTGCGTCGAGGCGACTTCCGGGGCCAGCTGCGCAGACATGAATCCATCGGCGGTGTAGAGGATCAGGCCACGCGGCTGCCGGCCCAAGGGGTGCCGGGCAGCTCCGGTTCGGCTATCGCGGGCCTCGAAAGACACCAGTTCCCAGCCGCCGAGGATATCGGTGCGTTTGAGTGCCATCGAGACTCCAGATGCTCAGGGGACTATCGCGGTGCGGCTGACGGGTGCTGCCGCGGACTGCCTGCTCAGCAAGCCGCGCTGCAGGGCCGCTATGAGGGCGTCCCGTGTCTCGCGGGGATCGATGAGTTCGTCGAAACCCAGGTTCTCCGCCGAGTTGAACGATGCCTGCAGTTCGGCGTCGCGCATCGCGCTGCTGGCGTCTTCGTCGGCGTTCGATGCGCGGCTGAGCGCCGCGGCGCTCATGGCGCCCATCGTCGCACCGGGGTATCCGAAGGTGGCGACCTGGTCGTCGAATCCCAACAGCGACATCACCATCGAGCCGAATCCGTAGGCCTTTCGCAAGGTCAGATGCAGCTTGATTGTTGTCGCCATCGTCTGAGCGGTGAACATCCGTGCACCGCTGCGCAGGATCCCGCTGCGTTCTGACCGGCTGCCCGGCAGCATCCCCGGATTATCGGCCAGGAAGATGATCGGCAGGTGGAAGGAATCGGCGACCATGATGAAATGTGCCGCTCTGTCGGCGGCGTCGTTGTCGATGGAACCGGCCATCACATTGGGCTGGTTGGCCACCACGGCGACGGGATGACCGCCGAGATGAGCCAGGGCGCAGACGATCGCGCGGCCGAACCGTGGTGCAACCTCGAACCAGCCGGCGTCGTCGAAGACCACGTCGAGCACGGCGCGCATGTCATACACCCGCCGGTTGTCCCGTGGGACGATATCGAGCAGCTCGGGTGTGGCGCGCTCCCGCATCGACGCCGAGGCGGTGCGGGCAGACGGATACGACCACGCACTGGACGGAAAGTACGACAGATACCGGCGGATCTCGTCGATGACGGCACCGTCGTCGTCGGCCACATTGTGGATCACCCCGCTGCGGATAGCGACATCGGGACCGCCGAGATCCTCCTTCGAGATGTCCTCTCCGGTCGACTCTTTGACCACCGGTGGGCCTGCGGTGAATATCGCGCCCTGGCGACTCATGATCCGGAAATCGCAGACCGGCGCGACCAGTGCCCCGTGACCCGCCGACGGCCCGAGGACCGCCGCCACCGTCGGTACCAGTCCTGAGCATCTGGCCTGAGCGATCAGGTCGGTCGGCGACCGGCCGCCGTGCTTGCCGGGCCGAAACCCCGCTCCTTCCAGGAGCATCACCAACGGGATCCGGTTGCGCAGCGCCAGTTCGGCCAGCCGGTAGCGCTTGGCGTTGCTACCCGATCCGATGGTTCCGGCGATGGTGGTGAAATCCTCGGCACCGACCATCACCGGGTGGCCGTCGACGTGACCCGAGCCCGCCACGATTCCGTCGGCCGCGACCTCACCGCCGACCAGGGTGCCCAGTTCGTGGAAGCTGCCGGCATCCAGAAGTCTGTCGATGCGGGCGCGGGCGTCGAGCTTGTCCTTGGCCCGGTGCGCGGCCAGTCGTTCGGTGCCGCCCATGGCGCGTGAGCGCTGACGTCGTCGGTCCAGGTCGGCCAGCGTGTCCTGCCAGTCCTGCGCCCCTGCCATACGACTCCTCATGCGACGGTCGCTCGATAGTAGCGCTCGGTATCAAGCCCAGCCGGTCACGTTGACCTTACGGAATTGCTTACTGTAGCGTCACCGGTTATGGCCGGTACCGACCCGGGCGCGACGCGCTGCCCGCAGCGATGAGTGGATCGCCGGCCACCGGGTTGAAGATCGACCGCGGTGTTCCCAGCCAGCTCGAGCGTGTGCCCGCGGTGGCGCGTGAACTCGAAGAATCGGGCTATGACGGTTGCTGGACCGGCGAGATCAACCACGATCCGTTCCTGCCGATGTTGCTTGCGGCAGAACACACCTCCCGTATCGAGCTGGGCACCAGCATCGCGGTGGCGTTCGCGCGCAACCCGATGACGGTGGCGCAGCTGGGCTGGGATCTGCAGGCCTATTCGCAGGGGCGGTTCATCCTGGGTCTCGGCACCCAGGTGCAGGCACATGTCGAGAAGCGGTTCGGCATGCCGTGGAGCCACCCGGTGCCGCGGATGCGGGAGTTCGTCGCCGCCCTGCGTGAGATCTGGTCCTGCTGGCGTACCGGCGAGAGACTTCGCTTCGAAGGCCGGTTCTACAACCACACGTTGATGACACCGATGTTCACACCTGAGCCCGTCGACGTGCCCGCACCCAGGATCTTCCTCGCCGCGGTGGGTGAGTCGATGACCGAGATGTGCGGAGAGGTCGCCGACGGCCTGTTGGCGCATGCTTTCAGCACCCGGCGCTATCTGGAGGAAGTCACCGTGCCCGCTCTGCAGCGGGGGCTGTCTCGCAGTGGCCGCGGCCGTGCGCAGATCCAGGTATCCAGTCCGGTCTTCGTGGTCACCGGGCGCGACGAAGACGAACTCGCCGCGGCCGCCGGGGCCTTCCGCAAGCAGATCGCGTTCTACGCGTCGACCCCGGCCTACCGTCCGGTACTGGACCTGCACGGCTGGGGTGACCTGCAACCCGAACTACGCAGGCTGTCGCTCGACGGCGACTGGGATGCCATGACCGATCTGATCGACGACGAGGTGCTGTGTGCCTTCGCCGTCGTCGCACCCGTGGACGATGTAGCCGACGCTCTCCGGCAGCGCTGCGCCGGCGTGATCGACCGGGTGCTACCAGGTTTCGGGGCGGGCACACCCGAGCCGGTGATCACCGCGGTACTCGACGATGTTCGCAGGGGGCACTGAATGGACAACATCACCGGCAAGACCGTCGCCATCACCGGCGCGGCGCGCGGTATCGGCTACGCCACGGCCACGGCGTTGTCGACCCGCGGCGCCCGCGTCGTGATCGGCGATCGTGATGTGGTGCAGCTTGATTCGGCGGTGAAAACACTGGCCCAGCGGGGGCAGGTTACGGGGCATCCGCTCGACGTCAGCGATCGCCGATCCTTCGCCGACTTCCTGGACCGGGCCAGATCCGACGGCGCCGGACGGATCGACGTGCTGATCAACAATGCCGGTGTGATGCCCGTCGGCCCCTTCCTGGACCAGCCCGAGCAGGCGTTCCGATCGGCGATCGAGGTCAATTTCTACGGTGTGCTGACCGGTTGCCAGTTGGTGCTGCCCGAGATGGTCGCGCGCGGCTGCGGACACATCGTCAACATCGCGTCGATGGCAGGTGTGATGGCGATCCCCGGCCAGGTGCTGTACGCCGGAACCAAGTACGCCGTCGTCGGGCTGAGCACGGCGCTCGCCGACGAATTCGCGCCGCACGGAGTCGAAGTCAGCGTCGTCATGCCACCGTTCACCCAGACCGAGCTGATCGCCGGTACCGCGTCCAGCGGTCTGGGTAAACCGGTGCAGCCGGACGCCATCGCCGACGCGATCGTCGCGGTGTTGAACCGGCCCCGGACGCATGTTGCACTACCGCAGGTGACGCGGCATTTCGGCCCGCTGGTGTCGATGCTCGGCCCGCGGGCCCGACGCTGGGTGAACCGGCGGGTGGGCGCTGACCGACTCTTTCTCGACTTCGACGTCGAAGCTCGTAAGTCCTATGAACAACGTGCGCAATCCGCGACCGGTGTCGTCTGTGATTCGGAGGAAGCGAAATGACCGAACTGGTAATGGACCCCGCTGCAGCGGTTTTCACCGACCCACAGGCCTACGCCGATGAGACACGGCTGCATGCGGCGCTCGCACACCTGCGTGTCACCGAACCGGTGGCGTGGGTCGACGTTCCCGGCTACCGGCCGTTCTGGGCGATCACCAAGCACGACGACATCATGTCGATCGAACGGGACCACACGATCTTCACCAACTCGCCGCGGCCGGTGCTGACGACCATCGAGGGGGACGAACAACAAGCGGCGATGGGCATCAGCACGCTGATTCACATGGACGGTCGGCGCCACCGCGTCGTCCGCGCGATCGGGGCCGACTGGTTTCGGCCGAAAGCCATGCGCGCATTGAAAGTTCGCGTCGACGAGCTGGCCGAGAAGTTCGTCGACCGGATGGCCGCAACCGGCGGCGAATGCGATTTCGTCCAAGAAGTGGCGGTGAATTTCCCGCTCTACGTCATCATGTCGTTGCTGGGGATACCCGAGTCGGACTTCCCGCGCATGCTGACCTACACGCAGGAGCTCTTCGGTAACGACGACGAGGAGTTCCAGCGTGGCGCCACGATGGAGGAGCGAGGGATGGCGCTCTTCGAGATGTTCAGTTACTTCAACGACATAACGGCCGCGCGTCGGGCCAACCCGACCGAGGACCTGGCATCGGCCATTGCCAACGCGCGTATCGACGGCGAACCCCTGTCCGATATCGACACGGTGTCCTACTACGCGATCATCGCGACCGCCGGACACGACACCACCAGCGCGACGATCTCCGGGGGATTGCATGCGCTCATCGAGAATCAGGACCAGCTGGCCCGGTTGCAGGCCGAACCGGCGCTTATGCCGTCGGCGGTCGAGGAGATGATCCGCTGGGTGACACCGGTCAAGGAGTTCATGCGAACCGCGCAACAGGACACCGTGGTGCGGGACATCTCCATTGCCGCGGGCGATTCCGTGCTGCTTTCCTACCCGTCCGGCAACCGCGACGAGGAGATCTTCGCCGATCCGTTCCGGTTCGACATCTCCCGCGACCCCAACAAGCACGTGGCATTCGGCTACGGCGTGCATTTCTGTCTCGGCGCGGCGCTGGCGCGCATGGAGATCAACAGCTTCTTCTCCGCGCTGTTGCCGCGGCTGCGTTCGATCGAGCTCGACGGGCGTCCCGAGTACGTCGCGACGACATTCGTGGGCGGACTCAAACACCTGCCGATCCGCTTCCAGCTCGGCTGAATTCGGCTCTGCGCTCGGCCCTCGGCGCGAGCGTGCGCAGAACACGCAATGGCGTCGGGCGGTTTCAAGGGGTGGTTGCAACACGTCTGTGAAGGAGTGTTGCAGTGCCTGGTGTTGCGTTGTTGAAGGTTCGTCAGTTCTGGGTTCATGTTCGTGCTGGGATGTCGGTGGCTGATGCCGGTGTGGCTGTTGGCGT
>JACPVR010000005.1 GCA_016197405.1 Mycobacterium sp.
CCCGCGGCGCCGGCCGCGATCCCCCTCCGACAGCGTCCCATCAGAATCAAGCAACAACAGGGTGCGTTTGGCCAACACACCCAGCTCCTCCGGGCCGAACCCCCGGGCAAACTGCGCCAACTGCCGCTCGGTGGTCTCCCGCGTCGCCGCGTCGACGAACCCCGGAAGATGACCCATCGTCGACCGGATGATCGCCACATGCTCCGACCCGATCACCCCGTCTGCCACCCCCGCGGCGGTGGCCGGCAGCACCGGATCCAACACGTCGCCGGTCATCGCCGTCCGCGGACCCAAATCGGCCGCGTCGGCGATACGCCGGCGCGCCTCGGCCCGCGAGATCCGCAACCGGGCCGCCAACACCTCCGCCATGTTCTTCGCACCGAGTTCTCGTGGATCGCACTCGGCGGCCAACCGGCCCACGATTCGGTGATCCACTGCGCCCTGTGCGCGGCGAAGCGCCTCGCGACGATCAGCAACCGCCAACAAATCCACCGGGCTCAACGCGTCCAGCGACAGGGCCGCGAACTCCGCCGCCGCCGCCTCAAAGCGCTCCAGCGCGGCCTTGACCGTCGCCCGATCCGCCACCACACCCGCTGAACCCATACTCGAACACTAGTTCGATACACCGACACAAAACCGCGCGATGTGACTACAGAAACCCAAGTGACAGAAGAGAATTCAGAGCCGCACCAAACTCAGGCCGCGGACGTCACCCGGTACACGTCGTAGACACCCTCGACATTGCGCACCACATTGAGCACGTGACCCAGATGCTTCGGGTCCCCCATCTCGAAGGTGAAGCGGCTGATGGCAACTCGATCATCCGATGTCGTCACCTGCGCGGACAGGATGTTGACCTTCTCGTCGGCCAACACCCGGGTGACATCGGAGAGCAACCGGTGCCGGTCGAGCGCCTCGACCTGGATGGCCACCAGGAAGACCGAGGACGGCGACGGCGCCCACTGCACCTCGATGATGCGCTCGGACTGATCCTGCAGCGAGGTGGCATTGGTGCAGTCGGTGCGGTGCACACTGACACCACCACCGCGCGTCACGAAACCCATGATGGTGTCGCCGGGCACCGGTGTGCAGCATTTGGCGAGTTTGGTCAGCACACCGGGCGCACCCGGGACCGCGACACCGACATCGTCGTTGTTGCGTTGCCGCACAGTGATATTCGACGGTGTGGACCGCTCGGCGATCTCGTCCTCGGCGTCGTCGGCGCCGCCGAGCTGGGCGATGAGCCGCTGCACGACATGCCGTGCCGAGATGTGCCCCTCACCGACCGCGGTGTAAAGCGCCGAGACGTCGAGGTAGCGCAACTCGCGGGCCAGCGCGGCCATCGAGTCGCCGTTCATCAAGCGCTGCAACGGAAGTCCGCCGCGGCGAACCTCGCGGGCGATGGCGTCCTTACCGGCGTCGAGCGCCTCCTCGCGACGCTCCTTGGCGAACCACTGCCGGATCTTGGCCTTGGCCCGCGGCGAGACGACGAAGGTCTGCCAGTCCCGTGACGGTCCGGCATTGGGGGCCTTGGAGGTGAAAACCTCCACCACTTCGCCGTTTTCCAGTTTGCGTTCCAGCGCGACGAGCCGGCCGTTGACCCGCGCGCCGATACAGCGGTGCCCGACCTCGGTGTGCACGGCGTACGCGAAATCGACCGGGGTGGACCCGGCGGGCAGGGTTATCACATCACCCTTGGGGGTGAAGACGAAGATCTCGGCGACCGCGAGGTCATAGCGCAGTGATTCCAGGAATTCACCGGGGTCGGCGGCTTCTCGCTGCCAGTCCAGCAGCTGGCGCATCCACGCCATGTCGTCGATCTCGGCGGCCTGGCCGGCAGCAACACCGTTGCGCCCCTTGGCTTCTTTGTACCGCCAGTGCGCGGCGATACCGAATTCGGCGGTGCGGTGCATATCGCGGGTACGGATCTGCACCTCCAGCCCTTTACCCTCCGGGCCGACGACGGTGGTGTGCAGCGACTGGTAAACACCGAACCGCGGCTGGGCGATGTAATCCTTGAACCGGCCCGCCATCGGCTGCCACAGCGAGTGCACAACGCCGACGGCGGCATAGCAGTCGCGGATCTCGTCGCACAGGATCCGCACACCCACCAGATCGTGGATATCGTCGAAATCGCGGCCCTTGACGATCATCTTCTGATAGATCGACCAGTAGTGCTTGGGCCTGCCCTCGACTGTCGCGGTGATCCGCGATGCGTTGAGCGTCGCGACGATCTCGGCACGCACCTTGGCCAGGTAGGTGTCGCGCGACGGTGCCCGGTCGGCGACCAGCCGGACGATCTCCTCGTAGCGTTTGGGGTGCAGGATCGCGAACGACAGATCCTCCAGCTCCCACTTGACGGTCGCCATGCCGAGCCGATGCGCAAGGGGCGCAATGACTTCCAGGGTCTCGCGGGCTTTGCGGGCCTGCTTCTCCGGCGGCAGGAACCGCATGGTGCGCATATTGTGCAGCCGGTCGGCGACCTTGATCACCAGCACGCGCGGATCGCGGGCCATCGCGATGACCATCTTGCGGATGGTCTCGCCCTCGGCGGCGCTGCCCAGCACGACGCGGTCCAGTTTGGTGACGCCGTCGACGAGGTGGCCCACTTCGTCGCCGAACTCCGCGGTGAGCGCCTCCAGGGTGTACCCGGTGTCCTCGACGGTGTCGTGCAGCAGTGCCGCCACCAATGTGGTGGTGTCCATGCCGAGTTCGGCCAGGATGTTGGCGACGGCGAGTGGATGCGTGATGTATGGGTCGCCGGAGCGGCGCAGCTGGGTGGCGTGCCGTTCCTCGGCGACGGCGAATGCCCGTTGCAGCAGCGTCAGATCGGCCTTCGGGTAGATCTCCCGGTGCACGGCGACCAGCGGTTCGAGGACGGGGTTGATGGCACCGCGCTGCGAGGTCATCCGGCGCGCGAGCCGGGCCCGCACGCGGCGGGAGGCGCTGACGGAGGTCTTGGCGGTCTCCGGCGCGGTGTCGGCCTTGACGACCTCCATCGCCACGGTGTCCTCGCCGGGCAGGTCCGCGGCGGCAGGCGGAACGGCCGCGACCGTGCCCTTGTCGTCAGCCACGTCCGTCACCTCCTTCAACTCCGAACTTCGAGAATATCCCTCAGATGATCCGTAGGCTGGTGACCGGTAGCGGTGCCACCACGTCGCGTCCGCCCAATGCCGTCAACTCCAGCACCACGGCCGCGCTCGGGACCACGGCCCCACCCTCCAGCAAAAGCCGCCGTGCGGCGGCCACCGTGCCACCGGTGGCCAGTACATCGTCGATGATGACAACGGTGCGACCGGTCAGGTCGATTCCCTCGGCCGGGATCTCCAGCACCGCGGAGCCGTACTCCAGGGCGTACTCCTCGCGATGCACCGGCGGCGGCAGCTTGCCGCCCTTGCGGATCGCCAGCACCCCGGTGCCCAGTTTGGTCGCGACGGCCGCGCCCAGCAGGAATCCGCGCGCGTCGATACCGGCGATCAGATCGGCACCGTCAGCCACCTCGGCAAGCGCATCGGTGACCGCGGCCAGCCCGCGGCGGTCCGCCAGCAGCGGGGTGAGGTCCTTGAATGCCACACCGGGCTCGGGGAAGTCGGCGACCTCCCGGGTCATCTCGGCGATCAGCCGGCTGATCTCGGTGTGCTGTGTCATCCACTCACTCTCGCAGTGCCCAACGATCCATGTTCCAGCCGGCACCCCATCGTGTCGGGTTGGCGCTGACCGCGCTCATCTTCTTCGACGTCAGCAGCGTGCGCTGCTGACGGTAGAGCGGCAGTGTCGGCATGTCACCCCACAGCACCGGTGAGCCGTCGCCGACCAGCCTGGCCTGTTCCTTGGGGTCGGGCGTGATGGCCAGCGCGCTGATGATGCCGTCGATCTGCGGGTTGGTGTAGCCGGGCAGGTTGTCACCGTTGCCGGTGAACAATGTGTAGGAGTCCAGCGCCGAGGACCCGGTGGATCCGCTACCGGTGGCGCCGCCGGTGCTGGCGATCAGGACGTCGAGCTGACCGTCGCGCAGGGTCTGCGGCCCGGCGGCCTCCGAGGCGGAGTCGACGACGGTGATACCGGCCGGTGCGCACGCCTTGGCGATGGCGCCGACGGTGGCGGCCAACCGCGCGTTGGGGGTCTGGTAGCCCATCCGGACCGTCAGCGGCACATTGCCCAGTGCGGCGCGGGCGGCGTCGGGGTTGGAGACGCTGAACTGGCCCGCCTCGGCGGCGCCTTCCACCCCGGTGAGCACGTTGTCCGCGGCCGGGTTGAGCCGGGCGTTGGAGATCGGCAGTTCGGCATTGCGGGCGATCTGGTCACGCGGGGTGCACAGTGCCACGGCGCGGCGGGCCGGCGGGGCGGCCAGCGGTCCCTGCGGCGCGAAGATCAACTGTTCGATGCCACCGGACGGGCTGTCGACGCGGTTGTAGTTGTCCGGCGTGGTCAGGGTGCCCGACGATCCGGTCGCCACGTCGACGACGTCGAAGCTGCCGTCGTTGATGCGGTCCTGGACCTCGACACCGCGCGGCCACACCGTGATCCGCTCGGTGATCGGTTTGGCGCCCCACCAGCGGTCGTTGGCCGTCAGCAGGACCGTGCCGTTGTCGCCGACGGCACCGATCTTGTAGGGACCCGAGGACGGGAAGCGCTTGGGGTCGATACCGGGTTTGAGATCCCACGTGGTGTTCCACACCTGGGCGATCTGCGGCACCTTCTGCGGGTCGGCGGTCTGCAGCGCTGTCGTGACGTCGATACCGAGTTCGTCGGCGATCACATGCGAGGGCATCAGCGCCGTCGCGGTGAACAGTTGCGTGTAGTCGGTGACCGCCCGGCCGGGGAAGAACGAGACCCGGGCCTTCTTCTGGCCGGGCTGGCAGTCCAGCGCGGCGATGTCGAGGTAGCCGGCACGGCTGGCGGCCGCGAACTCCGGGAAACGACCGGACTGCGCTGCCCAGGTGAGCACCATATCGTCGCAGGTGATGGGCTTGCCGTCGGAATACACCGCGTTGTCGGCGATCTGGTAGTCCAGCACCAGCGGTTCGCGGCTCACCACCGCGATCGACCCGAAGTCGTGGTCGGCGACCACCTGTCCGTCCGGGCCGTGATAGCCGAATCCGGTCAGCACCCGGGCGAAGGCCTGCGCCCCGCCCGACGCGGCACCGGTCACCGTGTTGGTGTTGTAGCTGATCACATTGCCGTCGACCACATAGTCGATCTGCTCGGCGGCACCGCGTGCGCACGACGTCAGGCCTGCCACCAGCATTCCGATGACGGTGATGACGGGTAGGGCGATCGCGCGGCGTCTGCTCCCGGCGGGCATGCGGTTATCCCCGTCGTGCGCTGGGTTTGCCCGTCGGCCGCCCGGGGCGGCTGGCACTGGGACGCGAGGGCCGGGCACCGGGCGCCGGCTTGCTCGCCAGGGGTGCGGCGGGCACCGCGGACGCTTCCTCGGTGGCATCGCTGGTCACGTCGGCGACGACGTCGGCCGCCGCAGCGGAGCGGTCCCGCCGCTTGACCACCTTGCGGGTGTGGGCACGCACCGACTCGGTGCGCTCACGCAGTGTCACCAGCAGCGGGGTCGCGAAGAAGATCGACGAGTAGGTGCCCACGATGATGCCGACGAGCTGCACCAGCGCCAGGTCCTTCAGCGTGCCGACGCCCAGCAGCCAGACCGCGATCACGATGAGGGCCAGCACCGGCAGCACCGAGATGAGGCTGGTGTTGATCGACCGCATGAAGGTCTGGTTGACGGCGAGGTTGGCCTGCTCGGCGAAGGTGCGCCGGGTGGTGTGCTCGAAACCGTGGGTGTTCTCCTCGACCTTGTCGAACACGATGACGGTGTCGTAGAGCGAGAAACCCAGGATGGTGAGCAGACCGATGACGGTCGCCGGGGTGACCTCGAAACCGACCAGTGAGTACACGCCCGCGGTCACCAGCAGGTCGAAGAACATCGTCGCCAGCGCCGCGATCGCCATGTAGCGCTCGTAGCGGATGGCGATGTAGATGCTGACGATCACCACGAACACCAGCAGCGCGATCAGGGCTTTCTTGGTGATCTGCCCGCCCCAGGTCTCCGAGACCGCCGAATCGCTGATGGCCTGCTTGCTGGCCTGGCCGTCCGGGCCCTTGGGCGCGAACTTCTCGAACAGCACATCGCGCAGCTTCTCGGTCTCGGCGTTGTCGAGCGTCTCGGCGCGGATCTGGACGGTCGCCGAACCACCGCTGCCGACGATGACGACCGATTCGGGATCGTGGCCGAGTGCCTCGTGGAACGCTTCGGAGACCTGCTCGGAGGTCACCGTGCCGTTGACACCGGTGGCCGGCATCGAAACCTTGGTGCCGCCCTCGAAGTCGATACCGAAGGTGAACCCGCGGAACACGATGCTGGCCACGGCGATAGCCAGGATCGCCCCGGATATCGCGAACCACAGCTTGCGTTTGCCGATGACCTCGAAGGCGCCGGTGCCGGTGTAGAGCCGGGTGAAGAAGCTGTGGTGCGGCAGCGCCGCCGAACCTGCCGCGGCCGAGGTGTCGGAGGTGGACAGCTCGACGGCGTCGGACGCGGTGATCTCGGTTGCGTCGTCGGATTGATTGGTGGACTTTGCCATTCGCTATCCCCGTTCCGTCGAGCGGGCTGATCCGCCGGCACCCGCGACCTGTCGCCGTTCGCGCGCGATCTGCTGCACTGCTCCGAGTCCGTTGAACGCCGGCTTGGCCATGGTGGCCGACTTGCTGGCCAGGAAGGCCAGCGGCCAGGTCACCAGGAACACCACCACGACGTCGAGGATGGTGGTCAGTCCGAGCGTGAACGCGAAGCCCTTGACCTGGCCGACGGCCAGCAGGTAGAGCACCAGGGCGGCCAGGAAGGTCACCGCGTTACCGGACAGGATGGTCTTGCGGGCCCGGGCCCAACCACGTGGCACCGCCGAGCGGAACGAACGTCCCTCGCGGATCTCGTCCTTGATGCGTTCGAAGAACACCACGAACGAGTCGGCGGTTGTGCCGATACCGATGATCAGACCCGCGATACCGGCCAGGTCGAGCGTGTAACCGATGTATCTGCCGAGCAGCACCAGGATGGCGTAGACCATCGCACCGGAGGCCACCAGCGAGAGGGCCACCAGCAGGCCCAGCACCCGGTAGTACAGCAGCGAGTAGAGCAGCACCAGCGCCAGGCCGACGGCGCCGGCGATCAGGCCGGCCCGCAGTGAGCTCAATCCCAGTGTCGCCGAGACCGTTTCGGCCTCCGACGATTCGAAGGACAGCGGAAGTGAGCCGTATTTGAGGACGTTGGCCAGTTCGCGTGCCGAGTCGTTGGTGAACTGTCCGGTGATCTGGGTGCGGCCACCCGGGATGGCTTCCTGGATCTGCGGTGCGCTGACCACCTGCGAGTCCAGCGTGAATGCCGTCTGGGTGCCGATATTGGCGGCCGTGAAGTTGGCCCAGGTGTCGGCCGCGTCGCCCTTGAACTGCACGTCGACGACGTAGCGCGCGCCCTGCTGATCGAAGCCGGAGGTGGCGTTCTCGATCTGCTCACCGCTGATGATCGACTTGTCCAGCAGGTAGACGGTCTTGTGGTCGGTCGAACACGTCACCAGCGGCAGGTTGGGATCGTCGTTGCCGGCCAGGACGTCGTCGTCGTTGCATCGCGCGGCCTGGTACTGCAACGCCAGGATCTGGATGTTCTGGTTGGTGGACTGCCGGAGCTGCTTCTCGAAGGCGATGCGCTCGGCGAGATCCTTGCGGGCATCCGGTGGCGCCGGCGGTGCCGGGGCCGCGGGTGCCGGGGCCCCTGCGGCGGGGGCGGCGGGTGCCGGGGCGGCAGGTGCGGGAGCACCGGGCGCCGGCGTGGGTGCCGGTGTCGGGGCCGGGGTGGGTGCCAGCGGGAACGGTCGTGGCTGCGCGGGCGGGGCGGCGGGTGCCGGGGCGGCAGGCGCACCTGCCGGCGGGACGGCACCGGGAGCGCCGGACGGGACGGCACCGGCACCTGGCGGGACGGCACCGGGCGCGCCGGGCGGAACGGCACCGGGATCACCGGGGGCGCCGGGTTGCGCGGCACCGGGATCACCGCCCTGCGGGGCGGCCTCGGCGGCGGGCATGGCGTGCACGACCGGGCGCACGTACAGCCGGGCCGTCTGGCCCAGGTTGCGCGCCTCGTTTCCGTCGTTGCCGGGCACCGTGATGACCAGGTTGTCGCCGTCGACGACGACCTCGGAGCCCGAGACGCCGAGCCCGTCGACGCGCGCGCTGATGATCTGCTGTGCCTGTTGCAGCGCTTCGCGGGTGGGCGCGGACCCGTCGGGGGTGCGCGCGGTCAGGGTGACGCGGGTACCGCCCTGCAGGTCGATACCCAGCTTGGGATCGGCCTTCTTGTCACCGGTGAGGAACACCAGCAGATAGGCGCCGACCAGCAGGACCAGGAACAGCGTCAGGTAGCGGTATGAATGCACAGACGCCGTAGGCGATGCCACGTTGTTGTGTCTCCTCAGAAGTATCTAGACGCGCCGGACGTGCGCCCGCACCCGGAAAGGGTACGTGCCTCTCCTGGCGATTCAGTCCAAGGTGCGGCGGTCGCGGTCAGCGGCCAGGTCCGAGTCGCTGGTCAGCGAGGTGTCGGTGTCCTCGATCGGGTCGGCCTCGTCGATTTCGGGCTCGATCCGGTCGCGGATGGCCAGCTTCATCCAGGTCGTGACGACGCCGGGGGCGATCTCCAAGTCGACGTTGTCGTCGCTGAGGCCCGTGATGGTGCCCTGCAGGCCGGAGGTGGTGTGCACGCGGTCGCCGATGCGCAGCGATTCGTGCAGGTCGATGGTGGCCTGCATGGCCTTCTTCTGGCGGCGCGAAGCGAAGAACATGAATCCGCCCAGGATGATCAGCAGGGGCAGGAATGTTACGAGTTCCATAGTCAGCGTCTTTCGGTGTTTTTCGTATCGTTCATCTGCGGCGGTTGGGCGCGGATAGGGCGCCGGACCGGCAGGTCACGGCACCTCGTCGGTCACCAGTGTGCCATTGCTGGGCTCGATACCGGCCATGCCCCGTCAGCTGCGCCGCCCGGTCGTGCGGCAGGCGGGGCTCCGGCGGGCCGCTGTGCCGCGGGCTCCGGACGGGCTGCGGTGATGGCAATATCGGCCTCCCGCGAGGGCGGTGGCCGACTAGGCTGACCGCGTGACCGACCTGGAACAGAGCCGTCTGCTCGCCACTGAAATTCCCGGCCCGAACTCCGTGGAGCTCGCCAAGAGAAAGAGCTCGGCGGTCTCCAGCGGCGTCGGTGTCACGATGCCCGTCTTCGCCGCACGGGCCGGCGGCGGCATCGTCGAGGACGTCGACGGCAACCGGCTCATCGACCTGGGCTCCGGTATCGCGGTGACCACCATCGGCAATGCGTCGCCTCTGGTGGTCGACGCCGTACGGGACCAGGTCGCCGATTTCACCCACACCTGTTTCATGGTGACGCCCTACGAGGGCTACGTGGCCGTCGCCGAGCACCTCAACCGGCTCACCCCGGGTTCCGGCGAGAAGCGCTCGGCGTTGTTCAACACCGGCTCGGAAGCCGTCGAGAACGCCGTCAAGATCGCCCGGTCCTACACCCGCAAGACCGCCGTCGTCGCGTTCGACCACGCCTATCACGGCCGCACCAACCTGACGATGGCGCTGACCGCCAAGTCGATGCCGTACAAGAGCGGCTTCGGCCCGTTCGCGCCGGAGATCTACCGCGCGCCCCTGTCCTACCCCTACCGCGACGGGCTGCGTGACAAGGAGATGGGCGCCAACGGCGAGTTGGCCGCCGAGCGTGCACTGTCGGTCATCGACAAGCAGATCGGGGCCGCCAACCTCGCGGCGATCATCATCGAGCCCATCCAGGGTGAGGGCGGTTTCATCGTGCCCGCCCCGGGATTCCTGCCGACGCTGCTCAGCTGGTGCCGCGACAACAATGTGGTGTTCATCGCCGACGAGGTGCAGACCGGGTTCGCGCGCACCGGCGCGATGTTCGCCTGTGAGCACGAGGGCATCGAGCCCGACCTGATCTGTACCGCCAAGGGCATCGCCGGCGGGCTGCCGTTGTCGGCGGTGACCGGACGGGCCGAGATCATGGACGCACCGCATGTCTCGGGTCTGGGCGGTACCTATGGCGGCAACCCGGTCGCATGCGCCGCGGCGCTGGCCACCATCGAGACCATCGAGACCGGAAACCTGCTGCAGCGCGCCCAGCAGATCGAGGCGCTGATGAAGGACCGGCTCGGCCGGTTGCAGGCCGACGACGACCGCATCGGCGATGTGCGCGGCCGCGGCGCGATGATCGCCGTCGAGCTGGTGAAGACCGGCACCGCCGAACCCGATCCGGAGCTGACCAAGAAGCTGGCCACCGCCGCGCACCAGGCCGGGGTGATCGTGCTGACCTGTGGCACCTACGGCAACATCCTGCGTTTCCTGCCGCCGCTGACGATCAGCGACGAATTGCTGATCGAGGGCCTCGACGTGCTGGCACTGTTGCTCGCCGATCTGTAGGAATTCCCCCGCGATCGGAACGGCACGGCGGTAGTGCGACCGCATTTGCACCGTGCCGTTCTGATCGCCGATTCGGTTGCACCACAACACGTTCCGAATGTGACGCAGCACACAGCAAATCCCGATTCACAGCAAACTGACAGCGGTTCAGAGTCGTCGGAATAAACTTAGTTTTGCTAACGTAGTTTTTGTTGCCGGTGTCTACGCCCGGGCAATTGAAATGATCGTTTAGAGCAGGGATTGAGAGAATATGTCGACTGATACCCGTGAGGACCGGCTCGCCCGGCGCATTGCAGACCTGTACGAGCACGATTCCCAATTCGCGGCCGCCGCCCCGAGCGCCGAGGTGAACACCGCCGCCGACGCCCCCGAGCTGAGACTGCCCCAGATCATCGAGACCGTCCTGCAGGGCTACGCCGACCGGCCCGCCCTCGGACAGCGCGCCGTCGAATTCGTCACCGACGCGGCGACCGGACGGACCACCGCCGAACTGCTCCCCCGGTTCGACACCGTCACCTACCGCGAACTCTGGCAGCGCGTCACGGCGCTGCAGACCGGCCTGGCCGACACGGTGGCCGCCGGCGACCGCGTCGCCATCCTCGGCTTCACCAGCACCGACTACACCACCATCGACATCGCGCTGACCCAGCTGGCCGCGATATCGGTGCCACTGCAGACCAGCGCACCGCTGACCCAGCTGGCCCCCATCGTCGCCGAGACCGAACCCACGTTGATCGCCGCGAGCATCGACTACCTGGCCGACGCGCTGGCGCTCATCGACGCCGGACCGGCCCCGACCCGCCTGGTGGTGTTCGACTTCCATCCCGAGGTCGACGACCAGCGCGAAGCGCTCGAGTCCGCCCGCGCGGCACTGGCCGGTGGCACCGTGGCGGTCGAGACCTTCGACGACGTCGTGGCCCGCGGCGCGGCCCAGCACAGCGCACCGGCGCGCGTCGGCGCGGAACAAGATCCACTGTCGTTGCTGATCTACACATCGGGCAGCACCGGAGCCCCCAAGGGCGCGATGTACCCGGAGAGCAAGGTCGCCAACATGTGGCGCGTCGCCGCCGCCGCGCACTGGAATGACCAGCAGGGTGTGCTGCCCGCCATCGTGCTGAGCTTCCTGCCGATGAGCCACGTGATGGGCCGCGGCATCCTCTATGGGGCGCTGTCCACCGGTGGCACCGCCTACTTCGCCGCCCGCAGCGATCTGTCGACCCTGATCGAGGATCTCGCGCTGGTGCGTCCCACCCAGCTCAACTTCGTCCCGCGCGTCTGGGACATGCTCTTCGGCGAGTTCAGCAGCGAACTGGCACGCCGCGGTGAGTCCCCCAGTGCCGCCGACCGGGCCGAGGTGCTCGCCGATCTGCGCGAACGGCTGCTCGGCAACCGGTTCGTCACCGCGATCACCGGTTCGGCTCCGATCTCCCCCGAACTGCGGGCCTGGGTCGAGGAATTCCTGGACATGCACCTGCTGGAGGGCTACGGCTCCACCGAGGCCGGTGCGGTCTTCGTCGACGGCATGATCCGCAGGCCCCCGGTCATCGACTACAAACTGGCCGACGTTCCGGAACTGGGTTACTTCAACACCGATCGCCCGCACCCGCGCGGCGAACTGCTGGTGCGCTCCGAGCAGCTGTTCCCCGGCTACTACAAGCGGCCCGAGATCACCGCGCAGATGTTCGACGAAGACGGCTTCTACCGAACCGGTGATATCGTCGCCGAACTCGGACCCGACCACGTCCAGTACGTCGACCGGCGCAACAACGTGCTCAAACTGTCCCAGGGTGAATTCGTCACGGTCTCCAAGCTGGAGGCGGCGTACAACAACAGCCCACTGGTGCACCAGATCTACATCTACGGCAACAGCGCACGACCGTATCTGTTGGCGGTGGTCGTGCCGAGCGCCGAAGCGAACGCCGACGGCGACCCCGCCGGCCTGAAGAGCCGCATTGCGGCGTCACTGTCGGAGGCCGCCCGCATCGCGGGCCTGCAGTCCTACGAAGTGCCGCGCGATTTCCTCATCGAGACAACACCTTTCACACTGGAGAACGGGCTGCTGACGGGCATCCGCAAACTGGCGTGGCCCAAACTCAAGGAACGCTACGGCGCCGCACTCGAGCAGCTCTACTCCGACCTCGCCGAGGATCAGGCGGGCGAGTTGCGCCAACTGCGCGCCGACGGCGCGAACAAGCCGGTCGGAGAAACCGTGGCCCGGGCCGCGGCAGCACTGCTGGGCAGCGCCGCCGCCGACCTGACCCCGGATGCACACTTCACCGACCTCGGTGGGGATTCGTTGTCGGCGTTGACTTTTGCCAACCTGCTGCGCGATATCTTCGATGTCGACGTGCCGGTGGGTGTCATCGTCAGCCCGGCCACCGACCTCGCGGGTATCGCGGCCTATATCGAGACCGAGCGCGGCGGCGGTTCCAAACGTCCCACCTACGCCGCGGTGCACGGCCGTGACGCGACCGAGGTGCGCGCCGCAGATCTCACACTGGACAAGTTCATCGATGCCGCCACCCTGGCCGAGGCGGGCGACCTGCCCCGCCCGGCATCCGAGATCCGCACCGTATTACTCACCGGCGCAACAGGTTTCCTCGGACGCTACCTGGCACTGGAGTGGCTGGAGCGGATGGACCTGGTCGACGGCAAGGTGATCTGCCTGGTGCGCGGGCGCAGTGACGAGGACGCGCGCCGCCGCGTCGACGCCACCTTCGACAGCGGTGATGCCACACTGCTGGCGCACTACACCGAGCTGGCCGCCGATCACCTGGAGGTCCTCGCCGGCGACAAGGGTGAGCAGAACCTCGGGCTCGACGACGCCACCTGGCAGCGGTTGGCCGACACCGTCGACCTGATCGTGGATCCCGCGGCGCTGGTCAACCACGTGCTGCCCTACAGCGAGCTGTTCGGCCCCAACGTGCTCGGCACCGCCGAGCTCATCCGGATCGCGCTGACCACGAAGATCAAGCCGTTCGCCTACGTTTCGACGGTGGCGGTCGGCGCCGGGATCGATCCCGCCGACAACGTCGAGGACGCCGATGTCCGGGTGGTCAGCGCCACCCGCGCGGTCGACGACAGCTACGCCAACGGATACGGCAACAGCAAGTGGGGCGGCGAGGTGCTGCTGCGTGAGGCCAACGAACACTTCGGCCTGCCGGTGTCGGTGTTCCGCTGCGACATGATCCTGGCCGACACCACCTATGCCGGTCAGCTCAACCTGCCGGACATGTTCACCCGGATGCTGTTGAGCCTGGTGGCCACCGGCATCGCGCCGGGATCGTTCTACCAGCTCGACGCCGAGGGCAACCGGCAGCGGGCCCACTACGATGGGCTGCCGGTGGAGTTCATCGCCGAGGCCATCTCCACGCTGGGCTCGCGCGTCGAAGACGGTTTCGAGACCTACCACGTGATGAACCCCTACGACGACGGTATCGGCCTCGACGAGTTCGTCGACTGGCTCATCGAGGCCGGTTACCCGCTGCAGCGGATCGCCGGTTACGACGACTGGCTGGCCCGGTTCGAAACCGCCCTGCGCGCACTGCCGGACAAGCAGCGTCAGGCCTCGCTGCTGCCGCTGCTGCACAATTATCAGCAGCCCGAGCATCCGCTGTGTGGTTCGATCGCCCCGACCGATGCCTTCCGTACAGCGGTCCAGGACGCGAAAATCGGTCCGGACAAAGATATTCCGCACGTGAGCAAGCCGGTGATCGTCAAATACATCACCGACCTGCAGTTGCTCGGCCTGCTCTAGGCCCGGGCCGGCCGCGGCCGGACTGCACGCGTCCCCGTCGGGCTGAGTACCATCTTGGGTGCTCAGTCGACGGGGACGCGCCAGTCCACCGATCCTCGGGTGAGCTTGTGAAGAGCCCGGGGGCCCAGTGAAGTCGCTACAGCTGTGGTGGCAGCAGCCCGACCAGTATGGCTGGCTGTCGGATTACCTTGCCGCGCGCGGACTTCAGCGACCCACCCGATTGATCGTCGGGGCGATCACCGGCGCATTCGTCGTGGTGCCGATCGTCATGCTGTGGAGTCCGTCGGGACCCAAGGGCGTGACCGGCGCGGTCGCTGCGCTCACGATGAGCGCGTTGTGTGCGGGGATGGCGTTGATCTGGCTGTCGCGCTGGCCGACGAAGCGCCAGTCGGCGTGGTTCACCGTCGCGGGCAATGTCTCGGTCGCCATCGGCGTCGCCATCGCGGGCACCCCGATGGCGGGCCTGCTGGCCTGCACCTCATTCGCCCCGCTGTCCGGTTATGTGTCGCTCTTCGGTTCCAGCCGGCTGCTGACGCTCACTCTGGCCAACGCCGCCTTCGCCACCGCGGTGGCGGCCACCAGGGTGGGCATGACCGGTGATATCGCGCTGGCCGCCGGGCATCTGCTGGCCATCGCGATCGCGGTGCTCGCGGTGCCGTTCGCCGCCCAGCTACTGCTGCGCCTGATGACGTTGGACGCCATGATGTCGCATACCGACGCGCTGACCGGACTGCGCAACCGTCGTGGTTTTCACCGCTCGGCGCTGGACATCATCGCGGCCGCCCCACCGAATTCGATGCCGTCGTTCACGGTGGTGATGGTCGACCTCGACGGTTTCAAACGCATCAACGACAGTCAGGGCCACTCGGTCGGCGACCGCATCCTGATCGCCGTCGCCGACAACCTGCGCCGCGCCAGCCGGGTCAACTCCGTCGTCGCACGCATCGGTGGTGAGGAGTTCCTGATCGCAGACCTTTCCGACAGTGCGCAGGCCCGGGTGACCGCCGAGGCCATGCGGGCCGCGGTGGCCTCGACGCCGTGGCACGTCACCGCCAGTGTCGGGGCGGCGACCGTGACGTTGATCAACGATCAGCGCGATGCCGCGCTGGAAGCAATCGAGCATCTCATCGCTGCCGCCGATGCCGCGATGTACGAAGCCAAACGCAGCGGCGGTAACCAGGTGCGCCACAGCGGTGTCGCGACTCCCCCGACGCCGATTCGCCGGAGACAGACACAGCAACCACACCCGCGCTGAGGCAGCGAGTTTGTGTAGGTACGATTCGGTCTGCGAGGGGGAACCGCATTCGAAGGCGCAGACGGTGAAGCAATTCCTGGGGTGGTGGCAGCAGGCCGACAACTATGACTGGTTGTCGGCCTATCTGCGAGATAGGCGCATGGCGCGGTTTACACAGCTGCTCATGGCCGCGATAACTCTTGCCCTCGGGACCATTCCCCCACTGATGTTGCTGAGTCCGCACGGCCCGACGTCGGCGCTGAATCGGCTGGTGTCGGCGACGGTCGGCCTCAGTTGCCTGGTCATGACGGTGATGTGGTTGCGGCGCTGGCCGACGCGCGGCCAGTCGGCGGCGTTCAGCATCGTCGCCACCGTCTGCATCAGCGCGGCGTGTCTGAACTTCCCCGCCCCCAACGGTGGGCTGTTGGCGTGTGCCGCCTTCGCCTCACTGGCCGGTTACGTCGCCTTCTTCCATTCCTGGCGGTACCTGTTCTTCACCCTGGTCTGCGCCGCGGCGGTCGCGCTCACCTGCACCGTCCGGCTGGCGGCCCAGACCGATGTGGTCTACGCCGTCGGCAACCTCGCGATCATCATGGTCGCTGTGCTGGCGATCCCGCTGTCGGCCCAGGTGCTGCTGCATGTCCTGGGAAGCGACGCGGCCAAATCCCATGTCGATTCCCTGACCGGGCTCACCAACCGACGCGGCTTCTACCGGCTGACCCGCGAGCTCATGGGACGAAGCGCGACGACGGTGTCGGTGTTGATGATCGACCTCGACAATTTCAAACGCATCAACGACACCGAGGGGCACGCCGGGGGCGACCTCGCGCTGATCGAGGTCGCCAACATCCTGCGCGCGACGGTACCGGCCCATGCCGTGGTGGCCCGCGTCGGCGGCGAGGAGTTCCTGATCGCCCAGGACGTCGCGGCCGACGCCATGTGGGCTCCGGCGCAGGAGATCCAGGAGCGCATTCTGTCGACCCGGTGGGGGCTGACCGCCAGCATCGGCGTGGCCAGCGTGACGGCCCCTCGCGACGGCACCGATGTCCGGCCGCTCATCGAGGAGATGATCGCGGCCGCCGACAGCGCGATGTACGTCGCGAAGCGCTCCGGCGGTAATCAGACCCGGTACGCAGCGGCCTAGCCGGCCAGGCCGATCGCGAGCAGCACCACACCGATCAGCGGAAAAGTTCCCTGGGTGATCGCGGCACGCGCCTTGTCGCGCGCCGAGGCGATGAGCACCACCGCGGCGGCCAGCATCGACCCGATTCCGGCGAAGACCAGTGCGCCACCGATTCCCTTGTGCCCCAGGATGATCGCCACGATGCCGATACCGGTGACGACGGCAAGGAACAGGTTGTAGAAGCCCTGGTTGAACGCCATCAACTTGGTCGTCTCGGCCTCGTCGGCGGTGGTTCCGAAAGTGGCCCGGGTGCGCGGTGAGGTCCAGGTCAGCGATTCCATGGTGAAGATGTAGACGTGCAGTATCGCGGCCAGTGCCGCGAAGATCAGGCCTGCGGTGATCATCTGCGCCCTTCTCGGTCAGTCGTTGAACAGCTGCTGCTGGGCCACGCCGGTGGCATGCGGCACCGGCATGCCCAGATGGGTCCAGGCCTGCGCGGTGGCCACCCGCCCGCGCGGGGTACGCGCGATCATTCCGGCCCGAACCAGGAAAGGCTCGCATACTTCCTCGACGGTGGTCGCCTCTTCGCCGACGGCCACCGCCAGTGTCGACACCCCGACCGGGCCGCCGTTGAAACTGCGGGTCAGCGCCGTCAGCACCGCCCGGTCCAGCCGGTCCAGACCGAGTTCGTCGACGTCGTAGACCGCCAGCGCCGCCTTGGCGATATCCCGGGTTATCACGCCGTCGGCGCGAACCTCGGCATAGTCGCGAACCCGGCGCAGCAGTCGGTTCGCGATACGCGGGGTGCCGCGGGAGCGGCGGGCGATCTCGGAGCTGGCGTCGCCGCCCAGCCCGATGCCCAGGATGCCCGCCGAGCGCACCAGGACGCGTTCCAGTTCGGCGGGTTCGTAGAAATCCATGTGCGCGGTGAACCCGAACCGGTCGCGCAGCGGCCCGGTCAGCGCACCGGATCTGGTGGTGGCTCCGACCAGGGTGAACGGCGCGACCTCCAGCGGGATGGACGTCGCACCGGGTCCCTTGCCCACGATGACGTCGACCCGGAAATCCTCCATCGCCAGGTAGAGCATCTCTTCCGCGGGCCGGGCGATCCGATGGATCTCGTCGATGAACAGCACGTCACCCTCGACCAGGTTGGACAGCATCGCGGCCAGGTCACCGGCGCGTTCCAGTGCCGGTCCCGATGTCACCCGCAGTGCCGATCCCAGTTCGCTGGCGATGATCATCGCCAGCGAGGTCTTGCCCAGCCCGGGCGGGCCGGACAGCAGGATGTGATCCGGTGTGCCGCCGCGGTTCTTGGCGCCTTCGAGCACCAGCTGCAGCTGTTCGCGGACGCGGGCCTGGCCGATGAACTCCCCCAGCGAACGGGGACGCAGGCTGGCGTCGATATCACCTTCGCCGACCGTCAGAGCCGGTGAGACGTCGCGATCCTCGGAATCGGGGATCTCGTCGTCGGCATCGTCGAACCGGCTCATTTGTTCTTGCCCAGCAGGTTCAACGCCGACCGCAGCACTGTCGACGTGGTCGCATCCGGTTCACCGGCGAGCACCTTGTCGGTGGCCTCCTCGGCCTGTTTGGCCGCAAAGCCCAGGCCCACAAGGGCTTCCACGACCGGCCCGCGCACCGCGTGCTGCCCGACGGTCCCGCCGCCGACGGCCGGGGTGGCGCCGATCTTGTCGCGCAGTTCCAGCACCATGCGCTCGGCACCGCGCTTGCCGATACCGGGCACCCGGGTCAGCGCGGTCACATCACCATCGGCCAGCGCCTGCCGCAGCGTCGGAGCGTCGTAGACCGCCAGCGTGGCCAGCGCGATCTTGGGCCCCACCCCGGAGACTCCGAGCAGCGTGGAGAACAGGTCGCGGGCTTGCGCGTCGGCGAAGCCGTAGAGCGTCATCGAGTCCTCGCGCACGATCATCGCGATGATCAGCCGGGTCTCGGTGCCGCGCCGCAGGGTCGCCAGGGTCGACGGCGTGGCCATCACCTTGTAGCCCACGCCGGCGGCCTCGACGACGGCGTGGTCGAGCGCGATATCGATGACCTCACCGCGTACCGAGGCGATCATGGGGCGACCTTGGCCTGTTTGGCCTGCAGGGCTTTCTTGGCCTTGAGGGTGGCCTTGTACTTGCGTTGCTGCTCGGCGGCCATCGCCTCCGCCTCGGCCATCCGGGCGATCATCGGCGCCCGCCAGCAGTGGCAGATCGCCAGCGCCAGCGCGTCGGCAGCATCCGCGGGGGTCGGCTTTTGTTGCAGCGCAAGGATTCTGGTGACCATCGTGGTGACCTGCGCCTTGTCCGCGCGGCCGTTGCCGGTGACGGCGGCCTTGACCTCCGAGGGCGTGTGGAAGTGCACGTCGATACCGCGACGGGCCGCGGCCAGCGCGATGACGCCGCCGGCCTGCGCGGTGCCCATCGCGGTGTTGGCGTTCTGGTTGGCGAACACCCGCTCGATGGCCAGCACGTCGGGCACATGGGTGTCCAGCCAGTGCTCGACGGTGTCACTGATCGTGAGCAGCCGCCTGGCCAGCGGTGAGTCCGACGGCGTGCGCACCACATCGACGTCCAGCGCGATCACCTGGCGGCCCTTGCCGCTCTCGATGACCGAGAGGCCGCACCGGGTCAACCCGGGATCGACGCCCATCACGCGCACTCGGACTCCTTCGCCAGAACATGTGTTCGACAACCCTAGCGTGGGGTGCCGACCGGATCCGGGAGAGACACACCGGCCAACGCGATACCGCGGTACTGCCTGCCCAGCACCCGGCCCGCCGCCAGGAGCGGTTCGGTGCTGCGCAGGGTGCGGGCCACGGTGAAGGCGCCCTCCAGGGTCGCGATCAGCGTCACCGAGATATCGCGGGCCTGGTGCCGCGGCACGCCCCGGGCGGCGAAGTAGGCCGTGGCGCCGTCGAGCCACTCGGTGAGGATGCCCGCCGAGGCGGTACGCAGCTCCTCGACGTTGTCGGCGACTTCGGCGGCCACACTGCCCACCGGGCACATGTTGGCGAACCCGGTGCCCGCCATGTCCTCGGCCGCCTGGGCGAATGCCGATTCGATGGCCTGGCCCAGGTCGGTGTGCGGGTTCATCAGGGTGGGGATCAGCAGTGCGTAGGCGCGTCCGGCGTTGACCAGGGCCTCGCCGGCGATCTGCACCTTGCCGCGCGGGAAGTGGTGGTAGAGCGACCCGATGGGCGCCCCGGACGCGGCGACGATGTCCTTCATCCCGACCGCGCCGTAGCCCTTGACGCGCATGAGCTCGGCCGCGGCGGTCAGGATCGCCTCCCGGGTGTTTCTTGCCATTTGCGCCTCCTGGGAACACACTAGAGCATACGTTCTAGAATATTCGTTCTAATGGAGGACGGCCGATGAAGACAGTGCAGATTGCCGCAGGCGAATTGCAGTACCGCGAGTCGGGTGACCCGGCCGGACCGGCGGTGGTACTGCTGCACGGCCTGCTGATGAACGACACCCAGTGGGATCTGGCGCTGCCGCTGCTGCCGGCCGGCTTCCGCTATCTGCTGCCGGTGCTGCCGCTGGGCGGGCACCGGATCCCGATGCGCGAGGACGCCGACCTGACCATGCCCGGCATGGTCGGCGTCGTCGCCGACTTCCTCGACGCCCTGGACCTGCGTGATGTCACGCTGGTGGTCACCGACTGGGGCGGTGCGTTGTTCCTGACCGATATCGGGCGCGACAAGAGGGTTTCCCGGCTGGTGATCTGCCCGTCCGAGGCATTCGAGAACTTCCCGCCGGGCCTGCCCGGCAAGATCACCTGGCTGGCCAGCCGGACCACCGGCACCGTCGCCCTGGCCATGCGGCAGCTGCGCATCGGCTGGCTGCGCAAGCGTTGGTTCATGCTCGGCCTGATGGCGAAAAAGCCCATCCCCCAGCGCATCATCGACGACTGGATGGCCGCCGGACTGGCCGACCGGCGGATCCGTCGGGATCTGCTCAAGTACTGCCGTACCAAATTCTCCAAGGCCGATCTGGTGCGCGCCACCAACCGGCTCGCCGAATTCGACGGTGACGTCCTGGTGTTGTGGAGCCACAACCCGGTCATGCCCGAACGACACGCCATCGCGTTGGCCGAGCTCACCGGCGCAGAATTGACCTACGTCGACGACGCCCGGGTGCTGATAATGCTCGACCAACCGCAAGCGACCGCGGACGCCATGGGTGCGTTCCTGGTTCAGACGACGACGAAACGCCCGGAGCGATAACCCCGGCCGATCTCCAGGGCGAGCTCGGCGATGCGCCCGCCCGACCGGCGCCAGCCGCGGACAAGCTCTTCGTCGACCTGCACACCGTCGCGGACGATGATGATGCGCCAGCGGGCACCGAGGAACTTCGTCACCAGCCAGAACGGCCACAGGATCGCGAACGGGATCACCAGCAGCGCCATCGCCCAGCTGAAGAACAGCACATCGACCAGGTCGGTGATATCCGGGAACGGCCACAGCCGGCGGTGCAGCGTCCAGCTGACGCCGTCGGGATCACGTATCGCGGCCATCGGCTGCCGAACCTAGCGGGCGTGTTGCGGTGTCACTCCTCGTCGAGCTGAGCAGCGACATCGTCGGGGATCTCGACGTTGGTGTAGACATCCTGGACGTCGTCGCTGTCCTCGAGGGCGTCGACGAGCTTGAAAACCTTGCGGGCGCCCTCCAGGTCCACCGGCACGGTGACCGACGGCTGGAAGCTGGCCTCGGCCGAGTCGTAGTCGATCCCGGCGTCCTGCAGCGCGGTGCGCACGGCGACCAGGTCGGTCGGCTCGGAGATCACCTCGAAACTCTCGCCCAGATCGTTGACATCCTCCGCGCCGGCGTCGAGCACAGCGGCCAGCACGTCATCCTCGGACAGACCGTTCTTCTCCAGGGTCACCACACCCTTGCGCGAGAACAGGTAGGACACCGAGCCGGGATCGGCCATGTTGCCGCCGTTGCGCGTCATCGCCACCCGGACCTCGCCCGCGGCACGGTTGCGGTTGTCGGTCAGGCATTCGACGAGGATCGCCACACCGTTGGGGCCATAGCCCTCGTAGGTGATGGTCTGCCAGTCGGCGCCGCCGGCTTCCTCGCCCGCGCCGCGCTTGCGGGCGCGCTCGATGTTGTCGTTGGGCACCGAACTCTTCTTGGCCTTCTGGATGGCGTCGTAGAGCGTCGGGTTACCGGCCGGGTCGCCACCGCCGGTGCGGGCCGCGACCTCGATGTTCTTGATCAGTTTGGCGAAGTTCTTGCCGCGGCGGGCATCGATGATCGCCTTCTTGTGCTTGGTGGTGGCCCACTTGGAATGGCCGCTCATCGGCTCGAACCTCTTTCTGCTGCATACATACGCCCGATGAGTCTACGTGGCCGGTCGATCCCGGCAGTTTCACGTTGTGTTGAGACTTTTCGCATAAACTGAAACTATGTCGAACCGCGTCCTCAACGGGCCTCAGACCACCGGCCGCGACTATCGCAACCTGTCCGCACCCACGCATGCCGCACGCCACGACCTCAACGTGGCCGTCACCGTGCGCGACGGAACCCGGCTGCTCGCCGACGTGCACCGGCCCGATGCCGACGGCCGGTTCCCCGCCCTGATCGCCGCATCGCCCTACCCGCGCCAGATCCAGGACCTGGGTGCGCCGATGGGTTTCATCGAGGCCGGGGTGACCGACTTCTGGGTGCCGCGCGGCTACGCCCACGTCATCGCCAATCTGCGTGGCACCGGCGGATCGGAGGGCACCTTCGGATTCTTCGACGCACAGGAGCGCCGCGACCTGCACGATCTCGTGGAATGGGCGGCCGCCCAGCCCTGGTGTGACGGCAATGTCGGCATGATCGGCATCAGTTACTTCGCGATGAGCCAGTTGGAGGCCGCCGTCGAACGGCCCCCGCATCTGCGGGCCATCTTCCCGGTGGCGGTCACCGCCGACCTGTATGAGGCCGCCACCCATCACGGGCTGGTGAGCTCCTCATTCGTCACCCCGTTCCTGGCGATGGTCGGGATGACGTCGGATCGCAGCGACGAATTCTGGCGCAGCCTGCCGCTGAAGCTGGCCCGCCACGTGCTCAATACGCCTGCGCTGCATCGCAAATTCGGCACCATGAACGGCGAGGCGTCGATAACGATGCTGCGCGAACTACTCAAACTGCCGCACCACCCACACCCCTGGGACGATATGTGGCTCGACATCGTCGCCAAACACCCCACCCGCGACGCATGGTGGGACGAACGTGATCTGACCCCACTGCTGGGCGACATCGACATCCCGGTCTACCTCGGATGCGATTGGGAAAACGTGCCACTACACCTGCCGTCGACGTTCGTCAGCTGGAAAGCGTTGGCGCACAACCCGAATGTGCGGATGGGCTTGCTGGACCGGTACGGACTGACCTGGCCCTGGGAGAGCCTGCACACCGAAGCGCTGGCGTGGTTCGACCACTGGCTCAAAGGTGCCGACACCGGAATCGTCGACGGCCCGCCCATTCGGTACGCCCTGCCCGGTGCCGACACCTGGCGTACCGCAACGCAGTGGCCGCCGGCCGGTGTCACCCACCGCGCGCTGGCACTGCGCGCCGATGCCCAGTTGCTCGAAGACGAGGGCCCCGCCGGCCACCGGGAGTTCCTGACGCTGGGCGCCGGACTGAACCGGGCCAAACCCAGCGCCATCGATCCCCCGGCGACGCTCACCTGGACCACCGGAGCACTGCCCGAGGATCTGGACATGGTCGGCGAGATCGAGTTGACGCTCACGGCGTCGGCGACCGCACTGGACACCGCGTGGATCGCCACCCTGCGCGATATCGCACCCGACGGCAGTGCCACCGAGGTGACGGCGGGGTGGTTGCGTGCCAGCATGCGCGAGGTCGACGAACAGGCCAGCCGCCCCGGCGCCCCGGTACTGCCCTGCCGGCGCGCCGTCGGGGTGCCGGTGGGGCAAACCGTCTCTTATCGAATCCCGTTGGTGCCCAACGCACACCGGTTCGCCGCCGGCCACCGCATAGCGCTGGTGCTCAGCAGCGACGACCAGGACCCGCAGGCACCGGCGATCATGGGTTTCCGGCACGCGTCGGTGGGAACCAGCAGCCTCAACACCGTGTACTCGACGTCACGGCTGCTGCTCCCGGTGATTTCGGCGTGTTAGGCCACGCTCCGCGGCTGGGAGGCCATCGTGAACACCGCCGCGACGATGATCACCAGACCCTTGATGATGGTCTGTGTGTAGTCGGCGGCGCCGATCTGGTTGAGCCCGTTGGACAGCACGGTGAGGATCAGTACACCCAGCACCGTGCGTCCCACCCCGCCCACACCACCGGACAGCGCGGTACCACCGATGACGATCGCGGCCACCGAGTCCAGCAGGATCGTCGAACCCAACGTCGGCCCGGCAGCACCGAGCTGCGCAGTCAACAGCAGACCGGCGATGCCGGCGGTGATACCGGAGACCACCAGCACCAGCACCTTGACCCGCCGGGTACGAACGCCGGCGAGTTCGACGACGCGCTCGTTGCCGCCGATGGCGTACACGTACAGCCCGAACCGCGTGCGGCGCGCCAGGAATCCGACCACGAGCAGCGCCACCAGGGCGATCAGCGCGGCGTTCTGGATATTGGGGATGAGCTGACCGATCGCCAGATCGCGGATGCCCTGATTGGTGAAGTTGATGGTGCTGCCCTGCAGGATCGTCAGGCCGATACCGGCGAACAGCGACAACGTGCCCAGCGTCGCGATGAACGACGGAACCCGGCCGTAGGCGAACACCACACCGTTGATCAGCCCGATGGCCGCTCCCACCGCGATCGCTATCAGCAGGATCACCAACGGATTTCCCAGACCCTCGTTGATCAAGGAAGCCAGCACCGCGCCGGTCAGCAGTGCGATCGATCCGACCGAGAGGTCGACGCTGCCCGCGACGATCACCAGGGTGGCGCCCAGCGAGGCCAGCAGCAGGATGCCGGCCTGCCCGCTGATCAGTGTCAGGTTGGCCGGGGTGAAGAACGCCTCGGCGGTCACCGCGAAATACCCGACGAGGGCCAACAGCGCCGCCACCGGCAGCACATCGCGCACCAGGTTGAACCGGGTGTTGAGCTGACGGGCCAGGCCGGGTGCCGGGACGGCGACGTCGGTCTGGATCGGCGGAGCGGGGGCGGGTGTCAGTTCGGTGGTCATTGCCTCATCCAGTGGTCGTAGGGGTGGCGACGGTGGCGCCGGGGATCATCAGCGCGATCAGGTCGTGTTCTTGTGGTTTGGCGTCCGCCGGCGCGGCGACATCGGCGACCACCCGGCCACCGGTGATGACCACGACGCGGTTGGACAGCCCGATGAGCTCGGGCAGGTCGTCACTGACCAGGACGACCGAGGTGCCCGAGGCCGCGACGGTGCGTAGCAGGTCGTAGATGCCCTCACGGGCGCCGGTGTCGACACCCTGGGTCGGTTCGTCGAGAACCAGCACATCCGGTTGGCGCAGCAGCCATTTGGCGATCAGCACTTTTTGCGCGTTGCCACCGGACAACGAGGACACCGGCGTGTCCAGATCCTGGGTGACGATGCCGAGTTCGTCGACATAGCGCTGTGCGACCTTGCGGGCGCGCCCGAGCGCCCACAGACCGGTCCGGCGGGTGGCGAATGTGTCGTGCAGTGACGCCAGCTGGATGTTGTCGACGATCGACGAGGACGTGATGAGGCCCTTCTCGGCCCGATCCGGTGGAACGTAGGCGATTCCGGCGCGGACGTGATCGCCGATGCCACCGGTGATCTCACGACCTTCGAGCAGCACGCGGCCCGAACTCGGTTGCACGACACCCGCGATGATCTCGCCGAGCACCCGCTTACCGGAACCCTCGGTCCCGGCCAGTCCGACGATCTCACCGGGCGCGACCTGCAGCGAGGCATCTTGCAGAATGCCTGCGCCGGAGATGGATTCGACGATCAACCGCGGGGCGGTGTCGGCCGCGACGGCATGCTGGAGGTGTTCGCGGTAATAGTTGGCGGTCCGGATGCGCCCCACCATGAGGCGGTGCAGTTCGTTCTCGTCGGTGCCCGCGGTGGGCCGGTCGGCGACCGACTCACCGTCCTTGAACACCGTGATCCGGTCGGTGGTGGCCAGAATCTCCGGCAACCGGTGCGAGACGAAGACCACCGAGGCGACACCGCGCAACTGCTGCAGCAGCAACAGGAAGTTGTCCTCGTGTTCGGAGTCCAGCGCCGTGGTCGGCTCGTCGAAGAGCACCACCGGGCGTTCGACTTCGAGCAGCTGAGCCAGTGCCGTCACCCGGGCGATGTCGACGCTCTGCTTCTGTCCCGGTGTCAGCCGGCCTGCGGGCGCCCCCACGTCGACACCGTCGACCCCAGCCTTCTCCAGCGCCGCCGAGGCGGCCCGGCGCAGTGCCCTCCGGTCCAAACCTCCGCTGCGGGAACGGAACAGTCGCTCCCAGCCGAAGAAGACGTTTTCGTAGACGGCGAGCGAATCCACCAGTGCGGCGTCCTGGAAAACCCGGAAGATGCCGAGCCGGTTGGCTTCCTGATAGGTCTTGGGTGCGATCTCGGAGCCGTCGAGCGTCAGCGAGCCGGAGTCATACGGCAACACACCGGAGATGATGTTGAGGATCGTGCTCTTTCCGGCACCGTTCTCACCGATCAATCCGACGACTTCACCGTCGCCGACGGACAGATCGACACCCTTGAGCGCGCGATTGGCGCCGAAGGACTTCACGATGCCGCGGGCCTGCAGCCGCGGTTGCACATCGGTCATCGGCTACACCTTCTGAAAGGGGGACGGTGCCAGGACGGGGGTTCGGTAATGCGCCTTGTAGAGCTCGCGGACGCGTTCGAAATCGCCGTTGCGCTGCGCGGTCAGGTAGGCCTGCGGGTAGGCGAAGCCCTCGGGCTTGGGCACCCCGGGCCAGATGGTCTCCAGATCCTCGACGGGATAGCCGGCGAACTGCAGATCGAAGTCGTCGGGATGTTCGACTCGTGACAGCTTGCGCACATCGAAGGATTCCTCGATCGGACCGTCGACGTAGCGCGCCTTGAACGGCGCGACGTTGTCCTTGGTGATGATCTCGGCGTGCCAGCCGTAGAACCGCTCGGCCGGTTCGGGTGTCCAGCCGTTGAGTCGATCGTGGAACTGCGCGACCGTCACGAACGAGGGATAGGCGGGCACGTTGCCGGTGGTCACCAATTGTCTTCCGCTGACGACGCGTTCGATACCGGCGGTGGAACCGTTGGCCCCGACGACGAAGACGTCCTTGCCGGGCACCTTGCCCGCCGCCTCGATACCGGCGACCACACCGGTCGCCGCGTCGTCGTTGACCGCCACGATGCCGACGGTGTCGGGATAACGCGCCAGCAGCGTCGCCGCGGCCCGCTGTGACAGGTCGGCGTCGTATTTGGCGTGCAGTTCTCCGGCGAAGGTGATCTTCGGGTACTTCTTCAGGGTGTCGTATACCGCGAGCCGGCGTTGCACCTCGCACCCGTCGATCGACGGGTGATAGCCGCCGACGCGAACCACGGTGCCCTGCTCCCCGATCTGCTTGGCCAGCACGTCCACCGCCTTGCCGACGGCGACGTATTCGTCGGGCATCAGGAAGGTGTTGAACTTGTTTCCGTCGTCGTCGCTGTGCCACGGCGTGTACCAGGCCGGCGAATTCCAGGCGGCCTGGAACAGCACCCCGCCGTCGTTCGAGTCGTGCGCCATGGTGGGCAGCGCGCCGGGATCGTTGAGGCCGACGAAGATCGCCGTGGTCTTCTGGGTGAGCAGCTGGTTGAACTGGTTGGACTGCACCGCGGCATCGCTCTTGCCGTCGAGAACGACGCTCTTGTAACCCAATTGGCTCGCGGCAGCCTGGTAGGCCTTCGCCCACTGCACCTGGTAGTCACCGGTGGCCGACCAGTTCAGCAATGCGAACTGCCCGTCGGTGTATGCCACCGCACCGTTGCTGGGCGCGCCGCTGCGCCTGCCGACCGCGGCCAGCGTGCCCGCCGTCGCGGCCACCGCCGCGCTGCCGGCCAGCAGTTTCACGAACTGGCGCCGCCCGAGCCCGTAGGTGTCGAGGCGCTCCAGCACCGAGTCGACGGCGCGGCGCTCGTCATGTGGACTCATCGGCCTGTGGTGTCCTTCCATCTGATGTTCCGACGCAAACCGTAACGTCGACGGCGCGACGATCCGATGGTCCTGCTCAGCGTGAGAAATATGCCAAAACAATGTGCGGCACAATGCAATACCGGGCCGTTCAGGACCCCGTTCGGGGGGTGCGATCCGAAAGCGGCGCACGGTGATCGAAACCCTTCTCACCGATGCAGGCCTGCCGCAACGATATTCGCCATGACCGCTCCCCACCTGCACTTCTCGGCGTTCGTGATGAACACGACCTCACATATCCTGCAGGGGTTGTGGCGCAGGCCAGAGGCCGAGCAGACCAACTTCAACGACCTCGAGCACTGGGTGGCGTTGGCCAGGGTGCTCGAGCGCGGCAAGTTCGACTTCATCTTCTTCGCCGATGTCGTCGGTCTCTACGGCGATTACCGCGGGTCCTATGAGAAGTACGTCGAAAGCGGTCTGCAGATACCGTCGAACGACCCCAGTGTCATCGCCTCCGCGATCGCTTACAACACAACAGATCTCGGTATCGCGATCACCAGCTCGGTGTTACAGGAGCATCCGTTCAACTTCGCCCGCAAGATCTCCACCCTCGATCACGCCACCAAGGGCCGGATCGCCTGGAATATCGTCACCAGCGGTCTGGAGAACAGCGCACGCAACTTCGGCTACGACGCCCTGGAAGAACATGACGAGCGCTATCGCTGGGCGCAGGAGTATGTCGACGTCACCTACAAGTTGTGGGAGGGCTCCTGGGACGACGGCGCACTGCTGCAGGATCGCGACCGTGGTCTGCACGGCGACTACGGCAAGATCCACAAAATCCACCACGAGGGCAAGCGTTACCGCGTCGAGGGCCCGCATCTGGTGGCGCCCTCACCACAGCGCACGCCGGTGCTGTTCCAGGCCGGCTCGTCGACGGCGGGCCGCGATTTCGCCGCCCGCAATGCCGAGGCGCAGTTCATCATCGCGCCCGGACCGCAGCAGGCGGCAGCCCTGATCGCCGACACCCGCCGCCGCGTCGTCGAGTTCGGCAGAAGGCCGGCCGATCTGAAGTTCTTCCAGGGGTTGCACTTCGTGGTGGGTAGCACCGAGGAGGAGGCCCGCCGCAAGGAGGCCGAGCTGGACGAGTCGATAGACCTCGACGGTATGGTCGCCCACCTGTCCGGGGCGGTCGGATTCGATTTCGGTGAGTATTCACTCGACACCCCGATCGGGGATATCGCCGATACGAACGGAACCCGCAGCATCGTCGCCTGGGTCCAGGAGTCGGTCACCGGCCGGGAGGCCACGGTCCGCGATCTCGGACTGCTACAGGGCCGCAACTCGCGGGTGGTGGGCACTCCGGAATCCATCGCCGACACCCTGGAGGTCTGGCGCGATGCCGGGGTGGACGGTATCAACGTCGTCAACGCGACCATTCCGGGCAGCTACACCGAGTTCGTCGATCACGTGACACCTGTTCTGCAGCAACGCGGTCTGGCGCAACGGGACTACTCCCCCGGAACCACCCGGGCCAAGCTCTTCGGCACCGACCGCGTCGACGAACGCCACCCCGCCGCACGCTACCGCGGTGCCTTCACCCCGGTGATTTCGGCGTGTTAGGCCACGCGGAGCGTGGCCTAACACGCCGAAATCGCTAGAGGGAGTCGACGAAGAGCTGGTGGATGCGACGGTCGCCGGTCACCTCGGGGTGAAAGGCCGTCGCGAGCACCGCGCCGTGGCGTACCGCGACGATGTGGTCATCGGCGCGGGCCAGCACCTCCACACCGGGGCCGACACGTTCCACCCAGGGCGCCCTGATGAAGACCGCCCGCACCGGCGAATCCAGTCCGACGAAGTCGATATCGCCCTCGAAGGAATTGACCTGCCGACCGAAAGCGTTGCGCCGCACCGCCATATCGATACCACCGAGTGCGATCGCGGCTCGCCCCTCGACGCCGGCGTCGAGGATCTCCGAGGCCAGCAGGATCATGCCGGCACAGGAGCCGTAGGCCGGCATACCGTCGGCAAGCCGGGCCCGCAGCGGTTCCAGCAGGTCGAAAACCCGTAGCAGGTGGCTGATCGCGGTCGACTCCCCGCCCGGTATCACCAGACCGTCGACGGCGTCGAGTTCCTCCGGGCGGCGCACCGTGACGGCCTGCGCACCGGCGGCCGTCAGCGCGGCCAGGTGTTCGCGGGTGTCCCCCTGCAACGCGAGGACACCGACCCGCGGTGTGCTCACTGCGAGGCCGGCTGGTAGCCGCGCTGGTAGCGGGTCAGCCCCTCCTGCATGACGGACGCGACCATCTCGCCGTACCGGTTGAACAGCTGGCCCTGGGTCAACGCCCGCCCGCCGCACGCCGAAGGCGACGACTGGTCGTAGAGCAGCCATTCGTCGGCGCGGAACGGCCGCATGAACCACATCGCGTGATCCAGCGAGGCGATGTTGAGGTGCTTGCGTTCATCGGGGTGGTTCACCTGCGCCGAACCCAGCAGGGTGAGGTCACTGAGATAGGCCAGCGCACAGATGTGCAGCACCGGATCATCGGGCAGCGGGTCGCGGTGGCGGAACCACACTTGCTGCTGAGAAGCCTTGCCGGGCAACCGATTCACCTGATCGCGCGGGACGATGCGGACATCCCACTCGTCGAACTGGCGAAAGCTGGCGTCGTCGAAGACCTTCGAGTTGGACATGAAATCGGGGATGTCGTCCGGCGGCGGCGCGACCGGCATGGCGTCCTGATGCTCGATACCGCTCTGGTCGGCCTGGAACGACGCCGACATCGAGAAGATGGTCTCGCCGTGCTGGATTGCCGTCACCCGGCGCGTGCAGAACGACCCACCGTCGCGGATCCGCTCCACGGTGTACACCGAGGGTGAGCGGGCGTCACCGCCGCGCAGGAAGTACCCGTGCAGCGAGTGCACCTGGAACTTCGGATCCACCGTGCGGACCGCCGACACCAGGGACTGCCCGGCGACGTGTCCGCCGAAGGTGCGCTGCAGGAAGCCCGATTCCGGACTGAAGACCCCGCCGCGATAGATGTTGACCTCGATCTGTTCCAGGTCGAGGATCTCTTCGATCGCCATCCGTGGGCGTTACCAGCCGCGCGAAGCGAGTCGGTGCGGCGCCGCGATGTCCTCCACGTTGATACCGACCATCGCCTCACCGAGCCCGCGCGACACCTTGGCCAGCACATCGGGATCGTCGTAGAACGTGGTGGCCTTGACGATGGCGGCGGCCCGCTGCGCGGGATCGCCGGATTTGAAGATGCCCGAGCCGACGAAAACGCCTTCGGCGCCGAGCTGCATCATCATCGCCGCGTCCGCCGGGGTGGCGATACCGCCCGCAGTGAAAAGCGTCACCGGCAGCTTGCCCGTCCGGGCGACCTCGGCGACCAGCTCGTAGGGGGCCTGCAACTCCTTGGCAGCCACGAACAGCTCGTCCTCCGACAGCGAGGTCAACCGGCGGATCTCGCCGCCGATCTTGCGCATGTGGGTCGTCGCGTTGGAGACGTCGCCGGTGCCTGCCTCGCCCTTGGACCGGATCATCGCCGCGCCCTCGGTGAGCCGGCGCAGCGCCTCACCGAGATTGGTGGCGCCGCACACGAACGGCACGGTGAACTTCCACTTGTCGATGTGGTGTTCGTAATCGGCCGGGGTGAGAACCTCGGACTCGTCGATGTAGTCCACGCCGAGGCTCTGCAGGATCTGCGCCTCGACGAAATGCCCGATCCGGGCCTTGGCCATCACCGGGATGGTCACCGCCGAGATGATGCCCTCGATCATGTCGGGGTCGCTCATCCGCGACACACCGCCCTGGGCGCGGATATCTGCCGGTACACGTTCCAGTGCCATCACGGCGACGGCACCTGCGCCTTCGGCGATTCGCGCCTGCTCGGGCGTGACGACGTCCATGATGACGCCACCCTTGAGCATCTCCGCCATCCCGCGCTTGACCCGGGCTGTTCCGGTAGCGGCGTTGGCCGAGCCATTGGTGTGAGCGCCCTGAACTTCTGGCCTGTCCACGGGATCTTCTCCTTAGATTGGTACCGCGCCAGTCTAGTGGTGCGGTACAAACCGACTTAATCAGCGAATGGCCAACGGTGCGGACGCCGGTCGCGGCGCCGCGGCCGGGTTACCGCCGGCCATGTCGTTTGCGCTGGCCAGCAGCTCACCGAGCTGCAATGGGTAGACCATCTGACCGGCCGCCGAGAGCGCCGAGATGTCTTGGGCATCACACCAGCGGTGGTCATGGATATAACGGCGTTCCAGATCGGTGCGCCCGGCCGCCGACGGTTCGAAACGCCGGGTCCGGTGCACGAAGAAGAACTCCTGGCTGCGCACCACCGACCCGTTGAAGTCGATGACGGCATCACGACGCCAGATCGGGCCGATCAGCGCCGCTGGGTCGGCGGACAGTCCGGTCTCCTCGGCCAGTTCCCGCACCGCGGCGTGCGCCAGCGGTTCGCCGTCGTGCGCCTCGCCGCCGACGGTGAACCACCAGCGGCGGGCGGTGCCGTCGGTGATGGCCGGATCGGAACCACAGAACAGCAGCACACAGCCGTACTCGTCGAGCAGCACCAGCCGCGCCGATGTGCGCAGCGCGGCGTCCGGCGCCATCCCGGCCGGCTCGGAGGCGCGCTCGGCGATCTCGAAGTACACCGGCAGCGCGGCATGCCCGCCCAGTCGCAGCAGCCGTACCGCAGGCCGCTCGCGCAGCGCCAGGGTGTCGCGGACGGCGTCGTTGTGGAACCGGCGGGCCAGCAGCACCCGGGCCTCGGCATCGGCCAGTTCGGCGACCAGGGCCGCGGGCAGCTTCTCCACATCGACCAGCGCCAGCGCCGCCGACAGTTCGTTCTCGCTGGTTTCCCGTGTCGCCCGCGGGGCCCGTTCGGCCGCATCGGCCTGGGCGATGAGCCGTTTGCCTGCCGCGCTCACCCCGGCCGGGTCCCGGTAGGCCTGGGCGGCCACGGCCCGTGCGACGGCGGCACGCCGGCCCAGCGCGCCGTCGAGGGCCTGCCAGGACAGGTCGTAGCGCACGTGCAGCCGGTCGAGCCGGTTGGCGGTCTGAAAAGCCCACGCACCGACCAGTGCCAGCAGCACCAGCACCAGGACGCCGAGAACGGCGAGCAACACCATCAGCTGATCTCCCGGGCCGCTTCGCCGCGGCCGTTGCCACCGGCGACCGTGACCTTCGCACCGGCGCCGGCGACGGTCTCGTAGACCCGCATGATCTCCTGCGCGACGACGGGCCAGTCGTAGCGTTTGACCGCCGCCGCGGCGGCCGCCACGTACCGGTCGCGGGCCGCATCGTCACCGAGCAGGTCGATCAGGGCGGCGGCCAGCGCCGCGGAGTCGTCGACCGGTACCAGCCGGCCCGCCGCACCGTCGTTGAGCACGCGCCGGAAAGCGTCGAGATCGCTGGCCACCACCGCGGTGCGGGCCGCCATGGCCTCGACCAGCACGATGCCGAAGCTCTCGCCTCCGGTGTTGGGTGCGCAGTACACGTCGGCGCTACGCAGCGCCGAGGCCTTCTCGGCGTCGTCGACCTGACCGAGGAAGCGCAGATGGTGCCCGAATTCGCCGGCCTCGCTGCGTAATTCGTCCTCGTCACCACGCCCGACGATGAGCACCTCGACGTCGGGAAACGCCTCCGCCAGCGCCGGTAGCGCGCCGAGCAGCACCGCCATCCCCTTGCGGGGTTCGTCGAAACGGCCGAGGAACAGCACCGACCGGCCGGGCCGCGGGTAGCCCGCCAGCAGTGGCGCGGCGGCGATCGCGCGGACGTCGACACCGTTGGGGATCTCGACGGCGTCCGAGCCCAGCGCCTCCATCTGCCAGCGCCGCGCCAGGTCGGATACCGCGATGCGCCCGACGATCTTCTCGTGCCAGGGCCGCAGGATGCCGGCGAAGACGCTGAGCGTGAACGATTTGGTGGTCGAGGTGTGGAAGGTGGCCACGATTGGCCCTTCGGCGATCATCAGCGCCAGCATCGACAGGCTGGGGGCATTGGGCTCGTGCAGGTGCAGGACGTCGAAATCGCCGTGGGCAAGCCATTTCTTGACCTTGCGGTGCGTTGCCGGGCCGAACCGCAGCCGGGCCACCGACCCGTTGTACGGGATCGGCACGGCCTTACCGCCGGACACCACGAATTCGGGCAGAGCGGCTCCGGCCTCCGGTGAGGACGGTGCCAGCACGCTGACATGGTGCCCCCGCGCCCGCATCACCTCGGCCAGCTGCAACACATGCGATTGCACCCCGCCGGGTACGTCGAAGGAGTACGGGCACACCATCCCGATGCGCATTACGACAGCCCTGAGTCCGGACCGGTACCCGCTGTGCCGGAGAGCTTCGCGCGGCGCCCGGCAGGCAGGTCGGCGACCCACTGCGGCTGCAGCATGTGCCAGTCCTCGGGGTGCGCGGCGATGCCCCGGGCGAACACGTCTGCCAGTGCCTGGGTTATCACCGGCACCTCACCGGAACCGACATCGATGCCGGGATGCACGTCGAAGACCCAGCTGTCCGGGGTGTTGTAGCAGTGCACCGGATGCAGCGGCGCACCGGTCTGCAGGGCGAGCTTGGCGGCGCCGGCCGGCAGCCGCGTTGTCTCGCCGAAGAATTCGACCTCGACGCCGCGATGGGTCAGGTCGCGGTCGGCCATCAGGCAGACGATCCGGTTGGCGCGCAGTCGGTCCGCGAGCACCTCGAACGGTGGCCGTTCGCCGCCGGTCAGCGGCAGCATCTCGAAGCCCAGCGTCTCGCGGTAGTCGACGAAGCGCTGATACAGCGATTCCGGTTTGAGCCGTTCGGCGACGGTGGTGAACTGGCCGTAATGGGCCACCACCCACACGCCGGCCATATCCCAGTTGCCGCTGTGCGGCAGCGCCAGGATGGCGCCGCGGCCGGCGGCCAGTGCCGCGTCGATGTGCTCGCTGCCCAGCAGGCAGTCTTCGATACGCACGCGCAACTTCTCGGGATTCATCGACGGCAGCCGGAACGCTTCGCGCCAGTACCGGGCGTAGGACGCCAGCGCCGCACGCATCAGCTCGTCGGGCACCTGCTCGGGTGTCACCCCGACGACGCGGGACAGGTTCTTGCGCAGCTGCAGCGGTCCCCCGCTGCGCGCGGCGTACCACGCACCGGCGTCGAAGGCGTTGCGGGCGACGACTTCCGGCATGGCGCGCACCAGCTGCCAGCCCGCGGCGTAACCGAGGTCGGCCGTGCGGCCGCCCAGCGCGGCACCGATATCACCCAGACCGTCCCAGCCCGGAATCCGCCCCGGCAGTCGAGCCATCAGGTTCCACTCGACTCGGACGGACCGGGGTCCTGGGCCGTCGCGGGCTCGGTGCCCGGCAGCGCGTCCATGGCTCCGGGTGAGGACCGCACGGTGTGCAGCCGTTGCGCCAGGGTTACCAGACTGGCCACCGCCAGCACCCACATCGACACCGCGAAAAGCCATGGCATGTGCAGGAACGGCACACCGGACAGGCCGGCGCCGGCCAGCGCGATGACCAGACGTTCGGGCCTTTCGATGAGGCCGCCGTCACCGCGCAGACCACTGGCCTCGGCGCGGGCCTTCACATACGAGATGACCTGGGAGGTGACCAGGCAGATCATGATGGCCACCACCAGCGATGCGCTGCGCACCCCGAAGGCCGCCCACCAGGCCAGCCCGCAGAACACCGCACCGTCGGCGATCCGGTCGCAGGTGGCGTCCAGTACCGCACCGAACCGGGTGCCGAAACCTCGTTCTCGGGCCATCGCCCCGTCGAGCATGTCGGCCAGCACGAAGACGAAGACCGAGAAGGCGCCCCACCACAACTGTCCGATCGGGAACAGCGTCAGCGCCGCGACGACGCTGCCCGCGGTTCCGACGATGGTGATGGCATCGGGAGTCAGGCCGGCGCGCAACGCAACCCGGGCCACCGGCCGCGACAGCTTGGTGTAGGCCGCGCGGGTCATCAGGTAGAAATTGCTCACCGCTGCTTGTCCCACTCGGTGGCCAGCAGGGTCCGGGTGTCGCTGAGCAGCTGCGGGATCACCTTGGTGGCCCCGATGATGGTGATGAAGTTGGCATCCCCGCTCCAGCGCGGCACCACGTGCATGTGCAGGTGCTCGGCCAGCGAGCCGCCCGCCGACCTGCCCAGGTTGAGTCCGACGTTGAAACCGTCCGGCCGCGACACCCCCTTGATGACGCGGATCGCCTTCTGCGTGAACGCCATCAGCTCGCAGCTCTCGGCTTCGGTGAGGTCTTCGAGTTCGGACACCCGCCGGTATGGCACCACCATCAGATGCCCGGGGTTGTACGGGTAGAGGTTGAGCACCACGTAGACGTGCTCACCGCGCGCCACCATCAGGCCGTCCTCGTCGGACATCTGCGGGATGTCGGTGAACGGCTCCTTGGATCCCTTGGAACCCACCGAGGGGCCGTCGGCGTCCTCGGTGCTGCCGCGCTTCTTCATCGGCGATTCGGCGATGTAGCTCATCCGATGCGGAGTCCACAACCGCTGCAGGTGATCCGGAACGCCGACGCCCTGATCGACGATGTCCCGCTGCTCGCTCACGTCGCGCTGACCGCCTCGATGTAGGAGGACACCAATTCCGCGGTGGGAAAGGCATTTTCACGGGTGCTGACCCATTTTGCAATCGCCGCCACGGCCTGATCCCGCGGGACGCCGTTGATCTGGGTGCGGTCGGCGAACCGGAAGCTCACCGCGCCGGACTCGACGTCGCGGTCACCGGCCAGCAACATGAACGGCACCCGCAGGTTGGTCTGGTTGACGATCTTCTTGGCCATCCGGTCGTCGCTGGCGTCCACCTCGGCGCGGATCGCGTGCGAGCGCAGTTGCGCGGCAACCTCTTCCAGGTACGGGACGTGAGCGTCGGCGACCGGGACGCCGGCCACCTGGACGGGCGCCAGCCAGGCCGGGAATGCGCCGGCGTAATGCTCGGTGAGCACGCCGATGAACCGTTCGATCGACCCGAACAGCGCCCGGTGGATCAGCACGGGACGCTTACGGGTTCCGTCCTGGGCGGTGTATTCCAGTTCGAAGCGATCCGGCATGTTGAAGTCCAGCTGGATCGTCGACATCTGCCAGTGCCTGCCGAGCGCATCTTTGACCTGCACCGAGATCTTGGGTCCGTAGAAGGCCGCACCGCCCGGATCGGGCACCAGCGCCAGCCCGGACGCCTCGGCGACCTCGCGCAGCGTGCTGGTGGCCTCTTCCCACACCTCGTCGGAGCCGACGTACTTGTCCGGGTCCTTGGTGGAGAGTTCCAGGTAGAAATCGTCCAGGCCGTAGTCGGCGAGCAGGTCGAGGACGAACTGCAGCAGCGAGGAGAGCTCGTCGCGCATCTGTTCCAGCGTGGTGTAGATGTGCGAATCGTCCTGCGTCATGCCGCGGACCCGGGTCAGCCCGTGGATGACGCCAGATTTCTCGTACCGGTACACCGACCCGAACTCGAAGAGCCGCAAGGGCAATTCGCGGTAGGAGCGCCCCCGGGACCGGTAGATCAGGTGATGCATGGGGCAGTTCATCGGTTTGAGGTAGTAGTTCTGCCCCGGTTTGCGCAGCGTGCCGTCGTCGAGGTACTCGGCGTCGATGTGCATCGGGGGGAACATGCCGTCGGCGTACCACTCCAGGTGCCCGGAGGTGACGTAGAGCTGTTCTTTGGTGATGTGCGGGGTGTTGACGAACTGGTAGCCGGCCTCGACATGCTTCTTGCGCGAGTAGTCCTCCAGTTCCTTGCGCAGGATGCCGCCGCGCGGATGGAAAACCGGCAGCCCGGAACCCAGTTCGTCGGGGAAGCTGAACAGATCGAGTTCGACACCGAGCTTGCGGTGGTCACGCCGCAGCGCTTCCTCGATGAGCAGCAGGTGCGCGTCGAGCGCCTCCTGCGACTCCCACGCGGTGCCGTAGATGCGCTGCAGGCTGGCGTTGTTCTGGTCGCCGCGCCAGTAGGCCGCCGAGCTGCGGGTGAGCTTGAACGCCGGGATGTAGCGGGTGGTCGGGATGTGCGGGCCGCGGCACAGGTCGCCCCAGATCCGTTCGCGGGTGCGGGGATTGAGGTTGTCGTAGGCCGTCAGCTCGTCGCCACCGACCTCCATGACGTCCGGGTCGCCGGATTTGTCGTCGACCAGCTCGAGTTTGTAGGGCTCGCCGGCCAGTTCGCGGCGCGCCTCGTCCTTGGACTCGTAGACCCGCCGGGCGAACAGCTGACCATCCTTGATGATCTTCTGCATGCGCTTTTCGAGTTTGGCGAGATCTTCCGGGGTGAACGGCTCTGCGACGTCGAAGTCGTAGTAGAAGCCGTCGGTGATCGGCGGGCCGATGCCGAGCTTGGCGGCCGGGAACAGCTCCTGCACGGCCTGGGCGAGCACGTGGGCCGCCGAGTGCCGGATGACGCTGCGCCCTTCCTCGGTGTAGGCGGGTACCGGCTCGACGTCGACATCGGTGTCCGGTGCCCAGCTCAGGTCGCGCAATGCGCCGTCGGCATCCTTGACCACGACGATGGCATCGGGCTCACCGCGGCCGGGCAAACCGGCGTCGCGCACTGCCGCACCCGCCGTCGTGCCCGCCGGGACCCGGATCACGGCGGTCGGGGCGGGGTGTACGGGGGCGCTCATCAGGTGCTCTCCATGTTCACGTGCGGGTGGTGCCGGACGCGACCATGCTATCGGGGTGGGTTGTCAGGACCCCAGGCCGATCGGACTTTGCAGCCACGGCTGCGACACACCGACCCAGCCCGCGACGGTGCTCAGCGCGCCGAGCACCCACAGGGTGCCGAGCACGACCAGCATGGTCAGCAACGCTCCCAGCGCCCGCACCCACAGCGCCTGGTTGCCGAACCAGTCGGTGAAGGCGTCATAGCGGCCCTTGGAGAACCGCAGCGTCTTGTGCGCCCAGGCGAACTCGCTGGCCAGAATGGCCAGGCCGACAAACACGATGGCCCAGCCGGGGCCGGGATAGGGAATCGCGATGACACCGGCCACCAGCACCACCGCACCGGTGACGCCGACCATGGCCCGGTAGGCGGCGTTGGTCATCGGCCGGGCGCGCACCGCTTCGCGCCAGCGCTGCAGTCGCTCGATCACGGCTGGCCCGGTTTGAGTTTGACGAACAATGCGTGCGCCTCGGTGAGCAGGGTGTCGCCGTCGTACACCCGGGCGGCGACGTTGATCTTGCGGCCCTGCTCGCCGGCCAGCTCGGCCTCGACCCGCAGGGTCTTCTCGATCGGCACGATGGCGCGGTAGTCGATGTGCAGGAACGCCGTGCGCTGGTGGCGCTGCCCGGTCAGCAGCACCGCCGTCAGCCCCAGCACCGAGTCGAACATCAGCCCGATGGCGCCGCCGTGGGCGGCACTGTTGCGGCCCAGGTGGAAGCGCGAGAACCGCACCGAGCCGGCGACCCGGCCGTCGTCGGTCCGGGACAGCTCCATCGGGACGTTTAGCACGTTGCCGCGATTGGGCAGGTCGAGGCGGCGCCCGGACGGCGACGACCATTCGTCGGCCTGGAACGGCGCCAGCAGCGCGGTGACCTTGTCGAGCAGGTCGGCGGCCTCGGAGATCACCTCGTCGGGGGCGTCGGCGCCGCGCGCCTGGTCCTGCAGGGTGCGCACCGCCGCGACGAACCGCCCGTAGTCCGGACCGCCCTTGGTGGTCGGTGTGGGCGGGTTGAATCCGCCGCCGGGGTGAGTACTGGGCACACCGACACCGTATTGCACCATGGTGGCCGCAGCTTCCCGCGCTGCGTGTGAAGTCCGTACAGTCCAGCCGACACAGCACATTTGGCTGATGAGGAGGCGTGGTTTGCGACTCGGTGATCTTGCGGCGCTGCCGCTGACCTACGAACAGGTCGGTGCCACCGGTGACGGTATGACCTTGCCCGCGGGCTATCACCATGTGCGGGTCGGTGCGCAGATCGGCAGCGGCCGGGACCGCTTCGAGCACGCGGCCGCGTCGGTGCTGCGGTACGGCATGCTGCGTGGCGCCCATGTGCGCGTCAGTGCCAGCACCGAGGTGGCGCAGGTGGGCACGGCGGTGCTGGGCCGGCTGGGGCCGTTCCAGGCGCCGTGCCGCGTGGTCTACGTCGTCGACGAACCGAACTGCCACGGCTTCGCCTACGGCACGCTTCCGGGTCACCCGGTCAGCGGCGAGGAACGCTTCGCGGTGCGCTACGAACCGCGCACCGATTCGGTGTATGCCGAGGTGGTCGCGTTCTCGCGACCCGCCACGGTGTTCAGCACGCTCGCCGGCCCGGCGTTGCCACTGGTCCAGCGCCTTGTCACCAGGAGATACCTGCAGGCGGTCTAGGTCCTGCAGGTACCCGGTGTCAGCCCTTGGTCAGGGTGAACTGGCAGACGTCGGTGTAGCTCGTGTGGAACAGCTCCGCGCAGCCGGTCAGGTACTTCATGTAGCGGTCGTAGACCTCTTCGGACTGGATCTCGATGGCTTCGTCGCGGCGGGCACGCAGCGCGTCGGCCCACAGGTCCAAGGTCTTGGCGTAGTGCGGGCGCAGCGACTGCACCCGGCTCACGGTGAACCCGGCCCGGACCGCACATTCCTCGACATCGACGACGGCGGGCAGCCGGCCGCCGGGGAATATCTCATCCATGATGAATTTGATGAAGCGGATGAGCTTCATATTGAGTTTGAGGCCCATCTCCTTGACCTCGGCGTCGCTGGCCATGGTGATGGTGTGCAGCATCATCACGCCGTCGTCGGGCAGCACGTGATAGGCGAAGTTGAAGAAGTCGTCCCAGCGGTTCTTGCCGAAATGCTCGAAAGCACCGATCGAGACGATGCGGTCGACGGGCTCGTCGAACTGCTCCCAGCCTTCCAGCAAAACCCGCTTGTTGCGCGGGCTGCTGGAGTCGGCCAGCCGCTTCTCGACGTATGAAGCCTGGTTACGGCTCAGTGTGAGCCCCGTGACGTCGACGTCGTACAGCTCGATCGCGCGCAGCAGGGTCGTGCCCCAGCCGCAGCCGACGTCCAGCAGGGACATCCCGGGCTGCAGGCCCAGCTTGGACAACGAGAGGTCGACCTTGGCGAGCTGGGCTTGTTCGAGCGTCATGTCGTCACGCTCGAAGTAGGCGCAGCTGTAGGTCTGCGTCGGATCGAGGAACAGACGGAAGAAGTCGTCAGACAGGTCGTAGTGCGACTGCACGTCGTCGAAGTGCGGTCGAAGACCTGTGGTGTCGTGTTTCGGCAAAGCTTCCTGCTTACTGTGCTGAGGCCCCGGCACGGATGTCGTCAGTGACATCGTCGGGCGGATACCCCTCTGTTACCGCCGATAATCAACGGCGTCGTAAAACTTTGTTTTGTCGCGGGTCTCGCAGCTTCTTCACGGCCCGGTTAGCGTTTGTAGCACGATTGGTGACCGTAAGCACACACGGTGGCGATTCACATACAGAACTCTCAGCGAATGTCACCGACTTGCGCTTTTGCCCAACGGTAGTCGGCCTTGCCTGACGGCGAACGCTGTAAGCGGTCACGGAACAGCAAATCCTTCGGCAGTTTATACCGCGCGATATGGCGGCCCGCCTCAGCCACGATGTCGGCCGCGGTCTCGGCGTCGGGTGCAGTGCCCGGTGTCAGTACCACCAGCGCGACGACCTCGCTGCCCCAGCGCTCGCTGGGCCTGCCGACCACCACCACATCGGAGACCGAGGCATGGTGACCGATGGCGGCTTCGACCTCCTCGGCGAAGATCTTCTCGCCGCCGGAGTTGATGGTCACCGAGTCCCGCCCCAGCAGTTCGATGGTGCCGTCGGCGTCCCAGCGCGCGCGGTCCCCGGGTACCGAGTGCCGGATGCCGTCGATCAGCGGGAAGGTGCGCGCACTCTTGTCGGGGTCGTCGAGGTATCCCAGCGGAGTCAGCCGCTGCTGCGCCAGCCAGCCGATCTCCTCGTCACCGGGAGCCAGGATGCGGGTCAGATCGGCACTGGCGACGACGGCGCCCGGGTTCGGCGTGAAGCGGCCGAGACCCGCCACACCGGACGGGTCGCGGGTGGCGCCGCCGTCGGCGGTGGTGATCTGAGCCATCTGTGCGCCGGTCTCCGACGACCCTCCGGCATCCAGGATCCGTAGGTGCGGCAACCGCGCGAGCAGCCGTGTTTTGACCCCGGTCGAGAACAACGCACCGCCGCTGCCCACCGCCGCCAACCCCGACAGGTCCCATTCGGGTGCGTCCGGGTCTTCCAGGGCATCGGCGAGCGGGCGTCCGAATGCGTCACCGACGATGAGCATCATCGCGACGCGTTCCCGGCTGGCCAGCGTCCACGCCTCCGCCGCGTCGAAGTGACCGGTGTTGGCCGACATCACGAAAGGCCGGCCGGCCAGGATGCAGCTGAACGCCGACCATTGCGCGGCACCGTGCATCAGGGGCGCACAGGACAGCGAGCCACCGGCACCGCCCCGGGCGCGGTCGACGATCTCGGCCAGGCTCGACATCGGCTCGCCGGTGCCGAAAGCGCGTCCACCCATGGCCGCCAGATAGATGTCGTTCTGCCGCCACAGCACACCCTTGGGCATGCCGGTGGTGCCGCCGGTATAGAGGACATAGAGATCATCGGGCTGCGGCGCGATGTCCAGCGGCGCCGGATCCGAGGCCGCCAGCAGTTCCTCATAGCGCAGTGCCCCCGGCAACGGCTCGATCCCGGAGCCGTCGTCGACGTGGATGAGGTGCATCGGCGGCAGTGCGGGCAGTACCTGCGCCAGCGTCGGCGCGAACTGCGCGTGGTACATCACCGCCGCGGCATTCGCATTGCCCAGCACGTAGCCGAGTTCGTCGGCCACATACCGGTAGTTGACGTTGAACGGCGCGACCCGCGCCGCATACGCGCCCAGCATGCCTTCGAGATATTCGTTGCCGTTGGTCAGGTACAGCGCGAGATGGCTCTGTCCGGACTGGTGGCCGGCCAGCTGCGACCGTTCGGTGTGCGCGCCCAGCCCCCAGTCGTGCAGTACCCGCGCCAGCCGCCGGGTGCGCTGCGCAGTCTGGCCGTAGCTGAAGCGCCGGTCGCCGAAGACGATGCAGTCCCGTTCGGGCACTGCCGCCGCCACCTCGGCGAACACTTGGGCGAGGTTGAATTCCACCGCAGTCACCGTACTGGACCCGGCTGTGGCGCCGAGGGCTCGGCGCCGGCCGGGTGGACGCTGGGCGGGGAGCGTCTGGTGGCCAGCGCCGAACCGCACAGGATCAGCACCAGGCCGCCGATGTTCCACCCGGTCAGCGGCTCACCGAGGACCACCACGCCGGCGGCCAGCGCGACGGCGGGGTTGACGTAGGTGACGACCAGGGCCCGCGGGGCACCCACCTCGCGGATCAGTGCCAGAAAGATGACGAAGGCCAGCGCCGTGCAGATCAGCGCGAGCGCACCGGTCGCGAAAAGCACACGTGTGCCGGGCATCTGGCTGGGCCAGTGCAGGACTGCCGGTCCGGTGTAGACCACGGCGGCAAAACCCAGGCATGCCGCGGTCATCGGCAATGCGGGCACGTCGCCGAGGTGGCGTGCGGCGATCAACGGCGCGACGGCATAACAGGCGGCGGCCAGCAGAACCTCGGTGACCGGCCAGACACCGCCGCCCTCGACGCCCGGGCCGGCAAGCACCGCGACACCGGCGAATCCGACGCCCAGGCCGATCATCTGCGGCGCCCGCAGCCGGTCCAGCCCGCCGGTGAGCCGGTCCAGCACCGCCGCGATGATGGGCGTGGCCGCGATCAGCAGGCCCGTCGTGGAACTGGTCAGGTGATGCTCGGCGTCGGACAGCAGCAGCCAGGCGGCGATGATCTCGAACAATGCGAAGCCCACCAGCGGTTTCCACCGCCGGACGACGATCGCGATATTGGCCCGCGACACCACGAACGGCAGGAGCACGGCCGCGCCGATCGCGGTGCGGGCGAACACCAGGAACGGGACGGACAGACCGTCGAGCGCAATCTTGATGAGCAGGTAGGGAATTCCCCAGATGACGCTCATCGCGGCGAACAACACCCAGCCGCGCGCAGTCACGGCCCTACTCTAGGGCCACCACGTTCAGGCGTGCGCTTCGATACGCGCCGGGACGTGTTTGTGCCACGGTGTGCCCGCGTAGGGATCGCGCCAGTGCGTCGAGGTCAGCGCGTTGGGGGCAACCCCGGGTTGTCTGGTGTGGCCGTCGGCGTCGGTGTAGTCCAGCCCGAAGCCGTTCGGCAGCGCGGCGTGTCCGGGTTGCATCGCGGTACTGACTTCGACGCGGGCCGTCGCGCTGCCCGCCGCGGTGATGATGCGGGCCTGCCCACCGTCGAGCAGGCCGAGCTGTTCGGCGTCGGCGACGCTGACCCGCAGGGCGCCGTCGGCGTCGCGTTTGCGCCAGGACGGGTCGCGCAGGATGTCGTTGGCGGTGTAGGCGCGCCGCTCCCCCGCCGACAGCACGATCGGGAATTCCGCCGAGGTCAGCGGGCGCCGGGTGCTGGGCAGCGCCCGGATCTCGTCGAGCAGCTCCGGCACTTCCAGCGCGATCTTGTTGTCGGGGTGGCTGATCAGGGTGAAGTCATCGGCGTATTCGTGTGCGGTGAAAGTGATTCCGGATGGAGTCGACAGGATCGCGTCGAACAGTGCGTCGCCGTCGGCGTGCCCGGCGCGGCGGATCGCCTCGGGATAGGTGAACGACGCCTTCTGCGCCAGACCCCACAGCGCGGCCGCTCCGGCCAGTCCGTCGGGCAGGGTCGGGCCCAGGGTCTCGTAGAGCACGTAGGGCACGGTCCTGGCGATCATCGGGTTGGTGCTGACCGCGTGCAGGAACGCCTGCGCGTATTCACCGCGGCCCGCTCGGGCGGCGCGTCGCAGCGGTTCCAGGTCGGCATCGTCGACGACGCCGAGCGCGCGCACCAGCCGCGCCCAGATCTCGGGTTCGGGCAGCGTTCCCGGCGCCGGGGTGAACAGCGGGTGCCGAAGCTGGAAGGTGTTGCGCGGGAACTCCAGGTTGAAGAACGTCGCCTCGGGTTTCTCGAATTGTGTTGCGGCGGGCAGCACATAGTGGGCCAGCCGGGCAGTCTCGGTCATCGCGACGTCGATGACCACCAGCAGTTCCAGGGCCTGCAGGGCGTCGTGCACCGCTGCCGAGTCGGCGATGGAATGCGCCGGGTTGCTGCTCTCGACGATCATGGCCCGGAACCGGTCGGGGTGGTCGGTGAGGATCTCCTGCGGCACCACATTGCTGGGCACCAGACCGGCGATGATCGGTGCGCCGGTCACCGGCGACCGCCCGGTGCCGCCCGGGCTGAACAGTGGAGCGAACGTCGAATGTAGGTGCTGTGCGCCGCGTTTGGCGAAATTTCCGGTGAGGATCCACAGCATCTTGTTCAGGTAGGAACACAGTGTGCTGTTGGGCGCCTGCTGCACACCGAGGTCCTCGAACACCGAGACGCTCGCTGCCGCGGCGATGCGCCGGGCTGCCGCGCGCAACAATGCCTCGTCGACACCGCAGCTGTGCGCGTATTCGGCGACCGGGATCGCCGACAGCACCGCGCGCACATTGTCGGCACCGGTGACGTGCTCGGCGAGAAACGCTTCGTCGCAAAGGTTTTCCTGAACCAGGACGGCCGCGAGCGCCGCAAGGCACCAGGCGTCAGCGCCGGGGCGCACCTGCAGATGGAAGTCGGCCAGCTTCGCGGTGTCGGTGCGCACCGGGTCGATGACGATCATCGATCGGTCCGGATCCTTGGCGATCTCGTTGAGCACCACCCGGGCCCGCGGGAAGCTCTGCGACATCCACGGGTTCTTGCCGACGAAAACCGAGACCTCGGCATGTTCGAACTCGCCGCGGGTGTGCCCGCCGTAGAGCTGGGCGTCCACCCAGTATTCGCCGGTCTTCTCCTGCGCCAGCGCATTCGAGCGATACCGGGCCCCGAGGGCCTTGAGGAACGCGCCGCTGTAGGCACCACCGAGGTGGTTGCCCTGACCGCCGCCGCCGTAATAGAAGATCTTGTCGCCGCCGTGCTCGTCGCGAATCCGGGCAAAACCCGCGGCGATCTCGGTGATCGCGGTGTCCCAGTCGATCTCCTCGTAGCTTCCGTCAGGGCGCCGGCGCATCGGCGACGTCAGGCGGCCGGCATTGTTCTGGTAGTGGTCGAGGCGCAATGCCTTGTTACAGGTGTAGCCGTGCGTCCCCGGATGAGCTTTGTCCCCGCGGATGTGCGCCAGGGTGCGATCGAGGGTCTGAACGACGATCCCGCAGTTGCATTCGCACAGGATGCACGCGGTGGGCTGCCACGGCGCGGTGTCGCGTTGGGCCTCGCGGGCGGTCGTGGCGGCCATCGGAACTCCCAGCGTCGACGCTTTGGATTTCCCATAGACTAATCAGTCTATCGAGGTCGGGTCAATGCTGCCGTTCCCGGCATTCGTCTGCTCGTCTACATTCGGTGTCCATGTCCGATGAACTGTTCTCCGTAGCCGGCAAGACCGCCCTCATCACCGGTGGGACCAGCGGAATAGGCCTGATGATCGCCGAGGGCTATCTGCGCGCCGGAGCCAGTGTGGTGATCTCCTCCCGCAAGCCCGACGCCTGCGCGGCGGCACAGCAGCACCTGTCGCAGTTCGGCGACGTCTACGCCATCCCGGCCGATGTCAGCGACGAACAGCAGTGCCGCGAACTCATCGAGCAGGTCGCCAGCCGCCAGGACGAGCTGCACATCCTGGTCAACAATGCCGGCGCGACGTGGGGTGCGCCGTTCGATGCATTCCCGCCCGCCGCATTCGACAAGGTGCTCACGCTCAACGTCAAGGCACCCTTCGTGCTGACCCAGTTGGCGCGCCCACTGCTCGATGCCGGCTCCCGCGACGACGATCCGGCCCGGGTCATCAACATCGGCTCGATCGACGGGTTGACGGTCCCCCGGCTCAACACGTTCTCCTACTCGGCGTCCAAAGCCGCGCTGCATCAGCTGACGCGGCACCTGGCCTACGAGCTGGCGCCCCGCATCCTGGTCAATGCCATTGCGCCAGGACCGTTTCCGTCCAAGATGATGGCCGCCACCCTGGATGCGGCGGGCGAGCGGCTGGCCGCCGCGGTACCGGTGAAACGGATCGGGCGATCCGAGGACATGGCCGGGGCCGCGATCTACCTGGCTTCACGCGCCGCCAACTATGTCACCGGTGCGGTGCTGCCGGTCGACGGCGGCCTGAGCACCACCGTCGGCCTGCAGACCTGAGCCGAGGCCGGCCTCAGGGCGGCGGCGGGAGTGCCGGGTCGCCCGGCACCAACGGCGGTGCCGGATCCGGGACCGCCGGGTCGGGTGCCAGATTCTGCAGAGGACCCATCGGGATGTTCGTTCCCGGCGGCGGCGCCGTACCGGGCAGTGGTTCGCTGAGCTGCTCGATGGGCATCCGGCCGATCGCCCCGTGCCCGATCGCGTGGACGCCCTTCAGCGCGTCGATGCGCTGGAAAGGCCCCGGCTCCCCTGGTGCGAGCTGGTAGGGCGAAACCTGGTCCGGGGTCGGCACGCGATAGTTCTGCGGGTTGAGGAACTGGCTGTAATCGAACACGTTGGTGCTGGCGGCCGGGGTGGCCGGCTGGGTGCCCGGCAGCGCCGGGGCAGCCGTTTGGCCGAGCAGCAATGCATCCATGCCGCCGGGCACCCCGATGGCACCCAGCGGGCCCAGCGCCAGCGGGGCCGGCGCCGGAGCGGGAACCCCCGCGCCGGGATCCGGTGGTGCCGGCACCGGGTCGACCGGTGCCGCGGGGTCCGCGGGCGGCAGTGGATCAGCCGCCGCGGGCGCCGCGAAAGCCAACGCGACTCCGATCGTCACCAGACCGAGTACGGCCGGGATCCCCGCAACGGGGACGGGGAAGGTGCGGCCGTGCCCGGCTGGTGCTTTCGGAAATCTCATGACGGGTCAGAACACCTTGGTGATGCCGTAGTAAGCGACCACGTCATCGGAGTCGGTGCCCGAACTGGTCAGCACCGCGTAGGACCGCAGCGACGACGCTCCGACGCAGTTGTCCACCTTGATGTGGATGTCCTTGACGGTGACGCGCGACGAGGTGCCCTTGAACGTCTTCTTGTCGACCACGACGTTGGTGACGGTGCCCGGACGCGGGTCGACCTCCACCTGGCCCTGGATCGGGATCGAGAATGTCGATCCGAAGGTCGGGCCGCCGGCGTTGAACGTCGTGCTCGGCGCACCGATACCGATGGAGCCGATCAGCTTGAGCTTGTCCATCTCGATACCGCAACCGATTTGGTAGCCGGTCTCCAGCGTGCCACCGGCGACCTCGCCGGTGGTGGTGCCGGTGAAGGTCGCACCGACAAGCCATTCCCGCGACGACAGCGATGTCGTCAGCGGTGCGATCGGCAGCTGCGTCTCGTCTTTGGCCACCACCGTCAGGGTGCGGCCGTCGGGGGTGTGTGCGATACCCGGCACCGACGATGCGACCAGGCCGGTGTCCACCGGAGGTGGCGGCGGTACATCGGCATTGGCAACCGGCACAGCCGGTGCCGGGTCGGCCGGCGGATCCGCCAGTGCGACCGGAACCGAAATCAGGGGAACCAGAGTGCACATAGCAGCCACACTGGCGAAACGATGCAACATGTTGTGTTGGCGCCTCTCGTCGTCTCGATCTTGGGAGAAAGATGGGTGTCCAGGGAGTTCATCGATATTTCGATGAAGTGAAACCGAAGCGCTGCAGTCGATTACAGCGCACTGAGGTCAGACGGCTTTGGTGACACCCAGATAGGTGACGACGTCGTCGGTGTTGTCGGTGGAGCTGGTCAGGGTGGCGTAGGAGCGGATGAAGGACTGCCCGGCGCAACCGTCGATCTTGATCCGGAAACCGGTGATGGAAATCCGGGGCGCGGTGCCCTTGAAGGTCTTCTTGTCCACCGGGACGATGTTGACGGTGCCCGGCTTGAGGTCGATCTTCATCTGGTAGGCCAGCGACGGGCTGATGGCCAGCGGCAGGATGTTACGGATACCGGGCGTACCCAGGCTCGGGGTGATACCGGCCGTCGCGATCGACTCGATATCGTCTTGGGTTATACCGCAACCGATTTGGTAGCCGGCTTCCAGGACGCCACCGGCCAGCTTGGTCTTGCCGGAACCGGTCACGGCGCCGTTGAAGGTACCGTCGACCAGGTACTCACGCGACGTCGGTGCGCCGGTGAGCGCGGCGACGGGCTCCATCGACTCGGCACTTCCGGTGACCGCCAAGGTCCAGCCGTCCGGCGTGACCAGCACGCCGGGCGCTGCGGAGGGCACCGGGCCCGCCGGTCCCCCGGGCACCGGTCCGGCCACGTCGGAGACCGGCACTGCAGGCGGATCGGCCGGCGGGTCCGCCAACGCAATCGGGGCTGCTCCCAGCGGAACCATCATGCAGAGCGCAGTCAGGGTTGCGAAACGATGCAACATGTCGTGTTGGCGCCTCTCGTCGTCTCGATCCCGGCGGGATCTGTCGGGTGGAATGATTGAGTGGCCAGGTGTCCATTTGGTAACGACAAGGCCAACAGTTGCCGCATGCTCGAAGTCCACCGAAAGACGTTGCCTGAAAACATATTTCACAGCCAATTGACAGTAAACGCGTTTCGCGGAAGAGCTGGCGTCGAGCGCTGCAAACGATGACACGCGGACACCGGCCACCCGGACGCGACAGCCGTCATCCGTCCGCGGCCACCTGCGGATAGTCGATAAATTCAGCACGATTCCATCAGGCGAGATCTGACACGGCAGCCGGCCACCACCCAGGCGTTCTGCAGCACATCCACAGAAACACCAACGCCTGCAGCAAAATTCGCTGGCCGATGGGTAACGGCGATAGCTCAGGCGTCCTACCGACACCCGGCCGACATCCGTTGTTCAACTGCACTCCACATTTTGGACGAGTTGCCACCTGATGATGCGCACACCGCTCACCGATGACTGATCGCGATCTCTGTCATCGTGGTGACACCATCACTCGTGATGTCGCCGCCGTAACCCGAGAGGAACGCAATGCCAACAGCATCCACGCACCGACGCACAGTGGCCGCAGGCTTGATGTCGGTGCTGTCCGTTGGCATCGCCATTGCCGCCGGCCCCGTAGCCGCCGCCGAACCCGATCCCGACGCGTCGGCCGAACAGCCGGTAGCCGCGGGACCGCCCGTCGTGACGGCACCCGTGGCGGATCCCGATGCCGCCAGCCCCGCCGCAGATGCCTGCAAGCAGTTCGCCGCGGCACTCGATTACGCGGCGACCAACTACGAGGACTTCGCGTACGCCACCGCCGGTGGTGGAAACACGGTGAACTACGCCGACCCCAGCGTCGAGGATTCGAACGTGGTGGGTCGGACCGCGCTGCGCGCAGCGGCTGCCACGGCTCTCAACGCGTCCATGGCACCGGGCGTGCCGCCGGAGGTGGCCAACCCGATGAAGTCATGGTCGCTGCACGCAACCAAGCTGCTGTTCGTCATGGGACTGCGTGGGGGCGGCGACTCGCTCAACAACTCCGCACAATCGATGAACGATGACGCCAACGCCACCCAGATGGCGTGCGCGCTGGCCGGGGCGCCCGCGGTTTCCGGCTGAGGCGCGGTCAGCCGCAGTCGATGTCGATGAGCGCCTGCGCGGTCTGCAGATCGGCGTAGGCCATCGAATAGCGTTGCGCCAGCGCCAGAGCGATATCGGGCCGCTGCCACAGCTCCCCCGCGCTCGCGGTGCACAACCACGTCGTCAGACCGTGTGCGACCGACGCCCGGTAGCGCAGCCAGATCTCCTCGAGCGACGGCAGCTCGTCGGCGGGCAGCGCGAGGGCGTCACGGTATTCCTCCAGCAGCGTGCCCTCGGCGCGACGGCGGTCCTCGGTGGTCAGCGCGCCCTGCAGAAAATAGCCGAGGTCCAACGACCAGTTGCCGCGCCGCAACACCTGCCAGTCCAGGAAACCCACCTCACCGCCGGGCAGCACATAGGTGTTGCCGATGTGCGGGTCGCCGTGCAGCAGCGTCTGCTCCGATCGGGTCAGGCTGCGGATATAGGGCTTCCAGATATCGTCGACGAGTTCCTCGATCGTCAGGTTCAGCACCTCGGCCGGCGTCTCCGGGCCCAGTCGTTCCTGCGCGGCCGGCAAGGGAGCCCACTGCATCCCGTCCCACGGCAGGAACGGTTCCACCCAGGCCAGTGCGGGGTCCTCGGAAAGCCTGTTGCCCCAGAATTTTCCGTGCATCCGGCCCAGTCCGCGCACCCCGCTGGCTGCCTCCTCGACCGTCATGGGCCGGGTGGCGTCGCGTGGGTCCGCGTCCCGGATGGTCAGATCCTCCATGACGAGGACGAAATCCTCGGCCGCCTCGTCGATGACCGCGGCGTAGACAAGCGGATGTTGCAGTGGCAGTTCGATACCGGAGTTGAACAACCGCGGTTCGTGGTAGAGCCCACTGGTCATCTTGATCAGCTCGCGGTGGTCAGGGTCGACCGCCTTGGCGAAGACCGTGGCCGGTCCGGTGCCTGCGGAATAGCTCAGCCGCAGCCGCGCCCGCCGATTGGTGCCGTCATCGCGCAGGTCGACGGTCACCGACTCGACCACCGCACCCGGGTGGTGACGGCGCAGAGCGACTGTCATCCAGGCCGGGGTGATGTCGTCCCAGTCTCTCGGTACCCCCGTGCTCATCGGGTCTGGGCTGCTGTAGATGCTGACGGACACGAGAGGCGAGCGTAGGTTACGCGCATAACCATGTCCAGGAAATGCGCGATGCCGCAGTTTCCTCAGGTGCTCTCGCGCTCGATCAAAGTGGCCACATCCACGCCCGCGGGTGGTTGCTCGGCCGGATAGCCCAGCTCGGCCAGCATCGCCGCGACCGCGACGTCGACGATGGCCTCGGCGTCGAAACCCACCGATGTCAACGGCGGTGCGCTGACCGCGCCCAGCGGATTGGCGTCGACGCCCATCACGGCCAGATCCTGCGGACAGCGCAGGCCGGCGCAGCGGATACCGTGCAACACCACCAGTGCGACGTCATCGCTTTGCGCACAGACCGCGGTCACCCCGTCGGCCACCCAGCGGCGCACGGTGTCGGCGGCATCGGAGCCGTCTGCGGCGACCGCGTCGATCACCGGATCGGGTAGGTGGTGGGCCGCGATCGCCGGCCGCATGCCCTCGAGCCAATGGTCACCGAGCGCCCGCAATCGGGGATCGTCGGTATAGGCGAACGCCAGCCGGCGGTGACCGCGCTCCACCAGGTGCGCCACCCGCATCTCACCGATGAACTGGTTGAGGATCCCCAGCGCCTGCAATTGCGCACTGCCCAAATGGATCTGCGGTACGCCGGCGGCCTCGGCCGCGGCCAGTGCGTTGCCGCTCAACGGAAACACACTGGTGATTGCCATGGGGTGCAGGTTCGCGACGGCGTCGACGACGTTGCGATCGTCATCGGTCTCGAATTGCAGTGACAGCACGATGCCGCGCTGCGCCAGCGCGGTGGTCAGCCGGCTGCCGACCTCCATCGGCAAGGGGCCCAACGCCATCCGCGGCATGACGTAGAGCACGACACCGCTGCCACCGACCGCCAGGTTGCGTGCCGCCAGGTTGGGCCGGTAGCCGAGTTGATCGGCTGCGCTGCGGACCGCGGCGCGGGTCTGCGGTGAGATCCGCTGGCCCTCCACATTGTTGAGTACGTAGCTCACCGTCGCGGTGGAGACATTGGCCAGCCGGGCGACATCGGCTTTGGTCGGTCGGGCTGACCCTCTGACGGCCACGAATCCACCTCCGCTCCTGTTCCGATGGCGTGCCCATGGTGCCACGGCGCCAGCCCCGGTTCGTGCCGGACACCCTGACGCGCAACACGCCCGTGACGCCTGGGTGAGGCGTCACGGGCGCGTCGGCACATCGTGACCCCGGCTGAGCCGGGTGTTCGCAGCGAGCTGCGGGTGTTTAGTAGTTGGCGCAGGCGCCGGCGGCCTGGATGATCGGCGCGCCGTACTGGTTCCACAGCGGAGTGCCCTGCGCGGCGGCCAGGCTGGCACGACGCTCATCGGGCGACATGCCGATGAAGTTGCGCAGCAGACCCTGCGCCGCCGGGTTGGCGTTGAACTCGGCCGCGAGCTGCGGCGAGGTCGCGTTGATCGCTGCGACGGCCTGCGAGTAATTGCAGTTCGAGTTGACCAGAGCCTCGGTGCCGGGGTCCGCGGACGCGGTGCCGATACCGGCGGTCAACGACAGTGCCAGACCGCCCAACGCGACAACCATTTTCGTTGACAACAGCTTCATAATCTCGGTGCCTTCCCTCGGCAACATGTTTGCCGGTGATATCCCCGGCGCTGCGCCCATCTTATGGCATCAGTGCACGGGAGTTTGGTCCACTTTTTCAACCTGCGTTATTGGTCAGGAATTCCGTGCCGGGGCACGGAAAACCGTCATGACCGTTATCGCCGTGGGGTGCGGGCGTGTTACCGCTGGTGCGTGACGGGCGACGCTGCCCATCTCGGTGTACCCGATCTTGACCAGGTCAACCGCGTGGGTAGCCTCGCCGGACACTGCGGTCCAGTATCCCGAGGGTCGCGCGCAGCGCCAGTTCCGAGATCACCGGGAAGATGCCGGCGTCGCGCCAGGTCTGGGCGATATCGGTCCAGTCGTAGAACGACGTCACAACGGTCTTGTCACCGTCGGGTTCCAGCCGGTAGCCGTAGACATGCCCGATCGGCGGCTTGATTTGCCCGAGGACAGTCCACGCGATGAGCCGGTCCTGTTCGAACTCGGTGATCTTCACCGTGACGTCGTAGCGGCCGAGTTCGGGAAAGTCGTTGAGGGCGTCGCGGTCCATGTGGACCACGAATTCGTCGCCGACGGCGGCCACGGGTGCGCCGTCGGCATCCTGCAGCATGCCGGACGCATCGATGGCGACATGGCCCTGCGGATCGCACAACACGGCGAATATGTCGGCCGCGGGGGCCGCGATGGTGCGGGGAACTTCGATGCGGTCAGTCATCACGCCATCCTGTCAGGACTCGTCCGACCCCTGACAGCACGGTGCGCCGCGGAAGGCCTGCTTCCGCGGCGCACCCCCCGTCGCTAGTCCTGGCCGAGCAACTTGCCGATCCGCGACAGTGCGTTCTTGCCGGCGCTGCCGAGCTGCGACACCGCATTGGTGCCGCCGTCGCCGAGCTGCGACACCGCGTTGGTACCGCCCTCACCGAGCTGAGACACCGCATTGGTGCCGCCCTCACCGAGCTGCGAGACGGCGTTGGTGCCGGCTTCGCCGCCCTGGGAGACCGCGTTCGTCCCCGCCTGACCGAGCTGGCGGGTCGCGTTGGTCCCGACGGTTCCCACCTGCTTGACCACGTTGCGCACCGTGATGCCCGTGTTACGTACGGCGTCGTTGACCGGATTGCTCGGCGCTGCGGCTGCCGTGCCCGCTCCAGCAACTGCCATACCTGTGGCAACGGCTGCGGCCGCACCGGCCATTGCCACAGAGCCCACAAGCTTGCGCAACGTCGACTTGCGATTCTCTGTCATGATTCCGATCCTCTCAGCAACTGTCACTCTGACCCTGGCGACGTTACCACCGGATTACGCTTTTGACACCAGGGTTCCTCGGATATTTTCCAAATGAGGACACAATCCGATCACGCAATCGTTTGCGTCAGACTGACAAGAGGGTCCACATGAGCGCCAAGAGCGCACGTCGGTGCGACCGGTTCCGGGACACTGGCCCCCCGGCGCAATGAATTTAACTCCGGAGTTAAATATCGCCTCTGCCAGCCGCTATGACGCGCCTCACCAGCGGCTATTTGCCTCTCTTCATTCGTTTTCGCCATTATTTACCTTGGCGATAATTGTGCGACCGAGCTCAACCGGTGCACCGCTTGTCCAGTCATATACATTTTGCTGATATGACGCTTCACCCGGACCGACCTCCGCGATGCGAAGTTTCGAAGAAAGTTGATGAACATCGGGCATGGCATAGCTGAACGCATCAGTCAGCTAACTTCTGTAACGCGTTGCAGAACACTCATCAGCTAACGTCCCGCGGTACCGGGCCGACGGCGGGCCTCGGTGGCGTCACCCCTCCGCGCGGCAAAGATGCCGCTGATGAGACGGCGAATTCACCGACCTGACATCGGAAAAAACCATCCGTTGTCACCGCACGACTTGTAGCGTCTGGCCCACCGGGGGTGCCACCGCCCGAACTGGGCGCCCAGGCGTTGTCGAAGACCCGGGTCGGAGGGTCTGATCGTGACGTCGGTGAAGCAGATATGTCTGGGGGTGGCGGTCGCCGGTGTGGTGGCCGGAGCCGGCTCGGCGGCGGCCACCGCGGTCGCCTATGCGGACTCGGGATCCGCCGATTCGCAGACCGCGTCCGATTCCGGCGGTTCGGATAGCGCAGGCGGTTCGTCCGGGGCGACGAATACCGGCCCGGAGAAGAAGTCCGACACCAGTTCAGACGACAGCACTGATCCGAAAGACGGTGCAAAGAGCACCAAGACCGAAAGTGCCGAGGACGACGGCACCGCAACCGGCGACGACACGATCGACACTCCCAGCACGTCCGACGACACCGACGCCGACTCGAGCGCAGCCACCGAGGACGACGCGGTCTCGATCACCGAGACCAAATCCACCCGACGCACCGTCACCCTCGACTTGGACGCGGTGTTCACCGCCGCCGCGGCCGACGCCCAGGCCGTCATCGACGGGAACACCGACACCCCCGCGCCGACCGCCGTCGCCGAGGTCGCGGTCACCGATCCAGAACCCGCACCTGAGCCGGTGCTGCCCGCTCCCCTGGTCCCGGTGGCCCCGGCCAGCACCACCGGCATCAGCACCACCTCGAGCTCGACCACCCGCCGCAGCGCCGCCATCGAGTCGACCAACGCCGAGGTCGCCGACGCCAGCACGCCGCACGTTCTAGTGATCGGCATCGACGGCACCAACCTGGGCCGGATCCTGTCCGATCCCACGAACCAGAACTTCTTCGATTTCATGGATGGCGGCGTCTCCTCGGCCTCGACCATCGCCGGGCACACCACGATCTCCAACCCGTCGTGGACGACGATCCTGACCGGCGTGTGGGACACCAAGAGTGGCGTCATCAACAACGTCTTCACCCCGGCGACGTACAACAAGTGGCCGACGGTGTTCAACACGCTGGAGGGCACATTCGGCAACGGCATCAACACCACCGTCATCGCCGACTGGAAGGTGATCGCCGATATCGGCAACGCGGGCTCCGATCCCGCCGACCTGGTCACCTATATCCCGCAGCTGGCCGGTGACGGCAACTGGTCGCTGACCGATGCCGCCGTCACGTCGGCGACCCGCGATGCCATCCTGGGCGCCGATGCCGGCACCCCGACCTTCCTATTCAGCTACCTGGTCCAGGTCGACGAAGCCGGGCATGCGCATGGCGGCGCCTCGCAGCAGTACAAGGAAGCCATCCAGCGCACCAACACCAATATCGGCGCCATCCTCGAAGCGGTCGCCAACAGCGGTGAGGAATGGACTGTCATCATGGTCACCGACCACGGCCACCAGCCGCAGCTCGGTTTCGGCCATGGCTTCCAGACTCCGACGGAGACAACCACTTTCGTCATGATCGACGGTCAGGGCTTCGACGGGGGCAAGGTCAACCTGAGCTACAGCATCGTCGACATCACCCCGACGGTCGTCACGCTGTTCGGCGGCCCGCTCTCACCGGACTATGACGGGGTGTCCCTGACCACGCTGGGCGACAGCGACGTCCAGCCGGTCGACCTGAAGCAGGCCCTCGACGACGCCATCCATATGTACGGCTATCCCGACATCGGCACCCAGGTGGCACTCAGCGTTCGCACCATCGCCGCCAGCATCCCGTACTTCCTGGATCAGGGCGTCAACACCGTCGTCAACGAACTTCGGTCCGTCGCCGACTCGGGCATCATCCTGGTCAGCCCGCTGGCCTGGGCCGCCATCGGACCGGTGCAGTTCATCGGCGACTCGCTCTACGCGATCACCAATATCGTGGCGCACATCGTCGGGTACCTGACCGGAGCCGGTGTCATCCAACCGAGTTCGACCACGAACCTGCAGATCCTGTTCCTGCCGGATTCCAATAATGCGCTGTGCCAGACCGATACCGACGCCGCGGTGTGCGTGTAGCTAGCCTTTGGCGTCCCACAACTGGGCGAGCACATCGGCGGTGGTGGTGAAGTCCATGCACTTGTCGGTGACGGACTGGCCGTAGACCAGTTCGCCTCCGATTGCCTGGGCTCCACCGACCAGGAAGCTCTCCAGCATCAGTCCGCTGATACCGCGCTCTCCCCCGGCGATGCGCGCCGCGAGTTCGCGGGCCACCTCGGCCTGGCGATGATGGTCCTTGTTGGAGTTGGCGTGCGAGCAGTCGATCATGACGCGCGCCGGCAGACCGGCGGCGGCCAGTCCGTCGAGTGCCGCCGCGACCGAGGCGCCGTCGTGGTTGGGTCCGGTGGAACCGCCGCGCAGGATCACGTGACAGTCCGGGTTGCCGACGGTCTCGACGACGGCACCGCGGCCCAGACTGTCGAGTCCGAAGAAGACATGCGGTGCCGCAGCGGCTTTCACACCGTCGACGGCGACGCCCACGTTGCCGTCGGTGCCGTTCTTGAACCCGACGGGCATCGACAGGCCGGACGCGAGCTGACGATGGATCTGCGACTCGGTGGTGCGGGCACCGATCGCACCCCACGCGATGGCGTCGGCGATGTACTGCGGGCTGGTGGGTTCGAGGAATTCACACCCGACCGCCAGGCCCAGCGCTCCGATGTCGAGCAGCAGTGCGCGGGCGGTGCGCAATCCGCGTTCGACGTCGTAGCTGCCGTCCATGCCGGGGTCGTTGATCAGACCCTTCCACCCAACGGTGGTGCGGGGCTTCTCGAAGTAGACCCGCATGACGATCTTGACGCGGTCGCTGTAGGCCTGTGCCAGCGGGGCCAGGCGCCGGGCGTAATCCATTGCCGCCAGCGGGTCGTGCACCGAGCAGGGACCCACGACGACCAGCAGTCGATCATCGCGGCCGGCGAGGATGTCGGCGACCTCGTCGCGGTGGCGGGCGACGGCATGAGCCGCGCGTTCGGTCAGTGGCAGCTCGGCGCGGATCTCGGCGGGCGCAGGTACGGCACGGAAGGCCGCTATCCGCCGGTCGGAGCTGGGTTCGGCGTCGACGGCGGGGCTGGCGATGGTCACGTTCTTCGGCTTCCTGTAGTGGTTCTCAGGGCATAGCCGCGAAGGTGTCCGGTGCCCTGAAATGACGAAAGCAGTGACCGTGTGGTCACTGCTGGGCTCCGGGTGAGGTAGATGCGTCGGTTAGCGCGCTCTATCCGTGGCTCCACCCGGAGCCTGGATAAAGCGCCAATAGCGGCGCACACCGATGTTCACGCCACAGACCATACCTCCTCCGGCGAGGGCGGTGACAGCCCGGCGCCGTGGGACACGCGACGGGTGCCGCAATACCGGCTTCAGACATCGAACGTATGTTCTAATGCTGTCAGAGCCAGCCCGCGTACTGCGGGCAGATCCGAGAAGGAGTTTCACCGATGACTGTAGACACCTTGGAAGCCGTGCCGTTCACCGACTTCGATACCGCCGACGTACCGGCGCCTTCGGCCGAGAATTCCTCCCCCGCGCCGGAAACGCCTGCCGCCGAAGAGAAGCCGGCGAAATCACCGGTCAAGCGGGCCGGCCGGAAGTCCAAGACCATCGAGCTGACCCTGACGGTCACCGGCACCGCCGACGGCGAATGGCACGCCGAGCTCAAACAGGGCAGCACCTACCTGGCCCGCAATGTGGCGGTCGCCGCTGCCGCGGTGTCGCGCGCCGCCAAGGAACTGCATGCCGACCTGTCCGGACCGATCGACGAGGTGATCGAGGAGGCCCGCTCCCAGCAGGCCGCCAAAGTCGCTGCGCTGGAAGCCGAGTTGGAGACCGCGCGGAGGGCGCTGGCTGATTTGGCGTGAGATCGCACGCTGGCTCGTATCTGCTCGGCGGGGGGCCCGGAAATCGCGCAGGAATTTGCGTAACGATGTGGGCCCGGCTCAGGACTGTGGAGGATCCGACGACTGCTTGAAAGGACGAGATTGTCGTGAACCCTCCTGCCTACGACTTCACCGACTTGCGCGCATTGTTCATCAACTGCACCCTGAAGCGTTCACCGGAACCGAGCAACACTCAGGGGCTTATCGATATCAGCAGCTCAATCATGACCCGGCACGGTGTGGCGGTGGACGTGGTGAGGGCCGTCGACTACGACATCGCCACCGGTGTGTGGCCGGACATGCGTGAGCATGGCTGGGCCACCGACGACTGGCCTGAACTGTTCGAGAAAGTCCTCGCCGCAGACATTTTGGTCCTCGCCGGCCCAATCTGGCTGGGCGACAACAGCTCGGTCATGAAACGGGTACATGAGCGGCTCTACGGTGGTTCACATCTGCTCAATGATGCCGGCCAGTACCTGTACTACGGCCGCGTCGGCGGTTGCCTGATCACTGGCAACGAAGACGGAGTGAAGCACTGTGCGCAAAATGTGCTCTACACGCTGCAACACATCGGTTACACCATTCCCCCACAAGCCGATGCCGGATGGATCGGAGAAGCAGGCCCCGGGCCGTCCTATCTCGACCCGGGTTCGGGTGGACCGGAGAACGACTTCACCAACCGGAACACCACTTTCATGACATGGAATCTGATGCACGTGGCCCAGATGCTGCGCAGCGCCGGCGGCATGCCGGCGTACGGCAACATCCGTTCAGGGTGGGATGCGGGCTGCCGCTACGACTTCACCAATCCCGAATACCGCTGAGCAGCTCAGTATCCGTCTCGATGACCGGGACGACGCCCGGGCGAACCGGCGATCATCTCGCAGCTGGGCTCGTGGCTGGCAAGTCGATTACCCCCTGACGGCCTGGCCCAATATTGGCTCTATCGACCTCGCGATCGCGGTTTCTTGGGGCGCCAATCGGCGATGGTGATGCCCTCTGAACTGGGCTTATGTGGTGGTCCCGGCTGGTATCGAACCAGCCGGCCTGGGGAAGGGGCGCTATCATTGCTGCCAGCATAAACGCGCGAGATTAGACGCTCTATCAGCTATTTTCTGCTGAAATGACCGACTGTGTCTGTTAGGTTTTGTAACACTCTGTACGGTTCACTATTGTGCAGATGTTGTGCACGAATCGACGGGAGCGGATGCATGGTTCGCACTAAGCAACCCAGGCGTTTGTCGTTTGGCCGAGCACGCCAGGAACGCTCCGGCAGGTGGTCGGCCGGCTACCTGCACCACGGAAAAATGCACCGAGCGCTGGCGACATTTCCTAGTAAGCAATCGGCCGTTGCCTGGCTTGACGAAGAGGCACACCTGATCGACCTGGATCGCCGCACGCCCGGCACGTGGACCCCGCCAGCGGTACGGGCTACCAAGGCAGCGGCCAACCAGCTGGCGCTTCGCGACTACGCGGAGACCTGGCTCGAACACCGCAATATCGCACCGCGCACTCGAGAGAACTACGCCTACCACCTCGAGAACAACATCAACCCGGTCCTCGGTGACCTCGCGCTCACCGCTATCACTACCGAAGACGTCAGACGATGGTTCTCTGGGCTCGGTACCGAACGCCACACCCGCAATGCGCGGGCGTATGCGGTGCTCACGGCTGTTCTCAACACCGCGGTCGACGACGGCCTGATCGACCGCTCCCCCGCCCGGATCAAAGGCGCCGCATCCGTCAAGCACACGAACCGTTCGGTCGTGCTCCTGGATACCGACGAACTGGCTGCACTGGCCGACAACATGCCCCAGGAGCTGAGCCTGACGGTGCTGCTCGCTGGGTGGTGCGGGCTGCGCCGCGGCGAACTATTCGCCTTGACCCGTGCCGACGTCGCCACCAATGGCGCCAGCGTGCGGATCAACAAAGCAATCACATACCGGGACCGCAAGTACCTCTGCGGCCCACCGAAGACGAAAGAGTCAAACCGGATAGTGACCGTCCCGACACATATCCGACCCGCTGTGGTCAACCACCTTCGCGACCACGTCGGTGCTGCAAAGTCTGCGCTGCTGTTTCCGGATCCTGTGACCGGCTCGTTCTACACCGAGGGCCGATTCCGCGGCGTGTTCTTCAGTGCCAGGAAGGCGATCGGCCACGAAGAAATGCACTTTCACGACCTCCGACACTTCGGCGGCGTCATGGCCGCAGTGGCGGGCGCGACCACCAAAGAAGTGATGGACCGCCTCGGCCATACGACGAGCTCGGCGGCGATGCGCTATCAGCACGTTGCAGCGGGACGTGTCGATCTTCTGGCTGATCGGTTGTCCGCGCTGGCCACTGCCCCTCCAGACAAGGCCGTCTGACTCTGCTGAGTAGCATTGCCGCACAGTTAATCTCGCACATTCGTACGAAACTTCATGTAAGTTCACAGTGAAGGCCGGGACCGCACCCGTCGCCAAAGGGCATAAACCCCGCGACGAGCGCAAGGGACGCACACCATGTCAACCCGCAGCCCCATTACGCCTGAATTCCTCACGCTGAAGGAAGCCGCTATCCGCACCGGGTTCTCGGTGTTCACTTTCCGGGAGAAGATCGCCAGCGGCGAGCTGCCCGCCTATCGGATCAGCGAGAAGCCGGGTAGCTCATACCGCGTCCGGACGCGGGACGTTGACGCGCTGATGAAGCCTGTCATTCCCGAGGTCATCTACGCCGATCGGGCTGCTCGATGACGGGCTTTTCCTGTGCCTCTAGGCGGCACGCACAGACGGGATCGCCAGCACCACAACGGGTCTGACGGCGACCCTGTTAGAAAAACGCGCCGCCCGGGTTAGTTGGCCTCTGCCGGGCGGCGCGATCACCGAATCGACTCCGAGAAAGGGAGTACATGTCCGATTCTACGTCCCGAGAGGCTGTCCGCGCCGAGCAGCTGACGAAGCTGTTAGCCGACGCACCGAAACCCGATGACCACGAGGGGGTGCGGGACTACCTGCATGACCTCGCAGCGCAGGGGTGCGCAGTGCTGCTGGTCATGCCAAACAGTAAGAAGCCGTTTGACGGTCGCACCGTACGGGTGCGCAATTCAGCGGACAGGGCAGCCCAGAAGATCGCACGTGAAGCAGGACAGCGTGACTGGCGACGGGTCAAGAGCGCGTCCGGAGTGCACCTGGCGTCCGACGATCCTGTAGTGCTCGACGGATATCTGGCGCAGTACGTCGCGGTGTTCGGTGAAGCTGTTCCGATCAATGTCGCCGTCGCTGTGGGTCGCAGCCGGCTGGTCGTCGTCGACTGCGATACAGCGTCTCAGCGGGCAGCATTCCTGGCTGACGCACAGGTTCCCGGTGATATCGCACCGACTGTTCGCAGCCCCGGTGCTGTCGACCCGGTCACCGGAAATTGGGTCCACAAGGACGGCGGGCACTATTACTTCACCGTGCCCGAGGGGCTTGAGCTTCCCACTGGAATCGAGTCGGTGAGCATTGGGGACGAGGAGGCCTACTCGGCGTTCTGGGGTCCGGGGAAATACGTGTTGGTCCCTCCCAGCGTGCGTGCCGAAGGTCCCTACGAACGGGCTGGGTCCGTCTACGGTGAGCTACCAGATTGGTTGCGAGATCACATCGTTGATTTCGGCCGCTTAAGAGCGGAGCGAGCCGAGCGTAGCCGGGGCCGGTTGCCATCCATCGACGACCCTGTGGCCCAGTGGGGTGCAGTCACGCCCTGGGCGACCATTCTGGACGCCGCCGGATGGGTCTGCACCGGTGTCGCGGATAACTGCGGATGCGATACCTGGACCGCCCCCGGCGACCATGCCAGCGAGAAATCGGCCACTGCGCATGAACCCGGCTGCACGCGATGGACGGACTCACCTGACCCTCCGCTCCATCTGTGGACCGATCACGATGTCGATCCGCTCGGCGCGTTCCTGCCGTCGGCCGAGGGCACCGGGACCGTCAGTCGGCTGCAGGCATACGCGGCGGTTCACCATGACAACAACATCGGCGCGGCCATGGAGGCCCTGGGACTGCACCGTGAACCCGTCACTCTCGACGCAGGTCGACTCAACGAGGGGCGCGACAACATGGAGACTGATTCAGACCAGAACGCGGCTTCGAGTGGCCGCCGGGTTCAGGTCACTTGGGCTTCGGATATCCAGCCGGAGCCCGTTCCATGGCTGTGGGTCGACGTCACGCGGCAGAACACGTGGTCCGCTGACAAGCCGGCGGGCACGACCCCGGATGCCTTCTTCATCGAGGACATCGCATGTGTGGCAGACGGCCATCCGTGGTTCCCTCCCGAGGTCGAGGACGACGGCCGGATCGCTTGCGGCATGCTCTCAATCGCAGCAGGGCGGGAGGGAACAGGTAAGTCCAGCTTTGCAATTTGGCTAACCTCCAAGATTACCCGCGGGACGCTGCCAGGCGCGTATTACGGAACCCCAAGGAAAGTCTTCTACCTGGCCACCGAGGACTCCTGGAAGCACACCCTCGTGCCGCGACTTATTGCGGCCGGCGCTGACCTCTCCATGGTTGGCCGCATCGATGTGGTGGTACGTGCAGGCAGCACGGTGACACTTAGCTTGCCTGATGACACCGCGTTGTTGACTCAGGAAATCATCGACCACGGAGTCGCGCTAGTGGTGGTTGATCCATTGATGAGCACCCTCGGTAAGGGTCTGGATGCGAACGGCAGCCGCGACGTGCGCACGGCGTTGGAGCCGCTAGCGGCGATGGCCGATCAGACCGGTGCCGCGGTTGTGGGTATCGCGCACTTCAACAAGGCCAGCGGCCTTGATGCCCTGAGCCGGATCACGGGTAGCGGTGCGTTCAAGGACGTTGCACGCGCCGTGCTGGTGTTTGCAGACGATGGCGAACAGCGCGTATTCACGCAGCCGAAGAACTCCGTTGGCCGGTACGACCTGCCCTCGTTGAACTACGAGATCCGGGGGGCCGTTGTTGACACGCCAACCGGTAAGACGTCGACAGGGGTGTTCCGATTCACCCGCGTCGCTGACCGCTCGGTAGACGACATGCTTGCCGATGAACGCGGCCGTCGAAAGCGCCGTAATGGAGTCACGGCCTTTGTGATCGATTACCTGACCCTTCATGGCGACGAAAAGACTGGTGAGGTTGACGCCGCCGAGGTGATCGCCGCAGGCGAAGAACGCGGGTACAAGCGAAAGCAGATTATCGACGCTCGCAGTCGGTGCACCGACCCCGAAATATGCACTCGCAAAGACGGATTCGGCGAGAATGCTGGAAACATCTGGTGGATCAGGCGGATTGAGTAGTGAGAAGGATCGCGCGCGAGTACCCGACAGGCGACCTTTGCGATCTTTGCGCTGACCTGGTCATACGTCTGCGATCTTTGTGCGATCTTTGCCTGCGATCTTTTGGTTCGGTGCGATCTATGAGGCAGCGCGAAGGTCGCAGTTGCGGCGCCAAAGGTCGCAGTTGCATTCGCCAAACATCGCATAAAGATCGCACTTGGTTCTCGGGCAAAAGTACTGTTCAGAACAAAGATCGCAAAGATCGCAATACGAGAGGTCGCGCGCGAGGCCCGTTGTACGATTCCGCGGTATGGGGGGCTCTTTGCCTGCTGCCGGGTGGTATCCCGATCCATCCGGCAAGCCGATGCAACGCTACTTTGACGGTGCTAACTGGACTGAGAACTATGCACCTGCCCCACCCCCACAGGTGGCCGGTGTCGTGATGACGGGCGAGACGAATCATTGGGTCCATCTCGCGCTCACGCTCTTCACGTGCGGGCTGTGGATCCCGATTTGGATCATCGCGGAGCTGAGTTCAAGCAAACGCCCTATGGCCGTTGATGTTTACGGCAACCCGATCGTGAAAGGCCCGCAAGCCGCTGGCCCGGTAGTTCCGAAGCGGCCAGCCTGGCTCGATAGGCATCCCTGGCTTAACAAGCTTCCTGGTGATCCGATGTTGTGGATCATCATGTCGACCACTGTGATGCTCTTCCTGAGTTTCATTGTCGTCGCTTTGATAGTGGGTGCCACCACGTAGGAGCGCGCGGCCGCCCGAGGTGTGCACTCCTTGCGTATTGAATGCGTACCTATGGCACCAGTAATGCCGCACCGAGATTCCCGCCAGAGGGCCGAACAGGCGTTCCGGCTGCGCAGCCTTGGCTACACCTGGCGGGCGGTGGCAGACCACCTGGGGTACCGCAGTGCCGGCGCTGCGCAGACGGCGGTGAATCGCCACTTAGAACGGACGCCGCCGGAATCACCGGAGGCAGCCCGACGGTCGGTCACCGAACGACTCCAGATCACGAGCGCGATTCTGGCCGAGCGCCTGTTCCAGGCTCGCGAGGACGGCGACGACGACCGATTGGTGGCGGTGTCGCGCGAGCTGCGCAACACCACTACCGAGCTGGCCAAGATCAACGGCCTCAATGTGCCTGTCGCCCAGCAGGTCGACCTCACGGTGTCGACCTCGGCGACCGAGGTCATCGACCGGATGGAGCGCGAGCTGCTGGCCATTGCGGCCGAGCGGCAACCACAGTTCGCAATATCCGAGGTCATCGAAGGAGAAGTGATCCAGTGACGACTGCAGAAGATGTGATTCGCGCGGCGGCTTCGGTTGGGCGCGATGTCGCCGAGGGCCGGATGGAGCCGGCCGCACTCGATGCCGCGGTGGTCGATGAGTGTCGCCAGCTCGTCGGCCAGGTGGTCGGTGAGGGTGATCCGTTGTTCGCTCTGCAGTGCGAGATTGCGCGCGGGGTGCTGGCGGTCGGCGGCATTGCGGCCGACGAGCTATCGGAGTGGGCGGCGGTGGGCCGCCAACGGGCCGCCCAGCGCTGCGAACCGCCGTCCCCCTCCGAGGAGCTGCCCGAAGCGAATTCGCCTGCGAGCGAGCCGCACAGCCTGATTTCCGGAACCGACCACCTACCCGCATAGGAGACCACCGCTCATGATCGGCGTGAAAATCACTCCCGACGAACTCGATGACGCGCTCTTGGCCGCACTGCGCGGCGCCCCGGGTCAGGTCATGCCATGGGCCGAGCTCCGCGATCTCCCGCCGGCATCGGCCTACTGGCAACGGGTGGAATCGCTGACCCGCCTTGAGGTCAGCGGGGCGGTGCATGTCACCAAGGTCGACGGTCTCAACTACTGCGCGTTGGGTTACAGCACGCCACCGCCGCGGCGCCGGCCGGCGAGCACCGTTGCCTGCCCGACGATGCAATCATGAGCGGCTCGACGGCGACGCTGGTCGGTGCGCGAGCGCTGGCTGTGCAACGCGCACAACGACGACCGGAGTCGCCAGCTGACCTGGCTCGGATGCTTGACCCGAAGTTCGTCATCACTCCGACCGTGCGGTTGTTGTCCGATATCGCGGTGCGCTCAGTGACCCAGCCCGATCAGCGCGACGTGGCGACCTGTCCGCCGCGCAGTGGAAAATCCCGTCTGCTGTCGATCTGGTCCGTGGTGTGGGCGTTCATGCGTGACCCGGATATGCAGATCATGTTGGTCAGCTACAGCGACGAGTTGGCCACCACGTTCAGCCGTGAGGTACGCAGGATCATCAACGAGAATGCGGAGTTCCTCGGTTTTCGCATCAGCGCCGACAAGTCCTCGACAGCGCGATTTCGCATCGAAGGCCATGCCGGCCAACTGATCGCGGCCGGCATCGGGTCGGGCTTGACGGGGCAGGGGTGTGACCTGATGCTGATCGACGATCCGATCAAGAACGCCAGCGAGGCCGACTCCGCGGCGCATCGCCGCCGGATCTGGCATGAGTGGGGCGCGACCCTCGCGCCGCGCATCCATCCCGGCGGGAGCGTCTGCCTGGTACAGACTCGCTGGCACGTCGACGATCTCGCAGGAAAGTTGCTCGCTACAGAGCCGGACGTGTGGACATACACCAACGTGCCGGCCGTCGGCGAGATCGGTATCCCCGACGCGCTCGGGCGCGAGCCGGGAACGGTGATGACCTCGGCGCTGGGTTACACCGCCGACCACTTCGCTGCGGCACGGCGCACCTCGGGCGAACGCAGCTGGTACGCGCTGTATCAGGGCAGCCCGACCGCATTGGAGGGTGGACTGATCAAGTCGGCCTGGTTCGATGATTGGCGGCTGCCGGCAGCCCCGCAGCGATCGATCAAAACGGTTGTCGGCGTGGACCCCTCCGACAGCGGGGACGGTGATGCCTGCGGCGTCGTGGCAGCGTCGATCGGCGCCGATGGCGTCGTGGCAGTCATCGCGGATATCAGCGCGCCGATGACGTCCGACGCCTGGGCGACGGCGGCGGTCTCGTTGGCTCTGGACGTGGGCGCCAGCGAGATCGCCGTAGAGGGTTTCGCGGCGCGTGAAACCTACGTGCGGGTCATCAACGAGGCCTTGAAGCGTGCGCGTCAGGGCCGCCCGGTCAAGGTGTCGTCCTGGCCACCGAAAGGTTCCGGGCGCGGCGGTGGGGACGCGCTGGCGCGCAGCGCGGCTCTGTTGCAAGGGCTGGAGACCGGCGCCGTCCGACTGGCCGGACATTTCCCGGACCTCGAAGCGGCGGCGATCGGTTGGCAAGCCGGCCAACATCAGCCCGACCAGGTGGCTGCGCTTGTGATCGCGCACGACGTTCTGGTGCACAGCCTCGGGCGGGGTATGACACTCACCAACCCGGCGACCATCGAGGCCCGGATGCGTGAACGTGAGCCCATCAACCCGATAGGTAGCCGCTTCGCTTCTCGCGCCTCGGCCGGTGCTATACCCACCGTTAGCCGGCTCGCCAGGAAAGTCAGCGGTGAGGGGTACGACCCGTTGGGCTACACGCGGCGCACGATCCGCCGGTTGTGACCACCGGGACGCCGGCCGGTACTCGGACATGTCGACGAGCGGATTCCGGCGTTAACGGGTGGTCGTTCACTGTGGAGTTGTCAAAGGGCAGCTCTCGGTCCTTAGGCCCTCTCGGCCAAGGTGCGGTAGAGCGTGGCCCGGCTGACACCGAGAGTTCGGGCAATAACCGGAACTGGCTCACCGTTGGCGCGCATCCTCTCGGCCAAGGCGATCTGGTCTGGATCCAGAGATCGAGGCCTGCCGATCGGGAGACCGCGTGCCTGGCGGGCACCCTTTGCCGCTGTCCGGCGTTCACGCTGCAGCTCTAACTCCAACTCAGCCAGAGACGCCAACACTCCCGCGATCATCCGGCCAGTGGCATTGCCGGTGTCGATACCCTCGCGCAACGAACGCAACACGATGCCGCGCTGGCCGAGGTCGCGGATGGTGGCCATTACCTCCGCGGCATTGCGACCCAACCGGTCGATACCGACCACCACGATGGTGTCGCCTCGTCGCGCATACGCCAGCAGACCCGAGAGGCCGGGCCGCTGCTCCTTGGTCGACGTGCCCGTGAGGACGTCGGAGTAGACGTGGGATTCGTCGACACCCGCCGCCGCCAGGGCATCACTCTGTTGGTTCAACGACTGATGGCCGGTGCTCACGCGCGCGTACCCAAGCAGCGTGCCATTGGGCGGGAGGTCGGTGGTGGTGCTCATCATCGGACAGTTCCTCTCAATACACCGCGTGACGCGGTATCGATACGCGACAACTTTCGGGACTCGCGACCACGGGAGACGCTGCGCCCGAAGGCGATTCCGGCGTATGTCCCAGAACTAAAGTTTTGAGAGGCACACGCACGCGCTGAAAATACCGTCCGACATCGGCCTGTTGTGATCAGAACCCCAGGGGGCCGACCGCGACCAAAATCAGCGGAATTCTGCGATTTCAAAATCGGTACTTTGCCTACTAAACTCTGCAAAGTGCTTGTGCCACAGAGCAGTTCGACTCTGTAGGAAAGACACGCCGAATAGACGAACGCACTAGCGCGGCTTCACCGTTGTGGTGAATCATGTTGCCTGTGACCAGATCAGCAAGCGTTCTGAGCGATCCGACGGCCCTGACGCCGGGTCAGTGGTCGGGCAGGCTCGCGGGATTCCTGGCCCGCGGCCGGGGCAATGACGACCCTGACGTCATCGCCTGCCGAAAGGCACTCGCGTATTGGCGTTGCAGGCGAGTGATCGACGCCGAAGCTGGCCAGATCAGCGCAGGCGATATCGACCGGCTGGTGGCCCATCTGCGCGCGGCGGTGCCCGCATGACGATCTTGACCCGGCGCCGGGCGGCCGCACCGGAACCCACCCCCATGCGCCCGACTCAGGACGAGCTGCGCACCCGCCGGCGCGCAGGACTGACCGCGGTCTACGACGGGCAGTTCTCGCTCACCGACGAGATCCGCGCGATCTGCGCACCGCTGGCCAAACACGCCGCCAAGCACGGCGACGCCGCCGCGGCACTCAAGCCGCGCGTCGGTGAACTCGCCGATGCCGTGCACGAACTGGTCTCGGCCGTCGTGGGCTGGCTCGCTGAAATCGACGTGCAGCGCGAGAATGCCGAACGGTTGGCGCGCCTGGACACCGCGAGCAGAAAGCAGGCGATCAAGCACCTGGTCGACTTGACGCCACGTCCCACCGCGCCCGATATCGGACTCGACGAGATCACCGCGGGGCGGTGGGCTGCCGCCCTGGTCGCGATGGCCAAGCCCTATTCACGGCCGCTGGCGGAGCTGCTGGGGCGTTCTCGCCCGCCCGGGCATCCCGATCTGCGGATGCTGGCGAGCCGATCCGAGCGGCTGTGCGGCCTGCTCCGCGAAGTCGACTCTGCGGCACGGCAGCTGGAGATCCGCATCGACAAAGCCGCAGCCGCCGAACGCAAGACACCCCCGACGCCCGCCGAGACGAAGCGGGCCGAACTCCGAGCGATGGGATTTGACCTGTGACCACCACCCTGCGCGCGATCGACTTCACCCCGCCGCTGGTCGCGCCCGCTAACCCACACGGTCTCGACGCCGCCACGACCTGGGCCGACTCGCTCGACGGTGAGGCGCTGCGCTGGCTGCCGGCCGGCGTGCAGTTCCGCCTACGCACCCACCGCGCCTCATCTGCCTTCGGGAGTTGGGGGGCCAGCTGGTGCGCTGATCCCAACGACCTGGACCCCGAGGACGACGTCAAGACCGGGCCGCCTTTCGTCGACGACGACCCGGACCCCTTCGCGCCCTTCTCCACCTTCGCGTTCGACCGGCTTCAGGAGTGCGGCAACCTGTCCGAGTTCGACCGCCGCGAGGTCCACGAACGGGCCGAGCAGACATTCCAGGTGAAGGAACCGATTGCGGTTGAGACGGAGTTCAGCACGCGGCTGGTCACCGATGCCGGGACACCGGAGATCGTCGACGATCTCATCAGCGCAGTGGGGCACCTCGAGGAGACGTTCGCCGCCACCGGAGCGACCGGCCTGGTGCACGCCCGCGTCGGTCTGCTCGCCCTCGCCCAGAACCTCCGGCTCACCGTGCGCGACCCTGCCACACCCGGCGTGCTGCGGACACCCGCGGGCCATCGATGGGTGTTCGGCGGCGGGTACGCAACCCCGTTGGGCGACACACTGATCGCCACGTCACCGACCTACGGGTGGCGCGGTCCCATCGGGGTGCGCGAGGCGATCCAGTACGAGCGCAACCAATTCGTCGTCATCGCCGAGCGCAGTCTGGTCGTCGGCTACGAGACGGTCATCGGCGCCGCCGAGATCACGCCATGAGCGCCGCGGGGGCCGAGGAGGTCGGTCGGTGCTGGGACTGCGGCGGGGATTGCCTGAGCGACAAGGGCAGCGTCCACGGCTGGCGGTGCCGAACCTGTTGCGATCGTTATGTCGCCGACGGTGACGCCCGCGGCCGCCGCAAGCGGGCAGCGCGGGTGCTCGCCAAGCTACACACCCCCAACACGTCGAACGTCGCTGTGTGCGGGTCGCCGGGACGGACCTCTCTCCTGGTGTCAACCAGTCGCCCCGGCGGCCCGCAGACAGACGGCGACGGCGGGCGTTGTGGTGGCGGTGGATCTGGCTGCGGGCCGCATCGCCACCACGACGACCGAAATCCTGTATCCATCACGAGCACCAGGAGCACACCGAGATGAGCGGCTACCAACTGACCGAGACCGACCAGAACCGCATCGGCACCGCCTTCCATGAAGCAGGCCACGCTGTGGCCGGCGTGCTTTTGGGGGGACGCATCTATCAGGTACTCCTCGACGACAAACAGCCACGCACTGAGTACGACCGACTACCGGCCGGCTCGCGTGCCTCAACGTCATTCGCCGGCCCGTGGTCAGAAGCTCGATGGACTCTCGGTCGCCGGCCCGGGCCTGCCGACCTAAACCGGTTCCTCGACATCAACACCTCGGACAACAGCGTGTTGTGTGCAGCCGGTGGACCGGCCGCGGGCGCCGAAATCGCTGCGCTGCTGGAACGCAATTGGTCTGCGGTCAAGTCAGTCACGTCGCGGCTCTACTTCAAAGGCCGGGCCGACCACGGCGATATCTGCAAAGCCCTCGGCCTCGACGACGAAGGCGGCCCGACCAGCTTCTCGCTGGCCAACCTGCGCGCCGGACTACGGCCTCTGCCTCGGTAACTGCGAACCCGATGCGCGCGGAAGAGTAGCGGCAATATCCCAAGCATTCGAGGACGCACTCCGACCGCACGTGCGGAGGTAACGATTGTCAGCGAATTCATGTAACGAAGTATGTCGATTCGCTAACCATTAGGCTGTCACAATTGCTTTATGGGGACTTTCCGTGGACCGTAATTCGAGTGTCCGGGGGTAAAAACAGGCTATATTACGGCGATAACGTCGATGTCATGCGGCAGCATATAGCCGACCAATCAGTCGATCTCGTATATCTCGATCCGCCGTTCAATTCGAATCGTAACTACTCAGTCATCTTCGGACGAAATCGCGACCCTGATGAATCGGCGGCTCAGATTGAAGCCTTCGAAGACACTTGGCGTTGGTCACTCGACACCGACATTCTGATCAGCGAATTGTCGGGAACGGCCCCGCAACGTGTGGCAGACGCGATCTCTGCGTACTACACGCTGCTGGGAGAGAGTGAAGCGCTCGCCTACCTCGTGAACATGACGCCGCGCCTATTGCAGCTTCATCGAGTGCTTAAGCCCACCGGGTCATTGTTCCTGCACTGTGATCCGACGATGAGCCACTACCTGAAGGTCCTGTTGGATGCCATTTTTGACGTAGGCAACTTCCGGAATGAGATTGTATGGAAGCGCACCAGTGCACATAGCGATACCAAACAGGGACGCCAAGGTTTCGGGGGCATTCATGATGTGATCCTGTTTTACAGCAAGGGCAAAGACCTGACGTGGAACGCATACCACACGCCCTATTCTCCAGAATATTTCGCGGGGGACTATCGCCACACTGCGCCGGACGGCCGGCTGTACAAGGAGGGTGACGTCACAGCGGCGAAGCCCGGTGGCGATACCGAGTACCTATGGCCAGTGAAACGGCAAGAGGGTGGCAAGTGGGAAGCGGACCTAACCGATGAATACCTAACGCCAGAAGCTGGCTGGCAATACCTAGACGTTAAGCCCTACAACGGACGTTATTGGGCATATTCGAAGCAGAACATGCGCGAATTTGCTGCACAAGGAAAGCTTGCTCACCGATCCACCGGTGCGCCGCGGCTCATGCTTTTTGCCGATGAGATGCCTGGCATAGGGCCGCAGGACATCTGGACGGACATCAACCCGATCGGAGCCAAGGCCGCTGAACGCCTGGGTTACCCCACACAGAAGCCGTTAGCACTCATGGAACGGATCATCTCAGTCGCCTCAAACGAGGGGGACGTCGTCCTCGATCCGTTCTGCGGCTGTGGGACGACCGTCGACGCCGCGCAACGGTTGGGCCGCAGGTGGATTGGGATCGACATCACGTACCTGGCCATTGATGTGATCACGAAGCGACTACAACATACCTACGGGAACGAGGTGTTTGACACGGTCCTAGTTGATGGCATTCCCAAGGACCTCACGGCGTCGCGTGCGCTGTTCGCTCAGTCACCTTTGGACTTCGAGCGGTGGGCAGTCTCGATGGTCAACGCCGAGCCGAATGAGAAACAGGTCGCCGACAAAGGCATAGACGGGGTGGCACGGTTCCCCCTACTCAAGGGGAAGATCGGTAAGTTGCTCGTATCAGTCAAGGGAGGCAAGACAATCAATCCGTCGATGGTGCGTGACCTAGGGGGCACCGTCGAGGCTCAGTCTGCTCAGATGGGCGTGCTGATTACTCTCTCCGCTGCCACCAAGGGCATAACCGACGCGATCAACCGCGGGGGCGTCTTCACCCATCCTGCCAACGGCCAGAAGTACCCTCGATTGCAACACATCACCGTCGCTGATCTGCTTGCAGGCAAGCGTCCCCAGGTTCCCCCGACGTTCTTGCCCTACATCGCTGCTCAGGCGCACACAGTCACCCTTGAACAATCCGGGCTGTTCAGTGTCGTATGACGATGTGCCGCGTCATTGGGCGGTCGGAGTACTTCTTCAGTCACTTCGTGCTCGGCGGCAACGGTAGGAATCGATCGAGGAGGAACTTGATCACCTCGTCGGCGATCTTGTGATAGCCACGAAGTAATGCGCTAGAAACCGCGGAGCTACCACCGTGGGCCAGCGCATGCCGAGCGCCGATGAGGTTGCCCAACGACTGTCGATTCTCGTCTTTCTCCAGGAATTCGTGCAGGTCCGACTCCCAGTCCGGGTCGAAGCTGCCTACCAGCTGCTCCAGCTTGGCTGGGTTCAGATTGTTGATTCGAGTGGCTTGACGCTGCCCGTAGCGGAGCACCCGATGCGAACTGTGTTCCTCTAGGTAGCCGTTGACCATATGTTCAACGCTCTTTTCCACAAAACCACTGAGACGAATTACTGCCAGCCTGTTCAGGTACTCCCTGACGATGAGATCGTCTTCCTGATCTGCATAGCGGATGATCTCGTCGATCTCGCGGATGTGCGCCGTGACAGCAGCCCGTCGATCGACATACTTCTTCCTTGTCGTCATACGGTGGCGAAAGCCGCGCGGGCCTCAGCTAGACGAGCTTCTACCGACTCTTCGTTGGCCGTCGCCTTCGTCACCGCATCGATGAACCGGCTGTTTTTGAGCAGTCCGTCGTAGGCAGCTGCCCACTTGGCCGGATCAAGTTCCTCGATTGGGGAGGCGAAGATCCGCTCCATAGCCGCGACAAAAACTGCGTCGAGGATCGCTGCGTTCACCTGAGTGCGCAGGCGGAAGGCTCGTCGGCCGATCGAGTATTCGAGCGTTGCCGCGGCGGCGGCAAAGACCGCCGAAAGTCGGGGCAGATTCAGCCCTTCGCCATTGCGATGCTGACCGAGAAAGTCGTTCAAGAATGTCTTGAGCGGCGAGTAGTAGGTCGCTGAACTCTCGTGCAGAGCAATGATGCGCAGAATGAGCTCTTGATCCTTAAGGCGGTCACTACGCCTCCCGTAGAGCGCCCGCCAGCTCTCGTTGTTGTTCAGTTCACGGATGGTGTCGACCAGTTCGCCGCCGTAGAGCGCAACCCGAATTTCGTGGGGCGTTAGGTTCGTTCCACCCGAATTGAGCCGCTCGAAGATCTGGTAGACGCTTTCGTATTCCTGCACCGACTGCGGGGCGCGAATAATGATCGCCTGGATGAACGTGTCGTCTAGCGTTCTACGCAGGTCACCCGGCAGCGAGTCGTAGGTCAACCCCTTGAGGGATGCGTCGACGGCCTCCAGCCGGAACTTTCCGGCGTAGAAGGAAGCGAGCGTCGTGAGGCGCTGCTGACCGTCGAGCACTAGGTATTTTTTACCGGGCTGCTCCACCAGGAAGATGCCCGGAACCGGAAACCCCAACAATAGCGACTCCAAGAATCGGTCCTGTTGAGGTCGCCGCCAGACTCGGCCACGTTGGAACGGCTGCGCGTTCGGGTCCGGAAGTGTCTCCGCCGGGTCGAACGTCGGAACTAGAATCGCCCGTTCGTTGTACCTGCGGACTAGCCCGTGAACATCGAATTCTGTGCCAAAGTAACTGACTGGATTGGCCGATTGCGCAACGGCGTCGGTCTCGTCGACATCTTCGACTTCGTCGATGAGCTCGCGGTCGCCATCGCTGGCATCTGCACTATCAGGAGCGGCGGGGTCAGTGGACACAGCCCAAGATCGTAGTCGGACAACCGATCAAGCAGTGCGGATGACTTCGCACTAAACCTGCACGGAAGGTAGAGCCATTGGTTTCGTTGGCTGCTACCACCGCGCTCTACTCGCCCGGAGCTATGTTGCGCAGATGTTGTGTGCGACCTACAAATATGTTCCTTGACCTTGTGGTCCCGGCTGGTATCGAACCAGCGACCTTCCGCGTGTGAGGCGGACGCTCTCCCACTGAGCTACGAGACCAGGAGACGAGGACGAACATTAGCACGTGTCTGCTTTCGTCCGGAATCTGCTGGTGAGACGGTTGCGCTTTGACCTGACGGACAACCGGTCAGCCGATAGGGTCCGGCCATGAAACGCCTGCACGTTGTGGCGGGGACTTGCGCGGTGGCCGCCCTGAGTGCGTTGGTCACCGCCGGGCCGGCCAATGCCGACATCGTCGGCTTCACCTCCCCCAGCGGCAACATCGGCTGCATGGTCGATGCCGACTACGTCCGCTGCGATATCGCAGAGCGGGACTGGTTGCCGCCACCGCGGCCCGCCGACTGCGAATTCGACTACGGGCAGGGCATCGCCATGGCCCCCGGCGCCAAGCCTGCGTTCGTGTGCGCCGGCGATACCGCGCTGGGCGGTGGACCGCCGCTGGCCTACGGGCAGTCCGTCACTGCCGGAAACACTCAGTGCACCAGCGCGCCGAGCGGAATCACGTGCCGGGACCGAGGTTCCGGTGCCGGTTTTTCCCTGTCACGCGAGCGTTACGAGTTGTTTTAAAAGCCTCTGACCGGCGCAAGTAGAGGGGATTTGTGCCGCTCGAGGCGGGTCGACTATTGTTTCCCTTCGCGACGGGCGACGATCTCGCCCGTGGCACGCGGATGTAGCGCAGTTGGTAGCGCATCACCTTGCCAAGGTGAGGGTCGCGGGTTCGAATCCCGTCATCCGCTCGAAGGTGCGATAGGCATCAACCCCAGCGGTGGAGTGGCCGAGTGGTGAGGCAACGGCCTGCAAAGCCGTGCACACGGGTTCGATTCCCGTCTCCACCTCCAAGTTGGACCCGCGCGATTAGCTCAGCGGGAGAGCGCTTCCCTGACACGGAAGAGGTCACTGGTTCAATCCCAGTATCGCGCACCACGATTCACCAGCGACGGAGTCGCTAATCACCGGGGCACGTGAACTGCATGTGAACTAGGTACAGAACGGGCGCTAGTACCGGCTCGAAAGGTACCGGCATCTCCGTGACCCGCTCATTGCTCCGCTGGCCTCGCGGTCCCCCGCATTTGGAAAGCCACCGACCAACAGTCCCCCACGGGGCTGCTGACTCGGTGGCTTTTGTCGTCGTCGCATTCGGGCCTGCCAGTCCAAATGAAGAAAGGCGGCTCCCCTGCCAGGGAACCGCCTTCTGAAACCCTCACCCCGTTACCACCGGGGATAAAACCAAAACCCAAGAGGAGAGTAATCCCATGCGCGAAAACGGCGCAAGTGCAAAGTCCGCATTCACCGAAGACCCGGCACCGGCCGAACTGCCCGCCGTCGAGTTGGACCCGCCGACACCCCCGCCGGCCGAACTCGTCCACTGGCTACAGCTCGCGGAGCGCTACGTGCCGATACTGCACGACGGGGACGCATCGGCGGTGGTATCGGCACCGCGCCCCTACTGGTCGGACCCCGATCGAGACATCGTCGGGAAAAGCGGCTCAAACAGCGGCTACCGGTCCGCGCTCGTGAAAGTCCCCGTTTCGAGCTACCGAGGACGCGTCGGTGAGGACGGCGAACTGGAGCCCGCCTATATCAGCTCCTCCGTACAGCAGTACGGCGATGGCGTCCTGATGTTGAGCCTGTCTATGAGGTGGGTTGACACTGGCGGGGAATGGGTGTCGCACATCATGAAGCTGTTCCCCGATGAGGCCGCCGAGCTGGCACAAACACTTCTGGCGGGGATCGCACTCGCTACAGGTGGTCAGTCATGAGCCGCCGCGCGGACCTGAGAAAATCACTGGCCAAGGAACTCTCGAAACTGCTTTCCCAGACGTACACCAGCGACTACACGACCGACGAGCTAGAGCAGCTGTGCGATATTGTCCGGCCCGTGTACACGAGGGCCAAGGCGGCGGAGAAAAAGGCGGACACCGGATGGTGCTGGGCCGCGGACGTCCCGTAAACATCGCGTAGTAATCCACCCTACGGCCCGGCAGGCGTATCAATCTGATACACCTGCCGGGCCCTTTTTCGGATTGCCCACGAAAAAGGGTCTGCGGGTGCAACACGGGACATCACACAACGCACAGAAGTCCCGCCGAGACCCAGAGCGCGCCAAGGGTTGTCCATGACTTCGGGCAGCCTTGGCGTCGGCGGAACCGTTCGCTGCTTTCCACTTCAGGGCGAGCAGCAGGGGGATTTGGCAACGACGTCTTCAGAAGTTTTTGTCGTGGTGGGCCAGGCGAGTTCGAATACAGTAGGCGATCTCCTGGTGTCCAACTTGGACACCCGCCAGGCGCGCGAGCCAGGTGAGCAATTTTGCTCAAGTCCTACTGTCGGACTTGATAACGCCCATCAAAGATCAACGTGATTCGCGCGTTCTCGACAGCACCGTCGCGCTCGGGGTAGCACATGGTTGACTACCATTTGCTGAATGTCGAAGGCGTCCAGCCCGTCAACTGGAAAGTTTCTTCCAGTTGGCCAAGGCGAGTTCGAATACAGTAGGCGATCTCCGTCTTTAAACGATGGAGATGTCGAACCTGGTCGCCATCGGCGCCCCGGTCCCGGTGTGGCGTGTAGTCATTTACTACACCCCCGATTTCAGAGGACCTTGGGCAACTGTCCAATTTTGGACAGTTGAACGAACCTGGGAAGGGTGTCCACGAACTCCGACACCCTTTGGTGCCGGCGCGAGCTTGAAAAGCACGGTGTCGTACTACTAGATGGTGGCCTACCGAATGCCCTCGACGTCGTTGGTAGTGCTGCCCGCCCTGAAGTGGAAAGCAGCGAACACCACCAATCGCGCTCATCTACGGTAGATGAGCGCGATCAGCAGAGGGCCAAGCTCAGTTGGCAGATTTCTGCCAACTGCAAGAAGGGGGTACACGCTGTCGTGTACCCACAGGTCGCGACTGGAGGGGTACGGAGACTATCCGCACCCCCCATTTCAGGCTTGACCCTGAAATGGTCCGGCCCAACTTTGCGCGCGTCCGCAAAGTCGCAGCTCAGATACTCCGCACTTTTCACGGTCAACCGTGAGAACCGCCGGACGTTGGCTCAGTGCGCGGCAAGGGTGAAGTGACAGCCTCCCGCGGCCTGGGATACACCTAACGGATCGGCCCTGCCCCTACTCTCCAAGGGGCGGGGCCGGCCTTTCTATCCCCGGGCCGTGAGATAGAACCTCTGATATGACCTATCGGCTGCTGTACGACGTAGCGGGTGCTGCCGAGATGCTGGTCTACATCGGAACAGCGGATCGATGAGTTGCGGACAGCCGGCGACCTCCCCTCGGTACTCGATGGGGACGTTCGGAAGTTCAAGCACGAGGATTTACGCATCTACGCGGATTCGCTGCCCGCTGCCGACCCACAGCCCTCAAGTTCAGCGCGACAAGGCGCGGCACGGTCGGAAGACGAAAAGAAGTCGCCATCGGAGGAAGTCGATACACCTTGGCGTACCGCCAAGGAAGCTGCGGAACATGCGCGAGTGTCGCTTTGGACCATTCGCCAAGCCGTGACCGACGGCGACTTGCCCGCGTATGCCGTGAGGACGGGCCGTGGATATCGGCTTAGCATCGACGAAGTGGATGCGTGGATGCGGTCGCGCTCGTGGGAACCTAGGTGAATACCCGCCTTGTTCCTATGAGGACAGCCGCCGCCGCGACGTGCGCGTCATCGACGAGAACCGTGACAGTTCGGGCGCCGGGTTCCGCTGGGGCTCAAGCAACCTGATCGCTTCGCGGATGTGCTCCTCGGTCGCCCGCCAGCGTCGGCCCGCCTTGTAGCCTGGCAAGACTGGCTGCGCCTCGCCGCGGAGCCGCCTCGTTAGCCAAGCAATCTGGGCCGGCTCATGAGACCCAAGCAGCACGTCTGCGTACTCCTCCAAGCTGTACGTCTGAATCACAACATCAGTTTGTAGGTAGCGGGCCCAGATTGAACCGGTCTTTTCGCTCGCTTTCGTCGGCAGATTGATCCACATGACGAATCGCCTGCTACACGACAAAGCTAGTGCCGCCGTTGCGCTCTCAACCTCGATGCGCAGGATCGATGAACTCCGCCGCGGCGGCCAACTACGAGATGCGTCATGACGTCCCGAGGAAAATCGTGGTCGAATTTGCCGATGGCACACCTGGACGCGAATTCGACCTGGCGGATGTGGTTGAGATTCGCCATATCATCCCCGGGGTCGACCTGATTGACCTCGCGCCTTAAGTCGCCTGCCGCTCCCCTGGTTCATTTACCCAGGTGCGATAGAGCTTATGAATTCCGCCACTCTCCAAGAGTCGCGCCGCCCAGTCTTCGCGACTCGGCTTCGCACCTAACTGAATACAGCTCTCAATCACGTCTTCCATCGCGAAACGCGGCCCGGGCAGATGTGCTTTAGGGTCAATTGCAGGATGAATGTGTGGCCGACGTTCATGGCTATTCCCTTGCGGATGCCAGTGCCACTCAATGACATGTCCCTTGTTCATTACCAGCCGGTAGATGTACTCACGTGTTGACACCCGGAAGGGTTCCCGATCTGGGTCAACATGATCATTTTCCGTGGTGTTGACGACCTGGAATCGCTGGGCGGCATACAAGCGGCCAAAATCAGGCAAAATCATGCCGTCGACCTGGTTGTTCAGCATCCAAGCGCCGAATTTACCCACCTGACGAGAATGTTCAGATACAGAGATCTTCCCAACACCATCGAGACATGAAACCGCACGCTGGATAGGTTCGGTGTAGTTGCGGATGGCATCCGCGATGGTTCTCCCCGGCACTCCGGAAAATCTACTCAGCGCAGCGCAAATGGCAAGGCGATAGCGACTTCAGCAAGTCCAGGGATGTCATCCCAGTCCGTGTCATCGAATTTGCCAGCATTCCAAAGCTCCAGGAACTCTGGGCCGCTCATTTTCATGTACGCGCGAGCGGTCTGGTCGAACAACGCTGCGCCTTGCTCCGCGGTCAGTTCGATAACCTCAGCGTCATTGACCTGCGATTCTGTTGGCGACATGCTGTCCTCCCTTCCAGGAGCGGGCTATATGAGTAGCGGATTTACCTTGTCAACCATTGTCTACCACTGACGTCCGACAGTACACGGTGTATCGCGCCACAGCCCGCTGACCTGCCGGTTTGTGGACCATTCCTTCACGGTGGCGTTGACCGTGAGAACGACCGGGGGTCTACCTTAGCCCGATCCCTGGTCGTCCATGTGGGCCTTCAAGATCCAGTCGTTTGCCCATTGCCGGGTGGCGTCGAGGCCGTAGGTCAGACGCATGAAGCCCAGCAGCGCACCGAGCAGCGCATCCGAGTATTCAAGTAGGCGGTCATCATTGAGGGCTTCGTCTACGACCGCGGCGGCCTTGTCCTCATCTCCGTCGAGGAGAGCTAGGACGACACGGCCGACTCGCTGCTTGTCGATGGGCTGGACGGTCAACAGTTCACCTCGTTCGATCGGTCCATCATGGTAGTCACTGCGGACGACCCCGGTACCGCATGCTGTCCAACTGCCGGCGGTCAACCATCTGACGCTCCAGCTCTTTGACGTCCTTGACGGTGGCATGGATGGTGTAGTTGTACTGCGGCCCAGCGCCAACCATGGCCGGCTCCGAAACGGGGCTGTTTGCGATGGCGTTCAACGTCCCCCACTGGTCGTGGTTGAAGACGGGTATCGGTTCGGCATGGCGGCTGAGGTTCATTGCAACACCGCCGCGCGGGAGCCACCCACCCTGATCATGGACGGTGGGAATGATTGGCTTGAGGAAGTCAAGCGAAGCCAGATCCGTCGGGGGTTGCGCCGGCTGACCGGCGTCAGGAGACGGCGCGGGCGGATTGGGAACTCCCGGGGCCGCTCCGGTGCCCTCGTGGCTAGGCGCACCCGCGGGAGCCATGCCCGGCAGCGGCGGCTGGCCGGGTTGTCCCGGAGTGAGTTGTCCGAGGACTCCGGGGAGTGCACCGCCAAGCAGGTTCTGCGGCATGAAGCCGGTCGGGTCGGTCGTCAGGATGCGTGGCGCACCGAACGGGGTTGCCTGTTCGATGATGGAGTCGGTGAGGATACCGAGCAGCTGCGCGCCGTACTCGACACCACGCTTGGCAGCCTGGGTACCCATGCCGATCGCGGCGGATGCTGCCGCAGAAGCGGCGGGCGCCCCCGCAGCGCCAGCACCAAATGTACCGGCCGTCAGCGCCATTCCGGCTGCAGATGAAGCCGCGCTCGCCGCCTGGTCAATAAGGCCGTTGATGACCTCGGCACCCATGCCGTACAGGCCAGACAGGAAGCTCGTGCCAGCCACGCTGGTATTGCCCGCGGCGGCCGGAATGTAGCCGCCTGTGCGCATTCCGGTGAACTGCTCTACCTGGCCCTGGTATTGGTCAATCTGCTTCACCTGGTCAGGAGTCGGCCCCGGATCTGCGCCCAGCCCGTTGCCATGGACGAGTGTGTTCGGGTCAACGCCCTGCTTGGCCAGCTGGTCGAGGTGGTCCGGGTTGAGCACCAATTCATCCTGGCCGGTGGTGTTGATGCCCAGTTGTCCGTCGGGCCACCAACCGCCGGTATCGAACGGTGTCGGCTGCAGCCATGGCGGCAAGGGAATCGGGGTGGACTGCCGGGTGTGAACATGGTTGCCATGCGCGGCCAGCCCGCCAGCGAAGTAGCCCGGCTGGGGACGCCCGCCTGCGATCTCAACGGTGTCTCCCGTGCCAATTCCCGCGCCGTTCCAGATGACCTGCTCCAGGCCTGGGACGGTCTTGAGGTAGTCCGCGAACTTTTGCATGGCCTGCGGTGATCCGGACCAGTCGATGCCACGGTTCTCGCCGTTCGGGTTTGGCGCGTATCCCGGCTCGTTGCGATTTGTTGCCTGGTGTCCGGGGTAGGTGCTGGGCTTGACCCCGAATGCGGCGCCGAGTTGATCTACCCAGTCGGGGAAGTCGACGCCGTTGCCGCCGTAGCCGCCACTATTGGAGCCCGCAGGAAGACCGTAAGAGGAGCCGAACGCCGGGGGGTTGAGAATGTTGCCCGGGGTGACCTGGACGCCGCCGCCGAACGGACCGACGGGCGGCAGACCCTGGCGCTGACGTTGGGCGTTCGGGCCGCCGCCGCCCGGGACCATTGGCTGTCCGGTGCCGTCCTTGTTCAAGTTCCGGATCTGGTCTTCCCAGAACGGAAGAATGGGCACCCAACCCGGGAACAGGCGGTCCTCGCCGTCGGGCTGGTCTTGAATCGGGAAGTTGGGGTACTTGTCTTCAATAAGCGTCGAAAGCCACAGCGGCAGAGCGATTCTCGACATTGCGGCGCTCACGCCGGCAGCTCCGGTCGCCGCGCTCGCTGGCAATGTCGTCTTGAGCATCGTCGATAGACCCGTCAGGCTCGCCATCAATGTTCCAACGGCGCCCAAGACCTGCGCCGATTTGAATATCAGGAACGCCATTGCGGCGGTTTCGGCCAGCTCGGGGAAGTCTTTTAGAACCTCCGTGATCGGCGAAAGTATCTGCGAGACAGCGGACGAGAAGGTCGACGCCGCGTCATAGATGCTCTTAAAGATGCTCGGCAGGTCTTCCAAGATTGGGCGCCACTGCTCGAAGACGCGGCGCCCTTCGGCGAAGAAATCCTTGAGCGTGTTCTGGCCCTCGACGGAATTGATCCACGTCGCCCAGGTCGTCGTCCACTTCTCCAGGTTCGCCAACAGGGAACCCTGTGCGGCATCGGAAATGCCGGTGAAAATCTTGCCGATATTCAGCAGCGATTCGCCCAATTGGCCCATGGCGGTGATGCCTTCGTCAATCCACGCCGCCAGTCGGCCGTCGTCATCGGCCTTGGTGATGAAGTCCGCGAACCGCTCAGACACCGTGACGAACCCATCGGCCAGCCGCGGGAGCGCGTCTGTACCCGCCTCGGTCAGCGTCAACAGGCCGTCGGTGAGCGGCTCCAGGGCGCCCGTGAGGATGTCTTGTGCTTCAGTCGTGTTGCCGAAGATTCGCTCTAAGATCCCGAGGTTCTTGTCCTCGCCAGCGAGCCGGAAAATCTCCTTGAACGACCGGTTCCACGCGTCGCCGATGCTACCTAGGCCGCGCTCGAACGTGGGCATTGCCTTGCCGGTAAGCGAACGGAGCTCGTCGTCAAGGTCGGCAAAGATGTTGTCCTGCACAAGATTACGCAGATCCTGTACTGGACCCTGGACATCCGTGAGCGCGTTGACAAATGCCCGGCCGTTTTCGGACAGCTTGCCCATCGCCAGATCGGCGTTTTCCTGCGCCGCAGAAGTCGTCTCGGCCGCCGCGGCAACAGCGCCTTGCGCCATCACTACGCCTTGCTGGGAGCGGACTAGCCGCTCATTTGCCGCGACGACCCGATCCGAACCGTAGACACCCTTGGCGTTGGCGTCCGCCAGATCCTCCGCGGTGCGCACGTTACGGTTGCGCACTTCTTCCACGCGCAGATCGGCCTCTTCGACATCCAAGAGGGCATCGCGGTAGTCGGAGAAGTCGCCGGAATACAGGCGCTCCCTGGCCTTCTGCGCCTCCAGGATCGCCCGCTTCTCGGACGTGATGCCGCCGCGCATCTGCAGGTCCAGGTCCTGCATGTCGCGGCGCTGATCCCGGATCGCGCGGCCCACGTCATCGCGGGCCTGGGCCTCGTCTGTGATCGCATTGCGCAGCCCGTACGACGCGGACTGTTGCGACCGGGCCTGTGCCGCAGCATCTCTGCCCGACTTCGCCGACTCGTCGGAAGCCTTATTGACCGCTTCGTAGGCATCAGAGACGCCCGTGAGCCCGAACGCCAGCGTGCCGATCGAGGACACCGCACCCGCGATACCGCCGGGTATGACGAGAGCCGCCTGGGACAGCTGGGCCATCGCGGCAGCAACTTCGCCCAGACCCGCAGCCAACGCAGGCAGGGACGAGATTCCCGCCACGCCAAGATTGATCTTCAGGAAGTCGGAGCGGCCCAGGGATTCCAGGTCGCGCCGCAAAGCCCTGACGTGGGTAGAGGCCATCCTCGTATCGACATCGACCCGGACGTTGACAGGCTTAGCCTGTTCCTTGGTCCGCCAACGGCCGATATTCGCCGAGGCGCCAGCGGTTTTCGCGTCGACATCAATCTCTGCATCATCGAGATCATTGAACGCCCTGCGGATCTGCTTGAGGGCATCCTCGTAATGCACCGACAGATCGATAAAACCCGATGCGAGTTTAGTAGCCATACTGTGAATCCCCCTGTCGGGCAGCCATTGTTAACAGTCAGTTCTCTTCAGTGATGGACCGGGGAGCTCCGCCGACGCGTTGGGACAGACGCCGATGCGCGCGGTAGGACTTCATTCGGCACGCGGATGAACACCAGCGCCGCCGTCGACCAGAAATCCGTTCAGGGACGCGGACACCGCACCAACCGCACGGGACCAACGTCACGCGTCGATAGCTCCACACAGCCAAAACCCCCTCAAATACCCGTCTGGGACGCGTTCACTTCAAAAAGTTCGGGAATCCGTACAGACCGAATTCCGCAGTGCCGGCCGGCGTGGGCTCTACCCGGGGGCAGGCCCTCCCCGCCCCCACCGTCAGCGGCAACGTCGTTCTTCCATCCGATCGGCATCGTGAAGTTCGATGAGGTATCAATGCGCCTGTTTCGACGTGGCATCACGCTCTAGCCTTCTGTGCCTCTTGAGCGGTCTTGCTGTCATGACATGGCTTGCAGGTTGATTGAAGGTTGGTCAGGTCGTCACTGCCGCCGTTGGCCACGTTGATGACGTGGTCAACCTGTGTTGCGTTAACGGTGCACCGTGGTCCGCGGATCTGGCACAGGTAGCCATCGCGTTGGAGGGCGAGCACGCGGCTGCTCTTCCATGTCGAGGTGCTGGTGCGCCCAGAGCTGGCGGTGCGCGGGCTGGTCTTCCAGCCGGAAGAGTGTTGGGCACAGCGTTTCCCGTTTGGGACTACGACAGTGCAACCGTTGATACCGCAGTGCTTTGATGCTCTCGGCATTCTCATTCCTTTCATTTGGGTGGCGCAGTCGCTACGAGGCCCACACGGCCAAGCGGAGCCTGGTAGCGAACTGCGCCGGCTGGCCGCTGAGCGCAGTGAGACGTGACCAAACGCCTGCGCCCGTCATGGCGGCCAGCTGGTTGCGGGTGTCTGCCGTTTCGGCGCCGACCACACAACCAAGATCGGGGGTCAATACCTGCGGGCAGGCCGACGGGCGGTACTGGGGTTGACCATGTCGAGCACCTGCTTGTTGGGCGCGCGGCCATTGGCAATACCGTCACGTACGAACTTGGCAGCCGCCTGGATCAACTGCAGCGAATGTGTGGCCTGGTCAACTTCTGCTTTGGTCGCGCCGTACTCGGGTATAGCGCGCGCGATGTATTCGTCAAGCCAGCTGGTGGGTGCGCCGATGGTCTGGAGATATGTGGGCAACTCCTGGAGTAACGTGCCCAACTCCTCCCGAGTGGCCTCTCCGATGAGCTTCTGCGCCAACGAGTGCGCCGAGGTCTGGTTAGCGTCGAGAACGCCCTTGGTCCGGTTCCAGTAGCGGGTGGCGCGCAATTCGGCTGCGGTGTCTCCGTCGGGCGACAGCCCCGCACGAACCTTGTCCGCTTTGGCCAGGGCGGATTCCACGCGGGATTGGGCATTTTCGACTGCCTTGTCGACAGCGAGAGCCGCATCGGTCTTGGCGAACTGGGCGATCTGGTCCTTGAAACCCTCGGGGGTGTAGTTCGCCTTATCGAGCTCGGTCTTGTCCAGGTGCTTCTGGAACATCTCGCCGGCATGGATGATTGCGCCGTAGTCCGCCTCATCGGTGCCCATGGCCGACGGGGCGGACGCGGTGACGCTTGGCGGCCGGAAGGGCTCAGGCGGGGGCGGTGGGGGCGTGTATGCACCGTCTCCGTCTGCTGTTGAGGCTTTCCAGCCGACGCCGTTTGCGAGCGAGTATTCATGTCCCATTTGGTCAGTCTCCTTGTTGATCGTTGATATTCGGTTGTGCTTGTCCGTGCTAGCCATCACCGTTGTTGCGGCGCTTCGCATTTCGCTTAGCGGGAAAACGACGCGACTTCGGCGGGCGTACCCGCCTCTCCAGCGCGGTCCATTCGTCTTCTGGAAGCTCGCGTAGGTACTGCTCGACACCGAGCGTCAGATACTCAAGCGCAACAGTCATTGGTGGTAACTCCCCTCGCTTCCGTGTAGTCGATGACGTCCTGTCTGCGGAACACCCAGTGGCCGGACACCTTCCGCCCGTCGAGGTCAGTCCGGATTGTTCGTACCCAACGGGTAGAACATCCGAGTATCTCCGCGGCGGCACCGGAGTCAATCAACTCGTCTGGGTCTAATTCTTCTGCATCAGAATCTGATTCACTTCCGCAGGCGGAATGCATCTCGAGTTTTTGATACAGGGACAGAAGCTCAGCGGGGACGTGTCGCCGGGTCACCTTCAGCCGGTCGACCAGGTCACGAGCCGCATACAATGCCCACTCAACCTGCTCGCTCGTCAGCCGCACTACAGCTCACCACCTGAGCGGCCGGGTTTGGTCTTGCTGTTGTCAGCTTCGACGGAAGGGCCGTTCGCTGTTCGGGCAAGGCAGGGCGTCCGGCGTACGCGACCGGTGACACGGTTGACGCACCAATCGTGCGCTTCGGCGGAACACTCCGGGCATCGCTCGTCCATCCGGGCATCGGCGTATGCGTCCGCGATGGCGCGACCACGGAGCGCGGTCACTTGATGTCCTCGATCAGACGCCGGGGCCTAGAGATTCGGCCTGCGACCACGCCTTCGGGGCGCTTGCCACGTGGTAACCCGTCGATCCATTCCCGGCACCGATCCAGCGCCGGGCAGTGGTTGCACAGCCCAATCGCTTGGTTATGCCGCTGGGCGACTGTCTCGGGGTCTTCACCTTGCGCCGCTAGGTCGAACAGGTGCCCGCGTCCACGGCACCGTGCCCCAACGAGCGTGGGCGCACCGGCCAGGGCGGCGATCAAAGAATCGAACTCGACACTCACCGCGGGCCACCTCCGATGGCGAAGGCCCCCGGTTTGCGCGGACATGCCCCCGTGTCGACGGCCGGTAGCCAGTGCCGGCCGTCGCATTGAGGGCAGACGATCTGGACCAGGCGGTGGCCGTCACTGAGTTGGCGCCGGGCAACCACTTTCGCGGCCTTCACGCGGCACCCCCCGAAAGCGCGCACTCGGCGCAGCGTCCGCGCTCGATAGACGGCGCCAGGGTCAGTTCGGCCCCACACCCGCAGCGGACCGGATGCTGGCTTGCCGATTCTGCCGTCGCCAGGGCCCGTGCAACTCGGTCGGTCTGCCCCGGTGATGAAGGCGTCAACCCTCCCGGCAGAACGGGGACCTGAGATTGCCCGTATTCGAGACCCGCCTGACCCGCTGACCCGTCTTCGCAGGTCATAGTGGGTGTTTTTGGCGGGTTAGCGATTTCGACCTGACCCGCCTGACCCGCCGTTGACCCGCCTGGCGGGTTAGCGGCGGGGAACGAATTTTCGTCTGACCCGCCTAATTTATGGCCATTGACGTGCAAGGACGGGTTAGGCGGGGAAGGCGGGGCACTTTTCGGGCAAGTCTCTCCTGGCTCGATAGTCCACCGGGTGACACCGTCCTTGTTTGCGCCCTTGTCGTTGTCGACGGTCCAGCCGATTGACCGCAGCGCTGGTGCATGCCGGGTGAGTAGGCCGGTGACCGCACGTGCGTTCTTCGGCCAACCGCGCGGTATCCGCCAGTCCGGGCCAGCCGAAGACGCTGCGGCGTTGATCGCGGCCAAAATCTCGGCACTCGTTGCTTCGTTGTAGGGCCTCCCCGCAGCCACAAGCTCGGCGATCAGGGGGACGTCCAGCGTGTCGGCAGCGGCGCGGCGTGACTGCTCGCGATAGCGAGCCAGGCCCTCGGTGCCGTGAATTTCATCGACGGCGGCGAGCACCTTGGCGAAGTCGGCCATGCGCGGCAAGTCGTCCACCTTGACCGCCGGTAGCCGCTGGTGCACCTTGGCGGCAAGGTCGAGCAGCCCGCCGAGAACACGAGGGCGTGCGGTCTCCCACGCAGCAGCAAGTTCGTCCTCGGGCCGCCGTTTAGTCACCCGAGGCAGTGCGATGCTGGCCAGCCGCTCGGCGAGGTCACCGCGGCCGATAACGAGGTCGACCCCGTTGACGATGCAGCAGCGCCGAAACGACTGCACCGAGACGTCGCTATCGGTATACAGAGCGCGCTTGACCGCGCCGTCACCGGTCGCGGCACGACAGAGGCAGTCCGACAACCACGACGGAATTTCGCCCGAGAGATTGTCTAGGGCGACAACCCAACTCGCACTAGCCGCGGTCGTCCAGCCATCCTGGTCCCGAGGGGGCTGCCGCAGCGGGACCGGTGAGGGGTCGACAAGACTGACCAGCAACCTCGTGATGGTGGATTTCGCGCTGCCCTGCTCTGCCAGGAGTGCGAGAATTGCGTGCGGCACATCCGTCTGCACGAGCGCGGACACGAGCACCGCCAGCAGGACCGGGCGGTCAAGCTTGTCGATTGGCACGAAGTCCCACAACTCAGACAGCTGACCCCCACGGTGCGGCTGTGGCAGTTGGCCGGTCAGTTTGGTACGGCGGAACAAGACGGGCGCAGCGGTGACCACCTGCCAACTACCGTCGCGGATCTCGATAACCTGCCCGGCGATATCACCCATGTCGATGAACACCGCGCGGCCCAGCTCGGCTACGCGCAGATATACGCGCTGCGGCGGCTCTTGGGTGGCGAAGCCCTCCAGCACATTGCAAGCGTCTGCCAACGCCTGTTGCGACGGCACGGAGTTGTGCGCGTCGAAGTACTGACGGGCCAACTCCGCACGCAGCCCGGTCTTGCCACCCCGCAGCATCATCGCCAGGTGCGGGTGGTCGTTGCTCACCCCATATGGGTCATCCGAGTCGGTGACGCCCAGCGTGTACGCACTGCGGCCCATATCGACCAACTGCGAAGCGACAGAACGACGGGCGGATTTGTCGTCCTCCTCTGTCGCTTCACCCGTTGGGGCAGGTGTGCCATTTGGCACACCTGACAGCTCGACTTCGGCGAACTCATCGAGAGTTTTGCCAGCTGCCACATGGTCCGCCGCGTCCTTGCCGATCGCGGCCTCCACGATCTTGACCGACTTCGCGATACCGTCGAGCTGTTCGGCGACCTGTACAGCATGCTTACGCCCCGCATCGTCGGCGTCCGCGACGATGGTGACGTCCTTGCCTCGCAACGGGGTCCAGTCGAATAAGTGCGCCTTTCGGGCACCCATCGCCGGGGACACCGCGACCACGCCGGCCAGGGCCTCAATCGCTTCCGCACACTTCTCACCCTCGGTCACGTAGACCTTGCTGGAATCACTGATTCGGTCGGCGTGAAACAGGCTGCGACCCTTTATGTTCCCGGACTGCGAAAAGGCCTTGCCCGGCTTGCGATGTACGACGCGGCCGTCTGGATACTTGTAGTCACGCCGCGCCGAGAACACGTCACGCGCCACGGCATCATCGAAAAGATCGGCTGCCGTCCAACCCAGCGCCCCTAGCACCGCAGGGTATTCGCAACCGGCGTGACAAAAGAAGACCACACCCTTGCCGTCGTCGCGCGGCTTTATCGACAGCGATGGATTGCGGTCGTCGTGGGCCGGGCACTGGGCCTGCGTCGTGCCGTCGCGTTCATCGACGTGACTACCGTGAGTTCGTAGCGCATCAATGAGCCGGGCGTATGCGGTTCTCATTCGGCTACCACCGCCTTAGCACAGCGCGGGCCACGATGCGCTTGCTTGGAGGCCTTCGATGTCAGCCAGCGGCCACACACATCACACTTCACGGCGAGCCGAAAATGCCCAGTACTCACCGCCTGCCAGATCGACCAATCGACCTGGCTGACTACACGTTTGTCGAAGTCAAGATCGGGCTCGCTTGCGGTATCCTTGGCCGTAGAGGTGGCGTTAGGAGAGGGCCGGTCCGGCGGGGCCGGCCTTTTTCGTTGCGTCACTTGCCACCACCTCGCAGCACCCGGTTCACTGCGGCTTCACCAGTTGGGTCGCTGTAGGAAATCACCTTGGCCGCATCGGGATTACTTAGAGCACGGCGCCGCTGTTCGGCTGTGAGTAGCACTGCGTTACACAGGAACTCGCCGAACGTCCAACCGTTCCGCGCCACACGCGACTCGAACCGGCGAACCAGGCGCGCGACCTTCCGCGGCCCCATCTCAACCCCCGCCGCACCGAGAACACGATGGGCGTCACGGATGAGGACTTCGGTTTGACTCGCGGTGCGGATACTTCCATCGGGACGGGGTACTGCGATCGCAGTGGGCGGGCTAGTCATTAGGCAGCGCCCCCGAACGGCTGCATTGCAGCATCCAGTTCGTTCAGGTCGATACGGACTAAGCGGCTGCCGCTGCGGTAGCCCTTGAGTCGCCCGTCCGCGATCATTTGGCGGATGGTGCGTTCGGTGACGCCGAGATACGCTGCGCCTTCTTTGAGCTTGGCGTAGCGGCGTTGGGCGCCAGTGGTTGGCGTAGTGGCCATAGCGAATCACGCTCCAGTTTCAGGAGCCGACGAGGCTCGCTCACTGGGGGTGATCAAGAAGCACTGCCGAGCCCCAGCAAGCAGCCTTCCGGCTCTTGCTTTGCTCGGCTCCCGTGCGGGGCTCTCTGCCATTGGGGCAGAACTGGACTCGCCGTTAACGAGGACCTGGCGCGAAACTCCTATTGCAGGATCAGTTACCCGAAGGTCACTGCCGGCCAACCCGCTCGCTAGCTGGCGTCAGTATAGCGTGGTTCCGCACATTTCCGTGGATTGTGCGCTACTTCTGCGTGTCGCCTCTCGCGATGCCAGACAGCAGTTTTGCGATCTGTCGGTCGCGACCTTGGGCGGCGTGTTGATAGCGCATCGCGGCTCCCGGGGTCGAATGCCCCAGGCGCGCCATGAGTTCGGCGAGACTGGCACCGGTGGCCGCCGCCAGCACCGCACCTGAGTGGCGCAGGTCATGCCACCGCAGATCTTTTCGCTTCGCTTCGAGCCGAGCCTTATAGAAATGGCGATAGAGGGTGGCCGGCGCTAAATGCCCTCCGGAGATCGCGGGAAACAGGAGCGCATCTTCTTCGCGGCCGGTGTGCCGACCGAGGTGATCCCGAATCGCAGGCAAAAGATGCGGCGGAATCTCGACATCCCGGCGGCCCGCCTCGGACTTGGGCGTGGTGGGAGTGAACCCATCATCTGTACGCACAACAGCCCTCTCGATATGGACGATGCCATACGGCTCGGGCGGGGGCGCATCGGTTGCGGCGGCCGCTTCCAGCTCCTTAGCGGTCGGTTCAACGATGGTGATATCGGCACGGCGCAGTTCGGTTAGCTCGCCGAATCGCAGTGCGGCCCAAGCGGCCAACAGCACCATGGCCCGGTATCGCTCGGGCATGCTGGTGGCGATGATCTCGATCTCTTCCAGTGTGGCGGGTCGAGGCTTGTGAACCCGACGAGCGGTGCCAGCGCCACGGATGACGCAAGGATTTATCGGCACCTTCTCCTCATCGACCGCCGTCGCCATGATGGTCTTCAGGAGTCCGTAGCAGTGTGCGCGCAGCGTCGGCGTCGTGGCATTCAGATCGTTGTCATACCAAGATTCGACGTCATCCTTCGAGATGCCCGCGATCGGCAATCCGCCAAGGATTGGGAGGATGTGCTGATCCAGTAGGCGTCGGTAATGTTCCCGCGTTCGCGGCTTGAGCAGCTGGCCGCGGACCTTCCGTTTCGGGAGCCAGGTGTCCGCGTACGCGGTAAGTGTCAGCGACGTCCTGGCCTCGTGCGCGTTGGGCGGCAGCCACGATTTCGAGATGATTTCGGCCTGACGCAGCGACAACCACCCGCGTGCATCTTTCTCCGTCAGGAACGTTCGGTCGGCTTTATAGCGACGTCCGTCCGGCCCGTGGTACATCGCCCGGTACCGGCCGCTGGGCAGCTTGTGGGCGGTACCGAACGCCCCACGCTTCTGAGGTTTGCGTCCCTCACCTCGCACCAACCGGCTCACCTCTCATCTAGCTGGCGTGAACTCCATATCTGGCGTGAACTCGTTGTGAGCTAATCAAACAGTATCAATCTTCCGCATGCTGCCGTGTCACTCCGCTACACTGAACGTGTAAAACGCTGATCGCAGACTGTTTTTCCTGCTCAGCACCATAGTACTAGCAAATGGACTGAACTGGTTCAATCCCAGTATCGCGCACCACGATTCATCGCAGTACAACCTCACGTCGAGCTCGATACGCCCATGTTCCACGCGTAGCGGATCGCAGGGTGCAGCTGCTGCGGCTCGCCGATCCAAATGGAAAATCCGCTTATTTTCGGTTGCGGTCACCCCGGGTCGATCAGATCCAGCCGTTCAGGTGTCTGTTCTGCAACTCTGACTTGTCGCGATCTGCACAGCTCAGAGGATCGGCGGTTCACGCCGGCCCGAGACCTTCGCTCCTGCGCATCGACATACAGCGCGACGCCGATGTCAGCGGCTCCTCATATTCTGTCGCAATGCCTGACCCGTACGTGGTGCGAACCACTCCTGGAATCGTCGAGCTGTGGTCACCAGTCCGTCTGCCCTTCGAGCCGCGCGGCTGGCTGATCGACATGCGCAACGACCTGCGCCGCGCACTGCATAGCCTGTCGCCTACCCCGAACGGGCATCTGCATGCCGTATACGGCGCGGCCAATGATGGCGCGTTCGTCGACACTGAAAACGTGCTCCTGTACAACGTGGGTGGCACCGCGCTCCGCCCCTTGGGAAGAAATGCGGTGACGTTTGAGCGCAGGTATCAGGTTCCGTCGCCGCCAGTTGGAGATGGACTGCAAAATGACCAAGCGTTGCACTATCACCGCTACAGCGAGGCGGGCGATGCCCCAACCGAGTTTTGGAGACCGGGCAGGCAATTGGGCGCCTTCTTCGATGTTCCGGTGAATGTGCTCGACAAGCCGGCGCCCGTGTTTAAGGCCATTCGGGAGTACGCGGCTCCTCCGAGCGATACGGCGTCAACCCCAACCCAGTTCTATATCGATGTGCAGATCACGGACACCCGGCAGTCCCGGTCGGCTGGCTCGGTAGTCAGCATCATCAAGCCCGCTCTTGACGGCATCATCAGCGCTTATCACGGCCACGGCGGGTCTGACGGAAGCGACGAAGCTCGGCGGCTTGAACTGTCCGAGGTCGGAACAGCAGACGCGCTTCGGGATCATCTTCTAGATGGACGTTGGGCCGCATTAGGCACGAGACGGCTGGTGAGACCTTTCGGCGCAGCGGGGGTCCAGTGGAATCCCGCGGACGAGTTCTGTGTCTTCGCGCGCATCAGTCTCAGCACCGGCGAGGCGGTCGCTGACACCGACGCTCGATGGCGACTAACTGCGAAGTTGAGCGAAGCGAAGTTTGATGAGTCAAAAGAGTCATAGGCGGTAAAGTTCGGCGCTTCAGAGACAGCATCACGCCGTCCAATCCCCCCCCCTCACCCAAACGCATCCAACCCCACAACCTCCCTCACCCTCCCCAACGCCTCCCCCAGCGTCTCCAGATCCACCGACCCCAGTGCCAGCCGAATGGCTTGTGGCACATGCAGTGACACCGCGAACGGCTCGGCCGTCGATACCGAGATTCCTTCGCGCATCAGGGTTGTCACGATGCGGTCGGCGCGGGCCTCCTCTGGCAGTGGCAGCCAGACGAAGTAGGACGAGGGGTGGCTGACCTGCGGTAGACCCGCCAGCGCCGCACGCGCGATCGATTGCCGAGCCCGCGCGTCCTCCCTCTTGGCTAGTTCCAGCTCGTCCACGGTGCCGTCACCGAGCCAGCGGCAGGCGATGGCGGTGGTCAGGGCCGGGGTGTTCCAGGTGGTCGCGCGAATCACGCGTTCCATTGAGGGAACGAAAGCTGTTGGCGCCGAGACGAACCCGACCCGCAGACCGGTGGCCACACTCTTCGACAGCCCGGTCACGTACACCGTCCGCTCGGGTGCCATCGCGGCGATCGGCTGCGGCGCCTCCCCCGCCAGGTAGGCATAGGAGGCGTCTTCGACGATCAACAGGTCACGCCGGCGCGCGATCTCGACCATCCGGGCGCGGCTGGCCACGTCGGTGACCCAGCCGAGCGGATTGTGCATCGTCGGCATCGTGTAGAGCGCACGGACCGGCCGCTGAACGCACAGCGCCTCCAGGGCATTCAGATCGGGCCCATTGGCGAGCACCGGCACCGCCGCGACATCCAATCGCAAGGTCTGGGCCAGCACCTTGAATCCGGGATAGGTCAACGCATCCGCGGCCACCACATCTCCGGGTCCCAGCATCGCCATCAGGGTCACCGCCAACCCGTGCTGGGCACCGTTGACGATCAGAATCTGCTCGGCGTCGACATCGAGGCCTCGCCGCCGCAGATGCGATGCGACCGTGGCCCTTTCGTGCGGGCGCCCGCCGTGCGGTTGATACCGCAGCAGCGCGTCCAGGTCGCCGGAGTTCGCCAGCTCGCGCAGGGCGTGACGCAGGGTGTCGGTCTGCCCCGGCAGCGCGGGATAGTTGAAGCTCAGATCCACGGTGCCCGCGGCCACCGCCTGCTGATCGACACCGTGCCCCGGCGGCAGGGCGATATCCCGGACGAACGTGCCGCGCCCCTGCTCCCCGCTGACCAGACCGAGGGCTTCCAGCTCGGCGTAGACACGCGACGCCGTCACCAACGCAACGCCCTCGCGGGCAGCGAGCTGGCGATGCGTCGGCAGCCGCGTTCCAGCCGGCAGCCGACCGGAACGGATATCCGCGGCCAGCGCGTCGACGAGTCCCTTGTACCGAGGCGTCACCAGGCGATTGTATGCATGACAATTTCTTGAATGTATTGATCAGCGCCTCCTAGAGTTCGTGCTTCGACACGAACGGAGTCCCCATGCACATCGCGATCCTCACCTTCGACGGCTACAACGAACTCGATTCGCTCATCGCACTCGGTGTCCTCAACCGGGTCAAGACGCCGGGCTGGCGGGTGTCGATCGCCTGCCCCACACCGCGGGTCCGATCGATGAACGGCGTCGTCATCGAATCGATGGCCACGCTGGACGAAGCCCGCAGCGCTGATGCCGTCATAGTCGGCAGCGGGATGAAGACCCGCGATGTGGTGGCCGATGCCGACCTGATGACCGAGCTGCGATTCGACCCGGCGCGCCAATTGCTCGGCGCTCAGTGTTCCGGGACCCTGGTGCTCGCGAAACTCGGCCTGCTCGAAGGGGTTCCGGCCTGTACCGATCTGACGACGAAACCGTGGGTCATCGAAGCCGGTGTCGAGGTGCTCAACCAGCCGATGTTCGCGAAGGGAAACGTCGCGACCGCCGGCGGCTGCCTGGCATCGCAGTATCTGGCGGCCTGGATGATCGCCCGGCTGGAAGGCGTGGACGCCGCCGAAAGTGCGCTGCACTACGTCGCGCCCGTCGGGGAGAAAGACGAATACGTCGCACGCGCGATGCGCAACATCACCGCCTACCTGCCCGAAGGTGTCGCCATCGGCTAGCGGCAGGCCGGCGAGGTGATTTTGACGGTGGTGCAGGCTAGGGTCGTACGCGGCGTTCAGATACCAGCGTCATCGACGCCTGGCTGCATCCTCGTGCTGTCTGGTGATATCAGCCCCAGAAGCTTTCGAGGAGAGTCTCTTGGTTACCGCCAGCACACCCGTGGATGTCTTGTTGGTCGAAGACGACCCCGGCGATGAACTGATCACCCGCGAGGCATTCGAGCAGAACAGCATCGGAAACACCCTGCATGTGGCCCACGACGGCCAGGAAGCGCTCGATTTCCTCTACCAGCGCGGCCCGTTCGCCGACGCGCCGCGACCAGGCTTGATCCTGCTGGACCTGAACCTGCCGAAGTACGACGGCCGGCACATCCTGCAGACCTTGAAGTCCGATGACGAACTGTCGACCATTCCTGTCATCGTGCTGACGACCTCGTCACTGGAAGAGGACGTCCTGCGCAGCTACCAGCTGCACGCCAACGCCTATGTCACCAAGCCGGTGGACCTCGACCAGTTCATGGCCGCCGTCCGGCAGATCGACGAGTTCTTCATCCAGGTGGTCCGGCTGCCGCCACGCCGGTGACCGAGTGCGGTAGATAGAACAGTCCCTGTGGCGTCCGCTCGACTGGCGCGTCCCGCCCACAGGCGGGACACTGGACAGGCTCCTCCGTCGGCGGGTCGTCAGCCACTGGTTGTCCGCCGGCCGTGCACTCGTCGCTCACGGGAGTGAGCTTTTCCCCGCCGAATCTTGAGCAAACGTGACCTCGGACCTATTAACCGTTGGGGATTTTTGCTGACACCCGCTGTCGGTGACACATCACGGCGCCGCCCGCGCCGGAAATCCCACGTCATCGCGGTGCGTTGCGTCCAGAGCTGCTGCTGAGGCGATGTTTGAGACAGCAACAATACTTTCGTATTGCTCCGGTATTGTTTGCCGCGGCTGTGGCAACCCATAGTTATCCACAGCTTGGGGCTTTACCAGGGATTTTGATTTTCAGATTCACCGAACAAGATGGCCGATACGGGCCTACTGTCTCAGTGCCGCACCAAATACCGCAAACATGACGGCGGCCCCCTGAGTGCCCGGCGTTACAGCGCCTGGCGGGGGCCGCCCGAACCACCCTTGCCCACTCCGAGGAAGGAAATTGGCTCGATGAGCACGATACATCTCCAGGAAGACCCGCACGGTGCACTTTCGCAACCCTGTAAAACCTGCGGTGCGGGTGCCGGCGAACCCTGTGAGGACTACGCCAACGGCTGGATCGTCGCGGCCGCCCAACCCCATGCCCATCGGGTCGAGGCGGCCCGCAGATTCGTGCAGTGACCTGGCAATAATGTCGGCACCGCCATCCCGCCGAGTGCGCCGACGGGGTGCTAGGTTGACCCACGATGAGCGCGGCCGGCGAATTCAAGATCGTGGTGATGGACGGGCCGACCGCTTCGGCCCTGGCGCAAATTCTGCCGCTGCTCTTGCTCACCCTGCTCATCGAACTGCGCCGCACCGCACTGCACCGCACATTGTCCCGGCTTGTCGTCGGTGCCTGCTTCTTCCTATTCGGCGTCATCGAGACGGTCCTGGTGCTCTCCATCGACGGCGAGCTGTTCCCGTTCCAATGGGGTGACCTATTGTCGGCGCTCGTCATCTTCGGCCTGCTCACGATGATCTTCCTGATCGCCATGGTCGACACCCGCGAACGGCCCGCCGACGGCCACTGAGGCTGCCCGCTAACGTCGGACATATGAACCGTGTCCTGGTTGGCGTCGTGATCGGCTTCGGCGTACTCATCGCCCTGTTCGGCTCGCTTTTCACCCTGCAGGGCCTGGGGGCGGTGCAGGGCAGCCCGATGAGCAATACCGTCACCTGGACCGTCCTGGGCCCGATCATCGCGCTGATCGGGCTCTTGATCGCCTATGCGGGCTGGCGCTGGCGCAAGTGAGGACCGTGAAGTCAGGGGCCTAGGCCGACACTTCACCGATCTGCGGGTACCGGCGGTGCAGCCGGTCGATCAACGCATGGGCCTTGGCTACGTCGCGACGCAAGTCGTTGGCCTCCCGGCGCATGGCCAGATCGCGGTGCGAGCGCCCCGGCCGGGTCTGGCTCTCGACCTTGCCCAGCCGCGCCGACAACACGGCGATCTGTTCCCGTAGAGCGAGGACCAACAGCTGGGCTTGGGCGGCATCCGGATCAACGACCACGGCGGAATCTTCGCACTTCATGGGCCCGAACGCAGACCGATGAACGCCCCGCGACCACCGACCGTCTAACACGTGAACCGCCCCGCCGCGTCAGGGCGGTGAAACCGACCGCCCGCACGGCCGGTGTACAGCCGCGAGGGCAACGTCGCACACACCCGGGGTAATTCACACGTGTCAATACGTCAGCAACCTCAACACGCCAATCCCGACACACCGAAACACCTTTGTTGCTGGGACCGTAAAAAGTTCCAAAAAGTGCGAATCTAGCAATCATTTTCAGGCCCGGATTGACGGACGCGCTAATTTGCATCCTCGCAGCTCCGCAGAGGTTTTTGTGCCGTTATCAATTTGAATGCGTCACCGCGTCCGAAACTCAGCAATTGATTGATAAACTCGGTCTCGATGTGCACCGTCAGATCAAAACTAACGGTCCGGAAAATATTGGGGAGTTTAGGACGCAGTTTCGCTGGGTAGCGGCCAGAATGGTCCCAAGTAGCACACACACGGGAGCGGTGACAACGATGTCGACAATGATGATTGGCCTTTACGCGGCGGGCACCCTGATCGCACTGATGGGGATGTTCGTCGTCGCCCCACACTTCGAGGCCGACCAATCCGTGCCACGCCGCGGCGCTTTCGCCGTACTGGGCGCATCACTATGGCCCATCCTGGTCGTCGGCCTGCTGGAGTTCGCCTCCGTGGTCGCCTACCGCAAGACCGTCGGGCGCAACCAGCCGCAGCCTTTCCGTCGCGATATGTCCAGCGGCCGGCTCATCTCGCACTAGGCCACACACCACCGTCAACCTTTCGTTGACGAAATGATCGCGTCAACCTATCGTTGACGCATGAGCGAAGCTCCACTCCCACCCACGCAGATCACCAACCCGGTCAGCCTCGACACCCTGATCCGGGCCATCACCGCCGTCCACAGTGACGCGCTCGACCAGCTCAGTGACGCCGTGCTGGCTGCCGAAGCCCTCGGCGACGTCGCCGACCACCTCATCGGACATTTCGTCGACCAGGCCCGCCGCTCCGGTGCGTCCTGGACCGATATCGGCAAGAGCATGGGCGTCACCAAACAAGCCGCCCAGAAACGCTTCGTACCGAAAGCCGACACCGGGCCGCTGGACCCCACCGCCGGATTCGCGCGATTCACCCCACGGGCCCGCAATGTCGTCGTCGCGGCACAGAATGCCGCAAGCGCGGCACACAACAGCGAGATCGGACCCGAGCACCTGCTGCTCGGGCTGCTGGCCGACAGCAGCTCCCTGGCCAACGTCCTGATGGTCAAACAAGGTGTCACCGCCGAAGCCGTCCGCGGGGCGGTGACGCTGCCCGAAGCCGGCACCACCCGACCCGAGCTGATCCCGTTCAACGGACCGGCCAAGAAGGTCCTGGAACTGACCTTCCGCGAAGCGCTGCGCCTCGGGCACAACTACATCGGCACCGAACACCTGCTGCTCGCCCTGCTCGAATGCGAGGACGGCGATGGTCCGCTGCACCGCGTGGGGCTGGACAAGAACCGGGTGGAAGCCGACCTCGCCAGCGCCCTGAAGGCCATTGCCGATACCGCCGGATCCGGGTAACCCGACGCCGGCCCGAGCGCAGTGTGCCATCATGCCGAACATGTACCGCTGGTTCGCGCTTCTGGTCGGGATCCTCACCATTGCGACCGTGGGCCTCGGTCCCGCCGCCGCCCCGGCAGCCGCCGAAGGCACCCCGATCGGCAACCTCGGTGACACCCTGCGGGTCGACTACATGGGCATCGTCGCCGATGTCACCGTGCATGACGTGCTGCCCACCGATCCCCCGCCCGGCTACGCCCCGACCGGATCGCCGCGCTGGCGCAACGAAGGCGGCCCCTGGCGCGCCGGGGTGACAGTACACACGGTGCAGACCCCGACCCCGTACGCGCAGGCGCTGGCGTTCTCCTTCAACGGCGTCACCCCGTTCGCCGACGCCTACGCTCCCAAGCGCACCGACGCTCCCGACGCGCTGGACACCGCGCTGCTCAACGCCCCGGCCGGCGCCACCGTCAACGGCAACGTCTACTGGCAGGTCTACCGGGCCGGCGTCACCAACGTGATCCTGCTCGACCCGGTGACCGGTCAGCACCTGGCGCAGTGGAACCTGTTCCCCCCGGGAGCACCGCTACCATGACGTCTCATGGCCGTCACCGTCACGGCGGCGACAACCGCCGGGCTCACCGAACTCGCCGACGTCGCCGCACGCACCTTCCCGCTGGCCTGCCCGCCCGCCGTCAGCGCCGAGAACGTGGCGGCGTTCATCGCCGCCAACCTGTCGGCCGCCAGATTCGCCGACTATCTGCAAGACCCGGACCGGGCCGTCTTCACCGCGGTCGACGACGGCCGAATCGTCGGATACGCCATGCTGATTCACGGTGTGCCCGATGACGCCGATGTGCAGCGCGCCGTCACCGCGCGGCCGGCGGTCGAACTGTCCAAGATCTACGTGCTACCGGAAAGCCACGGCGGGACCACCTCCGCGGCACTGCTGCAGGCGGTGCTGGACTACGCGCTCGACTGCGGGGCGCACTGCCTGTGGCTCGGCGTCAATCAGCAAAACCAACGCGCACAACGCTTTTACGGCAAACACCAGTTCACGGTGGCCGGAACCAAGACCTTCACACTCGGCGCCGCCGTCGAGCAGGACTACGTAATGGTGCGCCCGCTACCCGGCCATCCCGGCGGCGGTCAGCGCCAACAGCCGTGACGTCGCGCGCAGATACTTCTTGCGGTAACCACCGGCCAGCATCTCCTCGCTGAAAACGGTGTCGAGTTTGGCGCCCGAGGCCACCACCGGCACGCCGGCGTCATAGAGCCGGTCGGTCAACGCCACCAGCCGCAGCGCCACACTCTGATCCTCGATGGCGTGCACACCGGTGATGAACACCTCGGCCACGCCCTCGATCAGGGTCAGGTAGCGCGACGGATGCATGGTCGCCAGGTGTTTGCACAGCGCATCGAAATCATCGAGGGTGGCGCCCGGCACGGCCGCGGCCCGCTCGGCGACCTGCTGATCGGTCAACGGCTCCGGGGCGGGCGGCAAGCCACGGTGTCGGTAGTCCGGACCTTCGATCCGCACGGTGGTGAAAATCTTTGACAGCGTGTTGATCTCACGCATGAAGTCCTGCGCTGCGAACCGTCCCTCACCGAGCTGTTCGGGCAGTGTGTTCGACGTCGCCGCGATCGAGACACCGCGCTCCACCAACTGGGAGAGCATCCGCGACACCAGAGTCGTATTACCGGGATCGTCGAGTTCGAACTCGTCGATGCAGACCACGACGTAGTCGGCCAGCAGCTCGATGCACTCCACGAAACCGAAGACCCCGGCCAGCTGCGTGAGCTCACCGAACGTCGCGAACGCGGCAGGCCCCACCCCGGCGTCGGCCAGCGTGTAGTAGGTCGAGGCCAGCAGGTGGGTCTTGCCGACACCGAATCCACCGTCCAGATACAGCCCGACACCCGGCAGCACCTCACGCTTGCCGAACATCTTCTTCTTGCCGGCGCGGCGCTGCTGGGCCTGAGCGCAGAACCCACGGCACGACTCCACGGCCGCCGCCTGGCTGGGCTCGGCGGGGTCGGGCCGGTAGGTGTCGAAACTGACGTCGTTGAACGTCGGCGGCGGGACCAGCTGGGCGATCAGACGTTCCGGTGAGACCGTCGGATGCCGGTCGACGAGATGGCCGACCCCGGTGCCCTCACCGGGTGTGGGCTGCTCGGAGCGCGGGGCGGACATGCAGGCACCTTAGCGGGCGTGCTGCAATCGTCCTTATGGCCGATGCCGACGCTGGGACGCAACTCACACTGCTGGGCAGCACCGAAACGGTGACCGAGGACCGCCTCGAAGACCTCTACGCCTACCCCGACGCGCTCGAAAAGCCCTGGGTGCGATCCAACTTCATCAGCAGCCTGGACGGCGGCGCGACCGCCGACGGCAAGTCCGGTGATCTGGCCGGCCCCGGCGACCGCGCACTGTTCCAGGTGATGCGCCAGCTTGCCGACATCGTGGTGGTGGGCGCGGGCACCGTGCGGGTGGAGAACTACGGCGGCGTCAAACTCGGTGCCGCCGTCCGCCAGGCCCGCCGCCTGCGCGGCCAGGCCGAGGTCCCGCCGATCGGCATCGTCACCGCGTCCGGCCACCTGGAACGCGATATGAAGGTGTTCACCCAGACCGAGGTGGCACCGCTGGTGTTCACCTCCACCGACGCCGCCGCCGCGACCCGGGCACAGCTCGGCGACACCGCCGAGGTGCTGGACTGCTCAGGTGCCGACCCGGCAGCGGTGGACATCACCGCGGTGCTCGCCACCGTGGCGCAGCGCGGTCTGCTGCGGGTGCTCACCGAGGGCGGACCCAGCCTGCACGGAACGTTCATCGACGCCGGACTGCTCGACGAACTGTGCCTGTCGGTGGCGCCGACACTGGCCGGCGGACAGGCCCGCCGCATCGCCAGCGGACCCGGGCAGGCGCTGACCCCGATGCGGCGCGGCCATCTGCTCGCCGACGACGCGGGCTATCTGTACACGCGCTACGTACGCCGGTGACGGCAGGTCCTATCGCTACTGTGGGCTGCATGAGTCGGTCCGTCACGTGCACCGCGATCATCGCGGTGACCGCGGTGCTGTCGGGCTGTGCCCCCGGCCTGGCCGCCAACCCCCGCTATGCCACTGATTCCGGCAAGGGCAACAGCCCGGCCACCACCAGCACATCGGCGGCCCCCGGACCGGCCCAGATCGCCGCACCCAAGAACGATCTGTCGTGGAAGGACTGCACCTCGCAGATCTTCGGCAGCGCCGCCGTTCCGGCACAGCCGGGCGTGCTGCTGGACTGCGCGACCTACGACGCCGACCTGGACCCCATCAACGGCGCGACCGGAACGTTGACGATCGGCGTGGTGCGGGCCCGTTCGGTCCAGACACCGCCTGATGCCGGACCCCTGGTGATGACCACCGGAACAGACCTGCCGACCTCGATGCAGCTGCCGGTGTGGTTGTCGCGTTCGGGCGCCGACATCCTCAAGTCCCACCCGATCGTCGCCGTCGACCGCCGCGGCATGGGCCGCTCCAGCGCGGTGGACTGCCGCGACCTGTTCGACCAGCAGGAGATGCGCGACCAGGCGCAGTTCGAGGCCGGCGACGACCGCGTCGCCAATATCGGCGCCGTCGCGATGACGGCCACCACCAGCTGCACCGACACCATCGCCCCGGGCGACTCGGCCTACGACAACGCGCACGCCGCCGAGGACATCGAACGGCTGCGCAGCATCTGGGACGTGCCCGCGCTGGCGTTGCTGGGCATCGGCAATGGCGCCCAGGTGGCACTGGCCTATGCCGGGTCGCATCCGGAGAAGGTGGCCCGGCTGGCGCTGGACTCCCCCATCCCGCTGGGCATCAGCGCCGAGGGCGCCGCCGAACAACGCGTCCAGGGCCAGCAGGCCGCCCTGGAAGCCTTCGCCACGCAGTGCGCGGCATCGAACTGTCCGCTGGGATCGGATCCCAAGGGTGCCGTCGACGCCCTGCTGACCGCCGCACGTGACGGCCGCGGCCCCGGCGGCGCGTCGGTCGCGACCCTGACCAACGCGATCGCCACCGCACTGGGCTTCCCCACCGGGGACCGCGCCACCAGCACGACCGACCTGGCCCAGACCCTGGCCGCCGCCCGCTCCGGCGACGAGAACGCCGTCAACTCCCTGATCACCCAGTCCGAGTCGATGCGCGACACCGACGGGCAGTTCATCAACCGGTGCAGCGACGCCCTCAACCGGCCCACCCCGGACCGGGTCCGTGAACTGGTGGTCGCCTGGGGCAAGCTGTACCCGCAGTTCGGTTCGGTGGGCGCGCTGAGCCTCGTCGACTGCCTGAACTGGCCCAGCGGCACACCGCCGAAAGACCCCAAGAATCTCAAACTCGACGTGCTGCTGATGGGTGTGCAGAACGACCCGATCGCCGGCTCGGACGGGGTGGCGGCCACCGCGGCCACCATCATCAACGCCGGTGCGGCCAGCAAGCGCGTCATCTGGCAGGGCATCGGTCACGGCGCATCGGTCTACTCGGCCTGCGCGCTGCCTCCGCTGGCCGCCTACATCGACACCGGCAAGGTCCCGCCGACGGACACGTACTGCCCCGCCTGAGCCATAGTCCAACGGCGTCGGTGTACGGTGCGGTCGTGACGGCAGCTGACTCGACCCCGGCCGGCATGCGCGGGGCTTTTCTCCAGATTTTTCGGCCACGCACCTCTGCACCCAGCACCGCCGCGGTACTGCGGTCGGCTCTGTGGCCGCTGGCGATCATGTCGATCATCCACCGCAGCTATGTGCTCGCCACCAACGGCTACATCACCGATGACTTCGGCCCCGTCTACCGCGCCGTCATCAATTTCAAGATGGGCTGGGACATCTACAACGAGCACTTCGACTATGTAGACCCGCACTATCTGTATCCACCCGGGGGCACCTTGCTGATGGCCCCGTTCGGCTATCTGCCGGTTTTCGCCTCGCACAACTGGTTCGTCGCCGCCAACACCCTGGCGATGATCATCGCCGCGGCACTGCTGGTCCGGATGTTCGGGTTCGCGTTGAGTTCGGTGGCCCTGCCTGCCCTGCTGCTGGCGATGTTCTGCACCGAATCCGTGACCAACACACTGGTTTTCACCAATATCAACGGCTGCATCCTGCTGGCCGAGGTGCTGTTCTTCCGATGGCTGCTGTCCGGCAAGGTCTCGCATCAGTGGCTGGCCGGTATCGCCATCGGGCTCTCGCTGGTCGTCAAACCGGTGCTCGCGGTCCTGCTGCTGCTGCCGCTGCTCAACAAGCAGTGGCGCACGCTGGTGATGGCGTTCGCGGTTCCGCTGGCGTTCAATATCGCGGCCTGGCCGCTGGTCGCCGACCCGATGAACTTCGTCCACCGCACCGTGCCCTACATCCTGGGCACCCGGGACTACTTCAACAGCTCGATACTGGGTAACGGCAGTTACTACGGGCTGCCGATCTGGCTGATCTGGGGCCTGCGGCTGCTGTTCCTGGCGCTGGCCGTGGGCAGCCTGTGGCTGCTCTACCGCTACTACCACGACCGCGATCCGCTGTTCTGGATGCTGACCTCATCCGGTGTGCTGCTCACCGCGTCCTGGCTGGTGCTGTCGCTGGCGCAGGGCTACTACTCGATGATGCTGTTCCCGTTCCTGATGACGGTGGTGCTGCCGAACTCGGTGGTGCGCAACTGGCCGGCCTGGCTGGCGACCTACGGGTTCTTGACGATGGACCGCTGGTTGTTGTGGCGCTGGCCCACCACCGGCCGGTTCCTGGAGTACATGAAGATCACCTACGGCTGGTCGTTGCTGCTGATCGTGGTGTTCTGCGTGTTGTACTTCCGCTATCTGGACGCCAAGAAGGACGGCAGGCTCGACGAGGGTATCGATCCGCCATGGCTGCGCGGCCCGGCGCGCGCTAGCGTAGACGAATGAGCCGCAGCACCTCCGATCTGCCCCAGCCCCAGGTGGCACTGACCGACGACCAATGGCGCGAGAAGCTCACGCCCGAGGAGTTCGCGGTACTGCGCCAAGGCGGCACCGAACGTGCCGGCACCGGCGAGTACACCGACACCCACACCGAGGGCGTTTATCAGTGCCGGGCGTGTGGCGCCGAATTGTTCCGCAGCTCAGAGAAATTCGACTCGCACTGCGGATGGCCGTCGTTCTTCGACCCGTCGCACTCCGATGCCGTCATCCTGCGGCCCGACGACACCCACGGTATGAAACGCATCGAGGTGCTGTGCGCCAGCTGCCACAGTCATCTCGGCCACGTCTTCACCGGCGAGGGTTACCCCACGCCCACCGATCAGCGCTACTGCATCAACTCGATATCGCTCAGACTCGCGCCTGCGTAGCCGAGGACAGCAGCTCGAAGGTCTGCGCGCCGGTCAGCGGCTCGCTGTAGTGATAGCCCTGGCCGATATCGCAGCCGTAGCTGCGCAACCGTTCTGCCACCTCGGCGTTCTCGACGCCCTCGGCGACGGTGGTCACACCGAGCTCGTGGGACAGGTCGACGACCGCCCGCACGATGGCCGCCGAGCGCGGATCGTGCAGCAGCGGTGCGATATAGCGCCGGTCCACCTTGAGCTCGTCGACCGGAAGGTCGCGCAGGTACCACAGGCCCGAGTACCCGCTGCCGAAATCGTCTATGGCGACCCGGATTCCGTGCTCGCGCAAGCGGTCGACCACCGAACGGGCGCTTTTCATATTGTGCAGCAGCAGGTCCTCGGTGATCTCCAGGGTCAGATCCTCCGGGCGCAGACCGCGTACGGCGACCTCGTGCGCGATCTGATCCGGTAGTTGCTCGTCGGACAGCGAGGGCGCGAAAAGGTTTACCGCGGTGGACACTCCGACGCCGGCGCCATGCCAGCGCGCGACATCGTCGAGTGCCTGGCGCAACACCACATCGGTGATCGACTCCATCAGGTCGCGCTGCCGGACCAGGGGCAGGAATTTGTCCGGGCGCAGCAGCCCGCGCTCGGGGTGCTGCCAACGGACCAGCGCCTCGACGCCGACGATATCGCCATAGCGCAGGTCGATCTTGGGTTGGTAGACGACCGTGAGGCCGTTGTCGTCGTCGATCGCCTGCCGCAGTTCACCGAGCAACTGGACCGCCGCCGCGCCGCCGGGGGCCGTGCCGACCGCCGACCGGTACGGCTCGGCGGTGACCTCGGCGGCCATATCCGGTTCGAAGGATTGCACCTGCCCGGCCCGCTCCCGCTTGGAAGCGTTCATCGCCATGCGGGCTTGGGTCATCAATGTCGCCGCCGAGACGACGGAGGCATCTCCGGTCGACTGCGCCAGGCCGACACTGATGCGGATCGGCAGTTCGTGCCCGTACAGGACGAACGGTTCACCGAAGGCGTCGGTGATCCGGGTGGCCATGCCCATCGCACCGTCGGCCGGAGCTTTGTCGATGAGCACGGCGAACTCGTCGCCACCCAGTCGGGCGACGGTGGCGCGGGGATACACCGAGTCGACGATGCGTCGCGCTGCCAGCACCAGCAGTTCGTCGCCGGCCGCGTGCCCCATGTTGTCGTTGACCAGTTTGAATTCGTCGAGATCGAGAACCAGGAGTGCTATCGGCTCTCCGCGCGCCACCGCCTGCGCCAGCCGCGTGTCGAACAGCACCCGGTTGGCCACCCCGGTCAGCGGATCATGCCAGGCCTGGTCGGCGACCCGGGCCCGCAGCGCGCGGTTCTCGTTGATGACCATGACCTGCCGGATCAGCACCGCGAAGACCGCCAGGGCGATGACCAGCACCAGCGGCGCCAGCCCGGGGGTCGGCAGGAATGTCAGCGTGCACAGCACCGCCGCGACCATCAGCGGCACGTACGGCAGCCAGATGGCCACTTTCGACGGCACCGCGGCCGACGCGTCCTCGGTGGCACCGGTAACGGCGTGCAGTCGTGCGGCCAGACCGATCAGCAGCAGACCAGCGGCCCACCCGATGTCGATGAGGTTGCCGTCGAAGAAATAGGCGCCGTGGGCGTTCAGGTAGCAGAAGCCGATATCGGCCAGTCCCATCAAGCCCACACCCATGGTCAGCAGGACCAGCGAGCCGCGCCGGGTGGTGCGAGCCCGGGCCAGCACCATGAAGGCGATCGCGATGATCACCAGGTCCCACACCGGGTAGGCCAGACTCAGGCCGACGGCGAAGGCGCTCGCGCCCCCGACCCGATAGATGCTCTGCACCGTCACATACGAGATCGCGAACAACGAGGCCGCGACGATCACACCGTCGAGTACGGCGCGGGTGGTGGACGGCCCGGCGGTGTCGAATGCGAAGAGCACCATGCCGACGCACACGCCGACCGGGAAGAGCACAAAACCCAGATCGGCTATCGACGGGAACGGTGACTGGTTCAGGACGAGGTCGAAGTATGTCCACGCCATCGAGCCGGCGGTCCAGCCCGCCGTACCGACGGCGATGCAGACCCAGGCCCGACGTTGCCGGCCGTGCGCCGCGCGGGCTGCCTGCACCGTGTGGCGGGTGGCCCAGGCCGCGAAGACGATGAGCCCCAGATTGTCGGCGACATCGACGGCGGCGTCGCCGCCCCAGCGGCCTGCGATCCATCCGGCGAACACCACGAGCGCGGCCCCGGCAATGCCCGCCCGACCCGCAATCGCCCACATTCGCGAGATCGTAGCAAATTTTGTCACAACTGGACAGATGGCATACACCGCGAGTTTCCGCAGGAATAGCAGGTCGCAGTGACGCTTTACACTGCGTCAATTACCAGTCGTGAAAGCGGCAAGCATCGCAGCTGGTCCCGAGGGCTGAGGATGATCAACCTTCAAGATCATTTCAGCAAACACTAGGGCAATTTGTTGACGAGTTCCTCGACACCGACCCGCGGGCCGGTGAAGAACGGGATCTCCTCACGGACGTGCCGACGCGCCTCGGTGGCGCGCAGGTCGCGCATCAGGTCGACGATCCGGTGCAACTCAGGTGCCTCGAACGCCAGGATCCACTCGTAATCACCCAGCGCGAATGCCGGCACCGTATTTGCCCGCACATCCTTGTACCCCCGGGCGGCCATACCGTGATCGGCCAGCATCTTGCGGCGTTCCTCGTCGGGCAGCAGGTACCAGTCCAGGGACCGCACGAACGGATAGACGCAGATGTAATTGCCGGGTTCCTCACCGGCCAGGAACGCCGGGATATGGCTCTTGTTGAACTCGGCCGGGCGGTGCAGCGCCACGCTGCTCCACACCGGGGTGCACACCTGCCCCAGCGCCGTGCTGCGACGGAAATCCGAATAGGTGGTCTGCAGGTCCTCGACCCGTTCGGCATGCGTCCAGAACATGAAATCGGCGTCGGCCCGCATCCCGGCGATGTCGTAGACGCCCCGCACCACCACGCCGTTGTCCTCTTGCTGCTTGAGGAAGGTGGCGGTTTCGTCGGCGATGGCCGCGCGATCCTCGGGCAGCTCCCCCGGGTTGACCGCGAAAACCGAGAACATCAGGTAGCGAATGGTGGCGTTGAGAGCGTCGAAATCCGTGCGTGACATCGGTCTATCGTGCCACGCGGGCACCACCGGCCGACCGGCCCTACGCCCTCACCGCGGCGCCAGCAGCTCGGCGACGGCACGGCCCGCGGCGGCCACGCAGGCGGGCACCCCGATACCGTCGAGGTAGTTACCCGCCAGAGCCAGTCCGGCGGGCAATCCGGCACGCAGTTCGGCGACGAGTTCGGCGTGGCCGGGTCCGTATTGCGGCATCGCGTCCAGCCACCGGTGCACGCAGATCTCCAGTGGATCGACCGTGATACCGAAGACATCTTCGAGGTCACCCAGCGCCCACGCCAGCAGCGTGTCATCGGAGGTGTTGCGGGCGATATCGTCTCCGAACCGGCCATAGGACAACCGCAGCAACTCGGCGTTGCCGCGCGCCCCCCATTTCCGGGTCGACAGCGTTATCGCCTTGGTGTGCAAGCGTTCTCCGCTGGCCACCAGGACGCCGGACTGCTGCGGCAGCGGTGTGCCACCGGGCACCGCCAAACCCACCACCACCGACGAGGCGATGGGGATCGACGACGCGGCCGCCGCTGTGCGCGGCGCGATACCGGCGACCAGGCGGGCCAGCCGCGGCGCCGGCAACGCCAGCACCACGGCGTCGGCGTAGGTGTAGCCACCCTCGTCGTCGTGGACCGACCAGCCGGCACCGTCGCGCTGCAGCCCGGCGACCGCGGTGGGCTGCCAGCGCACCGCCGCGGCGCCGAACAGGGCGTCCAGCAGGACCTGGTACCCGCCGGCGATCGCACCGAAGACCGGGCCGGTCACCCCGCGCGGCAGCACGCCGCGCACCGCGGCGGTCAGGCTGGTGGCGCCACCGTCGAGGGCCGCGGCGATCGTCGGCACCGCCGATCGCAGACCGATCGTCGCGGCCGAGCCCGCGTAGACACCGGAGAGCATGGGATCGACCGACCGGGCCACCACCTGTTGGCCGTACCGGTCGCCGACCAGGTCCGCGACGGCCGGGTCGGCACCGCGGCGCCAGTTCAGCGGACGCGATGCCTCGGCCGCCATCTGCTGCACCGTGGACTCGTCGACCAGGCCGCGAACCGAATCGGCGGAGCTGGGGATGCCGTTGACGGTGTCGGCGGGCAGCGGGTGCAGCGTCGCACCGCTGTAGATCAGCGGCCGCACCCCGGTGGTGCCGACGCGCCGGTCGGCCAGACCCAGTTCGGCGAGTAATGCCGGAACCTCCGGGCGGCGCGCCACGAACGCTTCGGCGCCGATATCCATCGGCTGGCCGGCGAGGCGTTCGGTGCGCAGGATGCCGCCGAGCCGGTCGGCCGGATCGAAAATCGTGACAGCGGCGTCCTCGCCCACCGCGCGGCGCAGCCGGTAGGCCGCCGTCAGGCCCGAAATACCGCCGCCGACAACACAATACGATTTCACGCTGAGCTCACAAGGAATGCACCAGGGCGACCAGATCGGTCAGCACGCCGGGATCGGTCCCGGGCAACACACCGTGGCCGAGGTTGAAGACATGTCCGGCGGCACCTGCCGCCACCGCCGCCCGGCCGTCGGCGACGACGGCGCGCGCACTGCGCTCGACGGCCTCCCAGCCCGCCATCAGCACCACCGGATCCAGATTGCCCTGCAGTGCCGTACCCGGACGCACCCGGGCCGCGGCGTCGGTCAGCGATGTCCGCCAGTCCACGCCGACCACCGGTGCGGCTGCCGCGGCGGCCGCCTCGCTCATCGCCCCGAGCAGCTCGGCGGTGCCCACACCGAAATGCGTCATCGACACCCCGGCATCGGCCAGGGTCGCAAAAACCCGGGACGAATGCGGCAGCACGAACTCGCGGTAGTCGGCCAGCGACAGCGTGCCTGCCCAGGAATCGAACAGCTGCAGCGCGTCGACCCCGGCGCCCACCTGGACCTGCAGGAACGCAATGGTGATATCGGTCAGCGCGGTCATCAGCGCATGCCAGGAGTCCGGGTCGCCCAGCATCATCGCCTTGGTGCGCTCGTGATGCTTGCTGGGTCCGCCCTCCACCAGATAGGACGCCAGGGTGAACGGGGCGCCGGCGAAGCCGATCAGCGGCACCTCGCCGAGCGCGGCCACCAGCAGTGACACCGCCTCCGAGATGGGGGCCACCTGGCCCGGATCGAGCGGTTTGATCGATGCCACATCGGCGCGGGTGCGCACCGGATGCGCGATGACCGGGCCCACGTCGGGCACGATGTCGAGCTCGATGCCCGCACCGCGCAGCGGCACCACGATGTCGGAGAACAGGATCGCGGCATCCACCTGGTGGCGGCGGATGGGCTGCAGAGTGATCTCGCAGACCAGTTCGGCGTCGAAACAGGCGTCGAGCATCCGGTTCTGCGCCCGCAATGCCCGGTACTCCGGCAGCGACCGGCCGGCCTGCCGCATGAACCACACCGGCACCCGGGAGGGCAGCCGGCCGGTTGTCGCGGCGAGATACGGCGATGTGGGCAGCGTGCGGCGGGTATTCATCGCGATCCATGCTGCCATGCAGCCCGGGACGGCCGCGCCGTCCCCCTCCACCCCCGGACGGCGCGCCTGCACCGGTAGCTGCGCCGATAGGTCTACCGTCACTCGTTGTGACCTCCGGTGAACCGGCTGAATTCCACGACGCCGTGGAAGCCATGAACGCCGCGACGGTACGGCCGGAGATCGAGCTGGGACCGATCCGCCCGCCGCAACGTCTCGCGCCGTTCAGTTATGCCATCGGCGCCGAGGTCAAGCACCCCGAAGCGGTCGTGGTCCCCGAGCAGTCCGACGGCGACGCTTTCGGCAGGCTGATCCTGCTGCACGATCCCGAGGGTTCCGACGCCTGGGACGGCACCATGCGCCTGGTGGCCTACATCCAGGCCGACCTGGACTCCACCGAGGCCATCGACCCACTGCTGCCCGAGGTGGCGTGGAGCTGGCTGGTCGAGGCGTTGGAAAGCCGCTCCGAACACGTCACCGCACTCGGTGGCACCGTCACCGCCACCACGTCGGTGCGCTACGGCGACATCTCCGGACCCCCGCGGGCCCACCAGCTCGAGTTACGCGCATCGTGGACGGCGACATCGCCGGACCTGGGCACCCATGTCCAGGCCTTCTGCGAGGTGCTCGAGCATGCCGCGGGCCTGCCGCCGGTCGGGGTCACAGATCTCGGCTCGCGGACCCGCGCCTGAGATGACAGAACCGCAACCCGAGCCCGACGGCGCCGCTCTGCGGGTCGCCGACGACGCGCTGCCCGAACCGGTCCCGCTCACCGCGCCCGCCGACGGGGTACCCGAACTCGCCGTCACCGCCTACGAGATCAACGCGGCGGCAGAGCTTTTGGCGGGTGGCCAGGGTGCCTTCGCGATCGACGCCGAACGCGCATCCGGATTCCGCTACTCGAACCGGGCCTACCTGATCCAGATCCGCCGTGCCGGCGCCGGCACGGTGCTCATCGATCCGGTCAGCCATGGCGGCGATGCGCTGGAGGTGCTGCGCCCCGTCGCCGAAGTGCTCGGCACCGACGAGTGGATCCTGCACGCCGCCGATCAGGACCTGCCGTGCCTGGCCGAGGTCGGCATGCACCCGCCGGCGCTCTATGACACCGAATTGGCCGGCCGGCTCGCCGGATTCGACCGTGTCAACCTCGCCGCCATGGTGCACCGGTTACTGGGTCTGGGGCTGGTCAAAGGCCACGGCGCCGCGGACTGGTCCAAGCGCCCGCTGCCCGCGGCCTGGCTCAACTACGCCGCACTCGACGTCGAAGTTCTCGTCGAGCTGCGCGACGAGATCTCCGTCGTGCTGGCCGAACAGGGCAAAACCGATTGGGCGGCACAGGAATTCGAATACGTCCGGACGTCAGAGGCGCAGCTGACCCGGCGGGATCGCTGGCGCCGGACCTCGGGCATCCACAAGGTACGCAACCGTCGGGCGCTCAGTGCGGTCCGCGAACTGTGGACCACGCGCGACAACATCGCGCGCAGCCGCGATATCGCACCCGGGCGGGTGCTGCCCGACGCCGCGATCGTCGAAGCGGCCCTGACCGATCCCAAGACGGTCGACGAACTGGTGAAACTGCCGGTCTTCGGCGGCCCCAAACAACGCCGCAGTGCCCAGATCTGGCTCGACGCACTGGCGGCGGGCCGGGCCAACCCCGATCCCCCGCAGTCCTCCGAACCGCAGAACGGGCCGCCACCGGCGGTGCGCTGGAGCAAGCGCAAACCGGAGGCCGCCGCCCGACTGGAAGCCAGCCGCGCCCGGATCTCCGAACTGTCCCAGGCGGTGACGGTACCCACCGAGAACCTGCTGGCACCGGAGCTGTTGCGCCGGCTGTGCTGGGACTGGGAGCCGGTGGCCGATCCGGCGACCGCGATCGAGAACTTCCTGCGCGACGCCGGGGCCCGCCCCTGGCAGCGTCAGCTCGTGGTGCCGGTGCTCACCGAGGCGCTGGCACCACCGGACGCGCCGACGTCCTAGCCGGCGAACACCCGCTGCAGGAACGGTGTCGAATCACCCTGCGAGTCCAGCACCGTCGCGCTGTGATCGGAGTCCGGGTAGACGTGCAGCACGGCGTCCTGACCGTTGGCCTTGAGCTGATCGTAGAAGTCCAGCGTCAGTTTGGGCGGCACATCGCGGTCCTGCAGCCCGACGCCCAGGAAGACCGGCCGGTCATAACCGGACACCGGGATGCCCATGAAATCGTCGACGGCCGTTGCGAATCCGGGGATCGACGAGACCGGCGCGGTGAAGAATCCGGGCACCGTCATATCCGCCAGCCGGTCGGACAAGGCTGCCAGACAGAGTGTTTCGGCGCTGTCGGCCGCGGCGCGACCGGCCGGGGTCAGCACGCCGTCGATCCCGAGGTCCGGGCGCGCCTCCCGCAGCGCCGCCAGGATGTAGGCCGTGTAGGCGTTGGCAACCGAACTGAGCTCCGGCACAACCATATCCGGGCCGGCCTGGTTGACAACGGTCTGCACTCCGGCGGGTGTCCCGGTGGCGACGACGCCACGGTAGTCCAGGCCGGAACCGGCACTGAACTCACTGGCCCAGCGTGCAGTTGCCACCGCCGCCCCGCCACCCTGCGACTGACCGATGACCGCCCACCGCGGTGAGAGGGCAAGGTCCATCTGGTGTGCGGCGATCACCGAGTCGACGATCCCGCGCGCGGTGGTGCGGCTGTTGAGGTAGCTCATCAGGCCCGGCGTGCCCAGACCCGCGTAGTCGCTGCCGACCACCACATAGCCCTGGTCGAGCCAATGCGACAGGTACTCGTTGTCCCGCGCGCTACGCGGCAACGCCGACGGCGTGCAATCGTCGCCCAATCCCACGGTGCCGTGCGCCCACGCGGTCACCGGCCAACCGCCCTGCGGTGCAGGCGTTCTGGGTACGAAGACGGCGGCGGTGCTGACCGCGGGGCGGTCATGCTGATCGCGGGTCGCGTACAGGATCCGGTAGGCCGCGCCCGCCCCGGCGACCGACAGGGCGGGGTTGAGCGGCGCGCTGTCGATCAGGGTGCCGGGCGCCGGGATGGGCCCGTCGAACGACCTGGCGTCCAGGCCGGAGAAGTCCGGTACCGCTGCCACCGCGGTGGCGGGCGAGCCGAAAGCCAGCGCCAGCAGTAGGAGTACGGACAACATCACCGAGGCCGGGATACGCATGACTGCCACCGTATGCGGTTGGCATGCCGACCCGACCGGCGGGTGAGTCAGCGGTTGCGGCGTTCCGGGCTGTCGCCGAGCTCATCGGAGACCGCCGAATCGCCGACCGAACTGCCCAGGGCGGCAATCCAACCGGTGATCTGGCGGGCGACGTGCTGATCGGTCAGGCCGATCTCGGACATGATCTGGCTGCGCGAGGCATGGGCGAGGAACTGCTGCGGAACCCCGACGTCGCGGCACGGCACGTCGATTTCGTTGCGCCGCAACGCCGCCGATACCGCCGAACCGATGCCGCCGGCAACGCCGTTGTCCTCCAGCGTGACGACCAGCTTGTGATCGCCGGCCAGCGACTGGATGGCGTCCGGAATCGGCAGCACCCAGCGCGGGTCGACGACGGTGACGCCGATACCCTGCTTGCGCAGCCGTTCCGCGGTCGCCAGGGCCATACCGGCCAGCGGGCCGATGGCGATGAGCAACACGTCATCGCCGAGACCGTCGGCGGGAACCGCGAGGACGTCGATACCGGAACGCCGTTCGACGGCCGGAATATCCTCGCCCACATCACCTTTGGGGAAACGCAGAGCGGTCGGCCCGTCGTCGACGGCAACCGCCTCGCGCAGCTCCTCACGCAACCGGGAGGCGTCGCGCGGTGCGGCCACCCGCATACCCGGCACGATGTTGAGCATCGACAGATCCCACATACCGTTGTGGCTGGCGCCGTCGGGACCGGTGATACCGGCCCGGTCGAGCACCATCGTCACCGGCAGCTTGTGCAGCGCGACATCCATCATGAGCTGGTCGAAAGCCCGGTTCAGGAATGTCGAGTAGATGGCGACCACCGGATGCAGCCCGCCCATGGCGAGACCGGCTGCTGAGGTCATCGCGTGCTGCTCGGCGATACCGACATCGAAAAGCCGGTCCGGGTAACGCTGACCGAAGGCCGAAAGACCGGTGGGCCCTGGCATCGCGGCGGTGATCGCCACGATGTCACGGCGCTGAGCCGCCAGGGCGATGAGCTCGTCGGAGAAGGTGCCGGTCCAGCCGGGCGCGGACTCGGCGGTGGCCAGCCCGGTCAGCGGATCGATGACACCGCAGGCGTGCATCTGCTCGGCCTCGTCGGCCTCGGCAGGCCCGTAGCCCATACCTTTACGCGTCGCGACATGCACGATCACCGGAGCATTGAATCCGCGCGCGCTGCGCAGCGCAGCCTCCACGGCGTGCTCGTCGTGCCCGTCGATGGGCCCGACGTACTTCAGCCCGAGGTCGGTGAACATCGCCTGCGGCGACAACGCGTCCTTGAGGCCGACCTTGACGCTGTGCATGCACTGGTAGCAGAGCTCGCCGACCAGCGGCACACCGCGAACCACATCGCGGCCCTTCTCCAGCAGCTTCTCGTAGCCGGGCTGCAGCCGCAGCATCGCGAGGTGATCGGCCAGCCCGCCGATGGTGGGTGCATAGCTGCGGCCGTTGTCGTTGACCACGATCACCACCGGCCGGTTGCCGGCGGCGATGTTGTTCAGGGCCTCCCAGCACATGCCGCCGGTGAGCGCGCCGTCACCGACGACGGCGACCACATGGCGGTTACGGTGCCCGGTCAGCTCGAAGGCCTTGGCCAGCCCGTCGGCATAGGACAACGCCGAGGAAGCGTGACTGGATTCGACCCAGTCGTGCTCGCTCTCTTCGCGAGACGGATAACCGGACAGTCCGTCTTTCTTTCGCAGTGAGTCGAAGTCGGCGCTGCGGCCCGTCAGCATCTTGTGCACGTAGGACTGATGCCCGGTGTCGAAGATGATCGGGTCGTGCGGTGAGTCGAAGACCCGGTGCAACGCCAGCGTCAGCTCGACCACTCCGAGGTTAGGTCCGAGATGACCACCCGTTGCTGCCACCTTGTGAATCAGGAAATCACGGATCTCGTGAGCCAGATCACTTAGCTGCGACTGAGAAAGGCGTTGCAGATCAGCGGGACCGCGGATCTGACTAAGCATCAGGCCAGTGTACGCAGTCAACCTGGATTCAGTCCTTTTGAGACTGGTAGATGTCGGGCACGCCGTCGGAGTCGCTGTCGACCGTTTCGGCCTCGCATATGCGCCGGTACACGGCATTACGGCTGATCAACACGACCGCGGCCAACAGACCAGCGACAACGGATCCGAGCAACACCGCGATCTTGACGTCGGCGCCCTCGGGCGTGCCGTAGCCGAAGGCCAGCTCGCCGATCAGTAACGACACGGTGAACCCGATTCCGGCGAGCATCGAGATCCCGAAAACGTCGCGCCAGGCCAGATCGTCGTCGAGTCTGGCGCGGGTGAACCGCGCCAGCAGATAGGTCGTGCCCAAAATCCCCAGCGGTTTGCCGACAACGAGGCCCGCGAGCACACCGAGCGTCACCGGATGCGCCATCGCGGCCGTCAGGCCCGACCAGCCCTGCACCGTCACGCCCGCTGCGAAGAATGCAAAGACCGGCACCGCGAAACCTGCCGAAACCGGACGCAGTAGATGCTCGAAACGGTCGGCCGCGGCATGTCGCCCCAGCGCGGGGACGGTGAACCCGAGCAGCACACCGGCAACGGTGGAATGCACACCGCTGGCATGTACCAGCGCCCACGCGGCCACCGCCAACGGCAGCAGCAGCCACCACTGCCGCATCCCGCGCTGCACCGCCAGACCGAACAGCGCGATCGGCACCAGCGCGGCCAGCAGCGGTCCGGGCGCCAGCTTGTCGGTGTAGAAGATCGCGATGACCGTGATCGCCAGCAGGTCGTCCACCACGGCCAGGGTCAGCAGAAAGGTGCGCAGCGCGCTGGGCAGATGCGTCGAGAGCACCGCCAGCACGGCGAGCGCGAACGCGATATCGGTGGCGGTGGGAACCGCCCAGCCGTCCAGGGTTCCGGGTGAATCGGCGGCCAGGTTGACCCCGACGTAGAGCGCGGCTGGCACCACCATGCCGCCGACAGCGGCGACAATCGGCAACGCGGCGCGGGCCGGGTCGCGCAGGTCGCCCGCGACGAACTCGCGTTTGAGTTCGACGCCGACGACGAAGAAGAAGACGGCGAGCAGTCCGTCGGCGGCCCACGCGGCCAGCGACAGGTCCAGATGCAGGGCCCGCGGTCCGACCACAAACTCCGACAACCGGTGATAGGAGTCCTGCCACGGCGTGTTGGCCCACACCAGTGCCGCACCCGCGGCGAGCAGCAGCAGGATGCCGCCGACGGTCTCGCGCCGCAGGGTCTCCCCCACCCGGCTGGTCTCGGCCCAGGAACCGCGCGTCAGCAACGCCCGGGGGAACAGCTTGCCGCGCTCGGTATCAGACATGGTGGCCCCGTTCGGTCGCGACGCGTTTGTACGATCGCCGACCAGACTTCCCGGCACACCTGCCGAACACGTTAGCGTGCCTTGGTCAGCAGCGCGAAGCACTCCACATGGTGGGTCAACGGGAACGCGTCGAAGACCCGCAGCTGCTCGACGTCGTAACCGTGACCGCGATACAGCCCGATATCGCGGGCGAAAGATGCTGCCTCACAACCGATATGGATGACCCTGGGCACATGTGCGGCCGCCACCAGATCGATGATCTCGCGGCCGGCGCCGGAGCGCGGCGGGTCCAGGACGGCGATATCGGCGGCCGGCAGCGTCGACGAGTCCAGCGCGCGCCGCACCGAATCGGTGACGAACGCCACCTGCGGCAGATCGGCCAGCGCGACCCGGCCGGCTTTGGCACCGGCCCGCGCGGTGTCCACCGAGAACACCGCGCCATCGGAACCGACCGCCTCCCCGAGGGCCGCCGCGAACAGTCCGGCCCCGCCGTACAGGTCCCACGCCGTCATACCGGGTTCGGCGGCGGCCCACTGTGCCACCAGCTCGCTGTAGGTCGCGGCCGCGTCGCGGTGCGCCTGCCAGAACGCCGTGACCGGTAACGCCCAGCTGCGCGCACCGACGCGTTGCACACCTTCGTAGGAGCCCTGCAGCACCCGGGTGCGGGTTCCCTTGCCCGCGCACACCACATGCCGGGCACCGTCGTCGTCGAGCACCACGTGCAGCTGATCGCCGGCCCGCACCCCGTCGGGTGCCAGATCGTCGAGCAGCCCGGCCGGAACCTGCGCGCAGCGCAGATCGGTCACCAGCTCGTCACTGTGATAGCGGTGGAAGCCCGCCCGCCCGTCGGCGCCGACTTCCAGCCGCACCCGGTTGCGCCAGCCCGTCGACCCGACGGTGCCGACCGCCTCGGCGCTACCGGACCAGCCGAAACCACCGAGACGCTGCAGCTGATTGGCGACCACCTCGCCCTTGATGTCGCGCAGCGCGGCGGGCTCGGCGAAGGCCATATCGCAGCAGCCGGCACCGTGCACACCGGCGATCGGGCACAGCGAATCGACCCGGGCCGGTGCGGGTTTGAGGATTTCGACAGCCACTGCGTGCCAATAGGATCCGCGTTCGTCGATGACCTCTGCGCGCACCGTCTCCCCCGGCAGGGCGTAGCGGACGAACACCACCCGGCCGTCGTGGCGGGCCACACAACTGCCGCCGTTGGCGGCGGGACCGATCTCCAGCTCGAGGATCGTCAATCCAGGAACCCGCGTCGCGCGTCGCCCGGTGCCGACTGCGGTTGCAGCGTCTTGAGGCGCTCCGACGAATTCAGTTGCCAGGGAACCGAGGTCACCATGACATTGGGCATGAACAGCAGCCGGCCCTTGAGCCGCAGCGCGCTCTGGTTGTGCAGGATCTGCTCCCACCAGTGGCCGACGACGTACTCCGGGATGAAGACCGTCACCACGGTGCGCGGTGACTCCTTGCTGATCCGTTTGACGTAGTCGAGTACCGGGCGGGTGATCTCGCGGTACGGCGACGCGATGACCTTGAGCGGCACGGTGATATCGCTTTCCTGCCACTTGTGCACCAGCTCGCGGGTCTCGGCATCGTCGACGCTGACGGTGATGGCCTCCAGCACGTCGGGACGGGTCGCCCGGGCGTAGGCCAGCGCGCGCAGCGTCGGCAGGTGCAGCTTGGACACCAGCACGACGGCGTGATTGCGGCTGGGCAGGGTGATCTCACCCTCCTCGGCCTCCTGCTGGGCGAGCTCACGCGCAACGGTCTCGTAGTGGTGATGGATCAGTTTCATCAGGACGAAAAGCGCCGTCATCGCGACGATCGCGATCCAGGCCCCGGCCACGAACTTCGTCACCAGGACCACCAGCAGGACCGCACCGGTGCAGATGAAACCGATCGTGTTGACCACCCGGGCCCGCTGCATGCGCCGGCGCACAGTCGGATCGGTCTCGGAGCCCAAGTGTCGGGTCCAATGCCGGACCATGCCGATCTGGCTCAGCGTGAACGAGACGAAGACGCCGACGATGTAGAGCTGGATCAGCGCGGTGACCTCGGCCCGGAACGCGACGACGAACGCAATGGCGGCGAAGGCCAGAAACAGGATGCCGTTGGAGAACGCCAGCCGATCGCCGCGGGTGTGCAGCTGACGCGGCAGGTAGCGATCCTGGGCCAGGATCGAGCCCAGCACCGGGAATCCGTTGAAGGCGGTGTTGGCGGCGAGCACCAGGATCAGTGCGGTGACGAAGGTGATCAGGATGAAGCCCAGGTGAAAGCTGCCGAACACCGTCTGCGCCAACTGCGCGACCAAAGTCTTCTGGTGATAGTCGGCCGGGGCTCCGATCAGCTGCGTCGCGGGGTCGTCGACCACCTGTACGCCGATCTTCTCCGACAAGATGATCATGCCCATGAACAACGCCACCGCGATCGCACCGAGCAGCAGCAGCGTGGTTGCAGCGTTCTTGGACTTCGGCTTGCGAAACGCCGGGACTCCGTTGCTGATCGCCTCGACACCGGTCAGTGCCGCGCAACCCGAGGAGAACGAGCGCGCTATCAGGAACACCAGCGCCAGCCCCAGCACCTGTCCATGCTCGGCATGCATCTCGAAGCCGGCCGACTCGGCCCGCAGCGGATCCCCGAGGACGTACACCCGGAACAGGCCCCAACCCAGCATGATGAACATGCCGAAGATGAAGGCGTAGGTGGGAATGGCGAACGCGGTGCCGGACTCCCGGATGCCCCGCAGGTTGATCGACATCAGGATGACGATCGCCGAGACGGCGAACAGCACCTTGTGCTGCGCGACGAACGGCACGGCCGACCCGATGTTGGACATCGCCGAGGCCATCGAAACGGCAACGGTGAGCACGTAATCCACCAGCAGGGCGCTGGCGACCGTCAGACCCGCGGTCGGGCCGAGGTTGGTGGTGACCACCTCGTAGTCGCCGCCTCCGGACGGGTAGGCGTGCACGTTCTGCCGGTAGCTTGCCACCACCACCAACATCACGAAGGCCACGGCCAAACCGATCCACGGCGCCATCGTGTAGGCCGTCAGGCCCGCCACCGAGAGCACCAGGAAGATTTCCTCGGGCGCGTAGGCGACCGATGACATGGCATCGGAGGCGAAGACCGGCAGGGCGATCCGCTTGGGCAACAACGTGTGCCCCAGGGTGTCGCTGCGGAAGGGTCGCCCCAGCACCAGCCGCCTGGCGGCGGTCGAAAGTTTGGACACGAGGTCCAAGAGTATGCCTAAGCCTTCGAGGCTGTAGCGTTCCCCGTACGGTCAGTCTGCGGGCGCCGTCCACGGCGGTCCTCGCACACGCGGCACAGCACGGCACAGCCGAAAGGACACCAGGTGCGGGTAGTGGTTATGGGGTGCGGGCGAGTGGGAGCTTCACTCGCGGACGCCCTGGCCAGAATCGGTCACGATGTGGCCGTCATCGACCGCGACAAAGCGGCCTTCCAGCGGTTGAGCCCCGATTTCACCGGTGAGCGCGTGCTCGGTATGGGATTCGACCGTGAAGTGCTGCTGCGCGCCGGTATCGAGGAGGCGGGCGCTTTCGCGGCGGTGTCCTCCGGCGACAACTCCAACATCATCTCCGCACGGGTGGCCCGGGAGACCTTCGGTGTGCAGCGCGTCGTCGCGCGCATCTACGACGCCAAACGTGCCGCGGTCTACGAGCGTCTCGGCATCCCCACGGTGGCGACGGTGCCTTGGACCACCGACCGGCTGCTCAACGCGCTGACCCGGGACGCCGAGACCGCCAAATGGCGTGACCCCACCGGCACCGTCGCGGTGGCCGAGGTTGTGCTGCACGAGGATTGGGTGGGACATCGGGTCACCGAACTGGAGACCGCCACCAATGCCCGGGTGGCGTTCCTGATCCGGTTCGGCACCGGTGTGTTGCCGGAGCCGAAAACGGTGATCCAGGCCAGCGACCAGGTCTACGTCGCCGCGGTATCGGGCAGCGTCGCCGAGGCGGTGGCCATCGCGGCCTTACCGCCCAGCGACGACCTCGACGCGGGAGGCGGCCGATGAACCGCGGCAACGGAGTCCAGGGTGAGGATTGGCCGCCGATGAACCGCGGCAACGACAAACCCGCAGACGGAGTCCAGGGTGAGGAGTGCCGCCGATGAAAGTAGCGATTGCCGGTGCCGGTGCCGTGGGACGTTCGATCGCCCGCGAACTCATCGAGAACGGTCACGATGTCACGCTCGTCGAGCGCAATGAGGATCATATCGACGCCGACGCCATTCCGGCGGCGCACTGGCAGCTCGGCGACGCCTGCGAGCTGAGCCTGCTGGAATCGATGGGACTGCACGAGTTCGACGTGGTGATCGCGGCCACCGGTGACGACAAGGCCAACGTGGTGTTGTCGCTGCTGGCCAAGACCGAGTTCGCGGTGTCGCGGGTCGTCGCGCGGGTCAACGATCCGCGCAACGAATGGCTTTTCGACGAGGCCTGGGGTGTCGACGTCGCGGTGTCCACCCCGCGCATGCTGGCCTCGCTCGTCGAGGAGGCCGTCGCGGTCGGTGATCTGGTCCGGATCATGGAATTCCGTAAGGGCGCGGCCAATCTCGTGGAGATCACGCTGCCCGACGACACCCCGTGGGGTGGCAAGCCGGTCCGCAAGCTGACCCTGCCGCGCGACGCGTCACTGGTGACGATCCTGCGCGGTAACCGGGTGATCGTGCCGGAGTCCGACGAGCCGCTCGAAGGCGGCGACGAGCTGCTGCTGGTGGTGTCCCCCGAGGTGGAGGACGAGCTGCGCGCGCTGGTGCTGCCTGCGGGGCAGGGCTAGCCGGCGTCGGCGACCTCGGCCGGTTCGGCGGCCTGCGCGGCGTGCACCGCGCGTTGCGCGGCCCGGATCGCCAGGTAGGTCGCCAGCGCGGCGACCGCGGTCAGCGGCCAGCCCATCGCGATGCGGGCGAAGCCCAGCCAGCCGGTCTGGTCGGCGTCGTAGAGCTGGTGCTGCACGACGAAACGCGCCCCGAACACCAGAACCCAGGTGAGGGTCGCGATGTCGAAAGCGACGACGGCGCGGCGCACCGTGCGCCAGTGGTAGCCGTGCCCGTTCACCCAGCTCCACACATAACCGACAATCGGCCGGCGGATCAGGATGGAGAGCGCGAAAACGGTGGCCCAGGCCAGCGACATCCAGATGCCGAGCAGGAAATAGCCCTTGGCGGCGCCGACCAGCCAGGCGATCAGCGCGCAGAATCCCACTCCGATGAAACCGGAGACGGCCGGCTGGGCGGATTCCTTACGCGCCAGCCGCCAGACGAGGATCAGTGCGGCGATGACGAGTGCCGACCCGATTGCAGCGGGCAGTCCGAAGGCGGTGTTGACCGGGACGAACGCGATGACGGGCAGCGAGGAGTAGATCAGGCCGCTGATGCCACCCATCTGGTCGAGCATCGCCTGGGCGGTGGTACGGCTCGCGGGCTCGCTCGGCTCGACGGGGTCGGTGCTGACGCTGTTTTCTGCCGAACTCAACGCTGGATCTCGTAATGCGGGTTGTAGATCGCCTTGGTGCCGTTGTCCAGCGTGCCCATCCGGCCGCGAACCCGCAGTGTGCGCCCGGAGTCGATGCCGGGGATGCGGCGCTGCCCGAGCCACACCAGGGTGACGGTGTCGGTGCCGTCGAACAATTCGGCGCGCACACCACCCGCGCACCCCTTGGCGTTGGCTTCCACGCTGCGCAGCGTGCCCACCATGGTGACTTCTTGACCGCGTTGACAGTCGATGGCGCGATGCGCGCCGGTGCTGGCGACTTCGTCGGCCATTTCGTCGACGTCTCGCTGCTCGGGATCGGCCGTCAAACGGCGGCTGAGCCGCCGCAGATAACCTTCGGCCGTGGCCATGGCGTCTCCTGATAGCTGTGCTGGACCCGGTGCGGATTCCCGTCCGGGACCTATTGCAAACGCCACCGTAGACCCCTTGGTTCCCGAATGCCACGCCGCACGACGGTGAAGGTGGGTGTTTCGTCACACACCAGGCACGATCGAACAATGGCAGTTGATCTCCGCGACGTCCCGACCGTTCTGCTGCCGGGCACCGGTTCCGACGATGACTACGTCTACCGGGCGTTTTCACCTGCCTTGCACGCGGTGGGGGCGCTCGCGGTCCCGCATGCGCCGCAGCCCGGACGGTTGATCGCGGGGTATCACGATGCCCTGGCGGAAGCCGCCGCGCAGGGCCCGATCGCCGTCGCGGGCGTGTCGCTGGGCGCCGCGGTGGCCGCCGCGTGGGCCATCGCGCATCCCGGCACGGTGGTGGCGGTGCTGGCGGCGCTGCCGGCCTGGACCGGTCCCCCGCACGACGCACCGGCCGCCGCGGCCGCGCGGCAGACGGCCCACGAACTGCGCCGCGACGGCCTGGGCGCCACCACGGCGCGCATGCAGGCGTCCAGTCCGGCCTGGCTGGCCGCCGAGCTGACCCGCTCGTGGGTGGGTCAGTGGCCCGATCTGCCCGATGCGATGGACGAGGCTGCCGCATACGTGGCGCCCACCGGTCCGCAGTTGGAGACGTTGCGCGCGCCGCTGGGTGTGGTCTCGGCGACCGATGATCCGATCCATCCCCTCGAAGTCGGGGTGGAGTGGGTGGCCGCCGCACCGCAGGCAGCGCTGCAGACCGTGACACTGGCGCAGATCGGCGTCGATCCGGCCGCACTCGGTGCGGCCGCGCTGGCCGCCCTCGCGGAGCTGTGAGCGGCGCTCAGCCGCCGGTGATGGTGCGCAGCTGCTGCATCGCCGAACCCTGCGTCGACCGCCGTGCCGCCGGGGTCGGCGGTTCGGGCTCCTGCGGTGCGACCTGCTGGGCGCCCTGAGCCGCGGCGGCCTGCTCGGCGGCGGCACGCAGCTGCGCGGCCATCGGCTCGGGCAGCTGCACCTGCAGCGGTGTGCGCACCGGCAGTGGGACATCACCGCGCCGGACGACGGTGTCCGCCAGCGCCGTTCGCGCCTCGACGGTCAGCGCGCCGATGGTTTCGCGGCTGCCGTTGACCACACAGCGGATCATCCAGCGGTAGCCGTCGACGCCGATGAAGCGCACCGCACCGGAGGCCATACCGACCACCTCGCGGCCCCACGGACCGGTCTCGATGCTGACCTCGGCGGAATCCTTGCGCAGTGAGTCGGCCAGTTCGGCCGCCACCTCACGCCACAGGCCCGCGCTCTTGGGCGCCGCGTAGGCCGCCACCGTGAACCGGCCGTTGGGTGTGACCACCCAGACCGCGCTGGGCACGCCGCCCTCGTTGACCTCGACCTGCACCTGGCCTGCCGCCGGCAGTGGGATCAGCACCGAACCCAGGTCCAGTCGACCGACCGCGGCGACCTCGTGGTCGTCGAAATCGTCGATGTCGAAGGGACCTTCGAAATCATCGCCGGCCTGCGCCGCGGTGCCGTCGTCGTCCTTGTTTTGCTTTCCGAATGCCATCACAGACTCGCATGTCCTCCCGAAGAACCGTGGCCGCCTTCGCCACGGGTAGTGTCCCCCAGCCCGGCTTCGTCGAACGACGCGACCTCGACGAGATCGGGCAATTCGACGCGCTGAACCAGCAGTTGCGCGATCCGGTCGCCGCGGTTGATCGTGATCGGCTCGCTCGGATCGAGGTTGATCAGTGACACCTTGATCTCGCCGCGGTAGCCGGCATCGACCGTGCCGGGGCTGTTGACGATCGAAAGACCAACGCGCGCAGCCAATCCCGACCGCGGGTGGACCAACCCCACCATGCCCATCGGAATCGCGACCGCAATACCGGTGCCGACCAGGGCACGATGGCCCGGCGCCAGCTCCACGTCGATCGCGCTGTAGAGGTCCACACCGGCGTCGCCGGCATGTGCGCGCACGGGCAGCGGAAGCTCGGGGTCCAGACGGACGACCGCAACAGGGGTGGACACGAGGCAGAAGACTACTCTTGGCCGCGTGTCTGGTTCGCGTGTGACCTCGCTGACCGTGCGGTACCGCGAGCGGTTGTGGGTGCCCTGGTGGTGGTGGCCCCTTGGCTACGGCCTGGCGTCGTTGATCGCGCTGGAGATCAATGCCGCGCTGTGGACGGCGCCGAACTGGGTCGGCTTCGTGATCATGTTCGTCATCGCGACCGGCGCACTGCTATGGCTGGGACGCGCCGAGGTGCGCGTCGTCGACACCGGCGACACCGTCGAACTGTGGGCCGGACAGGCGCACCTGCCCGCCTCGGTGATCGCGCGCACCGCCGAGATACCGCGCACCGCCAAATCGGCGGCCCTGGGTCGTCAGCTCGATCCCGCCGCATTCGTGCTGCACCGCGGCTGGGTCGGCCCGATGCTGTTGGCCGTGCTCGACGATCCCGACGACCCGACGCCGTACTGGCTGATCAGCAGCCGGCACCCGGACCGCGTGCTCTCGGCCCTGCGAAGCTGACCCCCGAATCGCTTCGCGTGCGCTGAATTCGCGGAGTCAGGCCGCGCAATCGGTGCAGATCATCACACCGTTGTTCTCGGTGGCCAGCCTGCTGCGGTGCTGGACCAGAAAGCAGCTCGAACAGGTGAACTCGTCGGCCTGTTTCGGTACCACACGCACCGAGAGTTCCTCGCCGGACAGGTCGGCACCTGGCAGCTCGAAGGATTCTGCTGATTCGGACTCGTCGACGTCGACGACGGCGGACTGCGCCTCGTTGCGCCGCGCCTTGAGTTCTTCCAGCGAATCCTCGGAGACGTCGTCGGTCTCGTTGCGCCGTGGGGCGTCGTAGTCGGTAGCCATCGTTGTTGTCCCCTCGTAAACCTCTTGCAGCAGAGCTTTGTACCAGTGCCGAACGCCAGTGCCAAACGATTCGTGCCCGTATCACCCGCTGTTCAACTGTGATTTACATCACAAATCAGCCGGTCTTCGTGGTAGAACTCCACATCACGTGCCTCTAGAGTGCAGGCGTGGTCGCGCAAATCACCGAGGGAACCGCGTTCGACAAGCGGGGGCTGCCGTTCCGGCGGCGCAACATCTGGCCCGGCGTCATCGTCGGCGTCGCCCTGGCGGTCATCACCGCCGTGGTGTGGCTGACCGCCCTGACCCGTCCGGTCGATGTCCAGGAAGCCGCCGTGTGCAACCCGCCACCACCGGCAACCGACGGCGCCCCGGCCGCCCAGCCGCTGGGCGAACAGGTCTCGCGCACCGACATGATCGATGTCACGCCGGCCAAGCTCGCCGAGACCAAGATCCAGGTGCTCAACGCCAGCGGTCACGGCGGCCAGGCCGCCGAGGTGGCCGGCGCGCTGCGCGATCTCGGTTTCGCCCAGCCGACCGCCAACAACGATCCGCTCTACGGCAACACCCGGTTGACCTGCCAGGGCCAGATCCGGTTCGGGTCCAAGGGCCGCGCAGCGGCGGCCTCGGTGTGGCTCGTCGCGCCGTGCACCGAACTGTTCCAGGACAACCGCTCCGACGATTCCGTCGACCTGGCCATCGGTACCGAGTTCAGCACCCTGACCCACAGCGACGACATCGACGCCGTCCTGGCCGGATTGCGCCCGGACGCCACCGAGCCGGCCGATTCCACCTTGTTGACCAAGATCCACTCGGCGGCCTGCTGAGCCGCTTGCGCTAGGTGTTCTTCACGGGTAGGTTGTGAACGCGTAGGCGCTCGATTGGTGTCATTCCGCCGATGCCGGTGTGGGGTCGGTGGTGATTGTAGTGATGCAGCCAGTGCTGGTAGGTTCCGGCGCGTTCGGCCTCAGAGCGGTA
>JACPVR010000035.1 GCA_016197405.1 Mycobacterium sp.
CTTCCCGCAGACACTCGGGCGACTTATCACGACTGCTACGACATGTCACTGCGGTTGGTGGGCATGATGCACACCGCCGGGGTGCCCATCATGGCCGGCACTGACGGCCCCAGCGCATCACCAGGGCAGGATATGGCCTCAGAGTTCCGCGAGCTCGGGGCCGCCGGACTTCGGCCACTCGATGTGCTTCGTTCGGCAACCACCGTACCGGCGGCCTACCTGAATCGGACGCACGACCTGGGAGCGATCGACGTCGGATTCAAGGCGGACTTCCTTCTGCTTGATGCGGACCCCGTGGTATCCACAGGAAACCTCACGCAGATCGCGGCGGTGATCCGGGCTGGTCACTTGATTCCGCGTGAGGAGATTCGCTCGGTCGTCGATCAGCTCGTGGATTGATTCTCGCGGACTGACATCGTTGCAGTCCCCGCTGATGTCAAGATCCCGGTGACGCTGAAAGGAATCCTGTATGGCTGGATGGCTGGACGTTCACGCCCACTATGTGACTGCCAGGTACCGCGACGAATGTGTGGCCGCCGGCCACGCTCACCCGGACGGGATGCCCGGAATGCCGGGCTGGAGTGTGGAAGCAGCGCTCGATGTGATGGGCCGCAGCGGTATTGGGGCAGCGGTGTTGTCGGTGTCCTCCCCCGGGGTGCATTTCGGTGACGACTCGGTCAGCGTCAACACGGCGGCCCGAGCACTGGCCGCGCACGTCAATGACGTGGGGGCCCAACTGGTCACCGACCGGCCCGCGACATTCGGGGTCGCCGCCGTGCTTCCCTTGCCCGATGTGGACGGAGCACTCAACGAATTAGCCCGCGCCCGAGATGATCTCGGCGCGGACGCGGTGGCACTGAAGACCAACTACCACGGCCGTTACCTCAGCGATCGGGAGTTCGCTCCGGTGCTGGACGAACTGGATGCTCACGCCGCGGTCGTGCTGCTGCACCCGACATCTCCGCCGGGCTGGGAGGCGACCGCCCTCGGCCGACCCCGCCCCATGTTGGAGTTTCTGTTCGACACCACCCGCTGCGTCATCGATCTCATCCTCTCGCAGACACTGACCCGTCATCCGTCGATCCGCTGGATCGTGCCGCACGCCGGGGCGGTCCTGCCAGTAGTGGCGCACCGGGTCGCGGCCGTGGCCGCCGCCGCCGGCGCGGTCGTGGACGTCCCCGGCGCACTCGCCACCTTCTACTATGACCTGGCCGGGCTACCACTGCCCGTCGCCCTGGACGCGTTGTTGGCAGTCGTCGGACCGGATCGCCTGCTCTACGGCAGCGACTTCCCGTTCACTCCAGCGCCCGCGGTGATCGCCCTGACACACGCACTCGCGGTTGCACCGGTACTGGAGTCTGCCAAGCTCACACTCACACCCGGGGCAGCAGGCACATCGCTGTTTCCCAGGCTCAGTGGACCGCTGCTTCCCGGGTGATCTCCAGTCGGCTGCAAGGGGCGTCGATGTCAGACGGTCATCACCATTCCGTCTCTGCCCACCGTCACCGTGCCCGAGTAGTGATCGCTCATCCCCTGGGTGAACAGGTAGCGCTTGAGCACACCATCGGGATACGGAGTCAAATGCGTGAGTACCAGATGCTTGACACCAGCCTGTTCGGCCTGTTCGGCCAGCGCGATCGTGTCTGCGTGGTACGCAATCGTCCGCTCAGCGACCTCGGCGTCATGGTTCAAGCCCATCTCGCGCATGATCGGAATGGCTCGACGGACCAAATGGGATGCATATGCCTCGTGCACAACGAGATCGGCGTCTTGCATCGCCGGCATGTTCAGCGGACTGACCTCGGTGTCGCCACTGATGAACACCTTCTTACCCCGATACTGGATCACATAGCCAAACGCGGGTTTGACCGGATCATGCACGACCAGGTGGGCATCGATGGTGACACCCGCTTCGTCGTAGACGCGCACCGAGCGCGCGTTCTGGGGGACCGCGATCTCCATCGGATGGGCCTGGGCCGCAGCACTACTCGATGCCAGTTCGGGCATGTTGGCGGTCCGAAACCCGTTGTCGATGGCGTACGCGTCGTTGAGCGCCGCGACGACCTGGACGGTGCCCGCCGGTCCCATCACGTCGAGAGGGTGCGATCGTCCCCAAATCCAACTCTGATTGATCAATGCGCCGAGCCCGTTGAAATGGTCGGAATGTAAGTGCGTGAGGAACACTCGCTCGATGTCGTCGAGCGTGACGCCGGAGTCGGCAAGAGACTTCACCGCGCCCTCCCCGGCATCGAATACGAACGTCTTCCCGCCGGCCGACACGAGTGCGCACGCTTGCGCCTTTGCCGCGCTGGGCTCAGGAGAACCCGTTCCACACAACAGGACCCGCATCTGCCCGGGATCGTTGGCAAACGAATAGCCCGTGGCAAGTTGCTGCCGAATGGCCTGCTCGATGAACCACTCCCGGTTCATGTACACCACCGCACCAGCCGCCAAGACAACAGCCCCGGCCGGCAGTGCCCACTTTCGCCAGGCCATTATCAGTTTGTTCCCAGATATTCGTCGACGCACACCAAACTCCTTGCCGGGCTTCACGACAACGCGCCGCCCGTAGTCGTTAACGAGAGATGCCGGGCCGATGACAAACCGCGACCGAGCCTTTCTAGCACGATCAGCATAACATTGGACGGATGGCATAGAATCGCCTCGTAGCGGAGTTGCATGAGGGGGACCGTGCCGGCCGCAACTGTCGTCGGAGCGGCCGAGCGACATATCAGCGACGGATGACAGTCCAACGATTGGACACAGGTATCGCTCGGTTATGGTTGGGCGATGAGCCGTCAAGCCGAGATCAGCGCCGAAAGCCGCGCGCGGCTGCTGCTGGCCGCATGGGAGTTGCTCGCCGAAGGGGGATCGCGGGCAACGACCGTGCAGGCGGTCTCTGAACGCGCCGGTATCAGCCGAGGCTCCATCAGCTGGCACTTCGGATCCAAAGAGGGGCTGATCGTCGCCGTCGTCAACAGCGCGTTCGACATGCTGGCAGAGAATATTTCCACTGTTTTCGACACGCCGGGGCCGCACAGTTGGGACGCGGTGCTCAATGCTCAGTCGGTCCTGCTCAGCGACGAGCGGTTCCGCATCTTCGGCACGCTCGCGCTGGAAACCGTCACTGAAAAGGGACCCGTTGCCGAGGCGTTCGCTGAGGGACACCGGCGAATCCGCGACCTCTATGCCGAGTTCATTGCCCGCCATGGCCTGGTATCGGAAGGCGTGGAACCCGCCGCCGCCGCCACCGCGCTGCGGGCGATGACCTTAGGCCTCAATATCCATCGACGCTTCGACGGTGAAACCATCACGTTGCGAGAAGCTTTCGACGCTCTTCGGTCCGTCGCCATCCCCGCAGCCTCCGACAACCAACGCACCCGGTCCCGGCGCCCCGGGCGCCCAAAGCAATAGAACCGGCAAGAGGCACCTGGCCACCTTCGCCGTGTTCGGCTGCTGCCAGATGCCACTTGCCTGCGATGAGGGTCTGGTAACCCGCGTCGCGCAGCAGTTCCGGCAGCGCCACGACGCGGTCGTTCAGATGCCCCTCGTAGCCGGGGGCGCCGCGGAAATCCGGGGCGGCCATTTCGAGCATGGTGCCGCTCCCGGCGACGTGGTGATCGGTTCCGGTCAGCAACATCGCCCGCGTCGGCGAACAGGGCCAGGGCGGAATGGAAATCGGTCAGCCTGATACCCGCGTGGGCCAGGCGGTCGAGGTTGGGGGTGTTGATTTCGCCGCCGAAGGCGCCGATGTCGGAGAACCCGAGGTCGTCGGCCACGATGACCAGAAAGTTGAGACGGGTCACCCTGACGCACCCTGTCACGGCCCACCACTAGACCCGCCGTTAAATTGCATTTCACCAGCGCCACCACCCGTAAGCCGTGCTGCCTGTGGTTTCTCTACGCCATATCAGCGGTGTTAGCACACCTAGATCTCTCGCGAACGGCGTCGCTTAGTTGGCGACCGGGGATTTCTGCGAGGTCTAGCGTGGGCGGAATGGGTTTGTTCAGTCATGAAGAGTTCCCGGATCCGGCCGACGGCGTTGATGGTGGTGGGATTGTTGAGCGAGCTCGGGGTGCTGAAGTGGGCGAGTACGGGGCGGATGAACCTGTGGTCGTGGGTCCGGGGTTGCCGCCTGAGGATGGTTCGTGCGGTCAGTTCACTGTGCAGTTTCACGTGTCTACGTCAATGCTGCTCCGGCTGAAACGTATTGCGGATATGCGTGGGGTGAGCGTGCCGGAGGTATGCCGGCAGGTGATCGGCGTATTTGTTGCCCAGCAGGAGGGTGAGCTGGGCGCATTGCTTGCCGCCGAGGCCGAGGCGGCTGAGTACCGGCCGAGTTTGGGTGAGGCATAGTCGGGCTGAATCGCCCAATGGCACATCAGATTCCCTCGGACCGGATTCTAGAAGTCCGGACGGCGGATATCTCCGGATCGACGCTCTGTCCACCGTCGGCGATCCGCCGATGTGACTTCTCAAATTCCGCGTCCGGTTGTGATTCTCTGAACTGCGGCGACGGCATCGCTCTCACGCGATGTCCATGCCTCGAATTCTCACTTTTGTGGCCGACCGCACGGTGATGTTGCCGAGCTCGGTCGGATGATTGCGGGCAGATGAACCGGAGACTGCGTCGACCGGCCGTGGTCATGGCCGTTCGAGTAACACCCGGAAATCGCGAAATGCCCGATGGGTGCGCACGGCGTCGTCTGTGGCATCGAGGTCCATGAGCAGTCCGCGGATGACGGCCAGGGTCAGCGTTGTCAACTCCGGACGGCCGATGCTGCGTAGTCCCTCCTCCAGCAGGGCAAGCCAGTCGACGGTAGCGCTGAATGCGAAGTCGGGCAGCAACTCTCGTGCCGTATCGCCGTTCCACTGGTCGAACATGTGTAAGTAGGGCCGACCGTCCACCCCGGCCATCGTGGTCCAGGCGCGCTCCAGGGTGAGGGTGTAGGGCTCCTCCGGTCGCCACCGCAGAAGAGCGCCCCATTCGTCGAGCTGACGTCGGCGGGCACGCTCCAGTACGCCCCGACGGGACGGACGTGGTGTCCATCAACCAGGTGGTTCGTTCCCCCGACGCCTCAGTCCTCTCCACCGGCTCGTTCCGCCACCTTGTCCGCATCGAGGGTGCGCGGATCAAGCGACTGGACATCGAATCGATTTTGTAGCCGAGCGAGCTGGTCGTGTGGGAATTGGGTCAGCGACCACGGCTCACTGCACGGTCGCAGCGACCCTTCTGGCCTGTGGCGCATTGCATCGCGTGAGCGAGCGTGGCCGCCGACTTTCACCTCCAACCGAACCCAATTCTCACTCACGTGGCCAACTGGCCATCGTATGGACATTTCAGAATGAGAATTGGCCATCAAACTTGAGAAGCTACAGCCGATGATCGTTGCCGCGCCATGTTCGTGAACGGTGACAAGTGTAACTGGTGCGCAACGGTGCCCGTACGGGTTTGCCCCGCAGGGTGTTTCGCGACAATAAGGTCGGCCTCGCCACCGCGCGGGTCATCGACGCGGCCCGGACTTCTGATGCAGCCTTCGAGCCTTGGTGCGGATCTCCATCATCGTTGGGTTCGGTCAATGGTCGATATCCAAAGGCGCTTTACTGATTTCGTACATGCGGCGCGCCAGCCATGTCGAGTCGTCATCATTCAGTCGTGCCCGTTCGCATGTCCGCCAGTAATACCTTCGCCTGCGCCGACAGCAATCGCATGACGATCTCGGACTTGCTCATCTCCACCGAGAACACCATGCTCGGCAACCGCTGCTTGATCGAGCATGGCCGCAAAAAATCTGGTCCCAGTGTTGAATTGGACGTCGAGATCATCGCCAGCCCAGCCAGGCATCGGCGAACCGGCGAACTCGGCGCTGTGATCGCCGGGCAACATCGTTAAATCGCTCCACGGCGAGAGTTGAGCATGGCCGCGTCCAACCTCCTCCGCGTCCGCCGCCTGACAGACGCGGAGCGATGGTCAGGATGCGGTCAGGCCAAGTTCGCGGAGCCTGTCCCCATGCTCCTCAAACCAGGCATCTTCCTCTCCCGGCGCGGGCATGATGAGACCTGCCTCCATCGATGCACGGGGGTCGACCTCCTGGATCGACATCAGCAGTTCTCCGCCGGACTGGCCGGTCTGCGCTGTCCACATCTCGGCGAGGTCCCGCAGCATCGCCTGCCGCACGGCGAGCTCGCGGCCCGCGCGTATGTTGCCGACAATTATCGAGGTGCGCGACGGCTCCCCCGCGGTGAAGAGGCGGCTGGCGGGAAGGTCCTGGAACAGCACGTTGACGAAGACCGCCGGTGCCCCAGTGTTCGTCGTATGGATCCTCGTGATCTCGCCAGCGATCCGGCGGCGGAGGTCGTCTGTAAGCAGGTCATTGTGTGCGATCACCTGATAGAGCGGCATGGCGTTCTCTCTTCGTTGGCCCGTGTTGTGTGGTTGAGTTCTAATACCGAACTCAACTTACTGAGTTCATTAATCGAACGCAACTGCTAGCCTGGTCAATGTGGCGAAGGACGATTTGAAGGATGAGCAGTGCTCGATCGCGCGACCGGTCGCGCTGCTCGGGGACCGATGGACGCTCATCTTGTTGCGCCAAGCCTTTACAGGCGTCCGACGATTCGACCAGTTCCAAACCACGATGGGCCTCTCACGCGCCGTCCTCGCCCAGCGACTGGCGCAACTGGTAGATGCCGGCATCTTCGAACGCACGGCATACAAGGACGAGCGCCGCACCCGTTACGAGTATCGGTTGACCGACAAGGGCATGGACCTCTACCCCATTCTGATGGCGCTACGTACCTGGGGCGATAAGTACTTGGCGCCCGACGGCCCGTTCCTGCTGTACCGGCACCGCGACTGCGGTGGACATGCCGAGGTGCTCCACGCGTGCGATCGGTGTGGCTCCGAATTGACCGCGCGTGACGTCGTCGTCGAGCTGGGGCCCGGGCTGACCGCGTCCAGCTAAGACGTGGGTTGCCCGCAAACATGTTGATCTGCAATGCCTTCGAGTGCGTCTCATTGAACGCGCCGGTGCTCGGCTAAGACACGGATGGCCGGTACTGGCGAAGCTGTCGGGTCCTCGGCGAAGACTTGGATGCCGATGTGGTTCGCGCTGGCCGTGGGGTGCTCGTTGATCTGGCTGAAGATCGTTTCCGGGGAACCGTGAGCGACCACGGGCGGCGTCGATTCCGTCAATGTGGTCCATAGCTGTGAAGCGGCGACAAATCGACGGAGGCATCCGAGCGGACGACATGTCAGACCCCGCTTCGGGACAGGCGCGGGTGCCAGACAAGGTACACCTCGCCCATTCCCCCGGAACCCCGTCAGCCGAAGCACGTTCTAGCCCGCAAAGGTCAACCCCATCCTTGGCGGCACGGGTTTGGATGCTAGCCCGCGCTCGTTGGCGGAGAGCCGGTTTGGGAGTCAGTGGCGAAGTCGACCGACCCGTCGGACGCGATCTACATCACCGGACAGTCACCCATGCGCCGCGCGGGGGCGCTGTTGGCAAACGGAGATTCTCACCGAAATGTCAAATTGGACATCGAGTGGACATTTGAGTCGAGAAATGGACATCAAACTTGAGAAGCCACAGCCGCTGTTCCCTAGTGCGCCATATCCACGAACCGCGACAGGTGCAGCTGATGGGCAACCGTCACCGTCTTCGTCGGCCCCGCACGGTGTTTGGCGATGATCAGGTCGGCCTCTCCGCCTCGCGGGTCGTCGCGCTCGAAGGCGTCCGGGCGGTGCAGCAGGATCACCATATCGGCGTCCTGCTCGATGCTGCCCGATTCGCGAAGGTCCGACAGCTGCGGCTTCTTGTCGGTTCGCTGCTCGGGACCACGGTTCAGCTGGCTCATCGCGACCACCGGCACCTCAAGCTCCTTGGCCAAAAGCTTGATCTGGCGGGAGAATTCGGAGACTTCCTGCTGACGTGATTCGACCTTCTTGCCTGAGGTCATCAGCTGCAGATAGTCGAGCACGATGAGTCGCAGACCGACCTTCTGATGCAGTCGGCGGGCTTTGGCCCGGATCTCCATCATGGTCAGGTTCGGTGAATCGTCGATATACAGTGGCGCCTCGCTGATTTCACTCATGCGGCGCGCCAGCCGCGTCCAGTCGTCATCGTTCATCCGACCCGAACGCATATCGGCCAGCTTGATTCGCGCCTCCGCCGACAGCAGTCGCATGACGATCTCGGACTTGCTCATCTCCAGCGAGAACACGATGCTCGGGAGTTGGTTCTTGATGGAGCAGGATCGCAGAAAGTCCAGCCCAAGGGTCGAATTGTGCGTCGGCACCATCGACTTACCGGCCAGGTACATGTGCGCAGCGTTGCTCACCTCGACACAACGCACCGGGACCGACGCTATCGCGCGCACCGCGGTGATGAACCGGCTGCCGGACCGCACCGTACTCGACGAGGCCCGTCGTTCCTTATGCACCAACATCTTCCGGGTCAACCGGAAGACATCGTCATCGGTGGAGAAGTTCAAGACGTACGCGGTCGACGAGTCCGTTGTGCGGCCCCGGACCGGCTTGGTGGCAATCTGGCAGCGGTACCCGAGGCTGACCACCAGTTCATACACGTCCATCGCAAGACGGTGGTGGGTGACCGCGAACTGCACGGCACCGCCAGATGTCACGGTTCCATCGGTGTCGAGCAACCCAGCCAGCAGTGCCCGCCGCTGGGCTTCCGAGCCGCGCAGGTAGGCGGTCGGGATGTGCTTGTTGCCGAGGACGCCGATCTCACGCAGCCGCGCCTGCACCGTGCCCACCCGGTTCCGGCACGACTGGCACAACCTCAAGCCGCAGGAGGGCCCACCGCACTCGGCGCATGTCGGCTTCGGCACAGGCGCCGAGAGAAACCGGACCTTGCCGCCACACGACCGACCGCAGGTACGCACCTGCGACGTCTGCGGGACGAACTCCTTGCCGCACACCTCGCACGCACGGGCGTCGACTTCGTTTTCGGCCGGTAGCCGAAGGTAGTGGCGCAGCGTCACCGTCGAGGGCGCAACCGCAATCCCCTCACCCTCGATCTGCATGAGGATCTCCGGGTCAGCGCATGTGATCGACGCCGATGCCGTGGTGCCGTCGCCGAGCCAGGCGCCCAATGTGTATGGCGGGACCAGGTATTCGCGGTCGGGCAGTTGCAGTGCCTTGGCATTGGTCACCGAGTGATTGAGCCGGCCGTCCGCGGTCGAGCAGCGTACAGTCTGCGCGATCTCGCCCGTCGTGCGCACCGCGGCGAAGGTGCGCTGGTTCTTGGTGCGGTTGTAGCCCGCCGCCGCGGCCTGGGCCGACTTCCTGGACGCCCGGGTGTCGGTCAGCCACTGGTGCTGCTCGTCGGCGACCAGAACGGTGCCGTCGGAGAACTCGACCTCATAGCAGGGCCGACCGGTCATGACCTCGGTGGCGGCTACCACGCGGGTCGGCAGGCCGTCGGCGTCGAGCAGCTGATCGCCGACCTGGACCTCGCCCATGGTGGTCCAGCCAGTGGGCGTCGGCAGCGGGGTGTCCAGGGCCAGGGCCTTCCCCATACCGGGCCTCGCCGCCACGACGATCATCTGACCCGGATGCAGGCCGTTGGTCAGGTCGTCGAGTTCGGTGAAACCGGTGGGCACACCGCTGGCGACGCCGCCGTTGGAGGCGATGGCGTCGATCTCGTCCATCGTGGGCTGCAGCAGGTCTTCGAGCGGGACGAAGTCCTCGGTGGTGCGACGGTCGGCGACCTCGTACATCTCGGCCTGCGCGCGGTCGACGATGGCGGCGACGTCGGCGCCCTCGGCGCCCGCGTAGCCGTACTGGACCACCCGGGTGCCGGCCTCCACCAGCCGGCGCAGCAGGGCCTTCTCGGCCACGATGCCGGCGTAGTAGCCGGCGTTGGCGGCGGTGGGCACCGTGGAGATCAGCGTGTGCAGATAGGGGGCGCCGCCGATGCGCTTGAGCAGACCGCGCCGGTCCAGCTCGGCCGACACCGTCACGGCGTCGGCGGGCTCACCGCGCCCGTAGAGGTCCAGGATGGCGTCGTAGACGTTCTGGTGGGCGGGGCGGTAGAAATCGCCCGGGCGCAGCTTCTCCAGCACGTCGGCGATGGCGTCCTTGCTCAGCAGCATGCCGCCGAGGACCGACTGCTCGGCAGCCATGTCCTGCGGCGGCTGACGCCCGTAGTCCTCGCTCGGCGGTGGAGTCGAGGCACCAGGCTGTCCGAGATCGTCAACCACTGCCACGGGTGATGAGCCTCCTACATACTCGAACGTACATTCGATCTCTACGCACGCACAGACAGTAGGCTTTCCCGCCGACAGAAATCCGTTTCCGGACCCCCGAGGTTCGTCCCCCGCGCACCACGCCGGGATGACGCTAGACGTTGCTGGCGAAGACGCAAACCAGGGGTGTTGATCAACCTGTGCATGGCGTGTGGATAGCTCTGTTCAGGTGTGTTGAGCGCCTGGGGAGAACCTGTGCATAGATCGCGATTTTTCGGCCATAACCGCAGCTGAAAGCACCATAGATCCACTTGCGCGCTGTGCATGGCAATATCGTCGGCGTGTCGGCTCGGGTTGCCGTCTCGGGCGTGTTGTATTGCCGGGAATTGTTGGCAAGGTTAACGCGAAGTTAGGTTCGCTGTGGTAGGGCTTTCCAGGTCTGTTCGCCAGCTAACATGCACAACACCCCGGGGCTGCCCATGACGGGCTGCCACCGGGGTGTTGTGGGTAGATCAGCTATGCGCTGGCGACGACGTCGAGCGAGACCGTCGCAGTCACACTCGGGTGCAGACGCACCTCGACGGTGTGTGCACCCGTCGACTTGATGTGCGCCTTGGGCAGGTGCAGCGAGCGCTTGTCGAGGTTGGGGCCACCGGCCTTCTTGATCGCCGCGACGATATCGGCCGCGGTGACCGAGCCGAACAGCTTGCCGGCGTTACCCGAGGTCTTGACGGGCAGCGTCACCGCGCCCAGGCCGTCGATGGCGGCCTTGAGCTCGTTGGCGTGGTCCAGATCGCGGACGGCCTTGATGTCCTGTGCACGACGGATGTCGTCGGCCTGACGCTGTGCACCACGGGAGGCCACGATGGCCAGCCCGCGCGGCAGCAGGTAGTTACGGCCGTAGCCGTCCTTGACCTCGACGGAATCGCCGGCGGCACCCAGGTGCTCCACCTCAGCGGTGAGAATGAGTTTCATCTTGTGTACTTCCGTTCTTAACGAGTCGCCGAGGTGAACGGCAGCAGAGCGACCTCGCGGGCGTTCTTCACCGCCACGGCGATATCGCGCTGGTGCTGCACGCAGTTCCCGGTCACCCGGCGGGCACGGATCTTGCCGCGCTCGGAGATGTAGGTACGCAGCAGCGCCGTGTCCTTGTAATCGATGTTCTGGTTCTTGCCCTTCTTCGAGCAGAACACGCACTTGCGAGTCTTGATGGGCTTCTCGGGCGCCGGGCGCCGCTTGGTGGCCTTGGCCATGTCTGTGATCTCTTTCTAAAAAACTGTTGCTCTACGGGATGTCAGAAGGGCGGTTCGTCGTCGCCGCCGCCGAACGAACCCGATGCGGGCGCGCTGCCCCACGGATCGTCGGCCGGAGCGCCGCCACCGCCGCCGGAGGATGCCGGGCGTGAACCGCCCCCACCGCCGCCGCCGAAGCCACCGCCGCCACCGCCACTGCGGTTGGCCTTGTTGACCTTCGCCGTCGCGTATTTCAGCGACGGACCGATCTCGTCGACCTCGAGCTCGACCACCGTGCGCTTCTCACCCTCGCGGGTTTCGAACGAACGCTGCTTGAGCCGGCCGGAGACAATGACCCGCGAACCGCGGGTCAGGCTCTCGGCGACGTTCTCGGCAGCCTCACGCCAGATGTTGCAGCGGAGAAACAGCGCTTCGCCGTCCTTCCACTCGTTGGTCTGACGATCGAACGTACGAGGCGTCGATGCGACCGTGAAGTTGGCCACGGCCGCCCCGGACGGCGTGAAACGCAGTTCCGGATCGGCGGTCAGGTTTCCGATAACGGTGATGACGGTGTCACCAGCCACGGTGTCCTCCTGGGAAGTTGTCTGTGTGCTCGGCAAGAGCGGTCGCAGGCGAGCCTACGGAAGCTATCCGACGCACACGTGACCTTCGGACTAGTGCTTGTCGGTCCGCATCACCTTGGTGCGCAGCACGGCCTCGTTGAGGCTGAGCTGGCGATCCAGTTCGGTGACCGTGGCGGGCTCGGCTTTGACGTCGATGATCGCGTAGATGCCCTCGGCATGCTTGGCGATCTCGTAGGCCAGCCGGCGGCGGCCCCAGATGTCGACCTTGTCGACACTGCCACCGTCTTTACGGATGACGTTCAGGAACGTCTCCAGGGACGGAGCAACCGTGCGCTCGTCAAGTGTGGGGTCGAGGATGACCATGATTTCGTATGGACGCATGAGTAACCCATCACCTCCTATGGTCGTTGCGGCCACGGCGTGTCCGTGGCAGGAGGGTCGCCTGCGTCGGCAACCGGGCTAGGTTACAGGACCAGACCCCTGACGTGCTAATTCGGCCTTCGGTGGCGGGCGGGCGAGTGCAACCGCCGGCCATCAGCTCAGGGCGCGGCGACGGGTTCGGGTTCGACGGCCACCGGGCGGGTGAACCACGGCCTGGTGCGGGGCCGCAGCCGTTCCGGCAGCCAGTGCGGCGGGTCATCCGGGGCGCGATCGAACACGCCGCCGGCCGGGTCGTCGATCCGCCCGCCCCAGCGCACCAGGTCGGTACCGGGCCGGTAGATCTGGCGCAGCACCAGCACGCACAACGCCACCACCGCGATATCGCGCACCAGCACCGTCGCGGTGAACCATTGTTCGGTCAGGCCCTTGTTCTGCGGGCCGTACAGGTAGAGCATCCGCGGCACCCACACCAGAGCGTCGATCGTCATCCAGGCCAGCAGCACCCGGCGATGCGGTAGCGCCAACACCGCCAACGGCACCAGCCACAACGAGAACTGCGGGCTCCATACCTTGTTGGTCAGCAGGAACGCGGCCACCACCAGGAACGCCAGCTGCGCCACCCGCGGGCGTTGCGGCGCCGTCAACCCGACGTAGGCGATTGCCGCGCAACAGGTTACGAACAGCAGTGCCACCACGGTATTGAGCACCACCGGTGGTTCCCAGAAGCCGAGGTTGGTGTCGAATCCGGGCCAGTCGGTGAACGACTTCACCACGTTGTACAGCGAATCCATATCGTCACCGCGACGACTGTTGAGCCGGAAGAACTCCGACCACCCGCGCGGGAACAGGAACAAGATCGGGGCGTTGACGACGAACCACGCCACCACCGCGGCCAGCACCGTGCGACCGGCATCGCGCAGCTTGCCGCTGCGCACGCCCAACACCACCAGCGGCAACAACAACAGCACCGGGTACAGCTTGGCCGCCACCCCCAGCCCGATCAGTGTGCCGGCGAGGACCGGTCTTCGGCGTGCCCACGCCAGCAACCCGCCCATCGCGAATGCCGTCGCCAATGCGTCGAAGTTGGTGAACGCCTGGAAGATCAGCAGCGGTGTGCCCGCCACCAGCGCGGCATCCCAGATCCGGCGACCGGCCAGGCTTGCGGTGGCCCACACCGTCGTCAGCCACGCCAGCGCCAACCCGAACGCGGCGATGTTGAAGAACATCACCACCTCGGCCACCACCGGGATGCTGACCATCTTGGTGATCGCGGTGTAGGTCTTGGCCAGTGCCATCGCCACGTACTGGTACACCCCGGTGATCACCGGATACTCCATGTAGCGCACCGCGGGCGTGCCGTCGTACTGCTGGCGCTGCTCACCGGCGTCGTTGGTCTCGCGCCAACTGGACTTGTACGGAAACTTGCCCTGGCTCAACAGTTCTGCGCCGTAGAGCGGCACAGTGTCGGAGTAGCACAGCTGGAAGTAGGCACGCTGACCCGACCAGTTGGCCACCCGCTGATCGGCGGTCCCGGTACCGATGGTCTGCAGGCACGGCGATTTGGTGGCCCAGCCCAGCGCCAGGAAAACCAGCGCGATGACGAACATCACCCGCAGCGGCGTGAAGAACCGTTGCCTGCCGATCAGGGCGTGCCGGCCGACCGGACCGCCCACCACATCCGAGAGGGCCGAACCGAGAACATCGGTGCGACTGGGCATATCGCGCCAGTCGTCACTGCGCAGATCATCGGCCCGGCGCTGCGGGGAGACCGTGGCGCGCTCGACGGGACCTTCCGATTCGCCGGCTGTCACGGCGCCGGAGCAGGCACGACCGCGTTGGGATCAACCGGTGCGGGAGGCGCGTTCGGATCGCCGGGCGGTGCCGGGGGTCCCGGCGGAGGCGCGGTGATCGTCGTCGGCGGACCCAGCGGAATCGTGATACCCGGCGCCACTTCGATACTGGGCTGGATGACCTGGATCTCCGGCGGCAGCGTCGGGGTGGTCGGCGGCGGGGGCGGAGGTGCCGCAGGCACACCCGCGTAGCCACCGATCTCGGTCGGCTTCGGGAAGCTCTCGTTGTCGGTGCCCTCGAGCGCACCGTCCATCGTCGCCTTCCAGATATCGGACGGCAGGCCCGAGCCGTACACCGGCGAACCCGAGGCATTCACCAGCGGTTTGGTGCCGTCGGTGGTGCCGACCCAGACGGCGGTGGCCAGCGACGGGGTGAAGCCGACCATCCAGGCATCCCGGTTGGCATCGGTGTCGCCGAGCTGGTTGGTGCCGGTCTTGGCGGCCGAGGGGCGCCCGCCGGCCAGGTTGTGGCCGCGGGACCAACCGGCGATCGGCTGCATCGCGGCGGTCACGTTGTCGGCCACGGCCTTCGGGATGCGCTGCTCGCCGCTGTTGTCCTGGGTGCTCGCATCGAAGAGCACCTGGCCCTGGGCGTTGACCACCTTCTGCACGAAGTGCGGTGCGTGGTACACCCCGGAGTTGGCGATCGTCGCGTACGCCGAGGCCATGTCGATCACGCGCGACTGGTACTGGCCCAGCACCACACCGTTGTTGGGCGGGCCGCCCTTACCGTCCTCGGACAGTGTGTGGTCGACGCCGGGGAAGCTCTCGGCGATACCGGCGCGGTGTGCCGCATCGGCGACGTCGGCGGGGCCGTTCTTGAGCTTGAGCATCAGCCGGTAGAAGCTGGTGTTCAACGACCGCTTGAGCGCCTCGGCGATATTGCAGGTGCCGCAGCCCTCACCCTCGACATTGCTGATCTTGATGCCGTTGACGTCCAGCGGGGAACTGTCGACCTGATATCCCAGCCCCATGCCCTGTTCGAGGGCCGCGACGAGCGCGAAGACCTTGAACGACGAACCGGTCGGCAGACCGGCCTGGGCGAAGTCGAACCCGTTGGCGTCGGTGCCGCCGTAATAGGCGCGCACCCCGCCGGTCTTCGGGTCGATCGACACCACCGCCGAACGCATATCCGGGTCCTGGCCGTCGAGTGTCTCGGTGACGGCCTCCTCGGCGGCCTGCTGCGCCTTGGGGTCGATCGTCGTGGTGACCTGCAGGCCCTCGGTGTTGAGCTGCTGTTCGGTGATGTTGAACAGATCGAGCAGCTCACGGGTGACCTGGCGTTCGATCAGACCGTTGGGACCGGTGGTCTGGTTCTCGGCGCTCGCCTGATCGGGCGGAACAGTGGGCGGGAACACCTGTGCCGCGCGCTCGTCCTTGGGCAGCACGCCCATGCTGACCATTCCGTCGAGCACCCAGTTCCACCGTTCGGCGGCACCTTCGGGGTCGACGGCGGGGTCCAGCGTCGACGGCCGCTGGATGAGTGCCGCCAGCAGGGCGCCCTCGGCGACGTCGAGCTGCTCGACCGGCTTGTTGAAGTAGGCCTTGGCCGCCGCCGAGATGCCGTAGGCGCCACGACCGAAATAGATGATGTTCAGATACGACTGCAGCACCGCGTCTTTGGACCACTCGCGGGACATCTTCGTCGAGATGACGAGTTCCTTGGCCTTGCGCACCACACCGCCGATGCCGGTGCGGGCGTCGCCGACGAGTGCGTTCTTGACGTACTGCTGGGTGATGGTCGAACCGCCCTGCAGGTCACCGCCGAAGATGTTGTTCTTGAACGCACGCAGGAACCCGGTGTAGGAGAAGCCGGGGTTGGAGTAGAAGTCGCGGTCCTCGGCCGCCATCACCGCATTGCGGACGTGCACCGGAATCTGGTCGATCGTGACGTCGACCCGATTGCCTTCCGGCGGAATGATTTTCGCCATCTCCGAGCCGTCGCTAGCCAGGATCGTCGACACCTGATTGGTGCGGATGTCACCGGGCTTGGGGACGTCGACGATGAAGTAGGCCATCGTGAACGTGACCATCGGCAGCACCAGGAACAACACCACGCAGGCCGCCAGGCCGCGTCGCACCCATTTCCAGTCGAACCGACGGGCGCGCGGCGGCCCCGGGGGACGGCTGTCACCGCCACCGGATGGCCGGCGCGGCGGCCCCGGTGGCACCGGCGGGCCTGGTGGCCGCGGCGGCTTACCACCGTCGAGAGCTGCCTTGACGGCGTCGATGGGGTCACGAAGCTTCGGGTCGAGATCATCGCGGACCGCCGGCAGGATCGCCGTGGGCCTCAGCTCCGGGGGAACCGGGCCACGCGCGGCGTGCCTGGCGCCACCGGGTGGGGGTGGGGGCGCGGACGCGGGCCGCGGACGCGGAGCCGGCTCTGCGTGTCGGGGTGGCTGCGCACCCTCAGCCCCGGACCCGTGTGGATTCTCGGCGGCTGAGCGGTCGTTGCGCCCCTCGCTATTCACTGGCCGTACGCGCGCTCTTGCGCGCAGTTCGGGTTCCACGTGCCTTCGGGGGACGCGGTGCGCCCAGCACATAGGACTTGACCAAGTGATTCCATTCGCAGGTTCGGCATACCTCCACCACGTGTACCGCAAATTCGTCGTAACGCGCCGCCAACATGACCAACTCCTCAGCACTGCGGGCCGAACCCGACACCGCGCCGAGATGGTCACCGAAAACCCACGACACGAGCGTGAGCTGCTCCTTGCGGCATATCGGGCACATCACCGAACTCGTCTTGCCGTGGAACTTCGCGGCGCGCAGCAGATACGGGTTGGCGTCACACACTTCGCTGACGCCAGTCCGCCCCGAGTAGACCTCGGCCAGCAGTGAACGCCGCCTCAGGGCGTAATCCACCACCTGTCGCTGCAGTCGCACGACGACCAGAGTACGTCGGCCCTCGGGGCGTGGAGGCGTGACGGGCCAGCCCGTCGCCGAACCGGCGCCCCTCGTGCAGCGAACACCCCTGCTCAGCGCCGCGCGTATGCGCACAGTGATGTTGTCGCGCCCCAGCAGGGCCTCCCCTCTACGATCATCGCGTGGCGACGCGGCAGACCCCCGGTACCCGGGCCAAAGACAGCGACCGCAACGACACCTGCGCGGTCCTCGACAGTGCGCTCTCCGACGGGCAGCTCTCCATGGAGGAGCACCGGCAGCGGGTTGCGGCGGCCACCACCGCGGCGACCCTCGGGGATCTGGCCGATCTGGTGTCGGATCTGCAGAACGCCAACGCGCCGGTGCAGCTGCCCAACCTCAAGCCGGCGCGCAAGCTGCCCAGCGCGGCGGGCGGCGGTTGGGGAATCCGCACCGCGATCGCCGGTGTGCTGGTGGTGCTGGGTATCGCGATCGGCTGGGGGCTCTACGGCAACACGCCGTCGCCGTTCAACTTCACCTCCGATCCAGGGGCCAAACCCGACGGTGTTGCCCCCGTCGTACTGACCCCGCCCAAGCAGCTGCAATCCCTCGGCGGCCTGACCGGCCTGCTGGAACAGATGAAACAGAAGTTCGGCGATACCCAGGGCTACCGGGTGGTCGTCTATCCCGACTACGCATCGCTGGACCGTCCCGACCCGAACGAGGACCGCCGCAAGCTCAGCTACACCTACCGCGGGGGCTGGGACGATCCGTCGACCACCTCCAAGAGCGAGGGCGACCGGCTGGTGGATCTGTCCCAGTTCGACCAGAAGGCCGTCATCGGCATCTTGCGGGGCGCGCCGGAGACGCTGGGCATGAAGCCCGCCGACATCACCAACCAGTACCTGATCATCGAACCGTCGGGCGATCCGACGACCCCTGACGCCGTCAGCATCTCGATGTACATCTCCAGCGATTTCGGCAGCGGATCGATCGTGGTCGGCCCCGACGGTTCGACGAAACGCATCAGTTACCCGTCCTGAACTGGACTTTTCGGGGCGCGAGGGTGCGCAGATCCGATATTTCGCCCGGTATGTCTGCCGGGGACACGCACGCTCGCGGCCGAGTATGGGGTGCTCCGATGTAGCGAGATATATATCGGCGCGATACAGTTGCGCGAGGTGTCGAGCCGCCCTAACGGACGACACTGACTGACGGGGTCTGCGGACGAGGAGGTGAATTCGATGCTGGAGCTGGCCATTCTGGGTCTTCTGCTCGAATCACCCATGCACGGCTACGAACTGCGCAAGCGCCTCACCGGCCTGCTCGGTGCGTTCCGTGCCTTCTCATACGGCTCGCTGTACCCGGCGCTGCGCCGGATGCAGACCGACGGGTTGATCATCGAGGACGCCGCACCGCTGGGCACCACCAAGCTGCGGCGCGCGCGCCGGGTCTACCAGCTCACCGACGCGGGCCGGCAACGGTTCACCGAGCTGGTCGCCGACACCGGACCGCAGAATTACACCGACGACGGGTTCGGTGTGCACCTGGCATTCTTCAACCGCACACCCGCCGAGGCGAGGATGCGCATCCTGGAGGGCCGCCGCCGCCAGGTGGAGGAACGGCGCGAAGGTCTGCGCGAAGCCGTCGCCCGGGCCAGCAGCTCGCTCGACCGCTACACCCGTCAGCTGCATCAGCTCGGCCTGGAATCCAGTGAACGCGAGGTCAGCTGGCTCAACGAGCTGATCGCCGCCGAGCGGGTGGCCCAGGGCCAACCCGAACAGACATGACGTCTCGCGACGTCGAGAACAGCACCAGCAAGTACCGATTGAAGGAGAACCGATGAGTGAGAACAACGCGACCGCGAACGATGTACGGGTCGCCATTGTCGGCGTCGGCAACTGCGCGTCATCGCTCGTCCAGGGCGTGCAGTACTACCTGGACGCCGACGAGAACTCGACCGTCCCGGGCCTGATGCACGTCAAACTGGGCCGCTACCACGTGCGCGACGTGAAGTTCGTCGCCGCATTCGACGTCGACGCCAAGAAGGTCGGCTTCGATCTGTCCGAGGCGATCTTCGCCTCCGAGAACAACACCATCAAGATCGCCGACGTGCCGCCGACCAACGTCACGGTGCAGCGTGGACCCACCCTCGACGGCATCGGCAAGTACTACTCCGAGACCATCGAGATCTCCGATGTCGAGGCCGTCGACGTCGTGCAGGCGCTCAAGGACGCCAAGGTCGACGTGCTGGTGTCCTACCTGCCGGTGGGCTCAGAAGAGGCCGACAAGTTCTACGCGCAGTGCGCCATCGACGCCGGTGTCGCGTTCGTCAACGCACTGCCCGTCTTCATCGCCTCGGATCCGGTGTGGGCCAAGAAGTTCGCCGACGCCGGTGTCCCGATCGTCGGTGACGACATCAAGAGCCAGGTCGGCGCCACCATCACCCACCGCGTGATGGCCAAGCTGTTCGAAGACCGCGGCGTGCAGCTCGACCGCACCATGCAGCTCAACGTCGGCGGCAACATGGACTTCCTGAACATGCTGGAGCGCTCGCGGCTGGAGTCGAAGAAGATCTCCAAGACCCAGGCCGTGACGTCGAACCTCCAGAAGGAGTTCAACGCCAAGGATGTCCACATCGGCCCGTCGGATCACGTCGGCTGGCTCGACGACCGCAAGTGGGCCTATGTCCGCCTGGAGGGTCGCGCATTCGGCGACGTGCCGCTGAACCTGGAGTACAAGCTCGAGGTGTGGGATTCGCCCAACTCGGCCGGTGTCATCATCGACGCGGTGCGCGCGGCGAAGATCGCACTGGACCGCGGTATCGGCGGACCGGTCGAGGCGGCCTCGGCATACCTGATGAAGAGCCCGCCCAAGCAGCTCGCCGACGATATCGCCCGCGCGCAGCTGGAGACCTTCATCGAAGGCTAGATTTTTTCGCTGAGACTGCGCTCACCGCGAGGTTCACTCGAACTTCGTCGCGGTGGGCGCAGTCTCATTTTGTAGGGTCGGCTGGTGATCTCCGATGACGAACTGCTGGCGCTCGACGAATTCGCGCTGCTGCCCGAGAACGCCGAACAAGCCGGGGTGAGCACTGCGCTGCCGACCGCGCGGCGCATCGAGGCCGGCGACATCTCCGCGATCTCCTTCGGTGACGACCCCGCCGAGGTGGTCTTCCTGCACGGCGGCGGGCAGAACGCGCACACCTGGGACACCGTCATCCTGGGGCTGGGCCTGCCCGCACTGGCGGTCGACCTGCCCGGCCACGGCCGCTCGGCCTGGCGCACCGACGGCGACTACGGCCCCAAACTCAACGCCGAAACCCTGCGTCCGGTGCTGCGCGAACTTGCACCGAACCCACGGCTGGTCGTCGGCATGTCACTGGGCGGGCTGACCGCCCTGCGGATCGCCGCCACCGAACCCACACTGGTTCCGAAGCTGGCGCTGGTCGACGTCACCCCGTCGGCCCCGGCCCGGCATGAGGAGATGACCAAGGTGCAGATGGGCACCGTCGCGCTGGTACAGGGCCAGCGGACGTTCCCGAGCTTCGCCGCGATGCTCGACGAAACCGTCGCGGCGGCACCGCACCGCAACCGGAACTCGCTGCGCCGCGGTGTTTTTCACAACTCGAAACAACTCGAGGACGGCACCTGGACCTGGCGCTACGACTCGTTCCGCAAGGGCGACGGCTTCGAGGGATTGTGGGACGACGTCCCCGCCATCACCATGCCCACCACCTTGATCCGCGGTGCCAACTCGTTCTTCGTCAACGACGAGGACGCCGCCCAGTTCGCCGGCGAAGCGCCCGGATTCCAGCGGACCATCGTGGTTGCCGATTCCGGCCACTCGGTACAAGGTGACCAACCACTGCGCCTGATCGAGATTCTGCGCGAGCTCCTCGACACCTGATCTCGGTCCGGGCTTACGGTGGGCCCATGACCTTTCCGATCCGCATCGGCGTCCAACTCCAACCACAGCACGCCCCCGACTACTCCTTGATCCGCGACGCGCTGCGCCGCTGCGAAGACCTCGGGGTGGACGTCGCGTTCAACTGGGACCACTTCTTCCCGCTATACGGCGACCCCGACGGTGCGCACTTCGAATGCTGGACCATGCTCGGCGCCTGGGCCGAGCAGACTTCGCGGATCGCCATCGGTGCGCTGGTCAGCTGCAACTCCTACCGCAACCCCGAACTGCTGGCCGATATGGCCCGCACGGTCGACCACATCTCCGGCGGCCGGCTCATCCTGGGTATCGGCTCGGGGTGGAAGGAGAAGGACTACGACGAGTACGGATACGAATTCGGCACTGTCGGAAGCCGTCTCGACGACCTGGCGGCCGCCTTACCGCGCATCAAATCCCGGCTGTCCAAACTCAACCCGCCACCGGTCGGTGAGATCCCGATCCTGATCGGCGGGCAGGGCGAACGCAAGACACTGCGGATGGTCGCCGAGTACGGCGATATGTGGCACGGATTCACCACCGTCGAAAGTTACCCCGCCAAAGCGGAGGTGCTGGCCCGGCACTGCGCCGACGTCGGGCGCGACCCCGCGACGATCGTGCGCTCGGCCGGGGTCGAATTCAAAGGCGGTGTGAGCCGTGGCGAGGGCATCGAGGAGTTGGTGGCCAACGCGACCGCCCTCGCGGATCTGGGCGTCACGATGTTGACCATCGGTGTCAACGGACCCGACTACGACCTGACCGGAGCCGAGGCACTGTGCCGCTGGCGCGACAGCCGATAACCGACCGATCGGCTCCGAATGAGCCGAAGGGGTCGCCGACCGCGGTAACCCCGCTAAGTTGCTGAGAATGCCTGCCCGTATCTGTGCTGCATTCGCAGTGCTGCTGATGCTCTTCGGCCTGGTCCTGGCCCCGACAGCGGGCGCCGACCAGTGCGCACCGCCGGGGGTGGACAGTGCCAGCGCGCTGCCCGCCAACCTGGCCGCCGCGGCCAAGGGCCCCGACGAGGACAAATACACCACCCCCAGCGTGGTGCCGTTGGATTCCATCGACGTCGACGCGCTGAGCCTGGGCACCCCCGGCACCCTGACGGTGGGCACCCTCTCGGATGCGCCGCCCAGCATCTGCATCGACTCCCGGGGCCAATTCACCGGATTCGACAACGAGCTGCTGCGGGCCATCGCCGGCAAGCTCGGCCTCAAGGTCAACTTCGTCGGCACCGATTTCTCCGGGCTGCTGGCCCAGGTGGCGTCCCGGCGATTCGACGTCGGCTCGTCGTCGATCACCACCACCGACGCCCGGCGACGCACGGTCGGGTTCACCAACGGCTACGACTTCGGCTACTTCTCGCTGGTGGTCCCCTCCGGGTCGCCCATCACCGGCTTCTCGCAGCTGGCTGCCGGACAACGCATCGGGGTGGTGCAGGGCACCGTGCAGGAGGCCTACGTCGTCGACACCCTGCACCTGGACCCGGTGAAGTTCCCGGATTACAACACCGTCTACGCCAGCCTGAAGACCCGCCAGATCGACGCCTGGGTGGCGCCGTCCCAGCAGGCCGTCGGCACCATCAAGCCCGGCGACCCCGCGCAGATCGTCGAAAACACCTTCAGCCTGGACAATTTCGTCGCCTACGCGGTCGCCGGCGAGAACAAGCCGCTCATCGACGCGCTCAACAGCGGCCTCGATGCCGTCATCGACGACGGAACCTGGGCCAAGCTGTACTCCGACTGGGTGCCACGGGCATTGCCGCCCGGCTGGAAGCCGGGATCCAAAGCCGCTGCGCTGCCACAACTTCCGGATTTTGCCGCCATCGCGGCCAGTCACACCCAGCCGGAGTCCTCCGGTGCCGTCGCGCCCAAGTCCACCCTGACCCAGTTGCGCGAGGCGTTCCTGAACTGGGATTTGTACCGGCAGGCGATCCCCGACCTGTTCCGCACCGGCCTACCCAACACGCTGATCCTGACCTTCTTCGCCAGCATCATCGGGTTGGTGCTCGGGCTGGTGCTGGCCGTCGCCGGCATCTCGCGGTCACGCTGGTTGCGCTGGCCGGCAAGGATTTACACCGACGTCTTCCGTGGCCTTCCCGAGGTGGTCATCATCTTGATCATCGGGCTGGGCTTCGGTCCGGTGGTCGGTGGGCTCACCGGCAACAACCCCTACCCGTTGGGCATCGTGGCCCTGGGATTGATGGCCGGGGCCTATGTCGGTGAGATCCTGCGGTCGGGCATCCAAAGCGTGGAGGCCGGCCAGCTGGAAGCCTCGCGGGCGCTGGGCTTCAGCTACCCGTCGTCGATGCGGTTGGTGGTGGTGCCGCAAGGCATCCGGCGGGTGTTGCCCGCTCTGGTCAACCAGTTCATCTCGCTGCTGAAGGCCTCGTCACTGGTGTACTTCCTCGGCCTGATCGCCAGCCAACGCGAGCTGTTCCAGGTCGGTCGCGACCTCAACGCGCAGACCGGGAACCTCTCACCCCTGGTGGCCGCCGGGTTGTTCTACCTGGCGCTGACCATCCCGCTGACCCACCTGGTCAATCTCATCGACAGCCGGCTGCGACGCGGCCGCACCCCGACCGAGGCCGAGGATCCCCTGGATCCGGCCGACCCGGCCATCCGGCAGGAGATCGTGTGATGACCAAGCCCTCCCCCGCCGTGCCCCCCATTGCGCCGGTGTCGCTGACCGGCACCGACCTGCATCTGGCGTTCGGACCGAACGCCGTGCTGCGCGGTGTCGACATCGACGTCCCCGCGGGCAGCACCGCCACCGTGATCGGTCCGTCGGGTTCGGGGAAGTCGACGCTGCTGCGCGTGCTCAACAGGTTGTACGAACCCGACCGCGGCGACATCCTGCTGGACGGCCGTTCGGTGCTCAGCGACGATCCCGATCGGTTGCGCCAACGCATCGGCATGGTCTTCCAGCAGTTCAACCTCTTCCCGCACCGCACTGTGCTCGACAACGTCGCACTGGCGCCACGCAAACTCAAAGGACTGCCCGCCGAAGCCGCGCGCGATCTGGCACTGGCGCAGCTGGAGCGGGTTGGCTTGCGGCACAAGGCCGATTCGCGTCCCGGCATGCTGTCGGGCGGGCAACAGCAGCGTGTTGCGATCGCCCGCGCGCTGGCGATGTCGCCGCAGGTGATGTTCTTCGACGAGGCGACCTCGGCGCTGGACCCCGAGCTCGTCAAGGGCATCCTGGCGCTCATCGCCGAACTCGGTGCCGACGGCATGACGATGGTGGTGGTGACCCACGAGATGGGTTTCGCACAGTCCGCGGCGGACAGTGTGGTGTTCATGGATCACGGCAAGGTGGTCGAGGCGGGCCCACCGGAGCGGATCTTCGACGCCGCCGAAACACAGCGGTTGCAACGTTTCCTCGCCCAGGTGCTCTGACGGACCGCGAACAATACTTAAGTCAGCAGAAAACAGCGTCGACAAACGCTACTGGCAGACGGTGACAGGTTAGACTGGCGAATTATGTCGGAGACCGAAGCCGGGGCGGCAACCGTACCCGAGGTGACTGAGCTCGCTGAGGGTCTGCAACGCACGCTGTCCAAGCTGTTCTCGGTGCTGCGGCGCGGGGACACCAACGCCAACCGCGAAGCCGCCAACGACCTGACGCTGGCACAGCTGTCCATCCTGATCACCCTGCTCAACATGGGCCCGATCCGGATGACCGAACTGGCCGCTCACGAGCGCGTCCGCACCCCCACCACCACGGTGGCGATCCGCCGGCTGGAGAAACTCGGCCTGGTGAAACGCTCGCGTGATCCATCCGACCTGCGCGCGGTGCTGGTCGAGATCACCCCCAAGGGACATGCGGAACACGCTGAGGCGCTGGCCAATCGGCGAGCGGTCCTGGCGGCGATGCTCCAGCAGCTCGACCCGGCCGATCTGGAGATCCTCAACCAGGCGCTCGATCCGCTCGACCGCCTGGCCGGTCAGCCGGAGAAGGAAAAAGACAAGTCGGCCTGAGCCGCCCTCAGCCCAGCCAATCCAGCACCGCCGCGGCGGTCCAGGACTGCTGCATACTGCCCAGCGGTTCCCCGGTGAACGGCTCGTAATACTCGGCGAAGGTGCCGTCGCTGGCCTGGCGCAGCCCCTCCCGGCGCAGCATCAGCGAGCGTTCGGCCCAGCCACGACGGGCGAACGCCCAGGAGAACAGCCACGTCATCACCGGCCACACCGGGCCGCGCCAGTACTCCCTGGCCCGGAAGTCCCGTGACACCGGCGACGTCGACGGGATCAGCGCGTACTTGAGATCGGGGTGCCCGCAGAACCGCGGACCCTCCAGCAACCGCAACAGTGCACGCTCCTTGTCGTGCGGCAGCCCGCCGCACAGCAGCGGCGAGAACTGGGCCACCGTCTCGGTGGCGATCCAGCGCTGGGCACGGACGTCGAAATCCTTTGCCGCACCGGTCCGTTCGTCTGTCGTCTCCAGAACCCCGGCCCGGAACCGATCAGCCCAGGAGTACAGGTCCCGGACGTCGGCGTGCGGCCTCTTGTAGTCCTCACCGATCTCGGCGAGCACCTGACAGGCCACCGACAGGATCGCGGAGACGAAGACATCCTCGACGGCGAAGCTCATGACCTTCGGCAGCAGGCTGTCGTCGTAGTGCGCCGATTTCATCTCTTCCAGCAGCCACAGGTAGCGGTCGTACTCGAGGTCGGACGGCCGCTGGGTGGCGTCGGTGTTGATCTTGTTGTCCTCGCGCTGATACTCCGGCACCGCACCCGGAATCACGTTGGCGTAGGCGGCATCCCAACGTGGTGAGTTGTCCATGCCGGATTCCCAGCCGTGATACACGGTGACCCGGCCGCGGTGATCCTGGTCGCGCGCCTCGGCCAGCCAGCGGTGCCAGTTCACCAGATCACCCCAGCGCCGATCCAGGAAACTCTCGGCCACCGCACGCGTCGAACGCCCGCGGCTGCGGGCATGGTCCAGGATCCGCTGGACGGCGATGGCGTGCACCGGCGGCTGGGTGATACCCGAGGTGTGCCGGGTCCGGGGGGCATTGCTGGCCAGCGCCGAACACGCCCAGCGGGCCGGCCCGGGAAAGTACCCGTCGACACCGTTGGCGAAGACGATGTGCGGGATCATGCCGTTGGCCCACTGCGCCGACAGCAACGTGTCCAGCTCGACCACGGCGCGCTCGACGCTCAACGGAGCCAACCCCACCGCGACGAACGCGGCATCCCAGCTCCACATATGCGGGTACAGCAGCGGTGCCGCCGTCGTCATCGTCCCCAGGTCGTTACCCCGAAGCAGGTAGGCGGCGCGGGCCGCGAGCTGGGTCGGCGCGAAGCTGGGATCGGGGGCCACCCGACCATTCTGCGGGTATCCGGTTCAGCCCGCGAGGCAACGTTGCCGCCGGTGGCGCTCGGTAGGGTTCTGTCATGCCCACCGCGATGATCACCGGCGCCGGTGGCGGACTCGGTTCCGCCATCGCCGACGCCCTGGCGCCGACCCACACCCTGCTGCTGGCGGGCCGGCCTTCCGACCGGCTCGACGCACTGGCCGAACGCATCGGGGCACCGACCTGGCCGCTGGACCTCAGCGATCCGGACAGCATCGAATCCAGCGCCGAGGTGCTTTCCGAACTCGACGTCCTGGTGCACAACGCCGGGGTCGCCTATCCGGGCCGGGTGGCCGAGAGCACCTACGAGCAGTGGCGCGCCACCATGGAGGTCAATGTCATTGGTGCCGTGGCCCTTACGTTGGCGCTGCTGCCGGCGTTACGGCAGGCGCGCGGCCAGGTGGTCTTCATCAACTCCGGCGCCGGGCGCACCCCGTCACGAGGTCTGGCCGCCTACTCGGCGAGCAAGTTCGCACTGCGGGCGTTCGCCGACTCGCTGCGCACCGACGAACCCGAGCTGCGGGTGACGACGGTCTATCCCGGCCGGATCGACACCGAGATGCAACAGGACCTGGTCGCCTACGAAGGCGGCGAGTACGACGCGGCCCGGTTCCTGCGACCGCAGACCGTCGCGCAGGTGGTGGCCGACGTCATCGCGACCCCGCCCGACGGGCATGTGCACGAGGTGGTGCTGCGTCCGCGCTAGTGAACGCGCGACACCTAGACGACGAGATTGACCAGTTTCCCGGGCACCACGATGACCTTCTTCGGGGTGGCGCCGTCCAGGAAGGCCTGCACCTTGTCGTCGGCCAGCGCCGCGGCCTCCACCGAGGCCTTGTCGGCGTCCGCGGCGACGGTGATCTTGCCGCGCACCTTGCCGTTGACCTGGACCGGGAACTCGACGGTGTCCTCGACCAGATAGGCCGGATCGGCCACCGGGAACGGTCCGTGCGCCAGCGAGGTGTCATGCCCGAGCCGGCTCCACAGCTCTTCGGCCAGGTGCGGTGCCAGCGGTGCGGTCATCAGCACCAGCGGTTCCAGCGCGGCCCGCGAGCTCACCCCGGCCTTGGTCAGATAGTTGGTGTACTCGATGAGCTTGGCCGCGGCGGTGTTGTTGCGCAGGTTCGCGAAATCCTCCGAGACTCCGTCGATGGCCCGATGCAAGGCCTTGAGCGTCGCGGTATCAGGAGCGTCATCGCTGACCCGCACCGCGCCGGTCTGCTCGTCGACGACCAGGCGCCACACACGTTGCAGGAACCGGTGCGCACCCACCACATCCTTGGTCGCCCATGGGCGCGACGCCTCCAGCGGACCCATCGACATCTCGTAGACGCGCAGCGTGTCAGCGCCGTAGGCATCGCAGATCTCATCCGGTGAGATGGAGTTCTTCAGGCTCTTGCCGATCTTGCCGAACTCCTGGTTGACCTGGATCTCACCGTCCGGCCCGGTCCAGAAGAACGCGCCGTCGCGCTCCACCACCTCGGCGGCGGGCACATAGCTGCCCCGCGCATCGGTGTAGGCATACGCCTGGATGTAGCCCTGGTTCACCAGTCGTCGGTAGGGCTCGCGGGAGCTGACATGACCGAGGTCGTGCAGCACCTTGTGCCAGAACCGGGAGTAGAGCAGGTGCAGCACCGCATGCTCGACGCCGCCGACGTACAGATCGACACCGCCCGGATCGTCGGCACCGTGTTCGGCGGGCCGCGGACCCATCCAATACGCCTCATTGGCCTTGTCGCAGAAGGCTTCCGAGTTGTGCGGGTCGGCGTAGCGCAGCTCGTACCACGAGCTGCCGGCCCACTGCGGCATGACGTTGGTGTCGCGGGTGTAGTGCTGAAGGCCGTCACCGAGATCCAGTTCGACGTTGACCCAGTCGATCGCCTTGTTCAGCGGCGGCGACGGTTCACTGTCGGCGTCATCGGGATCGATCAGCACCGGCGAGTAGTCCGGGATGTCCGGAAGCTCGACCGGCAACTGCGAATCGGGCACGCCGTGCGCGTGACCGTCGGCGTCGTAGACGATCGGGAACGGCTCACCCCAGTAGCGCTGGCGCGCGAAAAGCCAATCCCGCAACTTGTATTCGACACGCGACCAGCCGCGGCCGGCAGCCTCCAGCCGCTGCGTCATGGCCACCTTGGCGGCTGCGACATCGAGTCCGTTGAGGTAGTCGGAGTTGACCAGCACGCCGTCACCGGTATACGCGGCCTGCGAAACATCGCCGCCGGCAACAACTTCGATGATCGGCAGACCGAACTCGGTGGCGAAGTCCCAGTCCCGCTGGTCACCACTGGGCACCGCCATGATGGCGCCGGTGCCGTAGCCGGCCAGCACGTAGTCGGCGATGAAGATCGGCACCTGCTGCCCGTTGGCGGGGTTGACCGCGTAGGCACCCAGGAACACTCCGGTCTTGGACTTGTTCTCCTGGCGTTCCAGATCGGATTTGGCAGCCACCGCCTGGCGGTAGTCGGCGACGGCCTGCGCCGGGGTGGCCGCGCCGTAGGTCCACCGGTCGTCGGTGTCCGTCGGCCAGGCCTCGGCGACCAGCCGGTCGACCAGTTCATGCTCGGGGGCCAACACCAGATAGGTGGCACCGAACAGGGTATCGGGGCGGGTGGTGAAGACCTCGATATCACCGGCCGCCGAGCCGAACAGTGCGCTCGCGCCCACCGAACGCCCGATCCAGTTGCGTTGCATGGCCTTGACCTTGTCCGGCCAGTCCAGCACATCCAGATCCTCGAGCAGTCGGTCCGAATAGGCGGTGATACGCATCATCCACTGCCGCAGGCGTTTCCGGAACACCGGAAAGTTACCGCGGTCGCTGCGGCCGTCGGAGGTGACCTCTTCGTTGGCCAGCACGGTGCCCAGGCCGGGGCACCAGTTCACCATCGAATCCGCGTGGTACACCAACCGGTAGCCGTCGATCACCTCGGCGCGCTCGGTCGGCGACAACTGCGACCACTGCCTGCCGTCCTCCAGAACCCGCGCGCCCGAATCGAATTCGGCGATCAGGTCGGCGACCGGGCGGGCCTTGTTGGCGGCGGTGTCGAACCAGGCGTTGAAGATCTGCAGGAAGATCCACTGCGTCCACTTGTAGAAGTCGACGTCGGTGGTGGAGAAGCTGCGCCGCGCGTCATGGCCCAGTCCCAGCCGGCCGAGCTGGCGGCGGAAGTTGACGATATTGGCCTCGGTGCGGGTCCGGGGATGTGTGCCGGTCTGTATCGCATACTGCTCCGCGGGCAAGCCGAAGGCGTCGAATCCCAACGCGTGCAGCACATTGCGGCCCTGCATCCGGAAATAGCGCGCGTAGACATCGGTCGCGATATAACCCAGCGGGTGCCCGACGTGCAGTCCGTCCCCCGACGGGTACGGGAACATGTCCTGGACGAACATCTTGTCCGCGGGGACCGCCGACCCGTCGGTGGGTGCGAGCGAACCGACCGGGTTCGGCACGTTGAACGTCCCCAGCCGGGCCCACTTCTCCTGCCAGCTCTCCTCGATGCTGCCGGCAAGGTCGGCGGTGTACCGGAACCCCGGCGCGTCGGCGTCCGGTCCGGCGTCGGGGGTCGAGGCCTGACCGGTGTGTCCGGTGGTCGGGGTTTCACTCACGCGAACAGGGTATAAGGGCAGCCCTGTCAGCAGAAAAGCGGCGATCCCCGTCACACCCACCCGTGGCTGAGGTCTCGGTTGCGTTGCAGACCGATCAGCACGAGGTTTCAGCTCGATTCCAGCTCGCTCTCGGACGGTGTCGGTGCCCCTCGACCTGGATACAGTCGGGCCCTGACCAGCTGGTGGTGTGCGCACCGGAAGACCTGGCGAGACCCGGAAAGGAACGACGTCGATGTTCGAGAAGACCCGTATCTTGCAGCTGCTGGCGGGTGGCGTCGCGGTAGCCGCCGCCGGCGTGATGGGGTTCGCTGGGACCACCGCATCGGCTGAACCTGTTCTGCCCGCACAACCTGCTCCCGCCCCGGTCACCGTCACCCAGACCGTCACGGTGGCGCCCGCCGCCGCGGGTGTGTCGCCGACGGCGCAACCGGCCGCCGCGGCCGTACCCGACGCCGCCGTCGCGACCCCGATGGCCGCATCACCCCTGCAGCCCGCGGTCACCGCCCCGGTGGCCCCACCACAACCGGTGCTCTCACCGGCTGCCTCGGGCACACTCACCGACTTCTTCCGGGACAAGGGCGTCACCATGGAGGCGCAGAACCCGCAGACCTTCCGGGCACTGAACCTCACGCTGCCGATGCCGACCGGCTGGTCCCAGGTGCCCGACCCCAATGTGCCGGACGCCTTCGCGGTGATCGCCGACCGCAACGGTGGTGACGGGCTCTACACCTCCAACGCGCAGCTGGTGGTCTACAAACTGTCCGGCGACTTCGACCCGAACGAGGCCATCACCCACGGGCTGATCGACAGCCAGCAGCTGCCCAACTGGCAGTCCACCGACGCGTCGCTGGCCTACTTCAACGGTTTCCCGTCGTCGGTCATCGAGGGCACCTACCGGCAGAACGACATGGTGCTCAACACCTCGCGGCGTCACGTCATCGCCACCAGCGGGACCGACCGGTACCTGGTGTCACTGTCGGTGACGACGGCCGCCAACCAGGCCGTGGCCGCCGCGAGCGCGACCGACGCGATCGTCAACGGCTTCCGGGTCGTCGACCCCGCGGCCCGACCGGCCGCACCGGCCCCGGCGGCAGCCCCCGCCGCCGCACCCGCGCCTGCGGCCACCCTGGCGCCGGCCGCTGCGCCCGCACTACCTGCGGCGGCGGCGCCCGTCAGCTGAGCGACATCCCCCCGAGGCGACGATTCCGGGCCCGCCTCGTAAGGTGGGCGCATGCTGATCGCGGGTGTGCTGTGCCTGTGCGCGGCCGTCGTGTCGGCCGCCTTCGGGCTGAGATCGCTGACCCGTCCGCACCCGGCCGACGTCAACGCACAGGTGCTGCGCGCGGTCGCGCCCACCCAGTTGGCCGCCGCCGTGATGCTCGTCGCCGGTGGAGTGGTGGCCCTGGCCGCCGACGCCCGCACCGGGTTGCTGGTGGTGATCGTGTGCGTTCTCGGCGCCGTCGGAACCGTGGCGGCCGGGTCGTATCAGGGTGTCCGGTTCGCGGTGCGCAAGGCCGAGGCACCGGCGGACTGCGCGGGCAGCTGCGCGTCCTGCACGCTGTCCTGCCAGTAGACCTGGCTGTCAGTTACGGCTGATGTCGATCGGGTGGGTCGCCAGCAGCGACAACGGCAACGGCTGACGCCGCAGGACCTTGGCCCACAGATCCAGACGCTGCTCGTAGAGCACATCAGAGGGCAGCGCCGACAAGACGATCCAGTCGTCGCGCTCGATCTCGCCTTCGAGCTGCCCGATGGTCCAGCCCGAATATCCGGCGAAGATCCGCACCCCTTCGACGGCCGGCGCGATGACATCGGGATCGGCGTCGAGATCGACCATCACCATCCGGCCGGACACGTGCCGCAGCCCGGGCAGACCCTGCGGGTCGACACCGGCTCGCAGCGACGCCAGGCACAGAGCGGCATCGCGTTTGACCGGCCCGCCGATGAACATCGTCTTGGGTTTGGCGGCCAGTTTCGCCCACTGCGGCAACACGTTGTAGACGGCAGTCTCGCTGGGCCGGTTGAGCACCACCCCGAGGGTGCCGCCGTCATTGTGTTCGACCACATAGATGACGCTGCGCCGGAACGTCGGCTCCAGCAGGTCGGTATTGGCCAATAGCAGTGTGCCCGCGCGCACCCGGTTGGTCGCAGGTGCGATGAAGTCCTCAGGGTCCTCGGACTGAGCCACCCGTCCATAATGTCACCCGCTGTCTGGACTGTGGCGAACACGCGGGCCCTGCTCTGAATTTGTAATGTATGAATCGGGTAGCCGATACGTCTCGCGTGCTCAGCATGGCCCCGGATCTAGGAAGTGGTTGCAGTGGTTGACGCGCGCGCGTCCATCGCCCTGTGGCGGTCGGTGCGCATCCTGCCGGAGTTCTGGCGGCTGTTGGAACTGCGCGTGGTCAGCCAATTCGGTGACGGCCTCTTCCAGGCCGGACTGGCCGGCGGATTGTTGTTCAGCACCGAACGCGCGGCCACCCCGTGGCAGATCGCCGGATCGTTCGCGGTGCTGTATCTGCCGTACTCGCTGCTGGGTCCGTTCGCGGGAGCCCTGCTGGACCGCTGGGACCGGCGCCGTGTGCTCGTCGGGGCGAACCTGGGCCGGCTGGTCCTGACGGTCTGCGTCGGTGTCCTGCTGGCTGTCGGCGCCGGTGATATCCCGGTGCTGTTGGGTGCGCTTCTGGTCAACGGATTCACCCGGTTCGTGGCGTCGGGTTTGTCGGCCGCACTGCCGCATGTGGTGCCGCGCCACGAGGTGGTGACGATGAACTCCGTCGCCGCGGCCACCGGCGCCATGGCGACATTCCTCGGGGCGATGTTCATGCTGTTGCCCCGGTGGCTTTTCGGCGCCAACGACACCGGGTCGGCGATCATCATCTTTCTGGTCGCCGTCCCGGTGGCGCTGGCGCTGGTGTTGGCGCTGCGGTTCCCGGCGCGCGTCCTGGGTCCCGACGTCACCGACCGTGTCCGTCATTCGGTGCTCTACACCGTCGCGACGGGCTGGTTGCACGGCGCGCGCACCGTTCTGGCGTTGCCGTCGGTCACCGCGACGCTGACCGGGCTGGCCGCCCACCGGATGGCATTCGGCATCAACACCTTGCTCGTCCTGGTGATCGTGCGGCACACCGATATCCCGACGGTGTCGGTGGCCGGCCTGGGATCAGCGGTGGTGTTCGCGGCGGCCACCGGGACCGGGTCGCTGCTGGCGACGGTGCTCACTCCCACCGTCGTCGCGCGGTGGGGCCGGTACAAGACCGCGAACATCGCGCTCGGGTTCGCGGCGACGGTCCAGCTGTGTGCGCTGGGCCTGCAGGTGCCGGTGATGATGGTGTGCGGCTTCCTGCTGGGCGCCGGCGGACAGGTGGTCAAGTTGTGCGCCGACTCGGCGATGCAGATCGACGTCGACGACCCCTTGCGCGGTCACGTTTTCGCGGTGCAGGACGCGCTGTTCTGGATGACGTTCATCCTGGCCGTCAGCGCGGCGGCAGCCGTCATCCCGGGCAACGGGCACGCGCCGGGACTCGTGGTGGCAGGCAGCGCGGTGTATCTGGCCGGGCTGGCGGTGCACGCACTCGTCGGTCGGCGCACACGCCCGGGTTTACGCTGACGGCATGTCCGGAGCCGGCCCCATCGTCGACGATCTCCGCGCCGAGAGTGACGCCCTCGACGCGCTGGTGGCACCACTGGGTGAAAGCGGCTGGGCGACCCTGACACCGGCGCCCGGTTGGACCATCGCGCACCAGATAGCGCACCTGCTGTGGACCGACCGGGTGGCACTGACGTCGATCACCGACGAACCGGGCTTCGCCGATGTGCTGGCGGCCGCCGCCGCCAACCCGGCCGGCTTCGTCGACGCGGGCGCCGAGGAGCTGGCCGCGACCAGTCCCGCCGAACTGCTCGCGGACTGGCGGAGGACCCGCACCCGGCTGCACGACGAACTCGGGGCGGTGGCCGAGGGTCGCAAGCTGTTGTGGTTCGGTCCGTCGATGAGTGCGGCGTCGATGGCAACTGCCCGGCTCATGGAGACCTGGGCGCACGGCCTCGATGTCGCCGACGCGCTCGGCGTGCGCAGGCCTGCGACCAGCCGATTGCGCTCCATCGCCCACATCGGGGTGCGGACCCGGGACTACGCATTCGTCGTCAACGGGCTCCCTGTGCCGACGGCACCGTTTCACGTGGAACTACGCGCTCCCGACGGCGGCACCTGGTCGTGGGGACCCGAGGACGCCGAGCAGCGGGTGACCGGTTCGGCTGAGGACTTCTGTTTCCTTGTGACGCAACGCCGTCCGCGCGGCGAGCTGGATCTGGTCGCCGCGGGGGCCGATGCGCAGCGCTGGCTGGAGATCGCGCAGGCCTTCGCGGGGCCGCCCGGCCCAGGCCGATGAGCGCTTGCGCGAAGAGGAGCCGGGCCGAATCACCTGAGCCCGGGCCGATGAGCGCACGCGTTTGTACGCAATGGCCCGGCGTGTCGCGTACAGACACGCGCGCTCGCGGGGCAGGTCAGAGTTGGGTGGCGCTGTCGGCGGCGCCGTCGGCATCGGCATCGTCGAGTTTGACGTCCCAGCGCCCGTCACCGTCGGTGTCCACATAGGCGCGGGCGAATCCGCCGGAACCGTCACCGCACAACACCCGATCGGCCAGCCCGTCGCCATCGAAATCGAACAACCGGTCCGGCGTACCGTCACCGTCGAAATCGAGTTCCGGGCCGCCGGTGGCCTCGACACCGTCCAGTGAGAACCAGCGCAGCGCCGCACCGCGGTCCAGCGCGCCGCGTTCGGCCGGTGTGGCCCAGGTGCCGGTGCCGTCATCGGTGAACCAGCGCGCATCACCGTCGAAATCCAGCACCGCGTGATCGGCCAGCCCGTCACCGTCGAAATCGGCCAGCGCGTCGTCGCGCAACCCGTCACCGTCGAAATCGAGCCCGACACCGTCGAGGATGCCGTCACCGTCGGCGTCCACATCGAGCGCGCCGCGCAGCATCGAGGCTGTGCCGTCACCGGCTCCCAGGCAGTAATCCATACCTGTCAGACGCGGGCCGGCGGTTATCCGTTCCCTTTGGCCTGCCACCAGGACAGCAGCTCGGCGACCGCCTCGTCATGCGGCAGCGGCCCGCGTTCCAGGCGCAACTCCTTGAGGTACTTCCAGGCCTCGCCGACCTGTGGGCCCGCCGGGATGCCGAGCAGTTCCATGATCGCGTTGCCGTCGAGGTCCGGGCGCACCCGCGCCAAGTCCTCCTTGGCGGCCAGCTCGGCCACCCGTGCCTCGAGCTGGTCGTAATTGGCCTGCAGACGCGCGGCCCTGCGCTTGTTTCGCGTCGTGCAGTCGGCGCGCACCAGCTTGTGCAGCCGGGGCAGCAGCGGACCGGCATCGGTGACATAGCGCCGGACCGCCGAATCGGTCCATTTGCCGTCGCCGTAGCCGTGGAACCGCAGGTGCAGATACACCAGCTGCGACACGTCGTCGACCATCTGCTTGGAGTACTTCAGCGCGCGCATCCGCTTGCGCGTCATCTTGGCCCCCACCACTTCGTGGTGATGGAAGCTGACGCCGCCGTCGGGCTCGTGGCGACGCGTTCCGGGCTTGCCGATGTCGTGCAGCAGCGCGGCCCAGCGCAACACCAGATCCGGCGTCGCGTCGTCCTCCAGTTCGATCGCCTGCCGCAGCACCGTCAACGAATGCTGATAGACGTCCTTGTGCTGATGGTGCTCGTCGATCGCCATCTGCATGGCACCCACTTCGGGCAGCACCTGCTCCCCCAGCCCGGTGCTCACCATCAGGTCCACACCGGCGACCGGATCGGCACCCAGGATCAGCTTGTCCAGTTCGACGGCGACCCGTTCCACCGTCACCCGCGCGATCTGCGGCGCCATCTCGGTGATGGCCTGACGCACCCGGGGCGCGACGGTGAATTCCAGCTGCGAGACGAACCGCGCCGCGCGCAGCATCCGCAGCGGATCGTCGCCGAAGGAGACCTCGGGAGCCGAGGGCGTGTCCAGCGTCCTGGACCGCAGTGCCGCCAGGCCGTCGAGCGGGTCCAGGAACTCGACCGGCCCGTCGGCGCTGACGCGCACCGCCATGGCGTTGACGGTGAAATCGCGGCGCACCAGGTCGTCCTGCAGGTTCGAGCCGAACCGCACCTGCGGATTGCGCGACACCTGGTCGTAGGCATCGGCACGGAACGTGGTGATCTCCACCCGGTCCTTGCCGCGCGCGGCACCGACGGTTCCGTACTCGATCCCGGTGTCCCACATACCTTCTGCCCAACCGCGCAGCAGTTTCTGCACATCCGCCGGACGCGCGTCGGTGGTGAAATCCCAGTCCATGTTGTTCAGCGGCCGGCCGAGCAGGGCATCGCGGACAATTCCGCCGACGAGGTAGAGCTGGTGGCCGGCCTCTTCGAACCGGGCCCCCAGGGCAGGCAGCAATCCCCCGTGCTGGTTCAGCGCGCGCAGGGCGCGGGCCAGCAGCGCGACATCATCTTCGGCGCCGGGAACGGTTTCAGGCACGTTCGGTGAGCCTAATGCTCGCCCGGTTTGGCGCCTAATGAGATCTCCGGCCCGCCGGACCACCGGTGTCCTACCGGCGAGTGAAGGCCGAACCCCGAGGTAGTGCCAGCTACCATCGCAGGGGTGTCGGACGGCGAACAGGCCAAACCAAGACGGCGCCGCGGGCGGCGTCGTGGCCGTCGTGCTGCCGGTCCGGCAGCTGCGGACGCCGGCTCCGCGGCCGACACCCCGGCCCCCGCAACGCAGCCCGCACCGAAGACCGAAAAGGCCAAACCCCGCCGGCCACGCTCCGGACGCAATCCCGGTGACCGGCTGCGCACCGTGCACGAGACCTCGGCGGGCGGGCTGGTCATCGACGGACTGGACGGGCCCCGCTCCGAACAGGTCGCCGCATTGATCGGTCGGGTCGACCGGCGTGGACGCATGTTGTGGTCGTTGCCCAAGGGGCATATCGAACAGGGTGAGACCGCCGAGCAGACAGCCATCAGAGAGGTCGCCGAGGAGACCGGGATCCAGGGCAAGGTGCTGGCCGCGCTCGGCAGCATCGACTACTGGTTCGTCACCGAGGGCCGGCGGGTGCACAAGACCGTGCACCACTACCTGCTGCGGTTCTCCGGCGGTGAACTCTCCGACGAAGATCTCGAGGTCACCGAGGTCGCCTGGGTTCCGCTGCACGAACTGCCGTCCCGGCTGGCCTACGCCGACGAACGCCGACTCGCCGAGGTGGCCGGCGATCTGATCGACAAACTTCAGTCCGACGGCCCCGGCGCGCTGCCTCCGCTGCCCCGCACGTCGCCGCGACGGCGGCCGCAAACCCATTCGCACACCCGCAACCATCGTTCCGACGGATCCGCTCCGGGCCGGACGAACGGTTGCGGGCCGGCACCGTGAACGCCCGCCGGCGCTGGCGGATCGGAGCGCCGCGGGTAGCCGCGCTCCTGGCGGTTCTCGCTGTGCTGTTCGCGGGCTCCGGAATGACACTCACGTTGCCTCACGCGATCGCCGGTGAGCCGGGCTCGACACCATTTCTGGCGGTGCGGATCGACAGCGTCACGCCGGACGTCGTCACCACCGGCAGCGCGGCGGTCCTCACCGTCACCGGCACCGTCGCCAACGTCGGCGACCGCGCGGTCCGCGATATCGTCGCGCGCCTGGAGCGCGCGCCCGAGGTGTCCACGTCGGGACAACTGCGCACCGATCTCGCCGGCACCACAGCACAATTCGAGCCCGTCGCCGAGTTCATCACGGTCTCCGGTGAACTCCAGCGCGGGCAGAGTGCCGGGTTCGTGATGACCTATCCCCTGCGGTCGGCGACCGAACCCGCGCTGGGGATCGATCACCCCGGCGTGTACCCGCTGCTGGTCAACGTCAACGGGACACCCGACTACGGCGAACCGGCCCGGCTCGACGACGCCCGGTTCCTGTTGCCGGTGCTCGGCGTGCCGGCCCAGAACCCCGGCGACAACGCGGGCCTCGGCGATATCGTCGCGCCCGACACCACCCGCCCGGTCGGTGTCACCATGCTCTGGCCGCTGGCCGACAAACCGCGGTTGGCGCCCGGCGTGCCCGGCGGCACCACACCGGTACGCCTGATGAACGACGACCTGGCCACCTCGCTGGCACCCGGCGGACGGCTCGACGCACTGCTGGGCGCCGCGGAGTTCGCCACCAGCCCGCAGGTCGATCCGGCCGGTGAGGTCAACAGGGCGCTGTGCCTGGCGGTGGACCCCGATCTGCTGGTGACGGTCAACGCCATGATCGCGGGCTACACCGTCGCCGATTCCGCCGACGGCCTGGGCACCGCAAGCCATCCCGGTACCGGCCAGCCGGTGGCCACCGACTGGATGAACCGGCTGCGTGCGCTGGCCGGCCGGATGTGCGTGGTGGCCACCCCCTACGGACAGGCCGACCTGAACGCGCTGGCCCGCATCGGCGACCCCGCGCTCAGCGATTTCGCCACCACCGGCGCGGCCGATCTGGTCGAGCAGCTGCTCGGTGTCCCGGTGACCCGCGGTGTGACGCTGATCGGTGACGGACCACTCGATCAACGCATCGCCGACCTGCTGGAAACCCAGGGCGCGACGGTGGCGATCTCGGCGGCCCCGCAAGACCAGAGCGGTGCCGCGCAGGCCGTCGATCTGTCGCCGCGCCGAATCTCGGCACGAGTGGTCACCGCGCCGTTCGACCCCAGCGTCGGGGCCGCGCTGGCCGGTCTCGGCAGCGAGCCGATATCGCCCTCCTATCTCGACGCCGCCCTGACGGTTCCGCTCATGCATGATTCGGCCGTGGCCCGCCGGCAGGATGCCGTCGCCTCGATGGCGTGGCGCGCACTGCGTCCCGAAGCCGAGCCACGCACCGAGCTGCTGGTCCCCCCGTCGACGTGGAATGTGCGGGCCGATGACGCATCGGCGGTGCTGACCGCACTGGCCACCTCGATCCATGCGGGTCTGGCCACACCGCGACCGCTTGCCGCGGTCATCGCGGAGAACTCCGTCGACCCGCAACAACCGCAGCCGGTCGGCACGACCGCGGACAACACCGAAGGCCAGTTCGACGACGGCGTGGTGCGGCAGGTCACCGAGCAGATCGGCCGGGTCTGGGGTTTGACCGCGGCACTGACGACCAACCAGCAGACCGGCCTGACCGGCCCGCAGTACACCGCTCCCCTTCGCGAGGACATGCTGCGGGCGTTGAGCCAGGCCGAACCCGCCGACTCCCGCAACAGGCTGGCCGGCCAGCGCCTCGATGTCGTCGGCCACACCATCGACGATCTGTTCGGCGCGGTGACCATCGTCAACCCCGGCGGGTCCTACACGCTGGCCACCGAACGCAGCCCGCTGCCGCTGGCCCTGCGCAATGATCTGGCCGTGCCGATCCGGGTCCGGCTCGCGGTGGATGCGCCGCCGGGTATGACCGTCACCGATGTCGGTGAACAGGAGCTGCCGCCGGGTTATCTGCCGCTGCGGGTTCCGATCGAGGTGCATTTCACCCAGCGCGTCGCCGTCGACGTCTCGTTGCGCACACCGGACGGTCTGGCCCTCGGCGAGCCGGTCCGGCTCTCGGTGCACTCCAATGCCTACGGCAAGGTGCTGTTCTTCATCACCATGGCCGCGGGTGCGGTGCTGGTGACGCTCACCGGGCGCCGGTTGTGGCACCGGTTCCGCGGGCAACCCGACCCGGCGGACCTGGACCGCCCGAAACGGGACGACCGATGAATTCTCGCGAACTGTCCCCGCGCACCGCGCGGGTCTCCGATGCACCGCCGGCCCGCACCGAGATGTCCGACGCCGCGGTGGTGTCGCGGTCCTGGGGTATGGCGCTGGCCACCCTGGTCAGCCGCATCACCGGGTTCATCCGGATCGTGCTGCTGGCGGCCATTCTGGGTGCGGCACTGTCGAGTTCGTTCTCGGTGGCCAATCAGCTGCCGAACATGGTGGCCGCGCTGGTGCTGGAAGCGACCTTCACCGCCATCTTCGTGCCGGTGCTGGCGCGCGCCGAACGCGACGACCCCGACGGCGGTGCCGCCTTCGTCCGGCGCCTGGTGACACTGGCGACCACACTGCTCGCGGTGACGACGCTGCTCTCGGTCGCTGCGGCACCGTTGCTGGTGCGGCTCATGCTGGGCAGCCACCCTCAGGTCAACGAACCGTTGACCACCGCGTTCGCCTATCTGCTGCTACCGCAGGTGATCTTCTACGGCCTGTCCTCGGTCTTCATGGCAATCCTGAACAACCGCAACGTCTTCGGTGCCCCGGCCTGGGCGCCGGTGCTCAACAACGTCGTGGCGATCGCCACCCTCGGTGTGTATGTGCTTGTCCCCGGCGAACTTTCCATCGACCCGGTCGAGATGGGCAATGCCAAGCTGCTGGTGCTCGGCATCGGCACCACATTGGGCGTGGTGGCTCAGACCGCGGTGCTGCTGGTCGCGATCCGCCGTCAGCGGGTGAGCCTGCGGCCGCTGTGGGGTCTCGACGACCGGCTCAAACAATTCGGCGCGATGGCGGCCGCGATGGTGCTCTACGTCCTGATCAGCCAGATCGGGCTGATCGTGGGCAACCAGATCGCCAGCACCGCAGCGGCATCCGGGCCGGCGATCTACAACTACACCTGGCTGGTCCTGCAGCTGCCGTTCGGCATCATCGGCGTGACGGTGCTGACGGTGGTGATGCCACGGCTGAGCCGCAATGCTGCCGCCGAGGACTCCCGTGCGGTACTCGCTGATCTGTCGCTGGCGACCCGGCTCACCATGATCACGCTGATCCCGATCGTCGGTTTCATGACGGTGGGCGGGCCCGCGATGGGCAGCGCGCTGTTCGCCTACGGCAATTTCGGTGGTGTCGACGCCAACTACCTGGGGATCTCGATATCGCTGTCGGCTTTCACGCTGATTCCTTACACCTTGGTGCTGCTGCAACTTCGGGTCTTCTACGCCCGCCAGCAGCCCTGGATACCGATCCTGGTCGTCATCGCGATCACCGTGGTGAAGATCATCGGATCACTGGCGGCCCCGCACGTCACGGACAACCCGGACCTGGTCGCCGGCTACCTCGGTACGGCCAACGGGCTGGGCTTCCTGGCGGGCGCCATCGTCGGCTACATCCTGCTGCGCCGCGCGCTGCGGCCGCCCGGTGGTCATCTGCTGGATCTGACGGTGTGGCGCACCATCCTGGTGACGATGGCCGCCGCCCTGACCGCCGGACTCATCGGCCACGTCGCCGACCGGCTCTTGGGCCTGCATCAACTCACCGACAGCAGCGGCGGCGTCGGCTCTCTGCTGCGGCTGACCATTCTGGGCCTGATCATGGTGCCGATCGCTGCTGCGGTGCTGGTCGCGGCCCGAGTGCCGGAAGCGCTGGCCGCGCTGGCCGTCGTGCGCCGGCGTCTGGGCCGCGGCGCCGTGCCCGCCGCCGCCCCGCTGACCGGCGACTCGGCCACCGCACGGGGGACGGTCACGTACGCTGAGCCCAGAAATCGGCCCCTGCCGCCCGTATCGGATCGCGGGGCCGCGAGATACACACCACAGGCACCTGTTGCCCGTGGACAGGGGAAAGGACCGGGGGTGACCGACGAGACCTCGGGTGGTGGCGCTCCGGACGCGACGACGAAGATCCCGCGGACGGCAGCCGAAGACTTCACCCCCGACGTGCCCGCCGACCCGCCGATCGGTTCGGTCCCACCGGCCGAGACACCGGTGCGTCCGGCCGCCGATTACGCCGGCGATCCCACTCGCGAGCCGCTGGTATTCGCCACGCCACGGGAATCGGCGACCGAGTCCCCGGCCGGCGACGATATCGCGCTGATACCGGGCGCCAGCATCGCCGGTGGCCGGTACCGTCTGCTGGTGTTCCACGGCGGGCCGCCCGCCCTGCAGTTCTGGCAGGCCCTCGACACCGCACTGGACCGGCAGGTCGCGTTGACCTTCGTCGACCCCGACGGCACGCTTCCCGATGAGACTGTGCGTGAAATTCTATCCCGCACTTCGCGATTGAGCCGTATCGATCGAGCGGGTGTGGCCCGGGTCCTCGATGTCGCGCACACCGGAACCGGTGGCCTGGTGGTGTCGGAATGGATTCGCGGCGGCTCCCTGCAGGAGGTGGCGGCGACATCGCCGTCGCCGATCGGCGGTGCCCGCGCCATCCAGTCACTGGCCGCCGCCGCCGACGTGGCCCACCGGGCGGGGGTGGCTCTGTCGATCGATCACCCCAGCCGGATCCGGGTCAGTATCGACGGTGACGTCGCACTGGCCTTCCCGGCCACCATGCCCGACGCCACCCCGGAAGACGATATCCGCGGTATCGGAGCCGCCCTGTACGCGCTGCTGGTCAACCGGTGGCCGTTACCCGAGACCGGCACCGCCAGCGGAATGCCCGCCGCGGCAACAGATCCCAGCGGTCTGCCGCTGGAGCCGCGTGCCATCGACCGCAGTATCCCGTTCCAGATCTCGGCAGCCGCCGCCCGTTCGGTCCAGGAGGGCGGCGGTATCCGCACCGCACCCACCCTGCTCAACCTGTTGCAGCAGGCGACGGCGCTGGCCGATCGGACCGAGTCCCTGGAGCCCGTCGAGTCCGACGCCGCACCCGGCCGCAGCCGGATGCAACCGTTGGCTTCGGCCGCGAGCCCCGCGGACCAGGCCCGCCGCAGGCGCGCCCTGATGATCGGGCTCGGTGCGGCCGCCGCGGTCGTGGTGGTCGCGCTGATAATCCTCGCGTCGGTGCTCAAGGGCATTTTCGGTGACGTCGGCGGCGGTATCGACGCCGACCAGCTGGGGTTGAGCCCCCCGTCGTCGAGTAGCGACGCCGACAGCGCGGCCGGCGGGGTCGTCAAACCCGTTCGGGCGACGGTGTTCTCGCCGCAGGGCGAGGCCGATGCACCCGAGCTGGCCGGACTGGCGATCGACGGAAACCCGGCGACCATGTGGCCCACCGACACCTACTCCGATCCTGCCCCGTTCCCCGGTTTCAAGAACGGCGTGGGTCTGCTGCTGCAACTTCCACAACCGACGAAGCTCAGCACGGTCACCGTCGGTGTCACCGGCACCGGCACCCAGATCCAGATCCGCTCGGCCACCAGTGCCACCCCGGCATCGCTGGAAGACACCGTCGCGCTGACCCAGCCTGCCACCATGAAGGTCGGCGACAACACCATCACCGTCAACGCTACCGAGCCCACATCGACTGTGCTGGTGTGGATTTCGACGCTGGGAACGGTGGACGGCAAGAGCCGGACCGATATCACCGACATCACCCTGCGCGCCGCGTCCTGACCGGCGGGGACCGTTGTCCCCAGGTGCCGCGCAGGTGAAGTGCCCGTCGCTGCGGCCGTCGATACTGTCCGCCGCATGGTCAGCACCTTCTCCACGCAGCGCACCGACCACGAACTGCTGGCCGCGCACGTCGGCGGCGATCGGTACGCCTTCGAGGAGTTGTTCCGCAGGCACCGGCAGCGCCTGCACCGGCTGGCCGACAGCCGCTGCCCGGGCGATGCCGACGACGTCCTGCAGGACGCCATGTTGTCGGCCTACCGGCGTGCGGGCACCTTCCGCCATCACGCGGCGGTCAGCAGCTGGCTGCATCGCATCGTGTTGAACGCCTGTGTGGATCGGCTGCGGCGAAACAGCTCGCAGCGCACCGTCGCACTCGACACCGATCAGCACCTGGTCGGCGACCGCACCGCCGAGGTCGACACCGCGATCGAGGTGCGGCGGGCCTTGATGCGGCTGCCCGACGAGCAACGCGCCGCGGTGATCGCGGTCGACATGCACGGCTATTCCGTCGCCGACGCGGCGCATCTGCTCGGCATACCGCAGGGCACCGTGAAGAGCCGCTGTTCGCGGGGCCGGGCCCGGCTGGCCGCGGTGCTGGCAGGATGACCCGGTGGATCGCGCACCGCAGCATGCGGCCCGCCCGACGCTCGGGCGGGCACGGCGTGCCGGTGCGATCGTGGGCGCACTGGCGGCGCTGGCCGCGCTGACGGTCGGCGCGATGGCGCTCAACCGCCCGGAGACCGCTGTCGTGAGCACTCTGACCTCGGCCAGGGAGATCACCACCCAGCCCCCGGTGCCGATCCCGCTGTCGGCCGACGAGCTGCTGGACCTGCTGGATGCCCCGCCGGACTACGGCCCCCTCACCGATACCCGCCGGCGCGCCTCTTGCCTGGCAGGGCTGGGCTACCCGGCCACTGCGGACGTGCTGGGTGCCCGCCAGGTGCAGATGCACGGGCGCATCGCCGTGGTGCTGCTGTTGGGCGGTGAGGACCCCGCAACGGTGACGGCCATCGCCGTTCCCGCCGGGTGCAGCTCGGTCGATACCGGTCTGCTGGCGCAAACCACCGTGAAAAGGCCGTGACGCGGGTACCCGTGCACACACGTCCGGGAACAGCCGGGCCTACCCTTGTGTTTGTATTCGTGCCAACGCCGGCCCGCCTCGACTCTGCCGGCTCACGCCAGAAAGGTCCGTATGACCGCCAGCACGCCCATCCATGACGTCATCGTCATCGGTTCCGGACCCGCCGGATACACCGCGGGCATCTACACGGCCCGCGCCCAGCTCAATCCGGTGGTCTTCGAGGGAACCTCGTTCGGTGGCGCCCTAATGACCACCACCGAGGTGGAGAACTACCCCGGCTTCAAAGAAGGTATCGACGGGCCCGCGCTGATGGAGGAGATGCGCGAGCAGGCTCTGCGATTCGGTGCCGACCTGCAGATGGAGGATATCGAGCAGGTTTCGCTCGAGGGCCCCGTCAAGACCGTGACGACCTCCGGTGGCGAGACCTTCTCGGCACGCGCCGTCATCCTCGCGATGGGTGCGGCCGCGCGCTATCTGGGCATCCCGGGTGAGCAGGAGCTGCTCGGCCGTGGTGTCAGCGCGTGTGCCACCTGCGACGGGTTCTTCTTCAAGGATCAGGACATCGCGGTCATCGGCGGCGGCGACTCGGCCATGGAGGAAGCGACCTTCCTGACCAAGTTCGCCCGCAGTGTGACCCTGGTGCACCGCCGCGAGGAGTTCCGCGCCTCCCGCATCATGCTGGAACGGGCCCGCGCCAACGAAAAGATCACGTTCCTGACCAATACCGATGTCATCGCCGTCGAAGGCGACGGCACGGTGTCGGGGCTGCGGCTGCGCAACAAGGTCTCCGGCGAGGAGTCCGTCCTGCCGGTCACCGGAATGTTCGTCGCGATCGGACACGATCCGCGCTCTGCGCTGGTCAAAGGCATCGTCGACCTCGATCCGGAGGGCTACGTGCTGGTCAAGGGCCGGTCGACGGCGACCTCCGTCGAGGGTGTGTTCGCTGCCGGTGACCTGGTGGACCACACCTACCGGCAGGCGATCACGGCCGCCGGCAGCGGTTGTGCCGCGGCGATCGACGCCGAGCGCTGGCTTGCCGAATCCGCCGAGAATGCGTCGGCGGCATCACAGACCCCCGACACCAACCTGATTGGAGCTCCGCAATGAGTGATTCCGACGACAGCGCCACTGTCACCGTGTCCGACGACTCGTTCGCCGTCGACGTCCTGGGCAGCAGTCAGCCTGTGCTCGTTGACTTCTGGGCCACCTGGTGCGGCCCGTGCCGGATGGTTGCCCCGGTACTGGAGGAGATCGCCACCGAGAAGGCCGGCCAGCTCACCATCGCCAAGCTCGACGTCGACTCCAACCCGGAGACTGCCAGAAACTTTCAGGTGGTCTCGATCCCGACGATGATCCTGTTCAAGGACGGCGAGGCGGTCAAGAGAATCGTCGGCGCCAAGGGTAAGGCGGCTTTGCTGCGGGAGCTGTCCGACGTCGTTTCCTAGAAGGTTTCGAAAAACCTGCGGATTCGCTTCGAACCGGCGGCTCGCGCCTGGGGTTTTCCTGATTCCGGCGCGCGTCTGAGAGAATGCTGGCTAGCCTGCTGGCCACTGTCACGGCATAGCCACGCCGTTGACCGCGAAGACTGAAGGGCCCCGTGATGTCGACTCCGCGCCGCGATAACACCGCAGACGCACTGCGTCTCGGTGACCGCAGCGCAGCTGTGGCCGAGATCCGGGCAGCCCTGTCGGCGCTGGGTCTGGTCGACAACCCCGACGCCGATCTGAGTACCGGTCGCCACGTGGCGTTGGACTTCTTCGACACCGATCTCGACGAGGCGGTGCGGGCATTCCAGCAAGGTCGCGGGTTGCTGGTGGACGGTGTCGTCGGCGAGGCGACCTACCGTTCACTCAAGGAGGCGTCCTACCGCCTGGGCGCCCGCACCCTCAACCATCAGTTCGGCGCCCCGATGTACGGCGACGACGTCGCCACGCTGCAGGCGCGCCTGCAGGATCTCGGTTTCTACACCGGCATGGTCGACGGCCACTTCGGTCTGCAGACGCATAACGCGCTGATGTCCTACCAACGTGAGTACGGCCTGTCCGCCGACGGTATCTGCGGCCCGGAAACGTTGCGTTCCTTGTATTTTCTCGGTTCGCGGGTCACCGGCGGTTCGCCGCATGCGATCCACGAGGAGGAGCTAGTCCGACGCTCGGGCCCCAAGCTGTCGGGGAAGCGGATCATCATCGATCCGGGCCGCGGCGGTAGCGACCACGGTCTGATCACGCAGGGTCCGGACGGTCCGATCAGCGAAGCGGATGCGTTGTGGGACTTGGCAAGTCGTCTCGAAGGCCGGATGACGGCGATCGGTATGGAGACGTTCCTCTCGCGCCCGGCCAATCGCAGTCCGTCCGATGCCGAGCGCGCCGCGACGGCCAATGATGTCGGCGCCGATCTGATGATCAGCTTGCGGTGTGCCACCCAGCCCAGCCCGTCGGCCAACGGTGTCGCGTCGTTCCACTTCGGCAACTCACATGGCTCGGTGTCGACCATCGGGCGCAATCTCGCCGATTTCATTCAGCGGGAAGTGGTGGCCAGAACCGGTTTACGGGATTGCCGTACCCACGGCCGTACCTGGGACCTGCTGCGGCTGACCCGGATGCCCACCGTCCAGGTGGACGTCGGCTACATCACCAATCCACGGGACCGCGAGATGCTGGTCTCGACGCAGACCCGCGACGCCATCGCCGAGGGCATTCTGGCCGCGGTGAAGCGGCTCTACCTGCTGGGCAAGAACGACCGGCCGACCGGCACGTTCACCTTCGCCGAGCTGTTGGCACACGAGCTCGCGGTCGATCAGGCCGGCCGGCTCAGCGGTACCTGATCGCCGGTTCAGCTATTCTCGCTGCGGCCCCGACGGGCTGCTCCAGTTGGGCGCTCTCCAGCAATCGCTCCAGTGCCGCCTCGACCTGAGCTTTCCAGCCGAGCCCCTTGTCGAGCTCGAGGCGAAGCCGCGGGAAGTACGGATGCGGGGCGACGACGACGAATCCGGCCTCGAGCAGAAATTCGGCGTCGATCATGCACTTGTCGAACGAGCATTCGCCGAGCGGTCGGACCGCGGTGACGAGTTCGGAGTCGTGCGCTTGTTCTTCCAGCGCGGCGGCAGCGGCGGCGGTTCGGCCGAATGCCTCGAGGGCGCGGACACCACGGCGCACCAGTTCGGTGACGACCGCGGCGACGAGACTGTTGGTCAGTCCCTCCCCCGCCGGCCCGGGCTCGACGCCCATCGAGGTGAGGAGGACGGCGTCGGCACTCACCGGCCCGGTGGGAAATCGTTGGGCCCTCGGCAGCGCGTACGGCGGTGCGTAGAGGACATAGCCGAGGACGGGATGTTCGGTGCTGTCGGTGTCGTCGTCGCGCCCGACCGGAACGGCAGTGGCGACCTGTCCGCAGGAGCCCCACTCGAGCATCACCATCGACAGCCATGCTTCTTTTTCGAATTCCGGATCGGACAGATGATCGTCGTGTCCGACGGCGCCCGGATCGACTTCCCAGAAGACGCACTGCCGGGCGTGCTTGGGCAACAGCTCGAACCCATCGAGTCGCAACGGCGTGATACGAGCGGACACTAGCTTTCCGGGCCTTTCAGCGGTGCTGTCGTGCGTAGCAGCCCCTCCAGGATAGGAGACAACGCGGCACCCTGACCATTATCGCCCGCTTCGGCGAGCAAGGATCGAACTGTCATTGAATTCACTTGCTACGCAAGCGCTTTGAATATTCCAGCACTTTTCCGCCCGACTCAGACCGCAGATATGTCACAGTGACGTAACTCGCTCATATCTCCCGACGTGGATTTCAGCCGCCAGTTTTCTCCATCAACGCGATGATCCGCTGCAAGTCCTCGACCGACCCGAACTCGACCACGATCTTGCCTTTTCGTTTGCCGAGACTGACCGTGACGCGGGTGTCGTACGCGCTCGACAGCTTCTCGGCGACATCCTGCAGACCCGGCATCTGGATCGGCTTCCGTCGCGGCGGTGCCGGCTTGCTGGTGTCCTCCCGGTTGGCCAACGTGACGGCCTCCTCGGTCGCCCGCACCGACATCCCCTCGGCCACGATGCGCGCAGCCAGTTCCTCCTGCGCCTCCGGTCCGGCCTCCAGTGCCAACAGCGCGCGGGCGTGGCCGGCCGACAGCACGCCGGCCGCGACGCGGCGCTGCACCGGGATGGGCAGGCGCAGGAGCCGGATCATATTGGTGATCAGCGGACGGGAGCGGCCGATCCGGGCGGCCAGCTCGTCGTGCGTCACCTCGAATTCGTCCAGCAGCTGCTGGTAGGCGGCCGCCTCTTCCAACGGGTTCAGCTGCGCCCGGTGGATGTTCTCCAGGAGCGCATCGCGCAGCAGATTGTCGTCGGCGGTTTCCCGCACGATCGCCGGGATGGCGGTGAGCCCCGCTGCCTGCGCGGCCCGCCACCTCCGCTCCCCCATCACGAGCTGATAGCGGATGTCGCCGGATGCCGGCACCTCACGCACCACGATCGGCTGCATCAGACCGAACTCGCGGATCGAGTGGACAAGTTCGGCGAGCGCGTCGTCGTCGAACACCTGCCGCGGTTGGCGGGGGTTCGGCTCGATGGCGGAAGGCTCGATCTCGCGATACACCGCCCCCACTTCGGCGATCTCCGGCGTCGGCTCGGGCCGCCCACCGAGCAACACGTCCGCGGCTCCCTGACCCATCCGCGGACCCAGCGTGGCGGCCTGGCCGTCTTCGACGGGTCCGGTCGGAATCAGCGACGCGAGGCCGCGACCGAGGCCGCCCTTGCGACGTGACGGAGTTGTCATGCGTGTCCCTTCGGTGAAGCAGCTCCGCGCTCGGCGATCTCACGGCTGGCGTCCAAGTAGCTCATCGCACCGCGTGAGCCAGGGTCGTAATCGATGATGGTCATGCTGTACCCGGGGGCTTCCGAGACCTTCACACTGCGCGGGATCACCGTCCGGAGCACCTTGTCGCCGAAGTGACGCCGCACCTCTTCGGCGACCTGGTCGGCCAGCTTGGTGCGACCGTCGTGCATCGTGAGGATCACCGTGGTGACCTCCAGCCGGGGATTCAGATGCGCCTTCACCATCTCGATGTTGTTCATCAACTGCGACACCCCCTCCAGCGCGTAGTACTCGCACTGGATCGGAATCAGCACCTCGGGCGCCGCGACAAGCGCGTTGATGGTGAGCAACCCGAGCGACGGCGGGCAGTCGATGAAGACGTAGTCGAAGTCGGACTGTTCCAGCTCGGCCAGCGCATTGCGCAGTCGATTCTCGCGAGCCACCATGCTGACCAATTCGATTTCCGCGCCGGCCAGATCGATGGTCGCCGGTACGCAGAACAGTCGCTCGTTGTGAGGGCTGCGCCGCAGTGCCTCATGCAGTGGGATCTCGCCGATGAGGACCTCGTAGGACGACGGCGTCCCCGACTGTCGGCGGTCGATGCCGAGAGCGGTACTGGCGTTGCCCTGGGGGTCGAGATCGATGACCAACGACTTGAGTCCCTGTACCGCCAGGGCCGCCGCCAGGTTCACCGCCGTCGTGGTCTTACCGACGCCGCCCTTCTGGTTGGCGATGGTGAACACCCGCAGCCGAGTCGGGTGAGGCAGGGTGCGGTTGGTGTGCAGTACCTGCATCGCGCGTTCGGCGGCGGCACCGATGGGGGTGTCGTACTCGCTGGATCCGTTCCATGTTTCACGTGAAACACGCGCTGCGTCGGAACCGCCCGCGGCAGAGGTTCCCTCTGAGCCCTGCGTCATGGTCTCCTCCCCCGGGACGACCCCGGCCGTACGGACCGCCGCTTCCGATCGCCGCGGACGGCGACCACCACGGTGGCCGGCGGAGTCAAAAAGTTCACGCCACATTTGACCACCCTTACCTCGGACACGCCCAACGTTGTCATCGCCTGTCGGTACTCGTCTACTTCGGTCTGGGCGCGATCGCCCTTGATGGCGAGCATCTGGCCACCGGGCCGCAGCAGCGGCAGGCTCCAGCGGGTCAGCTTGTCGAGCGCCGCGACCGCTCTCGACGTCACGAAATCCAGATCCCCGTGCGCCCGTTTCACGGCGGGCTCCTCGGCGCGGCCCCGGACCACCGTCACGCGCGCCAAGCCCAACGACTCGACGACCTCCTCGAGGAAGGTGGCGCGACGCAGGAGTGGCTCGATCAGAGTGATGTTGAGGTCCGGGCGGGCGATGGCAAGTGGGATACCCGGCAACCCGGCACCACTGCCGATGTCGGCAACTCGCGTCGCCTCGGGGAGCAACTCCCCCACCGCGGCGCTGTTGAGCACATGGCGATCCCACAACCGTTCGGTCTCACGGGGACCGATCAGCCCGCGTTCCACGCCCGCGGTCGCGAGGTATCCAACATACCGCTCGGCGAGATCCAGTCGATCACCGAAGACCTCGGCGGCGCCGGCCGGCGCATCCGAGGTGCCGTCATGTTTCACGTGAAACATCCTCCGGCTCTCGAGACAGTGCGCCTGGCATCCGGCGGACCTCCACTCGAACTACATAGATGTAACTTGCGCTGAAGACCGTCTCAGTCGACCAGGACGACGACACGGCGAGAAGGCTCCACGCCCTCGCTCTCGCTGCGGACGCCGTCCACGGCGGCAACGGCGTCGTGCACGATCTTGCGCTCGAACGGCGTCATCGGGGCGAGCTGTTCGCGCTCGCCGCTCTCCAGCACGCGGTGGGCCACCTTGTCACCCAGCGCCGCGAGCTCTTCGCGACGGCGACGGCGCCACCCCGCGATATCGAGCATCAGTCGACTGCGCTCACCGGTCTTCTGGTGCACCGCCAACCGGGTCAGCTCCTGCAGGGCATCCAGCACCTCGCCCTTGCGGCCGACGAGCTTCACCAGATCCTCGCCGCCATCGATGCTCACCACGGCACGGCTGCCTTCGACGTCGAGGTCGATATCGCCATCGAAGTCCAGGAGGTCCAGCAGCTCCTCGAGATAGTCGCCGGCGATCTCGCCTTCGGCGACCAGCCGGTCCTCGCTGTCCTCGGTCTTGCCCACCACGTCCGCGGTGGTGTCTTCCACGCTCTCAGTCGTCTCGAGCTTCTCGGTGGTATCTGCGTCAGTCATGTCGTTCCATCCTCTTCCCTCTTGGCGGTGGCGGCGGTCTGTTCACCTCGGTGGTGAAAAGCCGTCACCGCTTACGTTTCTTCGGCCGAGCGCCGGGGCGCGGCCGATTACCCGGAGCCACGTCATCCGTGCCGTCGTCGGCCGTACCCGCGGACTCGGTGCCGTCGCTCTCGACGATCTCCGCGGCATCCGTCGCTGACGCCGCCGTCGGCTTGCGTCCCTTCGCGGGTTTGACGCCGGGAGCCGGCGCATTGGCGGACCGCCGCTCGATGGCTTCCTGCTTCTTGGCTTCTTCTTCTTTCTCGATCCGGCCGAACACGAGGTGCTGCTGACCGAAGGTCCAGATGTTGTTGGCGAACCAGTACAAGATGATGGCCAGCGGGAGGAACGGTCCACCGGCGACGACACCGAACGGGAACACGTAAAGCGCGAGCTTGTTCATCAGTGCGGTCTGCGGGTTGGCCGCGGCTTCGGGGCTCTGCCGCGCGATCGAGGCGCGGCTGTTGAAGTAGGTCGCGATACCCGCCAGGATCATGATCGGCACACCGACCGCGATGACAGCCGTCCGACTGAACTCGGTGAACGCGTCGATACCGGTGGTCTGGATCATGGTCGCGCCCAGAGGCGCACCGAACAGGTTGGCGTCCAGGAAGTGGCCCACGTCGGTGGCGCTGAAGACGTAGTTACCGACGGCGCGGTTCTCCTCCACCGTGAGGTGGATCTGACCGAAGCCACCTTGGGTCCGGTTGAAGGAGCGCAACACGTGGAACAACCCGAGGAACACCGGGATCTGCGCCAGCATCGGCAAGCAGCCCAGGATCGGGTTGAAGCCGTGTTCCTTCTGCAGCTTCTGCATCTCCAGCGCCATCCGCTGGCGATCTTTTCCGTACTTCTTCTGTAGCGCCTTGATCTGCGGCTGCAACTCCTGCATCTGCCGCGTGGTGCGGATCTGCCGGACGAAGGGCTTGTACAGAATCGCGCGGAGGCTGAAGACCAGGAACATCACCGCGAGCGCCCAGGCGAAGAAGTTGGACGGACCCAGCAGCAGAGCGAAAAGCTTGTACCAGACCCACATGATCGCCGACACCGGGTAATAGATGATGTCGAGGCTGAACCAATTAAACATACGACTCGTTCCTGCCATCACTGGCGGCGTCACTGCACGAACACTGTGCCGAACGCTGCACACCGCGTTCGGGTATTGGGTCCCATCCTCCCCGATGCCACGGACCGCACTTCGCGAGCCGCACTATCGACAATGCGCTCCCCCGCAACAGTCCGTATTCGGTGAGCGCATCGACTGCGTACTGGCTACAGGTCGGGGTGAACCGGCACGTCGGCAATCGCATCGGCGAGATCGCGTGCCGATAGAACTCGATGACATAGACCAGAACGCGGACCGGGACACTCCGCCTGCCGGCTGGTCGACCCGTCACCGAGCAGATCCGAGGGCATCGCGAGTGCGGCGCAGGCCGGTGCGAAGCTGTTGTTCGAGACGGGCCGAGATGGCATTGCGGCTACCCGGCAGCGCGCGGATGACGACGCGGTCCTGCGGGTCCATATCGCTGATCAACGCCGAGGCGACGTGTCGAAGCCGGCGTGCCACCCGATGCCGCTGAACCGCGGTGCCGACTGATTTCGCGACGACGAGCCCGACGCGTGGTCCCGGCGCGCCGGAATCGTCACGACGCACATGAACAACGATGTCGGGCTGGGCAGCCCGCACCCCTCGTTTGACCGTGGCCCCGAACTCACCTGCCCGGGTCATCCGATACTGCGCTGGGAGCAACGTCCCGCCAATCCGAATGGATCAGGCGGTCAGCGAGCGGCGGCCCTTGCGGCGCCGGCCCGTCACGATTGCGCGACCCGCACGGGTGCGCATGCGCAGCCGGAAGCCATGCACGCGTGCACGGCGCCGATTGTTCGGCTGAAATGTCCGCTTGCCCTTGGCCACGGCTGTCTCTCCTTGTTGCGTTTGGCCATCGTGCTCCACCCGTACGTATGTCGTACCCGGGCAGACACGAAGACCGTTGTTAAGCTCGGTGTCTCGCTCTGAGCCGGCGCGTCATCGAGGAACGTTGTCAAACGTTCTCGGACACGGCCGTATCGCCGACGTTCGGGCGACTGCTCGAGGGTACTGACCTGCGTTCGTTGGGTCAAACTTCACCGTCGGGCCGCTCACCGGTCAGTCTGCCAGAACCAGCACGTGATCCCGGTTGCCTGCGACGGTGAACTGGGCGTTCGAGCTCACGAAAAGCGGTCCACTATCAGACCCGCCACACCGCAAGCCGTACGCCACGCCGAGGAGTTCGCAGAAACCTCTACGGAATGTTGCAGAACGGTTGGCACCCCGTCATAAACCTGTTAGCTTCTGGCAATGCCGTCTCCACGGAGTCGGCGCCAGACAAAAGAGTGAGGATCCGGGGTCTCCTAACTAACACCGACATGGCCACCGTCAGGCAACTGTGGCAGGTCTTATTGGGCCCCGGCACGTCTCCGCCGGTACGCTCCGAACGAAGGCAGCTGTTCCGTCCACAACTGTGGATAACTATGTGGACAACTGTCGTCGTCGCGTTTTCGTCGTCACCGGATATAGAACCAGGGGGATCTGTCGTTGCCTGATGATCCCGGAATCGCCTTCGCCACGCTGTGGGCCGATGTGGTCTCCGAACTCAACGGATCGACCCCTCCCGACGGCGCTCCCTCCCCCGGAAGCAATGGTCACAGCGATGCGGGCCGGCCGCTCACCCCTCAGCAACGCGCCTGGCTCAAGCTCGTCAAACCGCTCACCATCGTCGAAGGCTTTGCCCTGCTCTCGGTGCCCAGCAGTTTTGTGCAGAACGAGATCGAGCGTCACCTGCGCAACCAGATCACCGATGCACTGAGCCGCCGGCTCGGCCAACGCGTCGAACTCGGGGTACGAATCGCACCTGCGAGCACCGAAGCCGCCCCGGAGTCCACCAGTTCACCGGAACTTTCCGAGCCCAGCCTTGCCGACACCGACAACGACGAAGTCGACGAGGACGGTGAAGCGCTGGCCAGCGCCCATGAGAGCTGGCCGTCGTATTTCACCGAACGACGCACCGCCACCAGCGCTGCCGCTCCCGAGGTCAACAGTCTCAACCGGCGCTATACCTTCGACACCTTCGTCATCGGTGCATCCAACCGGTTCGCGCATGCCGCGGCCCTGGCGATCGCCGAGGCACCGGCCCGGGCATACAACCCGCTTTTCATCTGGGGCGAGTCGGGTCTGGGTAAGACACACCTGCTGCACGCCGCCGGTAATTATGCGCAACGACTGTTCCCCGGTATGCGGGTCAAGTACGTCTCGACCGAGGAATTCACCAACGACTTCATCAACTCGCTGCGTGACGATCGCAAAGTCGCGTTCAAGCGCAGTTACCGCGACATCGATGTGCTGCTGGTCGACGACATCCAGTTCATCGAGGGCAAGGAAGGTATCCAGGAAGAGTTCTTCCATACCTTCAACACCCTGCACAATGCCAACAAGCAGATCGTCATCTCGTCTGACCGTCCGCCGAAACAGCTTGCGACACTTGAAGATCGCCTTCGAACTCGGTTCGAATGGGGCTTGATCACCGACGTCCAGCCACCCGAGTTGGAGACCCGGATCGCCATTCTGCGCAAGAAGGCGCAGATGGACCGGCTCGATGTGCCCGATGACGTTCTCGAACTCATCGCCAGCAGTATCGAGCGCAATATCCGCGAGCTCGAGGGCGCGCTGATCCGGGTCACGGCCTTCGCCTCGCTGAACAAGACGCCCATCGACAAGTCGCTGGCCGAGATCGTCCTGCGTGATCTGATCGCCGATGCCAGCACCATGCAGATCAGCTCGGCGACCATCATGGCGGCCACCGCGGAGTATTTCGACACCACCGTCGAAGAGCTCCGTGGCCCCGGCAAGACACGCGCCCTGGCGCAGTCACGCCAGATCGCCATGTATCTGTGCCGTGAGCTGACCGACCTGTCACTGCCCAAGATCGGGCAGGCTTTCGGGCGCGACCACACCACCGTGATGTATGCCCAGCGCAAGATCCTCAGTGAGATGGCCGAGCGGCGTGAGGTCTTCGATCACGTCAAGGAACTCACCACACGGATCCGCCAGCGCTCCAAGCGCTGACATTTTTCTCGTTTACACCTCTGCAGCGGCGGGTAATTCCGCTCTGTCACTGCGTGTTGTCACAAAACTTCTGAGAAACTTCCGGCCCAGCCGTCTCGTCAGTCACAGGATGCGGCTGTGCACAGCACTGTGTACAACCCCGTGACAACCTCGGCCGGATCGGCACAACCGTGCACAACTCGTGCCGATCCACAGGGGGCGGCGAAATGTTCATCATTCATCCACCGCCGATACACACCCGCCGCGCCGCGCTGGACTGCGCCGACGGCATGTCATCCCCAACCTGCACAGGCCCTAATACTGATACGGAGTTATCACTTCAGATTCTTCTTTAGAAGAAGGTGTTGGGGACGCAGCGCTTCACAGCCACCACAGATGGTGTTCGTCGGGAGGTTGTCGTCGCCATCGGCTAGCTTTCAAGTTGCGCGTGAAAGCTCTACGGTGGGTCTTCACTGCGGTTACGGTCGGTAGGGCGTGGCGAGGGGTCGAACACGTCCGGCTGATTTCTGGGCCGCTTGAAACTTGCTTTTTCTGGGGATGACGAAGGGACGCTATAGCCGTGTCGACGACGACGGTTGGTGTAACCGATTTGAAGTTTCGCCTCGCCCGCGAGGACTTCGCCGACGCAGTGGCGTGGGTGGCACGTAACCTGCCGTCCCGGCCGACCGCTCCGGTGCTGGCCGGTGTCCTGCTCACCGGATCCGAGGAAGGCCTGACCATCTCGGGCTTCGACTACGAGGTTTCCGCCGAGGTGCAGGTTCCGGCCGAGATCGCTTCTCCGGGAACGGTTTTGGTATCGGGTCGGCTGCTTTCGGATATCACCAGGGCGTTGCCTGCCAAACCGGTCGAGGTCAGCGTCGACGGCACCCGGGTGGCGCTGACATGCGGTAGCGCCCGGTTCTCGCTGCCGACGATGGCGGTCGAGGACTACCCGACGCTGCCGTCGCTGCCCGACGAGACCGGCGTGGTGTCGGCCGATCTGTTCGCCGAGGCCATCGGCCAGGTGGCGGTCGCGGCCGGCCGGGACGACACGCTGCCCATGCTGACCGGAATCCGGGTCGAAATATCCGGCGATTCAGTGGTTTTGGCTGCTACAGACCGTTTCCGCCTCGCGGTCCGGGAGTTGACCTGGGCCACGGCCGGTGCCGATATCGAGGCCGCGGTGCTGGTCCCGGCCAAGACGCTGGCCGAAGCCGCAAAAACCGGAGTCACCGGAACCGAGGTTCACCTGGCCCTGGGCTCGGGTGCGACGGTCGGCAAGGAAGGGCTGTTGGGTATTCGCAGCGACGGCAAGCGCAGCACCACCCGCCTGCTGGATGCGGAATTCCCGAAATTCCGTCAGCTGCTGCCCAGTGAGCACACCGCTGTTGCCACCGTCGCCGTCGCCGATCTGACCGAGGCCATCAAACGTGTCGCGCTGGTCGCTGATCGCGGTGCGCAGGTCCGGATGGAATTCGGCGATAACGTGTTGCGCCTCTCAGCCAGTGCCGACAACGTCGGTCGCGCTGAGGAGGATCTGCAGGTGGAGTTCGCCGGCGACCCGCTGACCATTGCGTTCAACCCCACCTATCTCACTGATGGTCTCAGTTCGTTGCATTCCGACAAGGTGTCATTCGGTTTCACGACACCAAGTCGACCCGCAGTGTTGCGTCCGGTCAGCGATGATGGAGCAGGCCTTCCCGAAGGCAGCGGGCCGTTCCCCGCTTTCCAGACCGACTACGTATATCTGTTGATGCCGGTTCGACTGCCGGGCTAGCCCTGCACGACCCGGTAGGAAGAGGGGCATTCGATGCAATTGGGTCTGATTGGCCTGGGCAAAATGGGCTTCAACATGCGCGAGCGGTTGCGCCAGGGCGGCCATGAGGTGATCGGTTACGATCCTCGCCCCGAGGTGACCGATGTGCCGACCATCAAAGCGCTCGCCGAGGCGCTGTCGGCACCCCGCGTCGTGTGGGTCATGGTTCCGTCGGGTCCGATCACCGATGAGACCATCAAGACCCTCGCTACCGAGCTCAGTGCCGGCGATCTGGTGATCGATGGTGGAAACTCCCGATTCACCGAAGATGGTCCGCACGCGGAATTGCTTGCCGAAAAAGGCATCTCGTACATCGACGCCGGCGTGTCCGGTGGTATCTGGGGTCTGGAAGAGGGCTACGGCCTGATGGTGGGTGGTAGCGACGAAGATGTCGCGCGGGCCATGCCGATCTTCGACACGTTGCGTCCCCCCGGTGATATCGCAGACGGTTTCGTGCACGCCGGGCCGGTGGGTGCCGGTCACTACGCCAAGATGGTGCACAACGGCATCGAGTACGGGCTGATGAATGCCTACGCCGAGGGTTATGAGCTGCTGGCCGCCGAGCCGTTGATCACCGACACCCAGGCTGTCATCCAGGCCTGGACGAATGGCACCGTGGTCCGGTCGTGGCTGCAGCAGCTGCTGGCCAAGGCACTCCTGGAAGATCCGGGTCTGGCCGCGATCTCCGGTTACACCGAGGATTCCGGTGAGGGCCGGTGGACGGTGGAGGAAGCGATCAACCACCGCGTCCCGACGCCTGTCATCGCGGCCTCTCTTTTCGCGAGATTTGCTTCCCGCCAAGAGGATTCACCCACCATGAAGGCTGTTTCGGCGCTGCGCAACCAGTTCGGCGGCCACGCGGTCAAGCGTATTTCGCAATCGGGGTAGATACCTTGTTCGTACGGCACCTGGCGCTCAAAGATTTCCGGTCATGGCAGTCGGCCGATATCGAGCTGACGCCGGGGCCGACTGTCTTCGTCGGACAGAACGGTTACGGCAAGACCAATCTCGTTGAAGCGCTGTGGTATTCGTCGACCCTCGGCTCGCATCGGGTCGCCACCGACGCACCCTTGGTCAGGGCCGGCGCCGAACGTGCGGTGGTGTCGACCATCGTGGTCAGCGAAGGCCGTGAACTCGCGGTCGACCTGGAGATAACCAGTGGCCGGGCCAACAAGGCCCGGCTCAACCGGTCTCCGGTGCGCAGTCCGCGCGAGATTCTCGGCGTGCTGCGTGCGGTGCTGTTCGCTCCGGAGGATCTGGCGCTGGTCCGCGGTGATCCGGGTGATCGTCGGCGCTACCTCGATGATCTGGCGACCATCCGGCGGCCCCGGATCGCCGCGGTGCGTTCGGATTACGAGAAAGTCGTCAAACAGCGCACGGCGCTGCTGAAGACGGCGTCCGCGGCGCGCTACCGCGGAGACCGCGGCGCCCTGGAGACTCTCGATGTCTGGGACGGTTATCTCGCCGCGCACGGTGCCGAGCTGATGGCGGCGCGGCTCGAGCTGGTCTCGGCGCTGGCTCCTGAGGTCGCCAAGGCATATCAGCTGTTGGCCCCGGCATCGCGACCAGCGTCCATCAATTACCGCAGCCAGGTCGATCGCTCGGCGGGTGAAGGTGTCGAGGAGCTACGAGCGGGCCTGCTCGAGGCGCTTGCCGCCCGCCGCGGCGCCGAACTCGAACGCGGTGTGTGTCTGGTGGGTCCGCACCGCGATGATCTCGAACTGGTGCTCGGCGAGCAGCCCGCGAAAGGCTTTGCCAGCCACGGTGAATCGTGGTCTGTGGCGCTTGCCCTGCGCCTGGCCGCCTATGAACTGCTGCGTGCCGACGGCACCGAGCCGGTGCTGCTGCTCGACGATGTATTCGCGGAATTGGACAACGCCCGCCGGCAGGCCCTCGCCGATGTCGCCGAGGGTGCCGAACAGGTTTTGGTGACCGCCGCGGTAGCCGACGATATTCCCGGGCAGTGGTCGGCGCGCCGTATCGGCATCGCGTTGCGTGATGGGGAGCACGGCCGGATCTCGGAGGTGACGCAATGATCGGCGACGGACCCGAGGACATCGATTCCGAGGACGACAACGCTCCCCCGGCACACCTGGCCCACCTGAAGGGGATGGATCTGGTGCGCCGAACCCTCGAGGAGGCTCGCGGCGCCGCGAGGGCCGAGGGCAAGGACGTCGGCCGGGGCCGTAGTTCGCCGGAACGCCGCCGTTCCCCTGTCGACCGACGGCGTCGCCGGTGGTCGGGTCCGGGGCCCGATGTGCGTGATCCGCAGCCCCTGAGTGCGGTCACCAGGGATCTGACCAAGAGCCAAGGTTGGGGCCAGCGGGTTTCCGAGGGCGCGGTCTTCGGACAATGGGAGACCGTCGTCGGTGCCGATATCGCCGAACACGCGGTCCCGACAGCCTTGTCCGAGGGTGTGCTGAGCGTTTCCGCCGAATCCACCGCCTGGGCGACGCAATTACGGATGGTTCAGGCACAGCTTTTGGCTAAAATTGCCGCGGCCGTGGGCGACGGCGTGGTGACGAAGCTCAAGATCACCGGGCCCAGCGGCCCGTCCTGGCGCAAGGGACCGCTGCACATCTCGGGCCGCGGACCCCGGGACACCTACGGATAGCGTCCGGCTCTGAGGCTGAGAGCCGCGCCAACCAAAAATTGGACTCCCTCTAGCGGCCGGACGCATGGTTCGTCGTGAAATTCCGCGCACGGCTCAATTAGGTGTGTAGAAACGCCGCCTCAGGGTCGGTGCCAACACGGTCTGACGGTAGACTTGTCAAAGATGCGCGAAGGGCACACGTGACCCTTCGGCAGGCATCCCCTTACAAAGACCTAGGAGACGCGTCCAACGTGGCTGCCGAGAAGAATAGTGCTCCCAAGGAGTACGGCGCTGAATCGATCACCATTCTCGAGGGCCTGGAGGCGGTGCGTAAGCGCCCCGGTATGTATATCGGCTCCACCGGGGAACGCGGTCTGCACCACCTGGTCTGGGAGGTGGTCGACAACGCGATCGACGAAGCGATGGCCGGCTACGCCACCCGCGTCGACGTCAAGATCTTCGGAGACGGCAGTGTTCAGGTCACCGACGACGGCCGCGGAATCCCCGTGGCGATGCACGCCACGGGCGCCCCCACCATCGACGTCGTCATGACCCAGCTGCACGCCGGTGGAAAATTCGGCGGCGAGGACAGCGGCTATACCGTCAGCGGTGGTTTGCACGGCGTCGGCGTCTCGGTGGTGAACGCCCTCTCCACCCGGTTGGAGGCCACCGTTCACCGTGACGGCCACGAGTGGTTCCAGTACTACGACCGCTCGGTGCCCGGAACCCTCAAACAGGGCGGCCCCTCCAAGAAGACCGGTACAACCATCCGGTTCTGGGCCGATCCCGAGATCTTCGAGACCACGATCTATGACTTCGAGACGGTCGCCCGCCGCCTTCAGGAGATGGCGTTCCTCAACAAGGGTCTGACGATCGACCTTGTCGACGAGCGCGTCGCCGCGGAGGACGTCATCGACGAAGTCGTCAGTGACACCGCCGAGGCACCGAAGACCGCCGACGAAAGAGAAGCTGAGGCCAAGGGACCGCACAAGGTCAAACACCGGACCTTCCACTACCCCGACGGGCTGGTTGACTACGTCAAGCACATCAACCGGACCAAGACCCCGATCCAGCAGAGCATCATCGCCTTCGACGGCAAGGGCCCCGGCCATGAGGTCGAGATCGCGATGCAGTGGAACGCCGGCTACTCCGAGTCGGTGCACACCTTCGCCAACACCATCAACACCCACGAGGGTGGCACGCACGAAGAGGGCTTCCGTAGCGCGCTCACCACGGTGGTCAACAAGTACGCCAAAGACAAGAAGCTGCTCAAGGAGAAAGATTCCAACCTCACCGGCGACGATATCCGCGAGGGCTTGGCCGCGGTGATCTCCGTGAAGGTCGCGGAGCCGCAGTTCGAGGGGCAGACCAAGACCAAGCTCGGCAATACCGAGGTCAAGTCGTTTGTGCAGAAGATCTGCAATGAGCAGCTGAGTCACTGGTTCGAGGCCAACCCTGCCGAAGCGAAAACCGTTGTCAACAAAGCTGTCTCGTCGGCACAGGCCCGCATGGCCGCACGCAAGGCCCGGGAGTTGGTGCGCCGCAAGAGCGCAACCGATATCGGTGGGCTGCCCGGCAAGCTCGCCGACTGCCGATCCACCGACCCGCGGTTGTCCGAAGTGTATGTGGTGGAGGGTGACTCGGCCGGCGGCTCGGCCAAGAGTGGTCGCGACTCGATGTATCAGGCGATCCTGCCGCTGCGGGGCAAGATCATCAACGTCGAGAAGGCCCGCATCGACCGCGTGCTGAAGAACACCGAAGTCCAGGCCATCATCACCGCCCTGGGCACCGGCATCCACGACGAATTCGACATCGCCAAACTGCGCTATCACAAGATCGTGCTGATGGCCGACGCCGATGTCGACGGCCAGCACATCTCCACCCTGCTGCTGACGTTGTTGTTCCGATTCATGAAGCCGCTCATCGAGAATGGGCACGTCTTCCTGGCACAGCCGCCGCTGTACAAGCTCAAATGGCAGCGCAGCGAGCCCGAGTTCGCCTACTCCGATCGCGAACGCGACGGGCTGCTGGAGGCGGGCCGCGCGGCGGGCCGCAGGATCAACACCGAAGACGGTATCCAGCGGTACAAGGGTCTCGGCGAGATGGACGCCAAGGAACTGTGGGAGACCACCATGGATCCCAGTGCCCGGGTGCTGCGTCGTATCACGCTCGACGACGCCGCCGCTGCCGACGAACTGTTCTCCATCCTGATGGGTGAGGACGTCGAAGCGCGGCGCAGCTTTATCACCCGCAACGCCAAAGACGTTCGCTTCCTTGATGTCTAAGACATCGACACGGCCAGTTCTAGTCTCCAGAGGAACAGATGACTGACACCACTTTGCCGCCCGGCGACGACGGCGCAACGACCGATCGCATCGAACCGGTCGATATCCAGCAGGAGATGCAGCGCAGCTACATCGATTACGCGATGAGCGTCATCGTGGGCCGCGCCCTGCCGGAGGTTCGCGACGGCCTCAAGCCGGTGCACCGCCGCGTGCTCTACGCCATGTACGACTCGGGTTTCCGGCCGGACCGCGGGCACGCGAAGTCCGCACGCTCGGTCGCCGAGACGATGGGTAACTATCACCCGCACGGTGACTCGTCGATCTACGACACCCTGGTCCGGATGGCCCAGCCGTGGTCGTTGCGCTACCCCCTGGTCGACGGACAGGGCAACTTCGGCTCGCCGGGTAACGATCCGCCGGCCGCCATGCGTTACACCGAAGCGCGGCTGACGCCCCTGGCGATGGAGATGCTGCGCGAAATCGACGAGGAGACAGTCGATTTCATCCCGAACTATGACGGCCGGGTGCAAGAACCCACCGTCCTGCCCAGCCGGTTCCCCAACCTGCTGGCCAACGGCTCCGGCGGTATCGCGGTCGGTATGGCCACCAACATGCCGCCGCACAACCTTCGGGAATTGGCTGAAGCGGTCTTCTGGTGCCTGGACAACTACGAGGCCGACGAAGAGGCCACGCTGGCCGCGGTGACCGAGCGGGTCAAGGGTCCGGACTTCCCTACCCACGGTCTGATCGTCGGTTCCCAGGGCATCCACGATGCCTACACCACCGGGCGCGGCTCGATCCGTATGCGCGGCGTCGTCGAGATCGAGGAAGACGCGCGGGGCCGCACGCTGCTGGTCATCACCGAGTTGCCGTATCAGGTCAACCACGACAACTTCATCACCTCGATCGCCGATCAGGTGCGTGACGGCAGGCTCACCGGTATCTCCAACATCGAGGACCAGAGCAGTGACCGGGTGGGCCTGCGGATCGTCGTCGAGGTCAAGCGCGACGCCGTCGCCAAGGTTGTGCTCAACAACCTCTACAAGCACACCCAGCTGCAGACCAGCTTCGGCGCCAACATGCTCTCGATCGTCGACGGCGTGCCCCGCACGCTTCGCCTCGACCAGCTGATCCGGCTCTATGTGGTGCACCAGTTGGACGTCATCGTGCGCCGCACCCGGTACCGGTTGCGCAAGGCCAACGAGCGCGCCCACATCTTGCGCGGCTTGGTGAAGGCGCTCGACGCCCTCGACGAGGTCATCGCGTTGATCCGGGCTTCGCAGACCGTCGACATCGCCCGGGCCGGCCTGATCGAGCTGCTCGATATCGACGACATCCAGGCGCAGGCCATCCTCGACATGCAGCTGCGTCGCCTGGCCGCCCTCGAGCGTCAGCGCATCGTCGATGATCTGGCCAAGATCGAGGCCGAGATCGCCGACCTCGAGGACATCCTGGCCAAGCCGGAACGTCAGCGCGCCATCGTGCACGACGAGCTCGCCGAGCTGGTCGAGAAGTACGGTGACGACCGGCGCACCCGGATCATCCCGGCCGACGGTGATGTCGCCGACGAGGACCTCATCGCCCGCGAAGAGGTCGTCGTCACCATCACCGAGACCGGTTACGCCAAGCGCACCAAGTCCGATCTGTACCGCAGCCAGAAACGCGGCGGTAAGGGTGTGCAGGGCGCCGGGCTCAAGCAGGACGACATCGTCGCCCACTTCTTCGTGTGCTCGACGCATGACTGGATCCTGTTCTTCACCACGCAGGGCCGGGTGTACCGGGCCAAGGCCTACGACCTGCCGGAGGCCTCGCGCACCGCGCGAGGTCAGCATGTCGCCAACCTCCTCGCGTTCCAGCCCGAGGAGCGCATCGCCCAGGTCATCCAGATCAAGAGCTACGAGGATGCGCCTTATCTGGTGTTGGCCACCCGCAACGGGCTGGTGAAGAAATCCAAGCTGGTCGACTTCGACTCCAACCGTTCCGGCGGCATCGTCGCGATCAACCTGCGTGAGGGTGACGAACTGGTCGGCGCGATGCTGTGCTCGGCCGACGACGATCTGCTGTTGGTGTCCGCGCTCGGCCAGTCGATCCGGTTCTCCGCGACCGACGAGGCGTTGCGGCCGATGGGCCGCGCGACCTCGGGTGTGCAGGGTATGCGGTTCAACGCCGATGACCGGTTGCTGTCGCTGAACGTCGTGCAGGAAGGGACGTATCTGCTGGTTGCCACATCCGGTGGGTATGCCAAGCGCACGGCCATCGAGGAGTACACCGTTCAGGGCCGCGGCGGCAAGGGCATCCTGACGATCCAGTACGACAGCAAGCGTGGCAGGCTTGTCGGTGCCTTGATCGTCGATGACGACAGTGAGTTGTATGCCATCACGTCCGGTGGCGGTGTCATCCGGACGACGGCTCGCCAGGTTCGCAAGGCCGGTCGCCAGACCAAGGGCGTTCGGTTGATGAACCTCGGCGACGGCGACACACTGTTGGCCATTGCGCGCAATGCTGACGAGGACGCCTCGGAAGACGCTCAGGATGGCACAGACGATGCGGCGGGCACCGAGCCCGACGAGAAGTAGTCCGACGCGGGTAGCCGGACATACGTGAGGAGCAGTAGGTGAGTTCACCGAACGAGCCGGGCGGCCAGTGGGCCGGCGACGGCGGCCGGCAGGAAACCGGCGCACCGTCGCCGCGCTCGGTCGAGGCCCCTGACGTACCGCCGTGGCAGCGGGCGGCAGCGGGTCGCGGCCAGCAGTCCGGTCCGCGTCCGCCGGTGGACCAGCCGCCGCGCCCTCCGCAGGAGGCGCCGCGTCCGTCGGAGCCGGTTCGTCCGGTCGAGGCGACCCGCCCGGTGGAGAACGCTCGCCCACCCGTCGAGCAGCCCCGCCCGGTGGATCGGCCGAATCTCCCTGCTCCCCCGGCAGATTCACGCATCAACCGCTACGTCACCGGAACCGCAGCGCCCAGCGCGTTGCAGCAGCAGAAACCGCAACCGGTGCCGGAGCCGGAAGCGGCGCGCACCAAGGAATTCGCCAGCGAGTTGCCGGACCTGTCCGGCGCGCCGGTGCGTAGCGGACAGACATCGGGCCGCACCGAGGCGCCGGCGGCCAACACTGCCGCGCGCACCTCGGGCGGCCGCGTACAGGTGGGCACCCGGGCCAAGGGTGGTCCCGTGCGCGCCAGCATGCAGATCCGGCGGGTGGACCCGTGGAGCGCGCTGAAGGTGTCGCTGCTGCTGTCGGTGGCGCTGTTCTTCGTGTGGATGATCGCGGTGGCGCTGCTGTATCTGGTGCTGGGCGGTATGGGTGTGTGGAGCAAGCTCAACAGCAATGTCGGCGATCTGCTGACCAGCACCGGCGGCAGCGGCGGTGAGCTGGTGTCGGCCAGTTCGATCTTCGGCGGCGCGTTGTTGATCGGCCTGGTCAACATCGTCCTGCTCACCGCGATGGCCACCATCGGTGCGTTCGTCTACAACCTGGCGACCGATATCGTCGGCGGTGTCGAGGTCACGCTCGCCGATCGCGACTGAGTCCCGGCAGCGGGTTTGGGAGCAGGGGCGTTGGTGCGGTAATCTCGCTCCTCGGTCGTGCGCGAGTACGGGCCTATAGCTCAGGTGGTTAGAGCGCTTCGCTGATAACGAAGAGGTCGGAGGTTCGAGTCCTCCTAGGCCCACGGTGAAAAATCCGGGGGATACCGGAAATCGATCCAGGAGGTGGACGTGAAACGCCTCCTCGTACTGCTGGCCCTCGCTGCGGCGGGAGCCGCGGTACTGCGGTTACGCGGGCGCGAGGTGTGGCACGTCGCCGAAGAAGCACCCAAGGGGCCTTAGCTCAGTTGGTAGAGCGCTGCCTTTGCAAGGCAGATGTCAGGAGTTCGAATCTCCTAGGCTCCACAAGTAAAAATCTCTTCTGTCCTGGCGACATGGACATCACCCCGTTCCGTGAACAGGCCGGATTCCGGGTTTCTTCCTAAGGTTCTCGTCATGACGGGCCGCTACCGGCTTGCCGGCTACCTGTCCGGTGCGACGCTTGCACGCGTCGGCGACGAGATGTCGGTACCCGCGCTGCTGCTGCTGGCCCTGGCACTGTCGGGTTCCACCGCGCAGGCCTCGTTCGTCGTCGGCGGGCTGACGGTATCCGCGGGCCTGGGCGGCCCACTCCTCGGCGTCGCGCTGGACCGGGCACGACGGCCCGGCCGCACCCTGGCTGTCGCGCTCGTGGGCTATGGCGCCGGGTTGGCCGCGCTGGCCGCGTTTCTGGGTCGGGTACCGCTGGCCGCCGTGGTGATCGGTGCCGCGGTAGTCGGCGTCCTGGCACCGGCCCTTGCCGGCGGCTGGACGTCGCAGCTGCCCGCGGTGGTGCAGACCGACAGCCTCGGCGGCGCGTACGCCCTGGATGCCGCCACCTTCAACCTCGCCACCCTCGCTGGTCCGGCTGGGGCGGCAGCGGTGACATCGGCTCTAGGCGCGAGCGCGGCGGTCGCGGCCGCGGTGGTGCTGCTGTCGATGGCAGCGCCGCTGGCATGGGCCCTGCCCGCCCGCGACCGGCGCCCATCTCATTCCGGCAGCCCGGCGGGGGTCGGACAGCAGTTGCGCGCCGGATTCCTGGCCATCGTGCAGATACCCGGCCTACGCGCGATCACCGCCGGATCGTGCACGGCCTACCTGGGCTCGGGGGTCTTTCTGGTGGCGTGCCCCATCCTCGGCCGAACCCGCCTCGGCGCCGCGAGCCATGGGGCGCTCCTGTTGTCGGTGGTCGCCGCCGCGGCCCTTGTCGCGACAACCGCGATGGCCCGCTGGGCACGGCCGTGGCGGCCGGACACGATATTTCTGGCTTCGACGTCGTTGGCCGGTGTGGCCTTGGCGTCCGTCGCGGTCGCCGGTGGACCGATCCTGCTGGTGCTGGGCGCGGCCCTCCTGGGCGTGGCCGCGGGGCCGCAGCTCGCGTCCACCTTCGCCCTCCGGCAGCGATACGCCCCGGCGGAGCTTCGCGGCCAGGTCTTCACCACGGCGGCAAGCCTGAAGGTCACCGCGGGCGCCATCGGATCGTCGGCCGGGGGCATCCTGCTCGAACACTCGATCGGCGCAGCGTTGCTACTGGCCGCCGCAAGTCAGCTGGCCGCGGTGCTGTTCTTTCTCCGCGCGCGGTGAAAAACCGTGCACGGCAACATGTTCCGCGCGGGCGCTAGGGCTTGGGCTGGTATTCCACGCTCGGCGGCAGGGCACTGGGCTCGGGCTTGCGGGACCGTCGCACGACAGCGAACAGCACTCCCCCGGCGGCCAGCGTCGCAACCCCGGCGGCGCCGAAGATCAGCAGCCGTCTGCGCTTGGTCCCCTTGTCGGATCGCACATCGGCGATGGTGCGGGCCACCGCTTCCTGCGCCTCGACGAGCTCGTGTCCGATCAGCTCCTGCGCCTCGGCGAGTTCGGCGCGCAGCTTGCTGTTGCGGTAGCGGCGGCGGATGGCCCCGACGGTCGCGGCCACCGACTGCGCGGTCAGGCCGACGGCGCCTCGGGTGACATCGACAGGGCCGGCCGCGGTGTGTGCGAGTCCGCGGGCCAGCCGCTGTCCCGAGGTCAACCTGCTGTCGGTCGATGTCGTCATCTACGGTCCTTTCCTGCGGTGGCGCGTTCACCCACACCCTGCCATCTGACAGGCGTTTCAGGCGTGCTTTCGGTGGGCGCTCCGAGTGCCCGTCGGCGGTAGTGGCAGACTGTAAAACCGTGACCACGAGCCCCATTCAGACCGCAACAGCGACACTGCACACCAACCGCGGTGATATCAAGATCGCCCTGTTCGGTAATCACGCTCCCAAGACCGTCGCCAATTTCGTGGGCCTGGCCCAGGGCACCAAGGAGTACTCCACGGAGAACGCCTCCGGCAGCACGTCCGGCCCGTTCTACGACGGTGCGGTGTTCCACCGCGTCATCGACGGTTTCATGATCCAGGGTGGCGACCCCACCGGCACCGGCCGCGGCGGCCCGGGCTACAAGTTCGCCGACGAGTTCCACGGTGAGCTGCAGTTCGACAAGCCGTACCTGCTGGCCATGGCCAACGCGGGTCCGGGCACCAACGGTTCGCAGTTCTTCATCACCGTCGGCCCGACCCCGCACCTCAATCGCCGGCACACCATCTTCGGCGAGGTCGTCGACCCGGAATCGCAGAAGGTCGTCGACGCAATCGCGACCACCGCGGTGGATCGCAACGACCGGCCGCTGGAGCCCGTTTCGATCGAGTCGATCACCATCTCGTAAGTAGCCACAGAACTGCCGTCGAGGCTCGCCTTCGGGCGGGCCTCGACGCCGTTTCGGGCGCTTTAGCGCGGCGCGGCGTATCCGGCGTCGGTCAGGGCGTCGAGCACGTCGAGCGGATCGGTACCGAGGTCCCATCGGGTGAAGACGTGCAAACGATCGTCGGTGGTGTCGATCTCCAGCAGCCGGACCTTGCGACCGAGCCGCCGGAATTCGGTGATCCGGACAAGTCGGATGTTTTGCGGCTGAAGAACGTGGGTACCCACCCACCCGCGAATCTGCAGCCCATTGGTGATGATTGCCAGTTTTGGACGTGCGCGTATCGAGAAGCTTGCAAACACAAGCAGCCCCACTGAGGCAACTCCGGCCAGGACACGTCCCGGCGGGTCTGTGACGACAGTCACAGTCGCGATAGCCATCACAATCCCGGCAAGGCCGAGAGCTGCGACTCCAGCCGTCTTCGGTTGCCAACTAGTTTGCTGAGAACGGTCCATAGGTACCCTCACCAAGGGCTTTCCAGTTATCCACAGGCGCTATCCCCAATGGGGATGAATCACACGCGTGTGATTGACGGGCGTTTTCGTTGCCAGCGCAGTAAACACGCGGGGCGTCGTTTCGCCCGACACGCCGACTGGAGGCGGCTAGCGCCACCGCATCGTGAGCAACAAGCCGGCGATCATGAAGGCAAAGGCGATGGCGTAATTCCAGGGCCCGAGATCGGCCATCCACTGCAGTTCTGTGGAAGCCAACTGGAACACCAGCAGCCACACCAGACCGAACAACATCAGCCCGATGAACAACACGACGAACCACACACTGGACGGCCCGGCCTTGACCTTCACCGGGGTACGGCTGACCGTGCTGACGGTGAAATCGTTCTTCTTACGAACCTTGGACTTGGGCATGGCTACCTTCGTGGGCGGACAGGTGCGACGATCGCATTGTCTACGAGATTAACCCAGCACCGAGTCCAGCCGGGAATTCCGCAGCACCTCGAACGCAGTAGGAAGGACACCCCGATGGGCGAACCGCGCAGCCCACGCCGCTCGCTGTGGCGCTACGGCGTCCCGGTGGTGTGCTTGCTGGCGGGGCTGCTGTTGGCGGCCACCCACGGAGTGTCCGGCGGCAGGGAGATACGGCGCAGTGACGCCGCTCCCCGACTCGTCGACCTGGTGCAGGAGGCGCAACGCAGCGTGGACGCCCTGAGCGCCCAGCGCGACGCACTGGCCAAGCAGATCGACTCCACCCACGGCCGGTCCTCCGATCTGGCGCTGTCGGCGATGTTGGCGCGCGCCACGCAGCTCGGTGCCGACGCCGGACTGGATCCGGTGCGCGGGCCCGGCCTGGTCATCACCTTGACGGACGCTGCACGCGACGCCAACGGCCGCTTCCCCCGCGACGCCTCCCCCGACGACCTGGTGGTCCATCAGCAGGACATCCAGGCCGTGCTGAACGCGCTGTGGAGTGCCGGGGCGGAAGCGGTCCAGATGCAGGATCAGCGTCTCATCGGCACCTCTGCGCCGCGCTGCGTCGGCAACACGCTGCTGCTCAACGGACGAACCTACAGTCCGCCGTACACCGTGACCGCCATCGGCGATGTCGCCGCCATGCAGGCTGCGCTGGCGGCGGCTCCGCTGGTCACGCTCTACAAGCAGTACGTGGTGCGGTTCGGGCTGGGCTACACCGAACAGGTCCGCACCGATATCGAGATCCCCGGCTACACCGAGCCGGTGCGGATGCGTTACGCCCAGCCCGCCGGGCCGATCGGGTACTGACCGGGTGCGCGCCTGGTCAACACCGGTAACCTGTGGCGATGCGCGTCTTGGTCGTCGACAATTACGACAGCTTCGTCTTCAACCTGGTCCAGTACCTGGGTCAGCTTGGCGTGACGGCGCAGGTGTGGCGCAATGACGACGAGCGGCTTGCCACCGACGAGCTGATCGAGGCCGCCGCAGCCGACTTCGACGGTGTGCTGTTGAGCCCGGGGCCGGGTACACCCGAACGTGCCGGCGCCACCATCCCCCTGGTGGGGGCGTGCGCGCGGGCCGGCACTCCCCTGCTGGGTGTGTGCCTGGGACACCAGGCCATCGGGGTGGCGTTCGGTGCCACCGTGGATCGCGCACCGGAGCTGCTGCACGGTAAGACCAGCACCGTGTTCCACACCGATGCCGGTGTGCTGCACGGACTTCCGGATCCGTTCACGGCGACCCGCTACCACTCGCTGACGATCCTGCCGGAGACCGTGCCGCCGGTCCTCGAAGTCACGGCCCGCACCCGCAGCGGAGTCATCATGGGCGTGCGGCACACCGAGCTGCCGATCCACGGCGTCCAGTTCCATCCGGAGTCGATCCTCACCGAGGGCGGGCACCGGATGCTGGCGAACTGGCTGGGCTACTGCGGTGAGGCACCGCAGGAGGGCCTGGTGCGCCGGCTGGAGACCGAGGTCGCCGATACCGTGCGCGCCGCTACGACGCGAAGCTCAGCGTGATCGTCGCGTCGAAGTTGACGCCGCTACCCGCCGACGGGCTCTGCGAGACCACCGAGTTGGTGCGCTGACCACTGTTCTGGACATCGGCGCCCTTGTTGAGGATGCCGCGCCAGCCCAGTGCCCGCAGCGTCGGCTCGGCGTCGGTCCAGAACTGTCCGGTCAGGTCCGGCATGACGAACTGATTGCCACGCGAGATCTGCAACTCGATGACGGTGTCGATCGGAACGGTCTGGCCCGCAGGCGGATTGGTGCTTACCACGGTGCCGGCCGGCTTGGTGCTGTCCACCGGGGCCTGGGTGATCTTGGTGAAGCCGTAGACACCCAGGTTGGTCTGTGCCAGGTCGGCGGTCTGCCCGGTGACGTCGGGGACGGTCTTGGTCTCCGGCCCGCTGCCGACGATGACGGTGATCTCGTTGGTGATCGCCGAGGTCTGGTTGGCCGGCGGGTTGGTGCCGACCACCTTGTCCTTGAGTTCGGGCGTCGACGGTGACGGGGCCTGCTTGAACACGCTGAAGCCGGCTGCTTTGAGTTTCTGCACGGCATCGCCGTAGGACAGCGAGGACACGTCGGGAACCTCACGTTGCTCGGGCCCGGTCGAGACGTTGACGGTGATCTCGTCACCGGCATCCACCGAGGAACTCGAGCTGGGGTCGGTGCCGATGACATGATCCGGCGGCACCGAAGAGTCCGGCTTTTGCAATGTGCGCGTGCGGAACCCGTGATTCTGCAGCGTGGCGATGGCGTCCGCGGACGGCTGGCCGGCCACATCGGGCACCTGCACCTCGCGGGTGCTGCCCCCGAAGGTGTTGATGGCGATGGTGACCGCGACGGTGAGTACCGCGAGCACGGCGACCGCGATGAGCCAGCGCGCCACCGAGCTGCGGCTGGCGCCGCCGGACTGGTAACCACCGGTCGGCCGCGGCATCTGCTCGGTGTGCGCACCGCCTCTGTTGGGCGCGGCGGCGAGCATCGACGTGCGTTCGGCGTCGGTGAGGACCTTGGGCGCCTCGGGCGGTTCGCCGTTGTGCACCCGAACCAGGTCGACGCGCATCTCGGCAGCCGTCTGGTAGCGGTTGTCCGGGTTCTTGGCCAACGCCTTGAGCACGACGGCGTCGAGCTCGGGGGAGATGTCGGGGTTGCGGGTGGACGGCGGAACCGGATCCTCCCGGACGTGCTGGTAGGCCACCGCGACAGGTGAGTCACCGACGAAAGGTGGTTCCCCGGTGAGGATTTCGTACAGCACGCAGCCCAGCGAGTAGACATCGGAACGGGCGTCCACCGGCTCGCCGCGGGCCTGTTCGGGGGACAGGTACTGCGCGGTCCCGATGACCGCCGCCGTCTGGGTGACACTGCTGTGATCGGCAAGCGCGCGGGCGATGCCGAAGTCCATCACCTTGACCGCGTTGCCCTTGCTGATCATGATGTTGGCCGGTTTGACATCGCGGTGGATGATGCCGTGGTTGTGGCTGAAGTTCAGCGCCTGGCACGCGTCGGCGATGATCTCGATGGCGCGACGCGGCGGGATGGGCCCCTCGTTGTGCACGATGTCGCGCAGCGTGACGCCGTCGACGTACTCCATCACGATGTAGGGCAGTGGCCCAGCCGGGGTCTCGGCCTCGCCGGTGTCGTAGACCGCGACGATCGCCGGATGGTTCAGTGCCGCGGCGTTCTGGGCCTCGCGGCGGAACCGCAGATAGAAGCTGGGGTCGCGGGCCAGGTCGGCGCGCAGCACTTTGACCGCGACATCGCGGTGCAATCGGGTGTCGCGGGCCAGATGCACCTCGGACATACCGCCGAACCCGAGGATCTCACCGAGTTCGTAGCGGTCGGACAGGTGCTGGGGCGTGGTCATGTTCGCTTCTCGTTATGCGTGGGCGGCAGGATCAATCGGAATGAACCCGCACTGGTCGCCAGGATGGCCTGCTGTCCAGGATGACCGTCGTCGCGGCGATCCGTCCAATGCGACGGTGCCGCCGGAGCCTCGGTGCCGGGTGTGACGGTGTCGGTGACCGTCGGCGGTGGCTGCTGTTGTTTGAGGTTGTTGTCGCGGGCGTTGACCACGATGAGCACCGCGATGACGATCGCCAGCGCCCCGAGCACGCCGGCTGCCCACAGCAGGGCGCGTTGACCGGAGGAGAACGTGCGGCGTGGCGGTGGCGGGCGGTGGCTGCCGCTGGTGGGCCGGGGCCGCATCCCGGTGGTGGCCGGCCGCGGTTCGACGGCGGCGCGGCCCTGGGTGCTCGACGGGATCGCCGCCGGCGAGGCCCGCCCGATGGTCGGCGCGTGGTTGGGTCGCGGAGGGCGCCGGCCGGCCCGGACCGCGGCGACCGCGTCGGCGAATGCGCCACCGTTGCGGTACCGCATTCCCGGGTTCTTCACCAGGGTGATCTCGATGAGCTCGCGGACATTGGGCGGCAGATCGGCGGGCAATGGCGCGGGCGTCTCTTTGATGTGCTTCATCGCCACCGTCAGCGCACCGTCGCCGGTGAATGGGCGCTTGCCCGAAACTGCTTCGTAGCCAACGACTCCCAGCGCGTACACATCGCTGGCGGCGGTGGCGTCGTGGCCCAGTGCCTGCTCGGGGGCGATGTACTGCGCGGTACCCATGACCATGCCGGTCTGCGTCACCGGGGCGGCGTCGACGGCCTTGGCGATACCGAAGTCGGTCAGCTTGACCTGCCCGGTCGGGGTGATCAGGATGTTGCCCGGTTTGACGTCACGGTGCACCAGGCCGGCGCTGTGCGCGACCTGCAGTGCACGGCCGGTCTGCTCGAGCATGTCCAGCGAGTGGCGCAGCGAGAGCCGGCCGGTGCGTTTGATGACCGAGTTGAGCGGTTCACCGTTGACCAGTTCCATCACCAGATAGGCGGTGCGGCCCTCGCCGTCGATCTCGGTTTCGCCGTAATCGTGCACGCTGGCGATCCCGGGGTGGTTCAGCATGGCGACGGTGCGGGCTTCGGCCCGGAACCGCTCGACGAACTCCGGGTCGGAGGAGAACTCGGCCTTGAGAACCTTGACGGCGACCCGCCGGCCCAGCCGGCTGTCCACGGCCTCCCATACCTGACCCATTCCACCGGTGGCGATCAACCGCTGCAGCCGGTAGCGGCCGGACAGCGTCACCCCTACGCGCGGGCTCATGATCCTCCCTGAAGTGCCGCGGCGATCACCGCTCGGCCGATGGGCGCGGCGACGGCTCCGCCGGTCGCCGACAGCCGGTCGCCGCCGTTCTCTACGAGTACCGCCACCGCGACCTTGGGGTCCTGGGCGGGCGCAAACGCGATGTACCACGCATGCGGCGGGGTGTTGCGCGGATCGGCACCATGCTCAGCAGTGCCGGTCTTGGAGGCAATCTGCACGCCGGGGATGGCCCCTTTCTGCTGTGTGTACTGCTCGGCGCCCACCATCAAATCCCTTATCTTAGCTGCGACCTGCGGCGATACCGCACGGCGCTGCTGGGTGGGCGCAGTGGTGGCGATGTTGGCCAGGTCAGGCGCCTTGAGGCTGGATACCAGGAACGGCGCCATGGTGACACCGTCATTGGCGATGGTCGCGGCAACCATCGCGTTCTGCAGCGGGGTCATCGCCACGTCCTTCTGCCCGATACTCGACATCCCCAGTGCCGCCCGATCGGTGATCGGTCCGATGGTGGACTCGGCCACCTGCAGCGGTATGGGTTCAGTGGGGCTGTCCAGACCGAACGACGACGCGGTGTTCTTCAGCGCCTCGGTGCCCAGCCGCAGCCCGAGCTGGACGAAGGCGGTGTTGCAGGACCGGGCGAAGGCATCGCGCAGTGAGGCCGTCTGACCCGAGCCGCACGGCGTACCGCCGTAGTTCTCCAGCGTCGCGGTGCTGTCGGGCAGCGGGATCGCCGGCAGCGCCGTCAGCTGTTCGTCCTCGGTCATACCGGCCTGCAGGGCGGCCGCGGTGGTGATCACCTTGAACGTCGACCCGGGCGGGTAGCGCTCGGCGGTCGCGCGGTTGGTCAGCGGTGAGTTGGGGTCGTCCCGCAGCTGCTGCCAGGCCAGTGCCTGTTCACCGATATCGTGGGCGGCCAACAGATTCGGGTCGTAGGACGGTGCGGACACCAGCGAAAGCACTCGTCCGGTGGACGGTTCCAGCGCCACCACGGCACCCTTGCAGCCGCCGGTACAGCCCTGCTGCATGGCATCCCAGGCGGCCTGCTGCACGCGCGGGACGATGGTGGTGTCGACGTTGCCGCCGCGCGGGTCGCGGCCGGTGAAGAAGTCGGCCAGCCGGCGCCCGAAGAGCCGCTGGTCGGAACCGTTGAGGACGGTGTCCTCGGCGCGCTCCAGGCCGCTGCTGGAATAGCTCAGTGAGTAGAACCCGGTCACCGGTGCGTAGACGAACGGATCCGGGTAGACGCGCAGGTACCGGAACCGGCCCTCGGTGGACACCGAGTAGGCCATCAGCTGTCCGCCCGCGGAGATCTGGCCGCGCTGACGGGAGTATTCGTCGAGCAGGACGCGCTGATTGCGCGGATCGGCGCGCAACCCATCGGCGCGGAAGACCTGGGTCAGGGTGGCGTTGAGCAGCAGCAGCACGATCAGCGCCATGACGGTGACCGAGATGCGGCGCAGGGAGGTGTTCATACGCGCCCGATCACCTCGGTGCTGGCCGCGGCTATCGGCTGCTGGGGAGTCGATCCCGCATTGGTGATGGGCCGGCGTGCGGCATGCGAGATGCGCACCAGGATCGCCAGCAGGACGTAGTTGGCCAATAGTGACGAGCCGCCGTAGGACATCCACGGCGTGGTCAGACCGGTCAGCGGGATCAGCTTGGTGACACCGCCGACGACGATGAACAGCTGGATCGCCAGCGTGGAGGCCAGCCCGGCGGCCAGCAGCTTGCCGAAGCTGTCGCGCACGGCGATGGCGGTGCGCAGCCCGCGGATGATGACGATGGTGTAGAGCATCAGCACGCCCGCCAGGCCCACCAGCCCGAGTTCCTCACCGATGGCGGAGATGATGAAATCCGTCGACGCGGCGGGCACGGTGCCCGGTTGCCCGTTGCCCAGACCGGTGCCGAAAACCCCGCCGGTGGCGAAACTGAACTGCGATTGCACCATCTGGTAGCCGGCGCCGTCGGGATCGGCGAAGGGATCGAGCCAGTTCTGCACGCGCACCTTGACGTGATCGAAAAGGTAATACGCGGCAACGCTTCCCGCGGCGAACAGGCCGAGCCCGATCACCACCCAGCTGAGCCGCTCGGTGGCGATGTAGACCATCACCAGGAACGAGGCATACAGCAGCAGTGACGTGCCGAGGTCTTTCTCGAAGACCATCACACCGACCGAGAGCACCCAGGCCGCCAGCAGCGGTGCCAGGTCGCGCGGCCGCGGCAGGTTCAGCCCGAGGACATGCTTGCCCGCGGTGGCGAACACACTGCGCTTTTCCACCAGTACCGCGGCGAAGAAGATCAACAGCAGGATCTTGGAGAACTCGGCGGGCTGAATCGAGAAGCCGGGCAACCGAATCCAGATCTTGGCGCCGTTCTGCTCGGAGAAGGCGCGGGGCAGCAGCGCGGGTATCACCAGCAGGATCAACCCGGCCAGCCCACAGACGTAGCCGTAGCTGGCGAGCTGGCGGTGATCTTTGAGCAGGGTCACCACCAACGTGAACGCCACGACGCCGACGAAGGTCCACAGCATCTGCTGATCGGCGCCCGGGCTGTGCGAGTCGCCGCCGTTGCCGCCGTGCGCCAGATCCAGGCGATGGATCATCACCAGGCCCAGGCCGTTGAGCAGCGCCACCACCGGAAGCAGCAGCGGATCGGCGTACGGCGCGAAACGCCGGATCGCCAGATGCGCGCCGACGAAAAGCGCCAGGTAGGCGCCGGTGTAGGTGGCCAGATCCCAGGACAGTCCCTGCTCTTGGTTGGTCTCGACGATCAGCAGTGCGATCGCGGTGATGCCCGCGGCAAAACACAGCAGGTAGAGCTCCGCATTGCGCCGGTGGGGCAGCGGTGGCGTCAACGCCACCGGCGACTGCGGCGCGGTACTCATGCCGCCGCTCGGCAATCGGTACCGGGTTTGAGCGGCGGAGCCGGCAGTGCGGTGACCGTCGGCGATGGCGACGGCGGGGGAGTGGTCGCGCTGGGCGCCGGTGCCGTGGACGCGGACGGCTGATCAGTGTCACCGGGCGGCGGGGCGGCCGTCGCCGAGGGTGCCGGTGATGCCGACGGTGACGGCGCAACCGATCCGGTGGTGGTGGCCGGTGCCGGGGCGGCGCTGGTCGGGGCGGGCCGCGCCGAGGTGCCGGGTGCCGGTGTGGGTGCAGGCGTGGGGGTGGGAGTGGCACTGGGTCGCGGAGTTGGGGCAGGCGCCGGCACCGGGCACAGCGGCAGCAGCGAGGTGCGCGCCAGCTCGCGCATCTGCTCGATGGCGTCGTCGAGGGAACCGCCGGGCAGACCCGCTGCCACCTGGGCGCGTTCGGAGGGCCGCAGGTCCTGCAGTTGCATCAACCGGCAGCTGAGGTTGTCGACCGGCTGTCCGTAGCTGATCTGCGACAGCTCGTTGCGGTCGTTGAGGCAGGCCAGCAGGTAGGCCTCCTGCATGGGCAGGCCCAGGATCGAACCCTGGATGCCCCGCATGATCGACACGGTGCCGTCGTGTTCGGTGACGTAATAGTTGTTTCGGATCACTTCGCGGCCCACCGCGAGCCCGGCCAACGCCACCAGTACGACCAAAGCGGCGACCAGAAACATCCGGCGCCGCGACTTGGGCTTGCGGACCGGCGCTTCCACTTGTGGGACAACACGTTTGGCGGCACTGGCACGCTGATTGATGGCCGACGCGCGGCCCGCCGAGGTGTTGGGTGCCACCCGGGTGGTGTCGTCTTCGCCGGATACGGCGCCGGCCAGAATCGGCTGGGTCTGTCCGTAGTCGTAGTCGACGACATCGGCGACGACGACGGTGACGTTGTCCGGTCCACCGCCGCGCAGGGCCAATTCGATGAGCCGGTCGGCACTCTCGTCGACGTCGGGGATCTGCAGCGCTTCCAGGATGGTGTCCTGGCTGACGGGGTCGGACAGGCCGTCCGAGCACAACAGGTAGCGGTCGCCGGCGCGGGCCTCGCGCATGATCAGGGTGGGCTCGACCTCGTGACCGGTCAGCGCCCGCATGATCAGCGAGCGCTGCGGGTGGCTGTGCGCCTCCTCAGCGGTGATGCGGCCCTCGTCGACGAGGGTCTGGACGAAGGTGTCGTCCTTGGTGATCTGGGTCAGCTCACCATCACGCAGCAGATATCCCCGCGAGTCGCCGATGTGCACGAGGCCCAGGCGGTTGCCCGCGAACAGGATCGCGGTGAGCGTGGTGCCCATGCCCTCGAGCTCGGGTTCGTCGTCGACGTGACCGGCGATCGCCGCGTTGCCGTCGTGCACGGCTTCGTTGAGCTTGGACAGCAGGTCGCCACCGGGCTCGTCGTCGTCGAGATGGGCCAGGGCGGCGATCACCAGCTGGGAGGCGACCTCACCGGCGGCGTGACCGCCCATACCGTCGGCCAGGGCCAGCAGTCGCGGACCGGCGTACACCGAGTCCTCGTTGTTGGCGCGCACCAAGCCGCGGTCGCTACGGGCCGAATAACGCAGCATCAATGTCACGGGCGTAGCTCGATCGCCGTCTTGCCGATCCGTACCGGCGTCCCAATCGGAACCTTTACCGCCGTCGTCACCTTCGCCCTGTCAAGGTAAGTGCCGTTCGTTGATCCCAGGTCCTCGACGTACCACTCGGTGCCGCGCTGGGAGAGCCGCGCGTGCCGGGTGGAGGAGTAGTCGTCGGTGAGAACCAGGGTCGAGTCGTCGGCGCGACCGATAAGAACGGGCTGAGATCCCAAAGTGATCCGGGTTCCGGCCAGCGAACCCTCGGTGACCACCAGATACCGCGGCACCGTCCGGCGCTGCCGGTTGGGTAGCAACGTGCCGCGCAGCGCCAGCCCGCGCCGAACCATCACCGCTTCGGTCGGTGCGTAGATATCGGTGCGCAGGATGCGCAGCACCGACCAGATGAACACCCAGAGCAACAGCAGGAAACCGGCGCGCGTCAGCTGCAGTACCAGTCCCTGCATCTGACGTCCTTCCCGCGCGCGTGGCCTGCATCCGGTGCCGCAACACTGCCGTCGGCAGCTGCATGGCAAGGTCACGATACTTCGACGGCCACCCCGAAGCGCGGAAGCTTCCCGGCGTCGCGCGGCTGGACCGGACCAATATCAGTGGACGCGGACGACGATCTCGGAGTGTCCCAGCCGGATCACGTCACCGTCGGCCAACTGCCACTCCTGCACCGGAGCGTTGTTGACAGTGGTGCCGTTGGTGGAGTTGAGGTCGGACAGCAGAGCAACCTGACCGTCCCACCGGATCTCGAGGTGGCGGCGGGAAACGCCGGTGTCGGGCAGCCGGAACTGGGCGTCCTGACCGCGGCCGACCACATTGGCGCCCTCGCGCAGCTGGTAGGTGCGGCCACTGCCGTCGTCGAGCTGCAGGGTCACCGACGCCGCGCCTGCCGGCGGCCGGTAATCACCCTGGCCGTAGCCACCCTGCGGGGCGTAACCGCCCGGCGCCGGCTGGCCGTACTCCTGGCCGTAGTCGTAGTCGCCACGCGGCGGCTCGGCGTAACCGGCCGGAGCCTCGCCGTAGCGGCCGTAATCGGGCTGCGCGTAGTCCTGGCGGCCGTACGGAGGGGGAGCGTTGTAGCCCTGCTCGTAGCCACCCTGACCCTGATACGGCGGACGGCCGTAGTCGTCGGGCCGGCCGGCGGGCGGGCGCCCGTAGTCGGGGCCCGGTGCCTGCGGGGCAGCACCGTATCCGCCGCCCTGCGGGGCGCCGTAGCCACCGGGGGCCTGGCGGTAGTCCTGGTCGTAGCCGCCCGACGGCGGGCCGTAGCCGGCCGGGGGGCGCTGCTCGTAGGACGGCGGGTAACCACCCTGACCCGCGTCGGGGTAGCCGCCCTGGCGCGGCGGGTAGTTGGGCTCACCCTGGGGGTAGCCGGCCTGGCCGGGCTCGGGGTAGGCGCCGCGTTCGGGAGCGGGACGCTGCTCTTCGGGACGGCCGTAGCGCTCGTCGTAATACTCGTCGCCGGGCCGCCCCTGCCCCTGGCCGCCGCGGTACGTCGGGTTGTCGGTCATCGGTGTTACTCCTGGTTCTGCGGTCAACGCCTGCTCTGATTGTCCTGGGGCGGGTTCAGCGGTGGTCGGGGTGGGGGTGGCGCCGGCGATGGCATCAGGGTTGACGACACCGCGCGCACGGACCTGCCCGGTGTGCAAGGCCGGTGACTGTTCGAATCTGACGACAACATCACCATACGTTTGCCACCCTTGATCGCCGAGGTAACCCGCGAGATGTTTGGCAAATGTGTCCGACGTGAGATTGCGATCGGCGACCGTTGTCTCGTAGTCGGGCACGCTGAGGGTAATGACATATTCATTGGGAGCCAAAAGCCTCCCGCCCTGCAAGTTGCGCACGCCGTCCGCAGCTTCGCGACGCAGCATCGCCTCGACATCCGCGGGCACTATCGAACCGCCGAACACCCGGGCGAAGGCATCTTCGACGGTAGACTCCAGCTTGCGGTCGAACCGCTCCACCAGCCCCATCTCACCGCCTACCGTTGTCATGCGGACGTCTCCGGCAGACTGCCGGAAAACTCCGCCCCGTGCGCACCGGCCGGGGGGCCGACGCGTGTCGCGTCACTGACTCAATTCATCTGCATGGTATCGGTCGGGGGTACCCACGTGGCACCACCGGAACTCTGAGAAACAGGTATTGCCTGGTCAGGCCGGTGGATGCAGTATTCGATCGGCGTCAGCAGATGCGCGTATGGGCGGCTTCTCGCGGTTTGCAGTGGGGTGTGGTCACCGTGATAGGCTCCTGCGGTCATTCGGGCGAGTGGCGGAATGGCAGACGCGCTGGCTTCAGGTGCCAGTGTCCTTCGGGACGTGGGGGTTCAAGTCCCCCTTCGCCCACAGTGAGGAGTTCTACGAACTCCAGGCACAAAGGTCACGAACTCTTCGGGGTTCGTGACCTTTGTGTTTTGCGTGGGGTCTGAGGTTCAGTCCGTGCTTGCGGTGCGGCGTTTCGCCCATCGATGTGCCCACAATCGCAGCGGCTCGTAGGCCTCAAGTAGCTCCTGGCCTTCCGCCGACAGGTGGTAGCCCTGCGCACCGCTGCCGACGATTCCCGCATCGCGTAGTTCGTGTATCCGGCTGTTGAGCGCGGTCGCCGAGACACCGATGCACCGTTGTTGCAGTTGGCGGAATGTCAGTGCGCCGCCGCGTAGTTCCCAGATCACACGCATCGCCCACCGTCGTCCGAGTAGGTCGAGTAGCGCCATGATCGGCTCAGCAGAGCTTTCAGACACACGCTGAGGGTAGCGGGGCAACGGGCGAAACCGACCCTTGACGCTCCGATAAACAGAGCGCTATCTTGAGTGCTCTGAAAATAAGAGCACGGAGGTTCTGATGTCACACATGGTCCGTATCGCTCCGCTGCAGCCTCCGTATGAGCCGAGCACCGCGCAGCTGCTTGCCAAGTGGATGCCCCCAGCGTCCGGGATCGATCCTTTGGCGCTATTCCGCACGCTGGCGATCCACGACGAATTGTCGTCGCGCATGAGGCCATTGGGTGCAGGCATCCTGGGCAGTCGAATCGTCGACCCGATGCTGCGGGAACTGATGATCGCCCGCACGTGCGCCCTGTGCGGTGCCGAGTACGAATGGGGTGTGCACGCCGCCGCATTCGCAGCTCAAGTGGGACTTAGCCCCGAGCAGCTCTTCTCGACGGTGCATGGGGGGCCTGATGACGCCTGTTGGAATACGCTGCAGCGCAACGTTGTCCGACTCGCCGACGAACTTCATCAGGCCAACGCGGTGTCCGATGAGCTGTTCGGCGATCTAGAGGTAGACCTGGATCATCGGCAGATACTGGAACTGACGGTGACCGCCGGCTGGTATCACACGATCGCCTACGTCATAGGTGTCGCAGGTGTCGACCTCGAGCCGTGGGCGGCACGGTTCCCCGTCGCCGGCGACCGCGGGACACCCTGATTGGTAGGACGAGCGTGAATCCCCGGGCCCCTGTCAGTCTGGTGGGGTGGTGGAACATGTGCTGCACGGCATCCGGTGCGTCGTCTTTGACGTAGGGGAGACGCTCGTCGACGAAGATCGGCTGTGGGCCACGATCGCCGATCGGTGCGGCATACCGACTGCCACCGTGTGCGGTGTGTTGGGCGGGCTCATCGAGCGCGGCGAAGCGCACAAAGGGCTGTGGGAAGTCTTGGGTGTCGAGCCCGTCGATCCTCGATTCCGCATCGAGCGCCGAGACCTTTACGCCGATGCACTGCCCGCCTTGGCGATGGCACGCCGCAACGGTCTCAGGGTGGGGATCGCGGGCAATCAGCCGCGCGGACTACAGGATTCGTTGAGATCAGCCGGGGTGACAGCGGACTTCGTCGGTTCCTCGGCGGCGTGGGGAGTGAGCAAGCCCGCCTCGGAGTTCTTCGCCAAGATCATCGACGCTGCGGGCGTGCCCGCCGACGCGATCCTGTACGTGGGGGACCGGTTGGACAACGATGTCTTGCCCGCTCACCGCGCGGGCATGAAGACTGCCCACATCCGGCGTGGTCCGTGGGGCTACCTGCACGCTCGACGCCCGGGTGTGGTCGCGGCCGATTTGCGGATTAACTCGCTGGACGAGCTGAGCGTGGCGTTGGGTATCGGTTGAGCAATAGGTCAGCGCGGCTCCTGCCGGCTGTAGGGCCTACGTCACGCCCGCCGCGAAGACGGTCCGCACAGCGGCCTCGTCGCCGTCGATGCCGACCATTCCGAGCGCATTCGCGTCGTCGAGAGTGAGCGCTCCCGCGGCGAGCCCCAGGACGCACATGGGCTCCGCGCGGACGGTGGCGTCCAGTGCGCGGCCATCGTGTGGGCTGACCTCGATGCCGGAACGTGTCGCCCGCAGCTGAAGGAGCGGTTCGTCACCGAGTGCGAGGCCGACCGTGACCGAGGAGCGAACCTTGACTCGGGCGTCGAGAAGAGCGGGGACGGCGAGGGCAAGCCACTCGAGGCGAAATGAATCGCCGTCGGGGCCGCGGACCATCAGCGGAGTGGACCACCGGATGAGGCTCTCGATGGGTCCACGTAGCTCGGCGCCCCATGGCGTGAGGGCGTATTCGACAACGCTGCCCTTGTCAGCCAGCCGTCGCTCGATCACACCCGAAGCCTCGAGGTCGCGGAGCCGTTCGGCGAGCAGATTGGTTGCGACACCGGGGAGGCCGTCGATCAGATCGCGGTAGCGGGCGGGGCCGATGAGGAGCTGGCGGACGACTAGCAGGGTCCACCGGTCGCCGACGACTTCGAGGGAACGGGCGAGCCCGCAGTACTGACCGTAGCTACGCATCACGCGACTCTACCACTTGAATTTCTCAAGTGACTATGACACATTCAAGCACAATCGAAGGCCGAGCCATGAGGGGGATCCGTGACCGACACGACCAAGAGCATGCGGCCCGCCTGGGTCGACGACGACCTGTTCCCGTTCGAGAGCCGCTTTATCGAGATCGACGGGCACACGGTGCATTACGTCGACGAAGGTTCGGGTCCGACATTGCTCATGCTGCATGGCAATCCGACGTGGTCATTCCTGTGGCGCGACGCGATCCGCGGGCTGCGAGAAGACTTCCGGTGTATCGCCTTGGACTACCCCGGTTTCGGGCTCTCCACCGCGGGGGCCGGATACCGCTACCTGCCCGACGAACACACCGCGGTGGTCACCGGATTTGTCGACGCCCTGGGGCTGAAGGATGTCACTCTCGTCGGCCAGGATTGGGGTGGCCTCATCGGCCTCGCCACCGCCCAGCGCCGGCCGGGAGTCTTCGACCGGCTGGTACTCGTCAACACCTGGGCATGGCCGGTCAACGGTGATCTGCACTTCGAGGCCTTCGGGCGCATCGTCGGCGGACTCCCGATGCGCTTCCTGGTGCGCCAATTCAACCTTCTCGTCAACGCCTTCATCCCCACCGGCCACCGACGGCGCAAGGTCACCGACGCCGAAATGAACCACTATCGGCAGGCTCTCGACACTTCCGAGCGACGACAAGCCTGCGCCGTGCTTCCCGGGCAGGTCCTCGCCGGCCGGGCGTTCTTCACCGAGGTGGAGGCGGGCCTGGCCGATCTCGCTCACTTGCCGACCCTGATCGTGTGGGGTGATGCAGACATCGCCTTTCGCGCGAAGGAGCGCGAACGCTTGGAAGCGACCTTCGCCAACCACAAGACCGTCATCGTCGAAGGCGCCGGTACATACGTGGAGTCCGATGCGCCCGAGGAGTTTGTCGCCGCCATTCGAGATTGGACGGAGACACAGCGCGCATAAGCCGCTGAAGCAATCCGCGCGCACGTCGACAAAGGGGCCCAGAACGAGCGACAGATCCCGAGCTGATCTGCGGCGGGATGTGCTTCGGACGATCGGTAGTCCTGCCATTGGCAAGACGACCGGCCTCGACTACGACTCGCGGGCCGACAACCCGTGAAGACCGTGCCGCCGTGGGCCTCACGAACCACTCCAGCTTCGGAGGGCTGACGTGTTGCTCGCTGTGAGTGAACGGCGACGACTTTTCGGCTGGGTGATACCAGAATGCGGAGCGTGGCAGAACCTAGATATGCGCTTGTGACCGGCGGTTCGCGAGGAATCGGCGCGGCGATAGTGAAACGGCTGGCCGCCGAGGGGTTTTGCGTGACGTTCAGTTATGTCAGCGACGAGAAAGCCGCCATTCAGGTGGAAACGGATGTGCGTGCAGCGGGAGGAATCGCCTATCGGATTCGGGCTGATCTGACCGACCTAGATTCTGTCGAGCAGCTGGCAGACACCATTCCCAACCCGGCGTTGCCGCACCTCGATGTCGTGGTGAACAACGCGGCGATCCCGACGCCGGTCGCCATGATCGAAGACACGGCCTTGGAGACCTGGAGTGACAACCTCATGGTCGCGGCGACCGCACCATTCTTGATCATCAAGCGCGCGATCCCACATCTACGGCCCGGGGCGGCGATCATCAACATCTCGACGATCAACGTCGGCACTCAACCGGTTGCGGGTGTCGCGGCCTACGCGGCAGGCAAAGGAGCCCTTGAGCAGCTATCTGCGATAGCCGCGGTGGAGCTAGGTCCGCGAGATATCACGGTCAATACGGTCCGGCCAGGGGCCACCGATACCGATATGCAACGTGCGGCCAATCCGGACCCCGCTGTTCGAGCCCAGATCGCTGAGGCCACTCCGATGCGGCGATTGGGGCAGCCGAACGATATTGCCGATGTGGTTGCGTTCCTGGCCGGACCGCAGGGCCGGTGGGTGACCGGACAGACCATCAGCGTCTCCGGGGGCCTCTGACGTGGGCTGAGCTGGATTGCCATCGCCGTGCTGTGCGGGTGAGCGCAACTGGCTGCTACGGTGAAGCCGTCCAAACACGGGAGCGCACACCAGTGGGCTGAGAGGACGGCTAGCGGGCCGTCGACCGGATGAACCTGACCGGATAATGCCGGCGTAGGGAGTGTGAGATGACCGCTGTTCCTGATTCCGATTTCGTGACCACGGGCCCAATCACGGGTAGTTCCAAGGTGTACCGAGAACTTCCCGGTGGTGGACGAGTGCCGTTCCGGCGGGTATTGCAGACCAACGGTGAGCATCTGGACCTTTACGACACGTCGGGTCCGTACACCGATGTCGATACCGCAATCGATCTGGCCGCGGGCTTGCCCGCGCGGCCGGGTGTGGTCCGAGATCGGGGCACCCAGCTGCAGCGGGCACGCGCGGGTGAGGTCACCGCGGAGATGGCGTTCATCGCCGAACGTGAAGGTGTGCCAGCAGTATTGGTGCGTGACGAGGTCGCCCGTGGGCGCGCCGTCATCCCGGCGAACCACAACCACCCCGAGGCCGAGCCGATGATCATCGGAAAGGCGTTCGCGGTAAAGATCAATGCCAACATCGGCAACTCGGCGGTGACCTCGTCGATCGCCGAGGAAGTCGACAAAATGGTGTGGGCCACCCGATGGGGCGCCGACACCATCATGGACCTGTCCACAGGCCGCAATATTCATGAGACCCGTGAATGGATCCTGCGTAACTCACCGGTCCCGGTAGGCACCGTGCCGATGTATCAGGCGTTGGAGAAGGTCGGCGGGGAGCCACAGAAGCTCAACTGGGATGTCTACCGCGACACCGTCATCGAACAGTGTGAACAAGGCGTGGACTACATGACCGTGCACGCGGGTGTTCTGCTGCGACACATCCCGCTCACCATCGACCGTGTCACCGGCATCGTGTCACGGGGCGGCTCCATCATGGCCGCTTGGTGCCTGGCACACCACGAGGAGTCGTTTCTCTACACGCACTTCGAGGAACTGTGCGACATCCTCGCCCGCTACGACGTCACGTTCTCCCTGGGCGACGGCCTGCGGCCGGGGTCGATTGCTGATGCCAACGATGCCGCCCAGTTCGCCGAGCTGCGCACCCTCGGAGAACTCACCACCATCGCCAAAGCCCATGGCGTGCAGGTGATGATCGAAGGGCCCGGCCACGTGCCCATGCACAAGATCGTCGAGAACGTCCGCCTCGAGGAAGAACTCTGCGAGGAGGCACCGTTCTACACCCTGGGTCCGCTGGCCACCGACATCGCCCCGGCCTACGACCACATCACCTCGGCCATCGGCGCCGCGATCATCGCCCAGGCCGGAACCGCGATGCTCTGCTACGTCACGCCCAAAGAGCACCTCGGACTACCGGACCGGGCTGATGTCAAGACCGGTGTGATCGCCTACAAGATCGCTGCGCATGCAGCCGACCTCGCCAAAGGCCACCCACTGGCCCGGCGCCGCGATGACGCGTTGTCCAAGGCGCGCTTCGAATTCCGTTGGCATGACCAGTTCGCGTTGTCGCTGGACCCCGACACCGCTCGCGAGTATCACGATGAGACGCTGCCCGCCGAACCGGCGAAGACGGCACACTTCTGTTCGATGTGTGGGCCGAAGTTCTGCTCCATGCGCATCACCCAAGACATCCGCGAGGCCATGGCGGAGAAGTCGGCCGAGTTCTCCGAGCACGGCAACCGCGTCTATCTGCCGCTGGCTTAGGAGCGGAAGCCTCATTCGAGCCGTTCGCGGAGGCGTTGAAGTCCGGGTCCGTCCAGTTCTGATATCGCGTCACGGCGTCCCGCTGCTGTGACGAGGAGCGACACCGCAGGACCTCGGACTTGTAGTCCTTGTCCAACAACGACGTCGGCGTCGGTGGCACACAACTCGAGACCACTGAGCCGGGTCCTTCCCCCGATGCGGCGCTCTCGGGCCAGATAACGCAGAGCTTCGGCGACATGCGTGGTGGAGTAGGCGTGGGTGATCTGCAGTGGGCGGCGGATGTCTTCGGCGTGAACGACGATCTCGATGAGCCGCGTGATGGTCGGCTGTGGTGGTGACGCGGTGCGATAGGTCGCAGTACGCAACGCGTCCAACAACTCTGCGGGTGATTGGGTACGACCGGCGCGGATCTGCTTGTCGACGATGCGAGCCGGACTGAACCCCGTCAGGATCAGCTCCTTGACGAATCTCGCCCCGGACAGCGTCGCGGTGTCCGCAATGTGCGCCAGTACGTCGCGAACATCCCACCCCGCGCACAGCGATGGTGTCGACCAGGCTGCTGCCGGCACGTCTGCGAGGTCGTCGGCCAGCGCGGCGCGCTCGGTGTGCACCACGGCCCACACATCAGATCGCACGAGTACAGTGTCGTCGGCATCGCACTGGCACGGCAAGCTGAACCCAGCCGAGACTTCCGGGACAATGGAACGCGTGCCCGATGCCGTTGGACGACAGCCGCAGTACGACATTTTCGCCGATGAGTTCCTCGAGCACGCGCGAGACGGCTTGTTCAACGCGCACTATGACCGTCCCGCGTGCCTTTCGCTGCTCGGGGACGTCGAGGGACTCGTGGTCCTGGATGCCGCCTGCGGCCCGGGGTTGTATGCCGAGGAACTGCACAGACGCGGTGCTACGGTCATCGGTTTCGATCAGAGCTCGCGGATGGTGGAACTGTGCGATCAGCGTGTTCCCGCCGGAGAGTTCCGCACCCACGACCTCGCCCTGCCGCTGGACTGGCTCGACGACGGTTCCGTTGACCGAGTGCTGTTCGCGCTGGCTGTCGAGTACGTCGATGATCGGATTGCGGCGTTGCGTGAACTGCGCCGGGTGCTGCGACCTGACGGGGCTCTGGTGATGTCGCGCCAACATCCGACCGGGGACTGGCTTCGCCATGGTGGCAACTACTTCCAAGCGCGGGTCCTCGAGGAGACATGGAGCCGGGGCTGGCAGGTGCGCTACTGGCTGTCGCCACTGGAGCAGACCTGTGAGGAGCTACGCGCCGCAGGTTTCCTGATCGAGCGGCTGCTCGAGCCGCGGCCGACTACGAAGGCCGCGGAGATCGACGCTGACCGGTACGCGCAACTCTGCAGCGAGCCGGTGGGTTTCATGGCGATCAAGGCGATACCGGATCCACGGTTGTCTTAGTTGCCTGCCCGTCGTCCGCTGAAGTCGGACTAACTCGGCCGATGCCGATCAGATGGTTTGTTATATCTCGGATTCCGGGCAGGTGGCCGACCTTGCGGACGAGTGTGAGCGCGGCTTGATGGACACTCTCCTCAACATGCGAGAATGCCGCCAGCTCTTCCCCGGTGTGGAAGTGACCGCCGGGGAAGCGGGCGGAACGCTGTGGCTCCCCGCATTCCAATAGTCAGTCCTCCGTGGCGGCAGTGATGGCGCGGTATTCATCGTCGGTGACTTGGTGACCCCAGTATGCGTCGCACCGGTCGTCGTCGGCTTCCTGAATCGCTGTGTGGGTCATGAAGGTGGTCGGTGCGGCACCGTGCCAGTGCCATTCGCCAGGCCGGGTGACGATGCTATCGCCCGCTCGGATACGTTGCACGGGTTCACCTTTGACCTGTACGCGACCTTCGCCTTCTGTGACGTGCAGAATCTGACCGAAGGGATGCTGATGCCAGGCTGAGCGTGCCCCGGGGGTGAAGTGGACGCTGAAGGCGCGCAATCGGGAGGGCTCCTCGGCGACGGCTAATTCGTCGACGAACACCATTTCGGTGAAGTGGTCTGCGGGGGCTTGGCGGCTCTCCGGGCGGCTGCGGATGACTATCACGGGGACTCCACTCTGTCGGGGGCTATCTCGGATGAGCCCACGCTAGGAGCTGGAGTTCACTCCAGGTCAACTTCGGGTTGGCCAGGGGGCCGTCCGGTCTGCGCCAGATCTCGGTACTTGGCGATCTTGACGTCGATCAGAGCAGCACAGTCAGACAGTCGTACCTGCTGTTGAGTGATGTTGTGTTGGTGGCGATGCAGAACCGCTAGCACCCCGTCGACTCCGGCCGCGCCCGCGCGGCGGTACCGGACGTACTCCTGTAGGTCGGCGATTGGCATACCGGTTTCACGCATCGTGCGTAAGAACACCAGCCAACGCACGTCATCGCTGGTGAATACGCGTCGGCCGACGCTGTCGCGTCGCCCACCTTCGATCAGGCCCAAGGACTCGTAGTACCGGATGGCGTCGACGCTGATTCCGGACTGCCGCGCTGCCGCGCCGATGTGGACATCCATGCGATTCACCGTAGAACCAATGCGGCTTGCCGCAGGAGCTGTATTCGAGCGTGACGGTGCCGGCAGAGCGCCGAATGCAGTTCCGCGGCAGTACCCGGCACGATAACGACAGGTGGCGCGCGTGTATCCGAGCGGACCACACCGAGCATGTGTCGTGCCAGGCGTGAAACTCGTCTAGTTTTCACCTGTGGGACGAGCGCAGGATCGGTGGTCGGACTGGCCGCATGAGCGCGTACTGCAGCAGTCCCAGCTATGGATATCGCCTTGGCGGCCGCCAGATTCTTCGCGCCTGGTATCAGACGGCTTCGAGTTCTATGTGACCGACGGTGAGGCCACGTTGGTGCGGGGCCCAGCCGGCGGTCACGGCGGCCGCACCTTTCTGCTCGACGCCATGAAGGTCGCTGAGCGCAACGCCACGTCAATGCTGATCACTGTGTGCCCGGCCTATTCCGGCGTCACCTCAGCGATCGGCGAACTCCAGGCTCGGAATGCGGAGTGTGTCGGTGTCGACGACATCTTGGCGATCGACCTGTCGGCCCCGACCACCGACGTGGATGTCGAACCTGGCATCGAAGTTGTCGAAGTGTCCACCCGCGCAGAGGTTGCCGAGTTCGAACTCACCACGGCACATGCATGGGGATATCCCGAGCCGACATCCGATGTGATCGAGGATGCGTGCGCGCGGCTCAGCCCGGGATCGTTTCTGGCATATCGCGGTTGTCGAGCCGCCGGGTCCGCCGGCTTCACACTCGTCGGGCAGGTGGCTCGGCTGTGGGGCGGGGCCGTGGTTCCGGAACTGCGTGGCTGCGGCGTCTATCGGGCGTTGGTGGCATCCAGGCTGTCCGCCGCGTCCGCGCGCGGGGCGACCCTGGCATTGGTGCACGCGGCGACCTCGTCCTCGCCGATCCTGCAGCGGATCGGGTTCCAGAAGTTCGGAGAGCGGCGCACGTTTCGGGTGACGCTCTGAGACACCAGATTCCCAACCCGTCACGAGATCGCGAGCATCTGACGATAAGTCGCATTGGTCTCGATGAATTCGTCATGAGCCCCCACGGCAAGGGGGCACCCGTGAGCAGTAAGGGCCACCTGTGTGACGTGCGAGGCGAAGTGAAGTCGGTGACTGATGATGAGTGTCGTCATTTCGGCACAGCGGTCAAGGATGAGATCGCTGAGGTTGCGATCGGCTGTGGGATCCAACGCGGTGGTGGGCTCGTCGATGACGGCCAGCGACGAATGCGGGATGTGAAGAAGTAGCCGGGCAACCGCAAGGCGTTGCCACTGCCCTCCGGACAGATCGATGCCACTGTTGAGGCTGGTCGAGAGTTCGGTGTCGAGTCCGTGTGGCGTGCGTTCGATCTCGTCGAGCAGACCCACGTCGCGAAGCGCGTCGGCGATGGCGGTGTCAGAGACGGCGGCGGTCGCAGGGCTCAGACAACTCCGTACCGACATCGGCAGCCGGGCGGGGTCCTGCATAAGAACCGCTGTGCGATGACGAAAATCAAGGATATCGATGCTGCGCAGGTCAACGCCGTCGACGGTAATCGAACCACTGGTGGGGTCGTAGAAGCGGCAGAGCAGCTTGGCCAGCGTTGTCTTTCCAGTGCCGTTCTCGCCTACCAGCAGCGTGGTGCTTCCCGCGGGCATCACCAGATTGACATCCGAGATCGCAGACGGCCCAGAGGGGCTGTAGCTGAACGACACCCGGTTGAATGTGATTGCGGGTGCGGGAGGCGTTGCGGCACATGATCGAGCGGTATCCCGGAGCGGGTCGAGGACCACGGCGGGCGCGGTGTCCTCAAACTTCCAGAGAGCGGTGAGCTGACGTGCCGCGCCAGTAACCTCTCCCGCATTCGCGCACACCACGAAGAGACTTCGACGCAGTTCGGGGATCAGCCCGATGAATAGCGCCAGCGTACCCAGCGAAATATTGCCGGCGATGGCTTGCGCTATGACAAACCCGTACGGCACAAGTAGTCCGGTACCACTGAGGATCGCCAAGAGGAGAACCAATACCGTGCCTCGGTTTCTGACCGTACGCCGGGCCGCCAGGAGAGACCGCATCTGAGACTGCCAGCGAGGTAACAGTTTCGCGTGCATGAGGTGCGCGCGGATATCACCGCCGTAGCGGGGACTGAGCATGGCTGCGCGTAGTTGTTGAGCGCGGTTGTTGAGGTCGACGTGAGCTGCCTCGACGTCCCAGGCCTTGCGTTCGTAGCGCAGTTGCATCAGGGTCGCCGGGATTGTGGTCGCCAATACGAGCAGCGGAATCCACCCGCCCAGCGATGCGGCGATGAACAGGGTGGGTCCGGCCAGCAAGATGCCCGTGGCCAGGTTGGACAGCAGCTGCACGAGGTACTGGCCGTGCGCGGTGGCATCGGTAGCGAGTGTGAGTAGCTTCTTGATCTCGGGACGGTCAAAGATTCCCAGGTCGTGATGAGAGAGCGTCTTGGTGACAGTGCGGTTCTCGACTTCGAAACCGATCTGGTCGCGCAGCGTCGAGATCTGAAGCAGCTGAAGTGTTTCAGCCGAATCGGCGATCACATTGACCAGGAAGTATGCCGTGATAGGGACCCAGATTGCGCTGACCCAAGACAGCGCGCCAGACCGTGCGGTAGCCAACACCGTGATGTTGTCGACCAGATATTTGACGATGAACAGGGTGACCAGCGGTGAAGCCGCGAGCAGGACAGATACTGCCCCCAACACCGCCCAATTCTGCCAACGCAGACCAGCCAGCAAGCGGGCCGTCCGTCGAAGCTCCAAACCAGAACCCATCACGTGACGCCTCCCCGCCTGACCGTCGTCTAGGGTGCCGGTCGCGGGCGCGATGCGCAACGTGATTTCACATCAGAGGATCCCGCACGAGATCCAGACTTCGCCGCTCAAGGACAAGGCATCAACCGCTCACGTGGTGATCCGCATCGTCGAAGCGCCGCGCAGCCATGTGCCAGGCGCGGGAAAAGTCTCGGTATGCAGTCCCGCGGCTGACAAGCGTTGTGCGACCGCAGCGGTGAAGTCATCGATGTCGTGCCCATCGCGTGCGCCCACGGGGTGAATGAGTACCTCGGACCGCGCGACCCTGGCCATCTCGGTAATCGCCGCGACGTGGAAGTCGGCATCGACGACGTCGGCGTAGGCGAACAGGAAGTTCGCGCACACGACGGTATCCACGGCGTCGTCGCCCAGCGGGATGCCCGGGAGCGCAGCGGCGAGGTATTTGTCGGGCTGGGCGACGAAGTCCTCGGCGAACAGCGCCAGGGAGCGTAGGCCGGCTTGTCGGTAAGCGGCGGGGGAGCCGATGTTGTCCCAGTCGATCAGGTCGGTGTGGGTGCCGAGCCACTGTTCGCAGTTGGTCAGATTGTGCAGTGAACGTTGACGAACGGCATCGACGCCTGCGCCATACAGCGGGTCGACACTGAGGACGTGACCACCGCGAGCCCGCACCTCGGCACCGAAAGACGAAGCCCCGGAAGCACAGTCGAGGAAAGATCTCTGGGTTAGTGTCTCGGCGTCGAGTGCGAACATCTGGCTGTAGTCGCTCAATCCGCGCGCGGTGACGGCGATGTTCGACGACTCGGTGGGCATACCACCAGGATGGACCATCGAAAGCGGTGGCCGCATCAGCTCGACGCGATGAGGCCGGCGGCGCGTGTATGTGTTCGACTACATCAGCGATCGCCACCGCGCCTGCTCCAGCTCGAAGGCCAGCTCAAAGCCGGTGTCCGCCTCGGCTCTCCGCAGAAACCCGAGTCGGCTCAACAGGCGACGCGAGCGCGTATTGGTGACAGTGGTGGACGCCGCGACCCGTCGCAATCGGAGGTCGTCGAACGCGTGGGCAAGGAGGGCCTCGCCCGCTGCAGTGCCGACACCTTGACCCCACCGCTGGCTGTCCCCGATTGCGATGCCGAACTCTGCCGACTGGTCTGTCAGATTGGCCAAGTCGACGTAGCCGACGAGTTCGGCAGCCAGTTCCACGCCGAACCGAATCAAATCATTCGATCCGACGTGGCTCGATTGCTGCAGCCAACGTTCAAGGCGTATCGGAGTCAGGTCGGAGGGCCACCCGTTCGCCCGGCAGAAGTCCTCGTCACGCGACCACGCCGACACTGTCGGAGCGTCGGACAGCTGTAGCGGGCGAAGCCGGATTTGGAGCACCTTCCTAGTATCGGCCCCGCGCCCTACGGCACCTCGGTGATCCACGAGCCCACCGTGACAGCCGTCGTCGGAATCGAAGCACCGACCAGCCCGAGCGCGGGCCGGTCCTGCGGTTGCGGCGCCGGTGCGGGGGTGAACCGCCACTGCGGGGACATCTGCGGAGTAGCTGCCGCACAGGTCGCCGCCCCGCATACGGTCACCACCAGAGCGGCCAGTAGGGCCACCACGGTGGCCATGGCTCGCGTCGAACTGCTGAAGAACATCCGCTGGTGCATGAACAAATTCCATCGCGCAGGTTCTGCTACCGATCCCAAACTTTCGGGCAGGTCGATGCACTAGCGTGGGCAGGGATGAAAGTTCTGATCACCGGCGGTACCGGATTTGTCGGAGCATGGACGGCGAAAGCTGTTGAGGCCGAGGGCCATCAGGTGCGTTTCCTGGTGCGCAACCCCGACCGGCTGACCACCAGCGCCGGCCAGATCGGCGTCGATATCAGCGACCATGTAGTCGGTGATATCGCCGACCGCGAGACCACCGCCGCTGCCCTGGACGGCTGTGATGCCGTCATCCACTGCGCCGCCATGGTCTCCACCGATCCGGATCGCGCTGAGGAGATGCTGCGAACAAACCTCGACGGCGCCCGCAACGTGCTGGGTCGGGCTGTTGCGGCGAGGCTGGACCCGATCATCCACGTCTCGAGTTTCACCGCGCTGTTCCGCCCGGGCCTAGACCTGCTGCACGCCGATCTTCCGGTGGTGGGCGGTTCCGACGGCTATGGCAAGTCGAAGGCGGTCGTGGAGGCGTACGCGCGCGGTCTGCAGGACGCCGGTGCGCCGGTCGACATCACCTACCCGGGCATGGTGTTGGGACCGCCTGCCGGTGATCAGTTCGGTGAGGCCGCCGAAGGCGTGGAAGCCGCCGTGAAGATGCGTGGGGTGCCGGGGCGCAGCGCGGCCTGGATCGTCGTCGATGTCCGTGACCTGGCGGCAATGCACGCCGCGCTCCTGGAGCCCGGTAAGGGTCCGCGCCGCTACATGGCCGGCGGTAAGCGGCTGCCGGTTGAGCGCATCGCCGCTCTCATCGGGCTGGCCGCTGATCGGCATCTGTCGGTGTTCCCGGTTCCCGATGTCGCGCTGCGAGCCGTCGGGCAGCTCTTCGATGTCATCGGCGACCAACTGCCGTTCGAGACGCCGATCAACTCGGCGGCGATGCAGTACTACACCCAGATGCCGGAATCCGACGACGGTCCCAGCGAACGTGAGCTGGGCGTCACCCAGCGCGACCCGGCGCAGACGCTGGCCGACACCGTCGACGGTCTGCGGCAGGTGGGTCGCCTGTAGCGAAAGTCAGTCGGCGTCGCGCTCGATCTTGCGTTTGAGTTCGGCCCGGTCGGCCTTGACGGTTTGACCGGTCAGCGACAGGGCGATCAACACGTCGGCGGTGGTGATGAACAGGCCCCACCAGTACATCCATTTGAGGGTGGGTTCGGGTTGCGAGACGAAGTAGACGAACAGAAAAATCGGACCGACGATACCGAACACGAATATCATCAGCTGGATGCGGATGTAGATCCAGAACGTCGACACCTGCGGCCCTCCCTATGACCGGTTGGCCGAGATCTTAACCCGCAGCGGGCGCGGTCCGTCGACCCACCTGATCGCCGGCGCTGCCCGCGGTCACGCGTTTGCTTTGCGCCCCAGCCATTTCCGCTCGGACGCTGTCTCAGGGGCATCGTCGCTGGTGGCGATCAGGAAGCGGTCGGGCAGTGCCAACTTCAGGATGGTGCGCTGCACCAGGAGGAACTGACGGGCAAGTGACGCCGTCGTGTACGGCAGGTCGTACTTGTCGCACAGGACGCGCACCCGCTCGGCGATCTCCGGGTAGCGGTTGCTCGGCAGATCCGGGAACAGGTGGTGTTCGATCTGATAGCACAGGTGCCCGCTGGCAAAGGCCATCACGGGCCCCGCGTCGAAGTTGGCGGTACCGAGCATCTGGCGTAGGTACCAGGTGGATCGGGGCTCGTCGGCCAACGCGTCCTCGGTGAACTTCTCCGCGCCGTCAGGAAAATGCCCGCAGACGATGACGGCGTACGCCCACACGTTGCGGACCAGATTCGCGAACAGATTGGCGGTCAACGTCCGGCGCCAACGGCGACCGCTCAGGGCGGGGAACATCACATAATCTTTTGTCACCTGACGTCGGATCTTTGCCAGGAAAGCCTTTGTCTGACGGGACTTTTGAGCATCGTCGACAGCTCGATCGTGCTCGGAATGCAACCCGTGCAGGGCGATGCCCCATTCGAAGATCACTGCCAGGAGCAGGTTGCGAAAGGGTTGCGCGAGATGCTGTGGCTGCCAGGGCTGGTCTCGGGTGACTCGCATGATGCCGAAGCCCAGGTCGTCGTCGGTGTCGAGGACGTTGGTGAAGACATGGTGGCGAAAGTTGTGCGAGAACCGCCACTGGGATGACAATCCGGCCATATCCCACTCCCAGCTGGTGGAGTGGATCTCCGGATCGTTCATCCAATCCCATTGGCCGTGGCCGATGTTGTGGCCCAGTTCCATGTTCTCGACGCTCTTGGCGGCTGCCAGCGCCACCGAGCCGAGGGCCCAGCCGACCTTGGACCGGCTGCCGAAGATCACCAGTCGGGCGGAGGCTTCGAGGAGCCGCTGGAATCGGATGGAGCGGCGAATGTACGCGGCGTCGCGGGCGCAGCGCGAATCTTCGATATCGCGACGAATCGCGTCGAGTTCTGCGGCGAGCGCGTCGACGTCCGTCTGAGTCAGATGGGCGTACAACGCGACATCGGTGATGGCCACGGTAAGTCCTATGCGCGCGGGTCCCAAGCTGCCTACGGCGCGTGGATTGACGATTTAAGTGTCAGGCGTTGAGCGGATGCTCACGCCGGTGCACGAATGCCTCGGCGCTCCAGACTGGCTGATGGAACCAACGCCACAACACTACCCGGTCCGGCCATCGATGGCCGGAATCGATTTTCGCCGCTACGGGCACCTGGCCGCCAAGGCCGGGTCAGTGCTTGCGTTTGCTCTGCACGGCCTCGGTCAACGACGACTCCGTCGACTTGGCGCGTTTGTCGGCCCGTTTGTCCTTCAGCGACTTCTCGGACTTCTTGCCCATGCTCTGGCGCGGTGACTTATCGGACATGACGACCCCTTGATATGGGGGCCTGACTGGTCCCGATGCTGGAACTGTACGCCCATGCCGGCCCGGGATCGGCGCAGCTCGTGTAGCGTTGAAGAGGTTGGGTAACCAGCCAGTCCGGGCTTGAGGCAGCCGTCCGCCGCTGATCTCGCCGAGCAACCGCTCACGCCGGACACTCCGGTCACATGCTCAGGCTGGAGACGCCGTGACTTCGCTTTCTACCGTTGTATCCCCGAGGAATCCCACCGCCACGCAAAACTCCTCGGAGTCAATCCGTTTCGGAATTCTCAGCACCTACCCCGACACCCCGTGCGGACTGGCGACCTTCAGCGCGGCCCTGGGCGACGGGCTGGCCGCCAACGGCGCCGACGTCGCTGTGGTCCGGGTTTCCGACGATGCCCCCTCGCCTGATCCTCGGGTCATCGGCCAGCTCGTCAACGGGTCACCGCAGTCGGTCACGGCCGCCACCTATGCACTCAACGGGCTCGACGTCGCCGTCATCCAGCACGAATACGGTATCTACGGCGGAACCGATGGCGATGAGGTGTTACAGATCCTCGACGGCCTGCATGTTCCGTCGATCGTCGTCGCGCACACGGTACTGAAATCACCCACCCGCAATCAGCGCAGGGTTCTGGAAGCCGTTGTCGCACTGTCTGATCGGGTCGTCGTCATGTCGGAATCCGCGAGCCGGCGGCTGCGCCGGCGCTATGACGTGGATCCGCGCAAGGTGGTCACCATCCCGCACGGCGCCAGCATCGCACTCAGCCCACTGGGTAGCACCCCCGCTCGGCCGACGCTACTGACCTGGGGCCTGATCGGACCGGGTAAGGGCATCGGCCGCGTCATCGACACGATGGCGACCCTGATCGATCTTCCGGATTCGCCGCGCTACCTGGTCGCCGGTCGGACCCACCCGAAAGTGCTCGCCTCCGACGGCGAGGCGTACCGCAATGCCCGCATCCAGCAGGCCCAGCACCGCGGGGTGGCGGGATCGGTCATCTTCGACGACAGCTACCGGGATTTGGCATCGCTGTCGCCTCTGGTGCAGTCCGCTTCCGTGGTGGTGCTGCCGTACGACTCCACCGACCAGGTCACCTCCGGAGTGCTCGTCGACTCGGTTGCCAGTGGGCGCCCGGTGGTGTCCACCGCATTCCCGCATGCCGTGGAGCTGCTGGGTTCGGGCGCGGGCATCGTCGTCGACCACGACGATGCGCACGGCCTGGCGACGGCGCTGCGTCGGGTGCTGACCGAGCCACACCTTGCCGAGTCGATGGCGGCCGAGGCGCGCCGGCTCAGCCCCACCATGGCGTGGCCCGTGGTGGCCGAGGCCTATGCCGGTCTGGCCGCCCATCTGTTGGCCGAACGACGGGCGCGGGCATGACCACTCTTGAGCCGGCGCCGGTGTTCGATCACCTGTTGCGGATGACCGACCAGAACGGCACCTTCGAGCACGCCTGCTTCGGCGAACCGCGGACCGAACATGGTTACTGCACCGACGACATGGCGCGCGTGCTGGTGGTCGCCAGCCGCGAACCGCACGCCAACGACAACCTGCATGACCTCGCCGCTCTCACACTGCGCTACCTGGACGGCGCGCTGGCCGACGACGGTTGCTGCCACAACCGAATGGACCGCACCGGACGTTGGCTCGACGAACCGTCGGTATCGGATTGGTGGGGCAGGTGCATCTGGGGCCTCGGCACCGCCGCCGCCCACAGCGACGTCCCGGCGCACCGCCAGGCGGCGACCGCTCAATTCGAACGCGCAGTCCAGCAACGATCGCCCTGGCCACGAGCCATGTCGTACGCGGTATTGGGCGCCGCCGAGTTGGTCTCGGCCGACTGCGCGCATCGAGAGGCCCGCAGTCTGCTCGTCGACTATGCGAACACGGTCGCCAAACCGAACGGCAATCCGGCCTGGCCGTGGCCCGAGGAGCGGCTGACCTACGCAAACGCCGTCCTGCCCGAGGCGATGATCGCGGCCGGCACCGCACTGGAGGACACCGCGCTGTGCCGCCACGGCCTCGACCTCCTGTCCTGGTTGGTAGCGGTCGAGATCAATGGTGATCACCTTTCGCCGACCCCGGTCGGCGGGCGTGGCCCCGGTGAGACCGGCCCGGCGTTCGACCAGCAGCCGATCGAGGTGTCAGCGCTCGCCGAGGCCTGCGCGCGGGCCGCGGCCGTGGACCCAAGCCCGCTCTGGCCGGCGTGTGTGCGGATGGCAGCAGCCTGGTTCACCGGTAGCAATGACGCCGGGCACGTCATGTGGGATCAGCGCACCGGTGCCGGTTTCGACGGACTGCGCGTCGACGGCGTCAACGAGAACCAGGGTGCCGAATCGACGCTGGCCGTGCTGGCGACCCTGCAGCAGGCCAAGCGCTTCCCGGAGCCCGGACGGTGAGCTGGCCGCAAACCCTGGTGACTCGTAGCTCGGTACGTCTGCTCGCAGACCCGGCGCGCGTCGTCACCCAATTGTTCGTGCCGAGCCAAGAGGGATTTGAGCACACCGAGTCGCGGGCCGGGGCAGTGGTGGAGCGGATCCTGGCAATCGACGAGGACGAGGTCCGGTCGTGCCTGGCCGAACTGCTGGTTCGTTTCGAAGGGCGCCACCGCGACCTGCGCGGCACGTTCAGCCGTCACGCCGCCGAACTGGCTGACCGGCTCAACGCCGACCGCGTACTGTCCGAGGAGCGAAACCTCTTGCTGGGTGCGGCATTTACCAGCGAGTACGCTATCGAAGGCGCGGCGCTGTGCAATCCGAGCATGGTCGCGCATCCTGATCAGAGTGAGATTGCCTCCGGCAGTTTGCGATTCGTGCTGAGTGTCCGCGGAATCGGTGAAGGACACCAGTCATCGATCGGATTCCGGACAGGCGTGATCGATGCGGCCGGTGAGATCGCCATCGACGCGATATCGCCTTTCGCGACCACCGGAACGGTCATGCCCGTGCTGATGGAGGCAGCGGTATTCCGCAGTGAGCTGGACCGTCTCGATGACGCAGGAGAGGCAGCCGACTTCGTCTTCGACTCCCTTGGTGACCATTTCAGCCGCGACGAGCTGGAGAACCGCCTCGGCACGTTGCGCACCAAACTGCGGACCCGCGGTCACGCGCAGAAGACGATCAGCCAGATCCGGGATATCGCAGACCGGACCTATGGCGTCGAATTCGACCCCGGGACCGCACTGTCGGATCGCGTACTGCGCCCCGCGATGGGCGCCGAAGCAGCAGGAGTCGAGGACGCGCGCTTCGTCCGCTTCGTCGATGACGACGGCAGCGTCACCTACTACGCCAGCTACACGGCCTACAGCGGATCCCGTATCGCCCAGCAGCTCTTGGAAACCAGGGACTTTCGGTCGTTCACGTCAATGCCGCTGGTCGGACGAGCGGCAGCCAACAAAGGCCTGGCGCTGTTTCCCCGCCGTATCAACGGGCGCTTCGCGGCGATGTCACGTGCCGACCGCGAATCCAACGCCGTCGCGTGCTCCGACCACCGGTTGCTGTGGACGGACTCCGCGCCGTGTCAGCAGCCCACCGAGCCGTGGGAAGTGTTGCAGTTGGGCAACTGTGGCCCCCCGATAGAAACCGCAGCCGGCTGGCTGGTCCTCACCCACGGTGTCGGTCCGATGCGCACCTACCTGCTCGGAGCCATCCTGCTGGATATCGACGACCCGACCCGGATCATCGGCCGGCTACGGCAACCGCTGCTGAGCCCTGCGCCGGACGAGCGCGATGGCTACGTACCCAACGTGGTGTATTCATGCGGCGCGCTGGCGCACGCAGACACTCTGGTACTGCCGTACGGCATCAGTGACGGCGCTATCGGATTTGCGACGGTCGCCATCCCCGAGTTGCTCGCCGCCCTGGTCGAGTGAAGAAGCCAGGAGACGATATGAACGCAGGCGGCACGCTTTCCCCGTCCGTCCCCGACCGGGTGGTCGGAACCGAAATCGAGGTCGAGATCACCGCGCCGACGACGCTGGAGTTCCAGATCGCGATCGCGCCGCACCCGAATACCATCGTTTTCGAGGCGCTTTCGTTCACGCTGAACGGACGGGCTATCGATCCGCTGGAGATAAGCAGCGCACACGGTAACCGCATCCACAAGTTCGACGCCGGGGTGGGACACCTGGTGGCGAACTACTCGGCGACGATCACCGGGCAAACCGATCCCGCGCCCGTCACGGAGTCCGACCTGTCGACCTACCTGCGCCCGAGCCGCTATGCCGAGGCCGACAAGTTCTACGGTTTCGCCGGCACCGAATTCGGCGCGTTCGGCGATTCTGCGACCCTGCTGGAACGGGTATCGCTGTGGGTGGCCAACCGGCTCAGCTATGTCCCGGGTTCCAGCGATCCGACCGACGGCGCGGTGGACACCCTGCTTTCCGGCGCTGGAGTGTGTCGCGACTTCGTGCACCTGGTGGTCGCGGTGCTCCGAGCGGTGAACGTGCCGGCCCGAGCTGTCTCGGTCTACGCACCGGGGCTCTACCCGATGGATTTCCACGCGGTGGCCGAGGCGTTTGTGGACGGACAGTGGCGAGTCATCGACGGAACCCTGTTGGCGCCGCGTCAATCACTGGTCCGGATCGCCACCGGTCGCGATGCCGCTGATATCGCCTTCCTCGACAACCACAGGGGCACAATAGAACTCACGAAGCTCGTGGTGTCCGCGATTGTCGACGGAGAGTTGCCCCGGGACCAGGTCGACCAGTTGGTCTCCATCCGATGAGCGGAATGACTCGTGAAACGACGGGATGTGGTGGAGGGTAGGGGTATGAGGTCGCGATTTGGACCCGCCCGGCACGTCTGCGCGCGGGTCGGCTGAGTGTGGGGCTCCAGGATCAATTGATCGCTGCGGTCGACGGACGGCGAGGAACCGAAGCCGCCGACCGGCTCTGCGCGGCCTGTGTGGAGCTGTTCGACATCGATGCGGCAGCCATCTCGCTGATCTTCGACGGCGCCAACAGTGCCACGATGGGCGCGAGCGGCGCACAGGCCAAGACATATGACGAGCTGCAGTTCACCATGGGCGAGGGGCCGTGCCTGGAATCGGTTGCATCGCGTGCCCCCGTACTGGTCGCCGATCTGGCCGATCCCGCGGAAGAGCGTTGGCCGGCGTATCGGCCTGCCATGCTGGAACTGCGGGTGCGTGCCGTGTTCGCCATGCCGCTGCTGCTGGCCGGGGAATACGTGGGGGCTCTCGATCTGTTCCGGGCCCAACCGGGGGCCCTCGCCGACCAGCACCTGGCAGGCGCAGTCATGGCCGCCGAACTGGCCGGAGTACCGCTACTGGACCTAGCCGACTCCGACCTTCAGGCCGCGGTCAGCGACCGCACCAGCAACGCCTGGGCCGAACTGAATGTACTGAGCCGGGCTGAGGTGAGTCAGGCGACTGGCATGCTGGTAGCGCAACTCGACATCGAACCCGCCGAAGCACTTGTGCGGCTGCGCGCTCACGCCTACGCCACTGGGCGCAGCGCCACCGATGTCGCGCGCGACATTCTCGATCTACGCCTGAGATTGGACGCCGACTGATGCGGGCGACCCGACACGAGCACCGGAACCGCTAAGGAGATCACCGTGACCGAGACCCCGCGGGAGGCCCGCGTACTGGACGCGGTTGTGTCGCTGGTGGACAACCTCCTCGATGATTTCGACGTCGTCGACCTGATGACCGATCTCACGGAGCGATGCGCCGAGCTGCTCGACGTGGCGGCCGCCGGACTACTGCTCGCCGATCCGATGCAACAACTGCGGCTGTTGGCGGCGACATCTGAGCAGGCGCGAGAACTCGACCTGTTCCAGCTGCAGGCCGACGAAGGTCCCTGTGTCGACTGCTACCGCTCGGGTCAGCCGGTGTCGGTGCCGGATCTGAGGCTCACGCAGGACCGTTGGCCGCGGTTCGTGCCTGCCGCACTCGACGTCGGCTTCGTCTCGGTGCATGCAGTGCCGATGCGCGCTGCGGGCATCGTGTTGGGGGCGATGGGTCTGTTCGGTGACGAACACGCGACGTTCGACGAGGCCGATCAGCTGGTGGGCCAGACCCTCGCCCACATCGCGTCGGTGGCGATTCTGCTGGAGCAGCCGGTGACGCCGGCCAAGGTGATGACGAATCTTCGTGCGGCGCTTGCCAATCGGGTGGTAGTCGAGCAAGCCAAGGGGTTCCTGCGGGGCGCACTGGGGGTATCGGTGGAGGATGCGTTCAGGCTCCTTCGGATCTACAGCCGCCTACACGGTGAACATCTGACCGACGTCGCCCGGACGTTGATGACCGATCGGTACTCGCGCCCGGCCGTGCTTGCCGCCATGACCGAGCTGGCGAATCGGCCGCGCTGATCAGCCGCTGTGCCGGGAGCGGGCGCGCCGCGCGGCCTCCTCGACGAGCTTGCCCGCGACGACGTTGAGCTTGGTCTGTTCGTTTTGGCTGAGTCGTGCCAGGTGCTCGAATGCCTCGGCGGCGCTGATGCCCGAGCGGCTGCGGATGATGCCGATCGCCTGGTCGATCACCGCCCGGCTCCTCAGGGCGGTTTGTAATTGCTGCGCGCGCTCTTGGGCTCGGTGCAGCACCTGCGCGTTGTAGACGGCCACGGCCGCGGAATCGGCGAACTCGGCCCCCAGTTCCACCGCGTGCCGGCCGAAGGCATCGCGATCCTGCGCGTAACAGCTGATCGCACCCACCACGAAGTCGTTGACCACCAGTGGTAACGCCAGCACCGAGTGCACGCCGAGTCGCGCCACCCGTCCGCTGAACTTCGGCCAACGCTGGTCACCACCCAATGAGCCGCTCATCATCACCCGCCGGGTCTGCATGCAGCTCACGGCGGGTCCCTCGTCGAGTTCGTCGACCTGCATACCTTCGATGACACCGACGAAGTCGGCGGTTCCCTGCCGCACCACCCCTTCGGTCCGGTCAGCCGGGGGAACGAGAATCAGCCCGGCGCCCGTGGCACCCGGGACCGCGCGGACCGCGTAACCGGCGATTTCCTCGAGGCTCTCGCGCATTGTGCGACTCCCCGCCACGAGCGCGGCCACGCCGGCCAGACTGGTATGCAGTCCGATCCGGTCGGCATCGAGTCGGGCCGCCGAAACGTCGGGGTCTGGCGGCGCTGTGCGCCCAGGCTGGGCGTCGTACTCGGCCATGATGGGGGCTCAATCTACTCGCGTCTTCTTCAGCGCGGCCAGGGTTTTCAGGTGACCAGTGCCAGCGCATGGGCGCGCCGGAGCTTGCCGGACGGTGTCTTCGGGATGGCGCCTGGGGCCAGCACGACGACATTGCGGGGCCGCACATCGACCTCGGCGGCAACCTCATGGGCGACCTGGTGTTCGATACGGCGGACCTCGTCGTGGTCAGCGTGGGCATTCGATTCGACCGCGACTGCGAAACTCTCCCGCGACTGCCCGGCGTCGAGTCGCACCGCGACGGAGCAACCCGGCCGGACGCCGTCGACGCGGGCGGCGGCACGTTCGATATCGGTGGGGTAGATGTTGCTGCCTGCCATGATGATGACGTCTTTGACGCGGCCGCACACCACCACTTCACCGGCTTCGGTCAGATAGCCCAGGTCGCCGGTGTCGTACCAGCCCCGTGCGTCCTGGGCTGCGACGAAGCCGGCGGTGGTGGTGTATCCGGGGCTCACGGGTTTGCCTCGGACCTGCAGGACGCCGACACCGCGAACGGGTAGCACCGCTTCGGTCTCGTCGACGACCTGAACTTGCAGTCCCGCCAACGGCTTGCCGAGACGGACCAGCCGACGCGTGCGGCCGCGGTGCGCAGGCACCGCTCGGCGGAGAACGGCCAGCAGATCGGAATCGACCTCGTCGATGAGCATTCCGCGGCCACATTCGGTGAAGGACACCGCGACGGTGGTCTCGGCCATCCCGTATGCGGGGACGATCGCGCCCGCCCGCAAACCGAAAGGCGCGCCCGCGTCGCAAAGGTCCTCGACATCGTCGGGATCGACCGGTTCAGCGCCGGACAGCGCCCACCGCAGTGACGACAGGTCGAACTCGCCGGGGGTGGCGTGTCGACGCAGCCGTTTGGCGAGCAGGTTGTAGGCAAAGTTGGGCGCCGCCGTCATGGTGCCCTGGTACTTGTCAATCAGCTTGACCCACAACAACGTATCCCGCAGGAAGTCCATCGGCGTGATCTTCACCAGCTCGGCACCGAAGTACATCGGGACCGTCAGGAAACCTGTCATCCCCATATCGTGGAAACAGGGCAGCCAGCTGACGATGACGTCGGTGTCGACGTCGAAATGCGCGCCGACGAACATCGCATCGGCATTGGCGACAAGGTTGGCGTGCGTGATCTGGACGGCTTTCGGCGACCCGGTCGAGCCTGATGTCAGCTGCATCATCGCCAGATCGTCGTCGGCGGTGTTCACCGGTTCGATCGGCTCGTATTCGAGGAGGTCGCTGACGGTCGCGACGCGCAGGCCGAGTTGTTCGAGCAGCGGCGCAGCCGGCATGAAGGGCTCGGAGATGACCACCGCCCTGGCATCGATCATGTGCACGATCGCCGTGGTCTCGTCGGCCCAGCGTTGCAGGTCGGTGCGTGGTGTCGGTTGATGCAGCATCGTCAGGATGGCGCCGCGCATCCAGATGGCCTGCGCGGTCGGGGCGATCTCGACGGGTGCGCCGGCCAGGACGGCGACCGCATCGCCGGGTCCCACGCCGACGGCGGCCAGCCCGCCTGCGATCCGGCGGGCTCGTTCGTGCACCTCCGCCCAGGTGTGCCGGGTCGGTGTATCGGGCTCGCCGGTGACCATTCCACGCCCGCCGCGGCGTGCGCTGGCGAACATGGTTTCGGTGAAGCTGCTCATCTGGACCTCTTGCCCGCACGTCAGCGGCGTGGCACAGCCTGAATAGGTCGGCCTACGTCGGGATGTCTGTCCCTTCGGCGGGGATGTCGGATCGCCGCCGTGACGTGGCCGGAGGGCTGGGACGTCAACCGCGGCCAACGTTACCGCGCCAACAGCGGGTTGGGCAGCCCGGCACGCGCTTTTGATTACTCCGGGTCCGAACCGGTCGCGACCGGTCGGTCGGGCTGACTGGACCATTCCGACCACGATCCGGGGTAGAGCGCCGCATCGAATCCGGCGATCGCCAGCGCGGCGATCTGGTGGGTCGCGGTCACGCCGGATCCGCAATAGACCGTGACCGGCCCATTACCGGCTCCCAGGGCGTCGAATCGGGCTCGCAGATCATCCGCGTTGCGGAAAGTGCCATCGGCGGTGACGTTTTCGGCGGTGGGCGCGGACACCGCGCCGGGGATATGGCCGGCCCGAGCATCCAGTGGCTCCTCGTCACCGCGGTAGCGCGCCGCCGCGCGGGCGTCCAGAACCACCCCGGAATCATCCGATAGTGCTTGAACGGCAACGGTATCGGCATCTACCGACGCCAAAGAGGTCAATGTGTCGATGGTCAGCGTGCCTGGCTCGGCGGTGATGTCACCGGTTTCGGTGGGCAGTCCGGCGCGCGTCCACGCCGACCAGCCGCCGTCGAGGATGAGAACATCGGAAAGACCGGCAGCGCGCAGCAACCACCAGGCGCGGGCAGCGGCCTGACCGTTCCAGTCGTCGTACACGACAACGGGCTCGCCGGGGCGCAGTCCCCAGCGCCGTGCGCTGCGCTGTAACGCCGACGGCGTAGGGAGTGGGTGGCGGCCGCGGCCTTGTACCGAGTGATCGGACAGTTCACTGTCGAGATCGACATAGATGGCGCCGGGCAGGTGGCCTTCCAGATATGCGGCCCGCCCGTCCGGGGCGGTCACGGTCCACCGGACATCGAGTAGATGCACTGACTCCGATGAAAGGCGTTGGGCCAGTTGATCTACCGAGATCAGAACGGGGGCGGCCATCAGCGCAGACCGACGCGTCGGAGCGGGGTGAACGCATCGGCAGGCTGTGCCAGCGCCACGGCGATACTGCTTCCGATGGGACCGTGTCGGTCGAACAGGGTTGCCGCACCCGACGCCACGCCGGCCTCGCTGTGATGTGACTGCGCCGCCAGCCCGATGTGGTCCCCGTCGGGGAGCCTGCTCAGCGATAAGGTGAAGTCGGCGTTGATATAACGCAAACCAGCGGTGCCCCAGTGGGTCAGGGCACTGGTCACGTCCGCGGCCAGCGCCACCCGGATGAACGGCGTCATCTCCGCCCCCGCGATCAGTGGCCGGATGTTGCGCATCCAGGCAAACTTCGGTACCGGTCTGGGCTCCCATTCGGTGTGGGTGCCACCGAGGGTGCCACTTTCCCCGCCACTGCCGAAAGCCCAAAGTTGGAAAGGCATCTCGAGCCCGGGCCCAACTGGAACGTCGGGAACCGGCGGCATCGTCAGCGGCGCTGACCACACCTCGCCATCAGGCTGCTCGCTGCGGCGCAACAGGATCGCGCTGGCTCGGGACGCGACCTCGCCGCGTTGCATGATCTCGGCGTCGACGACCTTGATACGTTTGCCTTCGCGGCGCACGTGTGTGCGCACCTGCACCGGTTCCATGAAGGTGGGCCGCAAGAGGTCTACCGTCAGCCTGGCGGGTTGCAACTGGGTGTCGGTCACCTCGCGTTCGACGGCCCATCCGAGCAGTCCGCCCACAACCTGGCCGTTGATGGTGGATCCCCAGGGTCCCTGTGCCATCGGTCCGGGAACGAAGTCGTCACCGTCGACGGTGAAGAACGCCTCTGCGGCGTCGGTTGTGCTCACCACGGTCACGATAGGTGAGCTGCGTGCCGACCGCGCCGGGGGTTACGCGTGGGCACTGACGAATGCCTGGACCCGGGCCAGCGCTGCGGGCGGGATGGTGCCCTGGTTGCGGATGTCCCACAGCTGATCGGCGGTGACACCGAGCAGGGCGGCGATCACGGCGTCGGGCAGCGGTGACCGGGCGCAAGCGGCGTCGAGCCGTGCGCTGAGGCTGCCTGCGAGCAGCCCGAGCAGCTGGGTTCTGGTCTCTTCCAGTTCGGCCAGGTGCCGCAGCAGCGGACCGGCAGGGTCGGCGCCGGCATTGACCGCCACCCGCCAGGAGTTCGCTGCCAGCATCTCGGCCTTGACGCACTGCGCGACGACGCTGTCGATATACGTTTCGTATTCGTTTGAGGATGGCGGAGGTAGCCGGGCGATCACCGATTTCAGGGCGTCGAGCTGGGCCTCGGCGTACCCCTCGAAGACGGTGGTGTCGCTGTTGCGGTCCACGACGACGGTGGTCGGGGCGGTGCGTCGACCCGGGGCCGGTTGGTTCGACAGCAGTTCGGCGACCTCGGCCTCCGGATCGTCTGTCAGCACCAGGCGGGCATAGGTTCCCGGCGGCAATCCAAGGCCGTTTTCCACCTTCTGAACTGTGCCTTTGTGCGCCTTGCGGACACCGCGCTCCAGATAACTCAGCCCCATGATGCTGACGCCGGTCGCTTCGGCGAAATCCGCGAGGGACCAGTCTCTGGCCTCCCGCAGGGACCGGATCGCGGCGCCCGCTGACTCGCGGCTCACCACGTCACTTCCGGCATGGACGGATCGTACACAGCGAGGCCCTCCACCTCGGCAATATACGTTTCTGCATTCGTTTACTTGTCAGGATCCGACTGTGCATATACGCTTCCGTCATCACTTCGAGCGATGGGAGACGACGACATGCACCATCCCTGCGCAGCCAACCCCGACCTGTGGTTCGGCTACAACGATGACCACGGCGGCGACGGCGCGGCCAAGGCGCGGGCCTACGAAACGGCCGCGATCGAGGCGCGCACGTTGTGCTTGCGCCGGTGCCCGCTGGCACAGCAGCGGCTGTGCGCTCAGCGCGCCGTCGAGCAGGGCGAGGAGTACGGCGTCTGGGCAGGCATCAAACTGCCGGGCGGCCAGTACCGCAAACGCGGTGAACTCGAACACGCCCATGAGACCCTGCGCCGCATCGCCGCCGGCGAGATCAGTCCGCGACAGCTGCCCGAGAACGCCGCGCTGTTGGAGCGCCGGGAAGCCGACATCATGCCCGTGGTCGCGACGGTGTTCCATCTGCCCGTCGCCCAGGTCGGGCCACGGTCGGCCGCCTGATCGCCGTTCGCCGTGGGGGAGTTGGAGATTCTGAACCGGGCCCAACAGCTGTTCGCCGGCATCAGCGCACCCGTGCAACTGGGCACCGAAACCCAACGCAGTGTGGGGGATCCGAACAGCCAGTCGATGCAGGGCGCCGGCGCGCTGAGCTATCAGCGACGTCTCGCGGGCAGTGAGGCTGTGCTGCGATCTGCCTCGGACACCGACGTCCAGATCGCGACGGTTTTGGAAGCGGCGCAACGCGAACACCGCGACGCCGGGGCGCGATCGGCACAGCTGCTGCGTGAGGCGCGTGCCGACCTGGTGCCACCGGATGCCTCGCCGATGGCACAACGGGAGGCGATTCGTCGACGGGCGGCGCGACTGCGAACTCAACACCGGGTGGTCAGTACGGCGCACAGACGGGCACTGCGTCGCGCGGCCCTGCTGCGTCTCCTGCGCTATGCCGCGCTGCGCAGGCGCGGGGGACTTCGGTTGCCGCCGGCATCGGGACGCGCTGCACTCGCGGTGCGCGCCGCACTGTCACGGCTGGGCCGGCCGTACGTGTGGGGAGCGACCGGTCCCAACCAGTTCGACTGTTCCGGACTGATGCAATGGGCCTATCACCAGGCCGGTATCGACCTGCACCGCACCACCTACGACCAGATCCACGACGGTGTGGCGGTGCCACGCTCCCAGGTCCAACCCGGAGACCTGGTCTTCCCGCACACCGGGCACGTGCAGATGGCGATCGGCAACGGAATGGTGGTCGAGGCACCGCACGCCGGGGCGAATGTGCAGATCAGTCGGCTCGGCGATGTCATCGCGATACGCAGGCCCGGCTGATGCGGTGCCGAAGGCCCGCGGTGAATTGTCCCTGTCGTTGCCCCCGAGTACGTTCGGCTCATGGCAGAGCAGTCGGGGCAGTCCATCGCCGCGCTGCAGTCGAGGCTGTCGGCGCTGGCGCACCGGCACGGCGCAATCGGCGAAGCCGACCGCCGGTTCGCCGATGCGGTGTCGAGCGCGCACGCCATCACGGTGCAGGCCCTGGCAGCACTCGACCGGATCGAGACCGAGATCGAGGCTGCGGTCGCCGAGCAGCAGCAGCGTTCGATCGACACCCCCGCGGGGGCCCGGGACCTGCAGCGCTACCTGCTCGACAAGCAACGCGAGATCCAGGCCGTGGTGACGGCGGCGCACGACCAAGCCGCCCGGAAAACCGCTGTCATACAAGAGATTCTGGATACCTACCGCAGCTGATCGCCCGGTGGTCCTGAGATGCCGGACACGTTGCAGGACCTCCGCGATGTCATCGACCATGTCACGACGGCGACCGGTGACCGCAATGCCTGGCGTCGCGGGCTCAGCGATGCCGAACTGGCGGCGGTGCCGACCACTGTCATCGACCCCGCGGTGGCGACCGGTCTGATCGCCAAGATCAAGTCCAACCATCCCGCATTGTTCGACCCACGCACCGGAGCGCCCATCGTGACTCAGCCACCGCAGCCGCCGACGGACACCCAGCAGGGTGACGCGGCGACCGCGATGAAGAAGGCCGAAGATGATCTGGCACAGCAGAGCTCACGCGCCGCACAACTCGACCTGCATGTCATCGGTGCGATCCTCAACGCACACACCCGCACCGTCGAGGGCAGCGACCGGCTGGGCCGGTTGCAACTCGACATCGAGAACGCGGTGCGATCGCGCACCGACCTCGATACCCCGGCCGGCGCTCGCGACTTCCAGCGGTACCTGATCGGCAAGATCCGCGAGATCGGCGCAGTCGTGGAAACCGCCAACCTCGACGACACCTCGAAGGCCGCGCTCGCCGGCGCATGGACCGCGTTGTACGCCAGCTCCGGTGATACCGACACGCCGCCGCGAACATCCGAACCGCCGAGGGCTGCAGCTGCGACGCCCCCTGCGTCCGGGCCGTCGACGGGGCCGGCAGCGGAGCCGTTGCCGCCATATGGATCCGACCTCGACATCGGACCCGCGCTCGACCCCTTGCCGCCGAGCGAACCCAGCCCGATCAGCACTGCACCGCCTGCCGCGCAGCAGCCCCCGGCGCCCAGCGCATTTCCGCAGAGCCCCATGCCGACACTGCCGATGTCCGGCGCCGGTATGACGCCGATGTCGATGCCGGCCGACCCGCTGTCCCGCGGCACCACACCACCGGAATCGGCGGGGCAGCGATACCCGGGCACCGGCGGTATGACCCTCGACGAATTGCTCGACAGCTATCCGCTGGACGAGGACCCGGAAGCCGACCCGGAATCCGAAGACACCGACGGGCAGGAGACGCCGGAACCGGCTGCCGACACCGCCGAGCCGGATACGACGGTGCGCCTGCCGGACGGCAGCTCGGTTCGTGCACCGTCGGCTGCGATAGCCGCCGTGATCACCGCCGCCGTCGCCGGCACCCCGATCGCCGAAGCATTCCACCAGCAGGGCATCAGCATCCCGCCGCCGGGCACCGCCGTCGCCGATCCCGTGGCCGCCGCCCGGCTCACCGTCGGCGATATCGGGATGTTCACCGATCGGCAGGCGCTCGCGGTCGATGACGACCGAGCATTCTTGGACGGACGGATTCGCCCGGTTGCCGACGTCAACGGACCGAGCTTCCTAGGCTGGCTGCATCCGCCGGCCCCCGGCGCCACCACACCGTCAGCCCAGCCGGCACCGCCGCCCGGCGAAACCCCACCCCCGACCCGGCCGGCGACCGCGGTCGAGAACGCACGATAGGAGACAGCGATGGCCGACATCATCCGGGTGGACCTGGAAAATCTGCGAGAAGCTGCGACCCGCCATGGCGAGGTGGCCGATCAGCTGCGGGTCGTGCCGGACAGCCACGACGCCATCCAGCAGAGCCTGGACTCGCTGGGCCCGATCTTCGCCGAATTGCGGGAAGCCGGTCGAGAGCTGCTCGAACAGCGCAGGCTCTGTTATCAGGAGCAAGCCGACGAACACTCGGCAATGGCGGATAGTCTCAGGGCGTCTGCGACCTATTGGGAGGAGCACGAGGACGAGCGCGCCGCGGCCATGCGCGCGCTTTCCGACGACCAGCGATGACAGATCCTGACCCGGCCTTCGACGCCACCCACCCCAGTGGGCACATCCTGTTCCGCAGTTGTCGCGGCGGCTACCTGCACAGTGTGGCGTTGACCGAGGCCGCGATGGACACCGATGCGGACACTCTGGCGCAGGCCATCACGCTGACCGCCGATGTGTCATACCTGAAGGCCGCCATGGAGATTCGTGACGAGATCCTGGCCGCCGGCCATACGCCGTCAGCGGAGGTCCCGACCGCCGATGATCTGGCCGCCGCTCTCGACCGGCTCGGTGAGCACCGACTCGGCAGCGCAGAAGCCGGCGCCTGATGAGTTCAGCGCACCCAGTTCCTGACCAGATCCGGATCGGGTGCGATATCGGCGGGCGGCTCGACAGGGCGCTCGCCGAACAACTCGCGCGCCCGCGCCAGCAGGGTGCGCACCTCGTCGAGTTGCTGCTGAAGCAGCGAGTCCGCCATGCAGCGAAAGTACTACCGGTGCGGTGAGCACACAATTCACCTTCCAGCCCCTGTCGATGATCGGAGATCCGCGGTGACCTACTGGCATTCCGATTCGCTGCGTGACCGCGTGGTGATCGTGACCGGAGCGGCCCGCGGAGTCGGCCGGGGTATCAGCGCGGCACTGCTCGAGCGCGGTGCCTCGGTATTGCTCGTCGATATCAACGGTGAGCAGTTGGCCACCACCACAAAGGAATTCGTCGACCGTGGTCAATCTGCTGCGCAGTTGGTCGCCGACCTTCGTGACCCCGATGTCGCAACGCAGATCGTGGCTACCGCCGTTGCGACCTTCGGCGGCCTACACGGGCTGGTCAACAACGCGATCGCGACCAACGAGCCCAAGAAGTTCGGCGAGATCACCGTCGAGGACTTCGCGTTGGTCTCCGATGTGGGTCCACGCGCAACGATGCTGCTGATGCAGGCCGCCTATCCGGAACTGCTCGCCGCGGGCGGCGGGTCCATCGTCAACCTCGGATCCGGTACCGGTACCGGAGGCGAAACGCGCTGGGGAGCCTACGCCGGTGCAAAGGAATCGATTCGGGGCATCTCGAAGGTCGCGATGCTGGAGTGGGGCCGTGACGCGATCCGGGTCAACACCATCTGCCCGTTCGCCGCTTCCGACGGGGTCGAATCGTGGCGGCAGTTCGCGCCTGAGCACTACGAGAAGGCCGTCAGCCGGGTGCCGATGAAACGGATCGGACATGTGCAGACCGACGTCGGCGCGCTGGTGGCGTTCCTGCTCAGCGACGATGCCACCTTCATCACCGGCCAGACCATCAACGTCGACGGCGGTATCGGCACCTTCAGGTAACCGGTACCGTCGGTAACATGACGTCAGCACAACGCCGCATCTTCAACGACGCGGTCACCAATTTTTGGAGTTTCGCCGCCCCGGCCTACGACCTGCCGTTCCTGCAGCAGTGGGTGTACCGGCCGGCTCAAACCGAGGTCATCAACCTGCTCCGGGCCCGCGACGCGCAAGCCGTCGCCGATATCGCCTGTGGGACCGGCATTCTCGCCGACCGCATCGAGCGGGAACTACACCCGGCGAAGGTCTACGGGGTCGACATGTCCGACGGCATGCTCAAACAGGCTCAACAGCGCTCGGCGGCCGTGACCTGGCTCAAGGGTCCCGCCGAGCAACTGCCGTTCGACGACGGGGCATTGGACGCCGTCGTCACGACCTCGGCGTTCCACTTCTTCGATCAGCCCGCGGCGCTGCGTGAATTCCACCGTGTGCTCGCTCCCGGCGGCGTCGCGGCGGTGGCGACCATCAGCCCTCGCCAGCCGGTGGTGCTGTCCAAGCTCATCGACAGTTCGCGGTCACCGGCGCACAATCCGTCGCCCGAGCAGATGCGTGAACTGTTCACCGATGCGGGCTTCACCGTGGCCGATCAACACCGGGTGAACCGGCCGCTCTGGACGCAGCTGGTGTCGGATCTGATCACCATCGGGACCAAGAGCTGACGGGTCACAAAGCGCGAACGGTGTAGCCCAGGTCGCGCAGGATGCCGATCTCGATCGCGCTCAGCTTTCTGATGCTGAGGCCTTGAGAACCGTTGGCGTTCATGATCTTCTGGTCGTCGCCGGTGAAGGTCGAGTCATCCAGGTGGCCCATCGAGCTGCCTTGCTGCCACACGCTCGGGGTGTACAGCGGAACGACCGCGCCATAGGCGGCGATGGCATTGGCTCCGCCGAAGTAGAGTCCGCCGCCGCCTCCGGTCAGGTTGGGGTCGTAGTCGGTGTCCCACTGGAAGTTCGAGCCGATCGCCTTGGTGCCGTCGGAGGCCACGACGAAGCCGGCGAACACCGACCAGTTCTCTCGGGTGTTGAGTCCGGCGCTCCTGATCCTGGAGGTGAAGCCGAAAGAGTGCAGCAGTTCATGCACCATCACATCCCGGAAGTCGTACTCATCGCTTGCGACGGCATCGCCCAGCGCCCACTTGTAGGCGAAGTTCCATTCGATCTCGCCGTCGGCGATCGAGTCGTTCGAATCGACGCCATTGATGAGCTTGTTCTGAACCACCGTCGGGTGGAAACCGGGGGCCGAACTGATGAGGTCGCTGAATGCCGATGCGAGAGTGTCGGAATCGGGATCGTCCTCGCCGGCGACCTGGTAGTCGAGCCTGACCGGAGCCGCCACCACGAAGTAGGTGAGTAGCGTGTTCGCCGCCGCCTGCAGCGCCGCGCGGCGTTCGGCGGTCCAGAACTCCGCACCGGTGGTGTAGTCGAAGTCGAAGGTGATGGCGCCCTGGTTGATGACGTTGCGTGCCGATGAGCCCAGGCCGCGCAACGGGTTGAGCAGGTTGACATGCAAGCCGAGGTCGATGGCGGCGACGGTGAAGCTGTCGACACCGTTGAACCCGGTTCCCGGGGTGTAGATGTAGCTGCCGTCGGCGTTGACCTTGACCGTGCCGGTCTTCGGACCCTTGATGAGACGGTAAGCCAGCCAGTCATTTTCGGGGTCGACGGCGTCGATGGTGCCGCTGACCGTACCGTCGACCTGTCCGGTGATCTGTATCGGATCGACCGAGGGCGCCAGGTTGAACAACGTGCGCCGTACAGCCCACAGCGCGCCCTCCAGATTCCACTTGGCATAGCCACTGATGGGCAGCGAATCGATCCACGCCTGCGAATCGGTGGTCCAGACGGTGACCGGGTCGGTGAGCTGGATGGTCTGCGGCGCGACCGCTTCCGCTTCGGCCTGCGGCTGCGGGGCGGTCACCGTGTAGCCGAGGTCGCGCATGATGCCGATCTCGATGTCACTCAGGGTCCGTTCACCCAGGCCTCTGCCGGCAACGATGGCGTCCATCAGCAGATGGTCAGGACCGGCGAAGGTGGCGTCATCGAGGTGTGAGCCCGAACTCCCCGGTGACCAGGTGGCGGGCGCGTAGAGCGGAACAGGCCTGCCGTAGGCGTCGACGGCGTTGGAGCCGCCGAAGTTCAAACCTCCATTGGCGCCGGTGAGGTTCGGATTGTTGGCGGGGTTCCACACACCGTCGGCGCCGATCAGTCTGGTGCCATCGGCCGATACGACGAACTGGTCGAACACCGACCAGCTCAGATCGGTGTCTTCTCGGTCGGCATCCACCTCCGAGCTGAAACCAAATGAATGCAACAACTCGTGCATCGCGGTGCTCCGGAAGTCGTATTGATCGCTGGAGACCTCCTCACCTAGTCCCCAGGACTTTCCGAAGTTCCATTCGATATCACCGTCGACCGCTGCGCCGTTGGCATCGACACCGGTGAGCAGTTTGTGCTGCACGATTGTCGGCCAGAACCCTGGATCCTGACTGGTGAGATCACTGAAGGCACTTGCGAGGGTCCGCGAGGTTGGATCGTCTTGACCCTTGATCTCATAGTTGAGCACCACGGGTTGGGTGACCAGGAAGTATGCGATGAGGGCGTCGGCGGCTTGTTGCAGCGCGAGCCGACGCTCGGCGGTCCAGTGCTCGGCTCCGGTGGTGTAGTCGAAGTCGAAGGTGATGGCGCCCTGGTTGATCAGGTTGCGGGCTGAGCTACCGACCCCGCGCAGCGGGTTGAGCAGGTTGACGTGGATGCCGAGGTCGATGGCGGCGACGGTGAAGGTGTCGACACCGTTGAAGCCCGCTCCGGGGGTGTAGGTGTAGCTGCCGTCGGCGTTGACCTTGACCGTGCCGGTCTTGGGACCTTTGACCAAGCGGTAGACGAGCCAGTCGTTCTCCGGATCGATGGCCGCGACGGTGCCGGTCACCGGGCCGGTGACCTGTCCGCTGATCTGGGTGGGGGCGACGGTAGGTGCGAGGTTGAAGAACGTGCGGCGGACCGCCCACAGCGCACCCTCCAGATTCCACTTGGCGTAGCCACTGATGGGCAGCGAATCGATCCACGCCTGCGAATCGGCGGTCCAGATGGTGACGGGATCCGTGACGGTGCGTGTGGCCTGCTGGAGGGCGGCTGCTGCCACCGGCTGGGTGTTCGTCGAGGAGGTGTCCGCGGTGTTCGATTGTTCGGCCGGTTCGGCGACCTCGTCGTCGGCCGGGGTTTCGTCGTCGGCGTCCGGCGATGTTGTCGAATCATCGGACTGATCGGCAGCGGACCCCGCAGCGGATTGCGCGCCGGTCTCGTCAGTGTCGGCGTCCGCGATGGCGTCACGGTCGGTGTCTGTCGGGTCGGCTTCGGTGTCGGCATCGTCGCGATCGGAAGTGTCGGAAGCGTCGTCGGTGTCGGAGCTTGCGTCAGCGTCGTCGTCAGAGTCGCTGGGCCCCGTGTCCGCCGAGGCGGTGGAACTCCCTGAGCCCGCAGTGCTGTCGCTGTTGCTGGACCCACCGGTGTCGGAGCCGGAATCACTCGATGACGCCGATGCCTCACTGGAGGTATCCGCGCCCGCCACACCGACCTGGGGGCCCACCAAGGTGAAACCCAGCATTGCCGCGCCGATACCGGCCGACACCGCACCGATCTGCAACCACCGCCGGACCGCGAATGTCTCACTGCGACGTGGACGCCGAACGTGTTGACCTGACGCGTGATTGGTGGCGCAACCCGGCATCCCTGACCCCTCCGTTAATTTTTCGAGCACACCATAACCCGAAGTTCGACGGCACGCAGCAAATCACCTCGTCTGTGCAACTTCTTGGAGGAATCGATCGACCATCGGCATATTCGCAGGCCCAAGGTGGTGAATACCGCTGAATGAACCTGTTAGTTGACTGTGTCCGCCCGGCAGGCAAATGTCCTTCGACTACCTGGCCGAGCCGAACTGGCAACGGCGCGAATGGGGCCGGCGGGTGGTGTGTGCTGGCACATTCGTGCCACGGCGACGGAAACCGCGAAGGCGAGCGAAGCGGGAACGCGCGAACCCCTGACCACGTGATCTGTGGTTCTGAGGGGAGGACGGGTGCTGGGCCCGGAAGCTGGCTCGATGATGGAGCGAAGTGCGCCCGAAGGGATTCGAACCCCTAACCTTCTGATCCGTAGTCAGATGCTCTATCCGTTGAGCTACGGGCGCTTGCTATTCAATTATGTGGCGGAGGCGAGAGGATTTGAACCTCCGGTCCCGTTTAAGCGGGACAACTCATTAGCAGTGAGTCCCATTCGGCCGCTCTGGCACGCCTCCTGAACTTTCTAGAGGTTACCGGAGCCGCCCTCCGGCACCGGAACCGCCGAGGGCACAGCGTACACAGCCTCACTTATGCTGGCCAAATGACCGCCCGCTTGCGCCCCTTGATGGCCGACCTACCGGCCTATACGCCGGGCAAGACCGTGCCGGGCGCGATCAAGCTGGCCAGCAACGAAACAGTGGACGGTCCGCTGCCCAGCGTCCGCGCCGCCATCGAACAGGCCACCGGCACCCTCAACCGGTATCCCGACAATGGATACGTCGAGCTCAAGGAGCATCTGGCCAAGCACGTCGACGTCGCTCCGGAGAACATCGCGGCCGGCGCCGGGTCGGTCAGTCTGTGCCAACAGTTGATCCAGATCACCGCATCGACCGGTGACGAAGTGATGTTCGGCTGGCGGGCTTTCGAGGTGTATCCGCTGCAGGTCCGCGTCGCCGGCGCCACCCCGGTGCAGGTGCCGTTACGTGATCACACTCACGATCTGGACGCCATGCTCGCTGCCATCACCGATCGCACCCGGCTGATCTTCGTGTGCAATCCGAACAACCCGACATCGACCGTGGTGCCGCCGGAGGATCTGGCGCGCTTCGTGCGGGCGGTCCGCTCCGACATCCTGGTGGTCATCGACGAGGCCTACGTCGAGTACGTCCGCGACGGAATGCTGCCGGACAGCCTCGGTCTGGTTCGCGACCACCCCAACGTCGTGGTGCTGCGAACCTTCTCGAAGGCCTACGGTTTGGCCGGCGCCCGGGTCGGCTACGCCGTCGCCGATCCCGACATCATCACCGCGCTGGGCAAGGTCTACGTCCCGTTCACCGCGAGTACCCTGGCGCAGGCCGCGGCGATCGCCTCGATCAACGCGTCCGAGGAGTTGTTGGCCCGCACCGATTCGGTGGTGGCCGAGCGGGCTCGGGTCAGCGCAGCGCTGCGCGACGTCGGCTATGAACTGCCGGAATCGCAGGCCAACTTCGTCTGGCTGCCGTTGGGCCCGGAGCACACCGGAGACTTCGTCGAGCAGGCCGCCAACGCCCGGGTGCTGGTCCGCCCGTACGGCACCGACGGCGTGCGCGTCACGATCGGCGCACCGCATGAGAACGACACCTTCCTGGCCTTCGCGACCGGCTGGATACAAGACAAGAATCTGGAGCGGGAGACCACGTGACCGACGCCATCCGCAGGAAGTTCGACGAGCTCAAAGCGCGCCCGGACACCATCTCCGACGCCGAGCTCGACGAGTTCTGGCAGTCGCTGGCGCGCACCACGATCGCCGACGTCATCGGCGAGTGGCGGGGCGGCGAGTTCGTGACCGGGCACCGTGCCAACGGCATGCTGGAAAAAGGCAACTGGTTCGGCAAGACGTTCATTTCCGCGGTCGATGCCAAACCGCTTATCTGTCTGGACGCCAACGGCGAGAAGTACTCCAACACCGAATGGATGAAGGGCGAAGCCAGCCTGTGGGTCGAAGAGTTCCGCGGCGAACCGGTCGCGACCATGGTCTACGACGGCGTGCCGATCCACGATCACTTCAAATTGGTCGACTCCGACACCCTGATGGGCATTATGAACGGTAAGGCCGCCCTCGATTTCACCAGCGGGACCGGCAGGCATCTGTACTTCTACCTGGAGCGAGTGTGAAACCAGTCCTGCGCGTGGTGGCCGCCGTGCTTGCCGCGCTGTGCGTACTGACCGGCTGCAGCCGCGTCGTGAGCGGTCAGGTGGCGATGACGGTCGAGGCGCTGCCGACGAATATCACCTGCGGGGAGTTCGTCGAACTCAGCGATACCGAACGGATCAAGGCGGTCAACCAGATCATCTCGGACAGCCCCGACAACGGACCCATCGCCAGCAGGCCCACGGTGCTGGTCGCGCTCGCTGGGGTGCTGTGCGAACAGATGCCCCGGGTTCCGCTGAAGGATCTGCTGCAGCGCGTCCAATTGCGCTGAGTAGTCTCGCCTGCATGGCTGATACCTACGAGTCGGTAAGCGTAGAAACCAAGGACCGCGTCGCGCAGGTGACGCTGCTGGGACCGGGCAAGGGCAACGCGATGGGCCCGGCGTTCTGGGCCGAGCTGCCCGTCGTCTTCGCAGAGCTCGACGCCGATCCCGAGGTACGCGCCATCGTGCTCACCGGATCGGGCAAGAACTTCAGCTACGGCCTCGACCTGGCGGCGATGGGCGACACCCTGTCACCGATGATGGCCGAGGGGGCACTGGCCAAGCCGCGCGCCGACTTTCACGCACGACTCAAGGTCATGCAGCAGTCCATCACCGCGGTTGCCGACTGCCGCACGCCGACCATCGCTTCGGTGAGCGGCTGGTGCATCGGCGGTGGTGTCGACCTGATCAGCGCCGTCGACATCCGGTACGCCAGCGCCGACGCGAAGTTCTCGGTGCGCGAGGTGAAACTGGCCATCGTCGCCGATGTCGGCAGCCTGGCCCGGTTGCCGCTGATCCTCAATGACGGGCACCTGCGCGAACTCGCGCTGACGGGCAAGGACATCGACGCCGCGCGCGCCGAGAAGATCGGTCTGGTCAACGACGTCTACGCCGACGCCGAGGCCTCGCTGGCCGCCGCTCATGCCACGGCCGCCGAGATCGCCGCCAACCCGCCGTTGGTCGTCAATGGCATCAAGGACGTGCTCGACGAGCAGCGCACCGCCCAGGTGGCCGCCAGCCTGCGCTACGTCGCGGCGTGGAACTCGGCGTTCCTGCCTTCCAAGGACCTCACCGAAGGAATCACCGCGATGTTCGGTAAGCGGCCGCCGGAGTTCACCGGCGAATAGCGTGCCCGAACTGCATCCCGCGATCGCCGTCCTGGCGCCCCTGCTGGGCACCTGGGCGGGGACCGGCGACGGCGAGTATCCGACCATCGAACCGTTCGCCTACCTCGAAGAGATCACCTTCGCTCACGTAGGGAAGCCGTTCCTGGCCTACTCGCAGCGGACCCGCGCCGCCGATGACGGCAGACCGCTACACGCCGAGACCGGATACCTACGAGTGCCCTCGCCAGGACGGGTCGAATGGGTCCTGTCGCATCCGACCGGGATCACCGAGATCGAAGAGGGCACCCTGGTTGCCGGTGAGCACACATGCAATATAGAACTCGCCGCAACGACGATCGGTCTCACCGCATCGGCGAAAAGTGTTACTGCGCTGGCCCGTTCGATCCACGTCGAGGGTGACGTGCTGAACTACCGGGTGCAGATGGGCGCGGTGGGACTGCCGCTGCAGCATCACCTGGCCGCGCGCCTGCACAGGAAGGTCTCATGACGTCCGACGGCAAGATCCGGGTCCCGGCCGACCTGGACGCGGTCACCGCGATCGGCGCCGAAGACCACTCGGAGATCGACCCGGCAGCGGTGGAGCGGATCTGGCAGGCGGCGCGGAACTGGTATGCCGGGGGCATGCACCCGGCGATCCAGGTTTGCCTGCGGCACAACGGAAAAGTCATCCTCAACCGAGCCATCGGACATGGCTGGGGTAACGGGCCCGAGGATGCGCCGGACGCCGAGAAGGTGCCCGTCGGCACCGACACGCCGTTCTGTGCCTACTCGGCGGCCAAGGCGATCAGCAGCACCGTCGTGCACATGCTCGTCGAGCGCGGCCACTTCTCACTCGATGACCGGGTATGCGATTACCTGCCGGGCTACACCAGCCACGGCAAAGATCGCACCACCATCCGGCACGTCATGACTCACAGTGCCGGAGTTCCGTTCGCCACCGGGCCGCGCCCCGACCTCAAACGCATGAACGACAGTGAGTATGCCCGCGAGATGCTGGGCAATCTGCGACCGGTCTATCCGCCCGGTCTGGTGCACATCTATCACGGGCTGACGTGGGGTCCGCTGATCCGGGAGATCGTCTCGGCCGCCACCGGTCGTAACATCCGTGAGATCCTGGCGACCGAGATTCTCGATCCGCTCGGCTTCCGGTGGACCAATTACGGTGTCGCCGAACAGGATGTCCCGTTGGTGGCACCCAGCCACCCGACCGGCAAGCCGGTACCTGCACCGCTGGCGCGGGCTTTCAAGCTGGCGGTCGGCGGCACCATGCACCAGATCATCCCGTTCACCAACACACCGGCGTTCCTGACCAGTGTGGTGCCGTCGTCAAGCCTGGTCTCCACCGCCGACGAGTTGTCGCGATTCGCCGAGATCTGGAGTCGCGGAGGCGAACTCGGCGGGGTGCGGGTGCTCAGCACGGAGACGTTGCGGAATGCCACCGCCGAGGCGCGACGACTGCGCCCCGATGTCGCGACCGGACTGGTTCCACTGCGGTGGGGCACCGGTTTCATGCTGGGCTCGCGTCGGTTCGGCCCGTTCGGCCGGAATGCGCCTGCCGCCTTCGGGCATACCGGGTTGGTGAACATCGCGGTGTGGGCAGATCCCGAGCGCAAACTGTCTGCCGGGGTGATGAGCAGCGGCAAGCCCGGGCGCGACCCGGAAGCCAAGCGGTACCCGGCCCTGCTGGATGCGATCGCCGCCGGGATCGGCTGAGTGGTCGAAGTCGAGCCTGGCCAACGGGTTTCCCGTTCAACGCAGTGATTCGACCCGTGCCGCGAAGATGGCCGTCCGCTCTTTGACGTAGTCGGCGTCGGACACGAGCGCGCCGCCCGCGAGATGTTGCTCACACAAGAGTGTTGCGTGAGGTGTGTTTGCCCAGCTCATCTGGGAGCAGGCGGGCGAGGCCGACCCCAGTTGTGTGGGTAGCGATTGCGGGCCAGGCCCTCCTGCCTCACAGTTTTGCCACACGCTCCAACGAATCGAGAGTGGTGCGATTGTGCGCAGGATGGTCGGCGTCATCGGGATTGCAGCGCTGTTGCTCGTTGGTGCGGGAGGTACCACACATGCTGTCGCACAGTCTGTTACGTACTATCTGGGCGGGACATGCCTGTGTGCAACAACGCCCACCGTTGCTGAAGCGAGCAGTCTCGCCGGTGGATTCCTGGTAAACGGAACAACTTTGGTGGGTGTCGGATATCCAGCCGGCCTGCTGTTCAGCCTCGACGCACAGTTTGGCAAGGTAACGGTCACTGAACTTCTGGACAACACCGACCCCACCTCGGACGTGGTCCTCGCCGGGCTCAGCCAGGGTGCGATAGTGCTCAACAGCATCAAGCAGTCGTGGGAGATCGACGGTTCAGGAGCCTCGGATCTTCAGGGCCGCTTGGTTTTTGTGACGCTGGGTGACCCCCAGAACTCGGTCGGTGGCATCACCACCAAGGTGGCGCTCATGCGACTCGTCGTTTTGGGCAGCAGTGCCGAGACGCCATTCGACACCATAGAGATCGTCCGGGAGTACGACGGCTTCGCCGACTGGCCCGACCACTATCAGCCGCTCGCTGTTACCAATGCGCTGATGGGTATCGCGTTCGTCCACACCGATTACGGGGCGGACGCGGACCCGAGTACGCCCGGAACGCTGGTCACCCAAAGCACCAACAGCCTCGGCGGCACGACAACGCACTACGTGGTCCCCACCGCAGCACTACCGGTGACAGCTTTACTGCGTGCGGCCGGAATCGACACCACCGCACTCGATGCCCAGCTGCGACCCGTCATCGACAGCGCCTATAACGCACGTCCCACACTGCCGGCCAGCAACGCCGCGACAACCGATCCGACGGCCAGCGGTGATACGGCCGGCGAGGCAACCGATGCCCAGGAGCTCTCCGCAACGACGGTGGGGGACCGCGCGTCCACCCAGGCGGATCGCACAGAACCGGCATCCACAGCGCTCCCGGCAGCGGAGCCTCAATCGGCTGCCGAGGAACCCGCTGAAACGTCCAGCGTGTCTGCGCCGGCTTCAGACGACAGCGGACCGGACACTGACTCGTTGTCAACCGGCACTACCAAAGATGTTTTCGGGAGGGCTGATTCGGCTGATCCGCATAGCGAAGACGAGGAAACCTCGGCGGACCAAAAAGCGACGACCAGTACGGCAGGCTCGTCGGACGTGGCTGACCGAGGGTCTTCGACAAGCACACAGAAAGACACCACCACCGCGAATGCGACCAGCGCTACGGAGAAGGGGAACGATGCCGGGCCGAACTCAGCGTCGTAGCCTGTGCGCGTTGTCCGACGTGGTGGAGTCCGCCGTGAGCTTCGGCAGGGCGCGAGCCAGTGCGTTGAGGTCGGTAGGGGTCAACTTGTCGGTGAACAGCCTTGACACCCTGCCGATGTGAGATTCGGCGGCATCGATCACCGCGCCGCGACCCTTTGCGGTGAGGGTGATCTCCACTCCACGCTTGTCTTCGCCGGCCGTGCTGCGAGCGATGAGTCCTGCCTGCTCCATGCGCACCAACAACCTACTGAGGCCACTTTCACTGAGCAGCAGCCGGTCTCGCAGAGTCCGCTGGCGCAGACTTCCGTCCGGCACATCGGCGAGATGAATCAACACATCGAACCACTCCAACGGCAACCCACTGTCGCGCATCATCTCGGCGGTCATCTGATCGATGATGGTTCGGTACGCGCTGAGGAAGTCCTGCCAGATCGTCGCTGCCTCATCCAGTCGGGTGACAACTGCGCGTAACCGCTGCGCGTCGGTTTGTGCACTCCCTTTACCTTTCTTGGGCGCGCGATTCCCGGCGGTTGAACCCACCCGCTTGGCAGCCATCGGCCGTGCTCCTCGTCTGCGGCGCACCGGGAGTGCCTGCCGTACTCGAAGAATAGACGAAACCCAAATGACGTCATCCACGCTGGGCCATGCATAAACTTGCACGCGCAAGCAAGTAAACGGGAATCGGCCACGTCAGTCGACTGTTGCATCCGGTACCAACCGACAGGAGAACCGCACCATGAGCTTCACACCAGAAGAGATCGACTACATGCGGACCCAGCCGTTGGCGCGGGTAGCCAGCGTTGACAGTGAGGGCCAACCCGATGTCGTTCCGGTGACCTTCGAATTCGATGGCACATACATCAATATCGGTGGGTTCGAACCAGCGAAAACCCGCCGACATCAGAACGTGTCGGCAGGAAACCACCGGGTGGCACTGGTCATCGACGACCTGGCGTCAACCGAGCCGTGGAGCCCGCGCTACCTGCGCGTCTACGGGACTGCCGAGGTGATCAACGGCGAGCAGCCCCACCTGCGCGTCACCCCGACCATTTCGTGGAGCTGGAACCTCGGCGGTGAATCGCTGCGCGGGGGCGCCGCGTCGGCCCCGCCGAAGCGCACGGTCCACCGCTGACATGACACCGACGACGATTCAGGAGAGACCCAGATGAGCAGCATGCCGATCGCCGATGACACGCACGAACTCGTGTTCCTGGTGCAGACCCAACTCAACGAGGGAAAAGCTGAAGCACTGGGTGCGACGCTTCCCGCCCACCTGGACTTCCTGCACCAGCAGTTCATCGAGGGCCGGCTGATGTTCGGCGGACCGCTGGTCACCAGCGATCTGCACAACACCGGCAACGGGTTGTATGTCCTGCGGGCTGATTCACTGGCCGCCGCACAGGCCATCGCGGACGAGGACCCGATGCACCGTGACGGCGTCCGCACGGCGACGGTCCAGCACTGGATGTTGAAGACCGACTACAGCCGCTGACCGCTATGGCGGTGGCGGAGGGATTTGAACCCCCGGACGGTGTTAGCCGTCTCTCGCTTTCAAGGCGAGTGCATTAGGCCGCTCTGCCACGCCACCGCCGACCAGACTAGCGGTGCGTAGGCCCTGCCCGAAGCGCTGGTCTGATCTCACGTGAGTCGGGGTCCTTCAGCGCGGTGCTGATCCGGCGGCAGTTCTCACCCATCGCCGCCATCTGCGGCCGGGACAACTGGGTCAGGAAGTGCATCCGCACCGCCTGGCAGTAGGTCACCATCGCCTTCTGGGCCACTTCGCGGCCTTCGTCGGTGATAGTGGCCAGCACCCCGCGGCCGTCGTCCGGGCTGGCGGTGCGCCGGACCAGTCCCTGGGCCTCGAGGCGACGAATCTGGCGGGTCACCCTGCTCGGCAGTGACGTGAGGGCATCGGCGAGATCGCCCATCCGCGCGGACCCCGTGGGGGACTTGTCGAGCATGTCGAGCAACCGCACGTCGACCAGGCTCAACTTGTGCGCCTCGGTGAGCCCCCGGTTCAGGGTGGCGTACAACCGCAGTGCCGAATCCAGGAAGTGTTGCCACGACCGTTGTTCGGCGATGTCCAAGCCGGGCATATCGCTTGCGGTACGCCCGGCAATCATCCCCTCCATGGCGCAATATTAAGGGAAGCTGCCCAGAACGGGACCTCGAAATGCGGCTTGTAGCGTGGCTGATATGCATGCCATCGTCGCAGAGGCCGCCGACCGACTCGTCTGGCAAGAAGTGGACGACATCACCCCAGGTCACGGCGAGGTCCTGATCAAAGTGGCCGCCGCCGGAATCAACCGGGCCGACCTACTCCAAGCGGCGGGGCACTACCCGCCCCCGCCCGGGGCCAGCTCGACCATCGGCATGGAGGTCTCGGGAACCATCGCCGCGGTCGGCCCGGGTGACTCGAAATGGTCGATCGGGCAAGACGTCTGCGCTTTGCTGGCAGGCGGCGGCTACGCCGAATACGTCGCCGTCCCGGCCGGTCAGGTGATGCCCATCCCCGACGGAGTCAGCGTTGTCGACGCCGCCGGTCTACCGGAGGTGGCGTGCACGGTCTGGTCGAACCTGGTGATGACCGCACATCTGCACGGCGGCCAGGTGCTGCTGCTGCACGGCGGAGCCAGCGGCATCGGCACGCACGCCATCCAGGTCGCCCGCGCGCTCGGCGTCACGGTGGCGGTGACGGCGGGCTCGCAGGCCAAACTCGATCTGTGCCGCGAACTGGGCGCCGAGCTGACGATCTGTTACCGCGACGAGGATTTCGTCGCGCGCATCAAGGAAGAGACGCCCGGCGCCGACGTCATCCTCGACATCATGGGTGCGGCCTACCTGGACCGCAATATCGACGCTCTGGCCGCCGACGGGCAGATCGTCATCATCGGTATGCAGGGCGGCGTCAAAGGCGAACTCAACATCGGCAAGTTGATGGGCAAGCGCGCCCGCGTCATCGGCACCACGCTGCGGGCCCGTCCCGTCGACGGCCCGAACGGCAAAGCCGCGATCGTCTCCGCGGTCGTCGAATCGGTGTGGCCGATGATCGCCGACGGCCGGGTGCGCCCGGTCATCGGCGCGACGCTGCCGATCCAGGAGGCCTCCGAGGGGCACCGGCTGTTGTCCTCGGGTGAGGTGAGCGGCAAGGTCGTGCTGACGGTCCAATAGTCTCGCCGAGATCGACGAAATGGCGGGTTCTACTCGCACTTCCGCGCCCAATTGCACGTTTGGGCGAGGGGAGGGGCGAGGGAAGTGGGGTCAGCCGAGGCTGGCCAGGGCGCGGACCAGTTGGTCCACTTCGTACATCGTCGAATAGTGTGCCAGGCCCATGGTGACCGCACCGCCGACGTCGTTGACGCCGATCAGGTCCAGCACCCGGGAGCTGGCGTTCGGAATCGCCAGCACGCCGTTGTCGGCGAGGCGCTGCACCACCCGCTCGGCCGGTACGTTCGCGACGGCGAAGCTGACCACCGGGATACGCGCCTCGGGAGCACCGATGACCGTCACCAACGGCAGCGAGCGCAACGCGCCGAGCAGGTAGTCGAACAGCCGGTCGAGGTAGGCGCCCGCCGATTCCATTGAGGTGGAAAGTCTTTCGCGTCGCGACCCGGTCGCCGCCTCGTCCAATCCGGCGAGGTACTCGACACTGGCGACCACCCCACCGAGCAGACCGAACTGATGCACACCCATCTCGAGGCGGCTCGGACCGGCGGCGTAGCTGTTCATCGACATCGAGGTGAAGGTGTCGATCAGGGACGGATCGCGGAACACCAACGCACCGACGGGCGGCCCGCCCCAGCCGGAGGCATTGAGCGCCACCACGTCGGCGCCGGTCTCCTCGATATCGAGCAGCCGGTAGGGAGCGGCCGCGGTGTGGTCGACGATCACCAAGCCACCGACGTCGTGCATCAGCTTGGTCACCGGCCGCAGATCGACGATGGTGCCCAGCGTGGACGAGGCCGACGTGATCGCGACGAGCCGGGTCGGTTTGGTGACCAGGTTCTCCCACTGCCACGCCGGCAGCTCCCCGGTCTCGATATCGAACTCGGCCCATTTGATCTTGGCGCCGTACCGGTTGGCCGCGCGCAACCAGGGCGCGATGTTGGCCTCGTCGTCGAGACGCGTCACGACGACCTCGTAGCCGAGCCCGGAACGCGACGAGGACGCATCGGCCAGCAGCGTCAGCAGTACGGCACGGTCGGCACCCAGCACGACGCCCGCGGGATCACCGTTGACCAGATCGGCAACCGCCTGGCGCGCCGCGTCCAGCAACGCCGCGCTGCGGCGGGCCAGCGGATGCGGGCCGTCAGCGCTGGCGACCGAGGTCCGAAACGCCGTCGACACCGTCGTGGCAACCGAATCGGGGATCAGCATGCCGTTCTGTGCATCGAAATGCGCCCAGCCGTCGCCCAGTGTCGGGTGCAAACCACGCACCCGGGCGACGTCAAATGCCATAACCAGCCGTCCTCATAGAAGGTCTACCGATTGTCTTCTCCAAGCCTGCAGTGGCCCTCCGAGCGGGGGAGGCATGCACTCATCGGAGGCCTACCCAACCCCACCGATCCGGAACCGGGTCACTGGGCAGCCATACTAGTGCAGTGAGCTTTGCGTACGGGACGCTAACAGCGGTGTTGTTGCTGGTGGTACCTGGCGCACTCGTCGGCAAGGCGGCCCGGCTAACGACTGCGGTAGCTGTCGCAGTTGGCCCGGCACTGACATATGGCGTCGTCGGACTGGCCATCATTCCGTACGGTGCGCTTGGAATTCCCTGGAACACATGGACTGCACTGCTGGCATTGGTGGTGGTCTGCGGCATCGCGGCGAGTTTGCCCGTTCTGCTGTCCCGCTACCGAGATGACAGCGGCGAATCGTCCGTCGTCAACCGTGGGCCGGCCCTGACCGTTGCCGGCGGCGTGCTCGTCGGCGCACTGCTGATCTGGCTGGCGGCCTACTACGGCATCCCGCACTGGCAGTCCATCCCCAGCACCTGGGACGCGGTGTGGCACGCCAACGAAATCCGCTGGATCCTCGATACCGGCCAGGCCTCGTCGACCCACATGGGCGAGCTGCGCAATGTCGAAACGCACATGCAGCTCTACTACCCGTCGACGTTTCACGCCCTGGCCGCGGTACTGGTCACGCTGACCGGCGCGGCCCCCGCAACGGCCTACACGCTGAGCTCGTTGGCGGCATCGGCCTGGCTTTTCCCGGTGAGTGCTGCGGTGCTGACCTGGAAACTGCTGACCCCGCGCAGCACGCAGTGGCGCGCCGCGGGAGCAGCCGCAACGGCGGCCGGGCTGTCGGCCGCGTTCACCGCGGTGCCCTATGTCGAATTCGACGTCGCGGCGATCCCCAACCTGGTGGCCTACGGGCTGGCGGTGCCCACCGCGGTCCTAGTGATGTCGTGTCTGCGGCACCGCGACCGCGTCCCGTTGGCGGCCGCGGCGCTGATCGGGGTGTTCTCCACCCACATCACCGGCGGCGTCGTCGTGGTGACCTTCGTGACGGCGTGGTGGCTGTGCGAAGCCCTGTGGCATCCGGTGCGCAGCCGACTGGCCGATTTCCTGACGCTGGCCGCCGTCGCTGTGCCGACGCTGCTGGTGCTGTTACCGCAATTCCTCGGCGTGCTGCAGCAGGCCGAGATCATCGAGGGCCACGCGTTCGTCACCCACCAGGGCCGGAAACGGGCGCTGTTCGACGCGATCGTGCAGCACACCCGGCACCTCAACGACTATCCGATCCAGAACATCCTGATCGCGCTGGCCGCGGCCGGTGGTCTGCTACTCGTGATCAAGCGGGTGTGGTGGCCGCTGGCGGTGTGGTTGCTGATGGTCATCTCGATCGTGCACTCCTCGGCCCCGTTCGGCGGCCCGGTCGGCACGGCCGCCGGCAAGTACAGCGACCTGTTCTACAGCGACCCGCGCCGGCTGTCGGGGGTGGTGACGATGCTGATCACCCCGATGGCCGGCATCGCGCTGTTCTCCGCGGCGGTACTGCTGGTCGCGGGCGCTCGCCGGCTGACCGAGCGGATCGGCACCCGCGATCCGGGCCGACGCCTCTGGCTCGCCACCACCGCGGTGCTGCTGGTGGTCTCCTGCGTCGGTCTGGCGTGGCATTACTTTCCCCGTCACCGCCACCTCATCGGCGAGAAGTACGACCAGGTGATGGTCAATCAGCGTGACCTCGACGCGTACGCCTTCCTGGCCACACTGCCGGGGGCACGCGACACCGTGATCGGCGACGCCAACACCGACGGCACCGCCTGGATGTACGCCGTCGCCGGCCTGCACCCGCTGTGGACGCACTACGACTATCCGGTGCAGCAGGGCCCCGGCTACAACAGGTTCATCTTCTGGGCCTACGCCGACGACGCCGACCACGATCCGCGCGTCGCCGCGGCCGTCAAGGCACTCAACATCCGCTACGCGCTGACCAGCTCACCGGTGGTCCGCGGGTTCAAGATGCCCGACGGACTAGTGTCCTTGGATGAGTCCAAGTCGTGGGCCAAGATCTACGACAACGGACAGACCCGCATCTACGAGTGGCGCGCAGGAGCAGAAACCCCGTGAGCACGGACGACGACAACATCGAGATCATCGGCAGCCCCGAAACCTCCCAGGCTGACGACGACGACCAGTCGGTGACCGACCTGGTGCAGCAGCCCGCCAAGGTGATGCGCATCGGCACCATGATCAAGCAGCTGCTCGAAGAGGTGAAGGCCGCGCCGCTCGACGACGCCAGCCGCAACCGTCTTCGCGATATCCACACCACCTCGATCCGTGAGCTGGAGGAGGGGCTGGCCCCGGAGCTGCGCGACGAACTCGAGCGCCTCGCCCTGCCGTTCTCCGATGACAAGGTGCCCTCCGACGCCGAACTGCGGGTCGCGCAGGCCCAGCTCGTCGGCTGGCTGGAGGGCCTGTTCCACGGCATCCAGACCGCGCTGTTCGCCCAGCAGATGGCGGCGCGCTCGCAGCTGGAACAGATGCGCCAGGGTGCGTTGCCGCCCGGGGCGGGCGACCCGCGTCAGCGCGGCGCCTCTCCTCCGGGCACCGGGCAGTACCTGTAGAGCATCGGCCGTGACCACACCTCCCGGACCGCCCGCAACGCCGGGCCCTGACGGTCCCTATATCGAGACCCGTAACGCCTGGGTCGAATTCCCCATCTTCGACGCCAAGTCACGGTCGCTGAAGAAGGCATTCCTGGGCAAGGCCGGCGGGACCATCGGCCGCAACAGTTCCAATGTCGTTGTGGTGGAAGCACTTCGCGATATCACCATGTCGCTGCAGCTCGGCGATCGCGTCGGTTTGGTCGGGCACAACGGCGCGGGCAAGTCGACACTGCTGCGGCTGCTGTCGGGCATCTACGAGCCGACCCGCGGGGTGGCCTCCGTACGCGGCCGGGTGGCACCGGTTTTCGACCTCGGCGTCGGGATGGACCCGGAGATCTCCGGATTCGAGAACATCATCATCCGCGGGCTGTTCCTGGGGCAGACCCGTAAGCAGATGCTGGCCAAGGTCGACGAGATCGCCGAGTTCACCGAGCTCGGCGAGTACCTGTCGATGCCGCTGCGGACCTACTCCACCGGTATGCGGGTGCGGTTGGCGATGGGCGTGGTCACCAGCATCGACCCGGAGATCCTGCTGCTCGACGAAGGCATCGGCGCCGTCGACGCGGAGTTCCTGAAGAAGGCGCAGACCCGGCTGAAAAGCCTGGTGGCGCGGTCCGGAATCCTGGTGTTCGCCAGCCACTCCAACGAATTCCTGGCGCGGCTGTGCAAGACCGCCATGTGGATCGACCACGGCACCATCCGGATGGCCGGCGGTATCGAGGAGGTGGTGCGCGCCTACGAAGGCGAGGACGCCGCCCGGCATGTGCGCGAAGTTCTCGAGGAGACCGCCCGCGAAGCCGAGCAGCAGAACGCCGGGAGTCGCACGCCGAATGACTGAGACCGTCTGCGCGGTCGTCGTCACCCACCGCCGTCCCGACGACCTGGCCAGGTCACTGCACGCGCTGAGCACCCAGGCCCGCTTGCCCGACCATCTGATCGTCGTGGACAACGACTGCGATGACACTGTGCGTGAACTTGTTGCCGCGCAACCGATCCCGACGACGTATCTGGGTTCGCGCCGCAACCTGGGCGGGGCCGGCGGATTCGCGTTGGGCATGCTGCACGCACTGAGCCTGGGTGCGGACTGGATCTGGCTGGCCGACGACGACGGCAGGCCCGCCGACCCCGAGGTGCTCGGAACGCTGCTGGAGTGCGCCCGCCGCCACGATCTGGCCGAGGTCTCTCCGATGGTGTGCGATTACGACAATCCCGAACTGCTGGCCTTCCCGCTGCGCCGCGGGCTGGTGTGGCGGCGCCGGGTATCGGAGTTGCGGGTGGGCGGCCCCGACGATGATCTGTTGGCCGGTATCGCCTCACTGTTCAACGGTGCCCTGTTCCGGGCGGACACCGTGGAAGTCGTTGGCGTGCCGGATCTTCGGCTGTTCTTCCGGGGTGACGAAACCGAGGTGCACCGACGGCTGGTCCGTTCGGGCCTGGCGTTCGGCACCTGCCTCAACGCGGTCTACCTGCACCCGCAGGGCGGCAACGAGTTCAAGCCGATTCTCGGCGGCCGGATGCACACCCAGTATCCCGACGACGCCACGAAGCGGTTCTTCACCTACCGCAACCGGGGATTCCTGTTGTCACAACCCGGGTTGCGCAAACTGCTGCCGCAAGAATGGCTGCGGTTCGGGTGGTTCTTCCTGGTGTCGCGCCGGGACCCGGACGGTATGCGCGAATGGGTCCGACTGCAGCGCTTGGGAAGACACGAGCGCTTCTTCAGAGACCAGCGAAGCGACGGGAGGAATCACAAGTGACCTTCACTGACGCCGCGGCGCAGTCCAGGACGTTCTACCGGGCACGCCGTGACCTGGTCGACGGTTTCGGCCGTCGCGAGCTGTGGTTTCACCTGGGCTGGCAGGACATCAAGCAGCGCTACCGGCGCAGCGTGCTCGGCCCGTTCTGGATCACCATCGCCACCGGCACCATGGCCGTCGCGCTGGGTGGGTTGTACTCCAAGCTCTTTCACCTCGAGCTGTCCGAACACCTGCCCTATGTGACGCTCGGGCTGATCATCTGGAATCTCATCAACGCCGCGATCCTGGAAGGCGCCGACGTCTTCGTCGCCAACGAAGGACTGATCAAACAGCTGCCGACGCCGCTATCGGTACACGTGTACCGGTTGGTGTGGCGCCAGATGATCCTGTTCGCGCACAACATCATCATCTTCGTGGTGATCGCGATCATCTTCCCGCAGCCATGGAAATGGACCGACCTATCCTTCATCCCGGCGCTGTTCCTGATCATGCTGAACTGCGTGTGGGTGGCGTTGTGCTTCGGCATCCTGGCGACCCGCTACCGCGATATCAGCCCGCTGTTGTTCAGCCTGGTGCAGCTGCTGTTCTATATGACGCCCATCATCTGGAACGACCAGACGCTGCGCGATCAGGGTGCCGGCGGCTGGGCAAAGATCATCGAGTTCAACCCGCTGCTGCACTACGTCGACATCGTGCGGGCGCCGCTGCTCGGCCAGGACCAGGAGCTGCGGCACTGGGTTGTGGTGCTGGTGCTCACGGTCCTCGGCTGGACCGTCGCGATGCTGGCGATGCGTCAGTTCCGCAGCCGCGTGGCGTACTGGGTGTAAGGCTGCCTTAGCTGGTGGTCTGCCGGGCCGACAATGGTCACCTGACGGCCACCGCAGATTCGGGCGCGGCGCGTTCAATGGCGGCATGAGCGATATCACGATCGAAGAAGTCAAGAACGACGCCGCCGACGCCATTCAGTTGGTGCCGGCCGAGATCGCCGACGAGCCCGCCGAGCCCGAGGCCGATGACGCCGACCGGCAGCTCAGCCTGGCCATCCGCCACGTGCTGGAACGCCAACTGGTCGCAGGCCAGGACCTGAGCAGCCAGCTGGTGGTGGCCGCCACCGATGCCTCCGCAGCAATCGTGGAAGCACCCGCCAAGCTGGTCGGTGCCGTGCGCGAGGGTGCCACGCTGCCCGCGGCGCTGAGCCAGGCCTCGGATGCGGTGGCCGATGTGGTCGCCGGCGCCGGTAGCCGTGTGCGCAGTGCCGTCGGTACCTATGTCGGGACTCAGGCCGTGCTGCCCAACGCCGTGGTCGCCGCAGCTGCCGAGGTCGCGGGATCGTTGGTGCGTGCCCAGGGCGAAATCGCCGGGGCTGCCGTCGACGGTGCGCTGACCGTGGTCACCGCCGCGGCCCGGGCCGAAGACGTCCGGGATGTCTTCGACCGGGAGTGGCGTGAGCTGACCGAGACGGTGGTTGCCGCCCGTGGGGATATCGCCGATGCACTGGCCGACGCGCGCGACGGGGTGCGTGCCGCGGTGGCCGGGGGCGACGAGGAGAACTAGGTTCGTCCGGTTCGACCCGACGTATGTGCAACCGGATAGCCCGTCTCGCAACGAGACAGATGTGAGTCCGCTCGGGTAGTCGTTCGGCATGGTGACTATCGCGTACGCGACAATTGAGCTTTACACCCGTGCGTCATGCGATGCGTGAATGAGGAAACGTGCGTTCAGCGTCGTGCGACTTTCGCGAGTAACCGACGCCACTACCAGCCCCGAACGTCAGATCGCAGCATGTCGCGAGCTATGCAGTGCACGTGGCTACGACGTCGTCGGTGTGGCCGAAGACCTTGACATCAGCGCCGGGAAAACGACACCGTTCGATCACCCCCAGCTCGGTAAGTGGCTGTCCGATCCCACACGCTACGACGTCATCGTCTTCTTCCGTGTGGACCGCATCGTGCGCCGGCTGTTCGACCTGGCCGACCTGGCCGACCTGATCCGGTGGAGCCGACAGCACTCCGTGACCCTCGTCTCCGCGACGGAATCGCACTTCGACCTGTCGACTGACTTCGGTGACATCATCGCGCTTCTCGTAGCCAAAGTCGCAGAGATGGAGCTCGAAGCAATCAGTGAGCGCAACGCCTCAGCGTTTCGCCACAACTACTCCAAGGGCAAGTACAGAGGTGGAGTACCCCCGTGGGGGTACATCCCGCAGCGTGACGAGGAATCCGGCGAGTGGCGCCTGGTTCAGGACCCGTTGCAAGTCAACGTAATCAACGAAGTCGTGGATCGCGTCCTGAAAGGTGAGCCGCTGCGTTCTGTCGCACACGATCTCACTGACCGAAACATCCTGACCCCCAAATATCGCTTCGCTCAGGTGCGCGGACGTGAAGTGGCCGGTTACGGGTGGCATTCTGCAGGCCTCAAGCGTGCGCTGACGTCTCCGACGTTGCTCGGGCGCGTCGTTACGCGCGAAATCGTCACAGACGCGCAGGGACGCGTTCAGCGTGACGCGAAGGGCAGAAAGAAGTTTGGCTCGGAGATGCTGGTCGTTGGCGACGACGGATCACCCATTGTCCGAACCGAACCCATCGTTTCGCGCGACATCTTCGACCGACTTGCCGTTGAGCTATCAGGACGCGAGAACCGCAAGGAGCCAACAAAACGAAGCTCGGGTCTCCTCCTGCGAGTCATCTACTGCGGGGTATGCGACCGACCCGCGTATCGCCTCAAGGGAGCCGTCGGGCGCAAACCCCGGTATCGGTGTTCGTCGGCGCAACACAGAGAGCCGTGCGCAAATCGAACGATCGACTTGGAATGGGCCGAGGCTGAAGTAGAGCGTCGAATCCTTGCAAACCTGGGACCGCTCGAACGCCGGCAACGCGTGTGGCGTGTAGGCAATGACCACACGAGCGAGCTGGACGAGATCAACGAACTACTCAGCGACCTGACCGGCCAGCTGGGCACCGGTGCATTCAAACGAGGTACGCCACAACGCGAACGCCTCGACAAACGCATACACGCACTCACGGAACGTCAGGGCGAATTATCCTCCGTACCAGTTGAACCCGCCGGTTGGGTGTACGAGCCGACTGGGGAGCTATTTAGCGATTGGTGGGAAGAGCAGGACACCGAGGCTCGCAATGTGTGGTTGAGACAGATGGGCTTTCGCATCGTGTGGACATCCCACCAAGGCGACAACGGGCGGACGGTCCTCGACGCGTTCGAGCTCGATGGTGACCTGACGATGGACCTCGACGCCGACCAGCTGTTCGGACCGCTCGGGGACCTGATGAAGCTCATGACCGATCCCGACGCGATCGCTGAGTACGAAACGCTACCCAAGGAGTAGGACACCACGTGTGACCTGCGTTGCCGCTCAAGCCTTTTGGAATCGCTCCCGATGTCTCTTAGCGTTGCTAAGTACCTGACAACGAACGAAGGAGCACCACTCATGTCCGTCCACCTCTACGCCTACGCCACCAGCGACGCCGACGAGTCCGACCCCGACCAGCTGTTCGACGTGACGACCGATGATGTGGCGACGGTCCTGCGTGAACAGTTCCCTGACGCCGAGTACGAGTTCGTGCATGAGGATGAGTCCGCATGGGTCTTCGCCGTTTACGACGATGGCGAACACGTCGCATCGCTGTACTCGGAGTACGTCAGCCAAAGCCGAGGAAGAACGCTATCCCCGCTGGCAAGCTGTCCACACGCGAAGTGGCGGAACAGCTCAACATTGCACCGGCTCGCCTGCGCGTGTTCCTTCGATCATGCGGTGACCGTTACACGCCACCGGGATCGGGTGGTCGCTGCAGCTTCACCAAGGCGCAGGTGACCAAGATCCGCAAGGAGTTCGCCGCATGGGATGCCGACGAGAAAGCCGAAAAGAGCTCTACCGCAAAGACAGCCAAGTCGGCCTAATCCCACACGACGCTGCTAGCCCCGCGCCCCGTTTGGGCGTGGCGCTTTCTGCTTAGTTTCTGGCGGGTCCGGCCACGGTGTGGCACTATTTCGACTTATGGGGATAGCTGATGACATCAGGCGCAAACAACAACAAGCCGCGGGTGAAGCAACAGACAGCAGAGCGCAGGTACTCGCCTCGCTTAACTCCATGATTCGTGCGTTAGATGACGCTGCACCTGAAATTGCCCAAGCCTGTCGCGAGTTGAATCTTGAGAATGAATGTTGGCAATCCGGTTGGGTGAAGAAGACCTACTGGAAATTTGGAGTCGGACGTGTCGTTTTCATTAAGAAGAACGGCACCTGGGAGTGGGAATACCCACCCGCGGAAGTTGGAGGTAAGGGCAACTCCTGGGGAAATACACACATCTTCGACTCGGCTGGCGTGCGGCGAGATTTGATCGAACAGCTGGAGCGAAAGGCTGTCGAACAGGCAACAAAGAAGCGTTGAGTTCGCTGGTGCGATCATGCGTCGCATGAGCCCAATGAAGCTGCCCGATTCCTCGGCGTCTCGCGTACAACGATGAAGCGCACAGGCATGCGTTGGACGGTGCCGCTACAAAAAGGTCAGTATGACCTGACCAACGGTGATGTCGCCCGCATCGCGCGAGTCCTACTAAGCAGCAACCGCTTACAACACGGCCAAGCAATGTTCGTAAAGGTGGCGTCTAGCTGACCTCAGCGCGTCGCTTTCATCTGATATGGCCCGAAGTCTGTCAGGATGACGCGCATGGAACGAAAGGTCCTCCAGCTGTTCGGCTTTTGGACAGAACTTCAGTCACTCATGAAGGACTACACCCTCATGGAGTTGGAAGGTGACGCCGCCATCGAGTACGCGGAGAAAGGCAAGTACTCAGACAGCGACATCCTAGACGATTACAAGAAGGTCGTTCGAAACGTCTACCGCTTGGGGTTTCCGGTCTGGTTCTCGGATAGCTACAAGGGAGCAAAGAAGGTGCGGGACAAACTAGCCCACATGATAAACATCTCCTCGATCACCGGGGAGCGACCGCACCGAGTCATGACCATCGTACGAACTAACGGATTTGAAAGGTACGAGCCCGAAGAAGGCATATGGCTTCAGCACCGTTACGAAGAACAAATCCGTGAAGAAGACCTCACCGACGGTATCCAGTCTTTGAAGGCAGCTCGATCGATGCTGAATCAACTCCATCACATGAGAGTTTTGTTCGAGCACGCGCAGCCCGCCGATGACGACATCTGGAACTTCGACTGGGTCCCTTGGTGGGACGGGCGATGGGGCGCGCCACCGACCGAGCCCGAAGGGTACATGGCGCCGGTCGGGCGATACCGCTACGACGTTGAGTCCAAAGAGGGGCGCAAGTACTGGGAGCCCGACAAGCGCAAGTGGTGGCGCGAAACGACGGAGTCATAGCCGCTCCCCAGCTCGGTGGTGACGTCCTGAACGTGTGTCACGCGTACATATCGACCAGGGGGCGATCACTCAGGCGCGTACAGCGCCGCTAGGAGCCTTGTGGCGATTCTATGGCCCGAAACCGCTACTTCAGGGCTCCTTTTGGCGCTATGAAAAGCCTTGCACGTCGAACTTTCGGGTTCTGGCGGCACCGTGAGCGGCAAAGCCTGTACGGGGGCCTGAAGCGGAGGGAGGGGTCTCCCCCGCAGGGGGTCGAACCTCGTGCGCAGCGCGTCTATCAGGTTCCGTCGTCTCCTGAGAGGTAACCGGGATGACTCCGACGCTTTTGCTCCTTCAGCTCAGCTTTCCTGCGCTTGTTCAGCTCTTGACGCAGTGCGACGGTCTTTCTCTCATGGCACACCTCGCACAAGCTGATCAGATTGTCGTCGTCGTCCGTGCCACTAAAGACCTGTTCGATGATGTGATGCACTTCGGTTGCCACACCTAGGCATCCCTAAGCGCCCTCCCTGCACGTGTGGGCATCCCTCTCGAGGATTCGATTACGTATCGCCGCCCACTCATGTCGCGTGCTGTGCATCGTGCCACCGATGTATCCCACACCTGAGGTACGCATACCCTTGCGCTTACCCGTACCGATGGTGCGCACGCCTCGGTTGTTCTTCCTCATATCAATTCCTTTCGTAAAGCCCAAGAAAGGCAACGCATTCGGAAGGATGGAATACGTTGCCCTTCGAGGCCGGCGCATGGCGGGGACCATGCTGCGCGGGTTATAGGTCGACGGTCAGAACCTGGATTGCATCCGCATCCACGGGACCAGCACCGAATCGCAGAGTTGCCCGCAGCGCGACGTTGTCGCTACCGAAGTAGTAGTCATCGGACCGAGCGAACTTGAAATCGCCATACGCGCTGAGGACCTGGCTCTTGGGTCTGCTGCACGAATAGGTGACATCTGAGTTGGCTTGCCCAGGATGGGCGGGCTGGAAGGATGTCCTTGTGCCCAGGCCTTATCCCCGTGAGTTCCGCGACGACATCGTCCGCGTGGCCCGCAACCGCGAGTCCGGTGTAACGATCGAGCAGATCGCCACCGATTTCGGTGTGCACCCGATGACGCTGCACAAGTGGATACGCCAGGCCGATATCGATGAGGGCGCCAAACCTGGCAAGAGCATGGGTGAGTCGGCCGAATTGCAGGAGCTGCGGCGCCGGAATCGGTTGTTGGAGCAGGAGAACGAGGTGCTGCGTCGGGCCGCGGCGTATCTGTCGCAGGCCAACCTGCCGGGAAAAGGCTCTACCCGCTCGTGAAGGAGCTCGCCGCCGACGGGATCCCCGTTGCGGTGACGTGCCGGGTCCTCAAGCTCGCCCGCCAGCCCTACCACCGCTGGCTGGCCAACCCCATCACCGATGCCGACTACCTCGAGGCTCACCGCGCCAACGCCCTGTTCGATGCCCACCACGAGGACCCCGAGTTCGGTTACCGCTATCTCGTCGATGAGGCCCGCGACGCCGGCCAGCCGATGGCCGAGCGCACCGCCTGGCGGATCTGCTCGCGGAACCAGCTGTGGAGCGTGTTCGGCAAGAAGCGTGGCAAGAACGGCAAGGTCGGCCCACCGGTCCATGACGATCTCGTCGCACGCGACTTCACCGCGGATGCACCAAATCGATTGTGGCTCAGCGATATCACCGAGCATCACACGGGTGAAGGCAAGCTCTACCTGTGTGCGATCAAGGACGTGTTCTCCAACCGCATTGTGGGATATTCGAGGGACTCCCGGATGAAGTCACGGCTGGCGACCACCGCACTGAACAATGCCGTCGGCCGCCGCGGCGAGGTCGCCGGCTGCGTGGTTCATACCGACAGAGGGTCGCAATTTCGAACCCGCCGAAAATTCGTCCACACCCTGGGCCGACACAGCATGGTCGGATCCATGGGCCGCGTCGGTGCCGCCGGCGACAACGCCGCCATGGAGAGCTTCTTTTCCCTGCTGCAGAAGAACGTCTTGAATCGCCGCCGCTGGAACACCCGCGAAGAACTGCGCATAGCAATCGTCACCTAAATCGAACGCACCTACCACCGCCGACGCCGCCAGACCGGACTCGGCCGGTTGACCCCGATCGAATTCGAAGCAATCATGACCCCACCGGCCAGTCAGGCCGCGTGACCGAAACTGTCACCTATCCGTGCAGCGGACCCTTGCACGCTGACACAGCTTTCGCAACCATCGGGTTCTGCCGCTGCATATTTAGTAAGTTCACCGCGTGGCTGATCGTAAGAAAGCTGATCCCCTGATCAAGGCCGTCGCTTGGGCTGTCGTTATCGGCATTCTGAGCCTGGGCGGCTTAGCTCTCGCGGCCCACCTCTTGAAATGGGAGGGATTCTGGCGTGGAGCTGGTCAACCATACGCCACTACACTTGCCGCCCTGGCTGCAATCTCCGCTGCCGCTATTGCGCTGCACAACGGGCGCTCCCAGTTAGAGGAACTCCGCACTCAGCGCGACCAGGATCAGAAGCGGTATGAAGAACAGCGGGACCGAGACCAGGGGCGTTACGAAGATCAGCGCGATAGAGATCAGGCGCGATATGAGGAACAGCGTGATCAGGACCAACTTCGCTGGGCAGATCAGCGGCGACGCGACGACATTAAGGATCTACGTACACGGTTCACTGAAGCCTCTGAGCAACTAGCAAGTGAGCTTCCTGCAGTGCGACGGTCAGGCGCCTACGCGATGGCGTCGCTTGTTCGAGATTGGCGGCAACTCGATCTGGGCTCAGAAGCCAAGGTATGTCTGCAAGTGCTAGGCGCCTATGTGAAGTCACCTAACCCCACGCTAGTAGAACCTATCGAACCTGGCCGAAAAGCCGATCCCGGTCCCGATGGACCACTTCGGTCCCTGATAGTTGAGCTGATCTGTGGCGACGCGCTCGCAGAGTTCGATTCGTGGCCAGGTGCTTGCGACGTGATCGACTATGCCGACCTTCGCTCAGTCGACTTCAATGGCACCCTCAAGGCTGCGGTTTCGTTTGTCGGTGTAAGAGGTGAGGACTCCTCATTCATTAACGCTGACCTCGTCGACGGAATGAACTTCAATTTCGCCAAGTTGAACCGGGCCTGGTTCCTCGGAGTAAACCTTCGAAACACACAATTCGAGTGGGCCTCACTTCGGGGAGCTCACTTCGGTCGTGCGGATGTACGAGGTGCAAACTTTCGCTTCGCGTCGCTACAGGACGCGGAGTTCGAGAACGCGATCTATGACGACAAGACGATTTGGCCAGAGGGATTCGAACCTCCGGCGGACGCGGTCAAGGACGCTGTTTGATCTCGACCAGTCGGGTGTAAAACGAAACACGCGAATACGCGACGGTTAGCACGGCCTCTTCGGTCGAGGCGGCTACCCCGGAACCGAACCGTCCTCGGGCTCGGGCCCGAAAAGGAAACGCCGGCCGGTTATCTGCTTGGGGATGATGCGCACGAACCGCAGCTTCGGGGTGGCGATCCACGGATACAGCCCGGCGCGTTCGGCGTCGTGGATCTCGTCGGCGCCGAACAACACCGCCGGCTCGCCGCGCACGATGACGCTCCATCCGTCGGCGACGGTGTGGTCGTCGGCCTCGAAGAGCACCTCGTCACTCGTCACGGCACCGAACAGTTTCGTGCCCTCGGCGGTGCGGAACAGTACGGTGCGCCGTTGCACGACGTAGTTGACCGGGAAGATCTCCGGGCGGCCATCGACGGTCAACACCAGCCGGCCCAGATGAACCGCAGAAAGCAGTGACCAGCTCTCGTCGTCGTCGAGCACGGTCACGGGTACCGAAAGGTGGGTCTCAGACATGACCTCATCCTTGGCCGAGGTGCCCCGCGCCCGATAGGGACGCGGGGCACTTCACGGTGGGCCTTAAGTACTAGTGCCGATGCGGTGGGTTGAGCCGGGTGGTGACACCGATCCGGTTCCAGGCGTTGATCACCATCGCCATGGCGATCACCTGGCCGAGCTCCCGCTCGCTGAACGCGGCAGCGGCCCGGGCGTACACCGCGTCGGACACATGCCCGCCGCTGGGCAGGTCGGTCATCTCCTCGGTCAGCGCCAGCGCTGCCTGCTCCTGCTCGGTGTAGAGCGAGCCGGCTTCCTCCCACGCCGACAGCAGGTAGATGCGCTGTTCGGTTTCGCCCAGCTTGCGGGCGTCGTGGGTGTGCATGTCCAGGCAGAAAGCACAGTGGTTGAGCTGCGAGGCCCGGATCTTGATGAGCTCGGCCAGCTGCGGGTCGAGGTCCTGGGCAGCGGCGGCACTCAGCGCCAGCATGGCCTCGTACACCTCGGGGGAGACGCGGTTGAGATTGATCCGGCGGACGGTTTGGGGGGCGTTCAGAGTTTCGGTCATGGCATCGACATTAGGACCGCAAAGGCCCGCAATCGTGGTTCAATTCAATCGTGAGTTCATGGGCCAATACCGGGGCTCGGGATCTGCATCTGGACCTGCGCAAGACGATCGTCCCCGGCGCTCGCGGAGTCCGCGACGTACTGCTGAGCGCCCTACGCGATGCCATCCGATCCGGACGGTTGAGCGCCGGGACACCGCTGCCGCCGTCGCGCACCTTGGCGACCGACCTCGGCCTGGCCCGCAATACCGTCGCCGACGTCTACGCCGAACTCGTCGCCGAGGGCTGGCTGGCGTCCCGGCAGGGCGCGGGCACCTGGGTCGTCAACACCGCGCGCCTGCAACAACCCGGCCAGTCCCGCGGCGCCATCACCGCACCGCGGCATGACTTCCGGCCGGGGCAGGGTGACGTCGCGGCGTTCCCGCGGGCACAGTGGCTGGCGTCGACCCGGCGCGCGCTCAACAACGCGCCCAACGAGGCGCTGCGGATGGGTGATCCGCGCGGCAGACCCGAATTACGCACGGCCGTGGCCGAATACCTCGCCCGCGCCCGAGGGGTCCGGGTGCGCCCCGACGACGTGGTGATCACCGCGGGCACCCGGCACTCGGTGGAAGTACTGGCCAGATTGTTTGGCCCTGCGGCCCCCATCGCAGTAGAGGCTTACGGGCTCTTCCTTTTTCGGGACTGCATCGCCGCCGCCGGTGGGTCCACGACACCGATTGGTTTCGACGAGTACGGCGCCGTCGTCGACGACCTGGCAGCCACCGAGACCCCTGCCGTATTGCTGACACCAGCGCATCACTTCCCGTACGGCGTGTCACTGCATCCGAGCAGGCGAACCGCGATCATCGACTGGTCCCGCCGCTCCAATGGCTATGTCCTGGAAGATGATTACGACGGCGAATTTCGTTATGACCGCCAGCCCGTCGGTGCTCTGCAGAGCCTGGACCCCGACCGGGTGATCTACCTCGGCTCCACCAGCAAGAGCCTGGTTCCGGTACTGCGCCTGGGCTGGATGGTGTTGCCCGCGGCCTTGGTGGATCAGGTGGTGGGCGCCGCCGGTGGTCACCAGTGGTACGTCAACGGAATCACCCAACTGGCCATGGCGGACTTCATCGTCTCCGGCAGCTATGACAAGCACATCCGCCGGATGCGCAGCGCCTATCGCCGACGCCGTGACGCCCTGGCCGAGCGGTTGGCGGTGTTCGCACCGGCCGTCAGCATCAGCGGGCTATCGGCGGGGTTGCATCTGCTGCTGGTGCTGCCTGATGGCGCCGAACACGAATTGCTCAGGCGCGCAGCAGAAGCCGGTATCGGTATGGTCGGCTTGTCACGGTTACGCCATCCGCTGGCCGGCCCGGACATCCCGCGCCCCGACGGTGTCGTGGTCAACTTCGGCACCCCGGCCGAACATGCATTCGCCGGTGCCGTCGACGCCCTGTGTGCGGTTATCGCCGACACCGTCCGCTGACGAGCTCAGCTCAGCGTCGCCAGCTCGGCGGTGAGGTTGGCCCGGGCCGCGGACTCCCAACGCTGGCGCGCTGCTTCGGTGCGGAACAGAAAAGGTGCGGCCAGCAAGGACGCGATGACGCGTGCCCGGCCGACACGGAAATCCGTCTCCGGCACGTGGGCGTACTCGTCGCGGATCGCGGCAGTGTTGCGGCGGTACTGCTCGGGCGGCAGGGCCAATGACGCCAGGTCGGCATCGGAGAGCACCTGGCCGTTGCCATCCTGTGGTGCCGGGTTGTGCTCGACGGTCATCCGGACCAGCCGGGCCACCTCGGTGACCAACGGTTCGGCCACGGCCAACCCGGCCAACTCATGCTCAGCCAGCTGCGCGCTGCGCTCCTCGTCGTCCGGGCTGCCGGCATACACCGCGTCGTGATACCAGGCCGCCAGGCGGACCGCGTCGGGATCGGGCGCGAAATCGGCCAGCTCGGTGACCGCCGCCAGTACGGCACGCAGGTGTGCCAGATCGTGATAGCGCCGGTGCGGCTCCGACCAGCGGGCCAGCAGCCCACGGCCGGTGTCATCCACCTCGGCCGCCGAGGTATACCGCGCCAGTAGCGTGTGCCACGCGCCCAGCAGATCGTCCACGCGTACATTCTTGCAGCCGCCGCGGCCCGTAAGCTTCCCCGCGATGAGCGAAATCGCACCCGAAAGCACGCGCCTGAGTCTCAAGACACAGGTGTGGCGGTTCCTGCTCACCGGTGGCCTGTCGGCGGTCGTCGATTTCGGGCTCTACCTGGTGTTCCTGCGGCTGTTCGCGACATTCTGGGATGCCGGTGAGGACATCCGCGTCAATGTCGCCAAGACATTGAGCTTCATTGCGGGCACCACCACCGCCTACCTGATCAACCGCCGCTGGACTTTCCAGGCCCCGCCGAGCCGGGCCAGGTTCATCGCCGTGGTCGCGCTGTATGCGGTGACGTATCTGGTTCAGGTCGGCATCAACCACCTGTTCTATTTCCAGTTCGCCGGCGAACCCTGGCGGGTGCCGGTGGCGTTCGTCATCGCCCAGGGCACCGCGACGGTGATCAACTTCGTCGTGCAGCGCGCGCTGATCTTCCGGCTGCGCTGAGCCGCCAGGCCCAGGCGGTACCCTCGTTGCGATGTCTGTAACCACTACGAAGCGGCTCATGGGTTGGGGCCGGACCGCCCCGACAGTCGCCCAGGTGCTCAGCACCGGCGACCCCGAAGAGATCGTCGCAGCGGTGACCCGCGCCGCCGAGACCTCGGCACGCGGTGTGATCGCGCGGGGGCTGGGCCGTTCCTACGGCGACAATGCGCAGAATGGCGGCGGCCTCGTCGTCGACATGACAGCGCTCAATCGCATCCACTCGATCGACCGCGATACCCACCTCGTCGACGTCGACGGCGGGGTGAACCTCGATCAGTTGATGCGAGCGGCGCTGCCCTTCGGTTTGTGGGTACCGGTGCTACCGGGCACCCGGCAGGTCACCGTCGGCGGCGCCATCGCGTGCGATATCCACGGTAAGAACCATCACAGTGCGGGCAGCTTCGGCAACCATGTCCGCTCGATGGATCTGCTGCTGGCCAACGGCGAGGTGCGCACCGTCACTCCGGACGGTGCCGAGAGCGAATTGTTCTGGGCGACCGTCGGCGGCAACGGCCTGACCGGGATCATCCTGCGCGTCACCATCGCGATGACGCCGACCGAGACCGCGTATTTCATCGCCGACGGCGATGTCACAGCAAGCCTCGACGAGACCATCGCCTTCCACAGCGATGGCAGCGAGGCCAACTACACCTATTCGTCGGCGTGGTTCGATGCCATCAGCGCGCCACCGAAGTTGGGACGGGCCGCCATCTCCCGGGGCTCGCTGGCAACCCTGGATCAGTTGCCGAAGAAGCTGCAGCGCGATCCGCTGAAATTCGATGCGCCACAGCTACTCACGCTGCCCGATATCTTCCCGAACGGGCTGGCCAACAAGTACACCTTCATGCCGATCGGCGAGCTGTGGTACCGCAAATCCGGTACCTACCGCGGCAAGGTGCAGAACCTGACGCAGTTTTATCACCCGCTCGACATGTTCGGGGAGTGGAACCGGGCCTACGGACCCGCCGGTTTCGGTCAGTATCAGTTCGTCGTGCCGACGACGGCGGTCGAAGAGTTCAAGGCGATCCTCGTCGACATCCAGCGGTCCGGGTTCTACTCGTTCCTCAACGTCTTCAAACTGTTCGGTCCGGGAAATCAAGCGCCGCTGAGCTTTCCGATCCCCGGTTGGAACGTCTGCGTCGACTTCCCGATCGTCCCCGGCCTCAACGAGTTCCTCAACGGCCTCGACAAGCGCGTACTGGAGTTCGGTGGCCGGCTCTACACCGCAAAGGATTCCCGCACCACCGCGGAGACCTTCCACGCCATGTATCCGCGCATCGACGAGTGGATCGCCGTACGCCGCAAGGTCGATCCCGACGGGGTCTTCGCCTCGGACATGGCCCGACGACTGGAGTTGCTCTAAATGGTTTTCGACGCGACGGGTAACCCCCAGTCGATCCTGCTGCTCGGCGGTACCTCGGAGATCGGGCTGGCGATCTGCGCGCGCTACCTGAAGAATTCGGCGGCCCGTGTCGTGCTGGCCGATCTGCCCAACCACCCCAAGCGTGACGAGGCCATCGCCGCGATGGAGGCGGCGGGCGCCAAGTCCGTCGAATGGGTCGACTTCGACGGTGTCAAGACCGACGCCCATGCCGAGGTGATCGACAAGGCGGCCGCCGGTGGTGACATCGACGTCGCGATCGTGGCATTCGGTCTGCTCGGTGATGCCGAGGAGCTGTGGCAGAACCAGCGCAAGGCTGTGCAGATCGCCCAGATCAATTACACCGCAGCAGTTTCCGTCGGCGTGCTGCTCGGCGAGAAGATGCGCGCGCAGGGCTACGGCCGGATCATCGCGATGAGCTCGGCCGCCGGCGAACGCGTCCGCCGATCCAACTTCGTCTACGGCTCCACCAAGGCCGGCCTCGACGGGTTCTACCTGGGACTCGGGGAAGCATTGCGGGAGTACGGGGTTCGCGTGCTGGTGATCCGGCCCGGACAGGTGCGCACGTCCACCACCATCGCGCACTGGAAGGCGACCGGCGCCAAGGAGGCACCGTTCACGGTCGACAAGGAAGACGTCGCCGAGCTCGCCGTCACCGCGTCGGCCAAGGGCAAAGAACTGGTCTGGGCGCCCGGTGCGTTCCGCTACGTGATGGCGGTGCTGCGCCACATCCCGCGCCCCATCTTCCGCAAGCTGCCTATCTGACATGCGGACCGCGCTTGCGGGTGCCGGCAAGACAGTAGGCCACTTGCTGGTTGCGGCACTGATCGCCGTGCTGCTTTCGGCCGTCGCACTGACCGCCATCGCCCGCGTGCAATGGCCGGCGTTCCCGTCCAGTAACCAACTGCACGCCCTGACCACAGTCGGGCAATTCGCCTGCCTGGCAGCACTACTGGGCGCCGGCATGCTGTGGCGGCGCGGCAAGCAGCTGCTGGCCCGCCTGACCGCGGTCGTCTTCCTGGTGGCATTCGTATTGGCGACGCTGGCCATGCCGCTGGGCGCCACCAAGCTCTACCTTTTCGGCATCTCCGTCGATCAGCAGTTCCGCACCGAATACCTGACCCGGTTCACC
>JACPVR010000012.1 GCA_016197405.1 Mycobacterium sp.
CTACCCCGATAACCTGCCCAGGGTCAACGCCCGCGGTGGCCCGGGTGGGGCACCGGGCTGCTGGCAGTCCATCACCAAAGAGCTGTGGCCGGCACCGTACCTGGTGATGGACACCGGAGCCTCCATCGCGCCCTACAACCACCTGGAAACGGCTGAACCCGCACTGACCGAGTACGTTTGGGGTCGTCAAACCGGTGAACAGACAACGAATCCCTGAGACAGTCATGGATCTGCGAGGTCGCGGCCGCACCCAGGCTCCGGAAGCCGCCGGCCGTTCGCCGTCTCGACTACATCGCCCTACGCGGCAGCTGCTTTCACCGCGCGACCGACTTCGGCCCGCAATTCGATGTACTCCGGCGAGCGCCGGATCTCCTCGGCGTCGACGCCGGTCCGCGGCAGGTTCACCGGAAGATCCAGCGCCACCCGTCCCGGCCTGCGGGTCAGCACCACGATGCGCGAACCGAGGAACGCGGCCTCATCGGCGCTGTGCGTGACGAAAACCGTTGTGCGACCGGTCTCTGCGCTGACCTCGCGGACATCCTCCTGCAGCCGTTCCCGGGTCAGCGCGTCCAGCGCCGCGAAGGGTTCGTCGAGCAGGAATGTCGGCGTCTCGGCGGCCAGCGCCCGCGCGATCGCCACCCGCTGCTGCTGACCACCGCTGATCTCCCAGATCTTGCGGTCGGCGGTGCCCTCCAGACCCACCCGGGCCAACAGCTGGTCACGGCGCTCAGCCCGTGACTCCCGCGGGACCTTGGCGTATTTGAGCGCCAGGTCCACGTTGCCGCCGACGGTGCGCCACGGGAAGAGCCGTGGCTGCTGGAAGACCACCCCGGATGTCACACCCGGGGTCGGTGCCGCACCGGACACCTCCACCGCACCCTGCGATGGTGTCTCGAAGCCCGCGATCAGGCGCAGCAGCGTGCTCTTACCGCATCCCGACGCGCCCACCAGCACCAGGAACGTGCCCGGCTCGATATCGAGGTCCACCGGGCCCAGCGCCGTCACCTGATCGCGCCCGGAACCGTACCGATGCTCGACGTTGTGGATACGCAACGCGGCATCACTGGGTGATGGCATCCGGTAATCCCTTGGTGTAGATGGCGTCCTGGAAGGTCTGCAGTGTCGCAGCCGACGGGATCTGCTTCTGCTCGGCCAGGAACTCCGAGGCGCTCTGCAGGTTCACCGCGACATTTCCCGGCTTGCCTTCGGTGCCAAGCCATTCCGGTGACACGACTTCCTGCGGCGTCAGGTAGACACCCTGCTTGAGTTGTCCGGCAACGTCTTCCGGCGTGAGGCCGATCTCGGCCGCGATGGCTTTGGCGGCGGCATCTGGATCATCGTGAATGGTGTTCAGCGCCTTGGCCTGCTGCTTGCGCCAGATGTCGACGACCTCGGGATGGGCCTGCGCGAAGTCGTCGGACACCGCCGAGAGATCCAAGGTCGGCTTACCGTCCTTGGCCAGCTGACGGCTGGTGATCAGATCCTTGCCGGTCTTGCGCAGCTGATCCAGCGTCGGCAGCCAGGTGTAAGCGGCATCGATGTCGCCGCGCTCCCAGCCGGCGAGAATGGCCTGTGGCTGCAGATCGATCAGCTGAACATCGTTGGTGGACAATCCATTCTGACTCAGTGCAGCCAACAGACTGTAATGCGCCGTCGACGCGAACGGCGTGGCGATGCGCTTGCCCTTGAGGTCGGCGATGGTGTTGATGCCCGAGCCGTTGCGCGCGACCAGCGCCTCGTTGTCGCCGGCGACGTCGAGCACGAAGGCGACCTTGTAACCGATGTTCAGCGGCGCCGACAGGCCCCGGGCGACCGGGCTGGAACCCAGGGCGCCGAAGTCGAGCTCCTTGGCGATGAACGCGGTGTTGACATCGGCACCGGAGTCGAACTTCGTCCACTTGATGTTGTAGTCCGGCAACGCTTCTTCGAGCCACTTGTTGTTCTTGACGATCAGGTCACCACTGGGGAAGGTCTGGTACCCGATGCGGATGGTGGGCTTGTCGGCGGACTGACCGGAGTGGTCCACCGCGCAACCGGCCAGCCCGAGGGCCGTGATCGCCGCCGCAGCCAACAGCTTGGTGAATTTCATATCTTTCCTCTCCAGGGGACGGCACGACGCTCCACGGCGCGGAGCAGGCCGTCGATGACAAGTCCCGAGATCCCGATGGCGAAGATCCCGACGAGCACCACCGGGGTGTTGTTGTAATTGCTGGCGTCCTTGACCAGACCGCCGATTCCGGGGATGCCGTTGAACAATTCGGCGGCGACCACCGAGGAGTAGGCCATGCCCACGGCGAGCCGGATCCCGGTGAACGTCTCGGGCAGCGCCGACGGCACCACCACATCGCGGATCACCTGGGTGCGGCTGGCACCCAGGGCACGGGCCGCTTCGGTCAGTCCTACCGGTGCTGCGACCACGGCCGCGGTGGTCGCCACGGCCGCCGGGGGCAGCGCGGCCAGGGCCAGCAGCGTGATCTTGGGGGCCTCGTCGATACCGAGCCAGATCACCAGCAGGAAGAAGTACGCCAACGGCGGCAGCGCGCGCAGGAATGTCAGCCACGGCTCGAGCACGCTGCGCACCCAGCCGATCGATCCCATCACCAGACCCAGCAGCACACCGGCCGTCACGCCGACGACGACACCGGCGAAAACCCGCCGCAGTGTCATGTAAAGGTGTTCGTAGAGAAGGTATCCGGCGTAACCGCGGACGCCGTCGTGCGTGCTGGACACATCCAGGAAGGCGCGCCACACGGTGCTCGGGTACGGCACGAAAGTCTGATTCCAGATCCCGGCGGACGCCGCGGCCTGCCAGACGCCGAAGAACACCAGGACCGACAGCAACGGCAACGCCGCGCGCGTCAGCCGTCCGCGCCAGCGATTACCGCCGGTGGGTCGCGCGGCGGACGGAGTCTCTTCTTGGGGGGTGATATCGACGAATACGGACACGAGCCTGGCTTCCTGTCGGCTGACGGCATGGCAAGACGCCGGCCTCGAAGACCGGCGTCAGGGGCGTCAGCGACAACAGCTCTCGCCAGGGGGTGTCCTCGTCATCGCGGCCATCTTTCCGGCGAGCGACGCGGCCGACGAGGTTACCGATCACGCGGATTTTTACTTCGGGCCAACGGCCCGGCTGCAGGACTCCGCGGACCTACAGCGGTACGAAGTTGTCCCGGTTGACGGCACGCCAGGCCCGCACCAGCATCGAGGCGCACCTGGTCGCCCAGCGGTGCGCGGCTCGTCGCAGCGGGCTCGCCGCAAGCTGTTCCACCAGAACCAGATCCGAGACGACGTATCCGTCCTTGGCCCGGTGCCACAGGCCGGCCAGGCTCAGCTCCAGGGCCGCCATGGTGGTGAGGTGTCCCGGCGCCAACGCGTCGAGCGTGCTGTCGGGAACGAATGCCGGCCATTGCGAGCGCGCACTGCGCTCGACGGACCGTAGATGTATCTCCAGGGCCACGGGCGAGAGAACGCACAGCTGCTCGCGTTCGCGCAGCGTTTCCATCTCGTGGTGGACGACTTTGTCACGCACGTGCGCGAGCATAGCCGTAACACCTGCGTAATACGGAATTAACACCGTACGATTTCGGCCGTCTCGCGGATGGGACCGTCGTTTTCTGCCGACGAGTGTGTTGTTTTGACCCGCCAATTGGACGTTTTCGTGCCGTAAGGCCACACTCGTCAAACGAGTTGGGGGGTACCAGCGGTAACGGAGCGCACAGGCCGGACCGGCCAACTCATACACTTGCATCTTCCGCCCGTCCGTAGTCAGGCCGTGGGCCCACGGCCTGACCGCAGCATGAACAACCAGATCGGACCGAATCGATGATCATCGGGATTCCGCGCGAGTCTCTACCTGGGGAAACACGCGTCGCTGCCACACCGCAGACCGTCGGAGCACTCATCAAGCTGGGCTACGAGGTGCTGGTCGAATCCGGTGCGGGCGTGGCAGCCAGCTTCTCCGATGACGCGTTCGCCGACGCCGGCGCGGCCATCGGGTCCCCCGAACAGGTACTGGCATCCGATGTGGTGCTCAAGGTCAACGCCCCGAACGAAGCCGAGATCGCGGCGCTGCGCGACGGAGCGACGCTGATAAGCCTGATCTCGCCGGCCCTGAAGCCCGAACTGGTAGAACAGTTGGCCACCCGGCCCATCACCGTCCTGGCCATGGACGCCGTGCCGCGCATCTCGCGGGCGCAATCGTTGGACGTGCTGTCGTCGATGGCCAATATCGCCGGCTACCGCGCGGTGGTCGAAGCCGCCCACAGGTTCGGCCGGTTCTTCACCGGCCAGGTGACCGCCGCGGGCAAGGTCCCGCCGGCCAAGGTCCTCGTGGTGGGTGCCGGTGTGGCCGGTCTGGCCGCCATCGGCGCCGCCGGCAGCATGGGCGCCATCGTGCGGGCCACCGACCCGCGACCCGAGGTCGCCGATCAGGTCAAGTCACTGGGTGGGGAGTACCTCTACGTCGACCCCGCGGCGGCCGAGGTGTCGGCCACCGGCTACGCCAAGGAGATGGGCGACGACTACAAAGCCCGGGAGGCGGAGCTCTACGCCGAGCAGTCCGAGGATGTCGACATCATCATCACCACCGCGCTGATCCCGGGCCGGCCCGCACCGCGCATCATCACCGCCGACATGGTCGCATCGATGAAATCGGGCAGCGTCATCGTCGATATGGCCGCGGCCAACGGCGGCAACGTCGAGGGCACCGTGAAGGATCAGGCCGTCGTCACCGCCAACGGTGTGACCATCATCGGTTACACCGACCTGGCCGGGCGGCTGCCCACCCAGGCATCGCAGCTTTACGGCACCAACCTGGTCAACCTGCTCAAACTGCTGACCCCGGAGAAGGACGGCCGGCTCACGCTGGACTTCGACGACGTGGTGCAGCGCTCGGTGACGGTGGTCCGCGACGGCGAGGTGACCTGGCCGCCACCGCCGGTCCAGGTCTCGGCCGCACCCGCGGCAGCAGCCGTGGCCCCGGTGGAGGCCAAGCCCACCAAAGAGCCGATGACGATGGGCCGACGGCTGGGCATCACGTTCGGCGCCGCGGCACTGCTGTTCCTGCTCATCGCACTGTCCCCGTCCGCGCTGCAGGTCCACCTGACGGTCTTCGCGCTGGCGATCGTGATCGGCTACTACGTCATCGGTCACGTCCACCACGCCCTGCACACACCGCTGATGTCGGTGACCAACGCGATCTCGGGAATCATCGTCGTCGGCGCGCTGCTGCAGATCGGCCACGGCGATGCCGTCGTGACCGCACTGGCCACCTTCGCGGTCCTGCTCGCCAGCATCAACATCTTCGGCGGTTTCGCGGTGACGCGCCGCATGCTGGCCATGTTCTCGCGCAGCTGACGTCCCCGCCCCCTCGTCTTCCCCTGATGGAACGGATTGCATGTTCACCCTAGAGACCACCGCGACCGCGGCCTACGTCGTCGCGGCATTGTTGTTCATCCTGGCGCTGGCCGGTTTGTCCAAGCACGAGACATCAAGGGCCGGTAACACTTTCGGGATCGCCGGGATGGCCGTCGCGTTGATCGCAACGATCGCGCTGGCACTGGCCCGTCATATCGAGCCGGTCGGCCTGGCACTGCTGGTGGGCGCCATGGCCATCGGCGCCGCGATCGGACTGTGGCGCGCCAAGGTCGTCGAGATGACCGGGATGCCCGAGCTGATCGCCCTGCTGCACAGCTTCGTCGGCCTGGCCGCGGTCCTGGTGGGCTGGAACGGCTACCTGCACGTCGAACGCAGCGCCGGCGGCGCCGAGGCGGCACTGCTGCGCAGTGAAGGCATGCTCGGCATCCACTCCGCCGAGGTGTTCATCGGTGTGTTCATCGGTGCGGTGACCTTCACCGGCTCGATCGTGGCCAACCTGAAACTGTCGGCCCGCATCAAGTCCACCCCGCTGATGCTGCCGGGCAAGAACATCCTCAATGTCGGTGCGCTGGTGGCATTCGTCGCGCTGACGGTCTGGTTCGTGATCGACCCGCAGCTGTGGCTGCTGGTGGTGGTCACCGCGCTGGCGCTGCTGCTGGGGTGGCACCTGGTGGCATCGATCGGCGGCGGCGACATGCCCGTCGTGGTGTCGATGCTCAACAGCTACTCCGGTTGGGCAGCCGCCGCGTCGGGCTTCCTGCTGGGCAACGACCTGCTGATCATCACCGGCGCCCTGGTCGGATCCTCGGGTGCCTACCTGTCCTACATCATGTGCAAGGCGATGAACCGGTCGTTCATCTCCGTCATCGCAGGCGGCTTCGGCATCGAAGCCGGTCCCGCCGACGACAAGGACTACGGCGAGCACCGCGAGATCACCGCCGAGGGTGCCGCCGAACTGCTCAACTCGGCCGGCTCGGTCATCATCACCCCCGGCTACGGCATGGCGGTGGCCCAGGCTCAGTACGGCGTCGCCGAGCTGACCCGCAAACTGCGGGAGCGCGGCGTCACCGTCCGGTTCGGCATCCATCCCGTCGCGGGCCGGCTGCCGGGCCACATGAACGTGCTGCTTGCCGAGGCCAAGGTGCCCTACGACATCGTGCTGGAAATGGACGAGATCAACGACGACTTCGAGAGCACCGACGTCGTCCTGGTCATCGGCGCCAACGACACCGTCAACCCGGCGGCCTCGGAGGACCCGGGCAGCCCCATCGCCGGTATGCCGGTGCTCACGGTGTGGAACGCCGCCAACGTCATCGTCTTCAAGCGATCCATGGCCTCCGGTTATGCCGGTGTGCAGAACCCACTGTTCTTCCGGGACAACACCCAGATGCTCTTCGGTGACGCCAAGGACCGGGTGGACGCCATCAACGCCGCGTTGTAGATGAACCTCGACGAGCTCGGGTGGTTCGTGGTGCTGGCCGAGAACCAGCACGTCACGGATGCCGCCGCCGAGCTCGGCGTCAGCCAGCCCACCCTGTCGCGCGCGTTGGCTCGGCTGGAAGAACAGGTGGGGGTGGCACTTTTCGACCGGGTCAACCGGCGACTGCGGCTCAACGGCTACGGCGAGATCATCCGCGATCACGCCATCCGGGCGATCGCCGAGATGCGTTCGGCCACTGAGCGAATCGCCGAACTGCGCGATCCGGACACCGGAACGGTGCGGCTGGCCTTCCTGCATTCGCAGGCCAGCTGGTTCGTGCCGGATCTGCTGCGCCGGTTCCGTGCCGAGGCCCCCAAGGTGCAGTTCGGCCTCTTCCAGGGCGCCGCGCACGAGGTCGTCGAACGGCTCGCCTCCGGCCAGGCCGACCTGGCGGTCACCTCGCCGCGGCCGCCCGGCTACCGGTGGCGCGGTCTGTACATGGAACGCCTCTGCCTGGCGGTGCCGCGTGGTCACCGGCTGGCCGCCCGCGCCCGCATCCGGCTGGCCGATGCCAAGGATGAGCCGTTCGTCGCGCTGGCCCCCGAACTGGGGCTGCGCCGGCTCACCGACGAACTGTGCGCGCAGGCGGGTATCGACCCGCATGTGGTGTTCGAAGCCACCGAGATCCCCACCATGGAAGGCCTGGTCGCGGCGGGCTTCGGAGTGGCCGTGGTCCCGGTCCCGCGGCCCGAGCACGTCGAACCCGGGGCGGTCTATCTGCCGCTCGCGCAGGCCTCGGCCAAACGTCAGCTCGGCCTGGCCTGGCCCGCCGAACGCCCGCTACCGCCGGCCGCCAACCGATTCGCCGAATTCGTCATACGTAGTTCGCATGAAGATCAGTAGTTCTATGCATTGGACACATTTCTAGGCAATGCCTAGCGTCGCTGTGGTGACGGCACCCATCAGCACCATGGCCTGGCAGGGCCATCGACGCGGATCGGCCGACTACCGGCGCCTGCTGGCCGCCCTGTTCTGCGCGGGCGTCGCCACCTTCGCCCAGCTGTACTCCCCTCAGGCAGTCCTGCCATTGATCGCCCGCGACCTCGGCACCGGAGCGGCCGATGTGGCGCTCATCGTCTCGGCGGCCACCATCGGACTGGCTGTCGGGGTCATCCCATGGGCCGCATTGGCCGACCGGATCGGCCGGGTCCAGGTCATGACCATATCCGTCACGGCCGCAACACTTCTCGGTCTGCTCGTGCCGTTCTCGCCGAACCTCACCCTGCTGCTGTGCGGCCGCTTCGTCGAAGGACTCCTGATCGCCGGCGTGCCGGCCGTCGCGGTGGCCTATCTCACCGAGGAGATCGACGCCGGGCATGCGGCACGGGCCGCAGGCACCTTTGTCGCGGGCACGACGATCGGCGGGCTGGCCGGTCGGCTGGTCACCGGGCCGGTGGCCGAGATCCTCGGCTGGCGGATCGGCGTGCTCATCGTCGCGGTGCTGTGTGGGCTCGCCGCCTTCGCCTTCATCAAGCTCGCCCCTGCGGCACAGGGTTTCACCCCCGCACGCGATCGTCGTGACCTGGGCCGGCGACTGCTGACCAACCTGCGCTCACCGCGACAGCTGGTGCTGTTCGCCCAGGCCTTTCTGCTCATGGGTGGTTTCGTGGCGCTCTACAACTTCCTGGGCTTCCGGTTGACGGCCGCGCCTTTCGAGCTGCCGCAGACGTTGGTGAGCCTGGTCTTCCTGGCCTACCTCGCCGGCACGTGGTCGTCGGCGCGGGCCGGCATCGAGGCCGGCCGGTTCGGCCGCCGGACGGTACTGCTGGCCTCGATCGCGACGATGATCGCCGGCGTGGCCATCACCCTGAGCACCAACATGGTGGTGGTACTGGCCGGTCTGGTGATCGCCACCGCGGGATTCTTCGGCGCGCATTCCATCGCCTCCGGCTGGGTCGGCGTGGGAGCCGGCGACGGCAAGGCCCAGGCATCCTCGCTCTACAACCTCTTCTACTACGCCGGATCGAGCGCGGTGGGCTGGCTGGGTGGGCTGGCATTCGATCACACCGGCTGGCCCGCGGTGGCCGCACTGGTGATCGGCCTGGCCGCGCTGGCCGGGCTGCTGGCCCTCGTCGCGCGTCCGCAGGCACCGCAGCACTGACGCGATACCGGCCGCGTTTTACACGTGTCATATCGTGACGGTCATGGACTTCGCGATGTCGGCAAAAGCGCAGGATTACCACAAGCGGCTCACCGATTTCATGGTCGAGCACGTCTTACCGGCCGAGGAGTCCTACGACGCCTACCGCGCCGAGGTCGGACCACGCGATTTCACCGTTCCCCCCGTCGTCGAGGAACTCAAGAAGCTGGCCAAGAAACAGGGACTGTGGAACCTGTTCCTACCCGCGGAGTCGGGCCTGACCAACCTGGAGTACTCACCGCTGGCCGAGCTGACCGGGTGGAGCACCGAGATCGCACCGGAGGCGATCAACTGCGCGGCACCCGACACCGGCAACATGGAGACGCTGCACCTGTTCGCGACCGAACAGCAGCGCAAGCAGTGGCTGGAACCACTGCTGGCCGGGGAGATCCGCTCGGCGTTCTCGATGACCGAGCCCGCGGTGGCCTCCAGCGACGCCCGCAACATCCAGACCTCGATCGTGCGCGACGGTGACGACTACATCATCAACGGGCACAAGTGGTGGACCTCGGGCGCCAACGATCCCCGCTGCAAGATCCTCATCGTGATGGGCCGCACCAACCCCGACGCCGCCAGCCATCAGCAGCAGTCGATGGTGCTGGTGCCCATCGATACCCCCGGGGTCACGGTCGTGCGCTCCACATCGGTCTTCGGCTGGCAGGACCAGCACGGCCACGCCGAGATCGTCTTCGACAACGTCCGGGTTCCCACCTCCAACCTCCTCGGCGAGGAAGGCGGCGGTTTCGCCATCGCCCAGGCCCGGCTCGGCCCGGGCCGGATCCACCACTGCATGCGCGCCATCGGCGTGGCAGAGCGGGCGCTTGCGCTCATGGTCGACCGGGTGCAGACCCGGATCGCCTTCGGCAAGCCGCTCGCCGAGCAGGGCATGGTGCAGAACGCTATTGCGCTGTCCCGCAACGAGATCGATCAGGCCCGGCTGCTCTGCGAGAAGGCCGCGTGGACCATCGACCAGCTCGGCAACCGCGCCGCGCACGGCCTGGTGTCGCAGATCAAGGCCGTCGCGCCGCTGATGTCGTGCACGGTGATCGACCGCGCCATCCAGGTGCACGGCGCCGCAGGCGTCAGCGATGACACCGTGCTGGCCCGGATGTACGGCTGGCAGCGCGCCATGCGGATCTTCGACGGTCCCGACGAGGTGCACCTGCGCACCATCGCCCGTACCGAACTCGGCAGGGAGAAAACCCCGCTCGCCGCTGCGGTTTCTTCATGACCGACCCCGCCAGCCGGCTGTCGGGATCCTGGAATTTCCGGGATGTCGCCGACTCGACGTCCGGTGCGGTCGTTCCGGGGCGACTGTTCCGTGCCGGTGAGTTGACCAAACTCGACGACACCGGGGTCGCACAGTTGCGTGATCTGCGGGTCACCGACGTCGCCGATCTGCGTTCTCCGCGCGAGGTGGCGCGGCACGGTTCCGATCTGGTGCCCGACGGCGTCGATGTCCACCTGCTGCCGTTCCTGGACGTGGTCGCCGCCGTCGACGGCGATGCCCCGCACGAACATGCCTTCCAGCGCCTGCTGACCGAGGATCCCGACCAATCGATGATCGAAGCCGGACGGCGCTACATGGCCGACGAGTACCGGCGGTTCGCGCAGGCCCCCGGCGCCCGGCGGGCGATCCAGCGGATGGTCGTGCTGCTCGGCGACGGCGGCACGGTGCTGACGCACTGCTTCGCCGGCAAGGACCGGACCGGCTTCGGAGTCGCGGTGATCCTGGAGGCCGCCGGCGTCGACCGGGACACCATCTACGCCGACTACCTGCACAGCAATTCCGCCGTCCCGCAGCTGCGCGCCCAGATTCTCGACACCATCCGGCAGCGTTTCGAGAACGGCGAACTTCCGGTCGAGGCAGAGAAATTCGCCGAGGAGCGGCTGTCGGAGGACGTGCTCGGCGTGCGCGCGGAGTATCTGGACGCCGCGTTGGCGACCGTGGCCGACGATTACGGCTCGGTAGCCGGCTACCTGCGGGCCGCCGAGGTCACCGACGCCCAGATCGACAAGCTGCGAACCGCTCTGCGCGGGTGATTTGGGCGTGTTTTGCCCCCCTCCCCGGGGCCAAAAACCCCCCAAACCCACAGAAGGCGACGGCACCACGAAGAACCCGATGACGCCGAGTAGCGCGCCAGCGAACAGACTGAGCCTGCCGACATCGGCGGCCCGCATCCGTTTGACCGGCCAGGTGTACTTGATGACCGCGGCGGCCAGGAACAGCACACCGGCGATACCCAGCGTCACCCAGCCGACGGTGGTGCGTTCGATGATCGCCCACACCGCGATGGCACCGAATACCAGCAGTCCGCCCGGCAGGATCGGCACGATGATCCCGGCCAGACCGACAGCTATCGCCAGGGCGACCAGAACCAAGCCGCCGGTACTCATCAGGGTTCGAGTACGACCTTGCCGAATACTCCGCCGTCGTCCAACGACTGCAGTGCGGCCTGCGCTTCCGAGAGCGGGTAGCGCTGCGCGGGAGGCGGTTTCAGGCCCGCGGTGACCAATGTGGCCAGCCCGTCGGCGAAGACCGCTGCCGAGGCCGGATCCCGGTTGATGTACTCACCGTAGGCCACACCGAGCACACCGATATTGCGCAGCAACAGCCGGTTGACCTTCACGGTCGGGATACCGCCGGCGGCGAAACCGATCACCAGCAGCCTGCCGTCGGTGGCCAGGGTGCGGATCGCGTCGTCGAACGCCGCGCCTCCGACCGGGTCGACGACGATGTCCACACCGCGGCCGCCGGTGGCATCGCGCACCGCCTGCGCCCAGCCCTCGGTCAGCGGGATCACAGCATCAGGTCCCAGCGACGAGACGAAATCCGTTGCGCTCTCGCGATGCACGGCGGCAATCACCTTGGCGCCCATGGCCTTGGCGATCTGGATCGCGGCGGTGCCCACGCCACCTGCCGAACCGAGCACCAGCACCGTCTCCCCCGGCCGCAACGCGGCACGACGCTCGTAGGCGAAGTACATCGTGTTGTAGTTGACCAACAGCGAAACCGCTTCGGCGTCATCGAGTTCGGCCGGGCTGCGACGCACCGCGGCAACCGGCACCGCGACCTGCTCGGCGTAGCCACCCAGCAGCGTCGATGCCGACACCCGGTCACCGGCGGTGAAACCGGAACCGGCGGGCGCGGTCGTCACCACGCCGGCGATCTCCATGCCCGGGGTGAACGGCGGCGGCACCCGAAGCTGGTACTCACCCTTGGTCATCAGCAGATCCGGGAAGCACACTCCCGCGGCCCGCACTTCGACCACGACGGTTTCGTCACCTCCGGTGACGTCGGGCACGTCTGCGTAGACGATGCCCGACGGTCCCGAGAGTTCTTTTACGACACAGGCTTTCATAGCTGAGATCGTTCGGTGTCAGCGGAGATTGAAATTCGCCTGCTTGGCCGCGGACAGGTCGTCGATCTCCGACCAGCGCTCGGCGATATCGTCGACACTGGGGGGCGCGGTGAAAGTGACACCCTCGTTCTGGAACAGCGCGGTGCGCTGCACCTTGCCGCCTCCGACGATGAAGATCGATCCGGTGTCGGGCACCTCTTCGGTGCACAGGTAGGCCACCACGGGCGCAACGAATTCCGGTGTCAGGTTCTTGAGCACCTCGGGCGGCAGGATGTCCTCGGTCATCCGGGTCGCCGCGATCGGGGCCAGCGCATTGGTCTTGATGTTGTACTTGGCGCCTTCCTGGGCCAGCGTGTTGATCAGGCCGACCAGGCCCAGCTTGGCGGCGCCGTAGTTGGCCTGCCCGAAGTTGCCGAAGAGACCGCTGGTCGATGTCGCCACCACCACCCGGCCGAAGCTCTGCTCACGGAAGTGCGGCCAGGCGGCGCGCACCACGTTGTAGCCGCCGTAGAGATGGACCTTGAGCACCGAATCCCAGTTCTCGTAGGTCATCTTGTGGAACGTGCCGTCACGCAGGATGCCCGCGTTGCTCACCACGCCGTCGATCTTCCCGAACTCGTCGATGGCGGTCTTGATGATGTTCTCGGCGCCCTCGGGCTCGGCGACGCTGTCGTAGTTGGCCACCGCGCGGCCGCCGGCCTCCTTGATCTCGGCGACCACGTGATCGGCCATCGCCGAACCCGCGCCGGTGCCGTCCCGTGCTCCGCCGAGATCGTTGACGACGACGGATGCGCCCTCTTTCGCCAGCGTGAGGGCGTATTCACGACCAAGGCCACCACCGGCCCCGGTGACGACGACGACGCGATCCTGAACTCCGGGCATTGAGTTTCCTCTCCAAATCAAGGTGTCGATATGCGGTGTCACATGCTCAGCGGGGACGCCGTCAGAACAGCCGGCGGGCCAACTTCCACGCCTTCTCTGTATACGGGGGGTAGATGATGCTGGATAAATCGGGTCGGGTGGGCTTGGTCAGCACCGACTTACCGTGGCTGAACTCCTCGAAGCCGAATCTGCCGTGATAGGCCCCGATCCCGGCCGGGCCCACACCGCCGAACGGCAGCTTGGCAGTGGAGAACTGGAAGAGCAGATGGTTGACCAGCATGCTGCCCGACGACACCTCCTTGACGACCCGCTCGCGGATGTCCTTGGCCTTGGTGAACAGGTAGGCCGCCAGCGGCTTGTTCCGGGAGTTGACGAAATCGATTGCCTCGTCGAGGGATCCGACGGTGACCACCGGCAGGATGGGGCCGAAGATCTCGTCGGTCATCAGCGGTTCGTCCACATCGGGGTCGACCACGACTGTCGGCTGGATCTTGTTCGCGGCGGCATCGGATCCGCCACCGACGGCGACGCTGCCCTTGGTCGCCGCCAGTGCGGACACCAGCCGGTTGAAATGCCGCTCGTTGACGATCGGCTTACCGGACGGATCACCGGCCTCGAAGGTCTCGACCGCGGCCCGCAGCTTGTCGACGAATTCGTCGCGGACCCTGGCGTCGACCAGTACGTAGTCCGGCGCGATGCAGATCTGGCCGGAGTTGATGAGCTTGGTCCATGCAATGCGCTTGGCGGCGACGTCGATATCGGCATCAGCGGCGACGATGACCGGGCTCTTACCACCGAGCTCGAGGATCACCGGCGTGAGATGTGCTGCGGCACTTTCGTATACCTTGCGACCGATTTCGGTGCCACCGGTGAAGCACAACTTGTCGAAACCCTGCGCGATCAGTTCCTGGCTCACCGAGCCGTCGCCTTCGATCACCACGATGGCGTCCCGGTCGAGGTAACGCGGCACCAGGTCGGCCATCAGTGCCGATGACGCCGGGGCCACCTCGGAGGGTTTGAGCACCACGGCATTACCCGCGGCGATCGCTCCGACCGCCGGGCCCAGCGTCAGCGCGAACGGGAAGTTCCATGCACCGATGATCAGCACCGTGCCGTAGGGCTCGTACTCGATCCATCCCCGACCGGGCAGCTGGGCGAATTCGAGCCTGCGGTGCTTGCGCTTGGTCCATTTGCCGACGTTCTTGGCGGCGTCGCGGGCCTCACCTGCGGTGCTGGCGATATCGGCCAGCCACGCTTCGAACGGTTTGCGACCCAGGTCGGCGGCCAGCGCCTCGGCGATCCTGGCCTCGTTGTCGACGAGCATCCGTTCCAGGGCATAGAGCTGCGTGCGCCGCCATTCCACCGGCCTGGTCCGCCCCGAGGCGAAGGTCTTGCGTACTCCGGCGACGATCGAGCTGACATCGGTCGGCGCCGCCACGGGCGCGGTCCTGACTTCGGTCGATTCTGCGGTCATGGGGATATCCTTCCCGGCAATGCGGAGCTGTTCCGTCTGACCGAATAGTAGCCAACCACCTGGTTGGGGGACAGAGGCAGCAGCGCCGGCTACCGGTGCCGCATCAGAGGCGTTCGGCCACCACGAAATTGGAGAACGCGTCATCGTCGTCGGACATCGGGACGTCAAGCCAGCGCCCGAGCCGCCGCATCTCCTGGGTGGCGCGCTGTTCGGTGGCTCGCCAGCCGGCTTGTCCGAGCCACTGCGCCAGATCGGTGCGATCGGGATCGTTGTACACCAGTTCGCCGATATCGACGGTCTGCGCCATGTCGAACTGGTCGGCAACCTTTTCGAACCGCTCGCGCATCTCCTGACGGCGTTCCTCGCTGCGATTCCCCGCCGTCTCGGCGGCGACCCGGCTGCCCGGAGCGCTCAGCGCGGTGATGTTCTCGAAAAGCCGATCCTGGGCCTCCGAGGGCAGGTACATCAGCAATCCCTCGGCCAGCCACGCCGTCGGTGCGGCAGCGTCGAAACCGGCGGCCGCCAGCGCCGCGGGCCAGTCGAAGCGCAGATCGACGGCGACCTCGCGTCGGGTCGCCACCGGGAGGACGCCGTGAGCGTCGAGACGAGCCGCCTTGTACTCCAGCACCTTGGGCTGGTCGATCTCGTAGACGACGGTTCCTGCGGGCCAGTCCAGGCGGTAGGCCCGCGAGTCCAGGCCGGAGGCCAGGATCACCACCTGCCGGATTCCCGCGGCCACCGCGTCGGCGAAGAACGCGTCGAAGAAATGTGTGCGGACGGCCTGATAGTTGATCATGTGTTCGAAGATGTTCGCGATCTCCGGATCGACGGCCCTGACCTGATCGATCGTCGCCCGGTCGGCCATCTTGTCCCACACGCCGGAGCCTGCACCGTCGACCAGCAACCGCGCGTACGAGTCGCGGATGAGTGGATCGGGCCGTGCTGTCTCGGCCGCGCGGGCCGCGGCAACCAGTACCGCGGTGGTTCCCACGCTGGTCGCAATGTCCCAGCTGTCGTCATGGCTGCGCAGGCTGCTCATCAATTCCTCGGTCCGGTTCGCGGCCACCACGCCGCGGCAGCCGGTTCCTCAGCCATGCTACCCAACAAGTTAGGCAGGCTATGCGCACCTGGCGGGCTACATCGCCTCCGCGGCAGGCCCGCCCGGGCGCGCCCATAGCCGGTTGGCGAGCAGCAACTTCAGCTGGGCGGTGATCCGCTCCAGACCGTCGTGCCCGCCGACGAATCCCGCGTAGAAGCCCATTCCCCACACCACCGCGAGCAGCATTTCGACGAGCGCTTCCACATCGGTGCCGGTGGCGAGCTCCCCGGAGCCGACCGCCTCGTTGACCGCCCAGGTCACGAACTGTCGCGACTCCTCGAGCGAATCGTTTCCGCTGTCGCTGAGCTCGGGATGCCGCTGGGCCTCCATGATCGAGGTGACCAGGAATGCCGCCGACGACCCGTTGGCCGAATCGGCCGCCACCGCCGCGGCGATGAACGCCTCGAGGCGGTCTACCAACGTGGTCGCCGTGCGGGCCCGTTCGATCCCGGCGGAGACCACCTGCGCGTTGGTCTGCTGGACCACCTCGGTGTACAGCACGCGTTTGTTCGCAAAGTAGTGATTGATTGCCGGACGCGTGAGGTCCGACCGCAAGGCGATTGCTTGGAACGTTGCTGCGTCGTAGCCAAGTTCACTGAATACCTCACGAGCGGCACGCAGAATACGCTCGCGGGTATCGGCGGCCTTAGCTGCCGGCGGGCGACCCGGCCCTCGGCGAACTGTTTGAGACACCTTGTGAGTGTGCCACAGAACGTGGTGAAGCCCCTAGAGTAGGGGCAAATAGCAAATTTTCTTCCCTGTTGGGCCTTCATTTGCCAGGCCCCGCGGCACACGTCACAAACCGACGGAATTAGTGTGCGATGGCATGGCGACCGTTGCGACCAGAGAGGCGTACTTCGAGACAGGTCTCGATGTACTCGCCGACCGCGGTTACGGCGGGCTGAAACTCGCCGAGGTCTGCCACCGGCTCGGCGTCACGACGGGATCGTTCTACCACTACTTCGAGAACTGGTCGGCCTACACCCGTGAGCTGGTCCAGCACTGGTTCACCGGCGCCACCCTGCAACGGGTGCAGCGACTCCGCGCCGAACCCGATCCACGCAAGCGCATCGACGGCATCATCGACGTCGGGCTCTCGCTGCCGCACGGCGCCGAAGCCGCCATCCGGGCCTGGAGTTCGGTCGACCCGCAGGTCCGCGTCGCCCAGACCGAGGTCGACCGGTGGCGCTACGAGATTCTGCGGGACTCGGCGATGGAGCTGCTGCACGACGAACGCCAGGCGCAGCTCTTCGCCAACTGGGCCGTCTACCTGCTGGTCGGCTACGAACAATCCACCCTGCCGCCCGACACCGAGGGGCTGGCCTGGATCACCAACCAGCTCCTGGAGGCACTCGATTCAGGCAGGTTCGCCTCCGTCCCACCGCAATGACCGCACCGACGGCCTCGCCGGCGCGGCGCCTGCTGGAATGGGTCGAAAGCCGCGACCCGGAGTTCGACGCGTGGCGGCGCGCGACGCGCGCGGCTCTGGTGATCCCGGTAGCCGCCGGATTGGCGTTCGCATTCGGCAACGGCCAGACCCCGCTTTTCGCGATCTTCGGCTCGATAGCCCTGCTCATCGTGGTCGACTTCCCGGGCAACCGGGCCGGCCGGGCAACCGCATATGCCGGCCTGGCCGTCATCGGTGCCGCGTTGATAGTCCTGGGCACCCTGGTCTCGCCGATCCCGTGGCTCGCGGTGACCCTGATGTTCGTTCTCGGTATCGCCATCACCTTCGCCGGTGTGCTCAGCACCGCGATCGCCTCCGCCCAGCGCGCCACGCTGCTGACCTTCGTGCTGCCGGCGTGCACACCGCCGGGCCCCATCGACGAGCGCCTGCTGGGCTGGGGCACCGCGCTGGCGGTGTGCGTGCCCGCCGCGTTGTTCCTGCTGCCACCCCGACACCACGACGACCTGCGCAGGCACGCCGCCCGGGTCTGCGCCGTGCTGGCCGCGCGGCTCACCGGCCACGCCACCGCCAAGGACGTCACCGCGGCGATGAACGTGCTGTACGCCAACTTCATGAACAGCGACTACCGTCCGGTCGGGCTCACTGCCGGCAGCCGCGCGCTGGTCCGCGTCGTCGATGATCTGGGCTGGTTGTGCGACCGGGTGCGTGACGACACCGCCTCGACCCTGGGCGTCATGACCGAGCCGTCTGTCCGCGTCCTGCGCGCATCGGCACGGCTGCTGCGCATCACCAGGGTCGCCGATCGAACGCCGGCACGCACCGAGCTCGACGAGGCGCTGACCGATCTGCGGGCGATCGCGCAGGGGCGCTATCGCGAGGATGTCGCCGAGATGCTGGCCGAAGAGTCCGACGAGGCGGCCATCGCGGTCGGTCAACGCCTGCTGAACCGCCGCACATTCGGGGCCACCGTGGCGATCACCGGCCGGGTGATCGCCGTCGCGGCCGCCGCCGACGCCCGCCCGGTCCTGATGCGGGTGACCGGTCGCCGGTTACCCGAGTCCGGCGCCTCGTCGCGGGTGCTGTCCGAGACGCAGGCGGTGGCCCACATTCCGTCCGGTTACGTGGCGACCAGGGCCGTGGTGGTCCGCAACAGCGTGCGCACCGGACTCGGCCTGGCACTTGCGGTCGCGACCACGCACGTCTTCCCCGTCGAGCACGGGTTCTGGGTGGTGCTGGCGGCGATGTCGGTGCTGCGCAGCAGCGCGCTGACCACCGGAACCAAGGTGCTGCGTGCAGTGACCGGTACCGCGGTCGGTTTCGTCATCGGTGCGGTCCTGATCGAACTGATCGGCGTCGATCCGGTGGTGCTGTGGCCGGTGCTGCCGTTCGTCGCGTTCTTCGCGGCCTACGTGCCCGAGGTCGGCTCGTTCGCGGCGGGCCAGGCCGCTTTCACCATGCTGGTGCTGATCGTGTTCAACCTGATCCACCCGACCGGATGGCAGGTCGGTCTGGTCCGGATCGAGGACATCGCCGTCGGCGGTGCCGTCGGTGTGGTGGTGTCACTGCTGCTGTGGCCGCGCGGATCGGGGCGCGCCGTCACGGCGGCGATCAGTTCGGCATTCGCCGTCGGCACCCGCTACCTGCGTACCGCGGTGTCGCGGATAACGCACGGCACCTCGGCGGTTGCGGTCGACGAGCTCAGTTTCGAGGCCCTGACCGCCAGCCGAACCGTGGACGACGCTGTCCGCCAATATCTTTCGGAGAGCGGCGGACCCACCGCCAACCGCGCACCGGTCGTCCGCCGCGCCAACCGGGCGATCAGGCTGCGCGTGGCGGCCGATCTGATCGCCGATATCCCGGCACCACCGTCACCGGGCTCCTACCCGAACACCCGGACGGTTCTCGACGCGCACGCGGCGCTGGTCTGCGACCGGATGTCGGGACGGACCCACAAACCGCTCGACGGCGCGTTGATCGCCAAACACTTCGTCACCGCGCTGCGCGCCGAGTCCGGCGACGAGGAACACCCGGTCGCCGATGCACTGCCGTTGGTGACGGTGGCGGCCAATCTCGGCGAACTGGAACTGCTCTACCCCGCACCGGAACCCGAGCCGCGGCGCTGACTCAGCGGCGCGTCACACGCGGTGCGGCATGAGCGCATTCGGCGGAATCGCGCCGAACTTCCCGGCATTGAAATCCTCGATGGCGCGGACGACTTCGGACTTGCTGTTCATCACGAACGGACCGTAATGAAAGACCGGTTCGCGAATCGGCTTGCCGCCCAACAGTAAAACCTCCATCGCGGGGCGATTGGCATCTTGGCCGGCCGCCGCGGCGACACCGATCCGGTCACCGGGGCCGAGCACGGCCAATTGCCCCTGCTCGATGGGATGGCCGACCGGTCCGACAGTGCCACGCCCGGACAGCACATAGACCAAGGCATTGAAGTTCCGGTTCCACGGGATGCTGGCGTGCGCTCCCGGGGCAATGGTGATGTGCGCCAAGGTTATCGGTGTATGCGTCGCACCCGGGCCCGCCTGGCCGTCCACCTCGCCGGCGATCACGCGCAGCAGCGCGCCACCGTCCGGTGAGGACAGCAGCCGGACCTGCTCGCCCTCGATCGCCTGATACTTGGGCGCGGCGAACTTGTCCGCACGCGGCAGGTTGACCCACAGCTGGATGCCATGGAAGGTCCCGCCGCTCTCGACCAGCTCGGCGGGCGGGGTCTCGATGTGCAGGATGCCCGAGCCGGCGGTCATCCACTGGGTGGCACCGTCGGTGATCAAACCCCCGCCACCGTGCGAGTCCTGGTGCGCGAACCGGCCGTCGAGCATGTAGGTCACGGTCTCGAAGCCGCGGTGTGGATGCCAGTCGGTTCCGCGTGGTTCGCCGGGTTGGTACTCGACCTCACCCATCTGGTCCATGTGGATGAACGGGTCGAGATCGGCCGCGGGGACGCCGGCGAACGCGCGCACGACGGGGAAGCCCTCACCTTCGAACCCACGGGGCCCGGTGTTGATGGTGCGGACCGGACGCTCGGTATCGAATGGGGCCGGTGCGGAGATACGCGGCAAGGTCAGGGTGTCAGCTGTGACGGCGGGCATCGTTCCTCCTGGGAATCAGAGTTACCCGATATAACCGGACTGCGGTCCGATTATTCCATGCTCAGCCCAGGACCGCTGTCGCGGCGGCCCGCGCCTCCGTCGCGCTCGAGGTCTGCAGCACCGCCTCGGCGGCCTCGCGGCACTGCTGCAGCGTCACCGATGCCAGCCGGGCGCCGACCGCCGTCACCGCGGCCGATGCCGCCGAGAGCGAGGTGACACCGAGACCGGTCAACACACAGGCCAGCAGCGGATCCGCGGCAGCCTCGCCGCACACCCCCACCGGCTTACCGACGGCGGCACCGGCCCGCGCCGTCATGCTCACCAGCGCCAGCACTCCGGGTTGCCACGGGTCGGTCAGGGCGGCCAGATCCGCCGACATCCGGTCGGCGGCCATCGTGTACTGCGCCAGGTCATTGGTGCCGATGGACAGGAAGTCCACATGCGCCAGAACGCGGTCGGCCAGCAGCGCCGCGGCGGGCACCTCGATCATCACGCCGGGGGTCAGACCGTGCGCACGCGCCCGATCGGCGAAATCCTTGGCTTCCTCGGCGGTCGCGATCATCGGGGCCATCACCCACGGCGCATTACCGGTGGCCTGCCCGGCCGCCGCGATCGCCTCCAGCTGCCGATCCAGCAGGCCGGGATTGCGGAACGCGATGCGGATACCGCGCACCCCCAGGGCCGGATTGGCCTCGTCGGGATGGCCGGCGAATTTCAACGGCTTGTCAGAACCGGCGTCCAGCGTGCGGATGACCACCTTGCGTCCCGGGAAGGCCGCCAGCACTTCACCGTAGATGCGGGCCTGCTCGTCGACGCTGGGCTCGGTCTCGGTGTTGAGGAAGCACAGCTCGGTGCGGAACAGCCCCACACCCTCGGCAGGGGTCTGCGCCGCGGACCGGGCCGCGGCGCCGTCCTGCACATTGGCCAGAACCGCGACCTGATGCCCGTCGGCGGTCGATCCCGGGCCTGACCAGCCGGCCGCCGCCGCGGCGGCGCGGCGCCCGGCCTCCACCTCGGCCGCGGCCTCGTCGGGGTCCGGCGCGACGGTGACGGTCCCGCGGACTCCGTCGAGCAGCACCATGGCGCCGGTGACGACGTCATCGAGATCGTTGACCGCGACGACGCAGGGGATGCCCAACTGGCGGGCGATGATCGCGGTGTGACTGGTGGGTCCGCCCAGCGTGGTGGCCAGACCGACGATGAGTGCGGGATCCAGGCCCGCGGTGTCGGCGGGCGCCAGATCTTCGGCGCACAACACCGACGGCACGTCGGGCACCGGAACGCCGGGTTCAGGAAGCCCGCGCAGCTCGGCGATGACGCGGTCGCGGATGTCCTTGAGATCGGTGACGCGCTCGGCCATCAGCCCACCCATCTTGGTGAACATGTCGACGAACTGCGCCGCGGCATCGGCGGTCGCGCGCACCGCGGGCGCGCCGCCCTTGATGAGTTTGGTGGCCGCACCCAGCCAGGCCCGGTCCTGGGCGAGCTGCGCCGTCGCGGCCAGCACCTCCGACGCCGAGCCGGTGGCACTGCCCGCGCGACCGCGTAACCGGTCGGCGACCGCGGCGGCTGCCGCGGTGAAACGCGCCGCCTCGCCCTCGCGGGCCTCCTCGGGAACATCAGGCTCTGCAGCGATGTCGAGTGCCGGCAACCGGCCCGGCCGGATGACCGGTGCGTAGGCGACCCCGCCGACCACCGGGACGCCGGTGTACACGGTTTTGCTGACGGGTGATGCGGGCACAGAAGTCGAGGACATGTGAAGTAGGTTACAACGAATCCTTGACAAGTCAACACGAATAAGCGTAAAACAACAGATATCAACATACATAAGGCTGGATTCCCAAATAGCAGGAGCGGCGTGTACCCCGAAGAACGTCAGCAGGCGATCGCGTCGCTGGTGATGTCCCGCGGGCGAGCCTCGGTCGCCGAACTCGCCGACGCCTACGCCGTGACCACCGAAACCGTCCGGCGCGATCTCGCCGTCCTGGACCGCGCAGGCGTGGTCCGGCGGGTGCACGGCGGAGCGGTGCCCGCGCGTGCACTGCACATCGTCGAGCCCGGCGTCAACGAGCGCGAGACCACCCGGGCCGACCACAAGGACGCCATCGCCCGGGCGGCCGCCGACTTCTTCCCGCTCACCGGCGGCACCGTGCTCTTCGACGCCGGCACGACGACGGCGCGGGTTGCCGCACTGGTGCCCACCGACCGCAATCTGGTCGTGGTCACCAATTCGGTGCCCATCGCCGCGCGGATGTCGACCATGCCGTCGGTCGCCCTGCACCTGCTCGGCGGACGCGTGCGGGGCCTGACGCAGGCCGCGGTCGGCGAGCAGGCGTTACGGGTGCTCGACACGCTCCGCGTCGACATCGCCTTCGTCGGCACCAACGGGATCAGCGTCACACACGGCCTCTCCACCCCGGACGGGGACGAGGCCGCGGTCAAACGCGCGATCGTCAACAGCGCCAACTTCGTTGTGGTGGTTGCTGATTCATCGAAGATCGGACAGGAGGAGTTCGTGAGCTTCAGCCCGATCAGCAGTGTCGACGCGCTCATCACCGACCCCGAGATCACCGACGCCGACCGCGCCGAGCTCACCGAGCACGGTGTCGAGGTCGTCCTGGCCGGGCAGGCGCCGCAGTGATCGTCACCGTCACGCCCAACCCGGGCATCGACCGCACCGTCACGCTGGGCTGCGCGCTGACCCGCGGAGCGGTGCACCGCGTGCAGGCGGTCTCCAACGAACCCGGCGGCAAAGGCGTGAATGTCGCACGTGCACTGACCATGGCCGGACTGGAAGCGATCGCACTGCTGCCGGCCCGTCCCGACGACCCGTTCCTGGCCATGCTGTCGGCCGCCGGAGTCACCGCCGCACCGGTGCCGACCACCGGTGCGGTACGCACCAACCTGGCCATCACCGAACCCGACGGCACCACGACCAAACTCAACGAACCGGGTGCCATGCTCGACACCGCCGGCGTCGCAGCGCTGACCGAGGCCGTCCTGGCGCACGCCGCCCGCGCGGACTGGCTGGTGTTGTCGGGTTCGCTGCCGCCCGGCATGGCGGCGGACTGGTACGCCGAGGTGGTGGCCCTGGTTCGCGATCTCGACTGCCGCGTCGCCGTCGACACCTCGGACGCACCACTGACCGCGTTGGCCGCCGCATTCGGCCGCGCCGCGCCCGACCTGATCAAACCCAACTCCGAGGAACTCGCCAGCCTGTCCGGGCGATCCGCCGAGGAGCTGGAATCCGCTGTCGCCCAAGGTGACCCTGCACCGGTCGTCACCGCTGCCCGAGACCTGATCGGCCGGGGGGTGGGCGCCGTGCTGGCGACCCTGGGTGCCGCGGGAGCGGTACTGGTCGACGGTACCGGCGCCTGGCTGGCGACACCGCCCCCGATCGTTCCGAGGAGCACCGTCGGCGCAGGCGACTCCTCGCTGGCGGGATACGTGTGCGCCGATGTGGCCGGGGCGCCCGCGCCCCGGCGGCTCCAGATGGCGGTGGCCTACGGAAGCGCCGCCGCGGCGCTACCCGGCTCGGCATTGCCGTCCGGCGACCAGGTGGACCCCGACAAGGTCACAGTGGTGTCGCTCTGATGCACCTCCCCCACGGATTGTCCTGTCCCCCAGAAGTTCTGATTCACCAGAGGAAAGTGTTGCCATGACGAACCCCAATCCATCGGTCACCACGCGGGAGTTGGTCCTGCTCGACGTGGACGCAGGCGCCGACAAGGAGGCCGTGATCGGCCGCCTGGCACATGCGCTCGCCGTCGGCGGTCGCGCCACCGACGAGGCCGGACTGACCGCCGCGGCGATGGCCCGCGAGGGCCAGTCGGCAACGGGCCTGCCGGGCGGGATCGCCATTCCGCACTGCCGATCTCCCTACGTCGACACGCCCAGTATCGGTTTCGCTCGACTGAAGCCCGCTGTCGATTTCGGCGCACCCGACGGTCCCGCCGACCTGGTTTTCCTGATCGCGGCACCGGACTCCGGCGGCTCCGAGCACATGAAGCTGCTCTCCAGTCTGGCGCGCGCGCTGGTGCGCCCCGATTTCGTCGCGTCGCTGCGTGCCGCGTCCACCGCCGATGACGTGGTGGCACTCGTCGACGGCGTCGTGAACCCGGCGCCCGCGGCACCCGCAGCGCCGGCCGCCGCCCCGGCACCGAAAACCGCTGCGGTGCAACCGAGATCGATCGTGGCGATCACAGCCTGCCCGACCGGTATCGCACACACCTATATGGCTGCCGATGCCCTCAAGCTGGCCGCCGAGCGTGCCGGTGTCACGCTGACCGTGGAAACCCAGGGCTCCTCGGGCAGCACCCCGTTGTCGGCGGCGACCATCTCGGGTGCCGACGCGGTCATCTTCGCCACCGATGTGGGCGTCAAGGACCGCGGTCGGTTCGCCGGCAAGCCGGTCATCGCCTCGGGCGTCAAGCGCGCCATCAACGAGCCCGACACCATGATCGCCGAAGCGGTTGCCGCAGCAGGCAACCCGAACGCCGCCAAGGTCGCCGGTGACGCCGGCGCGGCCGCCGATGCCGGCTCCTCCGGTGGATCCGACGTCGGCTGGGGCACCCGGTTGCGGCAGATCCTGCTGACCGGCGTGAGCTACATGATCCCGTTCGTCGCGGCGGGCGGTCTGCTCATCGCGCTCGGATTCCTGCTCGCCGGCTACGAGATCGCCAACAAGCCGGACGGGGCGACCGACTCGCTGGCCCACATCATCGCGACCTCGAACACGCTGACCAACCTGCCGCCCGGCGGTCTGGCGCAGTATCTGGGCGCGGTGTTGTTCAGCCTCGGCGGGCTGGCCTTCAGTTTCCTGGTTCCCGCGCTGGCCGGTTACATCTCGTTCGCCATCGCCGACCGGCCCGGTCTGGCACCGGGTTTCACCGCCGGTGCGGTCGCGGTGTTCGTCGGCGGCGGGTTCATCGGCGGTATCGTCGGCGGTCTGATCGCCGGTTTCGCCGCACTGTGGATCAGCAAGCTCAACGTGCCGCAGGTTTTCCGCGGTCTGATGCCGGTGGTGGTCATCCCGCTGGGTGCGTCGCTGATCGTCGGCCTGTTGATGTTCCTGCTGCTGGGCCGCCCGCTGGCCGCCATCACCTCGGGTCTGACCAACTGGCTCAACGGTCTGACCGGCAGCTCGGTGATCATCCTCGGCATCATTCTCGGGTTGATGATGTGCTTCGACCTCGGCGGGCCGGTCAACAAGGCCGCCTATGCGTTCGCCACCGCGGGCCTCAATGTCAGTGACGTCGCCTCGCTGCGCATCATGGCCGCCGTGATGGCGGCCGGTATGGTGCCGCCGCTGGCGATGGCGCTGGCCACCCGGATCCGGCCCAGCCTGTTCAGCGAACCGGAACGCGAAAACGGCAACGCCGCTTGGTTCCTCGGCCTGGCATTCATCTCCGAGGGAGCCATCCCGTTCGCGGCGGCCGACCCGCTGCGCGTCATCCCGTCGATGATGGCCGGCGGCGCCGTGACCGGAGCGATGATCATGGCGTTCGACGTGACACTCAAGGCACCGCACGGCGGCATCTTCGTGTTCTTCGCGATCGGCAACCTACTGTGGTTCGTGGTGGCACTGATCGTGGGCACCGTCGTCGCCGGCCTGGCCGTGGTCGCCGCCAAACAGTTCATCGGAAGCAAGCCCGCACCGGCCGACGCCCCGGCGCTGGCCACCGCCTGACCCGCTCCACCCATTTTCGCCGAAACGTGCGTTTGGGCAGCAAAGTTCGAGAAGGCTGCACCCATACGTCGATTTCGGCGCAATCCCAGAAGGAGAACGCAAGACATGCACACCAAGACCGTGATCGTCGGTTCCGCCGTCGGCCTGCACGCCCGCCCGGCTGCCATCATCTCCGAGGCCGCCGTCGCCGCCGGCGTCGAGGTGACCCTGTCCGTCGACGGCGGCGAGCCGGTTGACGCCGGTTCGGCACTGATGATCATGACGCTGGGGGCCGGCAACGGCGCACAGGTGACGGTGGCCTCCGAGGACGAGGCCGCGGTCAACACCATCGCCGAGCTGGTGCAGAAGGACCTCGACGCCGAATAGTCAGCGAGGCTCGCAGATCACCAACGGGATCTCCCGATCGGTGTTGCGCTGGTATCCCTCGTAGCCGCGATAGGCCTTGACGACCTGAGCCCACAGCTCGGCCCGCTCGGCGCCGGTCGCGGTGCGGGCCCGCATCGGGATGGTGCGGCCCTCGACGGTGAGCGAGACATCGGGATTGGCCCTGAGGTTCTTGTACCAATCCGGGTGGTCCTGATGCCCGCCCTTGGACGCCACCACGACGATGCGGTTGTCGTCATGGACCGGGCTCGTGAGCAGGTTGGTGTAGGGCTTGCCGGACTTACGTCCGACGGTGTGCAGTTCGACCGTCAGCATGCCGAGCAGGCGGCGCGGATAGCGACCGCCGGTCAGCGTCAGCAGTGCGCGGTGGCCATGCTCCAGTAGCCAAGCGCCGGCTTCGGCGACGTAATCAGGTTTGTGCATGACGCGACCCCTTCGTCATGGCCACGCTAGCCCACGCGCGGCGCGGGCCGCAGGTCCATGCGCCGCAACAGCTGGGCGTTGAGGGCCACGATGACCGTCGACAGCGACATCAGGATCGCCCCCACCGACATCGGCATGACGAACCCCACCGGTGCCAGCACACCCGCGGCCAGTGGCACCGAAACCAGGTTGTAGCCGGCGGCCCACCACAGGTTCTGTTGCATCTTGCGGTAGCTGGACTTGGACAGCTCGATCACCGAGCGCACCGAGCGTGGATCGGAACTGGCCAGGATCACCCCCGCCGAGGCGATCGCCACATCGGTACCCGCACCGATCGCGATACCGATATCGGCCTGCGCCAGCGCCGGTGCGTCGTTGACACCGTCGCCGACCATCGCCACGGTGTGGCCCTCGGCCTGCAATTCCGACACTCTGGCGGCCTTCTCCTCCGGCCGGACGCCGGCGAAGAACCGGTCGACGCCCACCTCCGCGGCCACCGCCGCGGCGACCGGCTCGGCGTCCCCGGTGATCATCACGACGTCGACGCCGAGTCGGTGCAATTCGTCGACAGCCTGCCGTGACTCGGGCCGGACTCGATCCGCCAACGCCAGCGCCCCGATGACCGCGCCATCGGCCAGCACGTACAGCACGGTGGCCGCGGCAGGCATGGCATCGGCGTAATCGGCTGTCGCGGCGGACTTTCCAACCTCAGCCAGCAATCCCGGCCCGCCCACCCGGATCTCCCGGCCCGCGACGTGCGCACGCACCCCGATCGCCGGCGCCGAGCTGAATCCGGTGGCCTGCGGCAGCGCCAACCCGCGCTGCCGGGCAGCCTCGACGATGGCGCGCGCCAGTGGATGCTCCGACTGGCCCTCGGCGGCCGCTGCCAGCAGCAGGACATCGGCATCACCGGCAATCGCCGTCACCGCGGGCTCTCCTTCGGTGAGGGTGCCGGTCTTGTCGAACAGCACCGCACTGACGGTGCGCATCCGCTCCAGGGCCAGCCGGTCCTTGACCAGGACGCCGGCCTGCGCGGCCCGTTCGGTGGCGATCGACACCACCAGTGGAATCGCCAGACCGAGAGCGTGCGGGCAGGCGATGACCAGCACCGTGATGGCCCTGATGACGGCCTGATCCGGGTGCCCGAGCACACCCCAGACCATGGCGGTCAGGACCGCCGCGCCCAGGGCGAACCAGAACAGCCAGCCGGCCGCCCGATCCGCGAGCCGCTGGGCCCGCGACGACGAGTTCTGCGCCTCGGCGACCATGCGCTGTATCCCCGCCAGGGCGGTGTCGTCGCCGACGGCGGAAACCTGGACACGCACCGCGGAATCGGTGGCGACCGTCCCGGCGACGACGGTGTCACCCACCGCACGTGGCACCGCGCGGGATTCGCCGGTGATCATCGACTCGTCCATATCGGCGGCGCCGTCGACGATGCGCCCGTCCGCGGGCACCCGGCCGCCGGGACGCACCAGTACCACGTCCCCGACCTGCAGATGGGCCGGTGGCACCGTCACCAACTGATCGCCCTCGACGCGTTCGGCCTCGTCGGGCAGCAGCGCGGCCAGTGATTCCAGCGCCGAGGACGTCTGCGCCAGCGATCGCATCTCGATCCAATGACCCAGCAGCATGATGACGATGAGCAGGGCCAGCTCCCACCAGAAGTCGAGCTGGTGATCGAGCACCCCCAGGCTCGCGCCCCAGGAGGACACGAATGCCACCGTGATCGCCAGGCCGATCAACAGCATCATTCCCGGTTTGCGGGAACGGATTTCGCCGATCGCACCGGTCAGGAAGGGCTGGCCGCCCCAGAAGTACATGACCGTCCCCAGCAACGGCGAGATCCACGTGCTGGCGCCCAGCTGCGGTATCCGGTAGCCGACGATCATGGCGAACATCGGCGACAGCAGCACGGTGGGCACCGCCAGTGCGAGCATCCACCAGAACAGCGCCCGGAACTGCTCGACGTGATGCGCATGCCCGCCGTGTTGCCCGGTGTGCTGGGAGTGTTCGGTTTCGGTCACCCCGCCACTATATACCCCGTGGGGGTATGCACGGCCCGGCTCGGTTATGGGCACAATCAGGTATGAAACTGCGACGGGTCCGCTCCGCGTCAGCCCTGGAACTGCAATTCCTCGACGGCGCCCAGTGGCGTCCGGTGACCGACACCGACCACCATCCCTTCGGCGTGTCCCCGTTCAGTCCGGAATGGGAACTGGCCACCGCCGAGCGGCAGCTACGCCACACCGACGCCCTGCTGCCCTTCACACCGCTGTCGTTCCGCGACTTCCTGCTTTCCGCGCAGCACAACACCGATGCCGCCCGCGGTATGCTCCGGCGCTTCTACCCCGCCAGTTCGGCCGTGACAAGGATCTACGAAAAGCTCACCCGCACAACATTTCCGGCCTTACGCCCGAAGAAACTCTTCTATCAGCAACCGATCTACTACATGTCCAACGCGCTCACGATTGTTCCCACCGGAACCCCGGTGCGTTTCCCGAGCTACACCAAGGGCTTGGATTTCGAACTCGAGATCGGCTTCGTGCTCAAAGAACCGCTCTACAACGCCACCCCGGCATCAGCGCTCGCGGCAGTAGGCGCCTTCGTCCTACTCAACGATTTCAGCGCACGCGATGTGCAACGCGCCGAGATGAGCAGCGGGCTGGGTCCGCAGAAGTCCAAGCACTTCCTGAGCTCGATGTCGGACACCGCGGTCACCGCCGACGAGGTACTCCCCCGGATCGACCGGCTGACCGGTTCGGTGCACATCAACGGCCGGCAGGTCAGCACGGTGTCCAGCGCGGGCCTGCAGTGGGGTGTCGGCGATGTGCTCGCGCACGCCTCGCGCGACGAACAATTGTTCGCCGGCGAGGTTTTCGGGCTCGGCACCTTGGCAGGCGGATCCGGCATGGAGACCGGGAACTGGCTGCGGCCCGGCGACACCCTGCGACTGGTCCTCGACGACATCGGCGCGGTCGAGCATCGGATCATTCAGCCTGAAGCACCGAGCGGGCGCTGCTAGCATCCGCACTCATGCCAGCCGCACTGGGCGCATTCGTGCGGAACTCCGGTTATCTGCGTAAATGGTTGATCCTCGGTGTCGCGATCGGTGTGATCGCGGGGCTCGGCGCGGTGGCGTTCTACCTGGCACTGAAGTACACCGGTGAGTTCCTGCTGGGCTATCTGGGCGGCTACGACGTCCCGACCGCTGCCGGTGACGGCGGCGATCCCGGATCGCCGGGTTTCAGCCGGCCGTGGGCGATTCCGTTGGTGACGACGCTGGGCGCACTGTTGTCGGCCGCGATCGTCGCACGGTTCGCTCCCGAGGCCGAAGGCCACGGCACCGACAACGCCATCGAAGCGGTGCACACCGATCCCCGGGCCATCAGGGGACGCGTCGTCGGGATCAAGATGATCGCCAGCGCGCTGACGATCGGGTCCGGCGGTTCCGGCGGCCGCGAGGGTCCGACCGCGCAGATCTCCGCGGGTTTCGGTTCACTGCTGACCCGCTGGCTCGATTTGTCCGACGACGACGGCAGGGTGGCGGTGTCGCTGGGCATCGGTTCGGGTATCGGGGCCATCTTCGGGGCACCGCTGGGTGGCGCGGTGCTGGCCGCCTCGATCGTCTACCGGGCCGATTTCGACTACCGCTCGTTGATCCCCGGCTTCATCACCTCGGGCACGGCGTACGCGGTCACCGGCGCATTCCTCGGCTTCCAGCCGCTTTTCGGACGGATTGCCCCGGACTATGTCCTCGACCCCGCCGAACTACCGTGGTTCCTGATCATCGGAATCGTCTCCGCCGCAATCGGTTACCTGTACGCGAAGATCTTCTACGGCACGGTGCACCTGAGCAAGAGTATTTCGATGCCCGGCGGCGCCGTGCTCAAGCCGGCGATCGGCGGACTGCTGGTGGGCCTATTGGCGCTGCTGATACCGCAGATCCTGTCCAGCGGCTACGGCTGGGTGCAGCTGGCGGCCGACAAGTCCACTCTCATGGCGATCCCGTTGTGGATCATCATCGTGCTACCGCTCGCCAAGATCGTGGCGACGTCACTGTCCATCGGCACCGGCGGCTCCGGCGGCATCTTCGGCCCGGGCATCGTGATCGGAAGCTTTGTGGGCGCCGCCATCTGGCGACTTGCCGACCTCACCGGCGCACCGGCGGTGCCCGAGGGACCCGGGGTTTTCATCATCGTCGCGATGATGGCCTGCTTCGGCAGTGTCGCCCACGCACCGCTGGCGGTCATGATCATGGTCGCCGAGATGACCGGTTCGTTCTCCGTCATTCCCGCGGCGATTATCGGCGTCGGAATCGCCTACCTACTCATATCGCAGACCCCGGTATCGATCTATCGGGCCCAGCGCCTGGACCGCGAGGCCGCTGCCGCCGAACGCGCCGGCCTGGACCCGCCGACGCAATAAGACGCAATAACAGGTCCCGGTTCATCACTATCGGGGCACGGTTGGGAAACAACCGTCACCGATTTCGCGGTCGCGTGCCACTGTGAGTGGCATCCAATTTCACCGGCGAAAGCAGTAGCTGATGACACCTCCGACAATGCTGCACCGATTGGCAGCCGAGCTGATAGGCACATTCTGGCTGGTTTTCGGCGGTTGCGGTAGCGCCGTTTTCGCCGCGAAATTCCTGACCGACGACGATATCCAACTCGGCATCGGATTCGTCGGCGTCTCGCTGGCATTCGGCCTGACGGTCCTCACCGGCGTCTATGCATTCGGCACCATCTCAGGCGGGCATTTCAACCCGGCCGTCACCCTCGGTGCGGCCTTGGCCCGGCGGGTGGAATGGAAGGCCGTGCCGGCTTACTGGGTGGTGCAGGTGATCGGCGGGCTGATCGGCGGCCTGGTCATCTACGTGATCGCCAAAGGAAAGGAAGGATTCGAGGCGACCGGAAACCTGGCGGCAAACGGATACGGCGCTCACTCGCCCGGCGGCTATTCGCTGGGCGCGGTGATAATCGCCGAAATCGTGCTGACGGCGATATTCCTGCTCGTCATACTCGGCTCGACCGACGATCGCGCACCGAAAGGTTTTGCCGGACTTGCCATCGGGCTCACCTTGACGCTCATCCACCTGATCTCGATCCCGATATCGAACACCTCGGTGAACCCGGCCCGCTCGACCGGTGTCGCGTTCTTCAACGGCGCCGACGCACCCGCACAGTTGTGGGTCTTCTGGGTGGCCCCGCTGATCGGCGCGGCGATCGCCGGCATCGCCTACCCGTATCTGTTCGGCCGCAGCGAGGAACTGGCCGACCGGCCGGTGCGTGACGACGAACTCGAGAAATCGCTGGGAAGCAACAGCTAAAGGACCTCCTCGCGACCCGGACCCGCGTCAGTGACGCGGGTCCGGAACGCGTTGGCAGGTAAGGCGTCAGCCTTTCCGGGCCTTGCCGGCCGCACCCTTTTCGGTGGTCTTGCCCTCATGGGTGAGCTTGCCGCCGGCGTTCTCCAGGTGTGCGCGCACGAACCACTGGAACTTCTCCAGCTCGCCGGCGTGCCCGATGAGCATGTCCTGGGTCACCGGGTCGAGCTCCTCGGTCTCCTTGATGCCCTTGCGAAGGTCCTCGATGACACCGTTGTAGACGAGGTCCAAAGCCGCCAAGTGAGCCTGCACATTGTCCCGGCCCACCGAATAGTCGTCCCACTCACGGTCACGAACGATGGCCCCGGGAGTGCCCTCCGGTGAAGCCCCCAGCGCCGCAATGCGTTCGGCGACCTCGTCGGCATACCCGCGGACGAGTTCGACCTGCGGATCGATCATCTCGTGCACGCCGATGAAGTTGGGGCCGACCACATTCCAGTGCACATGCTTCAACGTCAGGTGCAGATCGTTGTAGGTGCTGAGCTGTCGCTGCAGCAGTTCGGCGATCTGGGCGCCCTGCTTGTCGGTCAAGCCCGGAATGGTGAACTGGCTCGTCATTTGGTGACTCCTTTCGTATCTAGCGAGCACGCATACCCGGGGATTCCGGTCGCCAATCACAACGTGTTACAGCGCACGGATGTCCTGCAGCGGCAGTCTCGGCCCACGCCGTCGTTCGTAAGCCAGCCCACTGGCGTAGAGCAGCTGCACCACGCGGTGGCGGTGCGGGCGCATCGGCTCCAGCAGTTCCTCCATACCGGCGTCGTCGACCGGATGGCCGACCAATGTCCAGCCGATCATCTTCGGGACGTGATAGTCGCCGACCGAGAGCGCATCGGCATCCCCGAACGCGCGCTGCGCCACTTCGGCAGCGGTCCACACACCGATACCGGGCAGCGACATCAGCGCGGTGCGGGCGGCCTCGGGCGCCCGCACGCTGAGCCGTTCCAGCGATTGGGCGCGCTGCGCGGACATCACTATGGTGCGCGCACGACCCGGGTCGATATTGGCGCGGTGAAACTCCCAGGACGGAATGCGTCGCCAGACCTCGGCGGCCGGGAACACCCGCATGCGTGCGGGAGCCGGCCCCGGTGCCGCGGTGCCGTACTTGGTGACCAGCAGCCGCCACGCCCGAAACGCGTCGGCGCCCGGCACCCGCTGCTCGATGATCGCCGGAACCAGCGCCTCCAGCACCCGGCCGGTGCGGCCCAGTCGCAGGTGCCGCGCCCGGCGCGCGGCCTCGGCCACCACCGGGTCGGTGGGAACGAAATCCGACCAGTCGTCGTCGGCGCCCAACAGGGCCGGCAGCGCTTCGACGAACTCGCCGGCACCCGGTCCCCAGGCCTGCGCCCGCACCGCATCGGATCCGGCGCGCTGGATACGGGCCGTGACCGGGCCGGTTTCGAGCAGGCTGGTCCGCCAGATCGCACGCTCGGCGTCGATGTGGAAGGTCGGGTCGCCGCTGCCGCGGCGCAACGGCGCCAACGTCACTCCCGGGCCGGCGGGGCCGGGGAAGGTGACGGTGCGCACGAGGGAGTCGCTGTGTTCTATCCCAGTGAGGTTAGTGGTCACCTGCGTTGACGCTTCGGTCCTCGGCGGGACAGGATGACCTGGTGACGACGCCGTTCGACGACCCGCAGGCCGAACTCGCGTGGATGTTCCTGCAGAACCTCAGTGCAGACGGTGATCTGGACGAGGGGTTCGCGCTGCTCAGTGACGATTTCACCTACTGGAGCAACGCGACGCGCAAGACGTGCGACAAGGCCGGTCTGCGCCGCATCGCCGAGCGGCTCAAACGCGTCGTCGAGATCGATTTCGAGCTGCTGAGCTGCCTCAACGAGGGCGAGAACGTGGTGATCGAGGCCCAGCCCCACGGTGTCACCACCTCCGGCGTCAACTACGACACCCCGATCGTCTTCCTGTTCGAGACGCGTGACGGCCTGATCACCGGATTGCGCGAGTACGGCGACACCCGGCTGGTGATGGAGGCCTTCGGCTCCACTACCGAGTGACGCTGATGTCGGCTTTGTCGGCGTAGAACGCCACATGTCCGGCGATCGGCGCGACGGCGTCATAGGGCTCGTCGTAGAACCAGAGGGCGTCCTCGACGACCGCGCCACCGACGTTCACGCTGTAGTAGCCCGCATCACCCTTGTACGGACAATAGCTGGCGGTGTCGGACCGGGTCAGTACCTTCTGATCCACATCGTCGAGCGGAATATATTGCACCGCAGGATAATTCGATTCCTGCAGGGTGAGCGCGGCGCGCGAGTCGGCCACCGGTTCACCGTTGACCCGCACCACCACCCGGCCGTCGGTCGGGGTCACGGTGATGGGATGTTGCGCGGTCGGTTGCAGTACAGGTCGATCAGCCATACGTCATAAAACACCGGAGCGCACCCGTCATTCCCTAAACTCTTGCCATGGTCTCCCAGGGTGCGCCCGCAGCGTCTGCCGATATCACCATCAACGCCAGCCCGCAGACGGTGTACGGCCTGATCACCGACCTGCCGACACTTGCCGAGCTGGCCGAGGAAACCACCGCCATGACCTGGCACAAGGGCGACTCGGTACGCCCCGGTGCGGTTTTCAAGGGTGCCAACCGCAACGGCAAGAAGACCTGGACCACCACCTGCACGATCACCGCGGCCACACCCGGGGAGGTGTTCGCGTTCGACGTGCACAGCGCCCGGGTGCCGGTCGCGCACTGGCGTTACGACATCGTCGCCGCCGACGGCGGGTGCCGGGTCACCGAGAGCACCTGGGACAACCGGCCCGGCTGGTTCGCCAAGATCGCCGGTTTCGCCACCGGCGTGCACGACCGGCTGTCGGTAAACGCCGAGCACATCGACGCCACCCTGCGCCGGCTCAAGGCCCGCGCCGAAAACCCCTAGGGGCGGCGCGCGATCCGGTCGGCGATCACCGCGATCGGCGAGGTTCGGGCCCGGCCCCGGGCCTCGTCGGCGTCGGCCAGCTTGTAGGCCGAATACATGCCGCGCACGCCGAGCCAGCGCAGCGGTTCGGGTTCCCAGGTCTTCGACCGGTGCCCGACCCACGGCATCCCGGTGAGCTCGGTGTCGTGCTGCAGCACCAGATCGGTCAGTGTCTGCGCGGCCAGATTGGTCGCCGTGACGCCGTGCCCGACATAGCCGCCGGCCCAGCCCAGTCCGGTGTCGCGGTCCAGGGCGATACCTGCCGACCAGTCCCGCGGCACGGCGAGCACACCGCTCCAGCCGTGCGCGATCGGTGTCGCTCGGGTCTGCGGGAACAGGTTGTGCAGCACGCCCGTCAGGTAGCGCACCGTCGCCTCGCTCACCACGCCGTCGCGGTCGATGCGCGACGCGTACCGGTACGGCATGGCACGGCCGCCTATCGCGATGCGGTCGTCAGCGGTGCGCTGCGCGTAGAAGAAGCCGTGCGCGGTGTCCCCGAGGGTTTCGCGGCCCTCCCACCCGATGGCAGCCCACACCTCCGGCGGCAGCGGCTCGGTGGCGATCATCGCGCTGTTCATCGGCAGCCAGCGCCTCTTGAGGCCCGGCAGCCGCGTGGTGAAACCTTCGGTGGCCCGCAGCACGATGGGGGCGCGGACCGTGCCGTACGGGGTCAGCGCCGCGCCGGGCCGGATATCGGTGACCGGAGTCTGTTCGTAGACAGCCACCCCGAGCCGCTCCACCACATCGGCCAACCCGCGGGCCAGTTTGGCCGGCTGTATCCGTGCGCAATGCGGCGTGAAGGCCGCCAGTTCCAGATCGTCGACGGTGATCCGCTCGGCGGTCTCGGCAGCCGACAACAGCTGTACCTCGGCGATACCCCAGCCGTGGTCCTCGTCGACGCCGGCCCGCAGCCGCTGCGCCTGCGCCCGGTTGCGGGCGATGTCCAGCGTGCCGCCCTTGACGATGTCGGCGTCGATCCGCTCCCGGGCGGCCACCTCGATCACCTCGTCGACGGCGGCGTTGAGCGCGCGCTGCCAACGGATGACAGCATCGCGGCCGTGCTGTTTGGCCAACAACCGGCGATGTCCGGGGGCCAGGCCGGACAGCCACCCGCCGTTGCGCCCGGACGCTCCGAAACCGGCGAACCGGGCTTCGAGCACGGTGATCCGCAGGCCCGGGTCGGCCTGCTTGAGGTAGTAGGCCGTCCACAGGCCGGTGTAGCCCGCGCCGACGATGCAGATATCGGCTTCGCGATCTCCCGGCAGTCCTGCCCGTGGCACCGGAAGCTCGGTGAACCAATGAGAGACGCGGCCGTTGATCGGGGACATGACGTCGATCCTTCCAGGCCGCAGACTTCGCAACGCGTAGCGGTGGTAGGTCGAGATGGTGCGGAGCCCGGGCACCCCTCGACATCACCGCAGCCAGTATGCGGTAGCTCGCGCAGAGCTCACCGAAGTCGAGTGCCGCGAGGCTATTTGACGACGAGTGTTCCGTGCATCATCGGGTGATACGAGCAGTGGTAGGGGTAGGACCCCGGCTTCGACGGTGCGGTGAACGTCGCGGTGCCGCCCTCGTCCACCTCGATGTTGAAGGCGTCACCGCTGTCGGCGGTCACCGAATGCTCGGCGGGGTCGGCGTTCTTGACCTCGATGGTCGCGCCGGCGGGCACCGGGGGCGGGCTGACGAACAGGAAGTTGTCGATGGTGATGGTGGCCGCGGGCGCTCCGGCCGGTGCGCTCGTCGCGCTCTGTGCCTTCTCTGTGGTCGCCTTCTCCGTCGACCCGCCACCGCATGCCGTGACGACGGCCGCGATGGTCAGCAGCCCGGCGGCCAGTGCCCGTCTCGTCTTACTCATGTGTGCGCCTTTCGCCGTTTTCTGTGGTTGACACGAACGGCGTGCGGTTACGGTTCAGCCGGTCTTCGCCTTGCGGCGCGCTTCGCGCATACCGGCCCAGAAGCGGGCGGCCTCGCGCACCGATTCCTGCACCGGGCGCGGCTGCCAGCCGAGCTCACGCCTGGCCTTGCCGCAGTCGACGGGGGCTTCGGCCCGCATCAACCGCACCGAGGGCAGTGTGAGTTGTTCGTCGGTGCCACGCAGGCGGGCCCGCACCGATCCGAAGGCCGCCATCGCGTAGAGCACGGGCACCGGGACCGAGCGTCGCGGCGGTGCGACACCGGCCTCCCGCGCCGCCAGCTCGACCACCTCGCGGTTGGTGATCATGCGCTCGGAGATCAGGTAGCGCTCCCCCACACGGCCGTGTTCGGCAGCCAGGATCAGTGCCCGCGCGGCGTCCTCGACGCCGACGGCCTCCAACGAGATCTTGTCGAGGACGAACGGCATCTTGCCGAAGACGGTGCCCGCGATCAGTGCACCGTGCGGGGTCATCCCGTAGTCGCCGCGGCCGTAGGTGCTGGCGACGCACATGGCGACCGCGGGCAGAGCACGCTCACGGGCGTAGGACAGCACCAGGTCCTCGGCCTGCACCCGCGAGCGCACGTAGGCCGTCAGGTTGCGGCGGTCGACCTGATCGTCCTCGGTGGCGACCCTGCCCTTGCGCCTGCCGACGGTGGCATAGCTACTGGTGAAGACGAATTTCTTGAGCACGCCCGCGGCCGCGTATTCGGCCGCGATATCGAGCACACCGCGCAACCCTTCGACATTGGTCCTAAACAGCGGCGCGGGGTCACGCAACCAGGCGCGGGTGTCGACGACGCAGTAGTAGACGACGTCGCAACCGTCCATCGCGGCCCGCACGGTGTCGGTGTCGAAGATGTCCCCGACGAACCGGGTGAGGTCCAGATCGTCGATGCTGACGGTGTTGGCGCTCGCGCGCACCATGGCGCGCACCTGTTCACCGTCGGCGACCAGCTGGCGGGTGACATGCGACCCGAGGAATCCGTTGGCACCGATGACCAGTTTGGGGCTCACGCGCCACCGCCGTACTTGGTGAACCAGGCCGCGGCTTCTTCGTCGAGTGTGCCGAGTTCGCGGGCTTTGCGACACCACCGCAGGGACGCCTGGACGAACTTCATCGGGTTGTAGATGTCCTCCTGCCGGCACCACTTGCCGTCGCCGGCGTAGGTGACGATGGAGATGTTGGTGGCGCCGATGATGGTGCCGTCGCCCGGGTCGCGCATCGGGTTGTCGAGTTCGGTGATGACGCGTCCGGTGGGTGGGTCATAGACCGTCCACAGCGACGGAAACGACGTCATATAGCTGCCGGGGAAACTCGACATGGTGGCGCGTATCCAGGTGCGCACCTCATCGCGGCCCTTCATGGTGCCCGCGGCGTGTTCGATGTAGTCGACATCGTCGGTGTAGTGCTCGACCCAGGCGTCCCAGTCCTGGCTTCGGGCGGCCTTGTCGACGGTCTCCTCGAAGACGCGGAACGCTTCGACGAGTTCCTCGCGGCTGAATTCCTGCGCAGTCACCCCAGAACTAGAACACGTTCTATCAGGCTTTGTCGAGCATCGCGACGGGGAACTATCCGGAGGCGACATGTGGTTATAGATGTACCTACGCAAGGAAGGCACGATGACCTCTCAGGCCTATAACAAGAACCCCTCCGCCGTCTCCGCGCTGTCCCCCGAGCAGTACCGGGTGACACAGAAGAACGGCACCGAGGCTCCGTTCACCGGCGTCTACTGGGACAACCACGAGCCGGGCATCTACGTCGACGTGGTGTCCGGTGAGCCGCTGTTCGCATCGGTGGACAAATTCGAGAGCGGAAGCGGCTGGCCCAGCTTCACCAAGCCGATCGAGCGGGCGAACGTCGTGGAGAAGCGCGACTTCAGCCATCTGATGATCCGCACCGAGGTGCGCTCGGCGCACGGCGACAGCCACCTGGGCCACGTGTTCAACGACGGCCCGCGCGAAGAGGGCGGGTTGCGCTACTGCATCAACTCGGCTTCGCTGAGATTCATCCACCTCGACGATCTCGAATCGCAGGGGTATGGCGAGTACAAGACGCTGTTCACCGACGACCAGGAGGCGCAGAAATGACCGAATACAAGAAGGCGATCCTCGCCGGGGGCTGCTTCTGGGGTATGCAGGACCTGATCCGTCGCCAGCCCGGCGTGGTCTCCACCCGGGTCGGTTACACCGGCGGACAGAACGCGCACGCGACCTACCGCAATCACCCCGGTCACGCCGAGGCCATCGAGATCATCTACGACCCGGCCCAGACCGACTTCCGCAACATCCTGGAGTTCTTCTTCCAGATCCACGATCCGACCACCAAGGATCGACAGGGTAACGATGTCGGTTCCAGCTACCGGTCGGCGATCTTCTACACCGACGAGGAGCAGAAGCGGGTCGCGCTGGACACCATCGCCGACGTCGAGGCGTCGGGCCTGTGGCCCGGCAAGGTTGTCACCGAGGTGACTCCCGAGGCCGACTTCTGGCAGGCAGAGCCCGAGCACCAGGATTACCTGGAGCGCTACCCCAACGGCTACACCTGCCACTTCCCCCGGGCCGGCTGGAAGCTACCCAAGCGCGAAACCGTCTAGCCGAGCGCGCGTGTTTGTACAGCGACACACCGTCGTTCACGTACAAACACGCGCGTTCGTCGGTATCTGCCGGGCAGCTCCGGTCCACCACGCCAGCGCCGCCGCCCAGCCGGCCCGATCCGCCGAGTGGCCCGCCCAGGCGATATAGCCGTCCGGCCGGACCAACACCGCAGGACCGGCATCGCTTCGCTGGGCCTGCAGCAGACCCTCCGCTGGCAGCGCTGCCGCATCGGACTCGCGGATCAGCAAAAACCCTGTCGCACGCTGCAATTCGCTCACCCGCCCATGTGTCAGGGGTATGCGTACCGCGCGGGTACCGACGAGTGGTGACTGCGTCCGCCGACGTCGGTAATGCAGCGTTGTGCCCCCGAAACTGCCCGCCACCGCGTCACGCACCGGTGCCGTTCGTAGCAGCCGCGGGGCGAGGAGATTGCGCAGTCCCCGGGCGAGCCGCGGATGCAAGGTGACACCGCGGGCGATCAGCCCGGACTGAGCCAGCACCCGGCGACCGATCGGGTGACGCTCGTCGTGGTAGGTGTCGAGCACATCGTCGGCGGCCCCGGCGAGCACGGCATCGATCTTCCACGCCAGGTTGGCGGCATCTTGGATACCGGTGTTCATACCCTGCCCGCCCATCGGCGAATGCACGTGCGCGGCGTCGCCGGCCAGAAACACCCGCCCGTGCCGGTACTGCGCGACTTGTCGTTCATCACAATGAAATCGGGATATCCAGCCGATCTCACGCAGGCTCAGATCCCGGTCGAATGCCCGGCGCAGGATGCCGTCGACCTCGGCACCCTCGGCCGGCTCGTCGTCGGGCACCTGGCGGTTGCGATCCCAGACCATGGCGCGGTACCAGGCGTCATCCTCAGCACCGACGCCATCGCTGCGATCATAGGGTGCCAGGAACGCGAAAACCTCGCGGTTGCTGCCCAGTGTCAGTCCGCCGCCGGTGGGTCCGTGCTCGAGCCGGACATCGGCGAGCACTATCGACGACAGAATCGTCCGACCGGGGAAGTCCGCTCCGACGAGCTCGCGCACGGTGCTGTGCGCGCCGTCGGCACCTATGACGTAGCGGGCCCGGATGTGAACCCGTTGTGCCACATCGTCGACGCCGTTCGGCCGCAACGTGACCCGCACTGCGCTGCCCTCCTGCTCCAGCGCGACGACCTCGAGTCCGCGGCGGATATCGGCTCCGGCGGCCTCGGCGTATCGCTGCAGTGCCGCATCGACATTGGTCTGCGGTGTCACCGCGACGAACGGATAGTCGGTGTCGAGGTGACTGAGATCGATTCGCGCGCCGGCGAACAGCGATACAGCGGCCGCCCGGTGTGCGGTGGCCAGCACCTCTTCGGCGATGCCGCGGGCGTCGAGTAGCTCCATGGTGCGCGGCATGGTGGCAAACGCCCGGCTGGACGGATTGATACCGGCTCGACGTTCGGCGACGACAACCGATCGCTGCGCCCGGGCGAGATCGCCGGCGGCGGTCAGCCCGACGGGACCGGCGCCGACGACGAGGACATCGCAGTTCTCGGTCATGACGTTCCCCTTCACCGGGCACCGACGGTGGCGGCTGCGTCGGGATACCAGCGGCGGATATCGTCCGGCGTGGCGATGGCCGCCTGGTTGAAGACGAATCGGCATCCCGGCTGGGTGGTATGCGCGGCGTTGACGATGGCCTCGAAGAGCAACGTGTTGGCCGAGATCAGCCGGATACCGGCGCCGATCAGCACGGCGTCGTATTTCCCGGCGGCCAGCGCAGTGCGCGCCTTCTCGGCTCCGGGTTGGCCGGCGGGGATCAGGCAGTTGTCCACGTGGTAGCCCGCGCTGCGCAGGCCGGCCAGATTGTCGTCGTTGGCCGCCCGCAGCCGCTGCCTGGTCAGGCCGGGGAATCGCGCGAAATCGGGGGACGAGAAATCGATCAGATCGGGGTCGAGACCGATCTGGATGGCGGAGACGGTCATGGCGGCAACTCCAAGCTAAGTCAACAGTTGTTGACTAGCAGAGTAGGCGCGGATCCGCGGTGATGTCAACAGTTGTTGACTACACCGTTCTCGTCGGTACGGAGGTCAGGACACCAGCGCGGGCTTGCGCCGCAGCGTCACCCGGCCGCCCTTCTTCGGGGTGAAGGCCACGCCCCGGGAATGCCACTTCTCGCCGGGCTCGTTGGTGACGTCGATGGTGAAGTGCCGCAACACCGTTCGCAGCACCACATCCATCTCCATATTGGCGAAGGCGGCGCCGACACAACGCCGGGTACCACCACCGAACGGAATCCAGGCGAACACGTTGGGACGCTCACCGACGAAGCGCTGCGGGTCGAAACGCTCGGGGTTCGGGAACTCACGGACATTGGCATGCGCCTGACCGATCGCCACCGAAACCGAATAACCTTGCGGGATAACCCATTCCCCCAACCGTACGTACGGGGCGAAGACATGCCGTCCGGCGAAGTCGATCACTGTCCGGTTGCGCTGCACTTCCAGGATGACCGCCTGACGGTACTGGTTGGCGTCGGTCTGCGCCTCGGCGCTCAGCTCGGCCAGCACGGCCGGGTGGCGTGATACCCGCTCGAACGCCCACGCCAGCGTCGAGGCCGTCGTCTCATGTCCGGCCGCCAGCAGAGTCAGCAGCTCGTCGCCGATCTCGCTGCGCGACATCGGAGTTCCGTCCTCGTATGTGCTGCCCACCAACAAAGCCAGCACATCGGTGCGATCCGCGAAATTCTCGTCGGCGCGGGCATCGTCGATCAGGGTGTTGACGACGGCGTTGTACTGACTGCGGTAGTTCGCCAATTTGGTCCACGGGCTGAACCTGCCCAGGTCGCGGGTCGGTGTCGGCAGTACCGCCAGCCGCGATCCCAGCGTCACCCACGGCGGGATGATCCTGCGCAGTGTCTCCAGTTCGGCACCGGCGGCGCCGAAGATCGTCCGCAGGATGATGTTGAGGGTTATCCGCATCATCGGTTCGAGGGTTTCGAACTCCGCACCCTCGGGCCAGGAGGCCGCCTCGCGCAGCGTCTCCTCTTCCACGATCTGCTCGTACTTCTTCATGGCCTTGCCGTGGAACGGCGGCGTGAGCAGCTTGCGACGACGCCGGTGTTCGGCACCGTCGAGGGCGAAAACCGAGCCCGGACCGAAGATGCGGCTCAGGTTCGGCTGGATGTTGCCGAGGTCCTCGGGGTTCGCGGTGAAGACCTGCTTGGCCAGCGTCGGGTCGGTGACCACGACCATCTTCCCGAACACCGGCACGCTGATGGTGAAGGCCTCGCCGTATTTCGCGGTGAGCCAGTTGATGGTCTGCCTGCGGAAGAGTCCGTATCCGATACCTTGCACCAGCTTTGGGATGTGGCGCGGTGTCGGAGGGACCCGGATGCGCGGATGTTCGGTGCTCAGCTCGCGGTCGACGGTCGTCTCCGTCATGTCCTGACCTCCGGGATCTACATTGGTACCGCGGCGTACCAATGGCTTGATGCAGTACGGTACCGGTTGGTACCAAGACCTGGCAAGGGTCTGCCGAATATCGATGAGGAGCAGCTGTGACGCCGGCGGTCCAGACCACCGCACCGTCCACGGACGAACCATTCCGCGAACGCCTGCTCGACGGCTTGGCGGCATCGATCCGCGAACGCGGTTATCGCGATACGACCGTGGCCGATATCGTCCGGCACGCCAAGACCTCCAAGCGCACCTTTTACGGCCGGTTCGCCAGCAAGGACGAGTGTCTGCTGGAGCTGCTGGATACCGACAACATCGTGATGATCGCCGCCATCCGCGCCGCCGTCGACGAGCACGCGCACTGGCGGACCCAGATCGAGCAGGCCATCGATGCCTATCTGGGCGCCATCGAGGCCAATCCGCCACTGGCCCTCACCTGGATCAGGGAGTTCCCCGCATTGGGCGAGGCCGCTCGCCCGGTACAGCGCCGCGGTATGAGCCGGTTCACAGACCTGCTGATCGACCTCACCTCAGACCCGGGATTCCAGCGTTCGGGTCTGGCGCCGGTGTCACGCGCGACGGCGCTGATCCTGCTCGGCGGTTTACGTGAGCTGACCGCCCACACCGTCGAAGACGGCGGCGATGTCCGCGCGATCGCCGACACTGCGGTGCGCGCCTGCCTCGGATTGATCAGCCAGGGTGCACCGCTGCCGGACTAACGCCCGGACCCTTCACCAGGGCCGGTAGGGCAACACGAAGCAGAACACCCGGGGAAAGCCCACCGAGGTCAACCGGGCCGCGCGGATGGCGGTGGCGCCGACCCAGCGCAGATCCCCGGATGACGGTTCATAACAACGGAACCCGGTGGCGCCCCCGAAACCGACCAGCAGAACCCAGTGCCGCGGTATGAACCGGCCGACCAGCATCGCGACCGGGTAGCCCAGCAGCAGCGCTTCCCGGACATCGCTGAGCGGGTCATGTCCCCCGTGACACAGGCGCCAGCGGTAGCGCACCGGACTGTGTGCCGACAATGCCCGCACCATCGCCTGCGGCGTGGTGCCCAGCGCGCGCGGCCACACCCTGTTCACCGTGCGGTGCAACCGGACCTGCTCGTCGGAGAACCAGTCGACGTCGTCCAGACGGGCGGCGTAGCTCGGATCCAGCAGTGCCGACCCGACGATCGCGGCGCTCGGACCACATGTGACACCATCGCGCTGACGCAGCGGGATGGTGGTCCGGTCGAATGGGATCAAGGCCCGCTGTCCGGCGGAAAGCCGCCCGTCGCGATCGGTCCCCAACGTCGCGGTGTGATGCGGATCAGGCATTTGCCCTGATCGACCATGGCCTGCCGGTATTCGTCCCAATCCGGGTGTTCACCGGCGACGGCCCGGAAATAGTCCACCAGCGGCTCGACAGCCTCCGGCAGCCCGATCACTTCGGCATCGCCGTCGACCTGCACATAGGCGCCGTGGAACTCGTCGGAAAGCACGACGACACTGGCGGTTCCGGTGCGGGCGGCGTTGACACTCTTGGCCCGTTGCGGATAGCTGGCGATCACCAGCCGCCCCTGCTCGTCGACGCCTCCGGTCACCGGAGAACTCTGGGGTGAACCGTCGGCACGAAAAGTGGTCAGCAGCATGTTGTGTCGCGGTCGTACGAAATCCAGCAGCGCTGGCAGGTCGACCCGGTCCGCCGTTGCGTACTTCCTGGCCATGAACCCACTTTAGAGTGCGGGACCCCGGTCTACGCTGCTAGCCGTGACCGATTCCATGCGCGCCGAGCGCTTCCACTCCGAAACCCGCACGGTCACCGTCGAGGATGTGCCGGTCCCGGCGCCGGGACCGGGCGAGGTGCTGGTCAAGGTCGCCTTCTGCGGTATCTGCCATTCCGATGTGAGCCTGATCAACGGCACCTTCCCCGCGCAGCTGCCGGTGGTAACGCAGGGCCATGAGACCTCGGGCACCATCGCCGCACTCGGCGAAGGGGTCACCGGGTGGGCCGTCGGTGACCGGGTGGTGCTGGCGGCGGGCAAACCGTGCCTGGCCTGCCCCAACTGCCGCCGAGCCGATTTCTCGAATTGCCTGCGGATCAAGCTGATGGCATTCGCCTACGACGGTGGCTGGGCGGAGTACACCGTCGCCCAGGCCGCGGGCCTGACGCTGATCCCCGACAACGTTCCCCTGGAACAGGCCGCCATCCTGGCCGATGCCGTCTCGACGCCGTTCGGCGCGGTGGTACGCACCGGCAAGGTCGCCGTCGGCGAATCGGTCGGAGTCTGGGGCGTCGGCGGTATCGGCACCCATATCGTGCAGCTGGCGCGACTGGTCGGCGCGGCTCCGATCGTGGCGATCGACCTCAATCCGGCGGTCCGCGAACGCGCACTGGAGTTGGGTGCCGATTACGCACTGGACTCCCGCGACGAGAACCTGCCCGAGCGGATCGCCGAGATCACCGCGGGCCGCGGACTGGACGTCGCCTTCGACGCCGTCGGGCTGCAGGTGACCTTCGAGCAGGCACTGGCGGCGCTGACGGTGGGTGGCCGGCTCGTCGGAGTCGGCATGAGTGCCCAGGCCCCGACGATCGGACCGACGTCGATGTTCAACCTCACCAAACGTCAGGTGCTCGGCCATCTCGGTTATCAGAACGCCGATATCGAGACGCTGGCCAAACTGGTGTCCCGGGGCAGGCTGGACCTGTCCCGCTCGATCAGTGCCGTGGTGCCGTTGGAGGATGTCGCCGCCGGTATCGAGATGCTGGAGCGACAGGACGGTAATCCCATCCGGATTCTGGTGCAGCCCTGAGCTTCAGCGGTTCCCGCTGACGTGGGCTGCGGCGTCGCCGGGCAGCCGTAGCGTCTCGATGAGGGTCACCGCCAGTATCGCTCCCAACGCCAGGTAGGCCAGCGGGTAGGACGTCAGGACGCTGAGCAACAGGGCGCCGATCGCGATGCCGAGGCCGGCGGCCAGTTCCTGCACCGAGGCGTTGAGGGTGTTGGCGTGGGTCAGGTCGTCACCGGCGACATCGGAGAACGCCAGGCTGTTGTATGCGGTGAAGCCGATGGAGCGTAGCGCGCCGCTGACATAGAGCACCGCGGCGATCACCGGCACCGGCAGCCCGGGGTGCAGCAGCGCCAGCAGACCGAAACAGCCGACCGAGGCCAGCCCGTTGACCAACAGCACCGTACGGATGCCGAAGGCGCGCATGAGCGGAGTGGTCAGGGGTTTGATCGTCAGGTTGCCGGCGAAAAGCGCGGCCACCATCACCCCGGCAGCCAGTGGCGTCCAACCGAATTCGAGCTGGAACTGCAGTGGCAGCAGGAACGGCACCGCGGTGATCGCCAGCCGGTACAGCGACCCGGCCGAGACGGTGATACGCAGCGTGCGTACCCGTAGCACCCGTAACCGCACCAGCGGCTCCGGGTAGCGCAGCAGATGCCGCACGGCGACGGCCAGTGCCACGACGGCGATGCAGGCCCCGACGGCGACGGCCCACCAGTCGGTACCGGAGACCCGGATGTGTTCGAGTACGATCAGCGCCGCCGAGATTCCGATACCCAGCGCGAGCATGCCGCGCCAGTCCAATGCACGGCTTCTCGACGCCGGTCCGCCCCGGATAAGCCTGAGCGCCAACAGAAACCCGGCGATTCCGATGGGCACGTTGACCGCGAATATCCACCGCCACGACCCGACGGTGGCGATCGCGCCGCCGAGCACCGGTGCCACGACGGGCGCCGCCAGCGCCGGCCAGGTCAGCAGCGCGATGGCGCGTACCAGATCGGCCTTGCCGGAGTACCGCAATACCGCGAGCCTGCCGACGGGCACCATCATGGCCCCGCCGACACCCTGCAGGATTCGCATACCGACCAACATCGGCAGCGAGACCGAGGCGGCGCACCCGATCGATGCCACGGTGAAAACGACGATCGCCGCAAGGAATACCCGGCGGATGCCGAATCGGTCCGCCATCCATCCGGTGGCCGGGATCAGCACCGCGACGGTCACCAGATACGCCGAGATCGCCACGTTCACGTCGACGGCGGCGACGCCGAACGACGACGCCATGAGCGGGATGGCCGGGGTGATGATGGTGGCGTCGAGGATTTCCATGAAGAACGCGCCCGCGACCAGCAGCGCCATCGCCCTGGGAAACGGCTGGGCATCCGGCTGTTCGGTCGACGACACGGGGTCAACTTACCCAGCGAGTCGACGAAGCCCCGAGGAACGAGGGTCGAGGAGCGAGCAATCAGCCCCCCGAGTCGACGAAGCCCCGAGGGGCGAGGAGCGAGCAGTCAGCCCCCGAACAGCAGATACAGCCCGGTGAAGGTGTAGCCGACCATCACCAGCATCATCGCCAGCTGGCCGGTGAGCTGATGGCGCTTGGGCAGCAGCCGCAGCGCGGCATCGTGGGCGGCGACGACGCCGGCCATGTGGCCGGCCACCACACAGGCCACCTTGATGCTGGCCAGTACCGACGGGTGCAGCGACAGCACGTAGTTCACCTGCGCGTCGCCCAGACCGAGGAGATCCCAGCCGCGGCCCAGTGGGTCGGCGAGCCGGATCACGGTCTGCTGGCCACGTTCTATCAGATACGAAAGATAGTGCGCGAAAACGTATCCCAGCACGATCGGGATCAGCGAGTGCGCCATCTGGCCGGGCAGCCTACGGCGCTGCTCGCGATCGACACCGGTGGTGGCCCGCGCCGCCAGCCAGAACGTCGCACCGACCACGGCGGCGAAAACCAGCAGACCGACGGTGCGGATCAGCGTCGCGGTGACCGGGCCGTCGCTGAGGTCGTCGACCAGGCTGCGCCACTGCGGCATCGCCGAGAAGCTGTCGAATGCGGTCGAGCCCAGCAGCACCGCAAGCACGGCGACGGTACCGGGGCGCACCGGCAGGGTCGGAAGGTGGTCGAACGGATTGCCGATCACCAGAGCCGACCCGGGTGCGCGACGCAGCGGTGACAGCCGCGACGACACCACGCTGTACACCTCGAAGGGATCGGCGCGGGCGAACCAGCGTCGGCCGAAGCCGGCGGCGCCGCCGGCCATCACGACGACATAGCCCAGCAGCCACCACCTGATGGCCGAGAGTGACGCCGGGTCTGGACTGGCCAGCTCCAGCCAGACGAAGGCGAACAGGCCTACCGCCGCCGGCCAATATCCCCACTGCGGGGGGTATTCGCGACGCCGCGGCAAGCCGCCCGGTAGCAGCCGGCACAGGGTGCGCAACGGCGAGATCGCCCGCCATACCGGACCGATCAGCAGTGACAGCGCCGGAAGACCCACCCACAGCAGCACGTAGAAGGTCCCGGGCAACGCGTTGTCGCCGTCCTGCGGGCCGAAGACCGCCGCGATCAACACCCAGACCGCGAAGGCCAACGCGGCCAACGCAATCCCCCATCGGGTCGCGGGTGCGTCGACGACACGGGTCAGCCGGTCCGGTAACCGGCGGCCCGGCTTTTCCGGGTCGAATCGTGGTGTGCGCCAAAACAGCGCCACCACTGCAAAGGTGAGCGTGAGCGCCCACGCCGCACCGATCAGTGCGTAGGTGTACGGGATCGGCAGATCGGTGGAGCCGCCAAGGCCGTGCGCCAGCAGCGTCACGGGCGGACTTGGATGGTCGCCACCGTCCGGTCCAGGTGGTGCAACTCGACCTCGACTCGCCCGGGTACCTCCACGGTGAAGGTGAACACCTGGTCGGGTCGTGCCGCGACGTCGAAACTGTGCTCGGGAACAGAGTGCACGTGCAACTCGTCGGCGGCGTCACTGCTGACCCGCAGGGTTATCGGCGCGCCGACGGTCGCGCTGAACTCGGCGTTGACGGGATCGACCGCACCGCCGGCGATTGTGATGTCGATGACGGTATCGCGTGCAGTTCCCGGCGTGGCACTCGACGTCGCACCCGCGCCCGCCGTGCTGGTGGGTGTGGGCACCTGCGCACTGCTGCAGCCGGCGAGCCCCAGCACCGTGGCCGCAGCGAGGGCCGCGCGAATCATCATGTGCTGTCCTCACTTTCGTCGGTATCGGGCCGCCTGCGATCCCGTATCGCCACGTAGAGCACCACGCCCGCCACCACAACGGCGGGTGCCAGCGCGGGCAGCGCCAGCAGCAACGTGTGGTCGGCCAGGTAGGCCGGCGTAACGTCCGCCGTCACGTTCGAGGTAACACCGACGGCTTGGGAGGTTCCAAACCTGCTGGGGCCGAATCACTTCGGTTGATCCGGCCCGCACCCCACGTCAGCGCGGCGATCAACGCCAGGGTGCAGAACAACACCACCAGGGAGGCGGCCAGGAACAGCCACGACGGGTGGTTGAAGTTGCGTTCGCGCTGCAGGATGGTGATCTCGGAGACGAAATCGCGCGTGAAGGCGGCCTCCGCCGCGGTGCCCTGTGCACCGATGCCCGGATCGGTGGGCAGGTAGATCGGCACACCTGCCATCGTGCGGCCGTCCTGAACCCGCAGCAGTGTCTTCCAGGAGCCCCACACCGGGATGGGTTGGGTGGACCGGTAGTGGCCGGGCCCGAGTTTGTCGAGCCGGTCGATGAGCAGGCCGCGGTCGTTGGCCAGGCCACCCTGCCAGGACAGGATGGTCACCCATTCCGGGTCGTCGCTTATCAGGTCCTGCGGATCGATGCGGATATCGGCCGATACCAGGCGCTGACCGGGCTCCGACGGCAGCTCGGTCAGGGTGAAGCGCGCCGATGCCCCCTCCGGCACCTCGGTGCGCAGTCCGTTGGCCACCGCGCCGCCGATCGCCAGCACGGTCAGCAGTACGCACGCGATCCCCACACTGGCGCGGGGCAATGGTGTGCCGGTCAGCACCATCGCCAGCAGCGCACCACAGGTCCCCATGAAAACCGCGACCGGAACGGCCATTGCCAGTGCCTCCGGCCACATGGCGGTGGGCCACGGGTAGTGATAGACCGCGGCGATCCAGAACGATTCCAGCCACAGGCCGACGGTGCCGACCAGTAGGCCCGCGACGGCACCGAACACCACGTGCCGCTTGAGCAGCGGTGTCAGCGCGAGCAGTTCGACGACGACGGCGGCGCCCAGGTAGGTGGGGAACCAGCTGGTCGGTCCGCCCAGCGCGGGCCCGACGACCACCGCGACCAGGCCACGCAACGCGATCGAGAGCAGCGCCGCCGCGATGGCCGCTCCGCGGCCGAGCACCAGTCGCGCGGCCACCATGGCGAGCGCACCGGCGGCGGCGATCATCATCGGTTGCAGGGCGAGACGGAATTGCTCGACACCGAAGTCGTATTCGATCTGGAACACCGACAGACCGACGACGAGGCCACCGAACGACAGGTAGCGCAGGAACCTGATCCCCGAGCCGTCCGGAGGCGCGCCGGCGCCCTCGGCGTTCATCGCCCGCCGGCCCTCGTACTCCAGGAACAGCACCGCGATCAGGGACAGGCCGGCGCCGCCGATCAGCATCAGGTGGGTGGGGCCCCACAGCGTGACGTCCTGACCGAAGATCCGGTGCCAGATGTCATCGAGCGGGAACCCGATCAGCGCGTAGAGCCCGCACGCCGTCATCAGCAGTCCACCGACGGGCGCGTACCAGGTGCGGGTTATCCGCACCGCGGACGGACCGGGTTTGTCATACGGCAGCACCACGGCGGACACCCCGGCGATGAAGAGCATGAAAAGCCCGACCAGGATGAAGTAGTGGGCCGGATTGGCCAGGGGCCCCGGGTCACGACCTTTGCCGATGTGCAGGCTGACATCCCAGATGAACCCGAACAGCGCGCAGATCAGCGTCGCGGTGAACAGCAGGATCTGCAGGGCGACCCACGGAGGCCGGTGGAATCGGGTACCGAGCCGCTCGGCGAGTGTGTTGAGCCAGGTGATGCGTCGCATGCGGTGCTGATAGCCGATCCACAGCAGCGCGACGGTCACCACCGTCGCCGCGACTGTCATACCGATGACCTGGTCGAGTGCAGCGCCGCCGCCCTCTGGAGTCGCTGCCAGCAAAGACACAGTCATGTTCCGCCCCGGGAGTTGGAGTGCCACCATTGCCATTCACGGGTCCCGCCGTTACCCGGGACCAACGGTACCGCGTCGTCGATGTTTTCCGACGCGTACGTACCCGTTTGCCACGCGCGGCGAATCCAGGTCAGGGCCAGAGGCATGCGCCACCGAGCGAAACACCCCGCCGGGGCGACGGGGTGTTCCGGGGTAGGAAAGCTAGTGCGACACCACGGCGAGCAACGGGCGCGATCCCCGCACCACCGCCATCGCCTCGTCGACGGCGTCGACGGCAGGCAGATTGCCCTCGGGGTCGCAGATCCGAAGTACGCGGCGTACCTCCGCGCCCGGCACCATGGCCCAGCGCACATCGGCCTCGGCACACCGCACCGAGATCCGGTGTAGAGCCGAAAAGCCCTCGGTGCCAAAGAATTTCAGTTGACTCAGATCCAGCGCGAGGTGCTTGCCACGCACCAGGGCATCGGTGATGTGTTCGCGGAACTCGTCGGCGTTGGCGGCGTCGATCTCACCTGCGGCGGTGATCAGCGCGGTATCGGTGCCCAACCACTGTGTGGTGAGCCGGACCAACTGGCTTGCCGGCGGTCCGATTGCGAATTCGGTTGAGTTAATTGCGGTCATCATGACCCCATCAGTAGAAGCATTTCGTACTGCGGATCACGCCGACTCGTGGAAGCAGACGTTTCCAGCGGCTGTTAACTCAACCGAGCACGACGCTACCCGATCCGCTGTGACGCGGCCGAGCGATGTGAACAGTTCTTAGGAACCTCAGCCACTTTGCGGTGTTGGCTCACCCACGCGAAACGAGGTAGCTCCGCTGGCCGCGACGCTGGACGCCCCGGGTGCCGCAACGTTGCCGGTCGATATCACCCGACGTCGCTGTGTGCCTACCCGACGGGGTGGTTTCCTTAACAATCCCTCATGCACGACGCCGACCGTGGGCTGCCCCGCGAGCGATCTTGGGCCCCAGTCGCTACGTTGTGCGATGCACACCGTAATCGTGAGATGCACATAGCAACCCGAGGAAGTGGGTAAGAAGCCATCGTGACGAGCCCAGCACTACCGGCAAATATCGAGGTCTGGCCTGGTAAGGCCTATCCCCTTGGTGCAACCTACGACGGATCGGGAACGAACTTCGCTGTCTTCAGCGAGGTCGCCGAGAAGGTGGAACTCTGCCTTTTCGATACCGACGGAACCGAGACCCGGATCACATTGCCGGAGGTCGACGGGTTCGTCTGGCATGGATTCCTGCCCGGCGTCGAGTCCGGTCAGCGGTACGGCTACCGGGTGCACGGCCCGTACGATCCGGCCGCTGGACATCGGTGCAATGCCAACAAGCTGCTCCTCGATCCCTACTCCAAGGCCATCGACGGCACCTTCGACTGGAACCAGTCGCTGTTCGGCTACAACTTCGGCGATCCGGACAGCCGCAATGACGACGACTCCGCGGCCCATATGCCGAAGTCGGTGGTGATCAACCCGTTCTTCGACTGGGGCGTGGACCGGCCGCCGCAGCATGAGTACGCCGACACCGTGATCTACGAGGCGCACGTCAAGGGGCTGACCGAGACCCATCCCGACATTCCCGAGCAGAACCGGGGTACCTACGCCGGTATCGCGCACCCGGCGATCATCGAGCATCTGACGTCCCTTGGGGTGACCGCGCTCGAACTCATGCCGGTGCACCACTTCGCCAACGATTCGACGCTGATCGACAAGGGGCTGTCGAATTACTGGGGCTACAACACGATCGGGTTCTTCGCGCCGGATTCGAAGTACACCTCCAGCGCCACCCCCGGTAACCAGGTCCAGGAATTCAAGGCCATGGTGCGGGCCCTGCACGAGGCGAATATCGAGGTGATCCTCGACGTGGTCTACAACCACACGGCCGAGGGCAACCACATGGGCCCGACGGTGTCGATGCGCGGTATCGACAACGCCGCCTACTACCGGCTGGTCGAGGACGACAAGCGCTATTACATGGACTACACCGGGACCGGCAACAGCCTCAACGTGGGGCATCCGCATTCGCTGCAGCTCATCATGGACTCCCTGCGGTATTGGGTCACCGAGATGCATGTGGACGGTTTCCGTTTCGATCTGGCCTCCACACTGGCCCGGGAGTTCTATGACGTCGACAAGCTGTCGACATTCTTCGAACTGGTGCAACAGGATCCGACCGTCAGTCAGGTCAAACTGATCGCCGAGCCGTGGGATGTCGGCCCGGGCGGATATCAGGTCGGCAACTTCCCGCCGCAGTGGACCGAGTGGAACGGCAAGTACCGCGACACCGTGCGCGACTTCTGGCGCGGCGAGGACGCCAGCCTCGGTGAATTCGCCTCCCGGATCACCGGTTCGGCCGATCTCTACGAGCACACCGCGCGCAGGCCGGTGGCGTCGATCAACTTCGTCACCGCGCACGACGGTTTCACGCTGGCCGACCTGGTGTCCTACAACGAGAAACACAACGAGGCCAACGGCGAGGACAACAACGACGGCGAGAGCCACAACAGGTCCTGGAACTGCGGTGTCGAAGGCCCGACCGACGACCCGGAGATCAACGAGCTGCGGGGCCGTCAACAGCGCAACTTCCTCACCACTTTGCTGCTCTCGCAAGGTGTTCCGATGATCTGCCACGGTGACGAACTCGGTCGCACCCAGCAGGGCAACAACAACGGCTACTGCCAGGACAATCCGCTCACCTGGCTGGACTGGGAGAACGCCGACGAGGGCCTGCTGGCGTTCACCGCCAAGGTCGCCGCGCTGCGGGCCGAACATCCGGTCTTCCGCCGACGCCGTTTCTTCACCGGCCGCCCGGTGCGTCAGCGCGGCAGTGTCGGGCTGACCGACATCTCCTGGTTCCGTCCGGACGGTTCGGAGATGAGTGACGAGGACTGGGACTCCGGTTTCGGCAAGTCCGTCGCGGTCTACCTCAACGGTCAGGGCATACCCGGCCTCGACCAGCGCGGGCACCGGGTCGTCGACGACTCCTTCGTTATCTGCCTGAGCGCACACCACGAGCCGATCGAATTCACTTTGCCGCCAAAGGAGTTCGGCGAGCAGTGGCGTGTGGTGATCGATACCGCGACTCCGGAGAACGGGCACGGCGACGCCACAGTGCCTGCCGGCGGGACCGTCGCCCTGCCGGCCCGCGCGCTGGTGGTCCTGCAGGCCGTCAACGAATAGGCGGCACCGGCTTCGGTGTGTTCACCCCTGAGCGCGTCCCCGTCGTGGTGATAATCAATCTTCGGTGCGGGGAGGCGAGGGGGCTGGATCGTGATCGGGCTTCTACAGATTCCGGCCCCCATCCTGGGTTTCGGTTGGGTCGCCGTCGTCGTCGGGTTGTCGGTCGGCGGCCTGGTGGTGTTCCGCAAGGCGGTCTCACACACCCGGCTGGAACACGCCAACGCCGTCTCGGGGGTGGTGTTCCAGCTCGCCGGCGTGCTGTACGCGGTGCTTGTCGCGTTCCTCGTGGTGGTGGTGTGGGAACAGTTCGGTGATGCCGAGGACGCGACGGGGTTGGAGGCCAGTGCCATCGCGGACCTGCTACGTGACTCCTCGGCCCTCCCGCCGGAATCACAGGCCGATGTGCAGGACAGTCTGGTCGCCTACACCAGGGATCTGATCGACAACGAATTCCCGCGGATGCGCCGCGGTGAGACGATCCCGGAGCAGTCCGACCAGCTCAACGCCGTCTGGGCCAGCTACCTCAAGGTGCAGCCCGAGACCCGTAACGAGATCGCGTTCTTCGACCAGGCCATCGTGCGGCTCAACGATCTCAGTGCCAATCGGAAGTTGCGGGTCTCCACCGGCGAGGCGTCGGTGCCGGGGGAACTGTGGGTTCTGCTGCTCGGCGGTGGCGTCGTCGTGATGGCCTTCACCTTCCTGTTCGGCACCCGTGACCTGTTGGTGCACGCCATCGCGGTCGGACTGACGGCCTCGCTGATGGGTTTCGTCATGTACCTGATCTTCGCGTTGGAGCATCCGTTCGTCGGCGCCCTGTCGGTTCGACCGGATGCCTACGCCAACGTGCTGCAGGTCTGGTCGCACCACCAGGCGGTCAAGTAGACACTTCGGCAAATCTGCACACTGTCGCCGCGGTGATCACCTAACGTTCCAGGCGACACTGAAGTCGACGAGCGTTAACGAGGTGTGATGCGCAATCCGCATGCCGGCGAGCCGTTCGACAGTTCGGACGCCGAGATCGCGGCGGCCCTGCGCGACGTCTCCGTTCCGGCGCTGTTGTTGTCCTGCGTCCATATTGCGGGTCCGGCGCTGCTGGACGGCCCGCTGGCGACCCTGCGCCCTGCCGGGCTTTTCCTCAACGAGGTCCAGGGTTATATGAGCGAGGAAGCCAAGGCCGCCGCCCGCGAACTGGCGCTCGGGATCATCACCGACTATCGCGACCGCGGCTGCCCCGAGCCCGCGCCGGTGGACGCCGCACAGCTCAAACGCATGATGGACTGGCTGGTCTGCGAGGACGTACCTGCCGAGTATGTGCCGATGCTGCTGGAGGAGATGGAGCTCGGCGGCCACGATGTCCGCGAGAATGCGCTCACCTCCGATGAGGGCGCACGAGCGGCCTTTCCTGTTGTCGTCATCGGCTGCGGTATGTCCGGGCTGCTGGCGGCCATCCGGTTGCAGCAGGCGCAGATCCCCTACACCGTCATCGAGAAGAACGACGGCGTCGGCGGAACATGGTGGGAGAACACCTATCCCGGTGCCCGGGTCGACGTCGGGAACCACTTCTACTGCTACAGCTTCGAGCCCTCCGACCATTGGACCGAGTTCTTCGCGCGGCAGCCGGAGCTACAGGCCTACTTCGACGATGTGATGCGTCGGCACGGCGTCGCCGAGAACGTCCGGTTCGGCACCCGGGTGGACAGTGCCACCTGGGACGCCGACACCGGGACCTGGTCGGTGCTGACCCATACCGCCGACGGCGGCACGCAAACCCTGACCGCCCGCGCGGTGATCTCCGCGGTGGGACAGCTCAACACCCCACTGGTACCGGAATTCGAAGGGGCCGAAGAGTTTTCCGGTCCCGCCTTCCACACCGCGCGCTGGGATCACGACGTGTCGCTGGCCGGTAAGGATGTCGTGATGATCGGTGCGGGTGCGTCGGGATTTCAGATCGCGCCCGCGATCGCCGACGAGGTCGCCCGCCTGACGGTTTTCCAGCGCAGCGCGCAGTGGATGTTCCCCAACCCCAATTACCACGAGACGGTCGGGCCCGGAGTGCGCTGGGCGTTGCGGCATCTGCCGTTCTACGCGCGCTGGTACCGCTTCCTGTTGTTCTGGCCCGGTTGCGACAAGGGCCTGGCGGCCGCGATCGTCGACCCGGACTGGCCCGATCAGCAGCGCGCCGTCAGCGAGGCCAACGACCTGGCCAGGATGATGTTCACCCAGTGGATCACCAGCCAGATCGGCGACGACACCGAACTGTTGGACAAGGTCGTCCCGGATTATCCGGCCACTGGCAAACGCACCCTGCAGGACAACGGCAGCTGGCTGCGTACGCTCAAACGCGACAACGTCGAACTGGTCCGCACCGAGATCGCGCGGATCGAACCCGATTCCGTCGTCACTGCGGACGGTGTCCACTACCCCGCCGACGTCTTGTTGTACGCCACCGGTTTTCGCGTCAACGATATGGTGTCGTCGTTGAAGGTGTTCGGCCGCAACGGAATCGAGTTGAACGACAAGTGGGGTAAGCGTCCCGCCGCATACCTCGGTATGACGGTTCCCGATTTCCCGAACTTCTTCATGCTCTACGGCCCGGGCACCAACCTGGCCAGCGGGGGCAGCTTGATATTCCATTCCGAATGCGAGGTGCGCTACATCATGGCGTGTCTGGACCTGCTCATCGCAGCGGGCGCCACCGCGATGGAACCCCGCCAGGACCGTTATGCCCAGTGGTACGAGCGCTGTCAGGCCGAGCTCACCAAGACCGTGTGGGCGCAGCCCACCATCAAGCACAGCTTCTACAAGAACGCCGACGGGCTGGTGCACTCACTGAGCCCGTGGCGGTTGGTCGATTTCTGGGATTGGACGCGTTCCCCCGATCCCGACGACTACGTCATCAGCTAGCCTGCCCGATTCCGGCCCGACAAGAGGACAACCATGCGCACAGTCGTGATCGACGCTCCCGGTCAGATCCGCGTCGACCACCGCCCCGATCCGGTGCTCCCCGGTCCCGATGGCGCCATCATCGCGGTGACCGCGACCGCGATCTGCGGCTCCGATCTGCACTTCTACGAAGGCGACTACCCGCTGATCGAGCCGGTTGCCCTGGGGCACGAGGCCGTTGGCACCGTGGTCGAGATCGGTCCCGACGTACACGGTGTCGCGGTGGGCGACGAGGTGTTGGTGTCGTCGGTGGCCGGCTGCGGCAGCTGCGTGGGGTGCACCACGCTGGACCCCATCACCTGCTTGTCGGGTCCGCAGATCTTCGGTTCCGGCGCACTCGGCGGGGCACAGGCGGATCTGTTGGCGGTGCCCGCGGCCGACTTCCAGCTGCTGCGCATCCCCGACGGCATCGACACCGAAGAGGCTCTGCTGCTGACCGACAACCTGGCGACCGGATGGGCCGGCGCCCAGCGCGCCGACATCCCGCCGGGCGGCACCGTGGTGGTGTTCGGCCTCGGCGCGGTCGGCCTGTGCGCGGTGCGCAGCGCCATCGCCCTAGGCGCTGGAACGGTTTTCGCGGTCGATCCGGTCGCCGGCCGGCGTGAGCGGGCGGCGCTGTCGGGGGCGACACCGCTGGAGCCGCCCGCGCTTGCCGCGGTGCTGGAGGCCACCGACGGGCGCGGCGCCGCAGCGGTGATCGACGCCGTCGGTAACGACACCACCATGACCGATGCGCTGACATGCGTACGTCCCGGCGGAACGGTGTCGGTCATCGGCGTCCACGACCTCAACCCGTTTCCGTTCCCGGCGCTCATGAGCCTGGTACGCAGCGTGACACTGCGTATGACGACCGCGCCGGTCCAGCGCACCTGGCCCGAATTGGTCCCGCTGATCCAGTCCGGCCGGATCGATACCGGCGGCATCTTCACGCAGTCGATGTCGCTCGACGACGCCGCGGTCGGCTACGCCGCGGTGGCGGCGCGCTCGGCCGACTGCGTCAAGGTGACTCTGACGCCGTGAGCACCGGCCCCGCCGCGGCGGGGCCGGTCGTCACTCGTCGTCGTCGACGATCTCGAAGAACGACTCACCGTCTTCGGGAGTGCCGTCGATCTGACCCTGGGTACGTCGCGCCGGTCGTTCGGCATCGGGCGTCGCGACACCGTCGGACGTCACGTCGGGCTCCTCGTCGGCGAGGCGTTCGTCGAGGGATTCGTGCTCCTCGACCTCGATCCAGCGCTCGGGCGGGTCGACCACGATGTCGCCGTCGTCGTTGCGCACCTCATCGGAATCCAATGATTCGCTGGGGCTCAGCGTGTTGTCGGGGCCTGGGTCGTCGTAGTCGCCGGAGTCACTGTCCATTCCACCGAGTCTGCCTCAAAGGCTCTCGCACCGACAGCGCGTTAACCGTTCTGGAACTCGTTGAATGCCTCGACCCAGGCCGGGGGCAGGCCCGCGGTGCCGCACTGGTTCTGCAGGTCGACCAGTGGTGCGGTGATCCCCTTGAGTGCGAAGTACTCATCGGGGTGCGCGGTGAAGTAGGACCGCACCGATCCACGGGCCTCTTCAGGCCCCTGCGACAGAGCCGCCGTCAGAACCTGATCGGAGCCCGGGTGGGTGGCCAGGAACTGGCTGGTCGCCGTCGACACCGAACCGACCGTCGCGGTGGTGCCGACAGCCGAGCACGTCTCTGCGCCGGCCGCCGGTGCCGCGATGGTGGCAGCCGCGATACCCCCGAGGACCGTCCCGGCGAACACGCCGCGGCGCAGGCCGCGCGTCATGAATCCACTCATCGTCATTCTCATCTCCATCGATTTGTCGTGGCGGACCGCGAATTCACCTGCGGTCTTTCACCTGCTCCCCCGGACTTGCAGTGAAGGTACCCGGGTGGCGGCGGGGCAAAACGAGACCGCCGCGGCAAACTTCGGCCGCGTTGCGGGCCGGACCTTTGTGACGCATGCGGCCGATTCGGCGTTCTACGACGCTGCTGTGACCAAGTCGACGGCAGTGACCGAATTGTTATCCAGGCTGGTCAGAGCAGTCGCCATGACGGCTAGTCCAACCCTTGTTACCGGTGAGTAACCCGTTTTGTCGGTGGCGCCGTTACCGTTGACCAAACGACATCCGTGCAACACGACGACCGAAACGACGACGACCGAAAACGACAAGGAGGCGATGACGTGAGCGAATTGCGATACCTCGAACTGAACGGCGACCGAATCGCCTACGTCGACGAGGGCGCGGGCGAAACCCTGCTGTTGGTACACGGTATGGCGGGCAGCTCAGACGCCTGGCGTGAGCTGATCCCGCAGCTGGCGCGCGATTACCGGGTGGTGGCACCCGATCTGCTGGGCCACGGGAACTCGGACAAACCGCGCGGCGATTACTCGCTCGGAGGTTTCGCGGTCTGGCTGCGCGACTTCATGGAAGCACTGGCCATCCCCCGGGCCACCGTGGTCGGCCAGTCGCTCGGCGGCGGTATCGCCCTGCAGTTCGCCTACCAGCACAAACAGCGCTGCGAACGGCTGGTGTTGATCGGCAGCGGTGGTCTGGGGCCCGAGCTGAACTGGGCCCTGCGGTTCCTGTCCGCGCCGGGCGCCGAACTGGTGTTGCCGGCTGTCACGCCGCAACCCGTCCTCGACGCCGGCAACCGGCTGAAGTCCTGGCTGACGGGAGCGGGCCTGCGCTCACCGCGTGGCGGCGAGATGTGGAGTGCGTATTCCTCGCTGGCAGACGGCGCCACCAGGCATGCGTTCCTGCGCACACTGCGCTCGGTGGTGGACTACCGCGGTCAGGCGGTCAGCGCGCTCAATCGCCTGCACGCGGCGACCGAGATGCCGGTACTGCTGATCTGGGGTGAATGCGACCGCGTCATCCCGGTCGCGCACGGCTACGCCGCACACGAAGCATTACCCGGCAGCCGCCTGGTGGTACTGCCCGATGTGGGCCATTTCCCGCATGTCGAGGCGCCGGCCGAAGTCACCGGCATCCTGCGCGACTTCATCGAAACCAGCCAGCGCCGGTCGGCACTTATCACCCGCTGCTGATCGCTAGGCTGGCGACGGTGAACCGAACAATCGTCATCACCGGCGCCAGCGATGGCCTGGGTGCCGCGGCGGCCAGACAGTTGAGCACCGACGGCGCCGAAGTCGTGGTGGTCGGCCGCTCGCCGAAGAAGACCGCCGCCGTGGCCGAGCCACTCGGCGCCGACTACTTCGTCACCGATTTCGCCGACCTCGGCCAGGTTCGCGAACTCGCCGCGACGCTACTGGCCCGCTACCCGCGGATAGACGTACTGGCCAACAATGCCGGCGGCATCATGGGCTCCGAGCGCGTCATCACCGTCGACGGCCACGAGAAGACCTTCCAGGTCAACCATCTGGCACCGTTCCTGCTGACGACGTTGCTCCTGGACCGGCTCATCGAATCCAGCGCGACGGTGATCAACACCAGCAGCATCGGCAATCGATTGTTCGGCCATATCGATATCACCGACCTCGAACACGAGCGCAAATATCAGGCCCAGAAGGCCTACGGTGACGCCAAACTGGCGAATATCCTGTTCACCCGCGAACTGCACCGCCGCTATCACAGCGCCGGAATCTCCACCGCCGCATTCCATCCCGGCCCGGTGGCATCGAACTTCGGCGCGGACGCGGGCAACGGCATGCTCAACCTGGTGTACCGGACGCCACTGAGGAAACTGGCCCTGATAACGCCGGAAAAGGGTGCCGACCAACTTGTTTGGCTGGCCACCACCCCGGCGGGTGCCGAATGGACGTCGGGTGAGTATTACGCCAAACGCAAGGTCGGCAGACCCAACAAGCAGGCGCACGACCCGGTGCTGGCCGAGCAACTCTGGGAGAGCAGCCTGGACATGGTCGTCGAGCCGGCACCGTGACCGTCACAATCGTCGACGCCGGGCCACGCCGGGTCTCCAGATCGGTACAGGTCGGCGCCCCCGCTTCCGAACTGTTCGCGATCGTCGCCGACCCGCGGCGTCACCATGAACTCGACGGCTCGGGGACCGTGCGCGACAACATCAAGGCGCCGTCCGAACTCGTTGCGGGATCGAAATTCTCGACGAGTATGAAGATGTTCGGGGTGCCCTACCGGATCACCAGCACCGTCACCGAGCTGCGGCCCGACGAAGTCGTCGAGTGGCGCCATCCCTTCGGGCATCGCTGGCGCTGGGAGTTCGAGGCACTGTCACCGACGCTGACCCAGGTGACCGAGACGTTCGACTACCACGACACCGGTGCGCTCAAGGACGCCCTGAACTACTACGAGCGGATGGGTTTCGCCAAGTCCAACGCCACCGGTATCGAGGCGACGCTGACAAAACTGCGCGAGCGCTACCGGGCTGGGTAGCGCTCGCCGGTCGCGCAGTCTCAGTACGCGATGAACAGGATCTCGTCGCGCGAGTAATCGTGGCCGGGATGGTTCTCCGACAGGTGCTTCTGGGTCTTCTCGACCAGGTCGTCCTCGTTGGTGCCGACGATGGCCTCGCCGCACGGGCAGTTCAGATGAGTCTTCATGCGTAAGTGTCTACCTGACGGACCCCGTCTCCGGTAGACAAGGGCCATGTGGGATTTCGAGACCGACCCTGAATACCAGGCCAAACTCGACTGGGTCGAGACATTCATGTCGGACGAACTGGAACCGCTGGATCTGGTCTCACTCGATCCCTACGACAAGTCCAACCCCGATGTGATGGCGGTGCTGCGCCCGCTGCAGCAACAGGTCAAGGACAACGGCTTGTGGGCCGCTCACCTCAAGCCGGAACTGGGTGGCCAGGGTTTCGGGCAGGTCAAGCTGGCCCTGCTCAACGAGATCCTGGGCCGCTCCCGCTGGGCCCCGTCGGTTTTCGGCTGTCAGGCGCCGGACTCCGGCAACGCCGAGATCCTGGCCCTGTTCGGCACCGACGAGCAGAAGCAGCGCTACCTGCAGCCACTGCTCGACGGCGAGATCTCGTCCTGCTATTCGATGACCGAACCGCAGGGCGGATCGGACCCGGGACTGTTCGTCACCCGCGCCGAGCGCGACGGCGACAGCTGGGTCATCAACGGGGAGAAGTGGTTCTCCTCGCACGCCCGGCACGCGTCGTTCTTCATCGTGATGGCGGTGACCAATCCTGAGGCGCGCACCCGCGACAAGATGTCGCTTTTCATCGTGCCCGCCGAGACACCCGGTATCGAGATCGTCCGCAACGTGGGTGTCGGCGGCGAGAGTTCCGAGCACGCCTCACACGGCTACGTCCGCTACACCGATGTCCGGGTGCCGCTCGATCACGTGCTCGGCGGTGAAGGCCAGGCGTTCGCGATCGCGCAGACCCGCCTCGGCGGCGGCCGTATCCACCACGCCATGCGCACCATCGCACTGGCCCGGCGCGCCTTCGACATGATGTGCGAGCGTGCGGTGTCCCGGCAGACCCGGATGGGATCGTTGGGCAGCTTCCAGATGACGCAGGAGAAGATCGCCGACAGCTGGATCCAGATCGAACAGTTCCGGCTGCTGGTGCTGCGTACCGCGTGGCTCATCGACAAGCACCACGACTACCAGTTGGTGCGCCGCGACATCGCCGCGGTCAAGGTCGCGATGCCGCAGGTGCTGCACGATGTGGTGCAGCGGGCCATGCATCTGCACGGAGCACTGGGCGTTTCCAACGAGATGCCGTTCGTCAAGATGATGATCGCCGCGGAATCGCTGGCCATCGCCGACGGCCCCACCGAAGTGCACAAGCTGACGCTGGCCCGGCGGACGCTCAAGGAGTACGAACCGGTGCAGACACTGTTCCCGTCGGCGCATATCCCGACGCGACGGGCGCAGGCCGCGGCCCGGCTCGCTGAACGCCTCGAACACGAGGTCGCCGAGCTCTGATCCGAGCCCGGGCGTGGAGTTATGACACGCTATTGGCAGTCATGCGTGTCATAACTCCACACCCGGCCCGCCGGTGAGCCATATCCACTGGGCACTGCTTTTCGCCGCCGGCGTCGTCGGCGGACTGACCGGAAGCATCGCCGGTCTGGCCTCGGTCGCCACCTACCCGGCACTATTGGCGGTGGGCCTGCCGCCCGTGACGGCCAATGTCACCAACACCGTCGCCCTGGTGTTCAACGGCATCGGATCGATCCTCGGCTCACGACCCGAGCTGGCCGGGCAGGGCCGCTGGTTGTTGCGGATGACCCCGATCGCGGCGCTGGGCGGGGCAGCGGGCGCGGTACTGCTGCTCACGACGCCCGCCGACGGTTTCGAGAAGATCGTGCCGTGGCTGCTGGCGTTCTCGGCGCTGGCGATTGTGGTGCCGCGATCGGCGGTCACCGCCGACGGTGTCGACGGCAAGGCCGGTCACCGCAGGCTGCTGCTGGAGGCCGCGGCGATATTCGCGATCGCGATCTATGGCGGCTACTTCGGTGCGGCCGCCGGGGTGGTGCTGCTGGCCATGCTGCTGCGCACTGGTCAGGCGTCGCTGGCACATTCCAATGCCGCCAAGAACGTGCTCCTGGGCGCGTCCAACCTCACGGCCGCGGTGATATTCGCGTTCGTCGCACCGGTGCACTGGCCGTCGGTCGTCGCACTCGGGCTGGGCTGCCTGGTCGGCTCCCGGCTCGGCCCGGTGGTGGTGCGCCGCACCCCGACCACCCCCATGCGGGTGGTCATCGGGATCGGCGCGCTGGTGCTGGCGATCAAACTCGGTATCGACGCCTACAGCTGACCCGCGCTTCTCACCCTCTCTTTCAACTACCGCGAGCGTGCGTGTCCCCGGCCCGACACACCGCGCTTTCACCGGATCTGCGCACGCTCACGGCACGAAGAGCTAGCCGCCGATATAGCGCAGCAGGCTCTCGGCGACGCAGGCCGGCTTGGCGGCACCCTCGATCTCGATGGTCGTCGACACCGTCAGCTGCACGGTGTTGTTACCGAGATCCTCGGCACCGACCAGCGTGCTCTGCGCGCGGACCTTCGACCCCACCGGCACCGGCGACGGGAACCGCACCTTGTTCAGGCCGTAGTTGATGGCCAGCTTGATCCCCTTCACCGTGTACATGTCGTGCATGAGCCGCGGCAACAGCGACAGCGTCATGAATCCGTGCGCGATCGTGGTGCCGAACGGCCCGTCCTTGGCGCGCTCGGGGTCGACGTGGATCCACTGATGGTCACCGGTCGCGTCGGCGAAGAGGTTGACCTCTTCCTGCGTGATGGTCACCCAGTCGCTGGTGCCGAGCACTTCGCCGGTCGCGGCGACCAGGGCGTCGAGGGATTCGAAGGTCCGCATATCTCTCCTTGACGAATTCGGTGCCCACCGGGATGCAGCGGGCCTGATGCCATCTTGGCGTCCGGCTATTCGCGGGCTGCGATCAGCCCCTCCTGGACCATGGTCGCGGCGATCAGGCCGTCGGCGCCGACGAGTTCGGCGGTGATCACGCCACGACCCCGGGCCGCGGCCGGTGACCGCGATTCCAGCAGGTTCCACCGATCGGCCCGGATCGGGCGATGGAACCACACCGATGAGTCGGTGGTACCGCTGCGGTGACTGCGATCGGCCATCGAATGGCCGTGCACCCGCAGCGCCGGATCGATCATGTAGACATCGGTGACGAAAAGTGCCGCACAAATATGCACGAGCGGGTCATCGGGCATCGGAACTGTTGTGCGCCACCACAACCGGCGCACAAAGGACTCGCCCTCCCCCTCGTCGACCATCCGGATGTCGAACTCGCCGGGCGGCAGGCCCGGCGCGGGTCCAGCGGGCCCGGTGACCTCGAGGGTTTCCGGGTCGTCGGGCAACGGCTGCGTCCCGCCGTGGTAGCGGCCGTGCTCGGGACCGGGCAGCGGAGTCGCGAACGACACCGTCGCGGCGGTGATGAGCCGGTCGGCCTGGTGCGCGAGCGCCCGCCGGGAGGCCGCGGTCCGGCCGTCGTAGGTGCGCTCCACGGTGTAGACGATCGGTACCGCGGCCGCACCGCCACGCAGGAACTGCAGATGCATGCTCATCGGGACGAATGCCGCCCCCTCGACCGTCGCGGCCGCCGCGGCCATCGATTGCGCGACGAACTGCCCGCCGAAGACCCGTTTGCCCTCTGGGCCGTACCCGGTGGCCAGCGCGCTGTCACCGGCACCTGGCTGTACCGCAAGCAATTCCAGCAGCACGCTCACCGGTCAGCCTCAACCGAAGCCGAAGCCACCGTTCCCGCGTCGTCCAAGGCGGCCACCTCCTGGGCACTGAGCCCGAGCCGCTCGGCCAGCACGGCCGCGGTGTCATCGCCGAGCGCGGGCGCGGGTACCGCCGGGATGTGCACCCCGTCGACCGACAACGGCAGACCGCTTGCCAGGTACTCCCCGATCCCGGGCTGCTGCAGCGGCGCGAACAACGGGTTGCCGGTGACCTTTTCGTCGGCGGCGGCTTCGGCGAAACTGCGGTAGCGCTCCCACAGGATCGACGTCCCGGCCAGCCCGGCGGCGATCTCGTCGGCGCGGTGTCCGGCGAACCAGGGCGTGAACAGCGCGCCGAGTGCGTCGCGGTGTTCGAAGCGATGTCCCTCGTCGGCGAAGTCCACGCCGAGAGACTCCTCCAGCGCGGCGACGGCGGCGGCGGTGCCGGTCAGCTCGGTGAGATCACGGATGTGCCGGGCCGTGAGCGCGACGAGCATGAACGCGACACCGTCGGAGCTGGTGAAGGTCTGCCCGTACTGCCCGTAGATGGCATTGCCGAGCCGTTGGCGCTGTGTTCCGTTGACCATCGGCTCGGTGAGGAATCCGAGGTTGCTCGCGGTGGCCAGCGCAACATCCTCCAGCGGCAACCGGATCCGGCTACCTGCGCCGGTGGCATCGCGGTGCCGCAACGCGGCGGTGACGCCGAGGGCGGCATACAGACCGCATGCCACGTCCCAGGCCGGCAGCACGTGGTTGATCGGGCCGGTCTCGGTCGGTGGCCCGGTAACCAGCGGGAAGCCCAAGCCGGCATTGACGGTGTAGTCCACCCCGGTGCCGCCGCCGGAACGCCCGGACACCTCGAGGTGGATGAGGTCGGGGCGACGGGTCACCAGCTGCTCATACGAATGCCATTGCCGACCAACCACGTTGGTTATCAGGATGCCCCCGGTCGGGCCGCTCTCGGCGATGAGCCTGGCGATGAGTTCCTGACCGTCGGGTGAGCGCATATCCACCGCGACCGAGCGCTTGCCCTTGTTCAGCCCGGTCCAGTAGATGCTGGTGCCGCTCTCGGCCAGGGGCCAGCGCCGGTAGTCGGCGGCGCCGCCGGCGGGATCGACCCGGATCACCTCGGCGCCCAACTGGGCCAGCGTCATCCCGGCCAACGGCACCGCGACGAAGCTGGAGATCTCCACCACCCGCACACCGGCCAGCGGCATCGACGGTCCCGGCGTCGGGATTGTCGGCATGGTTACTCCCCTCACAACAGACCAATGTCCTGCGGCACGAGTCAACCAGTTCGATCGGTACCGGTGACGGGCGCCTTGGCCGGCCCATCCTTGCGCCGATGACATCGCGGGTGCGCGCCGCCGTCGAGCGGGCCCTCGACGCGGCCGAGATCGGACATCTGTTGACCTCCTGTCTGGCCGGTGCCGGTGTGGTTCTATGAACGACGGAATCCGGTTCGTCTGGGAGGTGCCATGCCGATAACGCCGGCGCAGATCTCACTGGCGGGCCAGGTGGCCGTGGTGACCGGCGGCGGCGCGGGAATCGGTCGCGGTATCGCCGCCGGGCTGCGGGCATTCGGCGCCTCGGTGGCGATCTGGGAGCGCGACCCCGAAACCTGCGGAGCCGCAGCCGAATCGATCGATGCGCTCGGCATTGTCACCGATGTGCGCGACGGTGGTGCCGTGGATTCGGCACTGGCACAGACCACAGCCGAACTCGGCACCGTCAGCATCCTGGTCAACAATGCCGGCGGCGTTTTTGCCTCACCGCTGCTCGAGACCACTGAGAACGGCTGGGATGCGTTGTACCGCAGCAATCTTCGGCACGTGTTGTTATGCACGCAGCGGGTGGCGCGCGAACTCGCTGCGTCAGGCCGGCCCGGCAGCGTCATCAACATCACCTCGATCGAGGGGGTGCGCGCGGCACCGGGTTACGCCGCCTACGCCGCGGCCAAGGCCGGAGTCATCAACTACACCAAGACCGCCGCGCTCGAACTGGCGCCGCACCGGATCCGGGTCAATGCACTGGCACCCGACATCACGCTGACCGAGGGCCTGGCGGCACTCGCCGATACCGACCACTCGGCACGGCTGGCCCGCATCGTCCCGCTCGGCCGGGCTGGCCATGTCGACGATATCGCCGGTGCCGCAGTATTTCTGGCCTCCGATCTGGCCGGCTACATCACCGGCCAGACATTGCACGTCGACGGTGGCACGCAGGCATCCAGCGGCTGGTACAGCGGACCCCAACCCGGGCAGTACCAGCTGGGTCCGGACTAATCCGGTTCGCCGTACTCACCGAACCAGTGCGCCAGCTTGCCGCGCCGGCTGACCGCCCGCAGCCGCCGTTCGGCAGCCTCCCGCGTCGACGTGGTGGTCACGATCATCAGTTCGTCGTTCGATTCGATGCGGGTGTCCGGAGCAGGGACGAAGGTGTGCCCGGCGCGGATTATCAGGGTGATGACGCTGGGTTCGGGTAGTCGCAACTCGACGATCATCACATTGTGCAACCGGGACGCCGGGCCCACCGTCATGGTTATCAGCTCGGCATCGAGCACATCCAACGGCGCTGCATCCAAATGCATTTCGCGGGTGGCATCGGCCGAGACCAGCCGCAGCCGACGTGCCAGCGGCCCCAGGCTCGGGCCCTGCAACACGGTGAACACCACCACCAGGATGAAGACGATGTTGAGCAGTCGCTGACTGCCCGGAACACCCTCCACGATCGGGAAGGTCGCCAGCACGATGGGCACACCACCGCGCAGACCGGCCCACGACAGGAAAGCCCGTTCCCGCCACGGCACCCGGAATCCGGCGAGCGACAGTTCCACCGACAGCGGACGCGCTAAAAGCAGCAGCACCAGGCCGACGACGATCGCCGGCACCACTTCACTGCGCAGTTCGTGGGGTGACACCAGCAGACCCAGCAGCACGAACAGCGCGATCTGCGCGAGCCAGCCCAGCCCCTCGGCGAAGGACCTGGTGGCCGCGCGGTGCGGTAATCCGGTGTTGGCCAGCACCAGCCCGGCCAGGTAGGCCGCCAGGAAACCGCTGGCATGCACCACACCTGATGCGGCGAAGGCCACGATGCCGAGCCCGAAGATCGCCACCGGGTACAGACCGCTGGCCGGCAGCGCCACGCGGCGCAACGCGAACGAGCCCACCGCGCCGCACGCCAGGCCGATGGCGGCGCCGACGCCCAGTTCGTAGACCAGCTCCACGGCGGCGAAACCGGGCCGGAAGTCCAGCGGCACCGCCGAGAACATCAGCACCAGGATCACCGCGGGTGCGTCGTTGAAACCCGACTCGGCCTCCAGCAGACCGACCACCCGACGCGGTAGCGGCAGCACCCGCAGCACCGAGAACACCGCGGCCGCATCGGTCGAGGACACGACCGCCCCCAGCAGCAACGCCAGCTGCCAGTCCATCCCGAGCAGCAGATGCGCACCCGCGGCGGTGACGATCATGCTGACGGCGACCCCCAGCGTCGCCAGCACCGCGGCAGGCGCCAGGACGCGGCGGATATCGCCGAACCGGGTCGTCAGACCACCTTCGATGAGGATTATCGCGAGCGCGGCGGTACCCAGATCGCGGGCCAGGTTGACATCGTCGAAGTTCAGCCCGAGACCGTCTTCGCCGACCGCCACCCCAACCGCCAGGAACAACAGCAGGCTGGGCAATCCGACACGGGTCGCCAACCGGGTCGCGCCGATACTCGCGAGCAGAACCGCGCCGCCGATGAGCAGTGCGAGATACATCTGCTCCAACGTCATACGGTCCGACTCCCCCATTTCGTCCGGCGCGGCGTAGGGGTTAGTAAATCAGGGGATACTTTGACCCGTTGACTCCCCGAGGAGAGCAAGGCAGGCATGCGGATCGGAATCGCAGGGGCGGGAGCGGTCGGCCGTTCGGTCGCCGAGGAGCTCGTCGAGTACGGGCATCAGGTGCTGCTGATCGAAAAAGACATGCGCAAGTACGACCCGCGCGCGGTACCCGGCGCGGACTGGCTGCTCGCCGATGCCTGCGAGTTGACCTCGTTGCAGGAGGCCGGTATCGAGACCTGCGATGTGGTGATCGCCGCGACCGGTGACGACAAGTCCAATCTCGCGCTGGCACTGCTGGCCAAGACCGAGTTCGGGGTGGACCGGGTGGTCGCGCGGGTCAACGAGGCCCGCGACGAGCAGTTGTTCACCGAGGCGTGGGGTGTCGACGTCGCAGTCTGCACACCGCGTGCCATGGTCGCCGCCATCGAGGGCAGCATCGACGCCGGTCACCTGGTGCGCCTGATGGGCCTGGGCCGGGACCGCGCCGGTTTGGCGACCATCACGTTGACGGCCGACAGTCCGATCGCCGGGCTGCCGGTCGCCGACCTGCGCCTGCCGCAGGACAGTGCGCTGATCGTCATCCACCGCGCCGACGACGTTCTGCTGCCCCGCCCCGACGACATCCTGACCGCGGGCGACGAGCTGGTCTTCGTCTCGGCGAGCGGTGTCGAGGAGCAGATCTGGTCGCTGGTGCACGACGCGGCCCGACCGCAGTGAAACTCCTGCTGATCGCCGACACTCACGTCCCCAAGCGGGCCCGTGACCTGCCGGCCGTGGTCTGGGATGAGGTGGCCCGCGCCGATGTCGTCATCCACGCCGGCGACTGGGTCGATATCGCGCTGTTGGACACTCTCGAATCGCGCGCGGCGCGGCTGGTGGCGTGCTGGGGTAACAACGACGGCCCGGATCTCCGGGCGCGCCTGCCCGAGCGCGCCGACGTGACTTTGGGCGGGGTGCGCTTCACGGTGACGCATGAGACCGGCGCCAGTGCGGGCCGCGACGCCCGGATGTCGGCGCTGTATCCCGATACCGATGTCCTGGTGTTCGGGCACAGCCATATTCCGTGGGATACCACCAGTGCCACCGGGTTGCGGCTGCTCAATCCCGGTTCACCGACCGACCGGCGGCGCCAGCCGGACTGCACGTTCATGACGGCGACCACTGCCGGCGGTGTGCTGTCCGAGGTCCGGTTGCACCCGATCGCCAAGGGATGACAACGGCGCCGCGCATACTGGCGAATGTGAAATCGGACCTGCTGTCGCGGCGCGATCTGGACTTCCTGCTCTTCGAATGGCTCGACGTCGAGGCACTGACCAAACGCCCCCGGTTCGACGACCACACCCGAAGCACCTTCGACGACGTCCTGGACCTGTGCGAGCAGCTGGCCACCCGGTACTTCGCACCGCACAACAAGACCAGCGACGCCAACGAGCCCACCTTCGACGGCCAGACGGTGACGATGATCCCGGAGGTCAAGCAGGCCTGGGACGCGGCGGCGGCCGCCGACCTGATCGGGATGAGCATGGCTGCCGAATTCGACGGCGCCCAGCTGCCGACGGCGGTGGCACAGGCCGGTTTCGCCTGGCTGGCGGCCGCCAATGTCAGCACATCGGGCTACCTGATGCTGACCATGGCCAATGCCAATCTGTTGACCAAATTCGGCTCGGCCGAACAGGTCCGGATGTTCGTGGCGCCGATGCTGGCCGGCCGGTTCTCCGGCACCATGGCGCTCTCGGAGACGCAGGCGGGTTCCTCGCTGGCCGATATCAACACGCGCGCCGAGCCGCAGCCGGACGGTAGTTACCGGTTGTTCGGCTCGAAGATGTGGATCTCCGGCGCCGAGCACGAGTTGACCGACAACATCGTCAATCTGGTGCTGGCCAAGATTCCCGGCGGGCCCGCGGGTACCAAGGGCATCTCGCTTTTCATCGTGCCCAAGTTCCTCGTCGGCGCCGACGGCGCCATCGGCGAACGCAACGATGTGGCGCTGGCCGGTCTCAATCACAAGATGGGTCAGCGCGGTATCACCAACACGGTGCTCAATCTGGGCGATGGAACGTTCACGCCCGGCGGTGCGCCGGGTGCGGTGGGCCATCTCGTCGGCGAGCCGCATCGCGGGATCGTCTACATGTTCCACATGATGAACGAGGCTCGGCTCGGTGTCGGTATCGGTGCGGTGGCACTGGGTTATTCGGGCTATCTCAAATCACTGGACTATGCGCGCAGCCGGCCACAGGGCCGCCTGGTCACCGCCAAGGATCCGACCACCCCGCAGGTGCCGATCATCGAGCATGCCGATGTCAAGCGAATGTTGTTGGCGCAGAAGTCCTATGTCGAGGGTGCGCTGGCGCTTGCGCTGTACTGTGCGCGGCTGGTGGACATCACCCATGCCCCGGATTCCGAGACCGAACAGCGGTCGGCGGGCCTGCTGCTGGACATCCTGACACCCATCGCCAAGAGCTGGCCGTCGCAGTGGTGTCTGGAGGCCAACAATCTGGCGATCCAGGTGCACGGCGGTTACGGCTATACCCGTGAGTACGACGTCGAACAGCTTTACCGGGACAACCGGCTCAACCCGATCCACGAGGGCACCCATGGCATTCAGAGCCTGGATCTGTTGGGGCGCAAGGTAACCCAACAAGGTGGTGCGGCACTGGTGGAATTGGGCACAGCCGTGGCCGCCACCGTCGCGACCGCCGACGCCGCCGGTGAGCCACTGGCGTCCTACGCACGCGATCTCGAGGCGGTGTTCACCCGCCTCACCACGGTGACGGCGGAGATGTTCGCCGGGGGCGATGCCGAGGCCGCGATGGCCAACAGCGCGGTCTACCTGGAGGCATTCGGCCATATCGTGATCGCCTGGATCTGGCTGGAGCAGCTGATCGCGGCGCACGGTAAGACCGGTGATTTCTACGACGGCAAGCGCGCCGCCGCGCAGTACTTCTTCCGGTACGAACTGCCCCGGACCGGCCCGCAGCTGGATCTGCTGGCCAGCCTCGACCGCACCACGCTGGAGATGCGCGACAGCTGGTTCTGAGCGATTTCGGCGTGTTTTTGCCCCCCCCCCCGGGGCAAAAAACCCCCCGGCCCTCTGTGACAGAGGTATTGTGGTGAAGTGCAGACCGACACCGACCTCGTCACCGCGCTGCTGAGCACCATCGGCCGGTTCAAACGCCAGATCCGCAGGTCGGCCCCCCGCGGGTTCGACGGTGCCGGTCTCAGCGAGGCCCAGGCCGAACTGGTCCGCCTGGTCGGGCGCCAGCCCGGCATCTCGGTCAGCCAGGCCGCCGCCGAACTCGGACTGGCGGCCAACACCGCCTCGACCCTGGTCTCCAAACTCTCGGCCGACGGACTGCTGGTCCGCACGGCCGACCCCACCGATCGCCGGGTCGGGCGGCTACAACTCGCCGAATCCGCTCAACGCACTGCCGACGATTCGCGCAACGCCCGCCGCTCCGCTCTGGCCGGCGCACTGGAGCGACTCGACGCCGACGAGCTCGCCGACCTGACCGCCGGCCTTGCGGTACTGACCAAACTGACCGGCCTACTGGACGAGAGGCAACCATGACCGAACCCGCCATCGACTGCAAGAACCTCACCCACCACTACGGCGATTTCACCGCGATCGACGATCTGAACCTGCAGGTGCGTCGTGGTGAGACGCTGGGGCTGCTGGGCCCCAACGGCGCGGGCAAGACCACCGCCGTGCGGGTACTGACCACCCTTACCCCGGTCCAGCACGGCGAGGTGCGGATCTTCGGCCTGGACACCAGACGCCGGACCATGGATATTCGCTACAACATCGGTTATGTCCCACAGCAGCTTTCGATCGAACCGGCGCTGACCGGGCGACAGAATGTGCAATGGTTCGCCCGGCTCTACGACGTCCCACGCAAGGAGCGCGGCGCCCGCGTCGACGACGCGCTGGCGGCGATGAATCTGCTCGACGTCGCCGACAACCTGGCCGGCACCTACTCCGGCGGTATGGTGCGCCGCCTCGAGCTGGCCCAAGCCCTGGTCAATCGGCCCGCCCTGCTGATCCTCGACGAACCGACCGTCGGTCTCGATCCCATTGCGCGCGACGGGGTGTGGACGCAGGTGCAGCACATGCAGGACGAGTTCGGTATGACGGTGCTGTTGACGACCCACTAAATGGAGGAAGCCGACGCGTTGTGCGACCGGGTCGCCCTGCTGCACCACGGCACGCTGCAGGCGATCGGCACACCCGAAGAGCTCAAGGCGATCGTCGGCCCAGAGGCCACCTTGGAAGACGTCTTCCGACACTACGCCGGCGACGATCTGACCGAAGATCCCGAAGCCGGTACCGGTCAGGGCTTGCGCCAGATTCGTTCCAGCAGGAGAGCGGCCCGCCGTGCCAGTTGATTCGATGGCGGCACGACCGCTGGTCCTGGCCCCCCGGGGTTGGCGACGGTTACGCCAAATAGTCTCGCGGATGGGCACATTCGCCCTCGTCGAGCTGCAGAAGCTGCGCCATGACCGCACCGAACTCGTCACCCGGATGGTGCAGCCGGCGCTGTGGCTGCTGATATTCGGCCAGACGTTCTCGCATCTGCACGTGATCGACACCGGCTCGGTGTCCTATCTGGCGTTCCTGGCGCCCGGCATCATCGCCCAGTCGGCCCTTTTCATCTCGATCTTCTACGGCATCCAGATCGTGTGGGATCGCGATGCGGGCATTCTCGCCAAACTCATGGTCACCCCGGTGCCCGCGTCTGCCTTGATCACCGGCAAGGCCTTCGCCGCCGGGGTGCGCTCGGTGGCGCAGGTGATCGGCGTGCTGGTGATCGCTTATCTGATGGGCGTGCACTTGACGATGAACCCGCTGCGGATCCTGGCGGCCATGGCGGTCGTGGTGCTCGGTTCGGCGTTCTTCGCCTGCCTGTCGATGTCATTGGCGGGGTTGGTCCGAAACCGGGACCGGCTGATGGGTATCGGCCAGGCGATCACCATGCCGTTGTTCTTCGCGTCCAATGCGCTCTATCCGGTGAACATCATGCCGACCTGGTTGCGCTGGCTTTCCGCGGTCAACCCGCTGAGCTACGAGGTCAATGCGCTGCGCGGACTACTGATCGGGATGCCGTCGAACATGCTCGCCGATGTCGGGGTGCTGGTGGTCGCGGCCGTCGTCGGCATCGTCGCCGCATCGGCGCTGTTGCGCAGATTGGTCCGCTGACACGCGTTTGGCGTCAAAATGGACGCCGTGACCGACCTCGGCCAGCCAACGACCCCTGAGTCGGTCGGCTACACACTCAAGCGGATCCTGCTCGGAAAACCGCTGATCACCAGCCAACTAAAGAACGAACGGCTGTCCAACCCGGTCGCCCTCGGGGTGCTCTCGCCCGACGCGATCTCGTCGACGGCGTACGGCACCGAGGTCATCCTCATCGAACTCCTGCCGTACGCCGCGCTGGCCGCGTTCATGCTGCTGCTGCCGATAACCGGGGTGATCCTGGGCATCCTGATCCTGGTCGCGGCGTCCTACCGGCAGGTGGTGATGACCTATACGCGCGCCGGTGGCTCCTATGTGGTGGCACGGGAGAACTTCGGCCCGCGGGTCGCGCAGATCGCGGCCGCCGCACTGCTGATCGACTATGTGGTGACAGTCGCCGTGCAGGCCGCCGCGGGTACCGTCGCCGTGGTCTCGGCGGTGCGGGCACTCGGTCCGTACAGCCTGGAGATCACGGTCGGCATCGTCGTGGTGATGTGCCTGGTCAACCTGCGGGGGCTGCGGGAGGCGGGTCGGCCCTTCGCAATCCCGACCTACTTCTTCGTCGTGATGATGACGTTGATGATCGTCACCGGCGTGATCCGTCACCTGTTCTGGGGCTTGCCGCAGTACGACGCGGCCAACCTGGTCGGGGCGGTTCCGGTACAGCACGGTGACGGCCTGGTCCTGGGCGCGACGGTACTGGTGATCCTGCGTGCTTTCGCCAACGGTGGCGCCTCGCTGACCGGTGTGGAAGCGATCTCCAATACCGTGGGGTCCTTCCGGAAACCGGAAGGGGTCAACGCCCGCAAGGTCCTGACGGTCATGGCTTGCATCCTGGCATTCCTGCTCGCCGGGGTGGCCTACCTGGCCTACGCCACCCATGCCACCCCCTATGTCGCGGGCTACCCGTCGGTGCTCTCCGAGATCGCCCGCGCGGTGTTCGGTGACGGCATCCTGGGCCACGTCCTCTACGGCCTGGTGCAGATCGCCACCGCAGCAATTCTTTTCACCGGGGCCAACACCAGTTTCAACGGCTTCCCCGCCCTGGCGAACTACGTCGCCGAGGACCGGTTCCTGCCGCGGCAACTCACCAAACGTGGCCAGCGGCTGGTCTTCTCCAACGGCATCATCGTGCTCGCGGTGCTGGCCGTGGCATTGCTGATCTTCACCGGCGGGTCGGTCAACGAGCTGGTGCCGTTCTACGCGATCGGGGTGTTCACCGGTTTCGCGATGGCCGGCTACGGCATGACCAAACACCATCTGACGCATAAGGAACCGGGGTGGCGGCACAAGCTGGCGATCAATCTGTCGGCGGGCATCATCTCCACCGTGGTGGTCGCCATCTTCGCGATCGCGAAGTTCACCGAAGGCGCCTGGCTGGTGGTGGTGATCTTCCCGCTGCTGGTCTTCACCCTGATGCGACTCAACCGGGAATACCGCGCCGAGGCAGCGATTCTGGAGAAACTACGCACCCAGCGTCTGGACTACGTGCGCTACGCCCGGCATCGGGTTTTCGTGTTGGTGAACTCGGTGGACTTGGCGGTCGTCGAGGCGCTGCGGTATGGCCTCGGCCTGCGAGCCGACGAGCTGACTGCCGTGCATTTCATGATCGACGAGGATCACGCCGATCAGCTGCGCAAGCGCTGGGAGCACTACGGCCTGCGGACACCCCTGCGTATCATCGACTGCCCGGATCGCCGATTGACCAGGGCTGCACAGGATCTCGTTACCACCGCGACCCGTGAGCATCCCGATACCGGGGTGACGCTGCTGCTGCCGCGGCGCAGCTACTCGCCACTGCTCGGCTGGTTGTTGCACGATCGGACAGCCGACAGGATCGCCCGTGCGGTCAGCCGGGTTCCCAATGCAGCAGCCACGATCGTGCCCTACGACGTGCAGTCCCGGATCCGCCAGGCCTTCCCCGACATGTTCGAGCAGCGTGTCGCGCGCGAGTTGGAGAAGGTGCAGGCGAGGGTCGCCAACGCCGACCGTGAACGGGTCGGCAGTCACGAGCATCCCGATCCGGTGCCCACCTTGCTCGGCGTCGACGGGCTGATCGCCGGGCAGCGAGCGACCGTCGAAGGCCGGGTCAGTCAGGTCGTCGAAAAGGTGCGCGACGGTAAACCGCTGTTGATCGTCACCGTCGGAGACGACAGCGGCGAGCTCAACGTGCTCTTCACGCCGGGCCACGGAGGCGAGAGCATCGAAGCGGGCCAACTTCTGCGGCTCAGCGGTAAGGCGCGACAGACCGGCACCCGCCCGATCTTCATGTCCGACCCGGAGTTCGACGTCATCGAAAGTGCCGACGGCGTCGACCGCTGATGGATGGATTTACTTGACAGATTGTTGGGTTTTCCCAACACTGGAGAAGTGAGCCCAGTACGCAGGGGAGCCGAACTCCCGATCCACAACCGCATTGCGGTACTGCGCGCAGAACGCCGGATGAGCCGGGCGGCGCTGGCTGAGCTCGTCGATATCAACCCACAGACCGTGGGGGCACTGGAACGCGGTGACCACTATCCGAGCCTGGACCTGGCCTTCCGGATCTGCGCGGTATTCGACCTCCCGGTCGAAGCGGTGTTCTCGCGTTCGGAGTTCACCCCGCTGTCCGCCGAGGTGTACCCGCCCACCAACCGCACAGGAGGATCCCGATGACCGCACCGGTCACCAAGTCCCGCAACCTGATTGAGCGCTATCAGGACTATCGGTCGCGCAGATTCCTCAAGCACGAACGCGCCTGGTCGCATCGACTCCCACGCTGGCGCGTGCAGCGCCGGCGGCGCCTGCTGGTCATCGGCCTGGCGCTGGCGCTGTCACTGATGGTGCTGACCGGCGTCCTGTGCGCGTTCGGCATGCAATCCGCGGCGCTGCTGTGGTTGCCGGCCTGCGCACTGTTCTTTCCGCTATGGATCGCGCTGCAGATCGTGTCCGGTCGCCAGGGCGACGCGCCGCGGGCCGCACTCGACGAGTTCGAGATCGCCCAACGCGACAGCGCCCGGTCGATCGGTTTGACCCTCACCCAGTACCTGACGTTGGTCCCGATCTTCTATCTGATCATCGGTTCGACCCAGTTCCCGAGCTCTGACCTCGCCTACGCCGGCGGCCTGCTGGCACTGGCGGCCGTCCTGATCGGCGGCTGTGCGCCGGCGATGATCCTCGCGTGGACGCGGCCCGACCCGGAACCCGACAACGTTGCGACCTGAACCCGGTGGGGATGATCTGCGCCCGCCGATCGTTGAAACCTCATGAGTATCCCGCCGTACGAACCACCGAAACCGCCCAAGCTGCCGAACGTGGGGAACACTCTGTTGTGCCCGAAATGCGCCGGAGTCATGACGACCTACGAGCGCAACGGCGTACACCTGGAGCAGTGCGACACCTGTCGGGGCATATTTCTGGACTTCGGCGAACTCGAATCGCTGACCCAGATGGAAAACAGGTTCGTACAGTCGGCGCCCCCGCCGCCGGCCCAGCCCGGGTACGGCCATGGTTATGACCAGGGCTACGGCCAGGGTCCGGCGTGGGGCCACCGGGGCAACAAGCACTACCGCAAGCAAGGATTCGGCAGGCTGTTCTTCTCCAGCTGAATCAGGACGGCATCCGGGAACACGCCGCCACCAGCGCCTCCTGGGCCTGGAGGTCCTCGGCCGACGTGACGACTCCCATGGCGGCCGCCTGCACGACCGCCACGCGGGCCACCGCGTCCAGCGCCGGCCATGGATCCGCGGGGGCTGGTGGCAGCGCCGGGCCCGCAGCCTCGCGGTATCCGCCCACGAATGCCTGCCAGTCGGCATCGGGCAGGATTCCGGCGGCCCAGAAACCGGCCGGGCGGGCGAGGTCCCACGCCGGGTCACCGACACCAAGGTCGTCGATATCGAGCAGTCGCCAGCGCCGTTCGCCGGGGATCCGTCCCAGTTGACCGAGGTGCCAGTCACCGTGCACAAGTACGCGGGGACGGCCCGGACCGGCGGGCAGCCAAACCCACTCCGGTAACGCCGATACGGCGCGTTGGATGGTCGCCGCCTGCGCAGTGCTGCTTGCGCTCATCGCGGCGAGTGCCCGGCGCAGGCGCGCTGGGGCGCCTGGTTGCAGAACGTGGTCTTCCGGTTGCACCGCAACGCGATGCAACCGCGCCAGCAGTTGACCGGATTCGCTCCACGGCACCACTGCCGAATCGGGATCGACAACGTCGACACGCGGCCAGCGCGTTGTCCACAACAGCGAGCCGGCGGCGGCAGACTCTGTCTCGGTCGACACCGGCGGCACCAGAACGCCATCGGGTTGGCGACCCAGGCGCGCGGCGATCCGCAGGCGGTGCCGCAGCGCGACGACATCGGTTCCGGCCCGGTGAGTCTTGACCACGACGTCGCCGTCGACGACGATCTGCGCGCCGGACCGGGTATGCACGACAGCCACGCTATCGGTAGGCGGTGGGCCGGCTCGGCTTGTCACGGCGGGACGAACCCGGCAAGGATGACCGGGTGAGCGATGTCGATCCTCAGCCCGTCACCCCAGCGCACCGGGTTCGCCGGATGGTCGGGCGCGACCCGCACGAAGCGCACCGCGTCGCCACGCCGCTGGAGCTGCTGTTCGACCTGACCTTCGTCATCGCCTTCGGCGTGGCGGCCTCGGAACTGGCACATGCCATGGCGGCCAACCACGTTTGGGCCGGGCTGGCGGCGTTCGGGTTCTGTGCTTTCGCCACCTGCTGGGCGTGGATCAACTTCACCTGGTTCGCATCGGCATTCGACACCGACGACTGGATCTACCGGCTCACCACCATGCTGCAGATGGTCGGCGTCATCATCCTGGCACTGGGCATAGCGCCGGTGTACCGGTCCATCGAAGACGGTGAGCACGTCGACAACCGGGTGATGGTGGCCGGCTATGTCGTGATGCGAATTGCCATGGTGTTCCAGTGGTTACGGGCGGCAAGCCAGGACCCGGGCCGCCGTGCGGCATGTCTGGCCTACGCAGGAGCGATCACCATCGCCCAGATCGGCTGGATCGGCGTGCTGATCGTGCACAGCTCGCTGACGGTGACGCTGGCCCTGGTGGCGATCATGGTGTGCATCGAGATGCTGGGCCCATGGATCGCCGAGACCCGCAAGGGCGGCACGCCCTGGCATGCGCACCACATTGCCGAGCGCTACAGCCTGCTGGCCATCATCGCCTTGGGCGAAGGTGTGGTGGGCACCGTGGCGTCACTGTCGGCGGTGATCAACGAACAGGGCTGGACCGTGGACGCCGCACTGATCGTGGTGGCGGGCGTCGGTCTGACCTTCGGCATGTGGTGGGTCTACTTCGTCGTGCCTGCGGCCGATCTGTTGCACGCCCATCGCGAGCACTCGTTCCGCTGGGGTTACGGCCACATCGTGATATTCGGCGCCATCGTGGCGACCGGGGCCGGACTGCATGTCGCGGCGTATTTCATCGAGGGTGAGGCGAAGATCGGGTCGGTCGCCACGGTGTTGACGGTGGCGATCCCGGTCGGCGTCTACATCCTGGGCATCTTCGCGATCTACCTCGAGCTGGTGCGCTCCTTCGACGCATTCCACATCGTGCTGATCGTGGCGACCGTGCTGGTCCTGGCCGCAGCGGTCGCGCTGGCAGCGGCCGGCGTGACGATGGCGGTGTGCCTGCTGGTGGTGATGCTGGCGCCGATGGTGACGGTGGTCGGCTTCGAAGTGGTGGGCCACCGCCACGCCGAGGACGCCATCGCCCAGGCCCTTTCGGGCGAACTGTGACCGGTTGCGCGGTGCGCTGCTGCTAGCAGTCGGATGTCCTGCGCAAACGGGTCGTACGCGGCTGTTCCGGCGGGGCCGAACACGCCCGCGGATGGTCACAACGCGGTGACAAATTGGCGTTCCACGTGAAACGCAATCGTTAGTCAACCGCGATCGCGGCGACGGGTTTCTCGGCGCGTTGCACCTCCAACCACATGGTTCACTTGCGTCACACAGGCAACACAGGTTTGTAATTACGACGATGGAGGAGCGACAGTCGTGAAGTTCGTAGAGAAGTTGCGCGGTACGGCAAGGGCATCCCTGCGCCGGCTGACGGTCGCCGCGGTCGCGGCTGCCGCGCTGCCCGGCTTAATCGGGATCGTCGGAGAGACGGCACCCGCCGGGGCGTTCTCGCGTCCGGGGCTGCCCGTCGAATACCTCGACATCCCGTCCCCCTCGATGGGACGAAACATCCGCATCCAGTTCCAGGGCGGCGGACCCAAGGCGGTCTACCTGCTCGACGGTCTGCGTGCACAGGACGACTACAACGGCTGGGACATCAACACCCCGGCGTTCGAGTGGTTCCAGAACTCGGGCCTGTCGGTGATCATGCCGGTCGGCGGCCAGTCCAGCTTCTACGCCGACTGGTACCAGCCGTCGCAGGGCAACGGCCAGAACTACACCTACAAGTGGGAAACGTTCATGACCAATGAACTGCCCACCTGGCTGGAAGCCAACCGCGGCATCTCGCGGACCGGCAACGCCGCCGTCGGTCTGTCGATGGCCGGCAGCGCATCGCTGAACTACGCCATCTGGCATCCCGACCAGTTCATCTACGCAGGCTCGCTGTCGGGCTTCCTCAACCCGTCCGAGGGCTGGTGGCCGACGCTGATCGGGCTGGCGATGAACGACGCCGGCGGCTACAACGCCAACAGCATGTGGGGCCCGTCCTCGGACCCGGCCTGGAAGCGTAACGACCCGATGGTCAACATCGACCGCCTCGTCGCCAACCGCACCCGGATCTGGATCTACTGCGGTACCGGTACCCCGTCGGAGCTGGACACCTCCGGTGGTGGCGGCAACCTGATGGCCGCGCAGTTCCTGGAGGGCTTCACCCTGCGGACCAATATCACCTTCCGCGACAACTACATTGCCGCCGGTGGTCAGAACGGGGTGTTCAACTTCCCGCCCAACGGAACCCACAGCTGGGGCTACTGGGGACAGCAGCTGCAGCAGATGATCCCGGACATGCAGCGGGTGCTCAACGGTGCGCCGCCCGCCGCCTGATACCCGATAACAAAGTGCAGCCCCCGCCACGGCGGGGGCTGCATTGTTGTCCGCGTCTTTCCTTAGCCGCCATACCTCGCCCAATCGCACGTTTGGGCGCGAAAGTGCGAGCAGGATGCGCCAATTCGTGGATCTCGCGTGGTCAGTTCCCGGCGAGGCGCTGCCGTAGGCCGGTGGCTCGCACGACGCGGCGGCTCAGCGCCGCGCGCACCTCGTCCTCGGACCCGACGATGCGCACCTTACGTTTTGCGCGCGTGACGGCGGTGTAGAACAGCTCGCGCGAAAGCAGCCGCGAATCCTGCGGCGGCAGCAGCACAGTGACCTCATCGGCCTGGCTGCCCTGGCTCTTGTGGATCGTCATGGCATGCATGGTCTCGACATCGGCCAGTCGGCTCGTCGCGAAGTCCAACAACCCACCGGTGCCGGCGATCGCGACCCGCAGCCCGCCCTCGGCGAGCACCGTGACACCGGCATCACCGTTGTAGAGGCCAAGCCCGTAGTCGTTGGCGGTCACCAGAACCGGCCGGCCCACATACCATTGCGACCACAGTGACTCACCGGTCTCGTCGGTGAGCCACCGCTGCACCTGCCGGTTCCAGTGCCGCACACCATAAGGACCCTCACGGTGCGCGCACAACAGTCGGTGCGCGTCTAGGGTCGCGCACGCCTCGGCAGGCGTGCCGGACAACGCCGCCGCTCGAACCGCGAGCGCGTGCGGAACCAGGACGTCACGCAATCGCACCGCCGGGTCCGGGGTGCTGATGAGCTCCACATGCGGCCCACCAGCGGTCAGCAGGTCGAGTACGCGATCGGCATCCCCAGCGCGGATTGCCTGTGCCAGTAGTGATATCGATTCACCGAAGCGGTGCGATGTCGTCAGCTCGGCGATCCGGACATCCGACCGCCGGCCCAGCCCGTCGACCAGGTCGGCCAGCACCGCACCGGCCTCCACCGAGGTGAGCTGATCGGGATCGCCGACCAGGATCAGCCGGGTGTCGGGGCGTACCGCTTCCAGCAGCCGCGCCATCATCGTCAGCGACACCATCGACGTCTCGTCGATCACTATGACGTCATGCGGCAGCCGGTTGCCGCGGTGATGGCGGAACCGCGCCGAGGTATCCGGCCGTGGTCCCAGCAGGCGGTGCAGGGTGACGGCCTGTAGTCCGGTCAGCCGCTGCTGATCGACATCGGCCAGGTTCGCGATCTCGACGCGCACCGCTTCCTGCAGCCGCGCCGACGCCTTACCCGTGGGGGCAGCCAACGCAATCCGCGGTCGCGGCCGGCCCGCCGCCTCGGCCTGTTCGGTGAGCAGCGCCAAAAGGCCTGCGACCGTGGTGGTTTTGCCGGTACCCGGCCCGCCGGTGAGCACCGTCGTGAGCTGGGACACCGCGATCTGCGCGGCGCTGCGCTGCTCATCGGATCCCGGCCGGTGAAAAACCCGCTGCAGACCGGCCGACAGTGCCGTCGTATCCGTCGGCAGTTCGACTCCGAGCCGGGCGAGCAGGTCGGCGCATACCTGCTCTTCTTCGAGCCAGTAGCGGTCCAGGTAGAGCAACCGGTCGCCGTAGAGTCGCAGCGCCGGTGGTGTGCCCAGCAGCCGACTGGCCCGTAGCGCGGTCAGCCAACCCGCCGGGTCCGGCCACGGCAGTCCCGCCACCACCGCGTCGTCGTCGGAGGATGCGACGAGATCCGTTGCCACCGAGCCGATATCGACACAAACCGAACCGGCACGCAACGCGCGTACCGTCAACGCGACGGCCAGGGCAACGGTCTCGTCGGTTTCCCCGGCCTGTGCGGTCAGCCGGTTCGCCACGTGCACGTCGGCTGCGTCGATGACACCCGCGTCGTTGAAGGTGCGCAACAACCCGGCCGCGTTCTGGACGCGACGCCAGTGCAGCGGATCCACGCCGTCGGTGGTTTCGGTGCTCACGACCCGGTCCTGCCGTCGAGGAGATCGGACACCGCACAGATCAGGGCCGGCGGTGGATTCCAGCTGAAGACACCCGCCGGGTGGTCGTCGATCAGCGGAGTGTCCGGCCCGCACATACCGCGAAGGAACAGGTACAGCACACCGCCGAGATGCGTCTGCGGCTGGTACCCGGGTTGCCGCCAGCGCAGGAATCGGTGCAGCACAACCGAATACAGCAGCGCCTGCAGCGGGTAGTCGGAATGCAGCATGGCCCTGCGCAGTTGGCCCGGTCCGTAGTCTCCGGCCACCGACGGTCTTTGCGCGTCGCCCAGCCGGTTGGTCTTGTAATCCACGACGAGGTAGCGGTGCCCGGCAACCGGGTCCGGTATCCGCAGCACCGCGTCGATCGATCCCGACAGGTACCCACGCAGGGTTGCAGCCCCGAGAACCGGCGAGCGCAACTGATCGGCGTAGACCGCCAGCGGGTCGTCAGCGGGCAGGTGGGCGGCGAGCAAGTCACCGACATCTGCCAGCGTCACCTGGCCCGCAGTCCCGGCGAGATCCCCGCCGGTCAAGGGCATCTCGAAGTCGAGCTCGCGCAACCGGTCCGCGAGACCGATATCCCGCAGCGTCAACCCGCCGGCCAGCGGCCCCAGGACGGTGTCGTGCACGGCCACCAACGCCTCTGCGATCGCCTCGGCAGTGGCCTCCACCGGCCACCACGCGAAATGACTGCGCACCTGCTCGGTCAGCTCACCGGCCAGGTCGGTCGCGAACGGGTCCGCGGTCTCCAGCACGGCGTGCACCAGTGAGCCGAAGGTCGCCCCGGCGGGCAAATCGGCCATCGGCGATGCCACGTCGGCGCCGGCCGGCGATGGCGCATCGACCGATATCTCATCGATCTCGTCATCCTTGGCACCGGCCTCGGGTTCACTGCTGACCCCGGCCGCCACCTGCTCCTCGGCGGTGCGCACCAGGGCCGAATACGAGGTGCGGCGCCAGGTGAGATCGACCGAACGGTGAAAGTGCCTGGCTGCCAATCCTGTTGGTGTCGCTGCCGGCGCAACCTGCGGAGCAGCGGCGACAACGGAATCTTCCAGAACCGGCCCGCCTGCCGCTTCCCAGGCCGCGAAGCACTCCCGGGCAGCCGCGTCGGTGACGGGACCGTCACACCGGTCCGGAACCTGCCTGCCTCCGACTGCCCGGCCGCGCAGCAGGCGCGACAAGCCACCGTTGACCTCATCCTTGGACGGTGCCCACCACGCCGTGACCTGCGACTGCGCGCGCGTCAATGCGACATAGCTGAACCGCAACGCCTCGCCCGCCACTTCGGCGGCGCCACGTCGTACGGCCTCGGTGAAGTCCGGACTGCGCCGCCCGCCGATGTGCAGGCAGCGTTGACCGTCGTCGTCGTGGTATCGCACGCGGTCGCGGATCTGGACATTGCGATTGAACGTGAACGGCAGATACACCAGAGGAAACTGCAGTCCCTTGCTGGCCCACACCGTCATGATCTGCACGGCGGCGGCCTCGTTGTCCAGCCGGCGATTTCGTTCCGCTCCGGTGTCGCTGACCGACCGGTGCCCGCGCAGCAACTCGGCCAGCGCGGGTAGTGACAGCCCGTCGCGATGCGCGGCCTCCTGCAGCAGATGCGCCAACTGGGCGGCATCGGTCAGCGCACGGGCGCCACCGTGGGAGGCCAGCAGCCGGGCGTTCATACCGGCGAGGTTGGCAGACTCGAAGACCGCGGCCACCCCGTGCTCACGGGCGTGATCCGCCCACTCGCGCAATGTCTCGGCGATCCGGTCGGTCAACGCGTCGCCACCTGCGGCCAATGATTCACCGGTCTCACCGAAGAACATCGTCAGCGCCGCGGCGCGCACCAACCCGGGGCGGTGGGTCTGTTCCATGGCTTCCAGCAGGCACAACCAGTCCGCTGCCGCAGCGGAGTCGAAGACATCGGTGTCGCCGGAGTAGACGGCGGGAATGCCGACCGCGCCCAACGCGTCGCGGCAGACCCGGGCGTCGCGGTGGCTTTCCACGATCACCGCGATATCGCCGGCGTCTATTTTGCGGCCCGCGAAAGTCGCTGCACTACCGAGCAACTCGCCGATATCGGCGGCGAGATCACGCGAGATGTGCTCACGCAGATCGGCGATCGGGATCAACTCGTCGGGGCCCTTGCCCAGCTGGGCACGGTTGACCACCCGCAGCCGGAACGGCGCGTTGTGCGGCGCACCCGCCAGCCGATGCCCGACGTGCTGTGCCGCGACATCGCGGACCACGATGCCTGGGTCGCCGAGTTCGGCCCCGCCCAGGACGGTATGCAGCGCCGCGACGAGGGCGCCGTCACTGCGCCAGTTGGTGGCCAGTGTGCGCCGCTCGCCCGCGGTATGAGCGGCACTGAGATAGGTGGTGATGTCGCCGCCGCGAAAAGCGTAGATCGCCTGCTTGGGGTCACCGATCAGCACCAGCGTGCACGCCCCGGCGAAGGCCCGCTCGATCACCTGCCACTGCACCGGATCGGTGTCCTGGAACTCGTCGACCATCACGATGCGCCACCGTTTGCGCATCCTGATCCGGGCCGGCGCATCCACCGGTGCCAACGCCTCGGCGAGCCTACTGAGCAGGTCGTCGTAGCCCTGGATGCGCAGGCGGCGCTTGCGGGGTTCCAGTTCGGCTCGCACGCGCTGCACGAAATCCACCCGGATGGCCGCTTCGGACCCTTCCGGGGCGCCGATCGGACGGATCTGCGTGCCCGGATTGTCGACCGCCTCACGCGCGAGCTCGAGGGCTTCTTCTCGGGTCATGGGTGGCTCGGTCTTGCGCTGACCGAAGTGCGCCAGGTAGAGGTCATCGACGATCTCGGCGACAAGGCTGTCCAGCGTGTCCACCAGCTTCACCCCGGGGTCGTTGTCTCCTGCGACGCCAAGGGATTTCAGAACGATCTGACAGAACTGATGGGTGGTTGCGATGGTTGCCGCGTCGAAGTTCGCCAATGCGTGACGCAGACGCTGCCGCCGTCTTTCGAGCTCGTCCGGCGTACCGGTCAGCAGGTGGTCGATCAGCTGATTGCCGTCGCGCGATGCGGTGTCGGCGAAAGCTTCCACTGCCTCGACCAGCTGGGCCCGGACCCGTTCACGCAGCTCGCGGGTGGCGGCCCGGCTGAAGGTGATGAGCAGCATCTCGTCGAGGGTGGCCAGCCCTTCGGCCAGGTAGCGAGTTACCAGGGCCGCCAGCGTGAACGTCTTGCCGGTACCGGCACTGGCCTCCAGCACGGTCGTCGAATTCGGTTGCGGCAGTGGGCCGAGGATATCGAAGGGTTGCATCAGTCGACCAGCTCCGCGGCGAGCATCGGTGTCCAGAGTCTGACGGCCAACGCGCCGAGTCGGGTGCCCTCACCACGGATCTCCTCACCGGGCGCCGGCGGCGTCAGCAGCGCATCCAGTGGTGTGTTCGCGCCCCAGGCCCGGATGTGCGCCGGGGCGGCATCCTCGCCGGGGTATTGCCCGGATGCCCAGGCGCGGCCGGCCAGCGGGTAGGGGTCACGGTTCTTCATCCTTGCCCTGGCCCACTCGTACGAGGTCTTCAGCGGCAACGGCAGCGGTTCACGTAGGCCGGCGTCGTATAGCGCGACGAGTTCACCGAGCAGCTCGTGGGCGGCCGCCGCCCCGGGGCGGGCGAACCGGCGTTCGGTGACGGAGTTACGGACCCGCCCTATACATATCGCCGTCGCGTCGGTCCGCGGCTGCGCCGCCGACAAGGCGAGCAGATTTATCCACGACTGCAGCAGATGTTTGGGTGCCAAGGTCGAATACGTCACCGACACATAGCGATCGGCGTGCAACGGTGCCACGGTCCCGGTGAGCCGACGGCCGGCACCGAGGTCGATATCGACGTCGACGGCGGACGCCGGACCGATGCGCAGTGCCAGCGCCGAAGCGGCGAGCCGTTGCGCGATACCGCAGATGCCTGTCGCCTTACGCCAGCCGAGCTGACCTGGCGGCAGGTAGCCGCGCCGCCATTCGGCCTGCAGTGCCCACTTCGGGTCCCGGCCGCGCAGCATGTCGTCGAGCATCCGGTCCCCGACTGCCCACGATTGCAGCGAGTCGATCTCGACGGGTATCACATCGGACACCACGTCGACATCGAACGGCAGCGTCAGGTTGAAGGCCCGGAAGAAACCCTTGACCGGATCACGGAAGAAGGCCAGCAGGTCCTCCAGCGCAACATCATCGGGGCCGGATGGCGGCAGCGGTGCGGAAAGGAACGTGCGTGGGCGCGCACTGCGGGCACCCGCCACGGCCTTGGCGGCGATCAACGCGGTGGGGTCGAAGGTGAACGGTGTCGACGGCGGCTGGCCCAGGGCACCCGGTGTGACGTTCTTGACGTCGAAGGGTTGCAGAGGGTGTTCGACGAGAACCTGTCCGCGGACCGGTCTGGATGTGGTCCGGTCCAGGGCGTCGAGGATCTCGGCCAGCGGAACGCACGGCGGATGCCGTCGTCCGGTGTGCTCATCGGCTCCGGTGTAGGTGATGACCAGCTTCTCGGTCGCGGCTCCGATGGCGTCCAGCAGCAGTTGGCGGTCCTCGGAACGGATATCGCGCTCCCCGGTGACCGGTTCGCGGGCCAGCACGTCGTCGCCGTCGGGTGATCCGAGCCGGGGGAACACCCCGTCGTCGAGTCCGACCAGGCATACGACACGATGCGGTACCGAACGCATCGGCACCATGGTGCACACCGTGAGGCCGCCGCTGCGGAAGTTGGCCCGGGTCGGCCGTCCCGCCAGATGCCGCTCCAGTATCGAGCGGATATCGTTGAGCTGCAACGGTATACCACTTCGTGGTCCGGCATCGGCGACGATATCGGCGAATTCGCGCTGCAGTTGTCCCCACTGCCATCCGTCGGTGCTGTTCACCCGGGTGAGCCTGGCGACGCCGGCACTGATCCGGTCCAGCCACTCGGCCAGTGTCGCGGTACCGGTGAGCGAGTCTACGGTCGACTGCAGGCGATCGACGAATTCGGCCAGCCGTCCCGCCAGCTCGACCCGGTTGCTGCCGACGTCGTCCAGCGGCAGCGTGGTGTCCAACCAGCCCTGCGAATCGTCGGACATGGCCACCCCGGTGAGCACCCGGTCGATACCGAATTGCCATGTGTTGTGTACGAACTCGCCGAGACCGAACGGCGCGCGATGATCCCGGTCGAATCCCCAGCGCACACCGGACTCGCGGATCCATCGGATGATGTTGTCCAGGTCGTCGTCGGTGAAACCGAACCGGGCCCGCACCGGGCCGGCCTCGGCGAGGTTGAGGACCTCGCTGGCCGCGGCGCGGCCCCCGACGAGTCCCAGCAGTGCCGACGTCACCCCGAGCAGCGGGTTGGTCTGTGTCGGGGAGCGGTCGGCCAGCCGGACCCGTAACCGGTGCGCGGGGTGTCCCCCGCTGTGCTCACCGAGGCCGAAGCCCGCAATGATCAGGGCCGCATAGCTTTCGATGTCGGGGCACATCACCAGGATGTCGCGCGGCTCCAGGGTCGGGTCGTCGGCCAGCACGCCGAGCAACACGTCACGCAGCACCTCGACCTGCCGGGCCGGGCCGTGACAGCTGTGCACCTGAACCGATCTGTCTTCACCACTGACGATCCGGGTGCCCGGTCGCATCTCGTTGGCGCCGATATCGGCCTGCAACCAGCCCAACAGAGTCCCGGGATCAGCGGGCGCGTCGGCATCCTGCAGGCAGTGGTCTTCGGCGACGTCGACGGGCAGCAGTTGCTGCAGTTCCCGGATGTCGCGGCCCAGCGTCGCCAGCAACGGGTGCCCGACCGCGTGATATCCGGTATCGGTGCGGCGTGGCACCCGTGCGTGCGCCCCGGCGAGGCTGCGCCACAGGGCGTCACTGGGGTGCGGTATCCACAAGTGCACTTCGTGATGGCGTGAAAGTGCCTGCAGCAGTTCGATATCGGTGGCCGACAGCCGGGTCTGCCCGAACAGCGATATCCGCGACGGCAGATCCGTCGGGCCGGCCTCTAACCGTTCCAGCGTCTTCCGGTGCCGGATATGGGGTGGATCGGCGGGCACCCGGGTCAGCACGGCCCGCCACAGCTCAGGTTGCCAGGTCAGATCCTCGTCGAGAACTCCGCCGATACCGTCGGTCGGTTCGCCGCCGGTCCAGTCGACGAGCAGTTGCGGCCGCTGTGCGGCATAGGAGGCGAACAGCGCCGCGATCTTATGTGCCACGGCGTGCCTGCGACCCCTGCGCAATTCGGCCTCGTCCCCGGTGTGGCCGTGCCCGAGGTGCACCGCGAGGCGCCGGCACCACGGCTCGTCGACGGCGGCGTCGATTGCCTCCAACAGTGGCCACACCAGGGCATCGGGCGCCCACGGGTCAGTGTCGGTGGTGCCGGTGAGTTCGGCGATCAACGACCGTGGTGAACGAAAAGACACCCCCGCGCAGACGCCGTCGGCGTACGCACCGCGGCCCAACACATGGGAGAGTCGCTGCGAGAGCCACCGCTCCACCCCGCGGGCCGGAACAAGCACCAATTCCTGGGCGAACGGGTCGGCCTGCGGCGTCGCCAGTAACGCGCCGAGGCCGTCGGCCAGCAGGTCGGTGCGCTCGGCACGGTGGATGTGGAATGCCATTGCTGGTCAATGTAGAGCGTGCCGCCGACGCCCCGTTCGGCACGGTTCGGCGTGTCGCTACCCGCGTTTCCCCTGGGTCAGGTGTATACGCACGTGATTAGGGAGACACCGGCGACAACATCTGCCACTCTTCTAGAGATGACCCCCAAGATGCAGTACCGACGCCGAGCCACCGTGGTCGGCTCGGTCGTCGTCCTGGCCGCCGGAACCGTCGTCGCGACCATCGCATTGAGCCGGGCACGGGATAACTTCGAGCACGCTGCGCAGCGGCCGCTCACGGTCGGCGACTGCGTGGCGGTGCTGCCCACGACGCCCGAGGCGGTCCAGGCGCAGCGATCCTCCTGCGCCGAGGACCCCAGTTACACCGTGGGAGCCCTGGCCGACACCTCTGGTGAATGCCCCACCGCCGAGTACCAGCGTTTCCCGGCCCCGGTCGCCGAACATGAGATCGCCGGACTGTGCCTGGTTCCCAACCTGGTGGCCGACCACTGCTACCGCCTGGACATGCCGGTCGGCGTGGTGGAGCGCGCCGACTGTGCCGATTCCGGGGCAACACCCGATTCCGGCGTCCTGGTGCAGATAACCCGCCGCCTCGACATCCACGACCAGCACGCCTGTTCCTCCGGCGGCGGTAACTTCGCCTGGCCCTACCCGTCGCCGGCGCGTACCTACTGCACCAAGACGCTTTAGGAGGCTTAGGGGGCCGATTCGCTAGAGCTGAATCGTCTCGCTCCTCAACCCCTCGTACCTCGGGGCATCGTCACTCGACTGGAGCTGAATCGTCTCGCTCCTCAACCCCTCGTACCTCGGGGCATCGTCACTCGACTTCGGCCTTGATCCTGTTGAGCGTCTTGGTCATATCGCGGATATTGCGTCGCGTGCGCAGCTGACCGCCGAGCAATCCGAAGACGCTGGTGAAGAATCCCTCCGTCATCCGGAAGGACTCGGTGACATCGGTACCGTCTCCGGCGGGCGCGAAAGCGTAGTGCCAGTTGTTCACCGGACGGTCGCCCACCAGCACCTCGAAGCCGAACTCACGCCCAGGCTCGCATGCGGTGACGCGGCACTTGGTCCAGTACACCGGCCCGATCTCATTGCGTTTGACGTGACCCCGGAACACCGCGCCCAGTGCCGGTCCGGTGGCGCCGTCGAGCCACTCGGCTTCGAACACCTCCGGCGAGTACTTCGGTGTGTTGCGCACGTCGGCGACCAGATCCCAGATCTTGTCGGCCGGCGCGGCCATGTGAACCGTTACCGAGGCTTGCATGATCTGATGATAGGCGCGGGCTCATTCGACCAGCCGGGCAACCGAGCGCAACGGGATCGGCAGCCAGGCCGGGCGGTACCGGGCTTCGTAGGCGGCCTCGTAGAGAGCCTTGTCCAGTTCGTAGGCTGCCAGCAATTGACCGGCATCGCGTGGGTCGGAGCCGGATTCGGCCGCATAGCCATCGCAGAACGCGTCCCTGTTGGCCTCGATCCAGTCGTGGGCCAGGACCATCGACCGGTCGTCGGCCGGTGAGCCGACCAGCGGTTGATAGGCCGCGTACTCATAGGACCGCAGCACGCCTGCGACATCACGCAACGCGCTGTCGGGGCGGCGCCGGTCCTCCAACGGCGTCCCGGGCTCACCTTCGAAGTCGATGACCAGCCAGGTCTGCGGCGTACGCAACACCTGACCCAGATGTAGGTCACCGTGAATGCGTTGCACCGTCACGGATTGACCCGCCAGCTTCTCGAACCGCACCTGTGCGGCCTCGGCGTAGGGCTGCAGTTCCGGTGCCGCGGCGACCGCCTTGGCCAATCGGGCCGACATGACGTCGACCGGGAATTCCAGCTGCGACGTGCCCAGCTGCCCGGCCAGCGCCGCATGCACCGAGGCCACCGCCGCACCGAGCCGGCGGGACTCGGCCGTGAAATTGGCCGCCGCGCCGCCGGCGTAGAGGTCGCGGGTGCTCGCGGTCGCCATGTCCCAGCCCTCGGAGGAATCGGCGGCGAACGCCGTCACCATTCCCAGCGGGCAAGGCTCGCCGTCCCACTGAGTCTCGGCCGATGCCAGCAGGCGCGCCACATTCGGATTGTCGGCGCGGCCCAGCACCCGGTTGATCTCGATGTCCGGATTGATCCCCGGGTTGATCCGCCGGAACAGCTTCATGATCGCGCGCTTGTCGAATATCACGCTGGTATTGCTCTGCTCGGCGCCCGCCACCCGGGGCTCGGCATCCAGTGGCAGTACCGCGCTGGGTTCGCGGGTGAACACCACATCGCCGCGGGTCACCGAATTCTCGAACAGTTCCAGCAGATAGGTGGCGGCGTCCGGGTCATACAGCGCGTCGTAGCCGACCCGGTCTCCGTCGGCACCGATCTCGGCCACCGCCACGAACTCGGCGGGCATCGCGACATCCCAGGCCACCACAATCTGGTAGCGGTCGACCGATCCGTCGGCAAAGACGGCGTCGACGAGCATCAGATCAAGACCCCGGCGCAGCGGGATGATCTCGGCGGGTGCCGCAGTGACGAGGTCGCGACCGCGTCCGGCGTACCAGCGCTGCCCGGGAAGCCACTGCGCGAACGGCAGGCTCAAGACCCCATCCCCTTCGTGGCGATCAGTACGTTCCTCGGAAGTTCCATTGTCACCTCACGTACCCGCGCCCGCAGGTCCTCAATCGGCCGTCGAGTGGCCGATGGCAATCAGCCGGCGTCGGCGGCGGTGACCAGCACTCCGTCGGATTCCACGCCCAGCCGGACGCGTTGCCCGGCGGCGTAACCCTGTGCCTGTGCGCTGGTCAGCTGCGCGGTGACCACGTCACCGCTGTCGAGGGCGCAGGTCACGCGTGACACCGGTCCGAGAAACGACACCGCGACGACGGTCGCCGTCCCGGATTCGTCCGCCGCGACGGTCACTGCCTCCGGGCGGATCATGGCCAGCCCGGTTCCGCTGCCGATCGAGCCGGGCAACACCGGCACGGCGACCCCCAGCACTCCCGCCACGTCACCGAACACCGTCGCGGTGAGCTTGTTGTTGAGGCCGACGAATTCGGCGACGAACGGCGTCGCCGGATGCGCATACAGTTCGGCGGGCGGTGCGATCTGCTCGAGACGGCCGCTGCTCATCACCCCGACCCGATCGGCCACCGCCAGGGCTTCCTCCTGATCATGGGTGACGAACAGTGTCGTGGTCCCCACGTCGAGCTGCACCCGGCGGATCTCGTCACGCAGCTGCACGCGCACCTTGGCATCGAGCGCCGACAGCGGCTCGTCGAGCAGCAGCACCTGCGGCTCGATGGCGAGCGCACGCGCCAGCGCGACACGTTGTTGCTGCCCGCCGGAGAGTTGGTCGGCGTACTTGCTCTTGTGTTCGGACAGCCCCACCAGGTCCAGCATGTCGGCGGATCTGGAAAGCCGCTGCGCCTTGGTTTTTCCACGCATCTTCAGACCGAAGGCGACGTTGTCGAGCACCGTCAGGTGCGGGAAGAGGCTGTAGGCCTGAAAGACCATGCCCATATCGCGTTTGTTGGCCGGCACGCCGGTGATATCGCGACCGTCCAGCGCCACATGGCCCGATGTCGGATCATCCAGTCCGGCAAGGATTCTCAGCGCGGTGGTCTTACCGCAACCAGACGGTCCCAGCAGTGCCACCAGCTCTCCGGGCTCAAGGTGCAGGTTGAGTCCGTCCAGGGCGCGCACCGATCCGTAGACCCGGGTCAGCTCCTTGAGGTCGACGGCGACACCGCGGGCCGTCATGACGGCACCCCGGACACCGCCGGCGCGGGCGCCGTAGCGTCGACGACGGGGCGTCGGCCGCGGCGGGTCAGCAGGGCCAGCCCCAGTAGCAGCACGAAGCCGAACAACAACACCGCCAGCGATGCTGCCACCGAGGTCGGCCCGTCACTCTTGCCGATCGCCACGATCTGCACCTGCAGTGTCTCGAAGCCGCTGAGCGAGGCGATGGTGTACTCACCGAGAACCACCGCCACCGAGATGAACGCCGCCGACAGGATGCCCGACCAGATATTGGGCACCACCACCCGCAGGATCGTCGTCGTCCATCCCGCCCCGAGTGACCGGGCGGCCTCTGAAAGTGTTTGCAGGTCAATCGATGACAGCGCTGCGTCGAGCGCCCGGTAGGCGAACGGCAGGACCACGACGACGTAGACGAATGTCAGGGTCAGGGCCGATTCCCCCAGCAGGTAGGTCACCCACAGGTAGACGTTGCGCAGGCCGACGACGATGACCAGCGCCGGGATGGTCAGCGGCAGCAGACAGAGGAATTCGACGAAACCCTTGGCCCACGGGGTGCGCAACCGCACCCAGATCATCGTGGGCACCAGAATCGCCAGCATCAATACCACGGTGAAAACAGCCAGCAGCAGTGATATCACGATGGCGCCGTAGAGCGCATCGTCGGCTATCAGATTCGCCCAGGCTCGCAGCGTCCGGCCTTCACCCAGCAGGTTGCGGGTGGAGAAATCGGCCATCGCATACAGCGGGAACAGGAAGAACAACCCGAACAGCACGCCTAACCCGATTCGGAACGCTTTGCCGGGCAAGCCCGTTCGGTTCATTTCAGCCACCTCGCCGAGCGACGGACCAACAGGTTGTATCCGAGCATCACCAGTGCCACCACCACCATCATCTCGCACGCCAGCGCGTACGCGAAACCCTCTTGCCCCAGCACCACCTCGCTGGTCAACGCCGACCTGATGAGCAGCGGGATGATCGGGCTGCCCTGACTGACCAGTGCGGCCGCGGTGGCGTAGGCCGCGAATGCGTTGGCGAACAACAACAATGCCGACCCGAGAAATGCCGGCGTCAGCAACGGGAAGGCCACCTCGCGCCAGTACTGCAAGGTCGAGGCACCCAGACTGACCGCAGCCTCCCGCCACTGGTCCCTCAGCCCTTCCAGGGCAGGCAGGAACACGATGACCATCAGCGGGATCTGGAAGTAGGTGTAGACCAGCATCAGTCCCGGCAGGTCGTAGAGCCAGCCATCGCCGGCCAAATTCCAGCCGAACTGCTGCTGCACCCAGACGGTGAGCACCCCGTTGAGACCTATCGTCGCCAGGAATGCGAATGCCAATGCCACACCGCCGAATTGGGCCAGCACGCTGCACAGTGCGACCACCGCCCTGCGCAGCGCCGACGCCGCGGGACGGGCCACGATCAACCAGGCCAGTACCGCACCGAGCACCGCCCCCAGTACCGCGGTCGTCGCCGAGAGCAACACACTGCGCCACAACGCCGCCAATGCGGTCGACGAGAACAGCGCACCGACACGCTCCAGGGAGAACTGCCCGTCGACGACGAACGCGCTCACGATCACCGTCAGGGTAGGGATCACCAGGAACACGCCGATGAACGCGAGGAACGGCAGCAGCGGCAGTACCTCACGGACGCGACGGCCCACAGCAGCCAATATCAGCCGATCGCCTTGGCCCAGTTCTCGGCCAGATATTTGGTGGCGGCGTCGTTCTGTTCCTTGGTGAGGATGGTCACCGGGCCGTCGATGGTGGGCAGCTTCTCGAAGGCGGCCTTGTCCAGCGTGCCTGCGCCGATCATCTGGTCGGCGCGCACCGGTCGCACGCCGCCCATCGCGAACAGGTTCTGGCCCTCGTCGCTGAACAGGAACTCCTGCCACAGTCGCGCTGCTGCCGGATGCGGCGCCGCGGCGTTGATGGCCTGGTAGTAGTAGCTGGCCACCGCGGCGTTCTGCGGCACGATGACGCGCCAGGACGGCAGCTTCTCGGTTTCGACGCCGTTGAGGTAATTCCAGTCGATCACCACCGGTGTCTGACCGGACTCGATGGTCGCGGGTGTCGGATCGACAGGCAGGAAGTTACCGGCCTGCTTGAGTTTTCCGAAGAACTCCACCCCGGGGGCGATGTCGTCGGCCGAACCGCCCTGCGACAGTGCCGCCATCACCACACCGGAGAATGCGGCACCGGCCTGGGTGGGATCGCCGTTGAGCGCGACCTTGCCCTTGAACTCGGGCTTGAGCAGATCGTCGACACTGGTGATCGCGGGCACCTTGGCGGAGTCGTAGCCGATCGACATGAAACCGGCGTAGTCGTTGACCCACTTGCCGTCGGCTTCCTTGAGGTGACTCGGGATGTCGTCCCAGGTCGCAACCTTGTACGGCGCGAACATCGCAGTATTGGCCAAGGCCACCGACTGTCCGAGGTCGAAGACGTCGGGTGCGCTGCTCTTACCCTTCTGCTGGTTCGCGGCGTTGATCTCCTCCTGGCTGGCGGCATCGGGCTGGGCCGAGTTGACCTTGATGCCGTATTTGTCGCCGAACGCCTTGATGACGGCGCCGTAGTTGGCCCAGTCCGGTGGGAGGGCGATGACGTTGAGTTCGCCCTCCTTCTTCGCCGCTTCGACCAGCGCGTCCATCCCGCCCAGATCGGCTGCCGATGTTGCGCTGGCCGCACCACCGGCGTCCTCGGCCTTCTTCTCCGGGGGTGCGCAGGCCGACAGTCCGGCGACACACAGCACCGCTGCGGCAGCAGCCATGGGAGCCATTCGATGCAGGCGTGAAGTCTTCATTGCCGAACCTTCCGATGAGCAGACGAAGAGCCGGTGGCGCGAGGGTTACAGCGCCGGATCCCCCGCGTGAACGTAACCGTTCGAATGGGTCGGCAAACACAGAATCCCCCAACCGGAGTTGGGGGATTCGGTGTTCGGGTCAGGCCCGGATGTCAGAGCAGGTGTGCCTGCAGGTCCGGCAGCATGGCCTGCAGCTCCCGGCCCCAGTACGCCCAGTTGTGCGTGCCGTTGTCCGGGAAGTTGAACACACCGTTGTTACCGCCCGCGGCGATGTAGTTGTCGCGGAAGGTCTCGTTGGTGCGGATGGTCAGGCCCTCGAGGAAGGTCGCAGGCAGGTCGCCGCCACCGAGTTCGTTGGGCTGGCCGTTACCGCAGTAGATCCAGATACGGGTGCCGTTGGCCACGATCTGCGGGATCTGGACCATCGGGTCGTTGCGCTTCCAGCCGCTGTTGGGGTCTTCGGTGCGACCCCACATGTCGTTGGCCTTGTAGCCACCGGCGTCACCCATGGAGATGTTGATCAGGAACGGCCACGAACCCTCGGACGGGTTCAGGAAGCCCGACAGCGACGCCGCGTAGGTGAACTGCTGCGGGTGGTACACCGACAGGATCAGCGACGCAGAGCCGGCCATCGACAGACCGACGGCGGCATTGTTGGTCGAGCGCACACCGCGGTTGGCTGCCAGCCACTGCGGCAGCTCGGAGGTCAGGAAGGTCTCCCACTTGTAGGTGACGCAACCGGTCTTACCGCAGGCCGGGGAGTACCAGTCGGCGTAGAAGCTGGACTGGCCGCCGACGGGCATGACGACCGACAGACCCGAATCGAGGAACCACTCGAACGCCTGGGTGTTGATATCCCAGCCGTTGTAGTCGTCCTGCGCGCGCAGACCGTCGAGCAGGTAGACGGCGGGCGAGTTCTCACCGCCACTCTGGAACTGGATGCGGATGTTGCGGCCCATCGAGGGCGACGGCACGTCGAGGTACTCGACGGGCAGTCCGGGTCGGGAGAAGGCTCCCGCTGTGGCGGTCTCGCCCACCAGGCCGACCAGGCCGGGTAGCGCGAGCGCGGTGAGCGCGGCCACACCCAGGCGACGGGCCAGGCGCCCTCGCATCTTCTCAACCAATTTCATGCATTCCAGCCAATCTGTGTCCGGGCGCCGTTGTCGCCGTTACTTGGTATCCACTGTGCCGAGACGCAGCGGAACGTTTCATGACCCACGAGTCGGTTCATACACATAAGGACTCCCCTTAATCCGGTGACCCTAACAGGAGTCGTGTGAGCCGCGATACTCGGCGGCGTCCGACGACCGCTATGGTGTTGGGCCCGCGCGGATCGCAGGTTGCGTCAGATGTGACATCTAAATTCGGTGCGGTAGCGTTACCGACATGGTGCGACCAGCGCAAACGACGCGCAGCGGACGTACCAGAGAGGCGTTGCGGAAGGCCGCACTGGTGCGATTTCTCGCCCAGGGGGTGGACGCCACATCCGCCGAGCAGATCGCCGCGGACGCCGGAGTGTCCCTGCGGACGTTCTACCGCCATTTCGCCTCCAAACAGGACCTGCTGTTCGCCGATTACGACGCGGGCCTGCAGTGGTTCCGGACCGCGCTGGAAGCCCGCCCGGCCGACGAACCGGTCGTCGAGGCGGTTCAGGCCGCGGTGTTCGAGTGTCCCTACGACGTAGACGCGGTGGCCAAGATCGCCGCGCTGCGCGCCGGCGAGCTCGACCCGGCGCGCATCGTTGCCCACATTCGGCAGGTCGAGGCGGATTTCGCCGATGTCGTCGAGGCCAGACTGCTGCGTCAGCATCGATCCCCGGCTCCGGGTTCGGACGAGCGGCTGCGATTGGTCGTCACGGCCCGGTGTATCGCCGCGGCGGTCTTCGGCGCCATGGAGATGTGGATGCTGGTTCCCGACCCCTCACTCGACGATCTGGCCCGATTGACCACCACGGCGTTGAAGTCACTCGAATCCGGCATCCTCACGTCCTGAGTTTTGTCATTATTGACAAAACTTCGGAAGGCGGCTCATGTCGGAATCCACCTCACGCACCGCGGCCTCGACATTCGACGCGATTGTCATCGGCGCCGGTCACAACGGGCTGACCACGGCCGTGCTGCTGGCACAGGCCGGTCTGCGCACGGTCTGCCTGGACGCCAAGCTCTATGCCGGCGGGATGGCGTCGACAGTGGAGTTGTTCGACGGCTACCAGTTCGAGATCGCCGGTTCGCTGCAGTTCCCCACCTCGTTGACGGTCAGCAAGGAACTGGGCCTGGACACCCTGCCGACCGTGGACCTCGACGTGATGTCGGTGTCACTACGCGGTATCGGCGACGAACCGCTCATCTACTACAGCGATCCGATGAGACTGCTGACCCATCTCGCCGAGGTGCACGGGGCCGAGGCGGTCAACGGCATGGCCGGACTGATGGCCTGGAGCATGGCGCCCACCCGCGCGCTGGGCCGCTTCGACGCCGGCGCTCCGCCACGGTCATTCGACGAGATGTACGCCTGCGCGACCACGGCGGCCGAACGCAGCGCCATCAACGACCTGTTGTTCGGTTCGGTGACCGACGTGCTGGACCGCTACCTACCGGACCGCGAGAAACACGGTGCACTACGCGGAATGATGGCCTTCCTTGCCGTCAACACGACCTATCGCGGTCCCGAGGTACCCGGCACGGCGGCCGCCCTGGCCTACGGGCTGGCGGTCCCCGACGAGAACGCCGCGCTCATGAAGAAACTCAAAGGCGGTATCGGCGCGCTCACGACGCATCTGCGCGGCCTGCTGGAGGCCGCCGGCGGCGAGGTCCGGTTGCGCAGCCGGGTCGAGGAGATCTGCACCGACGACGGCCGGGTCACCGGCGTCCGACTGGAGGACGGCTCGATCCTCAGCGCTCCGATCGTGGTGTCCAGTCTGGCGCCCGACATGACCGTCAACAGCCTGCTGGACCCGTCAGCCCTGCCCGCCGAGGCCCGGGAACCCTTCGCGCACAACGATCATCGCGGCAGCTACCTGCAGATGCACTTCGCGCTGGACGGGGTGCCGGAGTTCGCCGCACCCTACGAGGTCCTCAACGATCCCGCGATGCAGTCGGCGATAGGCCTGTTCACCACCCCCGAGGAACTCCAGCAGCAATGGGAGGACAGTAAACGTGGCGTGGTCCCGGCCGATCCGGCGGTCGCACTGCAGATCCCCTCGGTGCACGACCCGGCGCTGGCTCCCGCGGGCAAACATGCGGCATCGGCGTTCTCGTTGTGGTTCCCGATCGGTGAACACGAGACCGGCTACGGCGAATTGAAGGCCGAGATGGGTCAGCGCGTCATCGACAAGATCACCCGTATCGCACCGAATTTCGAGAGCCTGATCATCCGGCACACCACATTCACCCCGAAACACATGGGCACCATGTTCGGTGCGCCCGGCGGCGACTACTGCCACGGCCTGTTGCACTCCGATCAGATCGGCCCCAACCGGCCCGGCCCGAAAGGCTATGTCGGCCAACCGCTTCCACTGCACGGTCTGTACCTCGGCGGCGCGGGCTGCCACGGTGGGCCCGGCATCACCTTCATCCCCGGTTACAACGCGGCCCAGCAGGCACTGGCCGACCGCACCTGAGCGCCGACCGTGACGCCACGGCGGGAAATCACGCCCGCGACCGCCGTGGCGTTACAGTCGGCGCATGGCAACCCGCGACCACGGCGATCCAGGCGACGCACCGTCGATCCCCCCGCCTCTGACCGAGGCGGTCAACCCGGCACGCCCCAGCGCTGCCGAGGAGTCCCGCACCATCGCGGCGTCGACCAACGTCGGGACCCTGGCCAGCCTGACGGTCAGCGGAGACCCGTGGGCGTCGTTCGTCACCTACGGCCTGCTCGACGGCGCCCCCGTGCTGTGTGTGTCGAACATGGCCGAACACGGCCGCAACCTGGCCGGTGACCCGCGCGCCAGCATCGCCATCGTCGTGCCGAGCACCGAAACCGATCCGCTGGCCAATGGCCGGGTGACGCTGGCAGGCATCGTCGAGCAGCCTGCCGGTGACGAACTCGTCGCGGCGCGTGAAGCTCATGTGGCCGCCGTGCCCGCCGCCAAGTACTACGTCGACTACAGCGATTTCGCGCTGTGGGTGCTGCGGGTGCAGCGCGTGCGCTGGGTGGGCGGCTACGGCCGGATGGATTCGGCTACCGGACAAGCGTATTCAGCCGCAGCACCCGATCCGGTGGCGCCGCGGTCCGCCGGTGCGGTGGCACACCTCAATGCCGACCATGCCGACTCGCTGGCCCTGATGGCGCGCGCACTGGGCGGCTACCCGGACACGGTCTCGGCGGTGTGCACCGCAGCCGACCGGTACGGCCTGGATCTACGGGTCACCACCGAACGCGGTATCGCCTACACCCGGATCGGCTATCCCGAGCCGCTGCAGTCCGCCGACGAGATGCGGGCCGCGACGGTCGCACTGGTCAACCAGGCCCGCGGCTGAGGCTCCCCGGCTATCGGTAGCTGCGCAGCAGCGCCCGGGTCCTGGCCCGGCCCTCCGGTGACGGATCGAAAGTGCCTGCCACGTATTCGTCGACACCAGCGGCCCGCAGCTCGTCGAGCCGCTCCCGGACCACCTGCTCGTCACCGATCAGTGCGGCGTCCTCTGGTCCGGCGTAGCCCTCCCGATCGAGCATGGCGCGATACGACGGCAGGTGGCCGTACATCGCGAACTGTTCGGCGGCGATCTTGCGGGCGCCGTCGACGTCGTCGGTGACGCTGATCGGCAGGGCCGCGGCGACGCGGACCGAACCCTCGGGCCTGCCCGCCTCGGTGGCAGCGGTACGCAGCGTCGGCCCGACGTGTTCGGCGAGGGTTTTCGGTCCGGTCATCCAGGTGACGGTTCCGGCGGTCCGCCGACCCGCCAGTTTCAGCATCTGCGGGCCGAGCGCGGCGATGTAGACGGCGGGCGCGCTCGAGCCGGGGATCTGCAGGGCGCCGCGGGTCGTGACGGTCTCCCCGGTGGCGTCGGCCTTTTCACCGGCCAGCAGCGGCAGGAGCCCGTCCAGATACTCGCCGAGGCGCCGGATCGGCTTGTCCCACGGGATACCCCACATGCCCTCGGTGACGGCTTGGTGCGTCATCCCGAGACCGAGCACCAGACGGCCACCGGATATCACGTTGAGCGTCAACGCACGCTGGGCGAGCAGCATCGGATGCTGGTTCTGGATCGGCAGCACGCCGGTTCCGATCTCGATGGTGTCGACCTCGCGGAACGCGACGGCCATCGCCGTCAGCAGGTCGCGTTCGAAGGGCATCTGGGTGCTCCACACCCGGCCGAAGCCTTCGTCGCGCAGTTGGGCGACCTGCTCGACATAGCTGTCGATGATCGTGCCGTTACCGCGGGCCGGGCTTTCCAAGATGCTGATCTGCACGATCATCTCCTCTTCGGTGAGTGAGCCTTTCGGCCATCATGCGCTTGCCGCGGCGCCGCGCCTACCCTGGGGTGATGCCGGAAGCCGATGCACGTGCAAGCTTCGCGGCCGCACCGGTGGCGCGCCTGGCGACGAGCGGCTCCGACGGTGCTCCGCATGTGGTGCCGGTGGTCTTCGCCGTCCACGGCGGTGTCGTCTACACCGCGGTCGACGGCAAACCCAAGTCGACCCAGCGGTTGCGACGGCTGGCCAATATCGCCCATGAGCCGCGGGTCAGTCTGCTGGTCGACCACTACGACGACGACTGGTCACTGCTGTGGTGGGTGCGCGCCGACGGTGTCGCCGCGGTACACGACAGTGGCCCCGAGGCTGATAGCGGGCGCGCCGCGCTGCGTGCGAAATACCCTCAGTATCAGGTGTTTTCGCTCGACGGACCGGTGATCGCCATCCGCGTCAACAAATGGCGGGCCTGGGGCCCCGCCCTGGAATAGCCTGGCAGGATGTACGTTCCGCCGTTCAACAACGTCACCGACGAGTCGCAGATCCGTGCGATGGTGTCGGCGATCGCCTCGGCGCAGTTGGTATCCCTGGGCGATGACGGTTTCCCCACGGCAACTCTGCTGCCCATCCTGTGGGAAGGCGACACCGTGGTGGCCCATATGGCGCGCGCCAACCCGCACTGGCGCGCCCTGGAGGTATCGGACCGGGTCCTGCTGATCTGCTCGGGACCCGAGGCGTACATCAGTCCGTCCTGGTACGCCGCGAAGGCCGAACACGGCCGCGTCGTGCCCACCTGGAACTACTCCGCGGTCCACCTCACCGGGGCGGCACGGGTGATCCACGACGTGGGCTGGCTGCACACCGCCGTCGACAAACTGACCATCGCCCATGAGACCGGTCGGCCCGAACCGTGGCATGTCGGGGACGCACCGCAGGCCTACATCTCCGGCCAGCTCGCCGGCATCGTCGGTATCGAGATCTCGGTGACGGGTGTGCAGGCCAAGGCGAAGCTGAGCCAGAACCGGTCGGCGGCTGACCGTCGCGGTGTCGTCGACGGGTTGCGCACCGAATCGGCCGCCCAGTCGGTGGCCGACGCCATGGCCACCGGGCTCGACTCGGGGCATCGTCGACTCGACTGAGTTCGATCGTCTCGCTCCTGCGCCCCTCGTCCCTCGGGGCATCGTCGACTCGACTGAGCGTGTCGGCGGCGCGCTCTCAGCCACTGATGCTGTGATGGCCCAATGGCGCCATCGGGATGCACCTTGCGTGGACGGGTGTGGCGCGGCGGCGAGTTGGCCGACGATTTCGACTTCGACCGCATCTCGGATTACCTGACCGAGGAAGACACCCTGTTCTGGGTCGACATGTACGACCCGGATCACGACGCGCTGGCCGACCTGGCCGCCGAACTCGACTTGAGCGTCTGGTCCATCGAGGACGCGACGGCCCCGTCGGAACGGGTCAAGACGACGGTCTACCCGACCTACACCTTCTTCACCGTCTACGCCGTAGAGATGACCCAGCCACAACCCGGCGACGAGATCCGGCCTCTGCTGAGCCGGCACCGGATCTCGGCGTTCGTGCTGCCTCGTGGTCTGGTCACCGTCCGGCTGGCGCCCGAGTTCGACATCACCACGGTCACCGAACGCTGGGATGAGCTGGGGACGGCGAAATACGGTGTCGCCGGTCTGGTGCACGGGCTGCTCGACGTCGTGGTGGACGGGCAGTTCGACGCGGTACAGACCCTCGACGACTGCATCGAAGGGCTTGAGGACGAGCTTTTCGACCCGCGGCCCCGCAGTGCGGAACGCCGTGAGTTCCAACGCCGCAGCTTCCAGTTACGCAAGGATCTGGTGCACCTGCGCCGCGTCGTGCTCCCCATGCGCGAGGTCGTCGGCGCCATCCAGCACCGCCGCCATGACATCGCCGAGCATCCCGAACTCGACCCGCTCTACATCGATCTCTACGACCACGTGCTGCGCGCCTCGGAATGGACCGAATCCCTGCGCGATCTGGTCACATCGGTCTTCGAGACCAACCTGTCGCTGCAGGACGCCAGGCTCAACACCGTCATGAAGAAGCTCACCGGCTGGGCCGCGATAGTCGCGGTGCCCACCGCGATCACCGGCTTCTACGGCCAGAACGTGCCGTATCCGGGTTACGACACCCACGGCGGATTCGTCGTCAGCAGCATCGTGATAGTGGCACTGGTCACAGCGTTGTACATCATGTTCCGTCGTCGCGACTGGCTGTGAAACCCGCGCGCGACGGCAGCGATATCGTGCCCTCCATGGCGCGTGACGGCTTCTCCCGCTACGTCGCGATCGGCGACAGTCAGACCGAAGGTCTGTGGGACGGTGACGATGTCGTCGGGGTGGTGGGCTACGCCGATCGGCTGGCATCCCACCTCGACGAGCTCTATCCCGGGTTGTGCTACGCCAACCTCGCGGTCCGCAGCAGGCGCATCATCGATGTACTCAATGATCAACTGCCGCAGGCATTGTCGATGCAACCGGATCTCATCACGGTGTGCGTGGGGATGAACGACGTCATCCGGCCCGGCCGCGCCTACCAACGCGCGCTGCACGATCTGGACGGGCTCTACGACCGGCTCGCCGACACCGGGGCCACCGTCGTCACGACGACGTTTCCCGACATCACCCGGCTGCTGCCGGTGGGCCGGCTGGTGGGTGACCGCATAGTGCACATCAATGCGGTCATCACCGCGGCCGCACACCGGCACGGTTTCGGGCTGGTCGACCTCTACAACGCGCCGTCGATGCTGGACGCCGCGACCTGGAGCCCGGACCGCATGCACGCCTCAAGCCACGGACATGCCCTGTTCGCCGCCGCGGCCGCCGAAGCACTCGGAGTTCCCGGCAGCAACCATGATTGGGCGGTGGCCGCGGGCACCGGAGCGACACCCGGTTTCGGCGCGCGGATGGGTGCCCTGCTGCAGTGGACCCAGCGGATGTTCATCCCGTGGCTGTGGCGGCACCTGCGCGGCCGCGCCGACGGTGACGGCAGACCGCCCAAACGGCCCGAGCTGACGCCGGTGCGGACGTGACACCGGAGGTGGTCGAACGGGGCACCGCCGGCGACGCCCACCCGGTGCCGTTGCTCTTCGTGCACGGTGCCTTCCACGGAGCGTGGTGCTGGGAGGAGCATTTCCTGCCGTTCTTCGCCGCCCGCGGCTATCACGCCGTGGCGCTGAACCTGCGCGGGCACGGCAACAGCCCACTGACACAGGAGCTCAATCGCTGCTCGGTCGCCGACTATGTCGACGACGTCGCCCAGGTCGCCGCCACGCTGCCGACGGCGCCTGTGGTGATCGGCCATTCGATGGGTGGGTTCGTGGTGCAGAAGTACCTCGCCGCACACGCCGCGCCGGCCGGGGTGCTCGTCGCGTCGGCGCCACCGCGTGGACTGGTGCCCGCGATGGTGCGGGTGGCCCGCCGAAACGCCCGGCACAGCGGGCGCCCCGCGGCCCTGCGGCGGCCACTGCTGTTCTTCGGACATCCCGCGGTGGCGCGGGCGACATTCTTCAACCCGGCCACTCCGGAGGAGATCGTGGCGCGCTGCGCCGACCGGCTCGGCGACGAGAGCACCCGGGTGCTCTACCGGGACCTTGTCTACGCCGATCTCGCGCAGCCCGCGCGGGTCAGGGCGCCGATACTGGTCGTGGGCGCCGAACTCGACGGGTTCTTCGCGCGCCGTCAGACCCTGGCGATCGGACGGGCGTACGGCACCAGCACCCGGATGTTTCCGGGTATGGGCCACAACATGATGCTCGAGCCCGGCTGGTCCGCGGTCGCCGAGGCGATCGACACCTGGCTGTGCGCCCTCGGTGTGTAACGGCCGCCCACTGCGGGCCGACTAACCCGATGTCACCGGCGGTTTGCCGCACGGCGATCACCGGGCAACTAGGATCGGGGGATCGTCCGGGTCGAAGGGATACGCAGTTGCGTCGAGCACTCCGAGGAATCACCGTCATGCTGGGCATTACGGCGATCACGCTCACAGCGCCAGCCGTCACGGCGACCGCAGCGGCCCCCACGCCGCTGGTCGGTGCCACGGTTGCCAACATCACACCGGCCGGGGGCAGCACCGTCGGCGTCGGTCAACCGATCACCGTGACCTTCACCGGACCGGTCGCCAACCGGGCTGCCGTCGAGCGCTCCATCCGGGTCGTGCAGCCCGCGGAGGCGCCCGGCACCTTCCAATGGATGAGCGATGACGTGGTGCAGTGGAAACCCGCGACATTCTGGCCGGCCCATTCCGAGGTCAAGCTGATGGTGGGCAATATGCCGCTGTCGTTCGACATCGGTTCATCGGTGGTCGGCGTCGCGAGCATCTCCAACCACACCTTCACCGTGACCGTCGACGGCGGCGAGCCGCGGCAGATGCCCGCGTCCATGGGTAAGCCCAAGCACCCCACCCCGGTCGGATCGTTCACCGCGCTGGGCAAGGAGAACCCGGTGGTGATGGATTCGCGCACCATCGGCATCCCACTCGACGACCCGGAGGGCTACAAGCTCACGGTGAATTACGCGGTGCGGGTCACCTGGGGCGGTGTCTACGTCCATTCCGCGCCGTGGTCGGTGGGCTCGCAGGGCTATGCCAATGTCAGCCACGGCTGCATCAATCTCAGCCCGGACAACGCCGCCTGGTACTACAACCAGGTCAGCATCGGCGATCCCATCATCATCAATCCCTAGGCGGACCGCTCGGCGGCTTGAGCTCGCTGATGGCGTGCTCCGGACAGGCCTCGATCGCTTCGACGACCGCGGCCTGTTGATCGGGCGGGATCTCACCGTCGATCGCCTCGGCGTAACCGTCGTCGAGCAGGGTGAAGACATCCGGGCAGACCGCGACGCACACCCCATGACCACGGCACAGCCCGTCGTTCACAGAAACCCTCATCGGCGAAAACCCGTTACTTGACGTCGAATTCGAGGTGCAGTTCGGTCAGCCCGCGCAGGATGAACGTCGGCACATAGCTGTACCGTCGCGCATCCGCCGGACCGTGGTGTTCCTCGGAGATCCGGATATCGTTGGTGCGGTCCAGGATTCGTTCGATGCTGACACGGGCCTCGGCACGTGCCAGCGGCGCGCCGGGGCAGCTGTGCGGTCCGCGACCGAATGCGATGTGCCGCCGGGCATTCGACCGGGACACATCGAAGGTCTCCGGATCCTCGAACTGCCGCGGATCGCGATTGGCCGCACCGTTCATCACCATGACCGTCGCGCCCGCCGGGACCTCCACGCCGCCGACCGTGGTGGAACGCCGGGCCAGCCGGAAGTCACCCTTGACCGGGCTCTCGTAGCGCAACGACTCCTCGATGAAGTTGGCGATCCGGTCGGGTTCCCTGCGCAGCAACTGTTGCACCTCGGGTTCCTCGGCGATGATCTTCAGCGCCGAGGACAGCAGCCGAACGGTGGTCTCCTGTCCGGCGGAATAGAGATTGGCCGCGATTCGCACCACGTCCATCACCTCCGGTGTGGAACCGTCGGGGAACTTCGCCGCCGCCATCTCGGTGAGCGCATCGGCGCGCGGCTCGCGACGCCGGTCCTCGATGTAGCCGGAGAACTTCTGGTACAGGTACTCCAACGGCGTGTGTGACAACGAGCTGTTGCCGGTGCTGCCGATACCGCCCTCACTCTGGCTGCGATCCATCTTGCGAGAGAACTCGGCGCGATCCTCCTGCGGCACGCCGAGCAGATCGGCGATGATCGCCAGCGTGAACGGCACCGCGAAACCTTTGATGTAATCGCCTGTGCCGCCGGCCAGGAACGGCTCAAGCACGGTGTCGGCGTGCTCCCACATGAAGTCTTCGTTCTGTTTGAGTCGCTTGGGCGTTATCAGTCCCATCAGCAGCGCCCGGTGTTCGGTGTGCTTGGGCGGATCCATCACGGTGACCTGGTCGCTGAACGGTAATTGCTCGCGATAGGTGTCGATGATCTCGGAGACGTCTTCGCCCTGTCCTTCGATGGGCACGGGGAAGCCGGGGAACGGACCCGTCACCGCGGTGCAGGAGGAGAACGTGGCGGCGTCACCGAAGACGGCGACGGCCTCGTCGTAGCCGGTGACGACCATGACGTTCTGGTGCGGTTCGCGCCGCACCGGGCAGCCGGAACGCATGGCGTCCATATACGGGTACGGGTCGGCGACCAACGACTGGTCGCGGAAGAAGTCCAACTGTTCCAACTCGGTCATCGTGTCGCTTCCACTCGTTTCTGGGGCTGGGGCCGGCGCACAATCTGCTTTACGATCGACTAGTCCGTTACTATACGATCGTAAAGTTCATCATGGCAATGACGGGCCCGACTGGAGGAAATGTCCGGATGGCAACCACCGCGGTCAAACCGGCCGTCGCAGACGACTCCAGGCAGGACACCCGGGCGCGCCTCATCGAAGTCGCCGTCGACCTGTTCACCAAGAACAGCTTCGCCGGCACCTCGCTGCAGATGATCGCCGACGAGCTCGGCTTCACCAAAGCCGCTATCTACCACCACTTCCGGACCCGCGAACAATTGCTCGACGCCGTCGTCGAACCGATCCTGCAGCGGCTGCGAACCGTCATCACCGAGGCCCAGCACCTGCGCGGCGTGCACGCCCGCGCCGATCACATGCTCATCGAGTACGCGCAGCTGGCCGTCGACAACCCGGTGGTGTCGGTGTTGGCCGCCGACCCCGCGGTCGCGCAGATGCTGCGCGCACGGCGCGAATGGGATGACCTGATCGAACAGCAGATGCGACTGCTCTCCGACGTCGATCCCGGGCCCGCGGGTCATGTGAAGGCCGCCGTGGTGCTTGCCGGCATCGCGGGCGCCTCCGGCCCGGCGTTCGTCAACCTCGGCCGCGAGGCACTGCACGCCCATCTCGTCGAGACCGGCCGACGCGCACTCGGACTGCGTGTCCCACGCCATGCCAGGGACGTATCCGCCGGATAGCGCTCACGCGGGGCGCAGACCCCCGACACATCAGCCCAGCAGAGAGGAAGCCATGACCCTGACGAACGCTGCCGAAAAGGTCGCCGTCGTGACCGGAGGTGGTTCCGGTATCGGAAAAGCCATCGCCGAGCGCCTGAGCAAGGACGGCTACCGCGTCGCGGTATTCGACTTGAACCCGGGCGACGCCCCGAACGCCTACGCCGTCGACGTCACCGATCGCGCCCAGATCGACGCCGCGCTCACGGGCATCCACGAGCAGCTCGGTCCGGTTGCGATCCTGGTCAACGCGGCCGGGCTGGACGGTTTCAAGCCCTTCCTGAAGATCTCGTTCGAGGAATGGCAGAAGGTGGTCGAGGTCAACCTGCACGGCGTCTTCCACGTCATCCAGGCGGTCCTGCCCGACATGCTCGACGCCGGCTGGGGTCGCATCGTCAACATCTCGTCGTCGAGCACGCATTCGGGAACACCGTTCATGACGCACTATGTGTCGGCGAAATCCGGTGTCAACGGTCTGACGAAGTCATTGGCCCTGGAGTTCGGGCCCAAGGGCATCACCGTCAACGCGGTGCCGCCGGGCTTCATCGACACCCCGATGCTGCGTAAGGCCGAGGCGGGCGGCAACCTCGGGGATATCGAGAAGACCATCGCGGCCACCCCGGTCCGGCGCATCGGCCGACCGGAGGATATCGCCGCGGCGTGCGCTTTCCTGGTCTCCGAGGAGGCCGGCTACATCACCGGGCAGATCCTCGGCGTCAACGGTGGCCGCAACACCTGAGACCGCGTCAGAAACCGCTGATGATGGCGACGTTGCAGTCCGCGGCGGCCTGGCGCAGTTTCGCCGCCGCCTGGTAGAGATCTGAGTTGTACCAGTCCCGGGCCGCGTCGACGGATTCGAACTCCATCAGGATGCTCTGCGGCCCGTGCCAGCTGCCCTCGAGAACCTCGGGGCTGGGGTCCATGGCCAGGATCTTGATGCCGTCGGTCATGGCCTTGGCGGCCTCGCCCATATAGGTGTTGAAACCTTCGGGGTCTTTGATGTCCTCGGTGACGACGATATAGCCCTTGGGCATTGGTCTCCTTCTGCAATATGGTCGACGGATGCTGCGAGAATTACACTCTCATATCGGTGATACGAGATTTCCAGACCGGGCCGCCGGCGTCAACGCCGGTATCCGCTCTTCCTGCCTGTCCCGGGCCGGGATGTACGAGAACTAGAACAGGTTCTAGATTAGCGGGAGACGTCGCCGACGCGGAGCGGCCTGCAGTGCTTTCAGTGACGAAACCAGGAGATCGAAGATGAGTGACACGGTGAGTTTCGACCTGTCGGCGGTATTCCAGGCGGTGGCCGATGCGATCCCCGACAACGAAGTGCTCGTCTGGCGGGATCGCCGCTTCACCTATGCGCAGCTCGCGGCCCGGGTCGACGGTGTCGCGAACTACCTCACCGCCGCCGGGCTGGGCTGCCACACCGAGCGTGACGCGCTGGCCGGCCACGAATCCGGCCAGGACCACATCGGGCTGTATCTGCGCAACGGCAACGAGTACCTCGAGGCGATGATCGCGGGTTACCGCGCCCGGGTCGCCCCCTTCAACGTCAGCTACCGCTACGTCGAGGAAGAACTGATCTACCTGCTCAACGACTCCGGCGCGACGGCGCTGGTCTACAACGCCGAGTTCGCGCCGCGGGTGGCCGCGATCCGGGACCGGGTACCGCAGCTGCGGGTCCTCCTGCAGGTCGCCGACGAATCCGGCAACGCACTGCTGCCCGGCGCCGTCGACTACGAGTCGGTCGTGTCCACCGAGGCGCCCGCACAGCCCCGGCCGGCTCCCACCGGCGACGATCTCTACATCCTCTACACCGGTGGCACCACCGGCATGCCCAAGGGTGTGCTGTGGCGCCAGCACGACATCTTCATCTCCGCGATGGGCGGCAAACCGTTCGGCACCGATACCGCGTTGACGTCCTACGAAGAGGTCGCCGAACGCGCGAAGGCCGCTGCCGGGGCCATGTCGATCCTGATGCTGCCGCCGCTCATGCACGGCGCCGCGCAATGGGCCGCCTACAACATCATCACCATGGGTGGACGGATGATCATCCCCGATGACGTCGAGAGGCTGCGCGCCGATGAGGTCCTCAAGCTCGTCGAACGGGAGAAGGTCATCAGTGTCCCGGTGGTGGGTGACGCCATGGCCCGGCCGCTCGTCGACGAGATCGAGACCGGCAAATACGAACTGACGAGCCTCATCTCGGTCACCAACGGCGGCGCACCGATGTCACCGGCGGTACGCGCCCGGATCCGTGCGGCACTGCCCAACGCGCTGCTGATCGACGCGGTGGGTTCGTCGGAAGCCGGTCAGCAGATGACCACGATGGCCACCGGTGACGGTGACCAGATCGCGGTTTTCACCCCGCAGTCCGATACCGCCGTCGTCGCGACCGACTACAGCCGCGTGCTGAGCCCCGGCGACGGGGACGGCTGGCTGGCCCGCCGAAACCTGATCCCGCTCGGCTACCTCGGCGATGCGGCCAAGACCGCCAAGACCTTCCCCACCATCGACGGCATGCGCTGGTCGGTGCCCGGGGACAAGGCGCGCTATCTCGACGACGGCCGCATCGAGCTGCTGGGCCGCGACTCGGTGACCATCAACTCCGGCGGCGAGAAGATCTTCGCCGAAGAGGTCGAGCGAGCCATCGCCGCACACCCGCACATCTACGACGTCGTCGTGGTCGGGCGGCCTTCGGAACGGTGGGGCAGCGAGGTCGTCGCGGTCGTGCAACTGGCCGAAGGCAAGTCGGTCACCGACGACGAGCTGGTGGCGACCTGCAACCTGTCGATCGCCCGCTACAAGGTGCCCAAGGCATTCATCCGAACCGACAAGGTCATGCGGTCACCGGCCGGTAAAGCCGACTACCGCTGGGCCAAGGACATCGCCCTCACCTCCGCCGAAACGCACGTTTAGGCGGATTCGGTCGAGTAGATCTCGCCATTTCGTCGATCTCGGCGGGAATGTGCGGCGGTCGCGGCAGTGTTGCACCAAAGCATGAAAACCGCGACTCTGGGCAATCTGTCGGTCGGACGTATCGGGCTCGGCACCATGGGGATGTCCTTCGCCTACAGCGGCGCGGGAACCGATGACGAGGAGTCGATCCGCACGATCCATCGCGCCATCGATCTGGGCGTGACGCTCATCGATACCGCCGAGGTGTACGGACCGTATGTCAACGAGGAGCTCGTGGGCCGCGCCCTGGCCGGTCACCGCGACAAGGTGGTACTGGCCACCAAGTTCGGCATGATCTCGCACACCGGTCGCGCGGCGGGCACCCTCGACAGCTCGCCCGCCAGCATCCGGACTGCGGTGGAGGGTTCCCTGCGCCGCCTGGGCACCGACCACATCGATCTCTACTACCAGCACCGAGTCGATCCGGACACCCCGATCGAGGACACCATCGCCACATTGGCCGATCTCGTCGCCGAGGGCAAGATCGCCCACATCGGTTTGTCCGAGGCCGGTGTGGCGACCATCCGCCGGGCCCACGCCGTACATCCCATCACCGCCCTGCAGTCTGAATACTCGCTGTGGACCAGGGATCCCGAGGGCGGCACCTTGGCGGTGCTTCGGGAACTGGGCATCGGCTTCGTCGCCTACTCCCCGCTGGGTCGTGGATTCCTCACCGGCGCAGTGCAATCCGTCGACGACCTGGGCGACGACGACTTCCGCAGGTCCAATCCGCGGTTCACCGGGGAGAACTTCGAACACAATCGGCGCAGCGCAGCCGAAGTCGCGGCCATCGCCGCGGAAATCGGCGTCACACCCGCGCAGATCGCATTGGCGTGGCTGTTGGCTCAAGGTTCGGATATCGTGCCGATCCCGGGCACCAAGCGGGTCTCGCGCCTGGAAGAGAATGCCGGCGCCGACGGTATCGACCTCAATTCCGATCAGCTGGCCCGCCTCGACGCGCTGACCCCCGCCGCCGGTGAGCATCACAACGAAGCCCAGATGCAGATGATCGAGCGCTGAGAACTACTCCCCTGGCCGATGCCGACGCCGGGAGTGTAGAAAGGCACTCATGTTGAGAAACGTCTACGACGACGACCACGAGGCCTACCGGAAGACGATCCGGGACTTCATCGAGTCCGAGGTCGTCCCGGTATATGACGATTGGTATGCCAGCGGCATCGTGCCGCGCGAATTCTATTACAAATTGGGTGAACTCGGAGTCTTCGGAATCGAGGTGGCCGAGGAGTACGGCGGCGCGGGTATCGAGTCGTACAAGTTCCAGGCAATCCTGGCCGAGGAGACCAACCGCGCCGCGGTGTCGTTCGGCGCGGCCGGGGCGCACGTGACGCTGTGCCTGCCCTACCTGCAGGCCTACGCCACCGACGAGCAGAAGAAGCGTTGGCTTCCGGGCTTCGTCACCGGCGAGATCATGTTCGCCATCGCGATGACCGAGCCGGGCACCGGGTCGGATCTGGCCGGTATGCGCACCACCGCCAAGCTCACCGACGACGGTAAGCACTATGTGCTCAACGGCTCCAAGACCTTCATCACCGGCGGAGTCCAGGCCGACCGCATGATCGTGGCCGCCCGCACCGCGCCACCCCGTGACGACGACCGCCGATACGGCCTTTCGCTGTTGATCGTCGACACGACACTGCCGGGCTACTCGGTGGGCCGCAAGCTCGACAAGCTCGGGCTGAAAGTCTCCGACACCGCCGAATTGAACTTCACCGACGTCATGGTGCCGGCCGAAGACCTTCTCGGGGAAGCACACCGGGGCTTTTCCTACCTGGGCAACAACCTGCCGCGCGAACGCCTGGGCATCGCCGTCAACGCCTACGCCCAGGCCAAGGCCGCGGTGCGTTTCGCCAAGCAGTACACCCAGGACCGGACCGTCTTCAACCAGCCCGTCGCCAGCTTCCAGAACACCAAGTTCGAGCTCGCCGCGTGTCAGGCCGAGGTCGATGCCAGCGAGGCTTTCATCGACCGAGCTCTGGAGGCGATCGACGCCGACGAGCTGACCGCCGCCGACGCCGCATCCGCCAAACTGTTCTGCACCGAGGTGGCATCACGTGTCATAGACCGATGCCTGCAACTGCACGGCGGCTACGGCTACATCACCGAGTACCCCGTGGCACGCCTGTATGCCGACAGCCGCGTCAACCGAATCTATGGCGGCACCAGCGAAGTCATGAAGTTGATCATCGCCAAGAACATGGGGTTGTGACGCCGCGCGCGCTCAGATCGCTTCAGCCCGCACCCCGGTAGCCAAGGGGCGGCCCGCAGTCTCGCGCAGCGAGAGCACGGCGACAAGGGAGATCACCGCTGCGCCGCAGACATAGAAGGCGGGTGCCAGCACGTTGCCGGTATGCCCGGTGAGCCAGGTGACGACATACGGTGTGGTGCCGCCGAAGACCGCGACGCACACGTTGTAGCCGACGGCGAACCCGCTGTAGCGCACCCGGGTGGTGAACAGCTCCACGCCTGCTGATACCGCGGCGCAGATGTAGACCGACTCGATGGCGGCCAGTGCGCAGTGGGCGGCGATCGCTGCGGGCAACGAGCCCGAATTCAGCAGCAGGAAAAGGGGATAGCAGAACACCGCGAATCCCACGGCACCCGCGACCAGCATCGGCCTTCGGCCGATGCGGTCCGACAACGCCGCCAGCGGCAGGATCAGCACCAGCGCAACCAGGCATGCCGCAGTGATCGATACGAACGCGTCGGTCTTGGAGAAGTGCAGCGTCTTGATGAAATACGTCGGCAGGAATGTGAACACCACGTAGTAGCCGATGTTGAAGACGACGAACAGGCCGATGACTTGCAGGATCTGGCGCCACGAGGTGCCAACCGCTTCGCGCAGTGGGGATTCGGCGACATTGTCGGTCTTGCTCAGTTCGGTGAACTCCGGCGTGTCGTCCAGCCGCAACCGGATGTAGAGACCCACCAGCCCCAACGGGCCGGCCACCAGGAACGGTATCCGCCAACCGTAGGAGTCCATGGCCGCCGCCGGCAGCGCCGCCTGCAGAACCGTCACCGTCACCGAGCCGAGCAGGAATCCGGCGACGCCCGACCACACCATGAACGTGATGGTGCGGCCACGGTCGCGGTCGCAGGCGTACTCGGCCAGGTAGACGGCACCGCCGCCGTATTCGCCGCCGGCCGAAAAGCCTTGCAGGCAGCGCAATATCAACAGCAGCAGCGGGGCAGCCACGCCGATCGCGTGATAGGTCGGCAGCAGGCCGATGACCAGGGTGGCGGCCGACATCAACAGGATCACGATCGCCAGGACCCGTTGCCGCCCGAGACGATCGCCGAGCGGCCCGAACACGAAACCGCCGAGCGGACGCATGAAGAAGGCAGCGGCGAATATCGCGAAAGTGTTGAGCAGTGCGGCGGTGTCGTTGCCCGCCGGGAAGAAGTTGGCCGCGATGTAGGTCGCCAGGAATCCGTAGATCGCGAAGTCGAACCATTCGACGGCGTTACCGATGGACGCCCCGGTGACGACCCGGCGCAGCGTCGACGCGGCCACGTCGCCAGCCATGAAAACCTGCCTCTCGTTGTCGAGAAGGAAGTTTACAAGCAACTGACTTAAATTCGCGGGCGTAATAGGAATCGCGGTGAATGCAACCGGTGACGGCCCGGTCGCCGCACAGCACTATCGAAGCGGTGACCCGCGTTATTCGCTTCAACGCCTTCGACATGAACTGCGTCGCCCACCAGTCCCCCGGTCTCTGGAAGCATCCCGAGGACCAGTCCGCGCGCTACAAAGATCTCGAGTACTGGACCGAGCTGGCCAAACTGCTGGAGCGTGGCCGCTTCGACGGCCTGTTCATCGCCGACGTGCTGGGCACCTACGACATCTACGGCGCCAGCGACGAGGCCGCCATCCGTCAGGCCGCACAGATTCCGGTCAACGACCCGCTGCTGCTGGTATCGGCGATGGCGCTCGTCACCGAGCACCTCGGCTTCGGCATCACCACCGGCACCGGTTTCGAGCACCCCTATCCGTTCGCGCGGCGGTTGTCGACACTCGACCACCTGACCAAAGGCCGCATCGGGTGGAACGTGGTGACCGGCTATCTTCCTGCCGCCGCGCGCAATATGGGCCAGCTCGACCAGCCCGCACACGACGCCCGCTACGACCACGCCGACGAATATCTCGAGGTGCTCTACAAACTCTGGGAAGGCTCCTGGGAGGACGACGCCGTCGTCCGCGACAAAGAGCGCGGCATCTTCACCGACCCCGCCAAGGTCCACCACATCGGCCACGAGGGAACGCATTTCAGCGTCCCCGGGGTACACCTTTCCGAGCCTTCCCCACAGCGGACGCCAGTCATCTACCAGGCTGGCTCTTCACCGCGAGGTGTCCGGTTCGCCGCCGAGAACGCCGAGGCCATCTTCACCGCGGCGCCCACGAAGGCCATCCTCGCCGAGACGGTCACCACGATCCGTCGCGAGCTCGAGATCGCCGGGCGTGACCCCTACGCCGTCAAGATCTTCAACCTCTCGACCGTCGTCACCGCCGCCACCGAGGAGGAGGCGCATGCCAAACACGCCGAGTACCTGTCGTTCGGCGACCCCGAGGGCGCGCTGACCTTCATGTCCGGCTGGATGGGCGTCGACCTCGCCCGGTACGGGTTCGACGAGCCGGTCGGGAATGTCGACTCCAACGCGATCCTGTCCGCGGTGGCGGCTTTCCAGTCCGCCGACCCGGACGGCCGCGAGTGGCAGATCAAGGACATCGCCGAATGGGGAAAGATCGGCGGCCTCGGCCCACGCTTCGTGGGATCCGGTGCACAGGTGGCAGATTCACTGCAGGAGTGGGTCGAAGAGACCGATGTCGACGGGTTCAACTTCGCCTACGCGATCACGCCCGGCTCATTCGCCGATATCGTCGATCATGTGATCCCCGAGCTGACGGCCCGCGGGGCCTACCAGTCGGAGTACGCGCCGGGCACCCTGCGCAACAAGCTTCTCGGCAACGGAGACCGGTTACCCGAGGAGCACCGCGGTGCGCAGTACCGGGTCGGTGGGCCTCGTTCCACGATCATCGAGCGTCCCTCGACGGTGCCGTCCTCGTCGGCATCGGTGGCCTCGCAACCGACGCGGGGCCGCTGAGCCCCGAGTAGGCTCGGCCCGGTGGATGGCCTCGTGCTGCGTCGTGCCGATACCGCCGATTCCGAAGCGGTGCAACGGCTGGTCAACGAGGCGTTCACCAAGTACCTGCGCCGCATGGACCGCCTGCCGGCGCCCATGACTGCCGACTACTCAGCGGTGCTGGCCGATTCACGTTCGTGGGCGGTGGAACGGGACGGGACAATCGTCGCTGTCATCGTGACCGAAGTGCGCCCCGATCACCTCTACGTCGACACCATCGCGGTCTCCTCGGATGAGCAGGGCGCGGGGCACGGCCGTCGGCTACTCGCGCATGCCGAAGCCGACGCTCGCAGTCTAGGGCTACCCGAACTGCGGTTGTACACCAACGAGGTGATGACCGAAAACCTGGAGTTCTACCCCAGACTGGGCTTTCACGAGACGCACCGCGCCATCGATCGCGGCTATCACCGGGTGTATTTCACCAAGCCGGTATCCGCCGCCGATTGAATGTTGCCTGATCGGCAACTCTGCTTGCCGCCGGCCCGATGGTGACGCCACCATCGAAAGATGTACCGTTCAGCCAACCCATTCGACGATGCGCAGCATGTCGCCATGTATGCGAACAGGGCGGCGCAGATGGTGCCCACCTATCGGGACATCCACCGACTCGTCGGCGTGCTCCTCGACGAAGACGCGCCACCGGACGCGCGGATTCTGGTGCTCGGGGCGGGCGGCGGCTTGGAGACGAACGCGCTGGCGCAGACGCATCCCCGCTGGACCTTCGATGCCGTCGACCCGTCGGCGGCCATGCTGGATCTGGCGGTGCAGACCCTCGGCGACAATGCCGTGCGGGTGCGCATGCACCACGGTTACATCGACGATGCCCCACCCGGACCGTTCAGTGCCGCGACGAGCCTGCTGACCCTGCATTTCCTCACTCACGACGAGCGGCGTCGGACGGTGACGCAGGTGCGCCGACGGCTGGCACCCGGGGCGCCGTTCGTCGTTGTGCACCTGAGTATTCCGCAGCGAGACGATACCGAGCGGACGTTGTGGATCGACCGTCATATGGCCTATCTCCGCGCGGGAGGAATCGACACCGCCGGCCTGGCCAAGGCCCGAGCTGCGGTCGAATCCGAGGTCCCGGTCCTGTCTCCCGAGCAGGACCGCGCCATCCTGCAGGAGGCCGGCTTCACCGCGGTCACCGAGTTCTTCTCGGCGTTCTCGTTCCGCGGTTGGGTCTGCTACGCCTGAGCACTACCCCAACGGCAGCAGAATGTCCTTGACGCTGGGATCGGTCGCCAGGAACTCCTGGACGGCAGGATCTTTGAACGTCGCGACCAGGTTCTTGATGTTGTCGGTGTCGGCCCACTTGCTACCGATTGTCAACTGACCGGCGAACTCGTCGGGCGCCGGCGGAGCGAAGATCTGTTGGCTGATCGGAACTTTCGCGGCCAGGTAGTACTCGGTGTAGCCGACGGCGGCATCCAGATCCGGCAGGGAACGTGACTGTGCCGCGAAGTCCAGCAGCGTGAACTTCAGATGTTTCGGATTGGCGACGATGTCCTTCTGGGTTGCCTGCCATTTATCGGCCTGCGGGTTCAGCGTGATCAACCCGGCCCGCTCAAGCAACCACAATCCCTGGGCTTCGTTGGCCGGGTCGGAGTACAACGAGATGTTGGCGCCGTCCGGGAACTGCGACGGATCGGTGTACTTGTCCGACCAGATCCCGAAACCCCAACGGAACACCGGTGTTGCCGCGGTCTCGCGGAAATCGGGATTGGCCTCCAGTACCTGCCCGAGCCACAGCTTGTGCTGGTAGACGGTACCGGCGACCTCACCGTCGCTCACCGCGCGGTTGATGGTGTTGCTGTCCGCCAGGCCGCGGAACGCCACCTTGATACCATGTTTGGGCGCAACCTCTTTGGCGATGAAATCGATGAGCGCCTGCTCGGCGGCGTTGCCCTCGTTGGTGGCCACCACCAGTGTGGCACCGGGAATCTCGTTGGGCGACTTGGTGTCGCCGAACAGCGCGTACCGCACCCCGACGACTGCGGCGATCACCACCACCAGGCCGACGGCGATCCATATCCAACGGGGGCGACGTTTGAGTTCGAACCCGTGTCCGTCGTCACGGAGCTCGGTGTCCTGGCTTGGTGTGGTGGTCATCGGACTCCTTCGGTCAGGCGGTGGTTGCCGGTGCGCGGCGGCGCGAAGCGCCAGGTGACCGCGATGAACTGTGAGGTGTGGTGAAACGGACCAGTGCGTCGCCGATCAGCTGTACCGCCGCGACCGTCACCACCAGGATGACGATGGTAGCCAGCATGACGCCCTGGTCGAAGCGCTGGTATCCGTATGTGACGGCGACATAACCGATTCCGCCCGCGCCGATGGTTCCGGCGATCGCGGAGTATTCGATCATCGCGATGACGTTGATCGTGAGGCCACCCAGGATCGATGGGACCGCCTCGTTGAGTTGCGCGGTGCGGATGACCTGCAACCGGGAACCACCGGACGCCCGGGCCACCTGCACGACGGCGGGAGGCACCGAGCGCAGCGAGTTCTCCACGATCCTGGTGAAGAAGGCGATACCGGCGAGCGACATCGGTACCACCGCGGCGGCGATACCGATATTGGTGCCGGTGATGAACCGGGTGAACGGCATGATGGCCGCCATCAGGATCAGGAACGGCAGCGAACGCCCGATGCTGACCAACCAGCTCAATGTGGTGTGCAGCGCGGGATTCTCGAACAGGCCACCGGGTGCGAGGTTGTGCACCAGTGCGCCCAAAGGGACCCCGACGAGCACCACGATGGTCATCACGATCCCGACCATGATCAGGGTGTCCAGCAGCGCGGGCAGCAGCAATCCGGGTAGCTCGTCGACGGGCACCTTGGCATTGGCCAGCAGGGTTTCGGTCATGCGACGCCCTCCAGTGATTCGGCATGGTCAAAATTCTCGGGTCGCGCGGACAGCCCATAGCGGCGCAGCACGTCGGCCGCGCGGCGGCTGAGCTCGGCGGGGATGCCGAGGGTGGCCCCGCCGACGCTCACACCGCCGACGACCTGAACCGAGGCGCCCAGTACCGCCAGCGGTGTCCCGAGATCGGCCGAAGCCCGGCTGATCCAGTCCGCGGGCACATCGGGTGAGTCGTAGACCACCTGCCAAACCTGCTGTCCCGCTTCCGGTTGCGCGTCGACGCGATGCGGGCGCAGCTCGGCACCCAGAGCGGAGTCCGGATCGGTGAGCAGGTCGACCAATCGGCCGGACTCGGCGATGCGTCCGCGGTCGAGGCGCGCCACCGAGTCGGCGATCTTGAGCACGGTGTCCATCTCGTGGGTGATGAACACGATGGAAAGGTCCAGATCGTCGCGCAATTCGCGCAACAGGTCCACCACCGATGCCGTGGTCACCGGGTCCAGTCCCGCCGTGGCTTCGTCGGAGAGCAGCACCGAGGGACGCAGTGCCAGCGCCCGCGCTATGCCCACGCGTTGGCGCTGCCCTCCGGACAGTTGGAACGGATAGTGCCCGGCCCGCGTCGACAATCCCACCCGGTCCAGCAGCTCGGCGACCCGGCTCTTCGTCTCGGCGGCCGTGACACCCAGATATTCCAATGGCAGTGCAACGTTTTCGGCCGCGGTGCGCCGCTCCAGCAGCCCCGAAGACTGAAACACCGTGCCGATACGCCGTCGTGCGACTCGCAGTTTCCGTGAGGACAGTGTGGTCAGGTCCTCACCGTTGACCACAACCGAACCCGATGTCGGCGCAGTGAGCAAGTTGATGCACTGCGCCAGCGTGCTCTTACCCGCGCCACTGGGTCCGACGATGGCCAGGATCTCCCCGGCCGCCACCCGGAACGTGATGCGGTCGAGCACCACTGTCTGCTCACCGCCATGGCCGTAGACCTTGGTGAGTTCAGTCAGTTCGATCATGGGGATCCGGCATCTTTCGCTCAGGCGTGTTCGCCGCCGTGCTTCTGCACGTGCGCGGCTGACAGTGCCCGAAAGAATTCGGCCCGAACATGTTTGCAATCACCCTGAGCCCAGCACCGTGCGCTTTGCGCCGCGCTGATCGAAACTCTGGTCCCCGCTGCGGCCTGCGACACACAATCGGTGTCCAATACTTCGGGAATTGGACACCTCATATGAGCATCAACGGATCACCCTCGGTCGCCGATACCGCCACCGACGGCGCACACGGATTCACCATCAACCGCCGGCGGCGCTGGCCCTATGTCACCGTGGCCGCCGCGGTCGTCATCGCCATCGCAACGTATTTCATCGTCGTGCGCGACACCGGCACGCAGTCGGCCAATGACACCGCGGGCGCCACCCTGCAGGTGGTGTACCTGGATTCCAACCCCGCCGAGAAGCGCATCATCGAATACATCGGCGAGCACATCGCCGCCGACTACGACGTCAAGGTGGCCGCGGTGGGTCTCGGCGACAGCACCCAGATTAACAGCGCCATCAACGACGGCCGTTACGCGGGAACGATATTCCAGCACCGGCATTGGCTGCAGCAGGTTCTCGACGCCAACCCCGGGTTCCGCGAGGAGGCCGCCACCGGACCCTTCTTCCACTGGGTGTTCGGCATCTGGTCCGACAAATACCGGACCCCGCAGGAGATTCCCTCCGGCGCGTCGATATCGCTTCTGGCCGACCCCGCCAACAACGCCCAGGGGATCTGGTACCTGGCGCAAGCCGGGCTGATAACCCTGCGTCCCGGAGCCGACATCACCGCCCTGACGGTGAACGATATCGCGTCCAATCCGAAGAACCTCAAATTCACCCTGCTCGATTTCGGTGCCCAGCCCCGCGCGCTGCCCGACCTCGACGCGATCGTCGGCTACGCCGAATCACTCCTGGCCGCCGGAGTTTCGGAGGACAAGCTGATATTCGCACCCAAGTCCCCCGACGAGTTCGCCTCGGTACTGACCATCGGAAGCAACTACGCGGATTCGCCCAATGTGCGCAACCTGGTCAAGGCTTTCAAGGACCCACGGGTGCAGACGTTCATCGCCGAGGATCCCGAGGTACGCAAACTCGCCCTGCCCGGAAATCCCGCGTGACAGGCGGCACCCGCAGGCAGCTGCATCTCGGGGTCAATGTCCTCTCCGACGGTATGCATCCGGCGGCCTGGCAGTATCCGGAAGCCGACCCGAACTGGTTCGTCGACCCGGCCTATTGGATCCAGATCGCGCGCATCGCCGAGCGAGGCACCCTGGATGCGTTGTTCCTCGCCGACAGCCCGTCGCTGTTCCAGCAGCCCGATCAGCCCTTGGTGGCGCCGCCGCTGGCGCTGGACCCGATAGTGCTGTTGTCGACGCTGGCGTCGGTCACCACGCATCTGGGCTTGATCGGCACGGTGTCGACGTCGTTCGAGGAGCCCTACAACGTGGCAAGGCGGTTCGCGTCACTGGACCACCTCAGCCGCGGCCGCGTCGCCTGGAATGTGGTCACCAGCAGCGATCCCTACGCCTGGAACAACTTCGGTCGCGCCACACCGGCGAAACAGCCCGGGCGTGACGAAAGATATTCGCAAGCAGCCGAATTCATCGAGGTGGTCCGCGCACTGTGGGATTCCTGGGATGACGACGCGGTGTTGGCCGACAAGACCACCGGCGCATTCAGCAGGCTGGGCGCGATCCGGACCATCGGTCATCGCGGGAAGCACTTTCAGGTCGACGGTCCGCTGACACTGCCGCGGTCACCACAGGGGCATCCGGTGCTGTTCCAGGCCGGCGGATCGTCCGGCGGTCTGGACCTGGCCGCGAAATACGCCGACGGTGTCTTCGCGGCGCAGGCGTCACTGACCGATGCCCTGCGCAACGCCGACGACCTGCGGGCGCGAACAGTTTCATATGGCAGGCCGCGCAACGCCGTTCGCATCATGCCGGGACTGTCCTACGTGCTGGGTAGCACCGAGGAGGAGGCACGCCGACGAAACGACGAGCTCAACGCGCTGGCCGGCGAGCGCCGGCTGGCGCACCTGGCGGGTCAGCTCAGCGTCGACCCGTCCGAGCTCGAATGGGATGAACCGTTGCCGCGGTGGCTACTCGACGGCGCCGACGCCATCGGCGGATCGCAGGGTGCCAGGGACATCGTGGTCAACATCGCACGACGCGAGAACTTGACCGTGCGCCAGATCCTGGACCGCGTCATCACCTGGCACCGCCTGGTGGTGGGTTCACCGGAACAGATTGCCGACGCCATCGAGGAGTGGTTCGTCGCGGGCGCGGTCGACGGTTTCAACCTGATGCCCGACGTCTTCCCGTCCGGTCTGGAGTTGTTCGTCGACCACGTCATTCCGATCCTGCGCGATCGCGGCCTGTTCCGCCGCGAGTACACCCACACGACGCTGCGCGGACATCTGGGGCTGCAACGCATCCCGGACCAGCGCACCCGGCCGGCTTCCCGGGCCGGTTAACCCCGGTACACCCCGGCCCCGGTGACCAGCGGCATATCCAGCGTCGTGCGAATGCCCGCGGGTGCCTCGACGACAGCGGGTATGGCGTTCACGATGCGTCCCGCGGCGACCAGGATCGCGGCGTAGTTGTGATCGCCACGGCTGCTGGTCGGGCAGATGTCGACGGTGTAGGACGGTTCCCCGGTGATCTCCACCCGGTAGGACCCGCCGGGTTGCGCGGGCTGCGCCCAGTCCGGCCGCAGGTCACCGCGGACCCGGGTGATGTGCTCGACCACCACGACGGGCTTGCCCCCGACCATGCCGTTGATCTCGAAGCGCATCGCGGCCACGGTGCCCTTCGCGATGACGCCGGTGGCGACCTCGATGTCCTCCGGCGCCGGCTCCAGCTCGTAGCTCTCGGTGATCTCGTCGATCTCGACACCGAGGCCCGCCGCGAGCATCTTGATCGCGGTCCCCCAGGCGGCACTGAGGATTCCGGGCAGGAACAGCATGCCGGGTTGGTCGATCGGGTTGCCGAAGCCCATGACGATCGACATCACCTCGGTGCCGTCATAGGTCGCGTAATCCGCGATCTCCATGGTGCGGACCTGTTCGATGCGCTGGCAGGTGCCCGCCAGCGCGAACGGAATCAGGTCGGTCGCGAAACCGGGGTCGACGCCGGTGATGAAGATCGACGAATCACCCTGCTGCGCGGCGTCTTCCACACGCTGAATGGCCTTGTCCGGCATGTTCCCCCATGGGAACTGCAGTCCGCCGGGTGCGGAGCCCACGACGTTGATACCGGCCGCCAACGCGGCCGAGACATCGCGCGTCGCTTCGACAGGGCGGGTGTCGCCCATGGCACAGTAGACGAGGCAGTCGGGTTTGGCGGCCAGCACCTCGTCGATTCCCTTGGTGGCGGTGACACCGGTGTCGACGCCCAGATCCGCGAGCTCGCCCGCGTCCTTGCCGACCTTCTCGTCGGTCGAGACGCCGACGGCGACCAGGTCGAATCTGGGATCCTCGATGAGCTGGGTCAGCGCCAGCCGACCGCAGTTTCCGGTGCCGACGAGCGCGACGCGTATGGCCATGGATTCCCCTCGTGATGATGCGATGCCATCGCAGTATGCGTGTATCACGAAGAAATTGGAACAGGTTCTAGTTCTCAAAAGGGCGTGCGGTAACCTGACGCCTCATGGGACGTGTGGACGGAAAAGTCGTACTGATCAGCGGTGGAGCCCAGGGTATGGGTGCCGCGCACGCCAAGATGCTCATCGATGAGGGCGCCAAAGTGGTCGTCGGCGACATCCTCGACGAAAAGGGTGAGGCCCTGGCCGCCGAGCTCGGCGATTCCGTCCGTTATGTCCACCTCGACGTCACCGACGCCGACCAGTGGACGGCGGCCGTCAACACCGCTGTCGAGACCTACGGCAAGCTCACCACACTGGTGAACAACGCCGGCATCGTGGCGCTGGGCAAGATCGGCCAGTTCGACATGGCGAAATGGCAGAAGGTCATCGACGTCAACCTGACCGGCACCTTCCTCGGCATGCAGGCCGTCGTCGAACAGATGAAAGCCGCAGGCGGCGGTTCGATCATCAACGTGTCCTCGATCGAGGGCCTGCGCGGTGCGCCCATGGTGCACCCCTACGTGGCGTCCAAGTGGGCCGTGCGCGGTCTGGCGAAGTCCGCGGCCATCGAGTTGGGCAAGTTCAACATCCGGATCAATTCGCTGCACCCCGGCTTCATCCGCACGCCGATGACCAAGCACTTCCCCGACGATATGGTCACCGCGCCGCTCGGGCGTCCGGGCAAGTCCGAAGAGGTGTCGACGTTCGTGGTGTTCCTGGCCAGCGACGAGTCGTCCTTCTCGACCGGCGCGGAGTTCGTGGTGGACGGCGGCCTGGTGACCGACGTCCCGCACAAGGACCTCTTCTAGGCCGTCTTCTCAGCCCCACCACCAGCCCTGCCCCAGCCCTGCCCCACCACTACCGCGAGCGTGCGTGTCCCCGGCCCGACACGCAAGCCTTCGGCCGGGTCTGCGCACGCTCACTGTCAGAACAAGCCTGCCAGGCGCCTGCGGTGGGCGGCCGGTGAGCCGAACAACGCCCGGTTCAGCGTCGCGCGCTTGAGGTAGACGTGCACACCGCTCTCCCAGGTGTAGCCGATCCCCCCGTGCAGCTGCATGGCCTTACCGACGACCTCCACTGCAGTGTCACCGGTGTACGCCTTGGCCATCGAGGCAGCTCGACGCGCCCCGGGCTCTGCGACGGACACGGCGTCGACCGCGGCGGTGACGAGCCGTCTGGCGACCGCGATACGCACCGCCATATCGGCGCACGCATGTTTGACAGCCTGGAACGATCCGATGGGCCTGCCGAACTGGTGGCGCACCGCGACGTAGTCGACAGTCGCTGCCAGCATCGCCTCACTGAGCCCCAGGCTGTCACAGGCAACCGCCACACAGGCACGGTCCTGCAGCGCAGCCAGCTGCGCCTCGGCATCACCGGTGAACTGCCACACCGCCGCCTCCGGCACCGGGGCATCGCACGCGACCACGGTGGCGAACCGGCGGGTCTCGTCGAGTACCGGACGGCCGACGACCGTCAGCCCGGTCGATTCCGGGGTCATCGCGACCATCACCAATGCATCGTCGGCGTCGCGGGCCACCAGCAGCAACCGGTCAGCACCACAAGCGTCGACGACGAAATCGGCCCGGCCGTTCACATGCCGGCTTCCCGGTTGCCCCGTGATGGCGAAGCCCGTTGCCGCCGAGAGGCTTTCATGATCATCGGATAGCACCACCGCTACCCGGTGCTGCGCTGCTGCCAGACCGGACAACAGCCCGTCACGCTGCGCGCCGGGTCGCACCGCATTCAGGGACGCGACGCCGAGGACTGCCGAGCCCAGGTAGTCGCTACCCACCGCAGCGCGGCCCAACGCGGTGCACACTATCGCGGTCTCGCGGAATGTCGCACCAGCTCCGCCCAGATCGTCGGCCACTTCCAGCCCGGTCCAACCCGCCTGCCCGAGCAGCGACCACGCCGCCACGCCGCCGTCCAGGCGAGCCTTGCGCAGCAGATCTTCTGCCACCGAGCGCAATTCGTCGTGAATATCGTCGAAATCCCCGATACCGGCCATCACACGGCGCTCGGTTCGCGAGGCAGCCCGAGACCGCGTTCGCCGATGATGGTGCGTTGGATCTCACTGGCGCCGCCGGGAATGGTCCATTCCCAGGACCCGATGAAATCCAGCACCCAGCAGCCAGACTCCCAACCGCTCGACATCGGCTTGGCCAACTCGGTGTGAGCGGCCAGCCCTCCGATCTCGGCGCCGAAATCCGTCATCCGTTGCAGCAGTTCGCTGTAGAAGAGTTTGACGATGGAGGCATCGGCCGGTCCGACGGTGCCGGAATGCGATCCGGTCACCAGATCCCGGCACAGCGCGCGCAGGCCGGTGATCTCGATGTCGAACTGCGCCAGCCTGTCCGCGAGCACCGGTTCGTCGCGGACTCGGCAGGCCTGCACCAGCCAGCGGAAACCCGCATTGCCCAATCGTTCGGCCAGTTCCAGCATCGTCATGCCGCGTTCGGCGCCCAGTGTCTGCTGAGCGACCTGCCAGCCGCGGTTCTCCTCGCCCACGAGATCGGTGGCCGGGATCCGCACATCGTTGAGGAAGATCTCGCAGAAATGCGACTCGCCGAGGGCATTGCGAATGGGACGGACGTCGACACCCGGTGTCTGCATATCCAGCAGGAAGTACGAGATACCCTGCCGCTTGGGTGCATCGGGGTCGGTGCGGGCGAGCAGCAGGCACCAGTCTGCGTGCATCCCGCCGCTGGCCCAGAGCTTCTGTCCGTTGACCACGAACGCGTCGCCATCCCTGCGGGCCGTGGTCCGCAGCGCCGCCAGGTCCGATCCCGCCTCCGGCTCGGAGAATCCCTGCACCCAGATCTCGCCGTCGAGGATCGCCGGCAGATGCCTGCGGCGCTGCGCGTCGGTTCCCGCGGCCAACAGCGTCGACGCGGCGTGATGAATGCCGACGAATGCCAGTACCAACCGTGGGGCATCGCACGCGGCGAGTTCCTGATAGAGCACGATCTGCCGCTCAACGGGCATACCGCCGCCCCACTCGGCGGGCCAGTGCGGTACCGCAAATCCCGCGGTGTGCAACTCGGCGAACCAGGCTTTCTGGAAGTCCACGAACTGCCGGTCGCTCACCGATGTCTGCGCGCCACGCCAGTCCGCAGACACATGGTCGCGGCACCACGCCCGCACCTCGGCGCGGAAATCGGCGAGTTCATCGGTGCTCACGGCGTGTACAGCCCGGTGAGGCCGCGGCGACCTACGCTGCGGGTCAGGAGCTCTCGCGTCTCGGACAGCCCATGCGGGAGCCGACGCAGCGGTTGGCTGTAGCGCGACAGCCACGACAGCGTCGTCTCGTCGCAGAAGCCGACGGCACCGTGCAGCTGGTGGCACACCCGGAAGACCACCTCGGCAGCCTCGATGGCGGCCATCCGCAGCGCCAGCGCATCATCGAGTGCGTCGGCCGGGGTGTTCGCCGTGCTCCACAGCGCGTGTTTGGCCAGGATCTCCAGGCCGCTGCGCTCGACCTCGGCATCGGTCAGCTGGAACTGGACTCCTTGGAAACCCGCCAGCGTCTGACCGAACTGCTTGCGAAGTTGCACGTGGGAGATCGTGAGTTGTAGTGCGCGATCGAGCATTCCGAGCAGGGTCCAGCACGGCAGCACCAGCGCCAGGGCCACCGCGGCGGTCGCGGTGTCCGATTCCGGTGACAGTTCGAGTTCGGCGACGAAGCCCGCGCGCGCCGTCCCGAGCCCGGTGACCGCACTGCGCTTTCCGTCGACCGTCACCGCGGCCCAACGCAGGTTGATCCCTGCCACCGCCGCGGCCGGCCGGACCTCGCCGGCCACGACGAGTCCGTCGGCGGAGCCGTCGGCGGGGCGCGACAGCCGCTCGGCCACCGGATAGGGCAGGCCCCAGAATCCCGCACTGCGGCACAGTGCGGCCGCCGCCTCCAGGTTGTCGGAGTCGTTGCGCGGCTCCAGTTCCCAGGCGCCCAGCTCTGCCAGTACCGGGCCGACCAGTGACTCGCGCAGTTCCGGTTTCGCCTCGGCCTGTTGCAACAGCTGATCGCCGCCGGCGGCGTCGAAGGCGCGCCGCGCTTGCAGGCCGTACTCCAGCGCTTCGGCACTGAGTTCGAGGATCATGAGGCTGCCAGCATCGCCCGGGACAGCAGGATCCGCTGCATCTCGATACTGCCCGAGGACACCGTCGAGGCCTGCGAGTACCGCCAGTGGTCCTCCACCTCACCCCGAAACCACTGTGTCGCAGCATCTTCGCCCGGTGCGGCGGCGAGGATCTCCATCAGCACCTCGGCACTGTCCTGATCCAGCTTGGTGACCGCGATGCGATAGCCCGACGCGTCACCTGGACGGACCTGACCGGTGTTCTGCAGTGACACCAGCCGGTAGGCCAGCAGGCGGGCGCGACGGCAGTGCAACAGCATGCGCGTCCATCTGCCGCGCAGTTCGGCGGGCAGGTCGTCCCACGCCGGGCCGAGAACGGCCGGTGCCGCATGCAGCAACCGCTCACAGCGTGCGTAGCGGGCGATACCGACCCGTTCGTAGGAGAGCACGTCCTGCACTATCGACCAGCCGGCGCCCACCTCGCCCAGGACGTCGGCGTCGGTGACCCGCAGATCGTCGAAGAACACCTCGTTGAGGTGATGGGGCCCCATGATGCTGCGGATAGGACGCACCGAGATCGCCGGGTCCGACATCGGCACCAGGAAGATCGTCAGACCCCGCTGCTTCTTGTCCTCTTTCGAAGTCCGGGCCAGCAGGAAGCACCACTGTGCCATGGTGGCGTAGGAGGTCCAGATCTTCTGGCCGTTGACCAGCCATCCGTCGCCGTCCCGGCGGGCAGCGGTGCGCAGCGACGCCAGATCGGAGCCGGCCTCGGGTTCGGAGAAGCCCTGACACCAGATGACCTCGCCGCCGGCGATCGCGGGCAGATGAGCGCGCTGCTGTTCGGCGGTGCCGTGCCGCATGATGATCGGGCCGACCCAGTTGACGCCCATGTACTGCGCGCCGCGCGGTTCGTGGTGTGCCCACATCTCCTCGCGAACCACGGTCTGCTCCCACATCGAGGCGTCGCGGCCGCCGAACTCGGCGGGCCACGACATGCACAACAGATTCTCCGCCGCCAGCACTCGGCAGAAATGTTGTGCCACTTCCAGATCCTCGGGATCGTCGGTGAACGCACCCAGATAGTCGTGCGGAATGTGTTCGGCGATGAGCTCGCGCAACTGCAGACGCAACGCGTGCGCCTGCTCGCCCATTTCGAAGTCCACGGTGTCCTTCCCGTCCCGAATCTATGCCGAACCCAGTGCCGGTTTGGCCTCGACGGCCACGCCCAGCTCGTCGAGCACCGCCTCGGTGTCGGCACCCAGTTCCGGGGCATAGCCCCGCACCCGACCGGGTGTACGCGAGAACCACGTCGGCACACCGGGAAAGCGCACCGGCCCGTGTTGCGTCTGTACGGTTTCGAACAACCCGGCGGCCAGTAGTTGCGGATCGTCGAACAGCGCATCGGGAGTCTGGATCGCCGCGGCGGGAACCTCCAACTCGCCGAACAGTTTCAGCCATTCGTCGGTGGTACGTTCCCGCAGCGTCTCGGCGAGCAGCCCGTAAACCGTGTCGATCTGGCGGGCCCGCCGTTCCAGTGTGGAGTACATCTCGCTGTTCCAGGCCGGGCGCACGGCATCGATGAACGCGTTCCAGTGTTTGTCGTTGTAGATCAGCGCCGCCACATGACCATCCTTGGTCTGATAGGGCCGCCGGTTCGGCGCGACGGTGCGCGGGTAGACCGCGGGGCCGAGCGGAGGGTCGAACATCGCCCCGTTGGCGTGTTCGACCAACATGAACGAGGCCATGGTCTCGAACATGCTGACCTCCACCTCCTGTCCCTCACCGGTGCGTTCACGGTGGAACAGCGCCATCATGGTGGCGTAGAGCGCGGTCAGGCCCGCAACCTTGTCGGCCATGATGGTGCCGACGTAGTTCGCCTCGCCGGTCAACTGCTCCTGGACCGCCGGCAGCCCGCATTCGGCCTGGATGGTGTCGTCGTACGCGGGCCGATCCGCGCTCGGTCCCCGCCTGCTGTAGCCGTAGCAGTTGGTGTAGACGATCCCCGGGTTCAGTGCCGCCACCTCTTCGTAGCCGAATCCCAGCTTGTTGACGGCTTTGGCCCGCATCGAGTGGATGAACACGTCGGCGTCGGCGATCAACGCCCGCAGCGCGGCCTTGGCTTCCTCGGTACCCAGATCGAGCACGACACTGCGCTTTCCGCGGTTGACGTTGACGAAGACCCCGGCCATGCCCGGCGCGGGGCCGACCGAGATGTAGCGGGTGTTGTCGCCCGCCGGAGGCTCGATCTTGATGACCTCGGCGCCCATGTCGGCCATGATCTGGGTGCAGTAGGGCCCCATGACCATCGCAGTCAGGTCGATAACCCGCACACCGTGCAGCGGCCCGTTCTCAGCCATGCCCCACCTCCCGAGCCGCCATCGCGAAGCTGTATCGAATGTGATCGGCATGACCGTCCGGCACTGCCGGAAAGTGCACCGGGTCCGACACATCGCGGATGACGTCCATCTGCGCGGCGACGTCTTCGAGTGTCCATTGCGGCGCGTACACGCCACGCGACTCCACGGTGGCGATCCGCGCGATCCGGCCCGCGATGGCGGTGAATACTTCGCCTGTCACCGTGCATGTTTCGTGCGCCAGCCAGCCGACCACCGGTGCGACGAGCTCAGGTCCCATGGCCGGGTAGGCCGAGGTGTCTATTCCCTCGGCCATCCGGGTGACTGCCGCAGGCACGATGACATTGCACCTCACGTTGTCCGCTGCGCCTTCGAGCGCGACGACGTTCGCCAATCCGATGACGCCGGCCTTGGCGGCGGCATAGTTGGCCACGTCGTGGTTGCCGTACAGTCCGCCGATCGACGAGGTCAGCACGATACGGCCGTAGGACGCCTTGCGCATATGCGGGAGTGCCGCTCGCACAACGTGAAAGGCACCGCGCAGGTGCACGTCGAGCACCGCGTCGAAGTCCTCGTCGCTCATGTCGGCCAGTGCCGCCCGGCGCACGTTACCGGCGTTGTGGATCAGGATGTCGGCGCTGCCGAAATTCTCGACGGCGGTCTGGATCATCGCCGCACCGCCGGCAGCGGTGGCCACCGAGTCCGTACTGGCCACCGCCTGGCCACCGGCCGCGACGATCTCGGCGGTCACCTCGGCGGCCGGTCCGTCGTCGACACCCGCCCCGGTCAGCGCACCACCGTTATCGTTGACGACGACCCTGGCGCCGCGCTCGGCCAGCAGCAGCGCGTACGCGCGACCCAGTCCCCGGCCCGCTCCGGTGATCACCGCGACGCGACCGTCGAACGTCAATTCGGACACAGGTTTTCCGATGCGCTTTCCAGAGACCTCACTTGCCGAGTTCCAAACCCTCGAGGTCACCTTTGTCACGCCAGAGTGACAGCAGATCCCCGAATGCGTAGAAGCCCGGCCCGTACGGTTCGCCCAGATGTGAGCGGATACCTTCGCCGCCCCCGCCACCCTCGTTGTTGTAATAGCCCGGTGTGCATTCGGCGTCGAACGCCGACGTGTCGATCAGGTTCTCCCGAATCGTCCGGCACCACGCTTCCTGCGCATCCTGACTGGGCTCGACCGTCGTCACGCCCCGCTTGAGGGCTTCGGCGATGACATAGGCGATGTGCTCACCCTGCAACTCGTAGTTGGCGGCGATATTCGCCGATATCCCCACCTGGGTGAAGCCGGTGAAGAACTGGTTGGGGAATCCGCGGCTGGTCATCCCGTGCAGTGTCTGGTAGCCATCGGCCCAGGAGTCGTACAGCGATACTCCGTTCCGACCCCTGATGGCGTCGATGGCGTAGCGGCGGCTGATCTCGGTGGTGATCTCGAAGCCGCTGGCGAAGATGATGCAGTCGACCTCGTATTCGCGACCCCCGACCACCAGACCGCTCTCGGTGATACGTTCTACGCCTTTGCTTTCCGATACGTCGACCAACGTCACATTGGGCCTGTTGAACGTGGCCAGGTATTCGTCGTTCGAGCAGGGCCGCTTGCACAGGAACCGGTAGTAGGGCTTGAGCGCCTCGGCCGTCTCGGGATCGTCGACCAGTGCCTGGACCCGGCGGCGCAACCGTTCCATGAGCTTGTAGTCCTCTTCCTCGCGCAGGCTCATGAACTGCTCGGGTGTCATCGCGGCGGGATCGGGCAGGGCCAGCACCCGGGCGGCGGTATTGCGCCCCAGTTCGGTCCAGAAGTCGCAGACATAGTCCGGCTGGCCCAACGCCATACCTTCGAATGTCCAGGCGTGGAAGTTGCGCTGGCGTTCCTTCTGCCAGCCCGGCCGCAGTGTTTTCACCCATTCCGGGTCGGTCGGGGTGTTGTTGCGTTCGTCGACCGTGGACGGGGTGCGCTGGAACACGTACAGATGCTCGGCGTCTGCACCGAGGAACGGCACCAGCTGTACCCCGGTCGCACCCGTCCCGATCAGTGCGACCTTCTTGTCGGCCAGCTTGTTCAGCCCGCCCGTGCTGTCGCCACCGGTGTAGTCGTAGTCCCAGCGCGACGAGTGGAAGATGTGACCGCCGAAGTCCTTTATGCCGGGAATACCCGGCAGTTTGGGCCGGTTGAACGAGCCTGACGCCAGCACCACGAAACGGGCCCGGATATCGTCGCCGCGGTTGGTGCTGATCCGCCAACGACTGATGCCCTCGTCCCAGGTGAGATCTTTGACCTGGGTCGAGAAGATGGCTCCGTCATAGAGGCCGAAATGCTTGCCGATATTCTGGCAGTGCGCGAAGATCTCCGCGCCGTCGGCGAACTTCTTGCTGGGCATGAAGTCGAGCTCTTCGAGCAGCGGTATGTAACAGTAGGATTCGTTGTCGCACTGGATCCCCGGGTAACGGTTCCAGTACCAGACACCGCCGAAGTCGCCACCCATCTCGATGATGTGGACATCCTCGACGCCGGCCTTCTTCAGCGCTGCACCCGCCAGCAGGCCGGCGAATCCGCCGCCGAGCACCGCGACATCGATATCGACATCGATGCAGTCGCGTTCGACGTAGGGCGTATGCGGGTCGACCTCACCGAATTCCGCGTAGCGCTCACCGGTCTGCAGGTACTGCTTGGAACCTTCTGCACGCAATCGCTTCTCGCGCTCCACGCGATACTTCTCCCGCAACGCCGTGATGTCGATATCACCCGGTGTCGCGGTAGGGCCGCAATCGCGCTGCAGCACGCCGTGTTCCTGAGCCGCCGCCTCGGAGATCGTCACGCCAGCGCCTCCGCGGGTAGCGCGGCGTCGTGCAACGGTGCCGCCATCTCGTGCACGGCGGGCAGTACCTCGCGTGCGAAGAGTTTCACGCTCTCGATGGCGTCGGCATACGGCATGGTCCCGAACTGCGGAACGATGGTGACTTCGGAGAACGAGCATGCCTCCTGAGCCGCTTTGAGCTTTTCGAAGATCGTCTCCGGTGTCCCGATCAACAGGTTCGACGCGTGGTATCCGGGAAGCTTCTTGGTGCCGGGCTCCGGTTTGTCCTGCACCGCTTCGGCGAGGACAGCGGTGGCGGTCGCCTCCCGGGCGGCATAGGCCTCGTAGCCTTTGACCCCGACGAAGTTCGACGCATCGGCGAATCCGTAATGCACCGTGACATCGCGGTTGGCGGTCCAGATCCATTCGTCGGTCTGCCTGGCGTCCGGTTCGCCGTCGGTGCAGTACATGAACATGACGTTCTTGGGCTGACAGGGCGCGAAGCCCTCTTCCTTGCGGAAGGTGTTGACCTTCTGCACTTCGGCTCCGGCGTCCCAGATCGGCTTGTTGCCGACGAACAACGGGACCATGCCGCGCCGCGACAAGATCTCCAAGGACTCCGCCGTCGACGACGAACTGTAGATGCGGGAGAACAGATCCGTGCTGTAGGGCTCGGGCCGCAATGACATCTCGGGAAACGAGAAGATCTCACCGTCATAGGAGAAGCGCTCACCGCTGAACGCCAGTTCCAGGATGTCGAGACATTCGTTGAACCGCTCGCGACTCTCCTCGCGCGGCACCCCGACGGCGTCGAACTCCGACTTCGACACGCCGCGGCCGATCCCGATGGTGTCGTAGCGGCCCTTGGAGACGATGTCGAGATAGGCGATCTGGTGGGCTAGGCGGACCGGATTCCACCACGGCGCCACCGCGACGAACGTTCCCAGACTGACCCGTTCAGTGCGGCCGGCGAAATAGGTCAGGGCCTGAATCGGGTTGGGTGTCATGCCATATGGCGTTCCGCAGTGCTCCGGAAACCAGATCCCGTCGAAGCCAAGCGGTTCGGCCAGGTCGCCGAGGGCAAGCGCGCCCTCCACGCACTGCCAGTCCGGGGTTTCGGCTGGGCTGCTGAAGTTCCCAGCGAGCACCCGGTCCCAGTCGTGCGAGTTCTGTGCCCCGGTACCGAGGTTGACTTTCATTACTGCTCCTTCGTAGGGGGCTGGATCTCTTCGGGCGCGCCGGTGCCCATGTACTTCGACAGCTGGTGGTGCAGATTGACGGTGCTGCGTTCGCGGTAGGGGTTGGGCTTGGTACCCGGGAATCCCAGTGACTTCATGCCCTGCTGCACGGCGGCCATGTTCGAGAAGTCCTGCGGCAGCACCGAAAGCCAGTTCGGATCGCCGACTGGGGTGTACACCCACTCGGTCTTGGGCTCCTGGCCTTTGGGGTACAGCTCGAACACCGCGACCTCGAAGATGCACTTGTCCGGGTCGTAGCTGGGATCGGGACGCGCGCTGTAACACAACGCACTGGTCAGCCCCTGCCCGATCTGAAAGTTCGGGAAGATCTGCCAGGCCGTGCCACTCTGCCCGAGGACATCGGCGGGGATGGTCGGCCAGATGACGCCGCGCGCGGCATCGTCGTTGCGTGCCGAGGTCAGCCAGTGATCGAGAACCTTCTCGGCCGGGGTGCCCTCCGGCAGTTCGTCGACCAGTCGTTTGGCCGCGTTGACCAGCGTCTGGGTGGTCGTCGCGTTGGTCTCTTCCATGGTGTAGACCTGCATCTCGGCGGTGGAGATCCGTGGATCACCCGATCCGAGGCGGATCTTGGACTTGGTCTCGTCCAGACCCTTCGGCGCGTCGTAGCCGATGTTGCTGTGCTTGCCCTGCGCCTTGGCCCAGCCCTTGAACTCCCCGAACCTGTTGAACTCCGGGTGCGTGGTGAACACGTGATAGGTCTCGTTGAAGGCCTCCAGCGCGACCTTCCAGTTGCAGTCGAAGTTGAGCCATTTACGCCATTTGAAGCGCATGTTCTCCAGGCCGAACGGGTCGAGGATCTTGGCGGCCGGGAACAGATAGTCGGCCAGTGGTTCCGGATCGCTGTCCATGTTGATGAAAAGCCAGCCGCCCCAGGTGTCCACGCTGACCTTGGACAGGTGGGTGTTCTCCGGTGTCAGGGCGCCCTGCCAGTCATCCTCTTCGCGGATGTGGGTGCAGGCGCCGGTGAGATCGTAGGTCCAGCCGTGGAATCCGCAGACGAAGGATTTGCGGGTCCGATCACAGGCGTTCTTGGCTCCGGCAGGCGTGTCGACCAACCGCCGGCCGCGGTGCATGCACACGTTGTGATGGGCTGCGAAGCTGTCCGGCCCGGTGCGCACCACGATGATCGAGTCGTCGAGGATGTCATAGGTCAGGTAGCTGCCCACCTCGGGGATCTCCTCGACGCGGCCGACCTGCTGCCACACCTTGCGCCACAACCGGTCCCGCTCCGCGCGTGCGTACTCCGGACTGGTGTAGGCCTCGACGCCGATCGTCATCGGCGACGAAAGCTCCTCTGCGACCTCGGCTTCGACCTCGATATCGGTCACGGCGTACTCACTTTCCGATCATCACGATGCGTCCCAGGCGGTGATGGCCGCCCGGAACGACTCGTCTTTGAGAAACAGCGACGTGTTGTCTGCACCCAGATGCGTCCATCGCAGATTCAGGCCACCGTCGACGAGCAGGGTCTGGCCGGTGACATAGCTCGACAACTCCGAGAGCAGGAACAGGATCACCGCAGCCTGCTCCTGTGGCCGCCCGCGTCGGCCCATCGCGATGGCCCTGGCGTCACGAGCGGGATCGTCGTCGACATAGGTTCCCGACGCCGGAGTCTCGGTGACCCCTGGCGCGACGGCGTTGACCCGGATGTCGTCGGCAGCCAGTTCGGCCGCCATGGTGCGGGTGGCCGCGGCGACGGCTGCCTTCGCGGTGCCGTAGGCGATGTGGAACGGCGCGCTGTTCATACCGCTGATCGACGAGACCGACACGATGGAGCCGGGCAACCGCAGCGTGCGCAGTTCGGCGGCCACCGCCTGGCTCATGAAGAACATCGTCTCGAGGTTGGCGGTGAACAGTTCGCGCCAGTCCGAGCGGCTCACCCGCGTCGACGGCATCCAGGTGGGAGGCGCTGCGCCGCCGGCGACGTTGACCAGCCCGTAGAGATCACCGTCGGTCCGACGGACGGCATCGAGCGTTTCGGCGATACCGGCGTCGGTGGAAGCGTCGGCGGCTACCGGGACGACGTCGAGGCCGCCGTCGATCAGCGGTGTGACGTGCCGATCCAGATTGTCCCGGGACCGACTGACCGCGATCACAGTCGCCCCGGCCTCCGCGACCAGCCGCGTCACGGTGGTGCCGATCCCGCCGCCCGCCGCACCGGAGACCACAACGATCCGGCCGTCGAGCCGCAGCAGGTCGTTCACCGCCGATGCCCCACGGGCGGCGTTGAATTGTCCGGACAAGGAAGTGTCATGTGCACGATGGAGAACATCATTCTGCACAGCTAGTTGCGCCGTCAAGGCTGCATCGGCATCGAGTTCAAGTGAATTGTCGGACTATTGTCTGGACCATTGCTGGTTGCTATCGTCCGAGCAGTGACCGCCCGGACCCGAACACCCCGATCAACCCTGCTGCCGTCCCGCTACCCGCCGGCCGGTTCGGCGGGCGTCGCCGAGGGCTGGACGCTCAAACGCTGCACACCGCCGAGCCGGCTGTTCGGTGCCAACGGACTGCGGACCGGTCCCGACGGGCGGATCTACATCGCGCAGGTCACCGGCAGCCAGATCAGCGCGCTCGATATCGACACCGCAGACATCGAGACCATCAGCGCCAAGGGCGGCGACATCATCGCGCCCGACGACATCGCATTCGGACCGAACGGCGAGCTGGTCGCGACCGAGGTGATGGACGGCCGGGTGAGCGTTCTCAGCGGTTCACGGGCCACGGTCCTGCGTGACGACGTGCCGTCGGCCAACGGCATCACCTTCCACCAGGGCAGGTTGTTCGTCGGCGAATGCCGAGAGGGCGGCCGGCTGCTGGAGTTCGACCTCAACGGAGGCCCGCCGCGGGTGCTGTTGCAGAACGTGCCCTCACCCAATGCCATGGAGGTCGGTCCGGACGGGTTGCTCTACTTCCCGGTCATGGGCGCCAACGAGATCTGGCGCATCGATCCCGACACCACCGACGGTATCGCCGAGAAGGTCGCCGAAGGACTCGGCGTCCCCGACTCGGTGAAGTTCGACGCCGACGGCAACATCGTGTCGACCCAGGTGCACAGCGGGCAGGTACTGCGCATCGATCCGCGCAGCGGGGCACAGACCGTGCTGGCCGATCTGCAGCCCGGACTGGACAACTGCACCATCGCCGATGGCCGGTTGTTCGTGTCGAACTTCACCGGTGAGATCACCGAGGTACTCACCGGCGGAGGTACCCGCACAGTGCTGCCCGGCGGACTGAACTGGCCGCTGGACATCACCTTCGGCGCCGACGGCAAGCTCTACATCGCCGACGGCACCTATTTCTACGCGTTGCGCCCCGGTGGGGTGCTGGAGACCGTCGGCATGCTCTTCAGTCCGGGCTACCCCGGCTTCCTGCGCGGGCTGGCGCCGCTTGCCGACGGCGCGTTCATGGTCACGACGTCCGGCGGTCAGGTTGCCCGTTACCGGCCCGCCGACAACGAAACCGACTTCCTCGCAGACGGTTTGGACCAGCTGTACGGTATCGCCATGGCGCCGGACGGCACCGCGGTGGTCGCCGAACTCGGCGCGGGACGGGTGCTGGCGGTCGCAGCGGACGGTGTCAGCGTGCTGGCGGCGGGTCTGCTCGACCCGGTAGGTGTCGCGATCGGGCCGGGCGGCTCGGTGCTGGTCGCCGAGTCCCGTGCGGGGCGAATCATCTCACTGGGCGCGGGCAGTGCGGCACCCGAGACCATCGTCGACGGGCTGGACCGGCCACAGGGCATCCTGGTGCGCGACGACATCCTCTACATCGTCGATGCCGGCCAGAAGACGGTGATCGGCGTCGACCTGGTCACGCGGGACCGGTACACCATCGCCTCCGGCCTGCCGGTCGGGCCGCCCGCCGGCGTCGTGCCCAAACCACTGCTCGGAATGCCGCCGTTCTCCGGACCGCAGGGCCCGTTCGCGGGTATCGCGGCCGCACCCGACGGAACACTCTTCGTCTCCGCGGACGGCGACGGCAGCATCCTGACCTTGCACCCCCCGACACCATGACCGAGATCAGAGCCGCCGACCCCCGCTACCTGCAGGTCGCCCACGCCCTGCGGCAGGAGATCGTCGAGGGCGTCTACCCCGTCGGCTCCCAGCTGCCGACCGAATATGAGCTCTGCGAACGCTTTTCGGTGAGCCGATACACCGTCCGGGAAGCGCTGCGCCGTTTGCGTGACGACAATCTGGTCGCATCCCGACCCCGGGCCGGGACCATGGTCATCCCCCGCACATCGTCGACTTCCTACGCCCAGGACGTGATGTCCATCGACGACCTGCTGGCGTTCGCCGCCGGAGCCCGGTTCGTCATCGACTCCAACAAGATGATCACCATCGACGGACCGCTGGCCGAACGGACCGGGCTGGCGATCGGTGAGGAGTGGCTCGCGGTGCGCGGATACCGCAGAGCCGAGGACGCGCAGTACCCGGTGTGTCGCACCGAGTACTACATCAACCGGGCGTTCGCCGCGGTGGGCCGGCTGTTGCAGCGTCACAACGGGCCCATCTTCCCGCTCATCGAGGATATGTTCGGCCGCAACATCCGCGATGTGCACCAGGAGATCTCGGCCGTCATCATGTCACCGGAGCTGGCAGCGGGCCTCAACGCCGAGGCCGGCGGTGCCGCCCTGGAACTGCGCCGCACCTACCTGACCTCCGACGGCGAGACCGCCCAGGTCACCATCAACACCCACCCCGCTTCCCGGTTCCGCCACTCCATGACCATGCGGCGTGTCCGGGACTAGCCGACGGGGTCATTCAGTGAATACTCACGCGCCCGAGTCGGGGCGAACCGTGCCCGAGTTCTCAGTCGATGCCTACCGGGATGGTCTGTGGGTGTCGACAACCCTGGCCGACGCGTCCCGTGACGCCGCGCAGCACACCCCGGACCGGGTCGTCATCGTCGATGCCGGCCACCGGATCACCAGCGCGCAGCTACACGAACACGCCGTCGCTCTGGCGGGTAATCTGTTGTCCCGCATGCCGGTAGGCAGTGTCGTCTCGTTCATGCTGCCGAACTGGCACGAGGCCGCGGTGGTCTACCTGGGGGCCACCCTGGCCGGTATGGTCGTCAACCCCATCCTGCCCTCCCTGCGCGATCACGAGCTGACTTTCATCCTCGACGACGTCGACAGCCGGATGATCTTCATCCCCGAGAGTTTCCGCGGGTATGACTACGCCGCCATGCTGCAGCGCGTCACCGATCGACTGGCGACGGCACCCGAGGTCGTCGTCGTGCGCGGGCCCGGACACACACCGTATTCGACGATGCTCAGTCCGGTCGCGACCGGGCTGCCCAGGCTCGACGCAGATGCGGTACGCATGGTGCTCTATACCTCGGGCACCACCGGAAGACCCAAAGCCGTTCTCCACAGTCATAATTCCCTGCACGCCCTCATCCAGCAGATCGGGCGGTACTGGCTCGTCGACCCGGGTGACACCTTCCTGGTGCCGTCGCCGATCGCACACATCGGTGGGTCGATCTACGCCTTCGAATGCCCGCTGTTGCTCGGCACCACCGCAGTACTCATGGAGCGGTGGGATGCCGACGATGCCGTCGCGTTGATGGCCGCTGAGCACTGCACCCATATGGCGGGTGCGACACCATTCCTGACGCAGTTGCTCACCGCGGCGCGACAAGCCTCGACCCGGCTGCCCGACCTGAAGGTCTTCATCTGCGGCGGCGCCTCGGTGCCACCATCATTGATCCGCAGTGCCGCAGACTATTTCGACAATACGGTGGTTACCCGGGTCTATGGTTCGACCGAGGTTCCGGTGACCACTGTCGGTGTCACCTCGGCCGATGATGCCGACCACGCCGCCGACACCGACGGCCGGACCGGTATCGCCGATATCCGGCTCGTCGACAACGAGATCCGCGCACGCGGACCGCAGATGCTGATCGGCTACCGCGATCCCGCCGACAACGCCGACGCGTTCGACGACGACGGCTTCTTCCGCACCGGCGATCTGGGCAGCTGGGTTGATCACGACTACCTGGTGGTGACCGGTCGCGCAAAGGATCTCATCATCCGCAACGGTGAGAACATCTCCCCGAAGGAGATCGAAGACCTGCTGGTGACGATGCCCTCGATCGCCGAGATCGCCATCGTCGGAATCCCCGATCCCCGTACCGGCGAACGGGCCTGCGCGGTCGTCGTCCCCGGGCCGGGTTCGCCGCCCGATATCGCCGAACTGCGCGCCGAACTGTCCGCACACGGTGTGGCGATGTTCAAAGTTCCCGAGCAGATTGCGATCTGGGACGCACTACCCCGCAATGACGCAGGCAAGGTGCTCAAGCATCTGATCAGGCAATCGCTCATGGAGGAACAGCCATCATGCAGGTAGCGGTCGTCACGGGAGCCAGTAGCGGCATCGGATTCGGGTGTGCGGTCGAACTCGCCCGACAGGGCATGACGGTGCTGGGCACCGGACGTGACGAACAGCGGTTGGCTGCGGTGACCGATGCCGTCGTCGCCGCCACCGGGGATACCGACCGGATCGCCACCGTCGCAGTCGATCTGACCGATGACGACGGACCCCGCCGCGTCGTCGACGCCGCGGTGCAGCGCTGGGGGCATATCGACTTCCTGGTCAACAACGCCGGTGTCGGCAGCCCGAAGCCGTTACACGAGACCGATGACGAAAACCTGGACTACTTCCTGGGTTTGATGTTGCGTGCGCCGTTCCGACTGGCCCGGGATGTGCTGCCGCACATGGCCGCCGGTTCGGCCATCATCAACATCACCTCGACGTTCGCGGTGGTCGGCGGTTTGCGCGGTGGTGCGTATTCGGCGGCCAAGGGGGGCTTGACGGCACTGACCACACACATCGCCTGCCAGTACGGTGCGCAGGGGATCCGGTGCAACGCCGTCGCACCCGGGGTGACCGTGACCCCGATGGTGGAGCAACGGCTCGAAGACGAACGCTTCCGCAAGATCAACACCGAGATGACTCCGCACCAACGGTTGGGGCAGGTTTCCGATATCGCCGGTACCGTGGCGTTCCTGTGTTCGCCGGCAGGCAGTTTCATCAACGGCCAGACCATCGTGGTCGACGGCGGCTGGAGTTCGACGAAATATCTGTCGGACTTCGCCCTGAGTTCGCAGTGGTCCCCACGGTGAACCTGTTCGCTCTGCTCGATCAGGCGGCAGACCGGTTCCCCGAACTGGGGGCGGTCTATCACGGCCGAAGGCAGGTCTCGACGTGGCAGGAGCTGCGCGAGCGGGCGCTGCGGTTGGCGACCTCGATCCGGTTGTCCACCGGTCCCGGAGCACGGATCGCGGTGGCCAGTGAGAACCGCCCGGAGATCGTCGAATTGATGTTCGCGATCTGGGCCGCCGAATGTGTCTTCGTTCCGATCAACTACAAGCTGCACGCCCGTGAGATGCAGCAGATCATCGACGATGCCGGCGCAACAATGATTTTCGCGTCCGCGAAGATCGCCGCCACACTCACCGGCCCGGTGCAGGTCATCGGCGGCGATGCCTACCGGGAACGTCGGCAGGCAACGCCGCACCCGTCTCCGCGGCACACCGATCCGGCATCGCTGGCGTGGCTTTTCTACACCAGCGGCACCACCGGACGGTCGAAGGGTGCGATGCTCTCACACCGCAACCTGATGGCGATGACGGTCGCGCACCTCGCCGATTTCGACTCGCCGGACCAACACAGCAGCCTGGTGCACGGAGCACCGATGTCACACGGCTCGGGTCTGTACATCGCGCCGTACGTACTGCGCGGTGCCCGGCAGGTCATCCCGGAATCGAGCTCCTTCGAACCCGACGAGTTTCTCGACCTGTGCGACGAACATCCCTCCTGCAGTGCATTTCTCGCGCCCACCATGGTGCAGCGTCTGGTGCAGACCGGACGCCCGCGTCCGCGCAATCTTGCGACGATCGTCTACGGCGGTGGCCCCATGTACATCGAGAGCCTCAAGACCGCGATGGCGGCGTTCGGACCGATCTTCACCCAGCTCTACGGGCAGGGCGAAGCGCCCATGACGATCACCGGTCTGCGCCGCGCCGATCACCTGGGTGCATCCGATGAGGTGCTGGGCTCGGTCGGATACGCCCGGTCCGGGGTCGACGTCGCGGTACTGACCGACGAAGGCACGCCGGCAGCGCCCGGCGTGATCGGTGAGATCGTCTGCCGCGGCGATGTGGTGATGTCGGGATATTGGAACAACCCGGATGCGACGGCGGCGACGCTTGTCGACGGCTGGTTGCACACCGGCGATATGGGATCCTTCGACGAGCACGGCTATCTGACCCTGCGCGACCGGTCCAAGGACGTCGTCATCAGCGGCGGCAGCAATATCTACCCGCGCGAAGTCGAAGAGGTTCTGCTATCCCACCCGGCGGTCACCGAGGCCTGCGTGGTGGGTGCGCCGGACGCCGAATGGGGCGAGATCGTGGTGGCGTTCATCGTCGGCACCGCGACTCCGGCCGCGCTGGACGCACACCTGCTGGACCGCATAGCCCGGTTCAAACGCCCCAAACGCTACGAGTACATCGATGAGCTACCCAAGAACAGCTACGGCAAGGTGCTCAAGCGCGAACTGCGGAATCAACTCAGCTGATCCTGTTTTGCTTCGTTCCTCCTCACCCCACTCCGCACGCTCCGCGGGGCGCATCGTCAACTCAGCTGATCCTGTTTTGCTTCGTTCCTCCTCACCCCACTCCGCACGCTCCGCGGGGCGCATCGTCAACTCAGCTGATCTGCTTCGACGTAGCGCCACTTTCCGCCACTACGACTGAAGCGGCTGCGTTCGTGCAGGATGTGCCTGCTGCCGTCGTGCTCGTACTGGGCCCGGAACTCGACGATGCCGTCGGTGTCGTCGGCGGTCCCGTTGACGGTGTCGACGATCTGCAGGCGCCGCCAGGTGATGGCATCGTCGAGGTCCAGGCCCTTAGGCCGGGTACGGGGATGCCAGGTTTGCAGCAGGTAGTCGGACCGCCCGAGCGCGAACGCACTGAAACGCGACCGCATCAAAGCGAGCGCTGTCACAGCAGGGCGTTCACCGGTGTGCAGGGGCCCGCAGCAGGCGATATAGGCGTCGCGTGACCCACACGGACAGAGCTCGGCAGTTGGCACACCGACATTGTTCCAGCAATGATTGAGCCATCATGCGGATCACTCTCACCACCGGGACCGGCTTGCTGGCCACCGCCTTCGCCGCTACCGCGGTGGCACTGAGCCCCCTTGCGGCGGCCCAACCGGCACCCGTCGACCCCGGAGACGGCTCACTGTCCGACGACCAGGTCCTGACACCGTTCGACGTGCAGGATCCGGCGATCGGTCGGCTCAACCCCGCGCTGCTGAGCGCGGTGCAGAACGCGGCGAACGCCGCCGCAGCCGAGGGCATCACCATGACCATCACCTCGGGGTGGCGGTCCCCCGAGTTCCAGCAGCGGCTGCTCGACGATGCGGTGGTGACCTACGGCAGTTTCGAGGCCGCCCGGCAGTACGTGAACACACCGCAGCTGTCCACACACGTCACCGGTGACGCCGTCGATGTCGGCGGCGTCGGTGCCGACCAGTGGCTCATCGCCAATGGTTCACGATTCGGGCTGTGCCAGATCTACGCCAACGAGCTGTGGCATTTCGAGCTGGCCACCGACGCGTTGGGAGTCTGTCCACCACTGCGGCCCAACGCCGCCGGATAACGTCGTCACTGAGGCTCAGAGCAGTCGGCCGTCGTCGATGGTGAGCCACCGGTCGATGTCGATATCGGACAGGAACGCGTCGTCGTGGCTGACCACGACGAAACATCCCCGGTAAGCGTTCAGCGCGTCCTCCAGTTGTCCGATGCTGACCAGATCGAGATTGTTGGTCGGTTCGTCGAGCAACAGCAGCTGCGGTGCCGGCTCGGCGAACAGCACACACGCCAAGGTGGCGCGCAATAGCTCACCGCCGGAGAGCGCGGACACCGGAAGACCGGCCCGCGCCCCGTGAAACAGGAACTGCGCCAACAGATGCATCCGCCGCTGAGGTGACAGTGCCGGCGCGAAGGCCGCGAGGTTGTCGTCGACGGTGCGATCGGCATCGAGCAGGTCGAGGCGTTGCGACAGGTAGGCGACCCGGCCCGCGGTCAGGGTCGCGGTCCCCGCGCTTGCCACGAGATCACCGCTGATGAGCCGCAGCAGCGTCGACTTCCCCGCACCATTGCGCCCGGCCAGTGCGATCCGTTCGGGACCGCGGATGCTCAGGTCGACGCCACCAGGTGCGAACAGCTGATGATCGCCCCGGATGACCTGCAGCCCTTGACCTTCGAACAGCGTGCGGCCTGCGGGCACTGTGGTGTCGGGTAGATCGAGGCTCATGTGATCGTCCACGCGGGCGGCCCGATCGGCGTCATCGCGTCGAACCTGCGCGGCTTCCACCCTCGCGCCGTGAGTCCGGTCCGATCGGCCCGCGGTTTGCTCGGCACGCCGCTTGCGCGCTCCGGCCAGTATCCGCGGGAGCCCGGCGTCGGCGACGTTGCGTGCGGCGGTGCCGGATTTGCGCGCTTGCCGCTCACGGGCCTGCTGCAGCTGACGCTTCTCCCGTTTCACCTCCTGCTCGGCGTTGCGCAGCGCGGCGTCGGCTGCATCGCGGCGCGCCTCCACCACATCCTGATAGAAGCTGAAATTTCCTCCGTAGGAATCGATTCGACCATCCGCCAGGGCCAGGATCCGGTGCGCTCGATCCAGCAACCGACGGTCGTGGCTGACGACCACCGCACAGCCGGCGAAGTCGTCGAGTGTGTCCGACAACGCCGCTCTGGCGTGGCTGTCGAGGTTGTTGGTGGGTTCGTCGAGCAGCAGGACGTCCGGGGTGGCGAGCAACCGAGACGCGAGGCCCAGGGACACGATCTCGCCGCCCGACAGTTCCCGGGCCGGCTGCGACAACGCGACGCGGCTCAGGCCGAGGCGGTCCAGCACCGCCATCGCGCGTTCTTCGACATCCCAGTCCTCACCGATGACGGTGAACAGGTCCTCGCCGGCGTCACCCTGCGCCAGCGCGTCGAGGGCTTCGATGATGTGTGCCACCCCGAGGATCTCGGCGACCGAGAGGTCCCCGGCCAGCGGCAGGTCCTGCGGCAGATAGCCGGGCACACCGCGAACCGTGACCGATCCGGCGGTCGGTGCGAGTTCACCGGCGATCAGCTTCAACAACGTGCTCTTGCCGGAACCGTTGGGCGCGATGATGCCGGTGAGCCCGGCGCCGAGGGAGATCGAGACATCGTCGAGAACGACGGTGTCGTCGGGCCAGGCGAACGATAAATGGGTACAGGTGACGAATTGGTCGGACATGCGGGACTTTCGCGTCGGGAGATCCCGTGCGCTGGGCTGCGTTCGCTTCGTGAGCAGATGATCCGCGGCCCGGGCACCGGGAAACGGGTATGACAAGGACCGAGATCCGGAGTTATCCGGAGATGTCCTCGTCTCCCAGCATCTCGCCGCTACCTCCCGTGCAGTGTGCACGCCATGTTAGCCATCCCCCCGGCGGCGTGCCATCACTTTACAACTCGGCGAGCAACTGTCACCCTTGCCTCGGTGGTCCGCGGCGCTGCGCGAGCGTGCGCAGAACCGGTATCGCCCCCGGCGCGTCGCCCGGGGACACGCACGCTCGCGGGCAGAAGGGGTGGCAGATGGCCGCACTCGACATCGGGGTGTACGTGCCCCAGGTGGGGTTCTCCTATGCGGACATGCTGCACCGCGCGCAACGGTGCGAAGAACTGGGTATCGGTTCGCTGTGGCTCTACGACCACCTGTACGGTCCCGGGCTACCCGATCTGCCGTCGATGGAGGCATGGACGCTTGCCACCGCACTACTGAGCAACACCGAACAGCTGCGCATCGGACATCTGGTGCTGTGCAACCAATTCCGCCATCCGGTGCTGCTCGCCAAGATGGCCTCCACGTTGGACCAGATCTCGGCGGGCCGGCTGCAACTCGGCATCGGCAGCGGGTCGATCGAATCCGAGCATCGCCACGCCGGCCTGGACTGGGGCAGCTTCGCCGAACGATCGGCGCGGCTCGGCGAGACACTGCAGATCCTGCACCAGGCATTTTCCTCTGGCACAGTCGATTTCGCGGGACACTACTACGCCGTGCGGGATCTGCCGGTCAGGCCAGGTCCGGCCCAACAGCCCCGTCCACCGATAATCGTCGGCGGGGTCGGTGAGAAGTACACCCTGCCACTGGTGGCGCGCTATGCCGACGTGTGGAACGTGCCGACCTACGCCTTCGGCGAGCTGGAGCACAAGCTCGCCGTACTGCGGGAGATCTGCGCGGACATCGGCCGGGATCCGTCGACGATTGTGTTGTCCGTGGAGGCGGTCATGGCGCTGGCACCCGACGATGCCGCCCTGCCCGCTACCCGTGCACTTGCCGAAAAGCGCTTCGGTGGACCAGGTTTCGGCCTGCGAGACGGTGGACTGGTGGGCACCGCGCCGGCGATCGTCGACCGGCTCAACGAACTCCACGAGCTCGGATTCGGCCAGGTGGTGCTATTCACCCACGACCGGGCATCGGACGCCACCCTGGAACTGCTGGCCGGCGAAGTACTGTCAGCGCTCTAGCGCCGACCGCGCAACACCGAGATGACCTGCGCTCCGAACGAATCCAGGGTCTCCAGGCTGTGCGCCAGACTGTCGCCCGGGACCGCGACCTGCACCCAGGTCACGCCGACTGCCTGCAGTTCGGCAATTCCCGTCAGATAGGCGTCGGCGTTGAATCCGTCGTCACCGGGATTGCCACCGACCAGGTTCGAGAAGACCACGTCGACGGTCGCCGGGTCCCGTCCGGCCTCCTCGAGGCGGCGGTGCAGATCGCCGATACCCTCGGCGAGTTTCTGCGTCGAATCGATCGTCGCGGTCCGGGCCGTCTGCGCCAGCCCGGCCGGCGCCGGGAACGGGCACCATCCGTTGCCACGGGCTGCGACCCGGCGTCGCGCGGCACCGCTGTTCCCGCCGATCCAGATCGGCGGATGCGGCGCGGTGAGCGGCCGCGGGTGCGCCGTGATGCCCTGTGCGGTGAAATGGCGGCCCGCATAGGACACGTCGTCGGTCGTCCAGATCGCGGTGATGACCTCAAGCGCCTCTTCCAGCAGATCGGCGCGCTCATCGAAATCGACGCCGAGTGCGGCGAATTCCTTCTTGAGGTAACCGACGCCGACACCGAGGGTGAACCGGCCGCCCGACAGCAGATCAAGAGTTGCCCCGGATTTGGCCACCACGAACGGGTTCCGGTAGGGCAGCACGACGATATTGGGGATCAGCCGCAAGGTGGTGGTGTGCGCCGCGGCGAAACCCATCGCCACGAAGGGATCCAGCGCGTCATGGCCGCCCGCTTCCAACCACCGCTGGGTCGGGGCGGGGTGGTCGGTGAACCCGAAGCCGTCGAAACCCGCCGCTTCGGCTGCCGCAGCCACGGCGGCGACACCCGCTCCACTGACCAACTCCGGGTTGTACGGGTGGCTGTGCATCGGGTGGGTGAAGGCGAAATGCATTGCGGTGAAACTCCTGAACTGATGTTGGCGTGTGCCGGTCAGAGAATCGCGCCCTGTTCTTTGTAGCTCTCGATATCGTCCCACTCGACGCCGGCGTCCATCAGGATCTCCTCGGTGTGCTGCCCGTGCTCGGGTGCACCGTCCGGCACGACATGTCGTTGGTCGAACTGCACCGGATTGGTGGGCAGCCGGTAGGAGGCCCCGCTCATCGCGGTGACACTGGGGATGTAGCCGTTGGCGACCACGGCAGGGTCCGCCACCAGTTCGCCGGCTTCCTGCAGGACACTCCACGCGCCGGAGAGCGGTTTGAGGATCTCGCGCCAGTCGTCGACGGTGCGTTCGGCGAAGGTGTCGTCGAGGATGCGGATCAGTTCGATTCGATTGTCGAACCTGGCCTGGCCCGCCGCGAACCTCGGGTCGTCTAGTACGTCGGACCTGCCGATGACGCGCATGACCTCATCGAAGAACTTGTCGCGCTGCAGCATCATCAAGGTGATGTAGCGGCCATCCTTGGTTCGGTAGTTGCTCACCAACGGATTCGGGGCATCGGCGTGCCCGAACGACGGCAACGGAAGATCGCCGTAGAGATCGCTTGCCGTGACATGCGGAGTCAGCGCGTACGCCGCGAGCCCCAGCAGCGATACGTCCACCACCGACGGCTGACCGGTGGCCTTGCGCTTGTAGAGCGCGGCGGCGATGCCACCGGCAATGGTCATACCGCCCAACAGGTCGCCGAACGCCGGGGTCTGCTTGACCGGTTCGGTGACATCCGCGGGCGTCAGGGCATCGGCGATCCCGCCCCGCGACCAGAAGGACACCCCGTCATAGCCCGGCCGGTCGGATTCGGAACCCATTGGCCCGTAGCCGGATCCGCGCACATAGATGATGTCGGGGTTGACCGCGCGGATATCGTCGACGTCGATGCCGAAATGTGTGCGCCGGCCCGGCAGATAGCTGGTCAGGAAGACGTCGCAGGTCTTGGCAAGCGTCAGCAGGACTTCACGCCCGCCGGGTGTGGACAGATCGATCCCGATGGATTTCTTTCCCCGGTTGGGCATTTCGATCATGTAGTTCACGCCGCCCGCGGCTTCCGGCACCAGCCCCATGGTGACCAGTCCACGTTGCGGGTCGCCGCCGACGCGGGGCTCCACCTTGATGACCTCGGCTCCCCATTCGGCGAGTATCGCTCCCGCCGCGGGCACGAAGGTCCACGCGGCGACCTCCAGGACGCGGATCCCGCCGAGAACATCGTTGACACTCATCGACAGCGCAACTCACCGCGCGATTCGACGATGCGCGGGCGCCCATACCGCGGCATCCGGCAATGTCGAGCGCACCCGTCCGTCGACCGCGCTGAGTCGCGGCCGCGTGCCGGCACCTGAGGTCGTCGAACCGGTGTGGAATACCTCGGTGGCCGATACCGATTCCTCGTCGATCGCGGCGGCGCGCATGGCGTGTGACTTGAAGGCGCGTGCGGCTGCGCTGAGCACATGCTGCACCGAGTGGAACGGTTCGTCGAGGCCACCGGGCAGCGTCTCACCCCAGACGGTGACTTCGGCTATGTCACGGGCGAATTCGGCCGTCAAACGGGCACGCACACGTGGATCCGCACAGACGGTGTCGGCACCCACCGCCACAGCAGTGGGGGGTTGTGGACCGTCACCGAGCGCAGTGAGCTCGCCGAGGCGTTGTGGCGTCACTCCGAGGATCCGCAGTGCGGCCACATCGTCGGTGTCGGGGACGAAGACGTTGACGTCCCAGCCGGCCAGGGCGCGATCGGCGAGCCAGCCGCCGGCCGACCGCACCACATCGGGTACCGATGAGGCGATCACATCGAGGCGATGCCGGGTTGCGGCTTGCTCCGCGGCCCGCGCGGTGGTGGTGCGGCGGCGGGGCCGGGGCGCCGATGCCAGTGCGTCAGCCGTCATGCCAGTTCACCTTTCGAGGGTCTGTCGACGAAGATATCCATGATCGGGTTGTCGCCCCCGCCGTATCGCGACAGGTCGCCGACACCGGCATCGACGAGTACGGCGCTGTCGATGAAGCACTGTCCGGTGGCCGTCGCCGCGGGGCGGGACACGATCTCGATGGCGGCATCGGACATGATCTCGGGGCTTCGCGATGCGGCCAGCATGGCGTCGGCACCAGGCGAGTTGGCCACCGCCGTCGTCGCGACGTAGGTCTCGGGCCACAGGCAGTTGAATGCGATACCCGCCTGCGCGAATTCGGCAGCCCAGCCGAGGGACAACAGCGTCATACCGTACTTCGACAGGGTGTAGGACGGATGTGCGCCGAGCCAGTGGGGATTCATGTTCATCGGCGGCGAGATGGTCAGCACATGGGCATTGGTCGAGGCGCGCAGATGCGGCAGGCATGCCTTTGTCAGCAGGAACGTGCCGCGGATGTTGATCTGTTGCATCAGGTCGAACTTCTTGGCCGACAGTTCCTCGGTGGGATCGGTGGCGATGGCGCTGGCGTTGTTCACACAGATGTCGATACCGCCGAACCGCTCGACGGCGGCATCCACCGCGCGCACGACATCTTCTTCGTTACGGACATCCCCGACGACGGCGAGCGCCTTGCCGCCGGCCGCCTCGACCTCGGCCGCAGCGGTGTGCACGGTGCCCGGCAGCTTGGGGTGTGGCTCGGCAGTCTTGGCCAGCAACACGATGTTGGCACCCAGGCGGGCGGCGCCGAGGGCGATGGCCTTGCCGATGCCGCGGCTGCCGCCGGACACGATCAAGGTTCGGTTGGTGAAAGAACTCTCAGCGGGCATGTACATCTCTCAACGCGCGTCGGGACATTCCGGACCACCGGAAACGGGCCACTGGACGCACAAAGAGAACGTTACAGTAAGTAATTCAGTATGGTCAACATCCGGTGGTCGTCGGGTCGCGCCCGGCGGCAGGACCCGGCCAACAGCGTGACATTTATCTGAATATTTGTAAAGTGGGTGTCATTCGGTCGATACGACCGCGACAGCGCTACGAGATCGAAGCTGCCGCGCGGATCAGTGCGCACGTGTCGAGTTCACGGATCGCCTGGCAGCTGCGCCGGATCATCGTGAGCATCACCTCGTCACCGCGGGCCGTCGACTCGACGAATGCCGTTGCCAGGGTTGTGATCAGCGGAACCTGCAGCATGCCGAGCCGGTAGTCGTTCCAGCAGGTTGCCAGGTCGTAGTCGGACACGCCGTGGCGCAGCAGCTCGCCGTGGTAGCAGGCCACCAGATCCCGTTCGGTCCGTGCGCGCAGGCCGGGCTCCAGGCTCGACGCGACGAAATACGCCAGATCACGCGCGGGCAGACCCACCGCCAGCGTCTGCCAGTCCACCACCGAGACCCTGGTGTGCGCCGGATCGAACAGCAGGTTGTCCAACCGGAAATCGCCGTGCAACACGCTGAATCGGTCCGGTTCCAACAGCAACCAGGGCGCGATCAAGGCCGCGACCTCCTCGAGCGTCGCCCGGTCCTCGGCCGACATTTGCGCGCCGAGCCGCTGCAGCGTGATGTCGGTGGCCGTGCGCACGATATCGCCGAGGCCGCCTGCGGCGGCTTCATCCGGCTTCGGCATCACCGCACCGGTGAAGTTCAGCCATGCGGGGTCCGACCAGCGCGGGCCGTGCAGACCGGCCAGTGCCCGTGCACCCAGTTCGGCATCGACCGCCGAGCATCCGGCGATCTGGTCCCCTTGTTCCGCGGGCGCCATATCGGATAGCAGTAGGACGAAGTCCGATCCGTCGGCGCCGATCGCGCAGTGGTAGCACTGCGGCATCGGGATCCGGACCGAGTCGGCCACTTCGGTATAGAACGCGTGTTCCGCGCGGTACCCGAATGATGCCCGCGCCCGAACCTCGGGTTCCTGCGACGGCAACTTCACGACGAATGTCGGCGGCAGGTTCTCCGGGTTGGATCGATAGGTCACGCCCACCCGATAGGTGGCGCCGGTCTGCCCCGTACCGATGGCGCCGACCTGCACCTCGTCCACGTCGACGGCGTGGCCGCCGGTGCGCAGTACCGAGCCGAGCCAGTCAGCTGTGACCTCTGCCGGGCCGCCAGGGATGGTGGTGTTCGTCATCGCGTCGCCGCCTTCTCTCTGCTGCCGCCGCCCCGTCGGCGAAGATCATGCCGCACCGAGGGTGATCCGCACCACAACGTTACGTTTTGCTCTATGTTTGTAACTGAGACAGTAGTCGTGACAGCCGCACAGAGAGGCACCCCATTGGGCATCGTCACCACCAGCTCGGAGACTGCGTTCACGCAGCCGCCCGAGGTCGTCTACGACTTCGTCACCAACCCGGCGAACTGGACCAAGACCTATCCCGGCAGCAACTACGTCGGCAACCTGCACACCCTGCCGCTGCGAGTCGGCGATACCTGGGAGGAGGCCGGGCCCGACGGCAACCACATCTACACCTGGCACCTGGCGATCGCCATGCGCCCGAAGATGTGGGTGTTCAACTCCGTCGGCCGGCTCGGCCACGACCGCGACGGCAACGGCGGTCTGCCAGGCCGATTCACCATCGAATATCACTTCACCGAACCCGGCCACGGCATCACGTTGTTCACGCGGACGATGACGATCGAGGCCTACAAGGACTCGCCGCTTCCCGACGGGCTCTTCCGGGTGGTCAATCCCGCCAACATCGACACCTACCACGCCGCGATAGCCCGCGAACTCGAAACGCCGGCCACCTGATCGTCGAGCAGCGTCACCGGGCCGGATGTAATGCCCGGCGCAGCGCGGCGCCCTGTAGTTCGAACAGGGACTGGCTCGTTTCGCACTGCGGCACAAGCGAATCGAAGCCATGGCAGGTGCCGGGAAACACGTGCAGCTCGGTGGCGACACCGGCCCACATCAACCGCAGGGCGTAATCGAGCGCTTCGTCGCGCAGCGGGTCGAGTTCCGAGCAGGTGATGAGCGTCGGCGCCAACCCGCGCAGCTCACCGGCGGCAGCCGGCACCGCGCCGGCACAGGACCGCTGCCCCCCGAGGTAGTAGCGCCACATCTGTTCTGCGGCAGGTCCGTCGAAACCCGGGGTGCTGGTGAACTCCTGCTTGGACGGTGTCAATCGGTCATCGAGCACCGGCTGATGCAGCAGGGTGAACGCGACGGGCGGTACGAGACCGGCGGCCGACAGCTGCGCCATCCGCGCCGCCAGCGCCGCGCCGGCGCTGCTGCCCGCCAAGGCAATCCGATGCGGGTCGATACCCAGGTCGGCGGCACCGGAGACCGCCCAGGTGAGCACCGTGCGGACATCGTCGAGGGCCGCCGGATAGGGATGTTCTGGAGCCAGCCGGTAGTCCACCGAGATCACGGTGCACTGCGCCCGCCGCGCCAGTTCGACACATTGCAGTTCGTCGGTGTCGAGGTTGCCGAGGACGAATGCTCCGGCGTGGCAGTAGACCACCGCCGGCACCGGGCCGTCGGATGGGCGGTAGATGCGGACGCCGACGGTGTGTGCCTCGGTGTCGCTGACCGCTACGTCACCGTGGTCGAGCGCCTGAGCCACCTCCCGCCGACGCTGATTGAGCGACACGCGCGTGGTGTCGATACGCTCCGGCGACAGATCGGTGCGCAAGGCTGCGAACGGACGCAGCGCGGCATCGAGCCTCCTGGTGATGTCGGGGGAATCCACCTCGTCTTACCGATTCGCCCGACGACCGGCGACCACATCGTGGACCCCGGGTTGGCGTCGGGGTCCGTCGAAGGTGTAATCGGCGCGCCGGAACCGGCGGGTCATGGCCCAGAACGCGCGTGCGCTGCGCGGCCATTGCGTCACGACTCGGCCATTGGCGACCCGAAAGTAGTTGCTGCACCGGGTCGTCCACACGGTGCCCACCATCCACCGGTCCACCTTGGCCAGGAACTGCGCGGTGACGTCGCGGCGCACCGCGACATACGAGCTGCCGCTACGCCGCATCTGCTTACACGCCTGCACGATGTAGCGGGCCTGGGCTTCCAGCACGAAGATCACGCTGTTGGAGCCGACGTTGGTATTGGGCCCGTACAGCATGAAGAAGTTCGGGAATCCGGGCACCGCCATACCCAGATAGGCGTACGCACCGTCGCGCCACTGCTCATGCAGTGACATGCCGTCCTCACCGACGACGTCGATCTGCCCCAGGTAATCGGCTGCGGCATAACCTGTTGCGCACACCACGACGTCGACATCGCGTTCGGTGCCGTCCTGCATGACCAGCGACCGGGAGCGCAGCGCACGCGCCGGACTCGATACCACCTCGACATGGGGCTTCACGAGGGTCTGTAGGTAGTCTCCTGCGAACACCAGGCGTTTGCAGCCCAGCGGATGGTCAGGGGTGAGCTGTGCGCGCAGCTGTTCATCGGCAACCGTCGCCGCCAACAGATTCAGCGCGACCGCCTTGAACTGCTGGGTCTTGTCGCTGCCGTTCTCGATCACCGAGATGTTGGACTCACTGCGCAACCACAACCGGATCCGGTAGAACTTCTTCGCCAGCGGCACATGCGCGAAGATCCATCTCTCCCGGTCGGTGTAGGGCCGGTCCGGCTTCGGCAGGATCCACGTCGGTGAACGCTGCACCGAGTAGACTCGCGACGCGACCTTGGCCACCTCCGGCAGAACCTGAGAAGCCGTCGACCCGGTGCCCAGTACCGCGACGCGTGCTCCGGTCAGATCGGCCGAGTGATCCCACTGCGCGGTGTGCATGACGGTTCCGGTGAACGGTTCGAGCTCCTCGAGGTCGGGAAGCAACGGCTGGTTGAAGATCCCGACCGCGGAAACCAGTACGTCGAACCGGTATTGGTCACCACCGGTGGTGCTGACCAACCAGGTTCGCGAATCGGCTTGCCAGCGCGCCGCGGTCACCTCGGTGTTGAGCCGCAGATGCGGACCCAACTCGTAGCGCTGCGCGCAGTCCTCGAAGTACCGCAGGATCTCTGGTTGATCCGACCAGAGCCGCGACCAGTGCGCGTTGAGGTCGAACGAGAACGAGTAGAGATGGGATTTCACATCGCAGGCCAGGCCCGGGTAGGTGTTGGTGCGCCAGGTACCGCCCACCCCGTCTTCCCGATCGAGGATGGTGAAGTCGTCGAAACCGCTCTTGCGCAGCAAGATTCCCAGCGCCAGACCACCCGGTCCCGCGCCGATGATCCCTACCGAGAGCTTGCCTGCCATCCTCATCCGATCTGTAGCGACTGACCACCGTCGACGACGAGCTCCGAACCGGTGATGAACGAGGCGTGTTCGGACACCAGGAATGCCACCGCATCGGCGATCTCCATCGGCGTGCCGAGTCGACCGGCCACCGACGTCTCGACGAGCCTGGCCTGGGTCCTGTCATCGAGCATCGGTGTCTGCACCGGTCCGGGGAAGACCGCGTTGACCCGGATACCGTCGGAAGCCAGCTCGGCTGCGGCGACCTGCGTGAGGCCACGCAGTGCCCATTTCGACGACCCGTAGGCCGCGTGGTTGGGGAAGGGCCGCATCGCACCGGTGCTGCAGGTGTTGACGATCGCCGCGCCCACCGCGTGTCGAAGCGCGGGCAGTGCGGCCCGGATTCCGAGGAACGGACCGAGGGTGTTGACCCGCCAGCTGCGCTCGAAGCCCTCGACGGTCTCGGCCTCCAGCGATTTACGATGCAGCACACCGGCATTGTTCACCAGCGTCGTGAGCCCACCGAACCGGTCGCGCACCGTCTCGACAGCACTCGCCCACTGCTCCTCGGAGGTGACGTCGAGCGGTATCGCGATGACGCCCGGATCGGCACGTGCCGCGACGCCGGCCTCCAGATCGTCGCCGAGCAGGTCCGCCGCGGCGACCTGGAACCCATCGGCGCGCAGTCTCGTGACAATCGCCGCACCTTGCCCGCGCGCGGCACCCGTCACCAGCGCGACGCGTCCTGTCTGCGCCACGTCAGCTCCTACCCATTCTGGTCCGGTTCGTCGGCACCGACGGCCTCTGTGAGGTGTTCGACGGCCCCGCGGCGCAGCGCCGCGGATTCAGAGGCCAGCGTGATCATCCGGAAACCCATACCAGCCATGACATTTCCGGTCCTGCCGTCAGAAGCGTGGATGCCCGCAACCAGGCCGGCGTCCTGGGCGGTGGTCAGGATGTGCTCGATGGTGTCGACCAGCTGTGGTGCCGTGGTCATCTCGGCCAGGCTGTATCCCATCGAGATGGCGAGGTCGGCGGGGCCGACGTAGATGCCTGCCAGGCCGGGCACCGCACAGATCTCGTCCAGTGCGGTCAGTGCGGCCGCGGTCTCGATCATGACGTACACGCCGGCTCTACTTTCCAGCTCGGCGGTCACCCGACCCATGCCGGCGCGCAGCGGTCCGAAGCTACGCACCCCGTTCGGTGCGTAGCGGGTGGCGGCGACGGCGGCCGCAGCCGTCTCGGGTGTTTCCACCATCGCGATGATGACGGCGTCGGCCCCGGCATCGAGAACCCGGCCGATCGGCGCCGGATCGGCGGAGGCCAGTCGCACCGCGGTGGCGATCGGCACCCGCTCCAGGCGACGCAACATGAGCGCGACGTCGGCGTCGTCGAGATAGCCGTGCTGGGTGTCGAATCCGACATAGTCGTACCCGGCTGCCGCGAACTCCTCCGGACCGATGACGGTCGGGCCCACCACCCAGCCGCCCCACACCACGGGTTTGTCGTCCAACGCGGCCTGCAGCCTGCTCCGGCCCGTCACGCGTGGACGCTTCCGCTGATCGCGATCTTGACGCGCTCGGGAACCGGCCGGCAGGCCAGTTCGAAGGCCGCCTGCACCTCGTCGATTCCGAAGGTGTGCGTGACATATCGATCCAGCAGTCCGGGGTGGGCGCGGGCGAAGTCGTCGGCCCACCTGAGCATCCGGGTACGTTCCAGCGTCACGCCGGATTTCAGGGTCAGGTTGTTGCGCAACATAGTGCGCATGCTGATGGGGTAGCTGTCGTCGTCGGGCACCCCGAAGTAGAACACAGTGCCACCGGGAGCGGCTGCCTCCACGGCGTGGCCGAGGGTGGCGACCTGGTGGCCGACCGCTTCGATGACGATGTCGGGCCGATCCCCCGCAGCCAGTCGACTGACCCAGCGGTCACTGGTCGCCCGGACCACCGAATCCACCCCGAATCCCGGACCGATCGCCGACCGGTCCACCGGATCGATGCCGGTGACGTGCGCGGCACCCAATGCCTTTGCCACATAGGAGAACAACAGCCCGATCGAACCCTGCCCGATGACCGCCACCCGCTGGCCGTCCACATCGCCGAGCTGTTCCACCGCATAGAGCACGCAGGCCAGCGGCTGCAGGCCCACTGCCAGTTGCGGGCTCAGTGCCGAGTCGTAGGACACCAGCCCGTTGCCGTCGGCGACCACCCGTGCCATCAGACCGTCGAAGCCCGACGCCCAGCCGACGACGCGGTCGCCGACGCGGTGGTCGGGGTGGCGACTGGCGAGCACTTCGCCGACGATCTCGTGGATCGGGAACCCGTCCATCTCGGCCGCACACGCTCCGGTGTCACCGGCCAGCTTGCCCTTGGTACCGCGGAATCCGGGCAGATCGCTACCGCAGATACCGGCGGCCAGGAAGTCGAGCAGCACCTGACCCTCGGCGAGGGATTCCGCCGACGGGTCCGCCAGATCGCGGCGTTCGAAGGTGAACGGTGCTGTCAATCGGTAGGACCACATCCTCAGACCTCCACCGGGATGTTGTTCCAGCCCCATTGGAAGCTCGACGGCGGGCGGTGCGCCGACTCGTCGCGGATGTGGAACTCGGGCACCCGTTTGAGCCATTCGGTGATCATGATGGTGATCTCCAGACGCGCCAGGTGCACACCCAGGCAGAAATGCTGTCCGCGACCGAACGCCAACAACCGTTCGATGGGCCGGTTCCACACGAATTCGTCCGGCTGGGCGTACTCGCGTTCATCCCGGCTCGCGGCGGCCAACAGCGTGATGACGCGTTGTCCCGGCGACATGGTGGTGTCATGAATGGTGAACGGTCGCCGGACGGTTCGCGCAAACCATTGCGCCGGTGCGCAGTACCGGATGATCTCCTCGCGGGCGGTGGCGACGTTGGCGTCCAGATCGGCCCGCACCGCGGCAAGCTGATCGGGCCTGCGGCTCAGTTCCCACAATCCTTGCGCGGTGATCTTCGGTACCGTCTCGGTACCGCCGATGAAGACACCGAGCAACTGGGTCGCGGCCTCGATGTCGCTGAATGTCGAACCATCCGGCAGGTGGTAGCCGATGAGGCTGTCCGCCATCGGCAACGCTCCGTCGGCGCCCTGCGCGCGGCGCTTTTCGATGATCGGCGTCAGATAGCTCAGGTAGCCGGGCCGGGCGTTGGCGACCTCGACTCCGCTGCCCGGTTGCGCGAGGCTTCCGGCATTGACCGTTGCCAGCACATCCGCTGCCAGATCGGCAGGCAGACCTACCAATTCGCAGACTATCGAGGCCGCGACGATACCGCCGTAGTCCTGGGTCAGGTCGAAACTGCCACGCGGCAGCAGTTCGTCGAGTCGTTCGTTGGCCAGGACACGGATACGGTCGGCGAGCTTCGAGACCGACCTGGGTCGAAGTGGCGCCGAGGTGCACCGCCGGACATCCTCATAGATCGGCGAGTCGAAGTTCGCATGGAACGGCATGGGGTGCAGGGGCGGGTCGGCAACCGCACCCGCGTTGTGTCGCGCGAGAACCGTTGCGGCGGGCAGAGTTCCCTCCGACGCGACGAACGTGCCGTCGTTGATCTCCAGGATCCGCCAGATATCGGCGAACCGCGAGACCGCGTAGGTGTCCCACTTCTCGATGTAGTACACCGGGTATTCGTCACGCAGCACCCGGTAATACGGCAGCGGGTTCGCCATCACGCCGGCGTCGAAGGGATCGTAGGAGAAGTCCTGTGCCACTGGTTGTTTCATATCGTTCACTGCAACGGAGACGGTGGCAGGGCCTGCAGGATGGAGTCCTCCCAGCCGTCACGCAACGCGGGCGCGACACTCATCCAGGTGACGATCTCGGCGGGCGGTTGGTCTTTCCAGGACGGGTAGTGGTTCTCGAAGCAATCCCAGCCGCCCTCGAGCGCCCAGTAGTGGATGACTTCGTTGAACCGGAAGGTCGTGATGAACGATCCCAGCCAGCGTTTGCCGGTGGATTCCGACCACGGAACGTAGAGGCGTTCCAGCTCACGGATGTAGTCGTCTTGTCGTCCCGGTTTGGTCTGCATGATCTCCTGGATCACCAGGCCAGCCCCGAACCGCGCCTCCTGCAATTGCGCGAGTGGTTTGTTGTTGCGGCCCGCGTACATGATCCGGCCCTCGCCGGATGCGCCGGTGACCGCAAGGTGCCTGGACCAGTCGCCGGCCGCCGCGGCATGACTGCCGCCGGGCGTCTGCGCCCTGCCGATGCGGGCGTAGTCGGCGAATCCGTCGAGTTCCCAGATGATCGTCACCTGCGGCCAGTGCCCGTTGTACGGGGTGGACTCCCAGATGGCGAACAGCCGGGCTCCGAGGTCTTCCATCATCGGTTGGTAGAGGCCGGTGAAAACCTCGGTGAAATCGTCGCTGCGACCGGACCCTAGGTCGATGGTCTCGTGCAGATACAGAAGAGTGTGGCCGTAGTACTTCTTCATGGTCATCGCCAGGTGATCCGGAGACGGCAGGTGGTTGACAGTGACACCTAGCGAGCGTGACACTTGCCATGTGTTTTGTAAAGGTGCAATGCCGCGGTCGACGGTACCGCGATGACCGTCGACTCGCTGCAGCCGCTGGCCAACGGATTCTGCTTCGGTGAGGGCCCACGCTGGTTCGAGGGTCTGCTGTGGTTCTCGGACATGCTCGGAGAGGCCGTGCACACCGTCACCCTCGATGGTGCGATGACGACGCTGCCGCTGCCCGGGCACGCACCGGCCGGTCTCGGATTCCGCCCGGACGGCACACTGCTGATCGTCTCCACCGAACACCGCACGCTGCTGTCCTACGACGGTGACGCGGTCACCGAACTGGCAGACCTGTCCGCACTGGCGCCCGCGCCGCTCGGCGACCTGGTTGTCGACGACACCGGCCGCGCCTACGTGGGGTCGCAAGCCCGCGCAGACGGCGTCATCATCAGGGTCGACCCGGACGGGGCCGCCGCCGTCGTCGCCGACCGGCTGGATTTCCCGAACGGCATGGTCATCACGCCCGACGGGACACGGCTCATCGTGGCCGAATCGGTCGGCAGACGGCTCACGCAGTTCACCATCACCGGCCACGGCGCGCTGACCGACCGGCGAGTTTTCGCCGACGGCCTGGACGGGCCGCCCGACGGTATCGCCCTGGACGCCGCGGGGGGCGTGTGGACATCGATGACCCTCGCAGCGCAGTTCGAGCGCATCATCGACGGTGGCGAGGTCACCGACCGTATCGACGTCGGCGACCGCACCGCGATCGCCTGCACCCTGGGCGGCCCGCAGCGCCGCACCCTGTTTCTGCTGTCGAGCACCGACGCCTACCCACAACGCCTGGTGGGCACCAAGCTGTCACGACTGGACACCATCACGGTGGACATCGCGGGCGCCGGCCTGCCCTGACAACTCCGAGAGGTTGACGTGTCCGACTCCTATTACGAGCTGGTCGATGCCGGCGACAGCCGAGGCGAGCGGTTCACCGCGACCGACCTGGTGCGCAGTACCTGGTCGACGTCCATCCAGCATGCCGCGCCGGTCTCGGCGCTGCTGGTGCGCGCGCTGCAGCGGTGCGCGCCACGTACCGACAACCGGCTCAGCCGGGTGTCCATCGACCTGCTCGGCGGTGTGCCTGCCGAGGGTTCCTTCTGGGTCAGCTCACGAATCGAGCGGCCCGGCAAGCAGATCGAGCTCGTCGTGGCCGAGATGCTGGGGCCTGGTCGCGATGGCGAGCCCCGACCGGTGGCCAGGGCCAGCGCCTGGCGGATGCAAACCGTCGACACCGCCGCGCTGGTGCATGCACCGGAACCGCCGTTGCCGGCGTTGTCGCAGGCCCGCAGCCGCGATATGTCCAAGGACTGGGAGCGTAACTATGTCCACAGCCTGGATTGGCGTTGGCTCACCGCGCCGCTGAACGACGGGCCCGGCGAATCCTGGCTTCGGCCGACGGTGGACCTGGTCAAAGGTGAGGTGATGACGCCGGTGCAAAGGCTTTTCGCGGTTGCCGACTGCGCCAACGGACTGGGTAACAAGCTCGACATTCGTAAATGGACTTTCCTGAACACCGACCTGGTGGTGCACCTGCACCGGCTACCCGAGGGCGAGTGGACCGGTATCCGCGCCGAGACCGACTACGGGCCCGATGGTATCGGCGCCACCATCGGCACGCTGTTCGACGAGCACGGCCCGGTGGGCGCCATCCAGCAGTCGGTACTGCTGCGTCCCCGCCTCCCCTGACCCCGCCCAAACGTGCGTTTCGCCGAAAACGTTCGAGAGAACTCCGCCATTTCGTCGATCTCGGCGCCGTGTCGGACCCGCGTACGACGATGCGCCCATGACAGAAATATTCCTGGGCAGAGAAGCTCTTCGTGATGGGCTGTCCCGACATGATCTGCGTCGCTGGTATCGCCCGGTATTCCGGGGTGTCTACGCCCCGAAGTACGCGCAGCTGACGCTGCACGATCGCATCTACGCGGCGTGGCTGAGCACCGACCGGACCGGCATCATCGCCGGCGCCGCAGCCTCGGCCCTCCATGGATCGATGTGGGTCGACGACACCGAACCGATCGAGGTGCTGGTCGGCAACCGCCGTCGCCAACCGGGGCTGGTCGTCCGCGCCGATCAGATCAGCCCCGGCGAGTACCGCGAGGTTGGCGAACTCCTGGTGACCACACCCGAGCGAACGGCCTTCGACCTCGGTCGACGGCAGAACCGCTCCGAAGCCATCATCCGGCTCGACTCCTTGGCGCGGGCAGCGCCGTTCAGTACCGCGACGGTGACGACGCTCATCCAGCATTACGGCCCCGCTCGCGGAGTGCGACAACTACGCGAGCTGCTGCCCCTGGTGGATGCCGGCGCACAATCACCGAAGGAAAGCTGGTGGCGACTTTATCTGATAGACAACGGTTTTCCTGCCCCGCAAACCCAGATACCGGTCGTCGACGGTGGACTTCCGTTGGCATTTCTGGACATGGGCTGGCACCGGACCAAGCTGGCAGTCGAATACGACGGCGACCAGCATCGCACCGAACGCAGTCAGTACGTCAAAGACCTACGCCGGCTGCCGATGCTCGCACAACAGGGCTGGGAGGTGATACGCGTCGTCGCCGAAGACCACCCACGGGAGGTCCTTGGCAGGATCTACGACGCCCATCTACGTCGAGGCGGTGCCGAGATCGGCAAAATGGCGTGGGCTACTCGCACTTTCGCGGCCAAAGGTGCGTTTGGGCGAAGTGGGGGTAGGGCGGCTTAGTCCAGCAACCGTAAAGCCGCTGCGGGGCACTGGGTTACGGCCTGGCGAATGCGGGCCCGATCCGACTCGGGCCGTTCGGGCTGCGATATGGCCACGCTACCGTCGTCGCGTACCTCGAAAACGTCTTCGGCAAGCGATTCGCAGATACCGTGCCCGGTGCACTTGTCGAGATCGACTTCCACGCGCATGCTTCCTCCTGACGGACCTGGGCTGCAGTGCTACCGGACGTGTGCAGGTACCCGCTTCACGCCGTGCACGAAGCTGCTGTACAGCAGGTCTGGTTCACCGAACTCCACCGGTTTCAACCGGGTCAGCAACTCCCGGAACAGATTTCGCAGTTCGGTCTTGGCGAGTTGGTTGCCGAGGCAGAAATGCGGTCCCCCACCGCCGAAGCCCAGGTGCGGGTTGGACGGGCGTTGCAGGTCGAACACGGCAGGGTCGTCGAAAACAGACTCGTCGCGGTTGGCCGAGCAGTAGAACAGGCCCACTTTGTCGCCGGCTCTGATCTGCTGACCGCCGACCTCCACGTCCTCGGTGGCGAACCGGGCGAACTGCATCACCGGTGAGGCCCACCGGATGAATTCCTCTACCGCCGGCCCGATCCGGGTGTCGAAATCCTCCATCAGCCACGCCCGTTGATCGGGGTTCGCCGACAGCGCCATCATCGCGTGCGTCGTCGTCTGCTTTGTGGTGTCGTTCCCGGCAGATGCCAGCAGGATCAGGAACGCGCCGATCTCCTCGTCGGTGAGCCGGTGCCCGTCGACCTCGGCGTTGACGATGCTGGTCATCAGATCGTCTCCGGGGTTGACGCGACGGAACTTCGCCAGCTCGATCCCGGTGCTGCTCAACAGCATCATCTCGTTGATGGTGTCGGTGGCGCGTTCCTCCAGCGACGAGTACTCGTCATCGCTCATGCTGAAGAGCTTCTCGGCGGCATGAGCCACCGCCGGCTGATCGGACGACGGCACGCCCAGCATCTCCATGATGGTCAGCATCGGCAGTCGCGCCGAACAGGCCGCGACGAAATCGACGTCACCGGCGCCGACCAGATCGTCGACGACCTTGACCGCGTTCTGGTGGATCTGGTCCTCGATGCGCCGCACATTGCGCGGGGTGAACGCCGAGCTGATCAGCCGGCGGTACACGGTGTGTTCTGGCGGATCCATGGTCAGGAAGAAGCTGGCTATGCGCTGGAATTCGACCGGCATCGGATCGAGTGCGATACCGCGCGCCGAGGTGAAAAGCTCCGGATGCTGGCTGGCGAAGACGATGTCCGCGCGCCGCGTGAGCGCCCAGAAGCCGGGCTCCTCGAGGTCGAACAGGCTGGGCATCGGCCGATGCCAGCTCAGCCCCTCACCGCGACGCAGCGCGGCGAACGCGGTGTCACGTTCGGCGAACGGCCGGCTCCAGAAGTCATGCGAGGTGATGTCGACCGAACTGTAGGCGCGCTCCTGCGGGGTGCTGTCGACCGTCACGGAGGCTCCCTTCCGACCGCTCCGCAGCGGAGCGGGTACCGCAAGACAGCGTGACACTCGTGGTTCTTTTTGTAAAGGCGTGATCACGCCCCGCCGCGCCGGGCCGCGAGCTCGCCGAGAACCTCGGCGGTGTGCTGACCGAGTCGCGGCGCCACCGCACGCGGCTGCGTCGGTGTGCCGTGGAAATCGGCGGGGCTGGCGACCATCAGCGCGATACCGTCGCCATCGGGGACGTCGACGACGCCACCCGCGGCGTGGAACTGCTCATCGGCCAGCACGTCGTCGGGTGAGTTGATCGGCGCCCAAAACAAATCCGGTTCGCCCGCGAAGATATCGGCCCAATCCGCCATCGACCTGGTCGCAAAGATGTCATCCAACTCGGCGATCAACTCGACAGCATTGCCCGCCCGCTCCCGGGGCCGGGCGAAACGCGGGTCGGTCAGCCATTGGGTTCGCCCCACCACGCGGCAGAGCGCGGGCCAGTGCCGTTCGCCTTCGAGGCCGACGATCCAGAACCGGCGGCCGTCGGCGGCGGCGTAGTTGTTCATACACGGGTTGCCCATCGACTCCCGCTGCCCGATGGCGATCGACTGGCCGCTCATCAGGACGGTGTTGAGATCGAAGCTCACCGTGTAGGCACCCTGCCGGTACAGCGACGTGCTGACAAGCTGGCCGGCACCGGTGCGGTCACGGGCGACCAGCGCGGCGCAGACGGCGGCCGCCAGCGTCATGCCCGCCGAGTGATCACCCATTCCGCCGCGCTGGAACGGTGGGGTCTCACCGGGCCGGGTCAGCAGTTCGGCGATCCCGGCGCGGGCCCAGAACGCGGCGACATCGTAGGCAGGGCGGTCGGCGTCCGGACCCGTCGTCCCGTACCCGGTGATCAACCCGTAGACCAGTCGTGGGTTGTCCGCGGCGACCGACTCGAAGTCCAGTCCGAGCCGCCGCAGGCCGGCTGCCCGCACGTTGGTGACGAAAACATCGGCGCCGGAGATCAATTCGAGGGCATCACGGATACCGTCGTCGGTGTTCAGGTCGAGTACGACGCTGCGCTTGGATCGGTTGTCCATCTCGAACGGTGGATTGAGTCCGTCCGCGACGCCCAGCATCCGGCCGAACATCCGGGCCGGGTCACCGGACGGCGGCTCGATCTTGATGACGTTGGCGCCCCAGTCGGCCAGGATGCCACCGGCCGCCGGGCCGGCCACCCAGACTCCGAGTTCGACGACCGTGACGCCCTCGAGTGGCCCTGCCATCACCGTTCCTTTCGGGCGCCGTTGGTTCGGCGGCACCATCGAGTGTGCCGTCCCCGACCGCGCCGATGGGTAACATCGCCGAAGCTATTTACAAATGCCATATGGTTTGTAACGCTTGTTCAATTGTCGATCCTATCCAGAGGCTGCGCCAGTGAACGAACCAGTGTCGTCCCGGCTGACCGGTCCGGAACCCGGGGACGAGAACCCCTCGCGGCACAGGATCCTGCTGGCCACGGCCGAGGTGCTGGGCCGAAGCGGCCAGGCCAAGCTCAGCTTGTCCGAGGTCGCGATGCAGGCAGGGGTGTCGCGCCCGACGCTGTACCGCTGGTTCGCCTCCAAGGACGACCTCCTGCGAGCATTTGCAGCTTTCGAGCGCGAGTCCTTCGACCGAGGTGTCAGTGCCGCCACCACGGGCCTGCGCGGTAACGAGCGTGTCGATGCCGCACTGCGATTCATCGTCGACTATCAGCAGTCCTACTCCGGAGTGCGGGTTGTCGACATCGAGCCCGAGGTGGCGATCGCCGCCTTGCGACAGGTCGTCCCACTGATGCGGGCACAGCTGGAGAAGATGCTCCCGGGCTCCAACGGGGCGGTCAAAGCGGCCACCGCCGTCCGGGTTGCGGTGTCGCACTACCTTGTTCGCAGCGACGACGCCGACCAGTTCCTGAGCCAGCTGCGGCACGCCGTCGGCATCAGGCCCTGACCGCCGATCAGCGACGACAGCGGGGAGATAGTCGATGAGCCTGGTTGCCGGGCGTGGCCCGTTCAGCTCCGATCCGGCCGGGTGGTTCACACCGCCGCTGCCCGGCGATATCGTCTTCGTCGAACCCCATCCGCGCCGCATCCAGGCGATCCGCAACGGGCACAAGGTGATCGACACCGAGGCCGCACTGCTGGTGCATCAGCGGGGCCAGGCGCTGAGCTACGCGTTTCCCCCCGACTGTGTGGGCGAGTTGCCGGCCGAACCCGAACCGCACGCCCCCGGGTATGTGCGGGTGGCCTGGGATGCGGTGGACACCTGGCTCGAAGAAGGCCGAGCGCTGGTGCACTATCCGCCCAACCCCTATCACCGGGTGGACTGCCGGCCGACCACTCGCCGGCTGCGTGTCGACGTCGGCGGCCACACGCTGGTCGACACCACCGACACCGTGATCGTCTTCGAGACCTCGCTGGAGCCCCGGCTCTACGTCGACCCCGCGCAGGTTCGAACCGAGCTGCTGCGCGCCACCGAGACGACGAGCTATTGCAACTACAAGGGTCACGCGACGTACTGGGCGGCGATCATCGGCGACACCGTCGTCGACGACGTGGCGTGGAGCTACCCCGATCCGCTTCCCGAAACACTGCCGATCAAGAGCTTCCTCAGCTTCGACGCCGCCCGCGTCGACATGATCGCCGAACTGCCGCGGTCCGCTACTAACTGAACATCGTGATGAGCTGGTGGGTACGCCACCACACCAATACGACGAACAACAGCGCAAGCCCGACGCTTGCACCGACATGTATCGCCATCCGGTTCCGCTGTGGCGCATAGGCATACGCCCATGCCACCACCGCGCCGGTGATCAGTCCGCCGACATGGCCCTGCCAGCTGATGTTCTGCGAGCTCACCGCGGGCAGCACGAAGGTTATCGCCAGGTTGATGGCGATCAGCCCGATGACCCACTTCACGTCGAGATTGAGCCGTTTGCCCACGACGAAGGTCGCGCCGAACAGACCGAAGATCGCACCGGATGCACCCGCGGTCGCCGAGTTCAGCGGTGAAAGCAGATACACCAGCACCGCGCCGCCGAGCGCGCTGAGCACGTACAGCGCGGTGAACCGCGACCGGCCCAGCCACCGCTCCAGCGGCGGGCCGACCACGTAGAGCGCCCACATGTTGAACAGGATGTGCGTGACGCTGTAGTGCAGGAAGGCCGAGGTGAACAACCGGTAGAGCTCGCCGTCGGCCACCGCGGGCGGCCACAGCGTCAGCTGGCGCTCCAACGTCGCCGACGAGGTCTGCAGGATGAACATCACCACGTTGACGGCGATCAGCGCGTACGTGACCACCGGGGTGCCGGGTGCCTCCCTACCGCCGAAGACGGTGCGCGGTTCGCGGATCGTCTGGGCACCGGCGTGCACGCAGTCGACGCACTGGTGGCCGACCGATGCGGCCACCATGCACTCCGGGCAGATGTAGCGCTGGCATCGGGTGCACTGGATATAGGTGGGACGGTCCGGATGCCGGTAGCACGTCGGCGCCTGGGCCTGGTACTGCGGCGGCGGATACGGAGTACTCATCACCACCGAAGATAGCTGTCGGTCCGACGCAATGCGGCGACCGAGCGGTTGCGGTGCACCGTCGCTTCGGCGAAATCAGTCAGCCCTGGCCGCTCGGCGACACCGGTGCTCATGTCTGCCCCACCGTGGTCATCCAGACGGCGGTGAATCGCCTGCGGGCAATCCGCCAGCCATCCACGGCCCGCACCAGCTCATCGTCGTAGAAGCCGGCGGCGTTGACACCGGCGGTGTTGTCGGAGGACAGCACCAACACGTCGACGTAACTGCGGGCCTGTGCCCGGTCACCGTTCACGGTGACGGCGATATTGCTCAGACGGTGCAAGGTGTGACCGGCCTGCGCGTGGGCCTGCACCATGAATTCGGTGACGGCCTCGACACCGCGCCAACTTCCGATCTTGCCGTAATCGAGCTCGCAGTCCTCGGCGAAGACGTTCCGGAACAGCGACCAGTCGCGTCGATCGATGCCGGTCGCATAGCGGATCAGGACATCGGAAACATCTTGACGGTCTTGATGATCGGTCATGTGCGATCCCCAATCGGATGGGCGATGCTGCGTGCCGTGTGGAGGACCTCGGCAACGGCGTCGAGAGTTGTCACATTGCCCGGGCCGGGCAGCGGATCGAGGCTACCCGCAGTGATCGCGTCCAGGGTGCCGTACCCGATCCTGGGGCCATCGGTAGGAAAGCGGTCCGCGGGGCCGCCACAGTGACCTGACCGGGTTTACATAGGAAGCCAACAATGTCACGCTGACGATATGACTGAGAAGGCCGGCGAAACGATGGCCGATGCCACCTTGCTGCTGGAAACCGAAGCGATCAAACAACTCAAGGCCCGGTATTGCCGTCATCTGGACACCAAGGACTGGACCGCCTGGCGGGCGTTGTTCACCGACGACTTCGTCAGTGACACCTCGGAGGCCGGCGGCACGTTCATCGCCGGTGCCGACGACTTCGTCGCGTTCACCCGCAAGAACATCGGCAAGCCCACACAACCCACTGCGCATCAGGTGCACGCTCCGGAGATCGAGTTGCTGTCACCGACCTCGGCACGCGGGGTGTGGGCGCTACAGGACGTCGTGAGATTCGCCTCGGGGCTCAATCTCGTCGGCTACGGCCACTATCACGAGACCTATGAGAAGACCGCCGGCCAATGGCGGATCAAATCCTCCAAGCTGACCCGGCTGCGGGAGGACATCGTGACACCGGTGTTCTCGCTGTACATCTCCGAGCGGGTGCGCAACATCCTGGCCCGGGCGGCACGCCGATGACCGTAGACACCGTCCTGGTCACCGGCGCCTTCGGTCAGGTCGGACGCCGCTGCGCGCAGATCCTGCTGGAACGCGGCCGCACCGTGATCGCGCTCGACCTGCGCACCGAAAGATCCGAGTCCGCCGCGGGTGAGCTCGCCGCCTCCGGTCAGGGCACGCTGATCCCGGCCTATGTCGACCTGCTCGACGCGGCCGCCGTCGACGCGTTGGTCGCCGAGCACCGTCCCGGTGCGATCGTCCACCTGGCGGCCATCTTCGCGCCGCAGTCCTACCGCGACCCGAGCCTGGCCCGAAAGGTCAACGTCGGCGGCACCCAGACACTGCTGAACGCCGCCCGCAACCTTGCCGAGCCTCCGCTTTTCCTGTTCGCCTCCAGCGCGTCGGTCTACGGCTCGCGAAACCCGTACCGGTATCCAGAGCGCATCACCCCGCAGACACCGGTCAATCCGATCGATCAGTACGGGCAGGACAAGGTGCTCGCCGAGGCTGCCATCCGCGACAGCGGCCTGCCCGCGGCACTGCTGCGGCTGGCGGGCATCATCTCGCCCGACGCGCAGACCAATATCAACGGTGACTACCTAGCGTTGATGCGCGCGACACCGGGCGACAACCGGATGCACGCCGTCGATGCCAGGGATGTGGCGCTGGCGTTCGCCAACGGGGTCGACCGCGGTTCGGCCATCGCAGGCAAGGTACTGCTGATCGGTGGTGACGAAAGTTACGTCATGCTGCACCGCACACTCGAAGACGACATGATGGCCGCCGTCGGCCTGGGCCGCCTCGGCCCGTCGGCGAGCCTGCCTGGTGATCCCGATGACGACGGCGGGTGGAGTTTCACCGGTTGGTACGACACCACCGAAGCGCAGGCCCTCCTGCAGTTCCAGCAGCACAGCTGGCCTGAGACCGTGGCTTGGGTGGGCGAGGCGGTGGGCCGTGGCCGCATAGCCCTCAAGGTGCTCGGGCCGGTCCTGCGACCGGCCGTCCGTACCGCACTGAAGGTGCAGCGGCGTCGCGACGGCCGCGGCCGCTATGCCGATCCGTGGGCACTGATCACCAAGAAGTACGGCGCTGAGGCGTTGGCAGTGCCGACAAACGCTTAGACTGTCTTACTGTGAGGCTCTCCAACGCACCCCTGATTGCGACGACAGCGCTGCTCATCGGCTGTTTTGCGCCCGCTGCGCTGGCGTCCGCCGATCCGGCTCCCGCGCCGGCACCATCCCCGGCGCCGGCTCCCGCGCCGGCCACGATCGCCAGTAACGGCACCTTCACGGTGGGCAAGGACATCCAGCCGGGCACCTACAGCTCGGCGGGCCCCGTCGACGACGGCGCCTGCTATTGGAAGCGCACCAGCGGCGACACCATGGTCGACAACGCGATGACCAAGAAACCGCAGATCGTGCAGATCCTGGCCACCGACACCACGTTCAAGACCAGCGACTGCCAGCCGTGGCAGAAGATCGACGACTGCCTGCCCGGTTGCGGACCGGCCGCCATGAACCCCGGCGATCTGCTCTCTCAGCTGGGCGGGATGCTGCTGCGCGGTCCCGGAACACCGCCCGCGCCTGGCGCGGCACCGGCTCCGGGTGCAGCCGAGGCGCCGCCGGCCGGCTGATGCCGTCCTAGTTCACCGGTACATCGATGATGGGCCGCCGTTCAGCGGCACCCGGTCCGTCGAAATGCCACCACTCGCCGGCATAGACCTGCAGTCCACCCGCGGCCATCGCCTCACGGAGCCGGGCCCGGTTCTGTTGCGCGACGGCACTGACATCCTCGGTGGCGTAGGCGTGTGCCCGGGGCGAGAAATCGTCGAAATCGGTACCCATGTCCGCGCCGGCGATCGTCACGTCGACCGACCTGCCCGATTCGTGACTCTTCGAATACGGCCCGGGTTGTGCCACCCAGTTGGGATCGGACACCACATCGAACATCCGCACCTGGACACTGTGCGGGCGGTAGCAGTCCCAGAACATCAATGTCGCGCCCTGCGCCCGCAACAGTTCTGCGGCGCGGGCCAGCCCCGGAACCAGCGATTCGTGGATCAGGCAACGCGCGTCGGCGGGATACAGCGGTGCGCCGACGAAATTGTTCGCCCCTGCGTAGCGCAGATCGATGACGGCATCGGGCACCGCCGTGCGGACATCGACCAAACCGACGGCACGGGCGGCCGCCGATACCGGCGGCACATCCCCGGGGGCCGAGTGTGCTTGGGGTGCAACGCACATCGCGCAGGCCAGCGCGACAGCCGGGACGAACGCGAGTCGCATGCCGATCAGCCTAACGAGCGTTGCCCGTTGTCCCGAATTCCGCGGTAGATACCGCGCCGCACGATGAGCGGTTGCAGGACCCGGTCGATCGACCAGGATGGGAAGCGGAAGGCGTGGCCGGACGGGGCGAAGACCTCCAGCCCGTCGGGTTGCACACCGAGCACCGATCCCCAGCGTTGTTTGGGCGGGCGGTAGCTGCGCAGCGGTTTACCGGTGAAACCCGCGCGAATGTTGTGGGCCAGCAGCCCGTCGGCACGGTTGCGCGCCGAGCTGCGCAGGGCATCGGTGGCCGCCACATCCCCGATCGCGTAGACGTCGGGATGCCCTGGCACCTGGAGTTCGGGGGTGACGGTGACGAACCCGGCCTCGTCGAGCAGTTCGGGTGGCAGCCAGTCGGTGTTCGGTTGCACCCGGCCGATGGCCCACAGCACGGCATCGGCCGACGCCGGTGTCTGTCCGGAACTCCAGGTCACCGGCTCGGCGGTGATGGCCGCACCGGTGAAACCGTCGGGCAGGGCGGCCCGGTGGCCGGGGTGCAAACCCACACCGGCCTCGGTGAGCTTGCGCTCGATCCGGGTCCAGATGCGCGGGTGGTGTTCGGCCAGCGCGCGTTCACCCGGGAAGTACAGGTCGACCCGCTTGTCGGGCCACGTGATCGCCAGGTTGGCGGCGCTGCTCACCGCTGCCGCTCCGCCACCCACCACGATGATCGACGCGGCGTGCGCCAGGCGGTCATGCGCCTCGCGCAGGTCGGCCCCGATCTCGTTGGGCGACTGGATATCCGGACGCCGCCAGAAACCGTTGCTGACACCGGTCGAGATGACCAGCGCGTCATAGTCATGAACCGTGTCGTCGTCGTCGGCGCCGCGGACGAACACCTGGCGGGCACCGAGGTCGACACCGGTGAGCGCACCGTGCACCGTGGTGACCCGATCGAGTCCACGGAACCGGTCGAACGGGATCCAGTAATCGCGTGCCCAGTCCTGCGGCCGGCTCAACCGCACCCCGAGTTCCTGTCCGCTGACCAAGGCGGGTTTCACCGAGATACCCACCACGTCGGTATGGCGCGCCAGCTTGATCGCGGTGAGGATGCCGCTGTCGCCCAGGCCCGCGACGACGACACGTCTGCGACTCATGACGCCACCCGCCGTGGCGGTCGCGGCAAGAACCGGGACACCCGGTCGATGACCGCTTGATAGGACGGTCGGCGTGCCAGGCTGCGCTCCTCCATCATCGGGATGCTCGCGCCGAGGAACATCGCCAGGATCGCGGCAGCACCGATGATGAGCCACCACCAGTCCGCCGGTGCGGCCGCCACCCCGAACAGGGCCATCGCCAGCCAGAAGCTGAACTCGCCGAAATAATTCGGGTGCCGCGACCAGGCCCACAGTCCGCGGTCCATCGCCTCGCCGGGTCTGCGATCGCGGACGAACCGATGCATCTGGACGTCGGCGACGAGTTCGAGTGCCACCGCAGCCAGACCGAGCACGAATGCGATCCAGGTCAGCCAGCCCAGGCCCGCACCGGGCCGGGTCACCGCGACGTACACCGGGACCATGCCGAGGAACACCTGGAACGTCGGGATCAGGTGGATGGCGAACAGGTCGGCGAAGAACTCCCAGCGCCCGGCGCGCTCCTTGAACATCGGGTAACGCCAATCCTCGTGATGCAGTCCGGGGAACGCGTACACCCAGTTCGCCGTCAGCCGCACCGCCCACAGCACCACCACGATCGCGACCAGCCAGCATCGCAACTGGTCGACACCGGGGCCGGCCTGACTCCACCAGTAGAACAGCAGCAGCGGTGGGATGACGCTCCAATAGGCGTCGTAGAAGCTGGAATTGCGGTACACCCGGCTGAAACCGAACACCACCAACGTCGCCAGCACATCGGCGATCAAGGTGTCCAGCCACAGCCGGCCCGTCGCCGGTCCCCACACCAGCCAGGCCGCCGCAACGGCGATCGCCACGACATAAGCCTCGGTGACGACGGTCAACGACCGCGCCTTTGTCATCGTCGACATTGCCGAAGCCTAGCCCGGCTAGGTTCTTGTGCAGCAGAACCCAGTGAAGGAGCGCCAGATGCCCGACCCGGAAGAACTCCGCGACGATCACCTCGAGCTGCTGCGGCGGCGGGCATTGACCGAGGATGCCGCCAGGCCGCAGGCGATGCAGCGGCGGCATGCCGGTGGGGGTCGCACGGCCCGGGAGAACATCGCCGACCTCGTCGATCCCGGATCGTTCGTCGAGTACGGGCGGTACGCGATCGCCGCGCAGCGGGCCCGCCGCGATATCGACGACCTGATCGCCAACACCCCCGGTGACGGGCTACTGGCAGGCACCGCGCGCATCAACGGCCATCCCAGCGCCGTGCTGTCCTACGACTACACCGTGCTGGCAGGCACCCAGGGTGCGCTGGGACATTTCAAGAAGGACCGGCTCTTCGAACTCATCGAGCGCATGCGCCTTCCGACGGTGTTCTTCGCCGAGGGTGGCGGCGGCAGGCCCGGCGACACCGATTACCCCACGGTGTCCTCACTCGATGTCCGGGCATTCGCGTTGTGGGCCAAGCTATCCGGGCTGGTGCCCCGCATCGCGGTGGTGAAGGGCCGCTGTTTCGCCGGCAACGCGGTGATCGCCGGCGCCGCCGATCTCATCGTCGCGACCGCCGACACCTCGATCGGTATGGGTGGGCCGGCGATGATCGCGGGCGGCGGTCTGGGCCAGGTCTCCCCCGAGGACGTGGGGCCGATCTCGGTGCAGGCCCCCAACGGGGTCGTCGATATCGTCGTCGCCGACGAAGCCGAAGCCGTGACGGTGACCAAACGTCTCATCGGGTATTTCCAGGGCGCCACCCCGTCGGGCCCCGCGGCGGACCAAAATGCCTTGCGGACAATGATTCCGGAACGCGCGCGGCGCGCCTACCCGGTCGGTCCGATCATCGAGACGCTCGCCGACCAGAACTCGGTGACCTTCCTGCGGGAGCGGTACGCACCCGAGATGGTGACGGCGCTGGCCCGTATCGACGGCCGCCCGGTGGGGATCATCGCCAACAACACCATGGTGATGGCCGGGGCGATCACGGCCTCGGCATCCGACAAGGCGGCACGTTTCCTGCAGCTCTGCGATGCCTTCGGCCTGCCGGTGGTCTCGCTGGTCGACTGCCCGGGCTACATGGTGGGTCCCGACGCCGAGGCGCAGGCGTTGGTCCGGCGGGCGTCGCGGCTGCTTGTGGCGGGTGCGGCGCTGCGCGTGCCGTTGGTCGCGGTCATCCTGCGCCGCGGCTACGGTCTGGGCGCACAGGCCATGACCGGTGGCAGCCTGCGTGAACCCCTGCTGACAGTCGCCTGGCCCGGCGCCCACCTGGGCCCGATGGGCCTGGAGGGCGCCGTCCGCCTCGGTATGCGCAAGGAACTCGAGGCCATCGCCGACACCACCGAACGGGAGGAACGGGTCCGGCAGGCCACCGCCGCCGCGCAGGAACACGCCAAGGCGCTCAATGCGGCGGCACTGTTCGAGATCGACGATGTCATCGACCCCGCCGACACCCGCGCGCTGATCACGGCGACCCTGGCGGCCGCTGCCGCGGCGCCCAGGGACACCCCCCGGCCCCGGTTCGTCGACACGTTCTAGAAGCCGGCTGGTCGTAATAGTCGCCCCGGTCGAAGTTGACAGTTGTCGACTTCCTATCGTGGCTGAGATGAGCAATGTTGCTGATACGGATCGGGTCGCCGATCTGGCCCACCGGGTGGTCGCCGATCACGATCCGAAGACCGTTCCCGTCTCCGAATATCTCGCCGCCTGTTACGACGCCGGGCTGTCGTGGGTGCATTTCCCCGAAGGTCTCGGCGGGCTCGGCTTGTCCCGTGGTCTGCAGGCCGTCGCCGACCGGATCCTGCAGGAGGCCGGCGGCCCCGTTCCGCTGGGCCTGAACCCCATGGGCTACGGCATGGCTGCCCCGACGATCCGCGAGCACGCCCTCAGCGACGAGCTCAAGCGGTCCTGGCTGCGGCCCCTGGCCAGCACCGAACACATCTGGTGCCAGCTGTTCTCCGAGCCGGGCGCGGGCTCGGACCTCGCGGGCCTGGCGACCTCGGCGGTACGCGACGGCGACGAGTGGGTCATCAACGGCCAGAAGGTGTGGACGAGCCTGGCCCACCGCGCCCGCTGGGGCCTGCTGCTGGCCCGAACCAACCCGGAGGTGCCCAAGCACAAGGGCCTGACGTACTTCGTCATCGATATGCATTCACCCGGCGTCGAGGCGCGCCCGCTGCGCCAGATGACCGGACAGGCCGAGTTCAACGAGGTCTACATGACCGACGCCCGCATCCCCGATGCGCATCGGCTGGGCGAGGTCGGCAACGGCTGGGCGGTGGCCATGACCACCTTGATGAACGAACGCAGCGCGCTCGGCAGCAGCGCCAGCCAGCGTGGAGCCGGCACCATATCCGAGGCGGTGGCGCTGTGGGCGTCGCGGCCCGAGCTGCGCACGCCGGTGCTGCGTGACCGGCTCACCCAGCTGTGGCTGCGCTCGGAGGCGCAGCGGTTGACCTCGGAGCGCTCCCGCGCCGCCGCGACGGTGCGCGGTCCGGGTCCGGAGGCCTCCATCGGGAAGATGGTCGGCGCCGAACTCAATCAGCACATCTATGAGTGGTGCATGGATCTTCTTGGGCCCGAAGGGATTCTGTATCACTCCTATCAACCTGACGAGACCGCGGACTGGCGCGGCCCGGTGCAGCAGCGCTATCTGCGCAGCCGCGCCAACACCATCGAGGGCGGCACCTCCGAGGTGATGCGCAACATCCTCGGTGAGCGTGTCCTCGGCCTGCCCGGAGACCTGCGTGCCGATGCCGGTATGCCGTGGAAGGAGATCCCCCGTGGCTGAGTTCACGTTCACCGACGAGCAGGAACAATTGCGCAGCGCGGTGCGAAAGTTCGCCGCCGACAACAGCAGTGAAGAAGCCGTCCGACGGCTCGCGGAGTCCGACCCGCCATTCGACGCTCGCGTGTGGGCGCGCCTCGGTGCCGAACTCGGTGTCCTTGGCCTCTCGGTGCCCGAGTCCGACGGCGGCGCGGGCGGCACCTTGGTGGATCAGGCGATCGCCGTCGAGGAACTCGGTGCGGCGCTGGCGTGCGGTCCGTTCTTCGGCACGGTCTACCTGGCCATCCCGGCGCTGGTCGCCGCCTCGGTCGGTGAGGTTCGCGATTCGGTGTTGTCCGATCTGGTGGAGGGACGGCGGACCGCGGCCTTCGCGGTGCCCGATGCCGCGGGCAGCTTCGACGCGGCCCTGGTGCGCGTGACAGCGCAACTCTCCGGGGACGGACACACACTTTCGGGCACCGTGGACCGGGTCGTCGACGGCACCGTGGCCGACGATCTGCTGGTGGCCGCGAACGGCCCGGACGGTCTGGGCCTCTACGTCGTTGACGCCGCAGGCACCGGGGTCGACCGCACCAAACTGGTCACGCTCGACCTGACCCGGCCGCAGGCGAGGATCGAATTCTCCGGCGCACCCGCCCGATTGGTCGCCGGCCCGGCCGATGCCGAACGGGTCATCGGTCACGCCCTGCACGTCGGTTCGGCATTGTTGGCCGCCGAGCAGGTGGGTGCGGCGCAGCACCTGCTCGATCTCGCTGTCGACTACGCCAAGACCCGGCTGCAGTTCGGCAGGCCCATCGGATCCTTCCAGGGGGTCAAGCACCGGTTGGCGAACATGCTCGTCGACGCCGAGCACGCCCGCTCGACCGCCTACCACGCGGCGTGGGCCCTGACCGACGGCACCGACGACCCGGTCATCGCGGCGAGCATCGCGCAGGCCACCTGCTCGGCGGCCCTGCTCGATATCGCCCGCCAGGCCATCCAGGTGCTCGGCGGTATCGGTTTCACCTGGGAACACCAGGCGCACTTGTACTTCAAGCGCGCCAGCACCGATGCCGCACTGCTGGGCGGGGCCGAACAGCACCGCTCACGCATCGCCGACCTGCTGCTGGACACTGCCACGGCCACCAAGACCCCGTGGGTCGCCGACGGGGCACCGGCCTAGCCGGGCGTCAGCCGACGCACTCGCGCAGCGCGGCGGTCAGGCGCGCGGCGCGCTGGTCGTCGCGGCCGCCGAATCGGTTCGTCACATAGCCGAAGCCGATCCGCGCGTCGGCGTCGGCGAACCCGAGGCTGCCCGCCGCGCCGTCGTGGCCGAATGAGGACGGCGACAACAACGGTCGGTACGGGACGTCGTTGAGCATGAAACCGGTGGACCGGCTGCCGAAGGCTTTCGCCCCGCCGACCCAGGCATCGTCGCGGGACACGACGGTCGTGGCATCGGCGATGCTGTCCGGGGTCAGCAGTGGCGGGCCCGCCAGACCGGACACCGCCGCGGCGTAGATACGCGCCAGGCCGTCGGCGCTGACGATGGCGTTGGCGGCCGGGATCATCGCCCGGTGCACCGCCGGGTTGTTGAAATCCGACTCGCCACCGTCGAAGAAGTGGAACGAGAACGCCCCGCCAAGGGTTATCGCACGCACCGAGACGCCGCGCCCGGTGGCCCGCAACGCGTACGGCAGCACCCGCCACAGGGCGCGCTGCACCGTCGAGGGCACCGGATACAGCGTCGCGACCCGGCTCTGTTGTTCGGCGGGCAGGCCTATCCAGGCATCGGCGCCCGACGGCCCGGCCAGATACTGCGCGATCAGTTCGCTGGGCATCATGCCGGTGGCCCGGCGAAGCACCTCGCCGGTCAACCAACCGTAGGTCAGAGCGTGATAGGAGTACGCCGTTCCCGGTTCCCACAGCGGGCGCTGCGCCTCGATGGCCCGGATCACCGGCGTCCAGGCGACGACATCGGCGAAGGTCAGATCGGCATCGAGGGCGACCAGACCGGCCCGGTGGGCGAAGAGTTGTCGAATCGTGATGTCCTGCTTACCATTTGCGCCGAACTCCGGCCAGATCGATATCACCGGCGCATCGAAGTCGACGAGCCCGCGCTGGCTGGCGATGTAGCCGCACAGCGCCATCAGGCCCTTGGCGACCGAAAAGCCCAGCACCACGGTGTCCGGCGTCCAGGCAGTGGCCGACGCGGTGTCGGCGAGCCCACCGTGCAGGTCCACCACCCGGCGGCCGTCCTGGTACACCGCGCATGCCGCGCCGACTTCGGCACCGTCGGCGAAGTTGGCCCGGAAGGCGTCGGCGACCGGCCCGAAACCCGGCTCGACCGTCCCGTGGATCGTCATGAATGCTCGTCTCTCATGGTCGGATCGCGTCGATCGCACGGTAGATGCGCTGCTCGCTGACGGGGCGCGGGGTACCGAGCTGCTGGGCCCACAGGCTGACCCGCAGCTCCTCGATCTGGCGGGCGATATCAGCGATGTCACCGGCGCTGCGCCGGATCGGGGACAGTGCGGCCACGAGTGCGTCGAATTCTTGCTGCACCACGTGCACGCGGGCCATTCGGTCGCGGTCGCCTGCGGTGTCACGCGGCAGCCGCTCCAGCCTGCGGCCGATGGCGATCAGATAGCGGGTCAGGTCGGCCAGATGGGTCGCCCCGGTGGCGGTGACGAATCCCGGTGGCAGCAGCCGGGCCAACTGTGCGGTGATATCGGCGATCGCCGCGCTCTGGGTGGCGGGCGGGTTGTCGGGCAGGGCGATCTGTACGTCGTGGGCCGCCGCGAGCACCTTCTCGACACGCCCGACGATCCCGGCGGTGGTCGCCACCAAGCCGGCGGAAACCTTCTTCTGCAGTGCGCCGAAGGACTCCCGGGTCCACACCGGTGTCGGCGCGAGAACATCGACTGCGGCGTCGGCGCAGTCGTCCAGCAGCGCGGCCAGCGAGCCGTCAGGATTGTTGCCGAGCACCAGCCTGGTACGGGGATCCTGCTGTCTTTCCACATTTTTCACCGGTGACGGCACCGAGAGCCGGAGCAGCCTGCGGGTGCCCGGCCCCATCGCAGCATCCTGTTCGGCCTTCGTCGGGAACACCCGGATGTCTACCGAACCACCGGCATCCACCAGTGCCGGGAACCCGCGCACGGTGTGCCCGCCGACCACGTGTTCGACGGTGCGGGGCAATTCGGCCAGCCCATCCGGCCAGTCGCGAAGCCCGGTGCGTTCCAGCTCCCCCGCGACGGCGGCGGCGACAGCCTGTCGCGCCGGGGCGGCCAGCCGCTCCTGCAGTGTCGCAAGATCCTTGCCACGGCCGACCTCGCTACCGTCAGCGGCCTCGACGGCGAAGGTGACCCGTAGGTGCGGCGGGACCTTGGTCGTATCGAAAGCGTCGATGGGTACCAGGATTCCGGTGCGCCGTTGCAGCGCTCGCTGCAGTGATTCCAGCAGCGGCCCGGCCGACGGATCGATATCGGACAGCACCGCGCGAGCGGTATCGGGAGCGGGAACGAAGTTGCGCCGCAGGTCTTTCGGCAGCGACTTGATCAGGCTGGTGATCAGTTCTTCGCGCAGCGCGGGCACTTGCCAGGCGAATCCGTCGCCGCCGAGCCGGGCCAGAACCCCGACCGGGACATGGACGGTGACACCGTCGTCCTCGGCGCCGGGCTCGAACCGGTAGGTCAGTGGCAACGACAGATCGGCCACCTGCCAGCTGTCCGGGTGCTCCGCGGCGGACTCGGTGCGCAGCAGGTCGGCGCGGGTGAAGGTCAGCAGCTCGGGTGTCAGATGTCGCTGCTTCTTCCACCAGGCGTCGAAATGGCGCGCCGAGACCACTGTTTCGGGTATCCGGGCGTCGTAGAGGGCGAAGATGGCGTCGTCGTCGACCAGCAGGTCACGACGGCGTTCGCGTTCCTCGATCTGCGCCAGCTCGGCACGCAAGCGGGCATTGTCGGCGAAGAAGTGGTGCCGGGTCTGCCAGTCGCCTTCGACGAGCGCGTGCCGGATGAACAGTTCGCGCGAAAGCGCCGGGTCCACCTGGGCGTAGCCGATACGCCGGCGCGGCACCAGCGGCAACCCGTACAGCGTCACCCGCTCGTAGCCCATGACGGCGCCGCGCTTGGCATCCCAGTGCGGCTCACTGTAGGTGCGCGCCAACAGATCCCCGGCGACGCGTTCGACCGCTTCCGGCTCGATGCGAGCCGCGATCCGCCCGTAGAGCCTGCTGGTCTCCACCAGGTCGGCAACCACTATCCAGCGCGGCGGCCGCTTGGTCAGTACCGAACCTGGCGCCAGGACGAATTTCGAGTTCCGCGCGCCGGCATAGTCGCGGGTATCGCCTTCCCGCAGCCCGATATGCGACAGCAGACCCGCCGTCAGCGCGGCGTGCACCCGCGCGGGGTCAGCGGGCTCGCTGTCACCCGACTCGACGATGCCGAGGTCCTTGGCAATGCTGCGCAGCTGGCCGGTCAGGTCCTGCCATTCCCTGATACGTAGGTAGTGCAGGAACTCCTCGCGGCACATCCGCCGAAATGAGCTGCCGGAACGCTCTTTTCGTTGCTCACCGAGATAGCGCCACAGGTTCAGGTAGGAGATGAAGTCGGAGTGCTCGTCGGCGAAACGGGCATGCTTCTGTTTGGCCGCCTCCTCGCGGTCGACAGGTCGCTCCCGTGGGTCCGGGATGGACAGGGCCGCGGCGAGCACCAGCACCTCCCGGACGCATCCCTCGGTATCGGCCTGCAGGATCATCCGGCCGACACGCGGGTCCAGCGGCAGTCGGGCCAGTCTGCGTCCGATGTCGGTGATCTGCCCGCCACGGTCGAAGGCGCCGAGTTCCTGCAACAGCACGATGCCGTCGCGGATACTGCGCTCATCGGGCGGGTCGAGAAACGGAAAGCTGGCGATGTCACCAAGATCCAGTGCTGCCATCTGCAGGATGACGGCCGCCAGGTTGGTCCGCAGGATCTCCGGATCGGTGTAGCGGGGCCGGGATTCGAAATCGGCCTCGGAGTAGAGCCGGATGCAGACACCCGGCGCGGTGCGGCCCGAACGGCCGGCCCGCTGCGCGGCGGAGGCCTGCGAGATGGGCTCGATCGGCAGCCGCTGGACCTTGGTGCGCCGGCTGTAACGCGAGATACGGGCGGTGCCGGGGTCCACCACGTAGCGGATACCGGGAACCGTCAACGAGGTCTCCGCGACATTGGTGGCCAGCACCACGCGCCTGCCGCTGCGTGACGGGGTGAAGACCTTCTGCTGGTCGGCGGTGGGCAGGCGCGCATAGAGCGGCAGCACCTCGGTGGGTCGGCGGTCGTCGCGCAAGGCATCGCGCAAAGCCTCTGCGGTATCGCGTATTTCGCGTTCCCCGGACAGGAAGACCAGGACATCGCCGGGCGGTTCGGCTTCCAGCTCACGGACCGCGTCGACGATGGCCTCGGTCGGATCACGCATCTCGGTGCGGACGATCTCGTGGTCCGGGTCGTCAGGATCCTCGTCGCCGTCGCCACCACTGACCGCCACTTCCAGTGGGCGGTAACGGATCTCCACCGGATATGTCCGGCCGGACACCTCGACGATCGGCGCTGGGGCGCCGACGGTGCCAAAATGCTCCGCGAACCGGCCCGGTTCGATGGTCGCGGAGGTGACGATGACTTTCAGGTCGGGCCGGCGCGGCAGCAGCTCACGCAAATAGCCCAGCAGGAAGTCGATGTTGAGACTGCGTTCGTGGGCCTCGTCGAGGATCAGGGTGTCGTAACGCAGCAGCCTGCGGTCGCGCTGGATCTCGGCGAGCAGGATGCCGTCGGTCATCAGCTTGATCAGTGTGCGGTCGCTGGCCTGATCGGTGAAGCGCACGGTATAGCCGACGGTCTCACCCAGTGGGGTGTGCAATTCGTCGGCGATGCGTTGGGCCACGGTGCGCGCAGCCAGCCGGCGCGGCTGGGTGTGGCCGATGGTGCCCCGGATTCCGCGACCGAGTTCCAGGCAGATCTTGGGCAGCTGGGTGGTCTTGCCGGAGCCGGTCTCACCGGCGATCACCACGACCTGGTTGGCGGTGATCGCCGCGGCGATGTCGTCGCGGAACTCGCTGACCGGCAGATCGGGATAGGTGATCTCCGGGACGGCGGCCTGCCGCGTGAGGATCAGCGCCTCGGCGGTGCCGACCTGTGCGGCGATCTGCGCCAGCTTCTCCGGGGTCGCGTCCCGCAGCCCTTTGAGGCGGCGGCCCAGCCGGGCGGCATCGCGGATGGTCAGACCATCCAGCCGCGCTCGTAGGGCGCGCACCTGTTCGCGCGACGTTTCGGACACTCGATCGAGGATAGGGGGCGTACTTGGTTATGCCGAGATCGACGAAATGGCGACGACGTCTCGCACTTTTGCGCCGAAACGTGCGTTTGGGCGGATCACGAGGGGGTGGGTGACCAGTAGGCGAGCATCTCGGCGAAGGTTTCGAAGGACGCCTTGTTGACGCCGTAGGTCGCTTCCAGGTGCACGCTCAACGGGAAGCCCAGGTCGCCGATACCGTCGATGACGCGCTTGTACAGATCGAGCATCAGCGTGCGGCGCTGGGCGGGCTCGGCCGCCGCCAAGGTGCGGACGAACTCCTGCTCGGCGGCCACCGCCGCATTCCCCGGGTCCTGGATCAGCCAGTTGATGAGCCCGACCCTGGACTCCACCGCCGGCACGAAGCCGAACGACACCAGGATCTCGGGCCGGTGATCGGTGGTCTTGGCGAACTCGGTGAGGAATCCGACGATGGCATCGGAGTACAACAACTGCGTCATGCCATAAGTGGCGCCGCGCTCGCATTTGAAGTTGAACCGGCCGTGCTCACCCTCGCGGGTGGGGATCAGGATCGAGCCGCGATTGGCCACCACCTCGTCGAAGATCGCCAAAGCGTCGGTCGGCGCGACACCGGAACCTTCACCGTCGCTCATGGTGCGTGGCACCCCGACGAACGCGATACCTTCGATACCGGAATCCCGCAGGTCGGAGAGCCGCCGGCGCAGTTCGTCCTCGCCGAGGAACGCCGTGACCTGGGTACACAGCCCGTTGACCCCGGGGAGCTCGGGTTTGATGATCGACCAGAACTCCAGGACGTCCATCTTGGGTTTCATCTCGATGGGACGGTCGCCGTCCTCCTCGATCATGCCGGGGATCATCACGTGCCGGATCCGGCCTTCGAGACCGGTTTCGGCGGCCGCCTTGAGCACCTTGTGCGCTTCCTCGACCGCGCGTTCCCGGCCGAGCTCGGCGTTCGGCGGCACGAGCTCGAGCGCGACAGTGTTGAGCGTCACGGCGCTGCTCCTCTTCTGATGAATGACGTCCGCATCCCCCGGGACGTGCAATTTCACGGCTCGGCGAGCGTCATTGCTCCTTGCTGTTCAACAAGGGGTGCCTAGAGCATTTAACCCGTACGCACCCTGCGAGGAAGCAGCCAGGGTTGCCCGTCCTCCGTAGCCTGGTGTCATGAGTACCGCCACCACCGTCGCTCTCGGCGCCCGGTTCGCCCGCGATTTTCCGGAGCTGGCAGTGCCGTGGCGGGCCGAAGAGGCACCCGACCCGCGCCTGCTGGTGCTCAACGAACCGCTGGCCGAGTCGTTGGGCCTGTCGGCCGACTGGCTGCGCGACGCCGAGGGCCTGCGGCTGCTCGTCGGGACGGTGCTGCCCGACGGTGCGGCACCCGTGGCGCAGGGCTACTCGGGACACCAGTTCGGGAACTTCAGCCCCCGGCTGGGCGACGGCCGGGCGTTACTGCTGGGCGAGCTGACCGGCGTGGGCGGTGAACTGCGCGATCTGCACCTCAAGGGATCGGGGCGCACCCCGTTCGCCCGTGGCGGTGACGGACTGGCCGCGGTCGGGCCGATGCTGCGCGAGTACATCGTCAGCGAGGCCATGTATGCGCTGGGCATCCCCACCACCCGCTCGCTGGCCGTGGTGGCCACCGGTCGCAAGGTCAACCGGGAGACGGTCCTGGACGGCGCGGTGCTGGCCCGCATCGCGCGCAGCCACCTGCGGGTGGGCAGTTTCCAGTACGCCATCCAGATCGATGCGGCGGCGGGCAACCTCGACGTGACCCGGCGGCTGGCCGATTACGCCATCGAGCGCCACTATCCGGCGGCCGCCGATGCACCCAATCGCTATCTGGGGTTGTTCGAAGCGGTGATCGCCGCCCAGGCCGAGCTGCTGGCGCGCTGGATGCTCGTCGGTTTCGTCCACGGCGTGATGAACACCGACAACATGACGATCTCCGGCGAGACCATCGACTACGGCCCGTGCGCCTTCATGGATGCCTACGACCCGGCGACGGTTTTCAGCTCGATCGACAGCTGGGGTCGCTACGCCTACGGCAACCAGCCGGCCATCGCGGAGTGGAATCTGGCGCGTTTCGCCGAGACCCTACTCCCGCTGTTCGCCGACGATCAGGACCGGGCGGTGGAGCTGGCCGTCGCATCCCTGGGCACCTTCCGCCCGTGCTACAACACCGCTTGGAATGCCGGCATGGCGGCGAAACTCGGCCTGCCGGAAAGCCTTTCCGATGACGGAGTCGGCACTCTGGCGACTGATCTGCTCACTTTGCTCGAGGCAAGCCAGGTCGACTACACCTCGTTCTTCCGGGCGCTGGCGCACGCGGGCCGCGGTGACGCCGAGCCGGCCCGTGGCCTGTTCGCCGATCTCGCCGGGTTCGACGGCTGGCTTGCGCGGTGGCGGGCGCTGACCCCGGATCCGGTCGCCATGGACCGGGTCAACCCGATCTACATCCCGCGCAACCACCTCGTCGAGGAAGCACTCGATAGCGCCGCCGGCGGCGATCCGGCCCCCATACGGGCACTTCTGGATGTGCTTGCCGACCCGTTCACCGAGCGCGACGGGCTGGACCGGTACGCCGAGCCGGCGCCCGGCGACTTCGGTACCTACCGCACCTTCTGCGGAACGTGACGTCGGTCGAACACAGACCGAAAATCAACGCCGACGAATACCCTTCGATCAAGGCCAACACCACAAGAAGGAACACCTGATATGAGTCTGTACGCAGTGGTCGACCCGGCAACCGGCGAGGTCGTGAAGGAATATCCGACCGCAACCGATGCGCAGATCGAGCAGGCGCTGGCCGCCGCGAGTGCCGCGTACGCCGGTTGGTCGAAGACCTCGACCCTGGCCGATCGCGTCGCCCTGATCCGCCGGGTGGCCGAATTGCACAACGAACGCAAAGAGCAGCTCGCCAAGATCATCCAGCGGGAGATGGGCAAGGCACTCGACCAGGCCGAGGGCGAGGTCGAGTTCAGCGCGGCGATCTACGAGTACTACGCCGACAACGCCGAGGCGTTCCTGGCCGACGAGCCCATCAAGCTGCTCGACGGCGAAGGTTCGGCGCTGATCCGGCGCGGCCCGGTCGGTGTGCTGCTGGGCATCATGCCGTGGAACTACCCCTACTACCAGGTCGCCCGATTCGCCGGCCCCAATCTGACACTGGGCAACACCATCGTGCTCAAGCACGCGCCGCAGTGCCCGGAGTCGGCGGCGGCGATCCAGCAGATCTTCGACGATGCCGGCTATCCCGAAGGCGCCTACGTCAACGTCTATGCCACCAACGAGCAGATCGCCGAGGCCATCGCCGACCCGCGGGTGCAGGGGGTCTCGCTGACCGGATCCGAGCGTGCCGGTGCCGCGGTCGCCGAGATCGCGGGCCGCAACCTCAAGAAGGTCGTCCTGGAGCTCGGCGGCTCCGACCCGTTCATCGTGCTGAGCTCGGACAATCTGGACGAGACCGTGGAAGCGGCCATCGCCGGACGGTTCGAGAACGCCGGGCAGGCCTGTAACGCCGCCAAGCGTTTCATCGTCGCCGCCGATATCTACGACGAGTTCCTGGACAAGTTCACCAAGAAGGTCTTCGAGGCCGGCGAGGGCCTGGCACCGCTGTCCTCGCTGGCCGCGGCGGAACGCCTCGGCGAACAGGTCGACCGCGCCGTCGCCGAAGGCGCATCGCTGGCCACCCAGGGTGAGCGCAACGGCGCGTACTTCCCGCCCGGCGTGCTCACGGGCCTGTCCCCCGAGGCTGCTGCCGCCAAGGAGGAGCTGTTCGGTCCGGTTGCCACGGTGTACAAGGTCGCCGACGAGGACGAAGCGGTGGCGCTGGCCAACGATATTCCGTTCGGCCTGGGTTCCTATGTGTTCACCACGGACGCCGAGCAGGCCAAACGCGTCGCCGACAAGATCGACGCCGGAATGGTTTTCGTCAACGTCGTCGGAGCCGACGGGGTGGAGTTGCCGTTCGGCGGTGTCAAGCGTTCCGGTTTCGGCCGTGAACTCGGCCGGTTCGGTATCGACGAGTTCGTCAACAAGAAGCTCATCCGCATCGGCGGATAGTTGAACCGATCTGTGCCCCCTGCTCGTATAGGCAGGGGGCACAGTCGCGCGTGGGCATCTTGATTCCGTAGATGGCCTTCGTGATGCTGGAAACCGGAGCGTCTCGAACCGTCTACTCCTTGGAGCGCGTCATGGCATCCTCGTTGAGCTACCGACTGCTGCAGATCGCACTCGTGGTCTCCGGAGCGGTGATGATCCTGCTGTATCCACTGGCCGTGGTGTGGCCATCCGGGTGGGCCTGGCATCACGGAGCGCCGTACGAATCCGACTACTTCATGATGATCGTCGGCCTGTATGTGACGCTCGGACTGTTTGTCTGCAACGCCGCGCGCCGACCACAGGCCAACGTCAGCCTGATCTGGTTCGCGGTGTGCTCCAGCGTCGTACACGCCGCGATCATGGCAGTGCAGGCGTTGCACAGCGAGCACCAGATGGGCCATCTGGCCGGTGACGTGCCCGCCCTGCTGGGGGCGGCGGTGGTGCTGTCGATCCTGGTGGTGTCATCGGGAATTCAACGGCGTGCGCCACAAGCGTAGGCCCGGCCGGTGCGCCACGCCGGCGCCGTCCGTCAGCCGCTGACGACATTACGCAAGGGTTCGCCGCGCTGCAGACGGCCGATATTGTCGGCGATATCGTCGACGCGGCCTTCGAAGGTGGCGCGCGTGATACCCGAGGAGTGCGGCGTGAGCAGCGCCCGCGTGAGCGCACCGAACGGCAGTGAGCTGGGCGCGCCGAGACCGTCCGCACCGGGGTAGGAATACCAGACGTCGATGGCTGCGCCGCGGATCTCACCGGCCAGCAACGCGTTGTAGAGTGCGCGTTCGTCGATGAGCAGTCCGCGTCCCACGTTGATGAGCACACCGTCGCGACCGATCTGCTGCAACTGTTCGGCGCCGATCATTCCGGTGGTGGCAGCTGTCAACGGCGCCGAGACCACGACGACATCGGACTCGGTGAGCAGCCTGCCGAGCCCGGAGGTGTCGGCGGCCCACTCCAGACCGTGTTCGGCAGCGTCGAGACGCCCGGAACCGGTCACCGCCACACCGGCGGAACCGAAGGCGCGGAACAGATTCCATGCTCGCTGACCGATATGACCGAACCCGACAAAACCGATACGGGCGTCCATCAACGTACCCGGTTGCGGGATGGATCTGTCGTAGACCGAGGTCGCCCACACGTCACGGCGCAACGCACGGTCCTGCGTCAGGAAGTCCCGGCGCAGGAGTACCGCGGCGGCGATTATGTACTCGGCGATCGACTGCTCGTGGTGAAACGTATTGGCCACCAGCACATCGGGGCGCAGTGCGGCGAACTCGATCTTGTCGGTGCCCGCTCCTGCCGCATGTACCAGGCGGAGCTGTGCAGCGGTCTGCGCCATCTCGGCGGTGAACCGGCCGCCGACGCTGACATCGGCGTCTTTCAACTCCTCGAGCACCGTTAGCCGATCAGCGCCCGCCAGCCAGACGACTGCGGTGCCACTCGGTACGGCGGATTCGAAGCGTTCGCGGTGCGGAACCAGATTCGGATCGTTGACAACCACTTTCATGGCCCGGCCGCCCGCCGGTTTCGTCATCGCAGCATCGCGGGGCGCTTGCTGTCGAAAGTCCACCCCGGAATCAGGTACTGCATGGCCATCGCATCATCGCGCGCGCCGAGTCCTTCCTTGAGGTACAGCGCATGCGCGGCCTCGACCCGGTCCATATCGAGCTGGACACCCAGGCCGGGCTCGGCCGGGACACTCAGGTATCCGTCGACGATCTCGAAGGGCTGCTTGGTGATTCGCTGACCGTCCTGCCAGATCCAGTGGGTGTCGATGGCGGTGATGTCACCCGGTGCAGCCGCAGCGACGTGGGTGAACATCGCCAGCGATACGTCGAAGTGGTTGTTGGAGTGCGAACCCCAGGTCAGACCCCAGGCATCACAGAGCTGTGCGACGCGCACCGACCCGCTCATTGTCCAGAAATGCGGGTCGGCCAACGGGATGTCGACGGCACCGGACCTGATGGCATGGCCCATCTCGCGCCAGTCGGTGGCGATCATATTGGTCGCCGTCGGCAGCCCGGTCGCGCGTTTGAACTCTGCCATCACCTCACGGCCCGAGAAACCGCCCTCGGGACCGACCGGGTCCTCGGCATAAGCCAGGACCCCGCTCAGATCGCGGCAGGTCCTGATCGCGTCGGCCAGCAGCCAGCCGCCATTGGGATCCAGGGTTATGCGCGCCTCGGGGAACCGGTGCGCGAGCGCCGTGACGGCCTTGGCCTCGTCAGCCGCCGGCAGCACACCGCCCTTGAGTTTGAAATCGGCGAAACCGTAACGTTTGTGGGCGGCCTCGGCCAACCGCACGACGGCCTCCGGGGTCAAGGCCTGTTCGTGGCGTACCCGTGACCACTCGTCGGCACCGGGCTCCTCGTCGTCCGGTGACCGGTAAGCCAGGTCGGTCTTGTTGCGGTCTCCGACGAAGAACAGATAGCCCAGCGCTTGTACCTTGGTGCGCTGCTGCCCGTCGCCGAGCAGCGCCGCCACCGGCACCTCGAGATGCTGACCGAGCAGGTCGAGCAGGGCGGACTCCACCGCTGTCACCGCGTGCACCATGATCCGCAGGTCGAAGGTCTGCGCACCGCGGCCGCCGGAGTCCCGGTCGGCGAACGCGGCCCGCATCGCGGTCAGCACGGCCTGGTAGGCGCCGACACTGTGACCGACGACGAGGGCGCGGGCATCTTCGAGCGTGCGCCGGATCGGCTCGCCGCCGGGCACCTCGCCGACACCGGTGCGTCCGTCGGAGTCGGTGAGCACCACCAGGTTCCGGGTGAAGAACGGGGCGTGCGCACCGCTGAGGTTCAGCAGCATACTGTCGTGTCCGGCCACCGGGATCACGGTCATCTCGGTGATCACCGGTGTGCGATGTGTTGCGTTCATCTCGCGCGCTCTTTCTTCTGTGGGTGCTGATTCACTGCGCAAACCATTTCTCGCCGTTGGCAACCGGCCGGACCACTCGGGACACTTTGTCGCATGCCGTTCGCAGTGCCTCGACGATCTCGGCCTCGCGGGCCGGGCTCAGCCGACTGATCGGCACCGACGCGCTGATCGCATCCTGCGCGGGCAGCGTGTAGCGCAGCGTCACCGCGAAACACCGCAGCCCCAGGGTGTTCTCCTCGTTGTCGGTGGCATAGCCCCGGACCCGGACGTCGTCGAGGGACTCGTCCAGGACTGCCCGGTCGGTGATGGTGTGCACCGTCAGCGCATCGAGATCGGCCGGAATGTGGGCGTCCCGCTCGGCTCCATGCCGGTCGGCCAGCAGGGCCTTGCCCAATGCGGTGGCGTACGCGGGCAGCCGGCGACCCACCCGGTTTGCTTGGCGCACATATTGTTTGGATTCACGGGTGGCAAGGTAGACGATATCGCAGCCGTCGAGCCGACCCAGATGGAAGGTCTCGTCGAGATCGGCGCGCAACTCGTCGAGGAATGGTGTTATCAACGGCAGATAGGGATCGCTGTCGAGGTAGCTGGTCCCGACCAGCAACGCCCGCATACCGATACCGTAGAGCGCGCCGGAGGAGTCCGACCGCACCCAGCCCTGGGCGACCAGGGTGCGCAACAAGGCGTGCGCGCTGCTGCGCGGCATGTCCAGCGCCGCGCAGATCTCCCTGATCCGGGCGGGTTGGTCGTGGCGGCCGGCCAGGAACTCCAACAGCTCGACCGTGCGCACCGCGGACTTCACCTTGCGGACGCTGACATCGTCAGACACGTCATCTCCTCGACTCACAGCAACTCCCGCATGATCAGGACCGCGGCCCCGGTCGCCGAAACCGTTATCGCCAACCAGCGCAGCCGATCCCGGTTCAGGTACCGGTTAACCACCCGGGAGAGCGCGTAACCGGCCACCGCAGCGGGCACCAGCACCGCGAAGGTCGCGAAGGTGTGGCGGTCGACCGCGCCGGTTGCCGCCAGTGCGATCAGCGACATCAACGAGCCGATCAGGAAGAACCCGCTCATGGTGCCACGCAGGCGTGCCCCGGTGTTGCGCTGCCACACCAGCGCCATCGGCGGTCCGCCGATCGATGTCGCAGTGCCCAACACACCCGAAGTCGCGCCTGCCAGAACGACATTGCGAGGCCGGGCCGCAGGCACCCAACCGAAGCTGGTCAGTGCCACACCCAGTAGGACCACCCCGGCCAGCAGCAGCGCCAAGCCGCGTTCGGGCAGCGCCGCCAACAACAGCGCGCCGGCGATGGTGCCGGGAACGCGCCCGAGAAGTGCCCAACCGGTGCCACGCAGGTCGATGTCCTCGCGTTCGGTGATGACCACGATCAACGTGACCAACGCCGCCAGCATTATCAGGGTGCCGGGGATCAGGCCGGGATCGACGATGGCGACCACCGGGGCAGCCAGCATCCCGATACCGAAACCGATCGACGCCTGCAGGCAGGAGGCCAGCAGGATCGCCACGGCAACCACCCCGTAGCCCACCGCGCTCACACCGGCACGCTGGTCTGACTTTGGTCGAGCTGATGGTCCAGATGCAGCGGATGGTGGCATTCGGCTCGGTGCCCGTCGGCGGCGGGTTCGAACGCCAGTGGCGGCCTGGTGCTCGCGCAGATATCGGTCGCCTTGACGCAGCGGGTACGGAACCGGCACCCCGACGGCGGGTTCAGCGGCGAAGGGATCTCACCGGTGAGGATGATCTTCTCCTTGCGTTGCGCGGCGTCCAGTTTGGGTGCCGCCGACATCAGCGCCGCGGTGTAGGGGTGATCGGGCCGCTCGAAAACGGCTTCGGTCTCGCCGGATTCGATGATCCGTCCCAGGTACATCACCGATACCCGGTCGGCGACATGCCGTACCACCGACAGGTCATGCGAGATGAAGATGTAGGAGATACCCAATTCCTGCTGCAGTTCGTTGAGCAGGTTGAGCACCTGCGCCTGCACCGACAGGTCGAGTGCCGAGACCGGCTCGTCGCAGATGATCACATCGGGGTTCAGTGCCAGCGCGCGTGCGATGCCGATTCGTTGACGCTGACCACCGGAGAACTCCTGCGGATACTTGTCGGCGTCGCCGGGCCGCAGACCGACCAGGTCGAGCAGGCCACGTATGCGCAGGTTGCGGTCGTTGCGGCCGGGGTACAACGTCTTATGGGTGCGCCACGGCTCGGCGATGATGTCACCGGCCGTCATGCGTGCGTTGAGCGAGGCGTAGGGGTCCTGGAAGACCATCTGCACCCGGCGGCGAAACTTCAGCAGGTCCTTGCCTGCGAGGGTGAACGGGTCGATGCCGTCGAACCGCACCGTCCCGGAGTCCGGTCGCTCGAGCATCATCAATGTGCGCGCCAGGGTGGACTTTCCGCATCCCGACTCACCCACCAGACCCAGCGTCTCACCCCGACCGAGCTCAAGGCTTATCCCGTCGAGGGCGCACAGCTTCTGCTTACCCGCGCCGGGCACCGAGAAGGATTTCGTAAGGTCACGGACCGTCAGCAACGACTGGGGCTCGGGCCGGTCGGCGACCCTTTCCGACTCAGACATTGACAACCTCCTCGGGATAGAAGCATGCGGCCTCGCGGCCCGGACCGGTCTCGCGTAGTTCCGGTCGTGCTGTCGTGCAGGCATCGCGGGCCAGCGGACAGCGCGCCTGATAGACGCAGCCGTTGGGAATGGAGTGCAGGTCCGGTGGCGCGCCGCCGATCGATTTGAGGTCCTGACCCCGCACCACGTTGACCGGCACCGAATTCAGCAGTCCTTTGGTGTAGGGATGCTTGGGGTTGGCGAAAACCTCGGCCACCGTGCCGGTTTCGACGATGTTCCCGGCATACATGACCGCAACCCGGTCGGCTTCCTCGGCCACCAGGGCGAGGTCGTGGGTGATCAGCACGACTGCCATGTCGAACTCGGTACGCAGCCCACGCAGCAGAGCCATGATCTGCGCCTGCACCGTGACGTCGAGCGCGGTGGTGGGTTCGTCGGCGATCAGCACACTGGGGTTCAGCGCCACCGCCATGGCGATCAGCAGACGCTGCCGCATACCGCCGGAGAACTGATGCGGGTAGGAATTCATCCGGGATTCCGGCTGCGGGATGCCCACCCGCGTCATCAGTTCCACCGCCTTGCGTTTGGCCTCTTTGGCCTTCATGCCGTGGTGGATCCGGAATGGTTCGGCCAGTTGTGTGCCGACGGTGTAGAGCGGGTTGAGCGCGGTCAGCGCGTCCTGGAAGACAATCGCCAGCTCGGTACCGGCCAGCTCGCGTCTCTTCTTGCGTCCCGCGGTCACCAGGTCGGTGCCGGCCAGCAGGGCCGAGCCGTCGGTGATCTCGGCGACCGGTTCGAGCAGACCGACCAGCGCGGTGGCCGTCATCGACTTACCGCAACCGGATTCCCCCAGCAGGGCTAGGGTCTCACCTCGGTGGGCCTCGAAGGACACTCCGTTGACGGCGCGGACGGTACCTCTGATGGTGCGGATGTCCACGGTCAGGCCGTCGACCCGCAGCGCGGGATCGGTGACGACATCGTGGGTGGGCATGTGGTCGGCGACTGCGGTCATGAGAGAGCCTTCGTGGTCTTGGTGAAACGGGACAGGCGCTTCTGCGGAACGGTGAGCCGCCAGCGCTGGCCGGGATCGGTGGCTATGCGCGCCCAGGCGGCGAGGATTGTCGTCGACACCGTGGTTATCACGATGGCCACGCCGGGGAAGAACGACAGCCACCATGCCGTGTGCAGATAGGTACGCCCTTGCGACACCATCAGGCCCCAGCTGACATCGGGTGGCTGGATGCCGATGCCCAGGAAGCTCAATGACGACTCGGCGAGCATCACGTAGCAGAAGTCCAGGGTGGCCACCGTCAGCAGTGTCGGCAGTACCACCGGGAAGACATGCCGGGCGATGATCGACGTGGAGCTCGCCCCGAAGGTGCGGGCGGCATCGACGAAAACCCTGCTGGCCAGCTCCGAGGACTCGGCTCGCGCGGTGCGCAGATACACCGGGATACGGGTGAGGGCCAGCACGGCAACGATGTTGGCGGCGCTGGGCGAGAACACATACAGCACCACGACGGCCAGCAGCAGTGACGGGAAGCTCATGATGACATCGGCGATCCGCATGGCCAGCGTCTCCCGCCAGCCCCGGTAGTAGCCGGCCCACATGCCGATGAGTGACCCGATGACTGCGCTGATGACGACCGCGGGTACCGCCACCGACAGCGTCGTGCGGCTGGCGACGATGAGCCGCGCCAGCATGCTTCGTCCCAGCGGATCGGTACCGAGCACATTGGCCCAGCCGTGCGCCAGGGTGAACGGCGCCTGGTTGGAGTTGTCCAGGTCGATGTGGGTGGCCAGGTTGCCCACCAACATCGGTCCGAAGATCGCCGTCAGGAACACCAGTGCGAGTACGACGGCCGCGGCGGCCGCCACCCGGTCGTTGGCCAGCAGGCGAAACCAGACCGAGCGGGTCCGGGGCTTGGCGGTACCCGCGTCACCGACGATCGCGGTGGTGGGTTTGACTGGTACCAGATCGATTTGAGTGCTCATGCGGTTGCTCCTGTAGTCCTAGACCCGGGCCGGTTCCCGCACGCGCGCGTCCAGCAGTGCGTAGCAGGCGTCTATGAAGATGTTGAGCAGGAAGATCGACACGGCAGTCAGCAGCACCGCGGCTTGCAGCACTGCGAAGTCGCGCTGCAGGATGGCGTCGATCATCAGCTTGCCGATTCCGGGCCAGCCGAATATCGCCTCGACCACCACAGCACCGTTGATGAGGCCGACCGCGAGATCACCGGCGACCGTCAGCGCCGGGGCGGCGGCATTGCGCAGGGCGTGATGGGTGACCACCCGGACGTCGCTGGCGCCCTTGCTGCGCGCCAGCCGGACGTAGGGGGCCGACAGCGCGGAGACCATCGCGCCGCGAACCACCTGGGTCAGCACCCCGAGCGGGCGGATCAGCAGCGTCGCGATCGGCAGGACCCAGGACAGTGCACCATCGACACCCGAGGTGGGCAGGATTCCCAGCAGCACCGAGAACAACCAGACGCCGGTGATGGCGAACCAGAAGTCCGGGATGCTGGCGGCGGTCATCGACAGCAGGCTGGAGAACCGGTCGGCCAGCGAGTTGGGCCGGTAGGCGGCCCAGCAGCCGATCACGATGGCGCCGATGATCGCCAGAAGCATTGTGGTGAAGGCCAATTGCAATGTTGCCGGAAATGCGCGCAGTGCCATCTCGGACGCGGACTGCCCGGTGCGCAGTGAATTGCCGAAGTCCAGGTGCACGACACCTTTGAAGTAGTCGATCAGCTGGGTCATGATCGGCTGGTCGAAACCGTTCTTAGCGGCGAACGCCTGTCGCTGCGCCTCGGTTGCCGATTCCGGCAGATAGAGGCTGGTGGGGTCGCCGGTGAGCCGGGCAAGCAGGAAGACACCCAGCAGCACTATGAGCAAAGGTATTGCGCTGGTGTACATCCGGCGCCGGACGAATGAGAACATGGCGGTCGGTCTCCCTTGGCTGGGTTGTTAAGACTTGTCGGGGCTGGCTTCGGCGCTCTTGGCGAAGCTCATCTGCGCCAGCCGCATCTCGTCACCGGTGGCGGAGTCCGGCGTGTAGTCGACACGCGCGGACTTACCGAGGATGCCTTTCATATGGGCCAGGTAGACCATCTGCATGATCTCCTGAGGTTCCTCGGCGAACAGCTTGGCGAACGCGTCTTGACGCTGCTGACCTGTCAACGCTTCGGCGGCGCGGATCTTCTCGTCGAATGCCGCTGTGCCATAGGCATTCTGCGGACCGGTGGACAACATGTACTGGTCCAAGGTGAAAGCGGCGTCACCGGCCTGGTTGCCGTGCTGGATCATCAACAGGTACGGGCCGGTGTTCGCCGGGAAGGGCCGCAGCTGGTACTGCAGCTGTCCTGCGGTGTCCATCATCTCGATCTTGACGTTGAGGCCGATATCGGCGAGTTCACTCTGGATGACCTCGATGCTCTCCGCGATCTTGGGGAACTGAGCGCTTCGGCCGATGATCCGGATCTGCTTGTCGACCGGGACGCCGTCGGCCTTGGCCTCTTGCACCAACTGCTTGGCCTTCTCCGGGTCGTACGGCCACAGCGGCAGGTCGGCGTTGTATCCCACTACGCCCGAGGGGATCAGTTGCGATGCCGGTTCACCCAGTCCGCGGAAGAGCGCCTTGACTATCCCGGTGCGATTCACCGCGTAGTTGACGGCCTGGCGGATCCGCATATCGTTCAGCGGCGCCTCGGTTGCCTGGATCCGCAGGGCCGTCGTCTCGTTGTTCTGGAACGGCACCCCGAGATCGCCGGCTCCGTCCTCGGGGCCGAGGCTGGTGGCGATATCGGTTTCGTCATTGGTGATCATCGCGGCGCGCACGCTGCCCTCACTGCGCCACTGGTATTCGGCGCGGGCAAAGGCCGGCTTGGCGCCCCAGTAGGTGTCGTTGCGGCGCAGCAGCAGCTTCTGGCCGAACTCCCAATCCTCGATCGCATACGGTCCGGTGCCGATCGGCTCCCGCACCTTCTCGGTGGTGCTGGTGGAGCGGGGCACGATCTCGATGAACGAAACCCGCAACGGGAGAATGGGATCCGGCTTCTCGGTGCCGACGACCAGCGTGCTGTCGTCGACGGCGTCCACGGTGAGCTTCTCATCGCCGAAGACGTATCCGTCGACGTTGCACTGCAGATCGGAGTTGACCGCGCGGTCGATGGAGAAAGCCGCATCGGTTGCGGTGAACGGGGTTCCGTCGGAGAAGCTGACACCCGGGCGGATCTTGAAGGTCCACTGCGTCGGCTGGGTCTGCTCCCAGCCGGTCGACAGCAGCGGCAGCAGCTGCCCGCTGTTGGGATCGCGTTCGATGAGCGGTTCGGTGATGTTGGAGCGCACCACGATGCCTGTCGAGGTCAGCGAGCTCTCGCAGGGTTCCAGAGTGGGCGGTTCCTGCGACAGCACGATGCGCAGCGTGTTCGGGTCGTATCCGCCGTGCCCGGTGTTGGCCACCGTGCATCCGCCGGCGGTCAGGCACAGTGCCGCGGCGGCGGGGAGTACCAGGGCCGCGGCCCGGGACCGGGTCGGTGCTGGTTGGCTCATGCGGGATCCTCCAAGACGGTGAAGCTATCGGCGCGGGCTGGCGCCTGTGACGTCCACGTATGTAGATGAATTCTGTGATCGCAGACACACCGTAGGAGTGCGCGAAAAGGCACGTCAACCCCGGCAAAAGCGGCATTTCGGCGAAAATGACTGCCCGTGGGGACGTCACTTCATGCCGAGTTTGAACCACCACAACGCGCTGAACTGCGCCTTTGCCTTTCGCTCGACCGGAACGCCACGAGCGCAGCCCGTCAATCGGGACAGTTATTCGCATTCAGCATTAACTGATGCTATTTCCGTGTTGGACAGGTATCCGCGGCCGCAATTACCGTGCAGTTATGCCTAGTACTACCGCGGGACAAATTCTTCAGGTCGGGCCACTGAAACAGTCACTGACCGAAACCCTGCGGACCACGTACAACGCCCTCGAACTTCCCGTCGACGCCGCCGAGCGTTCGGCGTTCCTGGCCGAGCACGCCCAGACGGTGACCGTCGCGGTGACGTCGGGTCGTACCGGGGTCGACGCGTCGCTCATCGCGGCCTTGCCCCGGCTCGCGGCAATAGTGCATTTCGGGGTCGGCTACGACACCACCGACGTCGATGCCGCCGCCGCCCGCGGCATCGTGGTGAGCAACACGCCCGACGTCCTCAACGACTGCGTCGCCGATACCGCCGTCGGCCTGACCATCGACACGCTGCGCCAGTTCTCGGCCGCGGACCGCTATGTGCGGGCCGGCCGCTGGCCCGCCGGGAACTACCCACTGACGCGTCAGGTCAGCAACAGCCGCGTCGGCATCATCGGGCTCGGCCGCATCGGTACCGCGATCGCCACCCGGCTGGCGGCCTTCGGCTGCCCGATCTCCTATCACAATCGGCGGCAGGTACCCGACTCCCCGTACACCTATCAGCCCTCCCCCGCCGCGCTGGCCGCCGAGGTCGACGTCCTGATCATCGCCGCGGCCGGTGGCAGCGCAACACGTCACCTGGTGGACGCCGACGTCATCGCGGCCCTGGGCCCGCAGGGCTATCTGGTCAACATCGCGCGCGGCAGCGTCGTCGACGAGACCGCCCTGGTGGAGGCGCTGGTGACAGGTCGGCTGGCCGGTGCCGGCCTGGACGTGTTCGCCGACGAACCCAATGTGCCGGAAGCGTTGCTCACCCTGGACAACGTCGTGCTGTTACCGCACGTCGGCAGTGGAACGGTGCAGACGCGGGCCGCGATGGAAGCCCTGACGTTGCACAACCTGGAAAGCTTCCTGACGTCGGGCGAATTGGTGACACCGATCCCGATGCCCGCCAACGTCTAGTCAGCCCACCACTTCTTCGACCAGGTCGTCGGTCGTCCATTCGCGCGGCGGCAGGACGTCTCGAAGTAGTCGCAGTAGCGCCGGGTTGGTGCTGTTGCCATGCCAGACCGCGTCGAGTTCCACCGGTCGCTCCCGGAACGCGCCGATGGTCCGGAAGACCACGCCCTCGGGATGCAGCGTCGCCGCCGACGCGGGAACCAGCGCGATGCCGATCCCGGAACGCACCAAGACCAGCATGGTGTGCACCTGGGTGACGTACTGCACGTAGCGCGGTGTCGCGCCGGCGATGGTCAGCGTGCTGATCAGCAGCTCGTTGAAGTAGCGCGCCTCCACCGGTGAGTACATGACCATGTCCTGGCCGTCGAGATCGGTCAGCGTGAGCTGGCGGCCCAGGCCGACCAGCGGGTGGTCGACGGGTAGCGCCGCGACGAGTTGCTCGTGCAGCAGCGGCCGCGACACCAGACCGGGGCGTTTGAGCGGTGGCCGCGCCATCCCCAGGTCGAGTTCACCTGTCATCAGGCCCTCGATCTGGCGGGCAGTGACCATCTCCCGGAGTTCCAGCGTCACATCGGGCAGCAGCTGTCGGGCCCGGTCCAGCAGCCGAGGCAGCACCGCGTGCGCCGAGGCGGCGGTGAACCCGACCACGACGGTCCCCAGATCGCCGGCGGGCACCCGTTTGACGGTGAGCGCCGCGCTTTCGGCGAGCTGGAGAATGCGGCGCGCGTCGGGCAGGAATGCCACCCCGGCGGGGGTCAGCGTGACCGAACGGGTGGTGCGGTCTATCAGTTGCACGCCGAGCTCGGTCTCCAGCTGCTGGATCTGCCGGCTCAGCGGAGGCTGCGTCATATGCAGACGCTCGGCGGCGCGACCGAAGTGCAGTTCCTCTGCGACCGCGATGAAGCAGGACAACCGGGCCAGGGAAAACGTTGCGGACACCGATGCGCTCCTTGCATCACTGCGCGCCTTCTCGACGCTGTCAGCGCATCAGTGTAGCCAGTTCACTCACCAGCGCGGGCTGATCGCCTGATACGACGGATCGATGCTGCGCATGTAGCCGGTGTCGTCCCGGTTGCGGATACCGCACCGCAGGTACTGGGTGTGCAAGACCGCCAGGGCGCCCTCGTCGATCTCGATGCCCAGACCCGGTGTACCCGGAACGGCGACCGAGCCGTCGCGGATCTCCAGCACGCCGGGCTTGACGACGTCCTCGTCCTTCCACGGCCAGTGGGTATCACACGCATAGCTGAGATTGGGTGTCGCCGCGGCCAGGTGCACCATGGCAGCCAGGCTGATACCCAGATGCGAGTTGGAGTGCATCGACAAGCCCAGGCCGAAGGTGTCGCAGATCCCGGCAAGCAGCCGGGACCGCTGCAACCCGCCCCAGTAATGATGGTCGGACAGAACAACTTTCACCGCGTCGGCGGCGACGGCAGGCGCAAGTTGATCGAAGGCCACCACACACATGTTGGTGGCCAGTGGCATCGGCGCCTGTGTGGCCACCTCGGCCATCCCCGTGATGTCTGGGGTCGGATCTTCCAGATACTCCAGGATGCCGGCAAGACCGGAGGCCACCTTGACCGAGGTCTGCGGTGTCCAGGCGGCGTTGGGGTCCAGGCGCAGCGGATGCTCGGGGAAGGCGGCGTGCAGCGCTTCGATCGCGGCCATCTCGTCTTCGGGCGGGAAGACTCCACCCTTGAGTTTTATTGCGGTGAAGCCGTATTCGGCGATCATGCGTTGTGCCTGCGCGACGATCCCGGCGGGGTCCAACGCCTCGCCCCAGGAATCCGGCTCGGCGCCCGGGTGCGCGGCCCACTTGTAGAACAGATAGGCACTGAACGGCACGGTATCGCGTACCCGGCCCCCGAGCAGGTCGGACACCGGACGGCCGGTGGCATGTCCCTGGATGTCCAGGCAGGCCACCTCGAACGGCGAGAAGACCCGGTCCACGACGCTGGCGGAGGTGATCATGCCGGCCAGGCCGGAACCGTCACCGGTGCTGTCACCACCGAGTCGGCTGAAGATGGCGGCACGGATCATGTTGAGGGCGAACACATCCAAGCCAGCAATGGCCTCTGCCGCGGCTCGCAGCCGGTCCAGGTGCACATCGTCGGCGTAGGTTTCACCCAGCCCCACAAGTCCGGCGTCGGTGTCGAGCTGGATGATGGCCCGCAGCGCATAGGGCTGGTGTACACCGACGGTGTTGAGCAGCGGCGGGTCGACGAACGCCACCGGAGTGATCCGGGCACCGGTGATCCGGATCCGACCGGACATCAATGGACCGCCTCGACCGCCAGCTCATTGGCGAGGACGGCGCGGCCGGCCCGGGTGATCTCGGCCAGCTTCGCCAGATCCCGTTCCGAGGGCATGATCAACGGTGGCCGCACCGGCCCGGCGTCGATACCCTCCATCGTCACGCCGGCCTTGACCAGCGATACCGCATAACCGGGGACGGTGTCACGCAACCGCACCAGCGGATGGAAGAACTCGCGCAGCAGCGCCGCGATCACGGCATCGTCGTCGCGCTCCAAGGCGTTGTAGAACGCCAGGGCGAGCTCCGGGGCGAACGCGAAGGTCGCCGAGGAGTAGAGGGTGACGCCGAGCGCCCGGTATGCCTGCTGCGAAACCTCTGCGGTGGGAAGGCCGTTGAAGAACTGGAACGACTTGCCCGACGGCGCCAGCGCGTCGGTCACCGCGCGCACGACGCGCGCCACCAGGTCGACATCACCGGTGCCGTCCTTGAATCCGACGACGGTGGGCAACTGCGCCACCTCGACGGCGGAGGCTTCGGTGTACCTGGCGTTACCGCGGTTGTAGACGATCAACGGCAGGTCGGTCGCATCCGCCACCGCGCGGGTGTAGTCGATCAGGCCTTGCTGCGGCATCGACACCAGATAGGGCGGCAACAGCAGCAGGCCGTCCGCTCCAGCGGCCTGTGCCGCCTTGGCGAAGGTCTTCGCCTGGGCCACCGCGCCGCCGGCTCCGGCGTACACCGGGACCCGGCCTGCGACGGCCGCCACCGCGGTGCGCACGACAAGGGAGAATTCCTCGGTTTCCAGGGCATGGAATTCGCCCGTGCCGCAGGCGACGAACACGCCACCGGGGCCGGCGTCGACGCCTTTGGAGATGTGCTCGGCGAGCCTGTCGAGGTCGACCTCGCCGGCCGCGGTGAACGGTGTGACGGGGAAGAACAGAACGCCATCAAGCATGGTGCATCCTCTGCGGGTTGTTGGGGGTTGATCAGTCCTGGGTGAGACGGCCGTCGACCCGCCGCCAGATGCCGTCCGGGTTGCCGTCTGCAATGGCGCTGGGTAACAAGGCTTTCGGTACATCCTGGTAGGCCACCGGGCGCAGGAACCGTTCGATGGCGCGGGCGCCGACGGAGGTCGTCCGCGAGTCGGATGTGGCGGGGAACGGCCCACCGTGCACCTGCGCGTAGCCGACCTCGACGCCGGTGGGCCAGCCGTTGAACAAGATGCGGCCGGCCTTGAGTTCCAGCTCGGGCAGCAACGCCGCGGCCTGTTCGTAATCGGACTCCTCGGCGTGCACCGTCGCGGTGAGCTGACCTTCCAGTGCGGCCGCGACGGCGCGCATCTCGTCGGCGTCAGCACAACGGATCAGCACACTGGACGCACCGAAGACCTCTTGCTGCAACACTTTCGAGGACAAGAAGGTGGCGGCGTCGGAACCGAACAGCGTCGCGCTGCACGAGGTCGCGTTACCGCTGTCCTGGCTGTGGGCCACCACGTCGGCGGCACCGCGCAGCGTTTCGACTCCGCGCTGGTAGTTGTCGGCGATGGCGGGGGTGAGCATCGGGGTGGCGGCCGCCGCGCTGACCCTGTTGCCCGCGGCGGTCAGGAAAGCGTCGAGGTCGGGGCTGTCGACGGCGATGACCAGCCCGGGGTTGGTGCAGAACTGGCCCGATCCCATGGTCAGCGAGGCGACGAAGGCCTCACCGAGCGCGGCGGCGCGTGCCGAGAGCGCGCCGGGTAGCAGGAAGACGGGGTTGACCGAACTCATTTCCGCATACACCGGGATGGGCTCGGGCCGGGCTGCCGCCGCCGCAACCAGTGCTGTTCCGCCGGAACGGGATCCGGTGAAACCGACGGCCTTGATCCTGGGGTCGGTCACCAGGGCGGTGCCCAACCCGGGACCGGAGCCGAACAGCAGCGAGAAGGTGCCCGCGGGCAGACCGGCCGTGTGGACGGCAGCGGTGATGGCCCGGGCCACCAGCTCGGAAGTGCCCGGGTGCGCATCGTGTCCCTTGACGACGACAGGACACCCGGCGGCCAACGCCGAGGCGGTGTCGCCGCCGGCGACCGAGAAGGCCAGCGGAAAGTTGCTGGCGCTGAAGACCGCGACCGGTCCCAGCGCGATGGCGCGTTGCCGGATGTCCGGGCGCGGTGCCGGGGTGCGGTCCGGCTGCGCCGGGTCGATGCGGGCGCCGGTCCAGCTGCCCTCGCGCAACACTGCGGCGAACAACCGGAGCTGACCGGTGGTGCGACCGACCTCGCCGGTGATCCGGGCCTGTGGCAGGCCCGTTTCGGCGCATGCCCGCTCGACCAGGGCATCAGTGATGGCGGCGATGTTGTCAGCGATCGCTTCGAGGAAGCCGGCACGCTGTTCGGATGTCGTCGCACGGTAGCTGGGGAACGCCGCCGCGGCAGCGACACAGGCAGCCTCGACATCGGACTCGGTGCCGTGCCGGTAGACGGGTTCCAGCGGGGTTCCGGTGGCCGGATCGAAGCCGCGGACCTCGTCGCCCGTGCCGATCACGGCGGAGCCTGCGATGAACATCGCTCCGGTCAATTTCGCGGTGTCGGAGATCATTGCGGTCACCTGGTCAACGCTAGGTACCGCTCCGATTCATGTCCAACACCGATTTCGACATGAACTATCCAACAACGGTATCAATACTGGTGGCGTCGGCCCGTCCTGCCGCAGCGCTCCATCCAGGTCAAACCGCCATTCCGGACCAGAAAGGGCATGCCGAACCGGTGTTCCTTTCGCGGTCGTTCGGCAAAACTCATGAACCCCATCGTGCACACCGGTAACAAACGGCCCGGCGCAGGCGAATCCATCGTTACAACGCCGAAAGGGGCAGGTAGATGCGGTTACCTCAAGTGCTACCCGGGTCGAGCGCTGAAGTGTGGGAGTGGCAGGTCCACGGCAACTGCCGCGGTGTGGACTCGTCGGTCTTCTTCTCACCCGACGGCGAACGTGGCCGAGCGCGGGCGAAACGAGAAAGACGCGCCAAGGAGTTGTGCCGGACCTGTCCGGTGATCGCGCAGTGCCGCGCACACGCGCTGTCGGTCAACGAACCGTTCGGCGTCTGGGGCGGACTGTCGGAATCGGAACGGTTCTATCTCCTGACGCACCAGACGCCGCACGCCACCGCGGGATAGCGCTCGCACGGAAACGGGCTTCCGCTCGCCTACAACCGGCGTTTGCCTCGACACGAGTTCAGGGCACGACGCCGAGGAGAAGGCGCCGATGCGCCCAGCTCACCTCGCAACAGCGTTGCGAGCTCGGGTCAGCACGCCGCGGGCGACCAGCTCGCTCGTGAGCGCTACGCCCACGCTCTGCGAGAGCAGTAGGGCGATCAACACCAGAACTTGTACCGCGCCCGCCTGTGCGGCCGAACCGGTGCTCAGCAACACACCGACGAACGCACCGGGCAGGCTGACCAGTCCTGCCGTTCGTGCCTGGTCGACGTTGGGCAGCAGGGCATCTGCCGTAGACCGACGAATCACCTCCAACCGTGCATCGCGCTCAGACAAACCCAGGCTCAATGCGGCTTCGACTTCACCGGCTCGCTGCGTCAACGCGTCCAGCGCGCGGCGCGCCGCGACTGCGACGGCAGTCATGGTGCCGCCGAGCACTATTGCAACGATCGGCACGACGGCGACTCCGGTCAGCGGCACCAATCCGGTCAGCAGCATCATCGGCACCGTGGCGAACAATCCGGCGGCCAACGGAGCTGCAACGCAGAAGGATCCGTGTTCGGCCTGACTGCGACGGGCCGCGGTGACGGTGGCGACCAGGAACATCAGCAACAGCATCAGCACAGACGACCACAAACGGGCCATGGCGGCGGCGAGCACCGCGGCGACGCCTGCCAGCTGTACCGTCGCCCGCGCGGCCGCGCCGGGCACGACCCACAGTGGACCCAGACCGGCCGCCCGGTAAACCAGTGCCGCCAGCAGAGCCATCGCGATACAGACCACCGCAAGTGTCGGTCCCAAAACCGTGGATGTCATGGCTCCAGTGTCAGCCATGCATGGATCGGGCCAATCACCACGGCGGTTTCTCAGCGCGCGGCGACGGCAGTGGAGATCTCCCGGGTAACCGGAAAGGCGTTGAGCAATGGATCATCTCGTTGATAGGTCACCTCGTAGGCCTTGTCGAACCGCTGGCCCGAGAGGTCGGCTGCGCTCAGCGCTGGCGGATACCTGTTGTCTCCGGGGTTGGATGTGTGTCGTCTGATGTGCGCGCCGCGGTGATCTGTTCGACGAGAATATCGCCGTGGCCGGCATGCCGGGCGAACTCCTGGATCACGTGGGTGTAGATGAAGTGCAGGCTGGCTTCGCCACGGTCCCATCGATACTGCTGTTCGAGGTCGGGGTGCTGGGCAGCAATGGCGCGCGAGCCCTCGCACGCTGACTCGAACTCCTTGCGTACCGACGTGATGGTGTCCTCATCGGCGAGCAGGAATGATTCGTCGACGGTGTCGGGGAGCCCGACCTCGCGGCGGCTGCGAGCGGCAACACGGCTGTGAAACCAGACCTTCTCGACGAATACCGCGTGTTTGACCAATCCGAGCGGCGTCGTGAGGGACGGCACCAAGCGGCGTCGCGCCTCCTCCTCGGTAAGGCCATCCAGAATCTTGGCGATCTCAGCGCGCTGACGGTCCAGCATCTGTTCCAGCGAGTCGCGTCCAACAGCGGTGGTGTTTACCTGCGCGTGCTCGGGCATAGGGCGAGCGTAGCTACTGGAGCGAAACCCCTGGAACAGCGCCCGATTCCCTCCGAGCACGTTCGGTGACGACGAAATTTCTTGAACAAACGACTACCGAATCCACGGTCGAGACTACCTGTGGTGATTCTCGGTCATGGTGTGTGCTGTTGTTGTGCGGCCTGCTGACGCGCCAGGCGTTGCTCATAGCGGTCCACCAGCTCACGGAATCCGAGCCGGTCATATTTCGGCGTCGGCTGAATACCCCAGACATCCCTGGCGGTGTCTTTGCCTTCGGCGCCTTCCGGCGGTCCCAGCGGCGGGTAGGGGTACTTGCATTCGAGAGTGTCATCGGAATACCGGACCTTGAGCAGCTCACTGCAGATCTGGGTGAGACTCAATGTCGGGTAGCCGTAGTAGATGGCCATGAACGGCAACGTGAACGCACCTTCGACGACGAGCGCGACCAGGCATACCAGGACCGCACGTTTGATCCATTTGTGCATGTTCGCGTAGTAGGGCGTGGTGCCTGGCGGGAGATCCTCGACCGGGCTGCTTGCCTCGGCGCGTGACGGTGTGCTCACTGGGGTCTCCTCGGTGTCGTCAATCGGTGAAGATCTCGCGGTTCACCGTGTGCAGATACGGGATCGCGAGGAAGGGGGTGATGTAGAAGATGTCGTAGAGCCACCAGCCGATCACGGGAAAGACCACGCCGGCATAGCGGACATCGGCGAACATCGTCATGTTGAAGATGTAGGCGGTCCAGATGACGACGCCCATCCAGCAGGTGACGATGAGCCACTGTTGGCCCCACCGCTTCATCTGCAGGAAGCCGATCGCCGCGGCGACGCGCATCGCGAACACCGTGAGGATCAGGCCTGCCACATAGGCTTTTTCGCCGGGACCGGCCGAACCGCCGACCCATAGTTCGTTGTAGTGCCAGAAGTAGCCGGCATCGAACATGTTGCCCCAGCCGACCATCAGCACCCGGTTGATCAGTGTGTGGTTGGCGACGAGGTCCAGGGCCCAGCCGAGGCTGTTGAGCATGCCGTCGATCAGGACCAGATAACCGATCAGGGTCACGATCATCGGACGTACCGCCAGTCCGCTGCGTAATGCCTGCCGCTGCAACCAGACACCTCGCATGAAGATCGGGAATCCGATGAGCCCGGGTGCCCACATTCCCATCAACGCGGCGCCGGTGATCATCCACTTGTCGGCCCGGCGCTGCGCCGTACGGGTTTCCTCCTGATGTTCGTCGAAGCCCACGGCCCCGCCTGCGCTGACGCCCAGGCTCACAGCTCCCACCAGCCGCGGGCGAACGACATGTACAGCTGGATTGCGAACATCGTCAGCAGGTAGCCGTAGATGACGATCTGGAAAACGATGAGAGCCCGTTTACGCTTCTTCTCCTTCTGGTCCACCATTCCGTGTCTCCTCCCTACAGTGTTTGCGTACCGAGCAAGCAGGCTGCCGCAACCTCACGCAGCCCATCGGTGATGGCGCCGTCGGTGCTCAGAGGCGCCAGGATGCATGCCTGCGCCGCATCCATTTCGCTTGCGCCCGCGGCGATCAAGTGTGCAGCGGTCACCAGTGCCCGGGTCGACGGCGGCTCGAAGTGAAACGCCTCGTCGGCGGTTCGGATGGCCTCGGCGCACTGCACCAGCCGTTGCGCGACGGCGGCTTCGACACCTGTCTCGGCGATGACGACCGCTGCCTCACGATCAGCGGGCAGATAGGTCATCGGCAGCGTGGCGAAGCGCTGACGAAACGACGGCTTGAGTTCTTTGAGCGAGCTGCGGTACGCCGGATTGTAGGAGCACACCACCATGAATTCATCTGGTGCACTGACGACTTCACCAGCCCGGTCCAGGTAGAGCATCCGGCGGTGGTCGGTCAGCGAGTGTAGGACCGCCAGCGAGTCGTGGCGGGCCTCCACGACCTCGTCGAGATAGCAGATCGCACCGTTCTTCACCGCCGCGGTCAGGGGTCCATCGGTCCACACCACATCCCCGCCGGTCACCATGAAACGTCCGACCAGATCCGAGCTCGTCAGATCGTCGTGGCAGCTGATGGTGACGACGGGTCGTCCCAGCAGTGATCCCATGTGCTCGACAAGCCGGGTCTTTCCGCATCCCGTCGGACCTGTGAGCATTACCGGGATCCGCCGCGCGTAGGCCCGCTCGAACAGCTGGACCTCGTTTCCGATGGAATAGTAGGTGGCAGAGGTCATCTCGCTCCCAGCGATGATCGGACTCATGCGGCAACGAGCTCTCGGTGCACATGGGCCAGCACCCGTGGAAGCTCCTCGACGCGGCGGATTCGTTGGGACCGGCGGGGCCCGAAGACCTCCGGCAGCGGATCGACCCGCGTGGGACCCACACCGATGTAGTAGATCGTCACGCCGGTGTCTTCGGCTTCCTGTACCGCGTGCGCGGTATCGGCCCAGGCGTACCGACCCTCGTATCCCTCGTCGGAAATCAGGCCATCACCGATGACGATGAGCAACTTACGCTGCGAAGGTTGGTGCAGCAGCCGATTCGTCAGATGGCGTAGTGGGGCGCCGAGCCGGGTGTAGCCGCCGGTGGACAGGCCGAGACCGCTCGGGGGGATGAACCGGGCGTCTCGAAAGTCCTTGAGACAGCGAACTTCCACCCGGTGACGCGTGTTTCCGGTGAAGACGAAGACACCGTGCCGTTCCCTCGCATGGCTCATCGCCTGCGACAAGGCATCGGCACAGGCGAGCTCAAGGCGGAAGACCCGGCCGCCGTGCACACCCAGTGACGAGCTGCCGTCGAGCAGCAGCGCGGTGCTGACGTCTCTGGTACTGGGCAGCAGCTCCCGGAAGAGCCGCGGCTGGGTTGCTTCACCGGTTCGCATGTCGATGTAGTGGTCGATGTACTGGTCGACGTCCAGATCCGACCCGTCTTCCAGGCGTCCCGTCATCGCACGGTGGGTTCGGGCCTGGAACCACGAGCGCAGGTCGGCCGATATCGTCGAAGCGGCCCCGATTGTCGCATCACGGCCTCGCTCGACGACGGCGACGTGACCGGGCAGAAAGCGTTCGGTCCACGCATTCCATTCCGGGTAGGGGATCCCCGGCCGATGATCCGGGGTGACATCGATGTCGTTGTCCTCCGGCCGAGTTGGTGGCGGCAGGTTGGGGTTGCGGACACCGCCGTCGCCGCCGACCGGCGTCGAGTAAGGCCGGGGCATCCGCTTGTCCGTCGAGGTCCACGGCATCCGACCGAACTGCCGGCGCGCCCTGTCGACGAGCCCGACCGGTGCGGTGTAGGAGATCGGCAGCCGGCCGAGCAGTGGGTGGTAGGCCAGCTCACAGTCCGTTTGGGCCAGGCGGATCGCCTGACTGATCATCGTCGTGCTGTCCTGCTCGGCGTCGCCGGCACGCAACCCGGGCAGCACCTGTTGTATTTCTGCCGCCAGCCCGGGCCACCTCGCAGTGACCCACCCGAACGCGGCACCCGCCTCAATGTGCGTCAGTGCCTGCAGTTCCCGTTCGGAGAGCTCATTCAACCGGTACTCGGCGAGACGCTCTTTCGACGGTGCACACTGCAGGGCGATACCGCACGTCATTATGCGTCGCGTCCAGTTACGCGCCGGCGGCGGATGAGGAACATGGACGAAGGTTGCCGAGGAATTCAGACTGAGCCACCGGTGCGCGCCGGTCACCAATCGCGCACCCTCGCGCCGGCGATCACTGAGTACGACCGCGGTCACCGAACTCGTGCGTTCGGCGGCCATGGCCGACAGGCCAGTCGTTTCAGGCACTACAGGCGCTCCGTTGTGCCTCTACCGGTGCAGGACTCAGAATGTCCCGATATTGGAGAACATCCAGTACCAGAACCAGATGACCAATCCCGTGCCACCCCACGCGGCGACATACCGGAGTAACTCCCACACGTACGCCATGCTCTGGCCTCCTTGTCGACGAAGGGCGGATTGTCTTGGCCGACTGTCGTAGCGGTGGCACTGACCTCCGTACCGGACACACGCATCGTCAGTCCAGCCGGTGACCTCATACTCGTTGTTTCTAGACCTGTTGCTGACTTAAGTCAATGATGACTTGGCCGAGACGTGTGAGAATCCCGTGCCAGCTACGGAACGTGCACTGCTACAGGGCTATTTGCCATGCGCTCACCAAACGTGTGGTGAGTCTTGTTGATATGAGTCACTGACATATGGCGGCGTGACCCGGCTCCCGATCTCCGAGGTCAATCGGTGAAGATCTCTCGATTCACCGAGTGCAGATAGGGGATCGCGAGGAACGGCGTGATGTAGAAGATGTCGTAGAGCCACCAGCCGATCACCGGAAAGACCACCCCGGCGAACCGGACGTCGGCGAACATCGTCATGTTGAAGACGTAGCCGACCCAGATGACGACACCCATCCAGCAGGTGATGAGCAGCCACTGCTGGCCCCACCGCTTCATCTGCAGGAAGCCGATCGCCGCGGCAATACGCATGGTGAATACCGTCAGGATCAACCCGACTTCCAGTGCTTTCTCACCGGGTCCGGCTGCGCCGCCCATCCAAAGTTCGTTGTAGTGCCAGAAATAACCGGCATCGAACATGTTGCCCCAGCCGTTCAGCAGCACTCTGGCCAACAGGGTGTGGTTGGCGACCAGGTCCAGCGCCCAGCCGACGGTATTGATGGCTGCGTCGATGATGACGAGATAGCCGAGCAACGTCACCATCATCGGCCGTACCGACAACCCATCTCGCTGGGCTTGTCGTTGCAGCCACATTCCACGCAGAAAGAGCGGGAGGCCGAAGATGCCCAGCGCGGCGGTGCCGATCAGCAGGCTGCCGGATATCAGCCATTTGTCAGCCCTTCGCTGCGCCAAGCGGGACTCATCATGGTGTCCGTCCAAGGAGGAGTACCCGCCGAAACCGGGCGCGGCGGACCTGTCGATGCTCACCTTGACTGACTATAGTCATCGAAAGCCGCTCGCGCCGGGCACTCTGTGGATCAGGGTGCCGCAACGCTGCGCAGACTTCGCTTCACATGGTCATCGATCAGCTCGCGCCGGGCCGGATCGTTGGTGGTGATCGCAAGCGCGTACAAGCCGAGGAGGAAGAACACCGCGCTGTTCATCGAATTCACCTCGGGGTCGATCTCACCGCGTTTCCGCGCCTGCTCGATGAACTCCGCAAGCAGCACGATCAGGGAATGGTCCTGGCCGCCTTCGGCAGCCGGTCGGGTCTGGGAGAAGTGCAGTGCGAGAAAATCTTTGAACAGTACGTCGCCGAGCCGTCGCTCCAAACCCAAGACCAGGCGGACGGATTCGTCGAAGGCCGCTTTCAGATCTCGCGGTTTGGCGAGGAATTGGGCGAACTGCTTGGCAATGCGGTCCTCCTCGCGACTCTCCAGCTCGAGCAGGACGTGTTCCTTCGTCGGGAAATGAAAGAAGAAGGTTCCGTGGGCGACCCCGGCAGCCGCCACGATGGCCCCGACGTCAGCGTCGGCCATACCCGAACGCTTGAATTCGGCGACGGCGGCGCCCATCAACCGCTCTCGGGTCTGCAGACGTTTCGCCTCGCGCGCGGACGGCCCGCTCGTCACCGCCATCTAGGACTCCGTCTCTGTGTGGTCCGCGCCGCCGCCCCGCGGTCGGGCTTGCCATCACGACATTATCGCCCGACATTCAATACCTCCCTGGGCGCGGTGCATCGGGAACCCGCACCCACACGACGAACCCGTTCACACTTGCTGTCGCGGTCAAGCCCGGTGCTATCCCCCGGCGGCGTCCTGCAGGATCTGCTGCAGCTTGTCCAGCGCGTTACCGGACCCCGGCTCGAGGCGCAGCCGGGTGTCGGTCTCCTCGGGTGCCTCCCCCACTGCCTGCGGCGGGGGAGGCGGCACAGCAGCGCCCAGCGGTGGTGGCGGTGGCGGTGGCGGTGCGACCTGGACGGCGGCGATCTTGCCGTCCAGCCTCGGCAGCGTGTCGTTGCGGACCGCACCGCGCTGCGGATCCGGATCGGTGTTGCCGGCGAAGCAGCCTGGAGGGGCCTGCTCGGCGACCGCACGCGCCGCCATATAACGGTTGAGTGCCGTCGGCCCGTCGAAAACCGATGCCGCCCGGTCCCCGAGCGTCTCCCGGACCAGCTCCAGATTTATCCGGACGTCGCAGGATCGGTCGCTGTCGGTACGAGTGAGTGCGGCGGTGAACTCGCGGTCGGCGTCCTCGAGACGGTCGTCGAGCACGGCGAGGGCGCCGGCGGCAAAATGTGCCCTGCCCGGTTCGATGACGCTGACGGCGTCGAGTACCGCTGCCGCCCGGCGCAAAGTGTCGGTATCTCGGTCGGCAAAGGCTGAATGCGCCGAACGGCCGGCGATCGTCACGGCCACCATCGCGGCGACGGCGAGCACCACGATCACCACGACCGGGGTTGACACCACGAGCAGCCGGCGCCGTGTCGACGCCCCTTCCCACCAACGCTGAATCGTCATCGGCGGACGTCCACGCTGGCGAAGCGGGTACGTCGCAGGTCCCGCAACACCCGGTACAACTCGATCAGAATGAGCAGCGCCGCCACACTCGCGAGGGCCCAATACATCTCGATGCGATCAGGCGCCGCCCCCACCGTGGGTCCCGGTGTACTCTCGTGCGCTTCGGCGGGAAGGACGGTGCTGAGCGGGCCGGCGTCGGCCCGGGCGGCGAAAGGTACCCCGATCTGTTCGGCGACGGCTCGCAAGGCGGGCCCGTCTGATCGCCGGCCGTATCCGAGGACCGCACCACCGTCGACCGATCCCGCCGGCAGCTCGAATCGCCGCGGCGCCACCTCGGAATCCGGCGCACCCGCACCGAGGTAGAACACCAGGTTCTTGGCCCGCGGATACTGCTGGCCGGCCGCGAGAAGCTGATAGCGCAACACATTTCCGGCCGCCCCCACATTGGTCTGGGAGGAGTCCTGCGGATCTGATCCGTACGGCTGCAGGCCGGCGATCAAGGGCCGCAGGCTCCAGGTATCCGCCGACAACGGCCAGTCCAGTGCCGGCCGCGCCGCGAACGCGATGACCGCGAAGCGGGCATCGGGATAGCGATCGATCAGCGCCGAGATATCGGTACGGGCAAGCGCCATTCGGGTGAGGTCGCCGATATCGCGCACCTGCATGTCCGGTGAGCGGTCCACCAGAAGGAAGATGTTGGGGGCTTGATCGCCGGCCACCCGGGTCGCGGTCTGCTCGTCGGTCTCGATCACCGGACGCGCGGCAGCCAGCACCAGCAGCAGTGCCGCGGCGGTCAACCCGCCCCAGCGCCACAGCACCGCACCGGTGCGCGCCTGCGCCGGTATGCGTCGCAGTACCGCGACGCGCGCCCCCACGATGACCGTCGCTACGGCGGCGAGCAACCACAGCGGAAGGACCGGTTGTAGGCTCATCGCCTCATCACCACCGGCCATAACGCCAGCGCTACCAGGGCGAGAAGGGCGACGCCCACCGGAATATCGGGAGTTTCAGCAGATTTGGTGATCGAGTCGTCATCGGTTGCCGTCGGCGCGGGCGGATGACTCCTGATCTCGGCGACCTTGGCGGCAGCAGCGGAGTCGGCGGAGAAGGACAGCCCGCCGGTGTCACGGGCGAGCGCGGGCAGCGCGTCACCGGCGGGACCGATGAGGACCGCGTTGACCTGGACCCCGGCCGCGTCCACGAGCTCGCGGACATCGGACGCGCCGAACAGCGCAGGACGCGGATCAGCCGGGTCGCGCAGCAGATCCGGCCCGACGTAGATGAGCGAACGGCGCTGTGCGGTCTTGTCTTCGAAGGACGGAAATCCGGTCAGGCACATCGCCAGCACGTCTTCGACGCTCTCGGCGTAGTCCGCATAGCTCACTGCAGGCTCGAAGCCGGCGGCGTCACCACCCGCGTAGTCGGCGAAACGCGCTGCGGCGTACTGATAGTCCCGGGTCATCGGCACCACTCGGCGATTGGGTGAGGTCAGTCCGATCCGCTCGGTGCTGAAGGAGGCGACCCGGTCGGCGAAGTATCCGAGTACGGCCTTTGCGGCCGGGTCGGTCACCGGGCCCGCGACACACACCATGATGTCCTCGGGCTGTCCGGCATCCGATCTGGTCGCCGACGAGGGCAATCCTGACGGGCGGGCCGCCGCGATGAGCGCGGCGACGACCGCCACCAGCAGCAGCGTGATCGTCGCGACCGTGGTGAGGTTGCGCAGACGTTCCGCACGCACGTACTCCGGAAGGCGGGTCAGCCGCGCGGTGTTGGCGAGCAGGCGCAGCTCGCGATGCTCGGTGCCGACCGGCCACAGCAACGCGATCGCGATGCAGCCCGCCAGCGCCAGGCAGCCGATGATCACCACAATCCACCAGTTCAGGTCCATGTGTCGATCAGCTCCTCGGCGCTATCGCATACCGACGCCATATCGACCGTCGACCCCGCGTTGAACTGGGCGTCGATCAGCTCTGCCAACAACGGCGCCGCCGGCGCCAGTTGGCTGCCCGCGATGGCGTCGAGTTGCATGTATTCGGCGCGTACACCGCTGATCCGCTGCAGAAACGACCGGAGTTCGGTGCTGACCGCTTCGCCGGCCGCCGCCCGGGTGAGGTCGCCGGCGCGGTACTGCCGCCTAATCGCCTGGATCGCCCGGACCGCTCGACGCCGGATCAGATCGCCTCGGATGGTCTTGAGACCCGCCATGTCGCCCAACCGCCGACCCGGCACCGTGGCGGTGAATACTGCTGCGTACCAGAGAACTACAGCGAGCAGCAACGAAACCGCGAGCCACATCCATCCCGACGGGTAAGCCGCAGGCCCGGTGATGTAGCGCATCAGGTCATCCGGCACGGGCGTAAACCCCGGTCATCGTCACCAGGCCATTGCGGATACCGGCGCTGCCCGGAAACATCGCATGCGCGACCCCATGCGCAGCCATGAATTCCGAAAGCTGTTCACGTCGTTGCACTTCCGCCCGGCGATAGGCCTCGAGCACGCCGGGCCCCAGCTCTGAGCCGCTCAGCAGGAACCGCTGCGCCGCGACGTCATAACCGTCTCGCTCGTCGGTGTCCGAGGCCACCGCCGGCAGATCGGAGACCATGGCCCACAGCACATCATGCCTGCCGCCGAGCCGGGTGAGCACCTCACCGAGCCGGTCGTCCACATCCGGCTCGTCGGCGACGACGACGATCAGCATCGGGTGCCGGTAGTGTCGGGCAACCCAGTTCAACTGCGTGAGAACGCTACTGGCGGCCGTGCGGTCGGCGGCGTGCTGCAGGTAGCGGTCCAGCATGTGTTCTATATGTGAAGCACCACGGCGCAACCGAATGTCGATACACCCTCGCGCGTCGCCGTAGACCATGCCGATCTCGTCGGAACGGCGCAACGTCACCAAACCAAGGGCACCGATGATATTGGCCGCCACGGTGTATTTCGGCTCGCCCGAGGGCGCCGTGGCGGCCGTATTGCGGCCGGCGTCGGCGACCACCAAGATCTTGTGGTGCTTCTCGGAGACGAAGCGCTTGATGAGCGTGTGTCCCGAGCGTGCGGTCGCCTTCCAGTCGATATCGCGGACGTCGTCGCCGGGCACATAGGGCCGCAGATCGTCGAACTCCAGGCTCCGGGTGTGCACGAGCGCGTACCGCCCGCCGTCCAGGAAGCCTTTGGTATCCCGGCCGAAGTGCGCCTTCGCGCGGTCCAGATGCTTACCCACGACGGCTCAGGGCACCCGCACGGCCTGCAGTACCGCATCGACGACACTGTCCGGCGTGACGCGGGCGCTGGCGGCCTCGAATCCCAGGATCAGCCGGTGCCGCAACACCCGGTGCGCCAGCCTGGCGATATCGTCCGGGACGACGTGCGTACGCCCGCGCAGAACCGCCACCGCGCGTGCCGTCCGGCAGAACGCGATGGTGGCGCGCGGGCTGGCGCCGTATTCGATGAGCCGCGCCACGTTGGCGGGCAGGTGCTTGCCCGGGTCACGGGTCACCGCGACCAGGCGGCTGGCGTACTGCACCAGCGCACGATCCATGTGCACCGTGCGGACCAGTTGCTGCACGCGCCGGATGTCGGCCGAGGTGACCACCGCCGCTGCGACATGATTGCGGTCGTAGAGGCCGGCATCCATCCGCGCGATGACCTCGACCTCCTCTTCGACCGAGGGGTAGGCGACGACATCTTTGAGCATGAAGCGATCGGTCTGGGCCTCCGAAAGCGGGTAGGTGCCTTCCTGGTCGACGGGATTCTGTGTCGCAACCACCAGAAACGGTTCGGCGATCGGATACTCCACGCCGGCGATGGTGGTCTGACGTTCTTCCATCGCCTCCAGCATCGCGCTCTGGGTTTTCGCACTGGAGCGGTTGATCTCATCGAGTAGCACGATATTGGCGTGCACCGGACCCAGTTGTGTCACAAACGAATTGGTGGCTGCCTCATAGATCTGGGTGCCGACGATATCGCTGGGCAGCAGGTCCGGTGTGCACTGGATGCGCCGGAAGCTGCCGTCGATGGATTCGGCGATCACCCGGGCGGCGGTGGTCTTGGCCAGGCCGGGCACGCTTTCGATCAGTAAATGGCCGCCGGCGAGCAGGCTGATGAGCATCGACTCCCGCAAATGACCCTGTCCGACGACCTTCGCCGAGAAGGCCCCCGCCACCGCACCCACCACGTGCTGGGCATCGGCAAGGTCGCGCTGGTCGAACTCTGTGCGTGCAGACGTCATCAATCCTCCGGTCGCGTTTTCGGGTGCAGGTATACCCGGACTGACCGATCTCATGCCCGGCGGTGATCACGCCTGGTGAGGCGCCCTAGAAGACGCGTACCTGACCTTCCAATGCCGGGACGGTGTCGGGTAGGTGGTAGGTCGTGATGCCGTTACGGAACATGATGTTCTCGCGGGCGGCCTCCGGCAGGTGTTTGACCAGCCAGCGCGGGTCGTCGAAGGTCCAATGCGGGTAGTCGCTGCTGAAGAGCAGGATCTTGTCGCATTCCATCAGTTCCAACGCGCGGGTCAGTTCGGTCTTGTCCTCGGGATAGTCCAGCGGCTGAGTGGTGAACTTGATGTGCTCTTTGACGTATTCGGATGGTCTGCGCTTGATGTCCATCCACTGTTTGCGTGCCTCGTAGATGGCGTCCATCCGCCACATCAGCGGCAGGACCCAGGTGAACGCATGTTCCACCAGCACTATTCGCAGGCCCGGAAAACGGTCGAATACCCCGTCGAATATCAGGCTCATCACCTGATTGGCCGCCAGCAGCGAGTAGGTGACCATGAAATCGTGGTTGTAGCTGGGGTAGCCGACCGGCGGCGCGGGCAGTTCCTCGAAATGTCCGCGGGACAGGTGGCAGCTGACGGTGATGTCGTTCCTGGTCGCGGCGGCCCAGACCGGGTCGTATATCGGGTCACCCCAGGACGGGCGCCGTTCGGCTTTGATCAGGACCTGCGCCATGAACGGGTGTCCGGCCCACTTCTCGATCTCAGCGGCGGCGAGCTGTGGCGCTTCGATGGAGACACATATCGACCCACGCCAGCGCTCGTGCCAGTTGTTGTGGCTGTCGAGCCAGTGATTGGCCTGCCAGTCGTTCAACGCAGCGCTCAGCGCATGGTCGGCCTCTGCCAGCCGGGCGCCGTAGGCACCGGGCTCCAGGATCCCGATATCCGAGCCTGCCTCCATGATGAGCTGTTTGAACGCCAAATCCGGATCGCTGCCTGCGAATTCGCCGTCGGACGGAAAGGTGTCGGTCCGCATGGCATAGGAATGTGCGTAGTCCGGCGCGTCGTAATAGATCAGATCTCCGTGCTGCAGGCCGGCGAAGTAGGTGCTGCGCCACGGTTCGCGGATGTACTGCATGAGCTCGCCGCTGCGCGGGGTGGGATGCACGTCGGAGTCCACGCAGCGCACCGCGACTCGTTCGGCTGCCGGCTTACGTGCCGCGGGTTCGACCGTCATCGGGTCTCCTTCGGATGCGTCCGCTCGCTCCACTATGCACCCGCGGGCATCGCGTCGTCACGGATCTACCGTCACGGTGGGTGATACTGAGTCTCATGGCAGAACGCAATGTGCTCGGCGGTGCGCTGGAGCCCTGCGGCACCGAGCCAATGACCGGTTTCCACCGCGACGGCTGCTGCTCGACCGGCGAGGAGGACGTCGGGCGGCACACCATCTGTGGCGTGGTCACCGCCGAGTTCCTCAAACATCAACGTTCCATCGGCAACGACTTGTCCACGCCGATGCCGCAGTACCGGTTTCCTGGTCTGTCGCCCGGCGATCGCTGGTGTGTCACGGCCGCCAACTGGTTCCGGGCGCACAACGACGGATTCGCCTGCCCCGTCGTGTTGGCGTCGACCCACGAACGCACCCTGGAGCTGATCCCACTGGAGACTCTGCGCCGCCACGCCGTGGACGTGCCCGACGACCTCGCCGGCCTGTAGCGTCGGCCGGTCACCGCGCTCCTAGACTCGTCGGGTGTCCGCGATACCCGTCATCGCATTGACCGGCTACCTCGGCGCCGGTAAGACCAGCCTGCTCAACCATGTGTTACGGGCGCCCGGAGCGCGAATCGGCGTGATCATCAACGACTTCGGTGAGCTCAACGTCGATGCCGCGTTGGTGACGGGTCAGGTCGACGAGCCCGCATCCATCGCCGGCGGGTGCATCTGTTGCCTGCCCGATGACGGTGGGCTCGACGCGGCACTGGCCAAGCTCGCCGACCCCCGCCTCGAGCTGGACGCCATCATCGTCGAGGCCAGCGGGCTGGCCGATCCCGTCGCGATCTCCCGGATCATCGGCTACAGCGGTGTGGGACGGGTGCGCGCCGGTGGCGTGGTGGACGTCGTCGACGCCGGTGCCCATTTCGAGACTGTCGACCGCGGCGGTGTGGCGCCGGCGCGATACGGGGCGGCCTCGCTCGTCGTGGTCAACAAGCTCGATCAGATCGCGGCCGAGGAGCACGACGCCCTCATCGATAGGGTGGAAAAGCGTGTGCGTGAACGCAATCCGCACGCTCACATCGTCGGTGCGATCGGCGGACAGGTCGATCCGGCACTCCTCTATGACGTGCGCGGCGCCGCCGACCCCGGCGAACAACTGTCATTCCGGGAACTGCTCATCGATCACACGCCGCACGCGGACGACCACGACCACGTGCATGCCGCGTCCGTCACCGCGACCAGTGACGGCTGCGTCGACCCGGGACGCCTGCTCGATCTGCTGGAAGCACCGCCGACCGGGGTGTACCGGATCAAAGGCACGGTGGCCGTCCGCGACCGGAGCCGCACTCGCAGGTTCGCCGTCAATGTGGTCGGGCCGTCGGTGCACATCGCGGCGGCGCCGGCGAAAGCACGCACCAACGGACTGGTCGCGATCGGCACCCGGTTCGATATCGACGCCGTGCAGGAGCGCATGGACGACGCCCTGCGTCCCAGTGCGGACCCGCCGGCCGAGGACGCCATCCGCCGCCTGCGCCGATTCACGGCATGAGCTACCAGTTACTCGGGGAATAGTCCTTCAGGAAGCAGCCGTGCACGTCCTCGCCGGACTCCCCCCGCACGATCGGGTCATAGACTCGGGCGGCACCGTCGACGAGATCGAGCGGCGCGTGGAAGCCCTCCTCGGCGAGCCTCAGCTTGGTGGGGTGCGGTCGCTCGTCGGTGATCCAGCCGGTGTCGACGGCGGTCATGAGAATGCCGTCCTGTTCCAGCATCTCGCCGGAGCTGGTCCGGGTGAGCATGTTCAGGGCGGCCTTGGCCATGTTGGTGTGCGGATGGCCCGGCCCCTTGTAGCGCCGGCTGAACTGCCCTTCCATCGCCGATACGTTCACCACGTACTTGCGGCGTGCCGATGCGGCGGCCATCGCCGGACGCAGGCGGCTGACCAGAATGAACGGTGCGGTCTGATTGCACAGCTGCACCTCGAGCAGCTCCATTGCGTCGACCTCGTGCACCCGTTGCGTCCAGCTGTTGACCGAACTGGTGTCGGGCAGCAGGCCGCCGGCGTCGATCGCGGTGCCCGCGGCGATCCGCTCGGGTGAGGCACTGCGGGCGGTCAGGGCCAGTTCGGTCAGCGCGTGCGGTGTCTGGTGCTCGGAAAGACTGCCGGCGAGCGCCGCCGGGTGCGCGTCACTGACGTGATCGAACGTGACCACGTCCACCAACTCGGGCGGTGGGGTGCGCTCGGCCTCGACCAGTGCCGCGTACGAGCCGGGCGGTCTGCGCACCGTCTGGGCGGCGTTGTTGATCAGGATGTCCAGCGGGCCGCGGGCCGCGATGGCGTCGGCGAGCGCGACGACCTGCGCCGGGTCGCGCAGGTCGATCCCGACGACGCTGAGCCGGTGCAGCCAGTCGGCGCTGTCGGGCATCGCCGCGAACCGGCGCACCGCATCGTTGGGGAAACGCGTGGTGATGGTGGTGTGGGCGCCGTCGCGCAGCAGCCGCAACGCGATGTACATGCCGATCTTGGCGCGCCCGCCCGTCAGCAGCGCCGTGCGGCCGGTGAGATCGGTGCGCGCGTCCCGTTTGGCCCGGTTGAGCGCCGCGCATTCCGGGCAGAGCTGGTGATAGAAGGCATCGACGACGGTATAGCGGCTCTTGCACATGTAGCAGGCGCGCGGGCGCAGCAGCGTGCCCGCGCTGGCCCCGATGGTGGCCGATACCAGCGGAATGCCCTGCGTCTCGTCGTCGATGCGGCCGGGCGCCCCGGTTGCGGTTGCCGCGGTGACGGCATTGTCGGCCGCCATGACGGCATCGCGTTTGGCGTGCCTGCGGGCCTTCTTCACCGACTTGAAGACACCTGCCGTGGCACGTCGGACGGCCACCGCATCAGGGTGCTCGGGCGGCAGCGACCTGACCTCGGACAGCACCTGCAGGCACGTCTCGAGTTTCTCCGGATCGATCGCGGTCACCTGCGAAGAATACGGGTCCGGGCGGCCGTCACCGCCCACGCAGCGTCAGCACCGTGATCTCGCTGGGTGCGAAGACCCGGAACGGCGGGCCCCAGAAGCCGGTGCCGCGACTGGTGTAGAGCTGGGTGCGCGGGCCGTGTCTGCTCAGACCGTGCACCACCGGTTGATCGAGTCGGACCAGCAGGTTGAAAGGCCAGATCTGCCCGCCGTGGGTGTGCCCGGAGATCTGCAGGTCCACCCCGGCGCTGACGGCCTGCGGAATCTGTTTGGGCTGGTGGGCCAGCAGCAGTACCGGCAGCGTGCGATCGGCGCCGGAGAGGGCCGCCGCCAGGTCCGCGCCGTGTCCGGCGACACCGGAGTCCTTGGCCGTCTCGTCGTCGACGCCGGCGATCACCAGCTGGTCGCCGCCTCGTTCGACGACGATGTGCCGGTTGTGCAGGGCCTGCCATCCGATGCCCTGCATGTAGTCCAGCCAGCCCTGGGCCTCGCCGAAGTACTCGTGGTTGCCCGTCACGTAGACGCGGGCCAGCTTCGCTTCGACATCGGCGAGCGGCTTGGCCTGCTCCTCGCGCATCTCGACGGTGCCGTCGGCGATGTCGCCGACATGACAGACGACATCGGCGCCGACGGCGTTCACGCGGTCGACGACGGCGGCCGACCACCGCCGGCGGTCTATCGGGCCGTAATGGGTGTCGGTGATCATCGCCACCTGCAGCCCGTCGAGCCCGCCGCCCAGTCCGGGCACGGTGATATCGACCGTCTTGAGCCGTGGCACGCGCATCGCTTCGGCGAAACCCCACACCAGCAGCGCGACGGTCACGACGACGACAGCAGCGGCCACCACCCGCGACCTGACCGGATCCTCGACACCGGCGACGAACAGCGCCAGTCGCAGCAGCAGGGACAGCACCGACCACACGAAAAGGACCCACACCGCACCGAGCAGTGCGTCACCGGCCACTGCGGCCCGATCGCGATGCCCGGGACCGTGACCGGATCGCATCAGCAGCGGAAATGCCAGCAGAGCCGCCCCCAGCACAGCCGATCCCAGGATCGTCACGGCCGCCGGCCAGTGGGTGCCCGCCGCCAGCAGCGTCCACCACGGGACACCGAACAACAGCAACAGGACCGCCGTCACCAGCGTGATGCGACGCCACCTGCGCAACGATCGGCGGCTCGTGGCAGGGTCGGCCACCGCCTGGGAATCTGACATCACGCAGCTGCCTCGATCTCTCTTCATCGCTGGGACTACCCGCCGAGGCTAGCCGCGTTCGCGTGGGTTGCGCCGTGAGAGAAGATCGGCAGGTGACCGCAGCAGCACTGACCGTGCCGGCGCTTCTGGCACGCAGCGCACGACAGTTCGGCACGCACACCTATGTGGTGACGCCGACCGAACGGCTCACCTACGCCGATGCCGGACAACGTTCGGCGGTTCTCGCACGGTTCCTGCTGCAGGCCGGTGTCGGTAAAGCCGCGCGCGTCGGGCTGTTCTTTCCCAACGGTGTCGAGTGGGTGCTCTGGTGGCTCGCGCTGTCGCGTATCGGCGCGGTGGCCGTACCGCTGAGCACGCTGTATGCGCCTGCCGAGATCGCCAAGGTGGCACGGCTCGCCGATATCGGGTTGCTCATCGCGCCCGGTCAGGTTCTGGGTGTAGACGTCGCCGAACGTTTGGAGGCTGCGCTGCCGGAGTTGGTGGGCCAACAAGCCGACCGCCTGGCCATCGGCGCGGCGCCCTATCTGCGACGCATTGTGCTCACCCGTGCGACAGACCGGTCCTGGGCGACACCGTGGGCGCAGGACAGCGCACCGGCGGTTCCGCCCGAGGTGCTGGCCGCCGCGGAAGCCGAGGTCCACCCCGCGGACCTGGCGATCATGGTGCACACCTCGGGGTCCACCGCCGATCCCAAGGGAGTCCTGCACACCCACGGCACGCTGGCCCGGCAGACGTCGACCTGGCCGGCCGCTGTCCGGGCGATAACGGGATCCGATGCACCGCAACGGATCCTGTGCGCCATGCCGTTCTTCTGGATCGGCGGGCTACTGGCCACGACCGGCGCACTGCACGAACCCGTCACCTTGCTGGTCATGGCTGGGCTCGACCCTGCGACGGCACTCGACCTGATCGAAGACGAACGGGCCACCGGAGTGATCGGATGGCCGGCCTTCACCCAGCGGCTGCGGGAGGATCCGAGTTTCGGCGCCCGCGATCTGTCGAGCGCTCCAGCGCTGCGCGACGGCCCGCTCGATATCGCGATGACGAACGTGCCGGACGGATTTCCGGTGCACCGCACCATGACCGAGACCGCAGGCGGCTTCGCCCATACCGAGCTGCGTATCGTCGACGAATCCGGCGACCCGGTCCCCGACGGCAGCACCGGCGAGCTGTTGATCCGGGGCATCGGGTCGATGGCCGGCTACAACAAACGTGAGCGCTGGGAGACTTTCGACCAGGACGGTTGGTATCACACCGCGGACCGCGTCTACCGCCGGGAGAACGATCCCCGGTTGTTCTATGTGGGTCGCACCAGCGAACTCATCAAGTCCGCAGGCGCCAACGTGTCACCACTGGAAGTCGAGGCGGTCGTCGAGTCCTTCCCCGATGTGGCGCAGTGCGTCGTCGTCGGCATCGACGACGCGCGGCGCGGCGAACAGGTCTGCGCTGTCGTGGTGCCCGCCTCGGGTGCCATCGACATCGCGTCGCTGGCCGCCCGCTCGCGCCAACAGCTTTCGGGCTACAAGGTCCCGACGCGGTGGATCGTCGCGGCCAGCACGCAGATACCGATCCTGCCCAGTGGCAAGCTCAATCGGAAAGCGCTGCGCGCCATGGTGTCCGACGGGACATTCGAATCCGTGCGACCCGAAGCGGACAGGTGACCGGGAGCTCAGTTCTTGGCGTTCAACGCCACCGCCGCGCGGATCAGAGCCGTGAACGCCTCTTCGTCCACGGTGTCCGTGCGCCGGAAGTCGATGGCACGCCGGGTGTTACCGCCCAGGCTGGAGTTGAACAGTCCTGACGGGTCGGGCAGCGAGGCGCCCTTGGCGAAGGTCACCTTCACGTAGTCCTTGTATGTCTCACCGGTGCAGAGCATTCCGTCGTGATACCACGTCGGCACACCCCGCCACTTCCATTGCTCGTCGACATCGGGCACGGCCGCTTTGATGAGCTTGCGGATCAGCGCAAGTGTGTCCCCGCGCCAGTCCCCGAGTTCGGCGATGCGGGCGTCGATCAGTTGCGCGGGAGATTTCTGCTCGTTTTCCTCGGCCATTCAGTGCACCTCCTGGATTTTGATCATGTTGCCTGCGGGGTCGCGAACCGAACAGTCCCGTATGCCGTAGGGCTGCTCGGTGGGTTCCTCGACGATCTCGGCCCCACCGGCCTGCAGTCTGGCGAAGACATCGTCGAGGTCCTTGGTGGCCAGCAGCAGCATGGCGTAGGTGCCCTTGGCCATCATCTCGGTGATGGTGCGCCGCTCGTCATCGGTTATGCCGGGGTCGACTGCCGGCGGCGCCAGAACTATGGCTGTGCTGCCGGCATCGGCAGGCCCGACGGTGATCCAGCGCATCTTGCCCGTACCCACGTCGAGTCGGACTTCGAAGCCCAGGATGTCGCGGTAGAAGGCCAGCGATGCCTCTGGGTCGTCATGCGGAAGGAAGGTGCTGTGAATGGTGACGTCCATGACTTTCACGATATGTAGGGCACCGCGACCACGGCTTCTCGATTCCTGACCGGTCTGGTGACCTGTTTGGCGACACACGACGGCATACCGGCGGTGGCGTTCGCCGCCCGATCCCGGTAGAGGCTGGGCGGCATCCCGACCAACTCGGTGAACCGGGTACTGAAGGTGCCCAGCGATGAGCAGCCAACGGCGAAGCACACCTCGGTCACGCCGAGGTCACCGCGGCGCAACAGTGTCATCGCTCGTTCGATACGCCGGGTCATCAGGTAGGAGTACGGCGATTCGCCGAAGGCCAGTTTGAACTGACGGGATAGATGACCTGCCGACATGTGCACGCCGCGGGCCAGCGCGTCGACGTCGAGCGGCTGTGCGTAGTCACGGTCCATGCGGTCGCGCACCTGGCGCATCAGCTTGAGGTCGGCGAGCCGTTGCGCCTCATTCGCAGAGCCGGTCACCTGCCGATCGTACGTGGGTCGACCTTTGCCGAGCGCGGTAAAATTGTTACTAGAGTGAATATAGTGACCAATGGGTATAGGGGATTGCGCCCCGCTCCACCCGCGCATGACGTCGAGGAGAAACCGTGTCTGCCGATCGCACCGCTCGGCGAAAGCGCCGGGTGGCCCCGGCTGTACTCCGCGTTACCCGCCTGCCCGCAGTACTGATGGGTCTGGCCCTGGCGGCGACATCGGCGTTCACGACAGCCCTGCCGGTGGCGGCCGCCGCGCCCCGCTGCCCCGATATCGAGGTGATCTTCGCGCGCGGTACCGACGAGCCCGCCGGTATCGGCGCTGTCGGCCAGGCACTCGTCGACACCCTCAAACCGCTCGTGAAGGGCAAGTCGGTGGGCACCTACGCGGTGAAGTACCCGGCTTCCTGGGACTTTTTGCAGGTCGGCGCCGGGGCATCCGATGCCAGTAAACGAGTCCTCGAGACCGTCGCCAAATGCGACGACACCAAGATCGTGCTGGGCGGCTATTCACAGGGCGCGGCCGTCATCGACGTCGTCGCGACCTCACCGATCGCAGGGCTCGGCTACACCACGCCGTTGCCCGCCACGGTTGCCCCACGCATTGCCGCCATCGTCGTTTTCGGCAACCCGTCGGCACGGCTCGGGCAGCCACTGACCCTGATGAGCAAGACCTTCGGCGCGCGTACCGCCGACCTGTGTAATACCAACGACCCGATCTGCTCGCTGGGCAAGGACTTCGATTCCCACGTCAGCTATCAGAAATCCGGTCTGGTGAAGCTGGCGGCCAACTGGGTGAAGATCCATGTCCAGCCCCAGGTCAAGGCGTAGGTCTCACCTCACGCGGTGGCCATCGGTGCGGTCCGCAGTTCACGCAGGGCGGTGCGCAGGCCCCGCCGCCGCCCGGTGGCCGGATCGACACCGAAGCTCTCCCGCATCCCTTCCCGGATCCGGAATTTCAACTCCGAGTTGGTTTCGGGTGCGTCGTCGGAGGTCGCCTTGAGCAACTTGTCGGGCAACGCCAGCTTCATGATCGTCCAGAAGGACTGCATGTATTGGCGGCCAAGGGATCCCGTCGTGTAGGGCAGATCGTACTTGTCGCAGAGTGCCTGCACCCGCTTGCTGATCTCGGCGTAGCGGTTGCTCGGAAGATCGGGGAACAGGTGGTGCTCGATCTGGTAGCAGAGGTTGCCACTCATGAACGCCATCAGCGGACCGGCGTGAAAGTTGGCCGACCCCAGCATCTGACGCAGATACCATTCGGCCTGCGTCTCGTTCTCGAACTCCTCCTTGGTGAATTTCTCTGCGCCGTCGGGGAAATGACCACAGAAGATGACCATGTATGACCAGTAGTTACGGATGAGGTTGGCGACGGCATTGGCGCGCAGCGTGTGCTTCCAGTTGCGCCCGGTCAGCGCCGGGAAGACCAGATAGTCCTTGCCGACCTGCTTGCCGACCTTCTTCCCGATCACCCGTAGGTCCTTGAGGACCTCTTCTTTGGACTTCTCGCCTCTGCGGAACTTCGTCGTCTCCAGGCCGTGCGCGGCGACCCCCCACTCGAAAAGCGTGCCCAGGGTCAGGTTGTAGATCGGATTGCCGATCATCCAACGCTCCCAGCGCTGATCGCGGGTCAACCGCATGATGCCGTAGCCGATATCGTCGTCGAGCCCGACGACATTGGTGTACTTGTGGTGAATGTAGTTGTGCGACTTCTTCCAATGAACACTCGGTGAAGTCGTATCCCACTCCCATTCGGTGGAGTGGATCTCCGGGTCGTTCATCCAGTCCCACTGCCCGTGGGTGATGTTGTGACCCAGTTCCATGTTCTCGATGATCTTGGCGGTTGCCAGCATGCCGGTTCCGGCGAGCCAGGCGGCTCGGTTGCTGCTCGCGAACAACACGATCCGGCCGGCGGCGGCGAGTCCGCGCTGCAACTGGATCGCCCTGCGGATGTAGCGCGCGTCGCGTTCACCGCGTGATTCCTCGATATCGGTTCTGATCGCGTCGAGTTCACGCGCCAGTTCCTCGACGTCCTCCGGAGTCAGATGGGCGTATTCCTTGATGTCGGTGATGGCCATGCGTTTTGCTCCTCCTAGATCTGTAGGGTGCAGTCACCGGATGCGGTGGATACACAGGTGTTTATCCGGTCGCCCGCGCCGTGTTCCTCGCCAGACCGGAAGTCCCGGACGTACCCGGATTCCACTGGCAGCACGCAGGTTTGGCAGATGCCCATACGGCATCCGAACGGCATCTGGATGCCCACCTTCTCGCCGGCCTCCAGAAGTGATGTGGCACCGTCGATCTCGATGGTTTTATCCGATATCGCGAAGGTGACGGTGCCGCCCTCACCACCCTTGTCGGTGCGCGCGATCGCGAACCGCTCCATGTGTAACGACTCGTTGAGACCCGCACCGTCCCAAACTTTCTGCACGGCATCGAGCATCGGGGCCGGCCCGCATGCCCAGCTTGAGCGTTCCTTCCAGTCCGGGACCATCCGATCGAGCTCGGTGAAATCGATCTGTCCCTCCTCGCGGGTCAGCTGCAGGTGCAGCCGGTAACCGGGCTGGGTGGTCTCCAGCCGGCGCAGCTCGTCGTGAAAGATCACCGCGTCGGCGGTCGGCGCGGAGTGGATGTGGACGATGTCGGCAGATTGGCCGCGTGCCGCCAGCGAGCGAAGCATCGCCATCAACGGTGTTATGCCACTGCCGGCACTGACGAAGAGCAGTTTGGCCGGCGGCGGATCGGGCAGGGCGAAGTCACCTTTGGGCGTCGCCAAGCGAACAATCGTTCCCGGTTTGACGCCGTTGACCAGATGGGTGGACAGAAAACCCTCCGGCGTCGCCTTGACCGTTATCGTGATGCGCTTGCCGTCGCGGACCGGCACCGAGGTCAGCGAGTACGAGCGCCAGTGCCATCGACCGTCGACGCGCAGCCCGATCCCCACGTATTGCCCCGGCCGGTAGTCAGCCGAGAAACCCCACCCGGGTCTGATGGTGACCGTCGCGCAGTCATCGGTCTCTTTGCGCACGTCGACGACCTCGCCGCGCAGCTCGCGGGCAGTCCAGAGCGGATTGAGAAGTTTGAGATAGTCGTCGGGTAGTAGCGGCGTGGTGGCGCGGGCGGCCAAGCCACGCAGCACGTTGACCTTCGGCGTCACGGCCGTCTCGACGTTCTTCGCCGGACGGATGCTCCATCGGGCCACGTCGCGCAGATTCGGTGGCATCAGCGGCCACCCCGCTCACCGTGGTGATCATTCGCTGTCGGTGTACACATGTACACCCGATACCCGGATGTGGCCCGGTTCACACCCGTCGCGCCACGCCGATTTATGTCGTTTCAGCCACGGCGGGCGACGTGGCTGAAACGCCGTCGATCACTCGGTCTCGTCCGGGTCGGCGGTCGGCAAGGCCTCCGCCCCGTAGGTGGCCGGTGCCAGCACCTCGTCCTCGGTGGTCGGGTTCTGCGCCGGAGTCGAGCTCTCTTCGGGTTGACGGTCGGTCATCACTTCTCCTGACATCGCTCACAACGGGTGTCCTCGGCACGGTCTCGGCCGGACCGCCTCGAGGTACCCCGGGCGGATGGGGGATAACCACTGTCGGCGTTCGCCGAGATGACAAAATGGCGAGAATGGCCGAACGCGTCAGTTTCCCCAGCACCAGCGGACCCACACTGCGCGGGGTGATCGATCTACCACCGGGGGACGTACGCGGGTGGGGCGTCTTCGCACACGGCTTCACCCTCGGCAAGGACTGCCCGGCCGCCAGCCGCATCTGTAAACAGCTGGCCGCCGAAGGAATCGGCATGCTGCGCTTCGACAATCTGGGCCTGGGCACATCCGAGGGTGACTGGGGCGACGGATCCTTCTCCCACAAGGTCGCCGACACCGTGCGGGCAGTGGAATTCATGAACGACTCAGGCCGCGAAGTGCGCGTGCTGGTCGGACATTCCTTCGGTGGTGCCGCGGTGATCGCCGGGGCGCACGAGTGCCCGACGGTGGCGGCAGTGGCCAGTATCGGCGCCCCGTTCGACCCCGCACACGTCGAACACAATTACGACGCCCTGATAGCGCGCATCGAAGCCGAGGGCGAGGCGCCGTTTCCCGTCGGAGGAAAGGCCCTCACCCTCAAACGCCACTTCATCGAGGACGTCCGCAACGCCGACCTGCGCGAGCAGATCCGGACCCTGCGCCGTGCGTTGTTGGTGATGCACTCCCCCACCGACAACACCGTCGGGATCGCCAATGCCAGCGATATCTTCCGCACCGCGCGCCACCCCCGAAGCTTTGTGTCGCTGGAGGGTGCCGACCATCTGCTCACCGGCAAGAATCAGGCGGCCCGGGCCGCCCGGATCATCAGTGCGTGGGCCGATCCCTACCTGTGACAGGTACCGCTGACACGCCGGGATGATCGGGTGGCCCGTAGACGGGCGGCAGCTGTTCACCGGTGAGCAAGAGACCCGACAGAGCCAAGGGCGACGGTGACACCGTGTCGCGGCGCTGTCAGACAGCCGTCGCCGCGCGCTGCTCGACGTGTCGCTGCAGTATGCCCGTCAGGAATCCGGTGGTCGCGACCGCGCAACGACGCGCATGGGACGTGTCGACGAGATCGAAGGCGTGTCCTGCCCGCGGGATCTCGACATACTCGACCGGATTGTCCGACACCGCACTCAACGCCGCGCGGAACTGCCGGGCTTCGTCGACCGGGATGATGGTGTCCTGCTCGCCGTGGATGAGCAGAAACGGTGGCGCTTCACGGTGCACGCGCGCTATCGGCGAAGCCGCCGTGAACACCTCCGGATGACGGGATTGGCTGCGCCGCACCACTACTCGCTCCAGGAAGCTCTGAAAATTGCGACGAGTCGGGGTCGAACGGTCCTGCCAGTCATAGCGTCCGTAGATGCCGACGACGGCATCCACCGATGTGTCGGCGCCGTCGATGAGTTCGCCGCGAAATGCCGGATCACCCGGGGTCAAACCGGCCAGCGCGGCAAGGTGCCCGCCCGCCGAGCAACCGGCGATGGCGACGAAGTTGCGGTCTCCGCCGTAGCGGTCGACATTGGCCCTCGCCCACGCGATCGCGGCGTTCACATCGGCGATGTGCCGGGGCCAGCGATGCACCGGGGAGACCCGATAATCCATCGTCAGACAGACCCAGCCCTGCTCGACCAGATGGGACAGCAGGGTGTGGCCCTGCAGAACGCGGGTGCCCTGCACCCACGCACCACCGGGGACGAACAGCAGCACAGGGGCCGTCCCCGCGGGCAGATCGGGACGACGCCACACATCGAGCAGTTGCGCCGGATGATCGCCGTAGCGCACCGATGCACGGTGCAGAGATCGGCGCCGCTGCCCGCGCGCCTGCAGGTACGGCGGTATCCGGCTCGCACCGGAAAGCACGGCCAACTCGGCCGCTGTGTCGACGGCGACCTGCGCATCGGTGGACACCGCTGCGGTGGCACCGATACCGGTGTGCCGACTGACTGCGGCGCGCAGTGCCGCGGGCGCGTAGTGCCCGCCCCATAAAGCCATCGCGGTCAGACCGGCGAACGGCTCCAGATGCCGGCCCACCACCGGCAGCGAGGAATACCACCTGGTCGAAGCCATCACGACATCGACGGGATGCAGGCGCGCAAGCATGCGTTCGAGTGTCATGAGGTCAGCGCCTCGAACTCGTTTCCGTCCGGTCCCCCGGGCTGTCGCACGACGAGCACGCCACGCTTTCGATGCTGAACTGACCACAGGCCGGGCAGATGAAATCGAGCACGCGCTGCACCTTTCGAACAGTGATAGCCGCCGTCTGAGTGCAGCGCCCCTTGCGGTGTACCCCATATCGGTGTCGCGAAACCTTGCGACGGCCGGCCGGAAGGACACCTCGCTCGGTATCGGCAGTGTGAAAGGCCGCTGAACGCGCCCGGTCTCGCGACCTCAGTCGTCGCCGGCAGCGACCAGTGAATGCAACCGCACGTTCGGGTTGTCGCGGGAGAAGCCCTCAAGCCGCCACTTGGTGGAGAACAGCGCGAGCATCACACCGTCGGACCGGGTCAGCACTTCCATCGACACCTGCTTCTGCAGGAATTCGGCGTCTTCGGGGTCGACCGCGCGAGCCACCGTGTAGGGCAACGACTCCAGCGATATCGGCGCGCTCAGCTCGGTCGCCATCCGGTGGGTGGCGACCTCGAACTGCATCGGGCCGACCGCGGCCAGGACCGGCGACTGATCACCGCGGCGATCAGACCGCAGCACCTGGACGACGCCTTCTTGCTCCAACTGTTCTATGCCACGGCGGAATTGCTTGTGCTTACTCGGATCCGTGCCCCGGGCGACCGCGAAATACTCCGGCGAGAAGCTGGGGATCGGCGGATACTGCACCGGGATGTCACGGAACAACGTGTCCCCCGGACGCAACGTGGCCGCATTCGCCAGGCCGATGACATCGCCGGGCCACGCGTCGTCGATGGTCGCGCGCTGCTGACCGAACACCGACTGCGCGTACTTGGTGACGAACGGCTTTCCGGTGGCGGCGTGGGTGAGAACCTCACCGCGGGTGAACGATCCCGAGCACACCCGGGCATAAGCGATACGGTCGCGGTGCGCGGAATCCATACCGGCCTGCACCTTGAACACGAAGGCGCTGAACGGCGCATCGGCGGGGCGCCGGTTGCCCTCGATGTCGAGTTGCCCGCTCGGTGACGGTGCCAGATGCACCAGCACGTCGAGCAATTGGTTCACACCGAAGTTCAGCGCAGCCGAGGTGAACAGGACCGGTGTCGCGCTGCCGTCGAGGAAGGTCTCGGCTGCATAGTCGGCGCCGTCGGCCGACAACAGTTCGGACTCTTCGACAGCGTTCTCCCAATCGACACCCGCCACATCAGCCGCCCGGTCCGGTGAGATGTGCTCCTCGGGAGCGGCTTTGGCGCCGCCGGCGGTGCGGGTGAACTTGATGAAATTGCCGGTCTGCCGATCAAGCACGCCTTTGAAGTCACCGGCGATGCCGACGGGCCACGTCAACGGGGTGGGATGCAGCCCGATCCGGGCCTGGATTTCGTCCATCAGTTCCAGTGCGTGCCGGCCGGGGCGGTCCCATTTGTTGATCACCGTGATGATCGGGATACCGCGGTGCCGGCACACCTGGAACAGCTTGAGGGTCTGCGGTTCCAGACCCTTGGCGGCGTCGATGAGCATCACCGCGCAGTCGACCGCCGACAACACCCGATAGGTGTCCTCGGAGAAGTCGGCGTGCCCGGGGGTGTCGAGCAGGTTGATGACACAGTCCTGGCCGTCCGGCGAGGTGTAGGGGAACTGCAGGGCCGTCGAGGTGATGGAGATACCGCGGGCCTTCTCCATCTCCATCCAGTCGGAGACCGTGGCACGCCGTCCGGCCTTGCCGTGGATGGCGCCCGCCTCGGTTATCACCTTGGCGTGCAGCACGAGGGCCTCGGTCAGGGTGGACTTTCCGGCGTCGGGATGGCTGATGACAGCGAAAGTCCGTCGACGTCGAGCTTCTGCGGAGATCCGGGCTGCGGACGGTCCGTCGGATACCGTCGTCACGCTGGAGGAGTTATCGGTCATTGCGAACTGCCACTTTATTCGTCCACTGGGCCGAACCGATAATCGCCGCTGATCGGCGGGGATGACCGCCGGCCGGCGTCTGCCCTAGCGTGGTCGTGTGAGCGCACCTGCACAACAACCCGTGAAGGTCCTGGTTCCCGACGACCTGGGGCTGCGGCTGCTGGGTGGCTCGCCGCAATTCGACGTGGCGCGCTACCGGCCCGGCGACCCGTGGCCGTCGGCATATCTGGACACCACCGTGGTCGTGGTCAGCTACGACTCGGCGGCCGCCGTCGGCGCCAGATTCGCCGATCTGCCGGACCTGCGCCTCATCCAGACACTCAACGCCGGCTATGACCAATGGCTGCCCCACCTACCCGACGGCGTCATGTTGTCCAACGGACGCGGCGCACATGGCGGCTCATCAGCCGAGTGGGTGGTGGCCGCGTTGCTGTCGATCTACCGCGATCTGGCGCTCTTCGGCCGGCACCAGGCCGACGGGGTATGGCGGCCGAAGGTCACCGAGACGCTGATCGGCAAGAACGTGGTGGTGCTCGGGGCCGGAGATCTCGCCGTCAACCTGGCGGCCCGCCTGACGCCGTTCGACACCGAGGTGACACTCGTCGGGCGCCATGCCCGGCCCGGCGTGACGGCGATCGATGATCTCGACTCGCTACTACCGGACGCCGACGCCGTCGTGGTGATGCTGCCGGAGAATCGCTCCACGCATCACATCATCGATGCCGCATTCCTGGCCGAGCTGAAGGACAACGCAGTACTGGTCAACGCCGGGCGCGGTGGCGCGGTGGACACCGATGCGCTGTTGGCCGAGCTCACCTCGGGTCGGTTGCGGGCGGCGCTGGACGTCACCGACCCCGAGCCGCTGCCCGCGGGACATCCGTTGTGGTCGGCACCGGGCCTGTTGCTGACCCCTCATGTGGCGGGCAGTACCGAAGGCGCCTGGGAGAGGGCGTGGAATATCGCCGCACGTCAGATAGCCCAGTACGCCGACGGCGGGCGACCGTCGAACCTGGTCGCCGGTCCCGGGGCCGAGGCCGACTGACATGGCACACCGCGTCGCTGTCGTCGGTGCCGGCATCTCGGGCGCGACATGCGCACAGACGCTGCGCGCACACGGCGTCACCGTGGAGATTGTCGACCGTGGCCGCGCCCCCGGTGGACGGATGGCCTCACCACGACTGCACGGCCGCCGCGTCGATATCGGCGCGGCGTACTTCACCGTCAAGGAGCCCGGTTTCGGCACCATCGTCGACGACTGGACTGCCCGGGGGTTGGCGCGGCAGTGGACCGATACCTTCGACGTGTTCTCGGCCGACGGTCATGAACGCACCGCCGGCCCGGTCCGCTACGCCGCCCCGGACGGCCTGCGGTCACTGGTACGGGCGGTACTGCCCGCCGACGCCCGCTCCGAAGTTGCGGTGAGCACGCTGGCGCAGCTGGACCATGATGCCGTCGTGCTGGCGATGCCCGACCCGCACGCCGCCCGCCTCCTGCCGGACGAGGCCGACTGGGTGGACTACGACCCGGTGATCGCCGTCACCGCCGGTTGGCCGCAGCGATGCTGGCCGATCGTCGACGCGGCGTTCGTCAACGACGATGCTGAGCTGTCCTTCGTCGCCGATGACGGGTCCCGACGCGGCGACGGCGCGGCGGTGCTGGTTGCGCACACGACATCAGCGCTGGCCCGTGCCCATCTCGATGATCCCGATGCCGCGGTGCGGCCCGCCCTCGCTGCACTGCGCAGGGTTCTCGGGGTGACCGATCCGCCGGAGTGGACACACGCGCATCGCTGGACCTACGCGAAACCGGCAGGCACCCACGGTGCCGACGCCTTCCGTCTCGGTACACGCGACGGTCGGCCGGTGGGGTTGTGCGGTGATTCGTGGTGTCCGTCCGGCGCACCACGGGTCGAATCGGCGTGGTTGTCCGGGCAACGGTTGGGAATGGCTCTGGCCGAACACCTTTCGGCAACCGACCACTAGCATCAGTTGCCGTGTGCGGTCAGCTCCATCGACGGGGTCTGGGCCGCGGTCGCGCCGGCAACCAGGTTGTAGAGCGGGGCACCCCACGCGTGCGCTCCGCTGGCAGTGGGCGAATACGACGTGTGGATGGCGAGATCGGCTGCCGACAGCTCGGTGGTGTCGGGGTCGTAATCGCACACCGGATCCCCCACATCGCAGACGCTGACGGTGCGCGCACCGATCTGCGGCGGCAGCATCGAGGTGTTGGTCGACGCGAGGAAGGAATGTTCCTGCGCGACGCCCTTACCCACACCGGGAACGACCGCTGCCGACCCCAGGTTGATGGTGGTGTCCATCGGCAGCCGGTCACCGTCGGCGATCAGCAGCGCCGCCGCCACGTGCGGGTCGTCGGCGAGCTCATAGAGGTTGCGGTGGATGACCATGGCGCCCTGGGAGTAGCCGGCGAGCACGACCTTGGTGTCGGGACACTGCGCGGTGAAGGCTTTGAACTGCTCGGCTGTCGCGTCCGTACCGTCGTCGACGCTGCCCAGGAAGTCGAGCCAGCCGCCCAGCCCGCCTTCCAACGGGACCGGCGCCGCCGGGTACTGCACTGCCTCCGCGGTGATGGTGTGCCCGTCGGCCAACAGCTCGGACCGCAACTGCAGGTAGGACTGGTACACCACCGAGCCCATACCGCCGTTGGCGCCGGCCGCCGCGCCGTCACGCTGACCCGAACCGGCGGCACCGATCCAGTGGTAGTCACCGCACACCGGTTCGGCCGCGGCGGTACCGGTGGCCAATCCGGCCACGGCCATGGCGGCCACCACGACGGCCAGACCCAGACGACGAATCACGACGATTTCCTCCCACACCTGTTCAGTCGGTTCTTCGCCCGATGCACCGCGTGGCGTTACAGCAAACGCCGGAACGGGACCCGCGTCACAGCCATGGACGATCCCTAGAATCTGCGCGAGCACAACGGCCGCGGCCATTCGGCGACTGCGTTTGACTGGATAGATGAGCCAGCACACATACCGAATCGTCGAGATCGTGGGAACGTCGCGCGATGGGATCGACGCGGGCGCCTGAGCCGGCCGGCTCAGGAATGAAGTCCGTCGCCACCGGGTTCCTGTCCTACGAGGCGATCCCGGAGGCGAACCAGCGATGAGCACACCTGCCGACTCGCTGCAGTTCATCGCCGTTCACCAGAGCGATCCGCTGGCAGCGCCGCTGCTCGACGAACTCACCGTCGAGTACGACACCCGATACCAGGGCCGCGCCGGCGGCGAATACCGCGACCTGCGCGCCTATCCCGCGGCCGAGTTCGAACCACCCGCCGGTGCCCTGATCGTGGCCCTTTCCGATGGCGTCCCGGTGGCCGGTGGTGCATTCCGCCGCTACGACGCCACGACCGCCGAGCTCAAACGCATCTGGACGGCGTCCACGCACCGCAGGAGGGGTTACGGAAAACTCGTGGTGGCCGAATTGGAGCGGGTGGCCGCCGAGCGTGGCTACACGCGCGTGTACCTGACGACCGGGTGGCGACAACCCGAGGCGGTGGCGTTGTACCTGGCATCCGGCTACACCGCGCTCTACGACCCGTCATTGCCCGCCGGGCAGGTCGGCGCGCATCCGTTCGAGAAACTGCTCGACCGTGAGATTGCCGAATGAAGTTCCTGCTGCTCACCCTCATCACACACCAGCCGGACCTGATCACCGGTGAGCTGCAGAGTCCTGCCGAACGCTTACGCGATGTGGTCGAAAAAGCCGTACTCGCAGAGGAACTCGGTTTCGACGGTTTCGCCGTCGGCGAGCGTCACGAGGACCCGTTCATCTCGTCCTCACCTCCGGTGGTGCTGAGCAATATCGCGGCCCGGACTTCGACGATCGCACTGTTCACCGCGGTGACGACATTGAGCCTGCTCGATCCGGTGCGGGCTTTCGAGGACTATTCGACGCTGGACAACCTCTCGGGTGGACGGCTCGAACTCATCATCGGCAAGGGCAACGGCGCGGCGCAGGCCGAGCTGTTCCACGTGACCACCGACGACCAGTGGGACCGCAATCGCGAGGGTTATGACCTTTTCCGGCTGCTCTGGGGCAGCGATCAGGTGACCTGGTCGGGCAGGTTCCGGCCGCCCCTGGTCAACGCCAAGGCGCTGCCCCGGCCACTTCAGGAGCGCATCCGGATCTGGCACGGCAGTGCGACGAGTACCGAGTCCGTCGATCTGGCGGCCCGCTACGGCGACCCGATCTTCTCGGCCAACGTCACCTACCCCATCGAGCCCTACGCCGAACTGGTCCGGCACTATCGGGAGCGCTGGGAGTTCTACGGTCACCGCCCCGAGGACGCCCTCGTCGGCGCGGGGACGGCCGGCTTCTATATCGCACCCACCTCACAGGAGGCGGTGTCCGCCTATGCGCCGATATTCGCGGCGCGTCTGGCCACCCAGACGACTTTCGGGCTCCCGGCGGTCTTCGACTCCGTCGAGGACTTCGTGGCACGCAGTTCCGCGCTGATCGGCAGCCCCGCGCAGGTCATCGACAAAGTCGGCCGGTATCACGAGCAGCTGGGGCACGAGGTCATGCATCTGAGCGCCGATGTCGAGGGTGTGACCCCCGGCCAACGACGCCGCAGCCTTGAGCTGTTCCAGTCCGATGTCGCACCAGCTCTCCGGGCACGGTTTCCGGGACGGCCATTGAGCGCCGAGAACAGAACCGCCTTCGACCTGAGCACGACGAGGAGTGAATCATGACCAGCACCACCGACACCTTCGAGGCGACCTGGAACAGCTGGCACGACGAGCGTGAACGCTACTACGGTGATCCGCTGGGCTGGGTCAGTATCACCGGCTTATATTGGCTCACCGAGGAATTCGAGTTCGTCGCGGACATCCCCGGTCGCTGGCGCGCCGATGCCGAGGCGGTGTACATCCAGAACAACGAGGGCATCGAGCAACTGTCACCGGTAGAGGGCGCGCCCGGACTGTTCGTCAAGGACGGCGACCGCCGGATCGAGGTCATCCGCCGCACCGGCTCGGTCGCGCTGCGCGTACACGACCCAGAGTCACCACACCTGAAGGCCTACAACGGGATTCCCTCATACGATCCCGACAGCAGGTGGGTCGTCACCGGCACCTTCACCGGGTATCCGGAACCGAAGACCGTCACCACGGGCGCGGTCGTGGAAGGTCTCGAACACCATCACACCGCGGTCGGTGTCATCGATTTCGAACTGGCCGGTGTCCCGCTGCGCCTCACCGCCTTCGGCAGCGCCTCGGGTGCGCTGCAGGTGCTGTTCACCGATTTCACCAGCGGCGTGACCACCTACCCGGCGGCGCGGTCGCTTTCCGTGCCGGCACCGCGCGGGGACGCGACGGTGACCCTCGACTTCAACCGGGCCTCGAATCTGCCGTGTGCGTTCACCGATTACGCGACCTGCCCGGTGGCTCCTGCCGAGAACCGGCTACCGGTCGCCATCGAGGCCGGCGAAAAGAACCCACGATGAGCGGCACACGACTCGGGATCGCGTGCCGGCTCAGTAGAACCGTCGGGCCACGTCGCCGAACGCCGCATCGGTGGCCAGCAGCACGCTGTCCACGTCAGCCTCGGTCAGGGCTGTCGACATGAACCAGTTGTGTTTTGGATGCACGAACACTCCGCGCGCCGCGCACTCGGCGGCCCACGCCAGCGTGACCTGGTGATCGGTCTCCCCGGCGAACGACAGGTACGGCATCGTCGCGGGTCCGGTGATGTTCACCGGCAGTGCGTGCGACGCGGCCTGTTCCTGCAGCCCGGCGACCAGCTGCCGACCGCGGGTGAACATCTGGGCCACGCCGTCCTGTTCTTCCAGCAGCGCGATGGACGTCAGCGCGGCCACCATCGGCACCGCCGAGAACCAGAACGTGCCCGTCACGAAGAACGAGCCGGCGGCTTCCCGTAGCGCCTCGGCACCGAGAACCGCCGCGATGGGGTAGCCGTTGCCGATGGCCTTGCTCCACGACGAGAGGTCCGGACGAACACCGTACTGCTCCCAGCTACCGCCGAAGGACATCCGGAACCCGGTGCGCACCTCATCGAGGATCAGCACGGCGCCGTTCTCGTCACAGATGCGCCGCAGCCCTTGTGCGAACACGGGATCCGCCAATTCCAGGTCGGAGCCGGCGGGATCGTGGCGGAACGGTGCCACGATGATCCCGGCCAGATCGTCCTTGTGCTCGGCGACGAGCCTCTCGACGCCGGCCAGATCGTTGTAGCTGTAGTAGGCCAGACCCGCGCGGTCCGACGGCAGCACACCGGTCTTGTCGGGGTTACACCACGGCAGCGCCCCGTGATAGGTGTTCTCCTCGACCAGAACGGTGCCCCGGCCGGTGTGCGCCCGAGCGATCGTCAGGCACAGCGTGGTGACATCCGAGCCGTTCTTGGCGAACATCGCCCAGTCGGCATGCTCGACCACGCCGACCAGTTTCTCCGCCAGGGACACGAAGTGCTCGGATGGCCCGTTGGCGGTGTCGCAGATCCGGCGCTGCCGGTCGACGGCTTCTTCGATCTTCGGGTGCTGGTAGCCGTGGATGATCGGGCCCCACGAGCACAGCAGATCGATGTATTCATGACCATCGGCATCCCAGATCCGTGAACCCGCTGTACGCGAGACGAATTGGGGTGCGCCCGGCCACAATCCGCGAGCATCCTGGTGGCCGTACATGGTGTTGGGAATGACCTGTTTCGCCCGGTGCAGGAGCGCATCCGACAACGGGTGGCTCGGGGCGTTGAGTGTCGACGTCATCGTGCGCCTTCGGGTGGAGGGTCATCCTGACGGCACCGTTGTCATGGACCTACTCCGAAGGCTGGCAGAACCGTCCGATCGCTGCAACCCGGGGCACGTACTTCGGTTCCCGATGGGAGAATTCGTGGGTGACTCGCCCACCTGACGATGAACCCACGAGGTCGACATTCGACGTCGGCGCGATCCGTGGCCAGTTCCCCGCATTGCGCGACGGCACCGCCTACTTCGACGGGCCCGGTGGGTCGCAGACACCGGTGCGCGTCGCAGAGGCCATCCGCGACGCGCTGCTACGTCCGCTGTCCAATCGTGGAACGGTTACCGCGGCGGCCCGCAATGCCGAGGAGATCGTCGTGCGGTGCCGGCTTGCGCTCGCCGACCTGGTCGGCGCCGGGCCCGACGACGTGATCTTCGGGCGCAGCATGACGGCCCTGACCTTTGATATGTCCAGGACACTGTCGACGCAATGGCATCCGGGCGACGAGGTCGTGGTGACACGCCTGGACCACGACGCCAATGTCAGGCCATGGGTGATCGCCGCGGCCTCGGTGGGCGCGACAGTCCGGTGGGTGGACTTCGATCCCCAGACCTGCGAACTGCCGGTGCGCAACGTCGAGGCACAGCTCAGTGAGCGCACGCGCCTCGTCGCTGTCACCGCCGCCTCCAACCTGCTCGGCACCATGCCCGACATACCGGCCATCGCCGACAGAGTCCACGACGCCGGTGCACTGCTGTACGTCGACGGTGTGCACCACACTGCCCACAGTGCAGTCGATTTCGGCGATCTGGGTGCCGACTTCTTCGCCTGCTCGCCGTACAAATTCCTCGGACCGCACTGCGGTGTACTGGTGGGGAAGCAACGACTGCTCGCTGAACTGCGTCCCGACAAGCTGCTACCCGCCACCGACCGGGTGCCTGAACGTTTCGAACACGGCACGCTGCCTTACGAATTGATGGCCGGCACAACGGCGGCCGTCGATTTCCTGGCCGACATGACCGAAGCCGATGGCAGCCGCCGGCAGCGGATCGTGGCGGCCATGCGCGAGCTGGAGCGGCACGAGGACGCCCTTCGACAGCGCATCGAGGGCGGGTTGGGGCTGCTGCCGCACGTCACCGTCCATTCGCGGGCCGCGCGCCGGACCCCTACGTTGTTGTTGACCATCGCCGGGCGCGAGCCCGCGGAGGTCAGCGAGTTACTCGCACGCCATGACATCAACGCACCTGCCGGTTCGTTCTACGCCTACGAGGCGGCACGGCGGCTGGGCCTCGGAGAGGCGGGCGGCGTGCGAATCGGCTTGGCGCCCTACAACACCGACGAGGATGTCGATCGGCTCGTCACTGTGCTCACCGGGATCGGGAGCTAGCTGTGCACTATCGGCCGACGACCCCGACATCGGGCACATGGGTGCGCAGCGCCCATTGGAATACCTGCCAGGCGGCGGTGCTGTCGAACTCGTCGTGCACCCGCCGGGCCATCTCGGCGCCGATCGGCCGGGCCGCGGGGGCTTTGACCTGCACCTCGGCACAGCGTTCCATCAGCAGGAAGTAGCCCACGGCGGCATCGACGGTATCGCCGACGGTGAGCAGCCCATGGTTACGCAGGATCGCCGCGCGGGTGTCGCCCAGCGCTGCCGCGATGCGCTTGCCACCGTCGGTGTCGACGATGCTGACCTCCTCGTCGTCGAAGATCTCGTGGTCGTCGAAGAACGCGCAGGACTCTTGTGAGATCGGTAGCAGCCTGGTGACATTCGTCGAGAACGGCGTGCCGTACGGGGTGTGGCAGTGAGCAGCCGCGACGATGCCGGGTCGGGCCTCGTGCACCGGCGCATGGATGTAGTACGCCGCCATGTTGATATGACCGCCGCCCTCGATGGTGCCATCCGGCCTGACCAGCACGAGGTCGTCGGTCGTCATGTATCTGAACGGCACGCCGTAGCGTCCCAGCCAGAAACAGTCCGCCCGTTCGGGATCGCGTGCCGAGATGTGGCCGTCGCCGAGCGAACCCCACCCCAGGGCACCGAAAATCCGATACGCCAACGCAAGTCGCCTCTTCCGGTGCGCGCGTATCGCGGCCGGATCAGTCAGTTCGGGTTCGGATGCTGCCGGATCGAGGAACCCGGAACCCATCTCATCGGCATCGGTCATATCCTCAGCCCGTTTCTGTGTCAGGGTTCGATCGCGGTGCCGGAGTCGATCTCCGACATGGCTTGCACCAGCGCATCCTGCTGGTCCATCGGAGCCTGCGCGTCGAGCGCCAAGAGATAGACGGCGTCCTTACCCGGTATCACCACGGTTCTGCGTGTCACGAAAACCTGCTGGCCGTCCTGCACCACGGTGCCGGATATCTCGGTGGCGTCGAAACCACCGAGTTTGACGGGCTGGCCGACCTCGGGCCCCTCGTAACCGGGCTGGTTCCTGACCGCGTTCGGCGCCAGTTCGAGGATCTTGGCCTGATCGACCTCGCCGCCGGTGAGCCGAGCCATCCTTGCGATGATCGCGGGCGGGTTGTCGGACTCTGCCGCGCTCTCCAGGTAGATCGCGCCCCACGCATCCTGCGGGGTGTCGGCACCGACATCGGCCCAGCCGGTCGGGAGTGGCAGGTTGAGCCGTGGTGTCCCTGCGTCACCGCGTTTGACCAGAGTCTGGGTGATCCCGCTTTCCTGCAGATACTCGGCGACGGTCTGGTTGGGCCCCGATGCTTGCGCGGTCGAACTCGGTGCCGCGCTGGTCGGGGTGGCCGAAGAGGACGTCGACGGTGACGAACTGGCCGCGTTCTTCTCGCCACTGGACCCGCACCCGGACAGTGTGACGGCTAGCACGACGGCACCGGCCACGAAAGCGGTTTTGGTCATTCGCTTTTCCACATCATCTCCTGACACCTGTCCCAGCCGACCTGGAATTCACGGTAATACAGCCGATCGGAATCGAGGCAGGTCAGCTCGGGGCCGTCACGACCAGCGTCGTGAGTGCCTGCCTGATGCGGTCCGGTATGGCCACCGCGTTGCGCTCGTGGCGATCGACGAAGACGTGCACGAAATGACCATGGGCCACCGCTTCGTCGTCGGTGGCGTTGAAGATCGCGGTGCCGTAGGTGACCGAGCGGCGCGACAGGTTGTCGACCCGCAGACCGGCGCGCAATTGGTCGGGGTAGGCCACCGGGGCGCGGTAGGAACATTTGGACTCCACGACCAACGCGATGACCGACGAGGTGTGGATGTCGAGCCCACCTTCGGTGATGAGGAAGTGGTTGGCGACGGTGTCGAAATAGCTGTAATAGGTGACGTTGTTGACGTGGCCGTACACGTCGTTGTCCATCCAGCGAGTGCCGATCGGCAGGAAATACCGATAGTCGGCAGCATGGTGTGCACCGGTCATCATCTGCTCCGTTCTCACCAGTACCGCTGGGCCTGCAGGAATGTCGCCTGCAGCAGAGCCTTGTCGACATCGACGGGCGCGTTGTTCAGCAGGCGTTGTTGTGGCCAGGCACCTTCGGTGAGCGCGGCGACATCGTCAACCGTATAGCCCACCTCGCCCAGCCCGTTGGGCATACCGACTGCACGCATGATCTGGATCAGGTGGGCCGACAGTACCGCCCCGGCGTCCTTCTCAGGCACCGCGTCGCGAACGTCGGCGCCGAGGTGGCGTGCGGCGTCGAGATGTCGGGCCGGATCGGTCCCCGCGGTCGCCAGGAACGCCGCGGGTGCATTGAGGATCACCGCCATTCCGTGCGGGACAAGCGGTTCCGATCCCGGATAGCCACCGGGGTGGAAGGACCGCACCTGTCCGGCCACCGCGTAGGCCATGGCGTGCGGAATATGGACCCCGGCATTGCCGAACGCGATTCCGGCCAGTGTCGCCGCCCACATGACCTGTTCGCGGGCCACCCGATCATCGGCGTCGGCGACGGCGCGGTGCAGGTACTGCCCGAGAAGTCGCAGAGCTTCGCAGCTGCCCAGATCACTCCACGGGTTGGCACCCTGGCTCATCGGCCGCAGGCCCGGACCCGACGGCGCGGGACGACGGTGGAACGGGCGCGCGGTGTAGGACTCCAGCGCGTGTGAGAGCACATCGAGACCGCTGCACGCGACGACGTTGGCGGGCAGCGTGTCGGTGCTGTCGGGGTCGACCAGCGCCTCGGTCGGACGCAACGCCGGCGAGGCGATACCGGTCTTGGCCGCCATCGCCAGCAGATCGAAGATGGCGATACCGGTCACTTCGCTGCCGGTGCCCGATGTCGTCGGACAAGCGATGTGCGGCCGCAGCGGTCCCGGCACGGCCGTTCCCGCACCCACCGGCGCGTTGACGTATTCGAGGAAGTCGGCGGGATAACTGGCGTAGAGGTTGGCAGCCTTCGCGGTGTCGATGACCGAGCCCCCGCCGACCGACACATAGCCATCCGGTTTCGCTTCGGTGGCGAAAGCCGCTGCCCGCTTGAATGATTCGTCGGTGGGTTCGACGTGCACATCGGTGTACTGCACGACGTCGATACCCGCTGCGCTCAGTGCGCGGTGCGCGGAGTCGAAGATCGCCAGCTGAGACACCACGGGGTCGGAGAACAGCGCCACCCGCGTGACGCCGAGGGCTTTGGCCCGCTCACCGACCTCCCGGATACAACCCCGGCCGAAGGTCACCCGGGACGCGTCGACGGTGAATGCCGTGTCGAATCCGGCGACGTCATGCATGCAGCTCATTGGTTCATTGTCCCTGCTCCTTCGCCGGCACCGACAAAACCGGTCAGGTGCGTAGCTGCCGGATGGTCTGCACCTCGATCATCCGGTAGGGCCGGCCGTCGGGCTGCAGCAGATCGCTGAACCACAGTTTCGGTGGCCTCGGATACGGCCGTTCCCACGAGTCCCACGGCAGGTAGGTCTGCGTCTTTCCGGCCACCAGTCCCCAGTTGTAGGCACCGACGTTGCGGCGCTTGGCGATCGGCAGGATGCCTTCGACGGTGCTGCCGAGCGTGCGGGCCAGGTACTCGGTGCAGACGATGGGCCGCCCGAGCGGTGTGAGCTCGTCGATCCGCGCCTCGAACTGTTCGGGGCCGGCGTAGCTGTGGAAGGTGATGATGTCGGAGTTCGCCAGCTGGATGCGGCTGATCGGGCTGCGCAGCCCCGGGTCCGCCCAGGTCCCCTGCCATACGCCGCTGGTCAACGGCTGAACCGGGTCGACCGATCGTGCCCATTGGAAGACCTTCGGGAGCAGTGCCTCAATGAGCGCCACCTTGTCCTTGCGCTCGACCTTCTGATAAACCCGCGCCGGGTTGTCGGGCTCATTCCACAGGTCCCACCCGAGAATGCGTTCGTCAGTGCGGAATTGGCTCAACACTCCCGTGACGTAGTCGTGCAGCCTGCCGCCGTCCCGGCGCCCGTCGAGGCGTTCCACCCCAGGGCTCTGGACCCATCCGGAATTGTGCACACCGGGCCGGGGTGCACGCTGGTGGCCCAGGCGTGGCAGCGGGTCCCAGCAGGAGTCGAAGAGCACCAGCAGCGGCTTGATGTGATGGCGTGCGGCGATGGCGATGAACTTCGCGAGACGACGCTGAAATCCCCGGCGGTCGTATGCCCACAGCAGGTCGTGCAGGAAAACGCGCACGGTGTTGAAACCGATCTGACGGGCCAGCCGCAGTTCGTAGTCGATGCGATGCACGTCGAAAGTCTGCGGTTGGAACATCTCCAGCTGACTGATCGCGTCGGAGGTGATGAAGTTGGCCCCGACCAGCCAACCTTGGCTGCGATACCAGGCATTGGCGCGGTCGACCGACCAGCGACCGCTCTCGGCGGTCGCGGTGGGTACCGACGACAGCGCTGCGCCGGTCGCCAGCAGCAACGGCAGCTGGAGTGCGCTCCTGCGCCGAACATGCAACAGGGGCCGCCCTCCGCTCGGATGCTCGGAGCTGGGTGTCAATCGCGATCCTTACATCGGGGATCGGTATCCGCCGTCACCAGCGACCGGCTACGCACAGTCGGACGACGAAAAGGCTTGGCGCGCCGCCTCCCCGCGGCGCAGAAGGTGCCGAAATGCACCGGTGCCCACCGTACGCGGCTCTCGCCGAAGCAACATCCCGGACTGGTCAGGCGCCCGCCGTGTCGGATCGCACGTACACGGCCGGAATGTCAGACGTTCTCGGCGGCCACCCTGGCGCGCTCGCGCATCGAGGCGATCACGCCGCCATCGTTGAGGATGTCGGTGCCGGTGATGTAACCGGCCTTGTCGCCGGCGCAGAACGCGAAAAGCTCGGCCATCTCCTGCGCCGTGCCCCACCGCGGGACTGCGGCGTCGGCGACCATCGCGCCGGCGCCGGCCTTTTCCTCCAGGCGACCCATCTCGGTGTCCACCGATCCCGGCGAGACCGAGACGATGCGCAACCCACTGCCGTTCAACCGTTCGGCCACCGCACTGCTGTACCACCGCACGAAGCTCTTACTGATGGCGTAAGCGAGACCGGGGCGCGATTCCTCGGGCGCGATATCGCACGCGGCGAGCATCTCGGTCATGAAGGTGTCCACATCGCGCATCGCCAGCGGGAAGTGCCTCGTCGGGATCAGTTCGTCGGGCAGCATGTGCGCCGCCATCGACGCCACGTTGACGATCGCCGCACCCGCATCGGCGGTGCGTGCGAAAGCCTCGCCGATGGCGACGGTGCCCAGGGCGTTGGTGCGCATGATGTACTCGGCCGAACCCATGCTCGGACTGACACCGGCGGTATGGATCACCGACGAGAGGGTTCCGAGGTCGGTGGCGGTGTCGAGGAGTCGGGCAACCGCGTCGGGATCGGTGACATCGCAGTCGACGACGGTGGCATCCACCGCCAGCTCTTTGAGATGCGCGGCCGCGGCAGCCAACCGGTCTTGGCGGACGTCGGCAAGAACGACCCGGTGATCCCGGCCGACGATCTCGGCCGTCGCCAGACCCATACCGCCCGCGCCACCGGTGATCACCGAAACTCGACTCATACGCCGACCGTATACAGCCGACCGTTACATGTCATCGGGTGGGTGTCACGTCAATCGGAAGGTCGGCGTTCGGAGTCCAGGGCCGTCATGTGCGCAGCCGGATAGCGCTCTCCGGCCACTCGCTTCGCCGGCACCGCCGCTTCGATCGCCGCCAGCTGGTCGTCGGTGAGTGCGAGGTCCGCGGCGCCGAGCGACTCGGTCAGCCGCATGCGGGTCTTCGCCCCGATGAGCGGCACGATGTCGGAGCCGCGGGAGGCCACCCAAGCCACCGCAGCCTGCGCCACCGTCACACCTATTTCCTGCGCGACGGCACGCAGAGCTTCCACCAAGGCCAGGTTGCGGCCAAGGTTATCCTCGGAGAAACGCGGGTTGGCCAATCGTGAATCACCGCGCTTGTGCGGAGATTCGGCCCAGTGGGCGCCGATCAGTCCGCGGGCCAGCACCCCGTAGGCGGTGATGCCGACCGCCAGCTCACGGCAGCTCGCCAAGATCTCGCGCTCTATCCCGCGGGACACCAGGGAGTACTCGATCTGCAGGTCAGTGATCGGCCGGACTGCGACGGCACGGCGGATGGTGTCCGCACCCACCTCCGATAACCCGATATGCCGCACATACCCTGCGTCCACGAGCTCACCGATGGCACCGACCGTTTCTTCGATCGGCACCGACGGGTCCAGCCTCGCAGGCCGGTAGACATCGAGGTAGTCGGTATCCAGGCGCCGCAACGAATAGGCCGCGCTGGTCTTAACCGCCACCGCCCGGCCATCGAAACCCAGCAAGGCGCCGTCGGGGCTCACCAGCCCACCAAATTTCACACTGAGCTGATACGAGTCGCGCGGCCGGCCCCGCAGCGCCTCGGCCAGCAGTAGTTCGTTGTGGCCCATACCGTAGAAGTCGGCGGTGTCCAGCAACGTGATGCCGGCGTCGAGCGCGGTGCGCACCGTCGCGATGCTTTCCCCGCGATCGGCTTCGCCGTATGCCGCCGACATCGCCATACAACCGAGGCCCAGCGCCGACGTGGTCAAAGATCCGACTGTTTTCGTGTGCATGCCGCCACTCTCGGCGGGACCCGCCGGCGCAGCCAGGACGCGTTCGACCCGGGACTGGGAGTCCCTGGCTGCGCATCGTCGCCGTGGTGACAATGATCGGATGGACCGACACGCGCTCGCGCAGTTCCTGCGTCGCAGACGGGCCGCTATCGCTCCCGCCGATGTCGGGTTGTCAGCGGGCGGGCGGCGCCGGACCGAGGGACTGCGCCGCGAGGAGGTCGCTGCGCTGACGGGTATGTCGGTCGATTACTACAGCCGCCTCGAGCAGGCTCGCAGCACCCAGCCCTCACCGCAGATGGTGCGGGCGCTGGGCCGCGCGCTGCGGTTGACCGACGATGAGACTGATCACCTGTACCGGCTGGCGGGTCATGCCGTGCCGGACCACACCAGGTACTCAACCCACGTACGACCCGCACTGTTGTTCGTGCTGGACCAATTGCGCGACGCAGCCGCGTTCGTCTGCACCGACACCGGGATCGTGCTCGCGCAGAACGAATTGGCCCGGGCACTGGCCGGCGAGCTGATCACCGGCGAGACGGGTCTTCAGGCCAGTATGACCTGGCGCTGGTTCGCCGATCCGGGCGCGCGCGACGGCGCAGTGCCAGAAGAGCACGACGGACACAGCCGAACCCTGGTCGCGGACCTGCGGGCAGCCTGGGCCCGTAGGCCGAATGACCCCGATATGCAGGAACTGGTGGAGAGCCTGTTGGCGCACAGCCCGGAATTCACCGATCTCTGGCGAACTCATGAAGTTCAAACCAGACGGTTACAGCGCAAGACGTTCCGCACCGCCGCGGGGCCGCTCGCACTGGATTGTGAAGTCCTTGCGACCGGAGATGGCCAGCAACTGGTGCTGTTGACACCACCGGCGGGATCCTCCGCTCTGGAAACGTTGCGCCTGCTCTCCGTCGTAGGCGACCAGCACATCGCTCCGAGATCCGACGTCGGGAATATCCGGCCGTGGTCTGCCCGCTGACCTATCGAGACGTGCCCGCGGCGAACAGGAGATCCGGTCAAATGTCAGATGCCATCGATTTCGATGAGATGAACCGTGCAGTGATCGAGGAGTTCCGTGCGAGCGGCGGCAAGGCCGGCGGCATTTTCGAGGGCAAACCGCTGGTCCTGGTCCACCATGTCGGAGCCAAGTCCGGCACCGCGCGGATCGCGCCGCTGGTGCCGCTTCTCGACGGCGGGCGCATTTTCATCTTCGCCAGCAAGGGCGGGGCCGACACCAACCCGGACTGGTACCACAACCTGGTGGCCAACCCGGAAACCGTGGTGGAGCTCGGGTCTGAGACGTTCCCTGTTCGGGCCCGCGTTCTGACCGGGCAGGAGCGCGACGATATCTACGCCAAGCAGGTGGCGGTGGAGCCACAGTTCGGCGAGTACCAGCGCAAGACCACACGTCGCATTCCGGTGTTCGAGCTGCAACGCACGACGCGCTAGCGCAGCGTCGGGTCTCAGCTGGGCGCAGGGGTGCCCGTGAGCTTGCGGATGGTGTCGACCTCACTGGCCCGGAAGGGCTGGCCATCGGGCCGCAGCAGGTCGTGGAACCACACTTTGGGCACTGTCTTGTACGGCTCGTCCCAGGAATCCCACGGCAGGTAGGTCTGGGTCTTACCCGCAACAAGACCCCAGTTGTAGGCACCGACGTTGTGCCGCTTGGCAATCGGCAGGATTGCCTCGACGGTGTTGCCGGCATCCCGGGCCAGGTACTCGGTGCAGATGATGGGCCGTCCCAGTGGGGTGAGCTCGTCGATACGGGCCTCGAAATCGGCGGGCTTGCCGTAGTTGTGGAAGGTGATCACATCGGAGTTGTCGAGTTGTATGCCTGCGATTGTGCTGCGGGCCGACCGATCACCCCACGATCCGTGCCACACTCCGCTGGTGAGGGGCTGGACCGGGTCGACTGTCCGCGCCCAGTTGAAGACTTCGGGCAGCAGTTCGGCGACACGTTCCTGTTTGTCCTTGCGCTCGACCTTGCGGTACTGCCGCGCCGGATTGTCGGGTTCGTTCCACAGGTCCCAGCCCACGATGCGCGGGTCGGCGCGGAATTGACTCAGCACGCCGACGACGTAGTCGTAGAGCACCCGCCGGTAGTTGGGATCGTCGATGAGTTCGGCGCCGGGGCTCTGCACCCACCCGGAGTTGTGCACTCCCGGCGTCGGCGCCCGTTGGGCACCGAGCCGCGGGAACGGATCCCAGCAGGAGTCGAAGAACACGAACAACGGCCGGATACCGCGGTTCGCGGCGATCGTGACGAATTGCGAGAGGCGACGCAGAAAGCCGACCCGGTCCTGCGCCCACAACTCGTCGTGCAGGAAGACCCGGACGGTGTTGAGGCCTATCAGCCGGGCGACGCGCAGTTCGTCGTCGATGCGCCGCGGATCGTAGGTGCCGCCCTGGAACATCTCGATCTGGTTGACCGCGGTCGAGGTGATGTAGTTGGCCCCGACCAGCCAGCCCTGCCCGGCATACCACTGGTTCGCGCGTTCGACCGTCCAGCGGACCGGTTCCGCCGACGCTTGCGGGGTTGCGGACAGCGCAGCGCCGGCAGCCACCAGTAGCGGCAGCTTCAGGGCGGTTCGGCGGTCCACCACGTGACCATAATGGCGACCAGACGTTTGCTAGAACTCTCGTGCGAGTTTGCAATCATTGAGGTTCGCAATCGTTACCTGGGCCGGGTATCGGCCCAGGACGCGCCGCCGGCGAGCCCGCTAGCACGCCTGTTGTGGTATCGGGTGGCCCTGGGCGGTAAATATATATGTGCTATACATGCTTAGTGCCGCAATCCCGTTACGATGACCTCGACGAATTGCTGACACGCATCCATATTGCGCGTCAACGTCCAGTCTGGCGCCGCAGGTTGCTCGATGACGTGAGTCCCGCCATGACAGTGTCCACACTGCGTGTGCTCCGCGCGGTCGAGCAGAGTCAACTCAAGGGTGCGGGAGCGTCGATCCGCGATGTCGCCGATTACCTGGCCGTCGAGCACTCCACCGCCAGCCGGACGGTGGCCGCGGTGGTGGCGGCCGGACTGCTGACCAAGACTTTCGCCCCGGATGACCAGCGTCGCAGTGTGTTGGTACTGAGCGACGCCGGGCGCCGGACGCTGGAAACCGTCACCGGTCGCCGGCGCGAACTCGTCGCCGAGACCATCGCCGACTGGTCCGACACCGATGTCGACACGCTCGTCTCCCTGCTGGGGCGCCTGACGACCCGGTTCGAATCCATGGCAGGCAAATGACCGCCGACACCACGTCCCCACCGCGTCCGCGCGGCGCTCTCGGGCTGATGTTCGACCCGGTGTTCGGGACCCTGTTCTGGGGCAAGATGTTCGCCGTCGTCGCGGTCTGGACGCACGGCATCGTCGCGGCCATCGTGATGTACGACGCCACGCATTCCGCCCTGATGGTGGGACTCGTCGGCGTCGTGCAATTCGGACCGCAGCTCATCCTGTCCCCCACGAGTGGGAAGTGGGCCGACACCGGCAACCCGGCACGCCAGATCCTGCTCGGCAGGGTCTTGTGCGTCCTCGGGTCGGGTTCGGTGGCGGCCTGGCTTTTTCTCCAGCCCGGCTTGCAGGGCATGGCCAGTGCGATCCCGGTGCTGGCCGGGTCGACTCTGGTGGGGTTCGGTTTCGTGGTGGGCGGGCCGGCCATGCAATCCATCGTGCCCAACCTGATCCGCGCCGGTGAGCTCTCGACGGCCATGGCGCTCAACAGCATTCCGATGACGATCGGCCGCATCCTGGGTCCCGCCGCGGGCGCCTACCTGGCCGCACACCTCGGGCCTGCAGCGGGGTTCGCCACCGCGGCGTGTCTGCACCTGGTGTTCGCGATCATGCTTGTGCTGGTGCATTTCCCGGCACCGCCGACCAAACGGTCCGGCACCGACTATCGCGTCCGAACCGCAGTCAGATATGTCTGGCGTGATCGCCCACTGCTGGTGGCTCTGGTGGCGGTGACGACGGTCGGTATCGCCTCGGACCCGTCGATAACGTTGGCCCCCTCGGTGGCCGACGCCCTCGGCGGGGACACCGGACTGGTGGGGACACTGTCGGCGGTTTTCGGTGTCGGTGCCGCCATCGGAATGACGACGCTGGCGCTGCTGCGCGGCCGGGTGGCCGCCGCGCGCGTCTCGTCGATCGGGCTGGCCGGCTTAGGTCTCGGCTCCGCGGTTCTCGTGGCCGGCACCGTGCCCGCGATAGCCCTGACCGGGTTCGCCCTGGCCGGGCTGGGCTTCGGATGGGCGATGACCGGCCTGAGCACCGTGGTGCAGGAGCGCGCCCCCGAGGAGTTGCGCGGCCGGATCATGGCGCTGTGGCTCGTCGGGTTCGTCGGCTCACGTCCGATCGCCGCGGCGGTGCTGGGCGGTGCCGCCGACCTGTTCAACGTGCAAGTGGCCTTCGCGATCGCCGCGGTGCTCACACTGTCGGTGGCGACGCTGTGCCGCCCGGCCAACTTGACCGGTGCTCTGCCCGCGCACCGACTCGCCGAGAAGGTCGCCTCGTGAGAGCTCCGTCACTGCCGGGAACAAACCCCGCAATCACCGAGTTGCAGTCGCACGTGTGCCGCCCCAACTCACGAAAAGTGTTGACTCCCTGGGAGAATGCTGTACACCGCCTGTCGGGTCAGTCAAACCGGCCCGGGCACAACTGATGCGCCAAGGACCTCTGGCCGGGCGCTACCCGGCAGTGGCCGCCATGGTCACACTTGCCCTGATCCCCTACCTGGCATTGTCCGCCGCGCTTGATCCCCTCGTTCCGATCATCTCCGAACAACTGCACATGTCGACACAGTCGATGAGCCTGAGCTCCGGCCTGGGCAACGCGGCCTACGCCGTCGGGACGGTGCTCGCGGTGCAGTTCGCACAGCACCTGCCGCAACGCAGAATGCTGCTCGCCTATGCGGTGCTGCTCGTCGTCGGTTCGGTGCTGGCCGCCTCGGCGGTGAACGGCGGCATGTTCATCGCGGGGCATGTGCTGCAGGGCCTGGCCACCAGCATGCTGCTGATCGCCGCGGCTCCCCCGCTGACCATCGGGTTTCCGCGCGACAAGTTGCGTATCACCGCCGTGATCATGAACATGTGCGTTTTCGGCGCGGTCGCACTGGGTCCGTTCATCGGCGGTGTGCAGGCAGCGGCCAACGCCTGGCGCCCGTTGTTCTGGATCGTCGCCGGCATCGCACTGGTCGCGCTGCTGATGGCCGCACTGACCTTCGACGACGCCCCACCCGCCGATCTGGATGCACCGCGCGACCTTCCGGCGATCGCGCTGGCCGCCGTCGGCTGTACGGCGGCGTTCGTCGGTGCCGCGCAACTGACCAGCCACGGTTTCACCGACTTCGCGGTGTCGGCCCCGATGTTCGGCGGCCTGGCACTGATCGTGGCGCTGATCGTCTATCAATATCGGGCGCGGCGCCCATTGCTGACCATCCGCACGATGCTGACCAGTGCGATCCCGGTCGCAGGCGTGGGCGTCGCACTGTTCGCCGCCGCCGCGTCGGTCGCCGCGACCGCGCTGACCGCCAACGTGTTCCTGCAGACCTACAGCCCGGTCCAGGTCGGGCTGCTGTACCTGCCCGAACTCGGCGGAGCCGTGGTGATGGCGGTGGTGTTCGGCATCGTCATCTCGCGGCGCGCCATGCACTATCTGCCGCTTGTGGGAATGGGTCTGCTCGCGGCCGGGATCCTGGTGTTCCGCCTGGCGATTCCGGCCAATCAGCCTCTTGCGCTGCTGGGTGCCGGCCTGACCGGGCTCGCCCTCGGTGCGACCGTGGCACCGGCGTTGTTCGTCGCCGGTTTCTCACTGCAGTCGGCGAGCCTGCAACGCGTCTTCGCGATCATCGAGTTGTTGCGCGCCGTCGCCGCGTTCATGGTCGCGCCGATATTCGCCTACTTCGCGACGACGGTTTCCAGTGATCTGACCGAGGGCACCGGTATCGCGCTGTGGGTCGGGTTCGGACTTGCCGTCGGCGGCGCGGTGTTCGGTGTCGCGGTCTACGTCCTCAGCGGCGCCCGTCCGCAACGTCCCGATCTCGACGAGTTCCTCGACGGCGAGTCCCCCGCCTGGTACTCGCCACCACTGCTGGCCCGGCTGCGGCCCGGCGTGACCGCTGCACCACCGGTATCCGCGCACACCCCGGCACAGGTCACCGCCGTCGGCCGGCCGGCGGAGTCGACCGGATCCGGGCCGGTGCTCTTCGCCTACGACGGATCCGATCTCGCGGCGTGCGCGATCACACAGGCCGCAGGCCAACTGGTACCGCAACGCGACGCGTTGGTGGTCTGCGTCTGGCAGCCCGTCGATGTCGGCTTCACCCCGACCGACGCGACCCATTTCAACGCCGATCAGGCCACCGAGGTCCGGCAGGCCGCGGAGCGCACCGCCGCGCACGGGGCCGCGTTGGCATGCGCGGCCGGGTTCCGCGCGCGCAGCGAGGCCGTCGAAGCCACCCCGACGTGGAAGGGGATCGTCGCCAGCGCGGACCGGCACGACGCCGGCCTGATAGTGCTGGGACCGCACCGTCGCGACGGCCTGCTGGGACATCTGCAGGGCAGTGTCGCCGCGGCAGTGATGGCCCACACCGCCACGCCCGTGCTCATCGTGCCCCAGCAGCTGTGCCCGCAGTGACCTGTGCCGGTTGAGCCGGTGGCACCCGGGGAATACCCCCACCACGACGCAGGTTGCGCTGACCAGCGCTCATCGACAGGGGTAGATCATGAAATTCGGGATCTCGACATTCGTCACCGATGACGGCATCGACCCGGTGACGCTGGCCCGCGCCATAGAGGAGCGGGGATTCGATTCGCTGTCGATCGCCGAACACACCCACATCCCGGCGAGCCGGGAATCGGCGTACCCGCCCGGTGGTGACTTACCGGACATGTACTACCGGACGCTGGACCCGTTCGTCACCCTCGCAGCCGCCGCGGCGGTGACCTCGCGGATCGAACTCGTCACGGGCATCGCCCTGCTCATCCAGCGTGACCCGATCGTCACCGCGAAGGAGGCCGCCAGTATCGACCTGATCTCCGGTGGGCGGTTCGTCTTCGGGGTCGGCGCCGGCTGGAACATCGAGGAGCTCCGCAACCACGGCACGGACCCGAAGACCCGGGGCGCGCTGCTGGATGAGCGCATCGAGGCGATCACATCGTTGTGGACCACCGAGCCTGCCGAATACCACGGTAAGTACGTGGACTTCGACCCCGTGTACCTGCGTCCCAAGCCGGTCCGAAAGCCGCATCCGCCCATCTTCATCGGCGGCGACTCCGATGCGACCGTCAAGCGGATCATCCGCCACGGCGCCGGGTGGATATCCAACCCCCTGCCGGCCGAGCACCTGGCAAAGCACATCGGCCAGATCCGCGACGGCGCGGGCCACGACGTGCCCTTGATACAGTTCGGCACTCCCGCCGACCCCGAATACTGGCGCGCGGTACAGGATCTCGGTTTCGAGCAGGTCGCGCTGTTGCTTCCCTCTGCGCCGCGCGACGAGGCACTGCGGGTACTCGACGAATACGCCGCCCTGGTGACGGAGTACCGAACAGCTCACGGGTGAGACTTGGACGGAGGCGGTCTGCCGTCGCCCACCGTGCCGGACGTTTTGGAGGGTGGCACAGGGGGAAGGGCTAGCACTATGGAGGCAACGGTCACCCCAGAGGCAGAGGATGCCATCGCCGATATCGCGCGGCGGCACAGGTTGTCGCGCGAGACGGTGTTGGCGATGTTGTTGGCAGTACATGCCGGCGGAGGCACGATGGCTCAGTTCGCCATCCCGGAGCTCGGCGGATCCGGACAGTGGATGCGCGGCGGTATGACGATGGTCGGCAACATGTTCGACAACGCACTCAAGGCACGCGTCGATGCACTGTGCGACGAGTTGGCCCACCTGGTCGCCACGACCGAGGTCTTTCCGGCGTCGAGCAGGGACCGACGGGGCGGGTTCGCCGGCGCGAGTTGGTGGCCGGCCGAACTCGGGACACCCAGTTCGTCGGGTGGCCAGAACGAGGCACGGTATGCGGTTTTTCCCGGGACTCGGCGGCTGGCGGTCCAGATCAACGGCAGGACAAGAGTTTTCGACACCGGTGAGCACCGGATCGGTGGAGTGCAACAGCAGCAAGGTGGCGGGTCGGGCTCGGTGAGTTTCACCAGCCAGCTCGGCACCTTCGAGCTTTCCGACCTGCCCGAGGTCGGCGGTCCGGGGCAGGCTGCCGATGCTGCTCGGCCCGCGACGGTGCCGGACCCACCGGCGGCGGCCTCCGCTGTCTCCCCCGCCGCAGCCTCCGGGGATCCGGCAGCGCTCATCGCGGCAATCGAATCGCTGGCCGGACTACACCAGCGCGGGATCCTCACCGACGAGGAGTTCGCGGCGAAGAAGGCCGAGCTACTCGCCAGGATCTGAGGCCAGTCCCAGATGGTGGTTCCGATTCACCGTCGCGCCATGGCACATCCGTGCTCGCAACAGCCGCATTAGGGACCAAAGCATCTGCCAGACAGGGCTTTGCGACTCCTGCCCCGACCGCACAGCGGTGCTTTCCTGGATGTCAGGGTGTTTGCGAGGAGGCGGCTATGCGATCACTGCGCTATCTGGTCCGGCGCGTCGTACAACCCGCGCCGACCTATTGGCTCACCGACTGCTTGCATGAGGGACGCAGCGTGCGGGTCTCGGTCGACGAGATCGCCGGCACCCTATCGGACTGGCTGGCCGAGCTGGGCGCCCGCAGTCCACTCGCCGACGAGCTCGGGCAGACGGTCCGGGCCGGTGACTGGATGACCGCGCACATCATCGCCGACAGCTTGTCGGTGACGTTGTATCCGGTCGGCGGCGGGCGCGTCAGCTCAAGATGATGTTCCGCCGGTGCGCCGCGATCGCCTTCTGCATCTCCTTGCGGGACAGCTCGTGTGTTCCGCATTCACAACCGGCGGGGACGATATCGCTCGTCATCGGTCCGGCTTGCAGAAGATCGGCAAAACGTGTGCCATGCCGTCCGCCTTGGTGGGCCACATCGATGAAGTCGCGGTCACCGTGTGCATGCGGGCCCACCCGTGATTCGAATACCGCGCCGATGGCGGTGTCGAAGACCGCACCCACGTGGTGGCTTCGGCCGCAACGCAATCGCAGTAGCGCCCGGTCGTCGCGCTCGTCGCCGAGATCGTCGATGGCTCGCATCGCCACGGCGGCGCGTTCGGTCGGGCTGAGGTCGACATGCTGGCTCATCATTACCCCTCGTCCTTGAGTCATTCGGAACCGATGTTTGTGCCCGGCAAGAGTTGTGCCGCACTCAACCTGCCGGCGTGATCAGGCCGTAGTGCCCGTCGTAGCGGTGGTAGAGGACACTTGCCCTGCCCTGGTCGGCGTCGATGAAGAACAGAAACGGCAGGCCCGTCAGGGTCAGGCGCTCGGTGGCCTGCTCGACGGTCATACATGCCACCGTGTGCGGGCTTATCGTCACGGGCGCCTCGAACGGTGCCAGCTCCGCCCTCAAACCGGGGTCGACCAGCGCGACCCGATAACCCGCGGAGCCGTCGCGATATACGACAGCCGCTGTGCGCGTGCTCTTTTCGGTGAACATGTGGAAGTCGTAGTCCAGGAAGTCGAGCTCCTCGACCGCCTCGTCGATCGAGCAGGGTGCCACCGCAAAGGTCTGGCGCCGCAGCACCTGTCGTTCGGCAGCCGGACGAGGAAAGTAGGTCGGGCGAGGCGTCGGCTCGTAGTCATGGCGCCAGCCCCGCGCATCGGGCGCGGTGTGAATTCGTTTGTCGTACTGCTTTTCGACGTGTTCGAGTCGCCGCCGCAGCCTGGCTTGGAGGCGATCGACCGCTTCGCGTGCTGTCGCGGCGCGGACCTGTGCACGTACCAACTGTCCGTCGACATCGAGGTTGGCCTGCGCGACGACGGGTTGCTCGACCGCCGGGTCGTGATGCTTGACGAATTTGATGTGGGCCCGCAGGACAGGCCGATGCGCTTGGCGTGCAAGCTCACCGATCTTGTCCCTGGCATACTCGGCAGCACCGGGGAAGTCGCCGTGTGTCGTGATGTTGATGTCGGGTTCCCGCAGCAGCTCGGTGTCGTCTCGCATACCTCATTGCTACGCGCGCCCGGCGGCCCCAGACAGGGCCGAAAGTCATCGGGTCCAGGGTTGATGGACCACCCCGGCGTCCGGCCGAGGCCCCTGCCGCGCTAGTGCTGCCCTATCCACCGCTGCGCCGCCTTCGACGCCCGCGACAACGCGCCGTACTCGCCCAGGTAGTCGGCGACGGCGCCCACCGCGGGCAGCATGCCCACGTATCTGAAGAGCGCGCGGGGCCGCGGACGCTTCGCCACTTCGCCCCCGACGGCGTCGAGAACCCCCCTCAGCCGCCAGATGGCCTGCGGAACCGCCGACGGCGACAACGAGATGCCCTCGTGCTGATCGGTGCCGGCGACCCCGGTCACCGCGTCCGGCGACAGCTCGCGATGGCACAGCACCGCCGCCAGGAGCCGGACCTGCTCGTCGCGGTCGCGGATACCCACCTCGCGAGCCACCGCGCACAGCACTATGGCCTGATTGGCGAAACCCAGCAGATCCTGGATCGGCAGCCGGTCGGCGAGCACCCCGAACACACCGGGAAAGGCCACGGCGACGGTGTTCACCGCACCCACTCGGTGCACCCACCAGTCGATACGGGATTCGGTGTCCATGTCGTCCCAGGCCGCGGTGCCCGGCACATCAGCGGTGTCCAGAATCCACGCCAGTGCGTCGGCCGCCTTGTCCAGGCCACCACCGGCAGTTCCGGTTCGCCGCGTCCGGTCCTTCAGGCCCAGCGGATCGGTTTCGGCGAGCACATCGAGCACCGGATTGATGATCGCCACGGCACGCCGCAGTACGCATACGACCTGCGCGTCGCTGATCGTCACTTTCGGGGTCGGGATGAGATTCACCCAGGAAAGGTGACCCGGCGGCGACGTGGCCAAACGTGATGCATTCGGCAGTGCTCGCCGTGAACCGCGCGGGAATCGCCGTCCAGGCCGTCGTGTTGGATCGGTTCGTGGCAATCGACGAGCTTTTTGAACCGTTCACGACCCGATCACTGACCGCGCCGAACCGTTTCGCGATGGCGCCGATGACCCGGCAGGCCTCGCCCGGCGGGGTTCCCGGCCCCGCCGTCGCCGAGTACTACCGTCGTCGCGCGGCAGGCGGTGTCGGACTGATCATCACCGAAGGCATCCGGCTGCCCGATCCCGCCGCTGGGCACCCCTATTCGATCCCCACGCTTGCCGGCGACGACGTCCTCGCCGGCTGGAGGCGGGTCGTCGACGCCGTACACGGCGAGGGTGGCACCATCGCCGCACAGCTGTGGCACCAGGGCGTACAGCGCGATGACGCCGACGGCGTTGTTCCGGTCGGACCGTCCGGCATCGACGGCCTGGGCAAGCCACGTGGACGCGCGCTGGCCACCGGAGAGCTCGGCCAGATCGCCGACCTGTTCGCCCAGAGTGCCGCCACCGCGCGGGCCGTCGGATTCGATGCCATCGAGATCCACGGCGCCCACGGTTACCTGCTGGACGAGTTCTTCTGGGAGCGGACCAACCTGCGCACCGACGGTTACGGCGGAACCCTCGCCGCACGCACCCGCTTCCCGGCCGAGGTGGTACGTGCGGTACGTGACGCCGTCGGACCGGACTATCCGATCATCTTCCGTTTCTCGCAGTGGAAGGGCACCGATTACGCCGCCACGATCGCCGATGACCCGAACGAGCTGCAGGAGTTGCTTACCCCGTTGGTAGCGGCCGGAGTCGACGTGCTGCACCCGTCGACGCGCAGGCACTACGCCCCGGCATTCCCCGGCGTGGACGATCGGCTCAGCCTTGCCGGGTGGACCAAGAAGGTCACCGGTGTGCCCGTGATCGCGGTCGGCTCGGTGGGGTTGGAGACACAGTTCCGCAGCGAGAAGCAGGGTGAGGTCATCCAACCGGCCGGTGTCGACCGCCTCGTCGAACAGTTCGACGCCGGTGAATTCGACGTGGTGGCGATCGGGCGCGCGTTGCTGGCAGATCCCGCTTGGGTCAACAAACTGCGCGACGGACAACTCGACCGGTTCGCCGGCTACAGCGCGGAGCAGGCACTGGCCACGTTGGCATGACGGCTGGATTGACACCCTTACTGTGACCTTATTTATGCCTTATTTTTCTTAAGAAGTCGTGTACGGTGGGGACTTCAGCGGCCGGCTATGGCGCACCTGCGGCACGATCTCGCAGGTCAACGCACAGGCGGTCGCACCGGCAGTGACGGAAGGAACCCGACATGCAGCCCACGACACCGCAGCGAATCGTGTTGATCACCGGAGCATCGAGGGGAATCGGCGCCGAGGTCGCCCAGCAGCTCGCCGCCCCTGACACCCACGTGATCGTGAACTACCGGGAGAAGTCCAAACGCGCAGAGACCATCGCCGCGGCCATTCGAGACGCCGGAGGGCACGCATCGACACTGGCGGCCGACATCTCCGATGAGGCCGACGCCACCGCGATGATCGAATCAGTGGCGCAGCGGTTCGGGCGCCTGGACACCTTGATCCTCAACGCCTCGGGCGGCCTCGAGCTCGGGGCCGATCCCGGCTACGCCATGCGTCTCAACCGCGACGCCCAGCGCCGGTTGGCGCAGCTGGCGCTGCCGCTGATGCCGGTGGGCGGGCGGATCGTCTTCGTCACCAGCCACCAGGCACACTTCTTTCCGAACAAGGCGGTGCCGAAGGGCTATGCCGGCGTTGCGGCAAGCAAACGCGCCGGCGAGACCGCGCTCTACGCGATGCGTTCGGCCTTCAGTCGCGCGGGAATCCATTTCACCGTGGTCTCGGGTGACATGATCGACGGCACCATCATCGTCAGACTTCTGGAACGTCGCGATCCGGGCGCCGTCGAGGCCCGCCGCAGCAGCGTGGAATTGCCGACAGTGCACGAGTTCGCGGCGGCGATCGTCAACGCGACCACCATCCCGAATCCCTCCGGCATCGTCTACGTCGGTGGTGCCGATTGCCTCATGACGGCGTGACACGGCGAAACCGTCTTCTGGACAACGCATTCGATCCCCGGGCGATATAAATCCAGATCCGCGACATATCTGCGCCAAGTCGCCGCCGGAGGGCCGCGCTGCGGTTACAGTCGGGACCATAGATAGGTTGCCGGCTTCAAGCCCACGTGGTCGGCCATCACCGTCATAGCGACGCCCGGAGATGCCTCCATGGTCAACGTGCGGTGCCAAGGTGCGACCTGGCGAATAGTCGTCGCCGCGACCTCTGGCCTGATGATTCCGGCAATATCGTCATGCGGTGTTTTCGAGAACAAAAGTGACGAACCCGCGGGCATCGCCGTCATCACCAAGAATGCGACCAACCCGTTCTTCGTGACGATCCAGGACGGAGCCCAGAAGGAAGCCGCCGCAAAGGACCTCCGGGTGACCGCCACCGCGGGCACCGCGGACGGTGATGTCGACACCCAGATCACGGCGATCAACGCCGCAATCGACCGCGGTGACAAGGCCATACTGATCGCGCCCAACGGGCAGGGCGTCGACGCGGCACTCCGACGGGCGCGCGACAAAGGCGTCTTCGTGGTCGCGTTGGATACCAAACCCTCCGACCCCGATGCCGCCGATATCACGTTCGCGACCGACAACTTCGAAGCCGGCCGGCTGATCGGTGCGTGGTCGGCGAAGAAGATGAACGGCGCGCCCGCCGTCATCGCGATGCTCGACCTGTTCGGCAATCGCGGCGTGGAGTCCGATTCCAGTCGCAACCAGGGATTCCTCACCGGTATGGGGATCCCCGTCGCCGATCCACGGTACAAGGGCGATGAAGCTCCCACCGGCACCTACAGCGCCGGCGCCTACCGCATCGCCTGCCATGAAACGACTTTGGGCGCCAAGGACGAGGGTCGCGCAGGTATGGCGCATTGCCTGGCCGACAATCCCGATATCAATCTCGTCTACACCGTCAACGAACCCGCGGCCAGTGGTGCCGTCGAGGCGTTACAAGCCGCCGGCAAGACCGCGACCGTGGTGTCCGTCGACGGTGGCTGTGATCCCGGGATGAAGATGGTGCAGTCCGGCGTGGTGGGCGCGACAGCGCAGCAGTATCCACTCCAGATGGCCGTGCAGGGCGTCGATGCCATCGCTGCCTACCTGCGCGACGGAACGCGACCCATCCCCAACCAGGGCAGCGATATGGTCACCACCGGCGTCGCACTGGTCACCGACGACCCGCAGCCCGACGTGCCCAGCATCGATGTCGCCGAGGGCCTGGCCAAATGCTGGGGCAAGGACGAGGGCAACTCGCCCAACTAGATCTGCCGGAGAGTGGCAGCGTGCCCCATCACCCGGCGCTCCCGGGTTCGCGTTCGAGCAGGTCGCGGACGGCGGGCCGGGTTCCATACGGCTGCAGCATCTGGCTGGCCGGTCGCGTGCGCACGATCTGCGGCCACCAGAACCAGCGCCCCAGCAGCACCGCGATCGACGGTGTCATGAAGGACCGGACGATCAAGGTGTCGAACAGCAGGCCCAGACCGATGGTGGTGCCGATCTGACCGAGGACTATCAGGTCGCTGAAGATGAACGAGGACATGGTGGCCGCGAACACCAGACCGGCCGCGGTGACGACGCCGCCGGTTCCCGCCATCGCACGTATGCTCCCGGTCTTGAGTCCGGCTCCGATCTCTTCCTTGAATCGCGATATCAACAGCAGGTTGTAGTCGGCTCCGACCGCCAGCAGCAGGATGACAGCCAGCGCCAGCACGATCCAATACAGCTGGATACCGAAGATGTACTGCCACACCAGGACCGACAGTCCGAATGACGCACCCAACGACAGCACCACGGTACCCACGATGACACCGGCGGCCACCAGGCTGCGGGTTATGAACATCATGATGAGCAGGATCAGTGCCAGCGCCGCCAGTGCGGCGATCAGCAGGTCGTACTTGGCGCCGTCCTGGATGTCCTTATAGGTGGCCGCGGTACCTGCGACATAGATCTTGGCATCCGAGAGCGGGGTGGCCTTGATCGCGTCGAAAGCCGAATCCCTGATCCGGTCGATATGCGAGATGCCCTCGGGCGTAGCGGGATTGCCGTCGTGGGTGATGATCATCCTGGCGGCCTTGCCGTCGGGCGAGAGGAACAATTTCAGTCCGCGCTTGAAGTCCGGGTTGTCGAAGGCTTCCGGCGGCAGGTAGAACGAGTCGTCGTTCTTCGCGTCGTCGAAGGCCTGCCCCATGGCCGTGGCGTTGCGCAGCGCTTCCTCGCTCTGCGTATTGGTTCCACCGGTGGTGGCGTAGTTGGACAGGATGAGATCGCGGTTGCGTTCCTGGATGGCGATCTGTGGCGGCAACAACGCCACCAGCTCGGGTTGTAACGCGTCGAGTTTGTCGAGACTGGCGGTGATGGTGCCGAACTGGTCACTGAGCTTGCTGATGCCGTCGAGGGAGTCGAAGACATTTCGCAGCGCCGCGCACATGGGTATGTCGAAGCAGTGCGGCTCCCAGTAGAAGTAGTTGCGTAAGGGTCGGAACTGGTCGTCGAAGTTGGCCAGCTTGTCACGCAGGTCGTTGACCACCGTGACGGTGTCGTGGAACGCCTGGGTCTGTTCGTGGGTGGCGGCCGCACTCTGCTGCTGTAGCGCCAGCTGCTGCTTGAGGATGCCGACGGTGTTGCTGATCTCATCGGCCTGCTTGAGCAGGTCCGCGGCGCGATCCTTCTGATAACTGAGGTTCATGATCTGGCTGGCACTGGACGCGCTGATCTGAAACGGTATGGAGCTGTGCGTGATCGGGGTGCCGAGCGGACGGGTTATCGACTGCACGAGCGCGACGCCCTTGGTGTGCAGCACTGCCTTCGCGACGCGCTCGAGGATCAGCATGTCGGCCGGATTGCGCATGTCGTGATCAGTCTCGATCATCAGCAGCTCGGGATTGAGCCGCGCTTCGGAGAAGTGCCGCTCGGCAGCGGTGTACCCGACGACCGCGGGCGCGTAGGCAGGCAGATACGGCCGCGCGTCATAACTGGTCTGATAGCCGGGCAGCGCGAGCAGGCCGATGAGCGCGATACCGCACGATATGACCAGGATGGGCCCGGGCCATCGGACGATCACGGTGCCGATTCGACGCCAGCCCCGAGTGCGCATCTTGCGTTTGGGATCGAGCAGGCCGAAATGGCTGGCAATGACCAGCACCGCCGGACCCAGGGTCAGCGCCGCCGCCAGTGTGACCAGGACACCGAGGGCCGCGGGGACACCCAAGGTCTGGAAGTAGGGCAGGCGGGTGAAGTACAGGCAGGCGACCGCGCCGGCGATGGTCAGGCCCGAGCCGACGATGACGTGCACCGTTCCGCGGAACATGGTGTAGTACGCGGATTCTCGATCCTCACCGTTGTGTCGCGCTTCGTGGTAGCGGCCGACCATGAAGATGGCGTAGTCGGTTCCCGCCGCGATCGCCAGCAGGGTGAGCAGATTCGTCGAGTACGTCGAAAGACCGATGACTCCGGAATTGGCCAGGGCGGCAACGACTCCGCGTGCGGCAGAGAGCTCGACGAGAACGGTGACCAGGATTATCAGCGTGCTGGCGATCGAGCGGTAGACGATGAGCAGCATCACCGCGATCACCAGAAACGTTATGGCGGTGACCTCGTGGGTGCCCTCGCTGCCGACTTCGAAATTGTCGGTGATCAGCGGTGCGGCGCCGGTGACGTAGGCCTTGACCCCGGGTGGCGGTTGCATACCGGCGACGATGGCGCGAACCGCGTCGACCGATTGGTTCGACAGCGCCTCGCCCTGGTTCCCGGCCAGATATACCTGCACCAGCGCGGCCTTGCCGTCCTTGCTCTGCGAGCCGCCCGCCGTCAGCGGATCGCCCCAGAAATCCTGGATGTGCTGGACGTGTGTGGTGTCCTGGGCCAGCCGTTTGACCATCTCGTCGTAGAAGTGGTGCGCGTCGGCGCCCAGCGGCTTGTCGCCTTCGAGCACGATCATGGCTGCGCTGTCGGAGTCGAACTCGTCGAACACTTTTCCGATATGCCGCATGGCCATGATCGAGGGTGAGTCGGCTGCGTTCATCGACACCGAGCGCTCGGCGCCGACGACCTCGAGCTGTGGTGCGGCGATGTTGGTCAGGGCGGCCACGGCGATCCACAACAGCAGGATCGGTACGGCCAGCCGGCGGATGTTGCGCGCCGTGCGTGATCCTTCGGTTCGTGCGGAGGGGGTTTCGACCGGGTCGTCGAGCCGGTGGTCGCTCATGCCGACTTGTCCAGGCACGCGATGTAACCGTTCACGTTCTCGGTCGACCTTTCGTCCTTGACGATGCCGTTGACGGTTATCCGACAGCCGATGGTGGCGCCGTCGCCCTGTGCACGCAGATCCGCGTACAGCGTCGGGTCATCGGTCGTCAACGTCTGCGACCAGGGCAGCGCAACGTCGTCGACGCGCTGTGGCTGGGCGTGCTCGTCGAGGTAGTTGATGGTGGCCACCGATCCCGGTGAGCCGAACACCTCGAACAGCACCCGCTTGGGGTTGTAGCCGGTGTTCTCCAGCGCATCGGCGCTCGGGCGGGACACCGTGTTGTCCGATCCGAAGATCGCGTGCAAGCGGTGGACGCTGAACGCGACGACCGCCACGACCAGCACAGCCACGATCACGGTCCAGCGCCGTCTGATGAGGTTGCCGACCGACAACTTGCTCATCGGATCGCCTTTCGCATTGGGGCGCGACGTGTCTCACCCCGTCGTCGGCACGCCTGTGGCGGCCTGAAGAACGGTACGGTACGGTACTGGGCCGTGCAAGCCGTACGGCTTGTTGACTATCACCGGGACGTCTGCTCTCACGCGTGACGTCGCGGCGGAACAGACCTAAGGTGGGCGCGTGTCCCCGGATCCGACGCACGAAGCCGCGGTGCTGCCGCTGGAGTGCGACTGGACCGAGCGTGAATCCGAGCTCTTGGCCGTCACGCTGAAGTTGTTGCAGGAGCACGGCTATGACCGATTGACCGTCGAAGCCGTGGCCACCGAAGCCAAGGCCAGCAAGGCGACTATGTACCGGAGGTGGCCCTCGAAGGCCGATCTGGTGCTGGCGGCGTTCATCGAGGGGACCCGGGAGTCGGCGGTCCCACCCCGCACCGGGTCGTTGCGTGACGACCTGTTGGCCATCGGCACCGCTGTGGCCGCGCAGGCCCAGGAGCATTCCACCACCATGCGAGCGGTGCTCAATGAGATGTCACGTAGCGAGGGACTGCGCGAAGCGATGCAGCAGAAGTTCGTCCGGCATCGGAACGTGTTGATAAAAGAGGTACTCAACGCGGCCGTCGATCGCGGCGAGATCGACGCCGAGATGATCAACCCCGAGATCTGGGATGTGCTGCCGGGCTATTTGGTATTTCGCTCATTGGTCTCCGAGCGGCCGCCCACCGACGACACGGTGCGCGCTCTCGTCGACGAGGTGTTGATCCCCAGCCTGCGGCGCAACCGAACTCATTGAGGCGCGTGCTCAATGCCGATGATGCCGGCGGCCGCCCGGAATACACATCGAATTCCTATCGTTATCTAAGTTTGCCCCTACTGTCACATGGGTAACTTCAGTAACAGCGCGAATTCCAAGCGCCACCGTGAGCCGCGACGAAAGAATTGAATGGAACATCGCAATGAATACCGTCCTCTATTGCAGCGCCAACGGCGCCATCTACGAAACCCGCGCCTACAGCAAGGCTGATATCGATCAGCTCGTGCACGACCAGGGGCTGCAGTGCCTGACCAGTACCGACCGGCAGTTCGACTTCTGGTTCAGCCCGTCCACCCGCCGGTGCCAGCGCCGCGCCAACCAGAGCGCCACCGAACTGCTCTTGGCGACAACATCATTCACCGCGAAGACGGTCCCGCTGCTTCGCGGCTGTGTCGTCATCGCGACCCACGATTCCGATGGTGACCTGGATGGATTGAGCTGGCAGCAGCTCGATCAGCTCACCGAGAAGAATCGTACGATCACCAGACGTGACGAGCGCCTGCTCGGCAGGCGCATTCGGCGCGACGATCGCCGCCAGCAGCGTGCCACCGAGGCCACCCCGGCCGCCGTGCGCCGTGCGGGAAACCCGCGCACGCCGGTTCGGCACTGACAATCCACGCAATTCATCGGCGGAAAACCAGCCAACGCATTGCGCAGTACATGTAGGCGGCCTCGCATCCACCGGCGACCATGCGCGCCAGCTGATACTGCAAACCTGCGTTCGTCAACAAGCTGCACACCCCCAGGATGAACGCCAGATAGTTGACGACGACCACACCGACGTAGAGCGCATACTGCGGTCCGACCGGCGCGTGCGATCGAAAATTGAAGATCCGGTTCAGTGTGTAACTCAGCGTGAAAGCGCAGGCGTATGCCGCTGTCACGGCGATCGGCATCGGTAGGCCCATTCCGCCGCGTAGGCCGGTGAGGATTGCCAGGTCGACGCCGAATGTGACGGTGTTGATCAGGCAGAAGCCGAGGAATGTCGGCGCCACAACGGAATTCAGGCCAAGCGGTAACCAGCCGACGACCATCTCACACCAGCCGTGGAACCGCCTGACCAGGCGTGCATCACCGGATCGCGACTCGGCACGCACCAACACACGATTTCATGGCCAGATGTCTCAGACGTGAGCGCAGGACGAATATCCGACTGCCCTCGCAGGCACGATCACGCCAGCCTGCGTTCAGATGCTGCCAACGGAAATGAACGCCATCCATCGCCTGTTGGAACCGGCAGATCCCGGGATCGTCATCCATCCGGGGTCGACACGGGAAGAGGCGAGAGCAATGAAGAAGTTGGGATTGGCGAGTACCGTCGCCGGCGCTCTGATGGCCGCGTTGATCGGCTTCGCCGCTCCGGCTCAGGCGCACAATCACCACCATGACTACTACTGGTGGGATCAGCTGTACCCGACGGTGGTTGTGCCGCACGTCGATACGACAGTTCACCACTGAGTCATCGCAATCAGCAGAGCGTCCGCACCGCGGGCGCTCTGCTGATTTCTGTCACCACCCCATCGACCCGGGCACGCCCTTGAAGGGCCCGACGACCCAGCTGTTGATCCATCCCCCGTAGAACCCGCCCGGCTGCGGTGTGACGTCCTCTCCGTTGACGGTGCACCGATCCACGAGCGCCGCCATCACGGCGACCGCACCCGCGATCGCGGTGAACGCTGCCGTAGGTTTCGGATAGGTCCAGGCCGCCTTCGGCGCGACACGAGTCGGGGTCACCAGATCGAAGTAGCCGGCCTGCCCCTTCCATTCACACCAGGACGATCCGGATACCGGACGCAGAGTTCCGGCGACGAAAGCCGTTCGAGGCAAGTAATACGTCGGCGGATGGCTGGTCTCGAGCACACGCCAGGCCCGCCGGGTGGATGCGATGCACTGTCCGCCCAGTTCGATGGTGATCGTGCCGTCGAATTCCTCGAGGCGGGGCGGTCGCGGGTAGTCCCATACCGATTCTTGCCCGGGCTTGGGAATGTCGGGGGTTGGCATTGAGCCAGTCTACGAATGTTGCCAAAATTCGGCCGGCGTGTGCGGCTGGCGAACTTTGCGACGTTTCGGTCGAGGCTGTCAGTTCAGCCTCGATATGGAAGTTCGAAGATAGCTGAGCGCGTGCCACACGAGGCATATATTGTCACAGCAGACGCTCTCCGGCACCGGACGGAAACCCACCGTTTTCGCAGTTTATCGCTCATAGCAGCCTCACATGTTCGCTGAGGTGGGTGGACAATTACGACAATACGTGCGTATCGTTCCAGTTCGTACGACTTAGCTGTCTACGGGCAGTCAACTACCGAGGTTTTGTTCGAATTGTCAACGATACGCCGCTGGTGGCAACAGCCCGATCAGTACGACTGGACTACGCAGTTTTTGCGGCAGCGCGGTCTGCTGCGTTCGGCGCGGCTGATCATGGCAACGGTCGCCGGCTCGGCGGCACTGGTTCCGCTGGCGTTTCTGGCCGGGCTGAACAGCCCCCATGTCGCCGCAGTGGCGGCGGGCCTGGCTGGTGCACTGTTCACCCTGGGTATGACCACGTATTGGCTCTACCGCTGGCCCACCCGGCGTCAATCAGAAATCGTCGTCACCCTTGGGGTCCTGGTCATCGCGGTGTGGAGTACTGCTCAGCCGGCGGCGGCGGTGGCCGTCCTCGCCTGCACCGCGACCGCTGTGACGGGCGGCTACATCGCGTTCTTTCACAGCACCAGGCTGCTTTTCCTCAATTTCGCCGCGGCGTTTGTGCTCGCGTGGACCGCGACAGCGCGCCTCGCCGCCGACACCGACTTCTCGACGGCTGTCGCAGCCTTCTGGCTGGTTGTCTTCCTCAACATCTCGGTACCGCTCGGTGTCCGGGCCATGTCCCTGGCACTGAGTGAGTACGCGACGCGCTCCGAGGTCGATCCCTTGACCGGTCTGCTCAACCGGCGCGCCTTCACCGGCGTGGTCGCCCGGCGACTCGGCAACGGTTCCCTGTCGGTCACCCACCTGACGGTGCTGATGGTCGATCTCGACGCGTTCAAACGCATCAACGACACACGGGGACATCTGGCCGGCGACCGGGTGCTGCTCGCCGTCGCGGAACTGCTGCGCGAGCACTATCCGCCACCGGCCGCCGTGTGCCGGGCCGGCGGCGAGGAGTTCTTGGTTGCCGACCTGGGTGACCTGGGGCGGGCGCGTGCAAACGCCTCGCGACTGTGCCTGGCCATCGCGGCGCTGCCGCATGAGGTCACCGCGAGTATCGGCACCGCGGCCACCTCCGTGGTCTCGGGTGCCAGATCATCGGTGCGACCGCTCCTGGATGACCTCATATCCGCCGCCGACCTTGCGATGTACGCCGCGAAGCGCGAGGGCGGCAATCGCGCGCATCATGCCGACTAGCCGAAACGCGGCGTTGCTGAGCGCGCAGCCGACTCCCGGCACCAGCACGCCATGTCGCGTTTATGCCTCGGCGCTCAGGTTGCCCCTGCTCGGTGACACCACCGAACGGCCATCGGCAATTGGCGCTAGTCGCAGCTCGGCACTACTTTTCCTGGGGTGACGTATTCAACCCCCGGCGCAGTCGCGCGGTGGGTAGCTCCCTTCCTGACCGTTGCGGCTGTCGCCGGCCTGGGCTGTTCGGTGCTCCCGCTGGAATCTGCTCCCACTCCTGCGATACGACTGGTCGACGACTCCAATCCGCTCGCCGGACTTCCGTTCTACGTCAATCCCAACTCGGCGGCGATGCGGGCCGCGCAGAGTGCTGATCCGCCCAGTCCGCAGCTGACCGCCATCGCCAATACACCTCAGGCCTACTGGATGGACCAGCTGTCGACGCCCGCCGTCGACGCGAAATACATCGCGGCGGCACAGGCGGCCGGCACCCGGCCGATCCTGGCCCTCTACGGAATACCGCATCGCGACTGCGGAAGCTTCGCCGCCGGCGGGTTCGGTTCGGCGGATGCCTACCGTGGCTGGATCGACGGCGTCGCAGCCGCCATCGGGGGCGGGCCCGCGGCGATAATCCTCGAACCCGACGCGTTGGCCATGGCCGACTGCCTGTCAGCCGACCAGCAGCAGGAACGCTATGCGTTGATCCGCTACGCCGTGGACACGCTGACCCAGAATCCGAACACCGCCCTCTACGTAGACGCCGGCCATTCACGCTGGGTCAGCGCCGAGACCATGGCCGCCCGGCTCAACGATGTCGGCGTGAGCAAAGCGCGCGGTTTCAGCCTCAACACCGCGAACTTCTTCAGCACCGGCGAAGAGATCGGCTACGGCGACACGATTTCCGGGCTCACCGGCGGCGCGCACTACGTGATCGATACGTCGCGCAACGGAGCCGGACCGGTCGAGGGTGATCCGCTGTACTGGTGCAATCCGTCCGGACGGGCCCTGGGCGTCGCGCCTACCACCGATACCGGCAACGGTCAGATCGATGCCTTCCTCTGGGTCAAACGCCCCGGCGAATCCGACGGATCGTGTGGCCGCGGCGAGCCCGGCGCTGGTCGTTTCATGAGCCAGTACGCCATCGACCTGGCCAGCAACGCCGGCATGTAGGTCTGCGTACCCGGCCGGGCAGCCGCCGCGTCAGATCCGTCAAGCACCGCCCTGCGCCGCGCCGCCGCGTTCGGCCGGCAACGGCGGGGCCTGGGGTGCCGCACCGGTTCCGGGGCCGGGCTGTGCCCCGGGAACCGGCACCGGGGCGGGTGCGTTCGGCGTCGCCACACTCCCGGGTGCGTTCGGTCCGGGGGCGTTCGGACCGGAAGCACCTCCGGGTGGGGCCGCAGGCGCAGGCGGTACACCTGGACCACCGGGACCACCGGGACCACCGCCTGGCGCGCCAGGCCCGAACCCGGGCGGCGGCGGGGGTGGTGGGCCCTGCGGACCCATCCGCTCCGGACCATCCCGGTGACCGGGCGGCGGTGGCGGCGAGTCGGCATCCAGGTGTCCGATATGCCCTGGAGCGCCTGCGGTACCGACCGTCAGCTGCATCATCGGATGCGCGTTGATCGTCAGCCCACCGAGAAGCCCGACCAGGAGTCCCACCCCGGCCGCTGCGATCGCCGTGCCGACCGGGTGTCGACGCGCGGGAGCGGCCACCGCTGCCCACCGCTCGGACCGCGGCGACGCCATCGGTTGTCCGGGCGTCTCGGGCATCCGCACAGTGTCGACTTCACGTATCGACTCGTCATCCGAAATATCTTGTCTATCTTGCTCATTGCTCATCAGCGACTCCTGTTGCGTTGGCTTCCCGACGGCGCCGACGCTAGCCACCGAGGGTGAAGCCAACCTGAAGACAACCGTCCGCGGGTGTTTCTTCAGATACGTTTCAGGTCGCCCACGACACAATGGACACCATGGTCGGCAGCGCGGACACCAGTCGCAGTCCGGCACGGATCCTGGTCGTCGAGGATTCCGACGCCATCCGTGAGACGGTTGTGGAGGCACTGCACGCCGCCGGGTACGCCTGCGAGGGCTCCGTCGACGGCTCCGGGCTCGAAGACACCCTCGACGGGTACCGGCCGGATCTGGTGGTGCTCGACGTGATGCTGCCCGGCCGGGACGGCTTCGCCCTGGTCGACGTCGTCCGCGACTGGGGTGAAGTAGGCGTCATCATGCTCACCGCGCGCGACGCGTTACCGGATCGATTACGCGGCCTCGACGGCGGCGCTGACGACTACGTCGTCAAACCCTTCGAGTTGTCCGAGCTCATCTCCCGAGTGGGCGCCGTACTGCGCCGGCGCGGCCGTCTTCCGGCGACGATCCAGGTCGGAGACCTTGTGGTCGACCGCGGCGCCGGCATCGCGGCGCGGGCCGGGACCCGACTGGACCTCACGGCCACCGAACTGCGCCTGCTCGACTTCCTCCTGGACCAACGGGGACGCACCGTCAGTGCCAATCAGATCCTCAACGCGGTGTGGGGCTACACCTCCTACGACGACAACCTGGTCCATGTCCACATCAGCAGCCTGCGAAAGAAGTTGGAGGCGCACGGACCTCGGATCCTGCACACCGCCAGGGGTATCGGTTACCGACTCGAGGCACCACGCCAGTGACAGCACCCATTCAGACCGCGACGCCGTCGCTGCGTCTTCGTGTCATGGTCGGCGCGCTCACCCTGCTGACCGTCCTGCTGGTTCTGCTCGGCGTCACGATCGATCTGCTCATCGGGGCGCAGGCCCGTCGGGACCTGCACGACCGGATGATGGGCGGAGCGGCCCGAGCCGATGCGCTCACCGCCGCCGGCGCCCCACCGACCCAGGTGGCGGCCGAGCTCAACGGCGGCGGTATCCGGGCCCTGGTGATCACCGCAGACGGCGCGACCTACGGGGACCGCTCCCTGCCGCGTGATTCGGCACAGAGTTCGGCCGTCCCGCCTCCCCCGCCACCACCGCCGCCGGGAGGCCCCCGCCCGCCGAAGACGCCCGGTCCGCCACCGGAAGCCACCGCCACTGTCATCGAACGGCCCCTACCCGACGGCGGTCGGGTGGTTCTGGTAGCCGACACCACCGCAACCACCGCGCTGCTGCGTCAACTGCGCGTCATCATGGTCGTGTCCGGTGTCACGGTGCTGATGGCGGCCGCAATCGGCGTCGCCCTGGTGGTCCGCGCGGCGATGCTGCCGTTGCAGCGGCTCACCCTCGTCGCCGAATCCATCGCCGCGGGCGACCGCGGGCGACGAGTGCGTCCTGACCGTCCCGGTACCGAATTAGGCCGTGCCGCATCCGCTTTCGACACCATGCTGGATGCCCTGGAATCCTCCGAGACCGCGACCCGACGCTTTCTGGCAGATGCCGCCCACGAGCTTCGCACACCGATCGCCGGCATTCAGGCCGGCGCCGAGCTCATGGCCTCGACGGCAAGTCAGCGTGACGAGCCTGATTGGACCCGGCAACGACGCCGGGCCGAACTGGTGCTCACCGAGGCACGTCGAGCAGGCAGGCTGGTGGGTGACATGCTCGACCTGAGCCGTATCGATGCCGGGCTGCAGCTCGAGATCACCGATTGCGATCTGGTCGCACTGGCCGAGTCCGAACGTGAGCGAGCCGCCCTGCTGGCACCGGCATTACATGTCGTTCGTACCGGGGTGGCAACACTTTCTGTTCGCGCCGACCCCAGCCGGATCGCGCAGATACTGGCCAATCTCACCGACAACGCCCGGCGCCACACACCTGCCGGTGGCACCATCGCGATCATCGTCACCGCGGTCGAAGGCGGTGCGGAGGTGACCGTTTCCGACACCGGTCCCGGAATACCCGACGAGCAGCGCGAGCGAATCTTCGAACGGCTGGTACGTCTCGATGACGCGCGCAGCCGCGACAACGGAGGAGCGGGTCTGGGTCTGCCGATCGCGCGCGCCCTGGCCCGCGCCCATGGTGGCGAATTGGTCTGTTTGCCAGGCCAACCGGGTGCCCGATTCCGGTTGTGGCTGCCTGCATATCCGGCTTCTCCTCCCCCGGCTCCCGGTAACCACGTCGCAGAGCGCAGTCTCTGATTTCCGCGTTTTCTCCGTCGCAGGTGCGTACATGCTGTGCAATGACCTGAGACGATGCCCTTGAGATGGATACGCGATGCAGAAGCTGACAGCGGTGCTGGCCGCATCTCTGGACCCGGTATCGCTGATGCGCAGAATCGCAGAGCAGACATGTCTGTTCACCCCGAAGGCCGACGGGGCCGCCGTCAGTCTCTACACGCTCGACAAAGAGTTCGTCGTGGTGTCGGCTCACGGTCTGGTGGAGTCGCTGCTCGGCCTGGTGCTACCGGCGGACGGCACCTTCCAAGGCCGCGCGATTGCCACCGGACAAACCCAAGTCAGCCATGAGACGGCGACGGATCCTCTGCTGACCGAGCAGGTCCGTTCGATCGGTGCTCGGTTGGGCATCCATTCATTGGTGGTGGTTCCGTTGATGCACAACGGAATCGCAATCGGCGCCCTGTCGGTCACGGCAACCGAACCGAACAGGTTCACCGACGCCGACGTCGTGGCCATCACCTCGATCAGCCGGTTCATCTCGGCGTTGATCGACTCGCATTCAGAGCTGTCCCGCCTGCTCGACGACCTGCTCGACGATCCCCACACTCCGCACCGGGATTCCACGGCGCGTTTTCTGGCGTCGGTGTTGCTACCCGATGTCATCCGGCACGATCACCTACACGACCGGCTCGACACGCTGTTATCGACGCCGGCGGAACTGACACCGGTGTTCCAGCCCATCATCGACTTGGCGACCGGTCGCACATTGGGTTTCGAGGGCCTGTCCCGATTTCCCGGTATGCCCGAGATGAACCCGGCCCAATGGTTCGACACGGCGCGCCGGCTGGGGCGCGGCTACCCGCTCGAACTCATGGCACTCCGGCGTGTCCTCGCTGCGGCTCCCCTCATTCCGGCCCACTGTTTCGTCGCGGTCAATCTGAGTCCGACGACCGCACTGGACACCACCGTCCAGGACATCCTCCGGTCGGTGGACAGACACCTCGTTGTCGAAATCACCGAACACGAGCCATTTCCCGAGGACTTCGCGATACGGCTGAAACCGCTGCGCGACGCCGGTATCGACTTGGCGGTCGACGACGCCGGGGCCGGATTCGCCAGCTTCACCCAGCTCCTTCGGCTGCGTCCGGAGATGATCAAGATCGACGGGGAGCTGACCTACGGCATCGAAGCCGACCCGGTCAAACGCGCACTGGCCACCTCGATCGTCCAGCTCGCCACCGAGCTGGGTTCGACGACCGTTGCCGAGGCGATCGAGAACAAATCGCAGATGCACGTTCTGCACAGTCTGGGAATCCAATGCGGTCAAGGGTTCTTGATCGGGCAGCCACGCTCAGCCGCCGATTCGATATCCGGTGAGTCAGCCGAGCCGGAACACTGGACGGCCCAAAACACCACACCCCAATAGGATTGTCAGGAGGCGGCAACGCCGTGAAACCGCGTGACCGAAGGAGTGGGGTCGACAGTTGGCCGGACCAGAGGCGTATTTCTATCGCACGGCGGACGGCAGCGGGCTGCCTCATGACCCGCTCAACGCCATCATCGGCCCACGTCCGATCGGCTGGATCTCGTCACTCGGCGTCGACGGGGTGGCCAACCTCGCGCCCTACAGCTTCTTCAACGCGTTCAACTACAAGCCCCCGGTGATCGGGTTCGCATCGATCGGCTGGAAAGACTCCGTCGCCAACATCGACGCCACCCGCGAATTCGTCTGGAACCTGGCGACCCGTCCACTTGCCGAAGCGATGAACGAGACATCGGCCTCGATACCCGCCGATCAGAGCGAATTCGACCGCGCTGCAGTCACACCCGTCGATTCCGTGATCGTCGCGCCGCCGCGGGTACGGGAAAGCCCGGTCAACTTCGAATGCAGGCTCAGCCAGCTGGTTCAACTCAAGGACGCCCAGGGGCAGCAACTGACGACCTGGGTGGTGTTCGGCGAGGTCGTGGCGGTACACATCGACAACGCCCTGCTCACCGACGGCGTCTACGACACGGCGGCCGCACAACCCATCCTGCGGGCCGGCGGTCTGGGTAATTACTTCGACGTGAGTCCGCAGGCCGGGTTCACGATGCTGCGTCCGGATGACCGCGGTCGCTGAGTCGGTCCTAGATCTCGACGACCCGGCCGCCCTCGACCAGCCACGACCGGTCCAGCCGGACGTTGCGCAGCATGCGGCGGTCGTGTGTGACCAGCAGCAGCGCACCGTCATAGGTGGTCAGTGCCTGTTCGAGTTGCTCGATCGCGGGCAGATCAAGGTGGTTGGTCGGCTCGTCGAGCACCAGCACGTTGGTCCCACAGGCCTGCAGCAGGGCCAGGCCGGCGCGGGTTCGCTCGCCAGGCGAGAGATCGTCGACCTCACGCTCCACGTGGTCGGCGCGCAGACCGAACTTCGCAAGCAGGGTTCGCACATCGGCGGTCGGCCAGGACGGAACACGCCTTTCGAATCGGTCGATCAGCAGCCCGGGCCCGGTGAAATCGGCACGGGCCTGGTCGATTTCACCGATGTCGATGTTGGCACCCAGACTCGCACGCCCCTCGTCGGGACGCTGCCTGCCCAGCAACAGCCGCAACAATGTCGACTTTCCCGCCCCGTTGGGTCCGGTGATGCCGATGCGGTCGCCGGCCGCCACCTGCAATGAGACCGGACCCAGGACGAAATCCCCTTGTCGCACAACAGCATTGTCGAGGGTCGCGACAACCGCACTCGACCGCGGCGCCGCGCCGATGGTGAACTCCAGCGTCCACTCCTTGCGGGGTTCGGCCACCTCCTCCAGCCGCGCGATCCGACTTTCCATCTGACGCACCTTCTGCGCCTGCTTCTCGCTGGACTCCGATGCCGCGCGCCGCCGGATCTTGTCGTTGTCAGGAGCCTTGCGGATGGCATTGCGAACACCCTGGCTCGACCACTCTCGCTGCGTGCGGGCCCGCGCCACCAGATCGGCCTTCTTGTCGGCGAACTCGTCGTACTGTTCGCGCCGATGCCGGCGAGCGACCTCCCGCTCCTCCAGATAGCTCTCGTAACCACCACCGAAGACCGTCGTGGTGTTCTGCGCGAGGTCGAGTTCGAGGACTCGAGTCACGCTGCGCGCCAGGAATTCCCGGTCGTGGCTCACCAGCACCACGCCGCCACGCAGATCCCGGACGAAGTGCTCGAGGCGTTCCAGACCATCGAGATCCAGATCGTTGGTCGGTTCGTCGAGCAGCACGATGTCGAACCGCGAGACCATCAACGCCGCCAACCCGACCCGGGCCGCCTGACCGCCCGACAGTGCCGTCATCGGTGTCACGTCAGGCCTAACAACGTCGACGTCGAGGCCGAGGTCGGCCAGCACGGCGGGCAACCGTTCGTCGAGATCGGCCGCCCCGGTGGCCAACCAATGGTCCAGCGCCGCAGAGTAGGTGTCGGCCGGGTCGACTCCGGCCGGGTTCTGGCCGGGATCGGCCAGGGCCGCAGCGGCAGCTTCCATGGCCTGCGTCGCTTCGGTACACCCGGCGCGGCGCGCGATATAAGCACCGACCGTCTCCCCGGGCACCCGTTCGTGTTCCTGCGGCAGCCAGCCGACGAACGCGTCGGTCGGTGCGACACTCACCGAACCTTCGAGCGGCTCGAGGTCGCCGGCGAGAACCCGCAGGAGCGTGCTCTTACCGGCGCCGTTGGCACCCACGACACCGACGACATCACCGGGCGCCACGGTCAGGTCGACGCCCTCGAAGAGGGTGCGATGCGCGAACCCGCCGGCCACATTCTTCGCGACGAGCGTTGCGGTCATGGGTCCATTCTGCTCAGCCGCTTCGTCAGAAGCTCAGCGGAGGCGCATCGGCGAGGGAACGTCGGGGTCCGACAACAGACCGAGGTACCCCTCCACGATGTTCGCGCCCCGGCGCATACCGCCGGTGGCCGCGAAACCAGCAGCGACCGCGTCGACGCCTGCCGTCTTCGTCATCGCCGAGAACACCTTTTCACGCAACCGGGCGGCATTGAGTCGTCGCGCCGGTAACCGCGTACCGCAGCCCGCGACCTCCACCCGGCGGGCGACTTCGTATTGGTCTCGTCCGAACGGCACGGCACACACCGGTACACCGGCGCTGAGAGCCTTCTGGGTTATCCCCATGCCACCGTGGGTCACCACGCAGACGGCACGCTCCAGAACTGCCGAATGCGGGACGAATGTCGAGACGGTCGCCTGAGGAAATGCTGCCGGATCGAAGTCGAGGTGATGTGCCGGCACAGTGGCAACGACGTGTACCCGTTCGCCGTCGAAGGCGCGCATTGCAGTACGCACCAGCTCGCTGTCGGACTGTCGCACCGACGATGTGGTGACCAGCACGACAGGCAGATCGATATCGTCGAGCCAGTCGTGCGGTGCGGACGACGGCGGCTCGTAGGTCGCGGGCCCGATCAGGTGCACCGAGTCGCCCCAGCGGGTGTGCGCGTACTCGAACGGTTTGGCGGTGGCCACCAGGACTCCGGGTGCGCGGCGCAGCAGTTCGTCGGCCGAGCGAACCGGGGGCAGCCCGAGTGCGTCGCGGACAGGGCCCAGACCCCTGCGGACGGGGCGGTCGAAAACCGTGGCGGTCACCGATTTCACCCCGACATCGCGAATACGGCCGAGCGGTCCGGGGTGCGGTGTGTATCCGGGTCCGAAAGGTGGCGATCCCGGACCGTCCAAATAGGGAATGAAGGGGCTGAAGATCAACCACGGAACTGCGCGCGCCTCGGCCGCCGATACCGCTCCCCAGCAGTTCGCATCGACGAGCACCATGTCCGGCCGCACATCGGCTATCGCGGTATCGAGGTCTGCCACCTCGAAAGCGGCTCGACGCAGCAGGGTACGGACTGTCGTTCCCGCGCCGCGCAGCGCGCCGATGGCGTGCCGCTCGTCGCTCTGTACGGCCTCTATGCGGGGGTCGACGCGTTCGGCCGCGAAACCCAGCCCGTGGCACACCGCCACCCCGGATTCCAGGGTGCGCACGTGGATATCGTGGCCGCGCGATGCCAGCTCACTGAGCAGCGCGCAGAACGGAAACAGGTGGCCGATGGCCGGCGCCGTGTAGGCCAGGATCACCGCCACGGCCGGATCCCAACTGATTCGCCGCCCGCACCGATCCGGACGCTGACCGGTTCCGAATTCATTTCGAACACAGCTGTCCGCCGGTCTCTCGCAGTAGACCGCGGTCTTGCCTGTCCCTCAAACTTCGAGCTCCCCTCGGCTTTCGGCATGGTCTGTCCGCTGCCTGCGACACCCGCCTCGCGTGCGGGGCGGGTGCCTACGAGAGTCATTCGGAGCCGATCCCGACATGGAGGCGTTGACGGCGGAGTTATTTTTCTCAAGGCCTCTGAACTGGCCTTTTCGCGGTCGAGCGTGGGCAGATGGTGGCGTCAGCCGGGCGGATCCCACCGCGCGTGCAAGCGTGCCAGCGGTGCCGGGGCCCACCAGTTCCACCGGCCCAACAGGTGCATGAACGCCGGAAGCAACACCATCCGCACCACGGTGGCATCGACGAGAACCGCCAGTACCAGACCTACGCCGAACATCCGCATGAAAGACACCTGCGCCGCGATCAGTCCGGCGAAGGAGATCGACATGATCAGTGCGGCGGCGGTGACCACCCGCGCCGTATGAGCGACACCGAGCACCACGCTCCGGTCCTGGTCGGCAGCAGTGCGATCGCTGCGGACCCAGAACTCACGAATGCGCGCCAGGAGGAACACCTCGTAGTCCATCGACAGACCGAAGGCGATGCAGAACAGCAGCACCGGGATGGTGGCGACCAGTGTGCCCGTCGGGGTGGTACCCAACGCCCCCAGGTGGCCCTCCTGGAATACCCATACCAGGGCGCCGAATGCCGCGGTGAGCGATAGTGCATTGAGGACAAGCGCTTTCAGCGGCAGGACGATGCTGCCCGTCAGGGTGAACAGCAGCGCGAAGATCACCACCACGATGAGACCGAGCACCAACGGTAGCCGCGCGGCGATCGCCTGCACGCTGTCGCGGTTGACCGCGGCGGCACCGGTGATCTCGACATCGCGATCACCCGGACCGGGTAACGCCCGCAGGCTCGTCAACTGGGCTTCCGAGTCCGCCGAGAACAGCGGTGTGTCACCGGCCACGGTGAGGTAGGCGTGGCCATCGGCCACTGCGGCACCGCCGGCGGGCGGCCCGACGGCCCGGCCGTCCACGAATGTGCCGGTGGGCACGCGAACGGCGGTCACGCCGATCACCCGGGACGCCGACTCGCCATAGCGCGTCCAATCGGCCTCGGTCAGTCCCCGTGCGTCAGGCACGACGACGAGGCTCTCGGTGCCGGATCGGCCGAGGAACTGTTCCCGCAGACGGTCGCCCACCTGATGCGCCGACGCCGATGGTGGGAGAACGCGATCGTCAGGGTTTCCCCACTTCACCGCGAAGAACGGCACACCGAGACAGACCAACAGCGCGGTACCTGCCACCGCCAACGGCAGCGCGTGGCGGATGACGAATGCGGTGCTGCGGTTCCAGAAGGCGTGCTGCGCCGACTCCCGGGGGTCACCGCGGCGGTGCCGACCGGTCCCGATCACCAGCCGGTTGCCCAACAGGACGATCACCGCCGGCGTGAGCACCAGCGCGGCCAGCGCGCACAACGACACCGTCGCCACACCGGCGTAAGCGAACGATCTCAGGAACGGAATATCGAACAACACCATCGTCGACATCGAAAGTGTCACCGTGAGCGCGGAGAACACGATGGTGCGGCCCGCCGTCGCCATCGCTGTGCGCAACGCGTGGTCCCGGTCGGAGCCGGTGGCCACCTCGTCCCGGAATCGACTGACGATCAGCAACGTGTAGTCGATTGCCAGCGCCAGTCCCAGTGCGGTGGTGAGATTGAGAGCGAAGATCGACACGTCGGTCCACAGCGCTATGGCACGCAGCACCGCGATGGAGCCCGCGATCGCCACCCCGGCCACCACAACCGGCAGCGTCGCGGCCGCCAGACCACCGAAAACCCACACGAGCACCAGCATGCTCAACGGAACGGCGATCGATTCCATGATGAGCACATCGCGCAGCGTCTGCTGCGTGATCTGCCGGAACACCATGGCCGAACCTCCGGGTTCGACGGCCACACCGGGAAAGCCGACCAGCACATCGTTCTCGATGGCGTCGACGAGGTCTTGGCCGTACTGCGGCGCCTGACTCTCCCCGCCGCGCAGATCCGCGACGATCAACGCGGCACGGCGGTCGGCGCTGTAGAGCGCCTCGGCCTCCTGGACCGGCGATGTCCACGGCGACATGACCCCGATGACGTGCGGGCTGCGCCGGAGCTTGTCGACCATTTGGCGACCCGCCGCCTGAGTTTCGGCGCCCAGAATCCCCCCGCCGCGGTCGGTCACCACCAGAACGAGTTGCACGTCGCCTTTTCCGAACACCTCCAGCAGCACCTGGTTGGCGCGTGCGGATTCCGACGCCGGATCCTGGAACCCGCCGGCGGTCAGAGCCGATGTCACCGGCACAGCGAAGATCGCGGCAGCTATCGTCAGCAACGCGACGGCGGTGACGACACGACGCGGTCTGCGCAGTGCCCACCGCGAAATGCGTTGCAACACATGACCCCAATTCCGCTTAGCTGGACAACCTGATCCGGGCGTGTCGGCTGCAAGCCTAGATGTTCTTCACGGGTAGGTTGTGAACGCGTAGGCGCTCGATTGGTGTCATTCCGCCGATGCCGGTGTGGGGTCGGTGGTGATTGTAGTGATGCAGCCAGTGCTGGTAGGTTCCGGCGCGTTCGGCCTCAGAGCGGTAGGTC
>JACPVR010000033.1 GCA_016197405.1 Mycobacterium sp.
CACCGACGACCCGATGTTTGAAAGGGCCTTCATCGACGTCGTGCTGCGGTCTGCGTCGCTGGCCGCACGCCCGTCGGCGCAGGGTGTGCGCTTTCTCTACATCGGCCCTAAGCCTTCTCCTCCGCGCTGGCCGCGCGGAGACAACCTTTTGCGCAGTTACACCTGGGATCAATTCGTGGGCGGGGACGGCCTGTCCGGCGGCCACGAGATAGCCCACGCCATGAACGAGATCCCGGAAGAGGCCCACGCCGCCGACAGCACAACGGTTCTCATCGCCAATACGCTGGGCCCCCAACGTATCGTCATCACCGATCTCCTTGAGAAGGCAATGCGCGAGGACAATTTCCACGTCCTGCTCCTACGGCGCGGCGGTCCCTACGACGAACGAATCCTCAGAGGGGCTCCCCAACCAGCGACCACCATCTATAGCCGCGGAAGCGCCGACTACCACATGTCCCTCGACCGCGAAGTACGTCAAAAGGTACGTAAACTACCCCATCGAAATGATGTCTATGACGCCATCACTTCATCGGACGGCTATGGCCACCTCGTACTCGCGCAATGACGACACCACCGATGACCACCGTTCGGTCGGTGTAGCGAACGCTGCCCAGCCCGCCTGCATACGGTTCGACGTAGTGGGTCCGGCAGCATCGCGGCGAGGGTGCCGGCGATCTTCTGTTTGCCGCCGAAGTAGGCAATCGGCGGATGCAAGGGCGGCGATTGCCAACGTGGTGTCATCAGGACAGTGGCGACGGTAAATCCGGCATATCCTCGTCGGTTCGCCAGTTCCATACCGGCAGTCCAGCTATCGAGCTATCGTCATCGTCCTCGCCGCCAGAGCGGTCGATGAACGCGGCTATCGCTGGAGTGGTGTCGGTCAAGATCAGAGAGGCCAGCGCTGTCGTGCTCCCGTTGTAGGACAGCACTTTCCGGAAGCAGCGCTCTTCCTCAACTGCGGTGGCCATCAGGGCGCGGTCGGCATCGCTGGTGAATGGTAGCCAGTTGTGATCGGTAGTCATCAGGGACAGTTGCTCGACGTTCGCATATCCAGCGCGTGAAACCGAGAAGGTGGCGACCGCCACCAGTCGGACCTCACCAGGATCGGCCATCTGCCAGAGTTCGAGTTCGGTGGCGAACCGTTTCGTGAGCTTGCGGTACAAGTCCTCATCGAGGAACCAGGGGTGTCCCGGTTGGTGGCGCACCTGCATCTTGAACCCATGGGTGGCCGGCTCGATCGCCTTGATATCGCCCACCCCGATCAGGAATTTGGTGGTCTTGCCGGGCTGCCGGCGAGCTGGAGCCCAGGCCTTGATCCGGCGCTGCTCGATCTCGATCTTGCGGTCGGCCGAGAACGGTTCTGGCACAAACAGCGACGCGGCAAGCGGGTTCTTGCGGACGAGTTTGCCGTCCGCGGCGTCCCTCAGTCTCCGGTACACGACGCCCCAGGGTCGGCGCCCGGCGAAACCTGGATGCCACGTGGTTAGTTCCGCCTCGTCCCACAGATAGTGCAGGACGGCACGCAGCGATAGCTTGTTGCCGTCAGACTGCACCGTGCTCGACGGAGAATCGGACGGTTCAGGGGCAGCCCGATTGCCGGCCTTCGACAGCGAAAACCCCAGCCGCAGCGCCGTTGTGCCATCAGCGGGGTTGTCAACGATAGACCGCTCAGCAACAGCTCCATAACCCGAGAGCTCGCCGGGAGGCAGCCACGAGCGACACCGATGGTCATGTGCGGCCGCCGTGCCAGGCATCCGTTTGACGATGAGGTCGTGCCCGGCGGCAGCGATGTACATCTGCACCCCTGGAGACTGGCACAAGCACAGCGGACGCAGCCGGGCAGCCTTCGCCTCACCGAGTATCTGTTGAGCCTCCGGGGTGTGCACGTCGTCAACCACGTCTCCGTTGACCTCAAACGGGGTCTGCATCGTCATGGTCATCACCGCGTGAGGAACGGTCCGATGCCGCCCGCCGTGTGCGCCACGGTCGGGGGCAACCAGACTGTCGACGGACGACTGCTGCACGAGCAGACTTCGCAGGGGCACCTCGGCGGGGCCGGCATGGGAACGGCGCGGGGCGCGCCGGCCACAAACTGTTTCACAGCCGACGCCCGTCCCCTGGACGGTTCGGACACATATAGCGGCCGTGAGTCGTTGGTTGCCATATCGGTTCTCGATTCCGTTGGTTTTGTCTGCGCTACACAGATAGCTGTGCGTGTGTCTGAGCCGCCGCGCAGGCGGCGGCGGTGATGCGGTCGGGGCGGTGTCCTGCCCAGTGTTGGCCGTCGGGGGTGACGATGACGGGCACGCTGAGGTAGCCCCAGTCGGTGAGCATGGCGGCGGCGGCGGGGTCGGTGCTGACGTCGATGATGTCGATGGCGACACCGGCTTTGGCGAATCCTCGGGCGGTGGCGCGGCACTGCACGCAACC
>JACPVR010000034.1 GCA_016197405.1 Mycobacterium sp.
ACGCCGCAGCCACCGGCGCCACCGCCGCCGATCAAACCGACACCTTTGATCTGACGGTCGACGACGGACACGGCGGCACCACGATCGTCACCATCTCGGTGGCCATCGACCCCAGCAACAGCGGACCGACCGCGGTTGCGAATGTCAACGCGCCCAGCGGATCCAACGGTACGGTGACGGGCTCGATCACCGTCACCGACGCCGATCAGGACACTCCGGCGTTCACCGGATCGACCACCACCGCACTGGGCGGAACGGTATCGATCAACACCACGACCGGCACGTTCAGCTACACGCCGACCGCTACGGCCCGGCACAACGCGGCGGCTGTCGGTGCCCCGGCATCGGCGCTGACCGACACGTTCAACGTGACGGTCAGTGACGGACACGGCGGCACCGTCGTGGTGCCCGTCAGCGTGGTCGTCAGCCCGAGCAATACCGCCCCGACCGGGACAGCCAGTGTCAGCACCTTCAACAACGGTGACTTCTCGAACTCACTGACGGGCTGGACCGCCATCAACGGGCGTGTCACCCTCGGCGGCAGCAGCACTGTGGCGGGCTGGCCGACACCTACCGATCCGACCGCCGCACCCGATGGCGGCACCGAGGCGACCGGCGGAACCGGCACGTACACAACGACTGTGACCAATGGCCGGGCCGTAATGACGTCCAACCTCGGCAGTGTCGCCAACACTCCCGTCGGTAGCGGCGGCGTCATTCACGGACCTGTCGTGGTGTCGGACACTCCGGTGACGATCAACGCCGGGGCCACCGTGCAGTTCGACTGGGAAGCCAGCGGCGGCCAGGACGCATTCGACGTCGTCGGCTACATCGTCGACGTCAACACCGGCCGGACCGAGATCATGCTCAATGCCACCGGCGCCAGTGCGGCAACCGTCCAGCCGGTGACGGTGGTCAACTACGTGGTCAACACCACCGGCGACTATCGGTTCGTGTTCGTCGCAGGAAGTTGGGATGCCACTCGCGGCCAGGCCGCCGGCGCCAAACTGAGCATCGACAACGTCAAGGTGTTGAACAACACCAGCTCCACCGGCGTGGTCAACGGTTCCATGAGTGGCAGCGACGCCAACGGTGACACCCTGACCTACAGCGGGCCGACGTCGACCACCAAGGGCTCGGTGACGGTCGATCCGAGCACCGGCGCGTTCTCCTACACACCGACGGCTGCGGCCAGGGCGGCGGCGACCGCGGCGGGCGCGTCGGCAGCCGATCAGGAGGACACGTTCTTCATCATGATCGACGACGGACACGGCGGCCAGACCCCCGTGAGCGTCACCGTTCCGATCACCTGACAGGTCCGACGGCGGTGGCCCGTCCGCGAAAGCGGGCCGGCCACCCCCCGTTACGTCACAACAACGATTAGATTGCGCACAATATAACTGTGTGCAATACTTTCCCACATGGCCGGTATCCGTCTCGATGAGCAGCTGTGCTTCGCGCTGTACTCGGCGTCGCGAGCCGTCACCGCCGCGTACCGCCCACTGCTCGACGAGCTGAACCTCACCTATCCGCAATACCTGGTGCTCCTGGTGCTGTGGGAGGAAGAGCCGTGCACCGTCGGGCATCTCGGCGACCGGCTGCATCTCGACTCCGGCACCCTGTCGCCGCTGCTGAAACGACTCGAATCCGCGGGTCTGGTGTACCGGCAACGCGCGACCGACGACGAGCGGCGCGTGCACATCTCACTGACACCGGCCGGGCGCGCGCTGGAAAAGCGAGCAGCGTGCATCCCCGACCGCCTGCTGGGCGGCGAGGAAGGCGCCGCGGCCGACCTCGTGGCATTGCGCGAAGCCCTCAATCTGATCACCGAAACCCTGCACGCCCGTACCGCCAACTGAGAGGACATCGATGAAGACCCTGTACACCGCGGAGGCATTGGCCACCGGCGAGGGCCGCGACGGCCGGGGCAGCACGCCCGACGGCAAACTCGATCTGGCGCTGAGCACACCGCCGGAACTCGGCGGTTCCGGCGAGGGCACCAATCCCGAACAGCTCTTCGCCATCGGCTATGCCGCCTGCTTCCACTCCGCCCTGCGGCTGGTGGCGCGCAAGGAAAAGGCCGACGTCTCGGATTCCGCCGTCGGCGCACGGGTCTCGCTGGGCGCCAACGACTCCGGCGGATTCGGGCTCGCCGTGGAACTGGAGGTCACACTGCCCAATGTCGACGCGGCAACTGCGCAGCGCCTCGCCGATGCCGCACACCAGGTGTGCCCGTACTCCAACGCCACCCGCGGCAATATCGACGTGACCGTGACGGTGGCCGACGACTGATGACCAACCTTGCCGAAGCTCCCCCGACAGCAACTCCCCCGACCACGCCGGCCCGAACCGTCGCCCGCTACGTGCTGGCCGGTGCCATGGTTTTCGCCGGATTCAGCCACCTGTTCTGGGCCCGGCAGGAATTCCAGGCGCAAGTGCCGCACTGGGTTCCGATGGATCCCGACGGCGTGGTGATGGCCTCCGGAGGTGTGGAGATCACCCTCGGGGTGGGCCTGGCCGTACTCAATCGCGACCGCGTGCTGGTCGGCCGGCTACTGGCGGCCTTCTTCATCCTGATCTTCCCCGGCAACATCGCGCAGTACGTCAATCACGCCGACGGCTTCGGCCTCAACAGCGATACCAGCCGGCTCATCCGGTTGTTCTTCCAGCCGGTGCTGATCGCCTGGGCGTTGTGGGCCACCGGGATACCGCGGCAGAAGCGCTGAGTCGACGGGTGCGCCACTGAGGCCCGCCCACAGCGCGTGCGTTAAGACTCCTCACGTTGAGGACGGAAGACCCTGTCGGCGCGGCACTGCGGCGGTCGACCCTGAATACATGCTTGCCGATCTGCTCGACGTCTTCCGGCTACGCCAATACTTCAACGTGATATCCGGCAGCCGCGACGTGGTCCGCGGTCTGCGCGAGGACGCCGCTTTCCTCGCCCAAGCCGCCGACGCGGCATTCCACCTGCCGTCCGGGGAACCCGACACCTCCCACGAACCGGTCTTCCCGCACAGAGATCCCTTCCACTCGCCGTTGCCGCCCTCCGAGGGCATTGCGATTGCCACCACCGGGGGCAGCGGCGCGATGGCATCGGTGGTCGGTGCCGCACGTGCGGTAGAGGAAGCCGGCCTGCACATTTCGGCTTTCTCGCTGTGCTCGGGCGCCGCCCTGTACGGTTTCCCGCTGGCCGCCGGCGTGGACGCGGAACATGTCGCGCAGTTCGTGTTGGGACTACGGCCACGGGACTACATCGACGTCGACTGGTCGCGTCTGTTGCTGCTGCTGCCCACCCTGGGCCGGGGCTTCGCCGGCGTGATCAAGGGTGATGCCATCGAGGAGGCCTACGGTCGGCTGCTCGGTGACATGACGCTCGGCGAGCTGCCGATACCGGCCTATGCACCCATCTGGAATGTGGAACACAACAGCATCGAATACCTCGGTCCCGCCACCCACCCCGACGTCCCGGTGGCGCGCGCCATCCGCATGGCGGTCTCGTTGCCGTTGTTCATCCACCCGGTCGAATACGGCGGTCTGCACTGGCAGGACGGCGGCATCGTCGACATCTTTCCGGTTCATCCGCTGCTCGACATCGAGAAACCATGCGCCTTCACGCTGGCGATCAACGGGTTCTACCCGCCCGACTTCCGGGGCGAAGACGCCTCCGGTTGGCAGGACCGACGCGTCAGCATCCTCGATCTGGCCAGTCAGGTCGGGACCTGCCAGCAGATTCAACTCGCCCGCGAGAACCTGGCCCGGCTACGGCACGCCACGCACGTCGCGATGATCGAACCCGTTCCCTACCGCGAGGTGCGCGGGGTCGGCTTCTACCGGCAGTTCTTCAGCGCGCGCGACTGGCCCGATTTCATGCGCGCCGGCCGGCTCGCGGCACGCCAGGCTCTGCGGTCGGTCGAATACGCCTGAGCGCGGTCGCGCCGGGTCAGCCGCGCGATCGTCGGCCGAGCCGACTTGGTGCTGCCGTCACCGTGGAATCGATTGCGCACGTGCATCGTTGCGATTCCGGCACCGACCACGCCGCATCCTCCGCCTGGTGCCCGGAACCGTCCCAGGTCACTCCCCCGCACGTCGGGCATTGGACGGGATTGCGCATCAGCACTCCTTGATCGGCAGGGCGGGGTTCACGACATCGACGGGGCGGCCCAGCGGCGACCCAGCATCGCCCAGGTGGCGCCCGCCGCCAGTGCGGCATCGGGATCGCAGTCGAGGTCGTCTGGATCTTCGGCGAGCGCCACCACGGCAGCGGCCAGCGCAAGCGGGGCCACATTGTGCCGCTTGGCCGCCGCGACGAGCCCCAGGAAAGCGTCATCGAGATCGTCGAAGCCGCACAACGCCACGAGTACGCCCTCCGCGGCGCCCAGTACACGCGCGCCGGCGCGTTCGAAACGATTGTGCCGATAGGTATTCGGCATGCTGACCACCCCTTCGTCAACGCCGCTGCGGCGTCACCCCGTGGCATCCATTTTTCGGCGGAGCCGGCGACGACGAGTAGGGCCGTAAGTCCACGATGTGCCCACCGGGGTATTCACGTGATCCCTCGAGATCCGCGGCAAGGTCAATCGCCGCGTCGTTCGTCCTCGCCGTCGGATACCGCCAGGCGCTGCTCAAGCACATCGCCGATATCTGCTTCCGCCGGACTGTCGTAATCGGCTGTCAACGAGTCGTTTTCGTCGACATCATCATCGACGGATCGGGACTGCTCGGCCAGGTCGGCCTCGTCGGCGCTCGGGATCGGCTCGGTCATCTTCGGCCTCCAGTACTTGCTCGGATGGACAGGTGTTCCGTGCGGTACCCGTACCAACCCGACCGTACTCGCCACGGGGCACGCCTAGCGCGGATCGACGTGGCCGAGGTATCGGGTGAACCAGTCGCGAGCGAGCACCGCGACCTCGTCGAGCGTCCCGGGCTCTTCGAACACGTGCGAGGCGCCGGGAATCACGGCGATCTCACATGTTCCGGGGATCGCCGCCGCCGCTTCGCGGTTCAGTCTCAGCACGACGTGATCACGGCTGCCCACGATCAACAGCGTCGGCGCGGTGACCTTGGCCAGCGCTCGATCGGCGAGATCGGGCCTGCCGCCACGGGACACCACCGCGCTGATCTGCACCCGCGGGTCCGTCGCCGCCACCAACGCGGCCGCCGCCCCGGTGCTGGCACCGAAGTAGCCAACCGGAAGCGAGGCGGTCCCGGGTTGTCGGGCCAGCCATCGGGTGACGTCGACGAGTCGGCCGGCGAGCAGATCGACGTCGAACACATTGGCACGATTGCGCTCCTCTGCCGGTGTGAGCAGATCGAACAGCAACGTCGCCAGGCCGGCCCGGTTCAGCATGTCGGCCACCAGACGGTTACGTGGGCTGTGCCTACTGCTGCCGCTGCCATGCGCAAAAACCACGACGCCGGTCGGGTTGTCGGGAACGGTGAGATGCCCCGCCACCGAAGTGTTCCCGGCGACCAGTACCTGGACTTCCTCGTCGCGCAACATCGGTGCGCGCTCGACGGCGTGTTCGGCGTCGCGGGCCGATTCCCGGCCGGCGCGATCGAGCAGCGTTGCCAACTCGGCGTCGGACACCGCGGGCAGGTGCCGGTAATCGCGTCGCAGCGGACGGGACTGCGGCACGGTGTCCAGGCAGACGACTTCATCGGCACACCCCGCCAACATCGCTTCGACATCCTGCGGGCCCGTCGGGGCGGCGACGACCACCTTGCGCGCACCCCTCGCGCGCGCAATGTCGCATGCCGCCCCGACGGTAGTCGCGAGGTTCATACCGTCGTCGACGATCACCGCGATGCGACCGGCCAACGGGATTCGCCCGCGGTCACCCCGCAGCTGCCTGCCGCGCCGGCGCAACGCTGCCCGTTTCGCGGTATCGATCCGGACGATGTCGTCGTCACCGAGCTGCCATTTGCGCACGGCGGCGGGATCGACGACCCGGGCGCCGTCCTCGCCGATAGCGGCGAAGTGCTGTCCGGGATGCGACGGCACGTCGAGCCGATGAACCAGCAGGACATCCAGCGGCGCCTTGAGATGCTCGGCGACTTCGAATGCCACCGGAATACCGCCCCGCGTCGCGGCGAGCACGACGACGTCCTGGCCGACGAGCGACTCGAGGTGTTGCGCCAGTTCGAGTCCGGCGCTGAACCGATCGGTGAACACCCGCATGGAGCTGATTCTGCCGACTGGCGCGCGCGTCCGATATGGACCTTAGTCACCTGCGCGCGGGCATATCCGACCTCGAAGAACCTTGGTGGGCGCTGAGGGTTTCGAACCCCCGACCGCTGGTGTGTGAAGCGACCGGAACGTGTGAACCCGCGTGCGGCGGCATCCAGCATGTCCAGGTCAGAGCCGATTCGGGTGTCCGCAGTGTCCGCCGCGTCTACGCCGTGAATGCGTGTCTTGGGACAGCGTTGGGACACTGGCGTTCGGTCGAAGGTTGGACCAGGGGTTGCCCTCGTCATCGAGCAGGGGGCCATCCTCGCCTCCGTCTTCACCGATCACCGGCCACCTATCCAAGGAGTGCTTGAGCTGGTAATCCGGCAAGTCGCCTGGAAGCAACGTGCTCATGTTCGACTGGCGCGCCGACGACTCAGGCACAATGAGCCTTCGCGTGTGGTCGCGACGTGGAGATGGGGGAAATTGCGTGCTTTTGGAATCAGTTGCCATTCACGGATTCCGTTCGATCCAAGAAAATCTGACGATCAGCATTGGATCACCGACAATCCTGGCGGGACACAATGATTCGGGTAAGAGTGCGGTCATCGACGCCGTCGCATTCCTACTCGACGGGCTGAAGCTCACCGACCGTGATCGCACCTACGGAGCGCCGGGTCCAGACGGTACCCCGACGCGTGTCACCGAGACAGTGGTCGAAGGCACGTTCGCGCTTCGCGACAATGAGCAAGAGCAGCTGTCGCTGCCATCGCCGCTCCGGATACGCCGCGTCTACCGAGAAAGCGGCACAGCCCTCGAAGTTCTCGCGGCCGTCCCGGTTAACGAGGCACTGCGGGATATTGGCGCGCAGGACGTGAAAGCCTTGAAGTTCAGGCTAAGCAGCCTCGGCCTGCCCCAGACTGGTAACAAGCCAGAGTTGGTGGCGCGGCTTGAAGAACTGGTGCCCAACGCCGAGAAGTCCGACATGTGGATGCCAGCAAGCACCGAATTGAAAAGGGCATTGCCGCGGGTTCAACGCTTTGATGCGACATCGACACAGAACCCCGAGGAAGCAATTCTCGCCACCCTCAAAACATCCTATGCTGCTCATACCGAGGACGAGACGATCAAAGGCGATCTGAACAGTCTGACCGTCCAGCTTCAAGATCGAGTGGTGACGGACGCCGAAGCTCTGCGCGAGCACATCAAACTGAAATGTGGGGATATCGGCGAAATTCACATTCACCCTGTCGTGCGACTCGACAGCGGACTCAAATCGCTCGAAGTAAGCGCAGTCAACGAACGCGGCGAGCAAGTGCACCTCGGTCAATCTGGAACGGGAAGGTCACGCCGAATCGCCCTTGCCGTATGGGAGTTCAATGCCAATCTTCTAAGTGGATCGGGTGAGGACACTGTGCTTCTCTACGATGAGCCCGACACCCATCTGGACTACCGCCATCAACGCGGCTTTATGAAGTTGCTCGATGAGCAAGCGAAACTTTCCAATGTCCGCACGGTTGTCGCAACTCACTCGATGAATCTCATTGATGGAGTGGATATCTCGAAGGTCGTGCACCTTCGGCACGTGAACAGCCGCACGACCGCTGATCAGATCACGGATGACTCCGAAGTCGGTGCTCATTTGGGCGCAATCGCTGCATCACTCGGGCTCAGAAACACTGTCCTATTGCATGAGCGGTTGTTCGTGGGTGTTGAAGGGCCGACCGAAAGCAGAGCGCTTCCCGTGCTATTCAAGCTCGCAACCGGCCGGCACCTACAGGCGTGCGGAATCGCCATCTGGCCGTGCGATAACAACGACGGTGCCCTTCGGTTCGCAAAGTACTTGCACACTCATGGGAGAGCTGTCTTGATCGTTGTCGATGAGGACTCACGGGATCTCAGGATTTTCTCGGAACCACGTTTGGCGGCTAACGGACTCAGCCTCGACACTCACGTGCTGACCGTAGGCGTTCGCGAGTTTGAAGACACGTTCACCGATGAACAGTGGGCATCCTGCGCGAATGGCGCATGGCCCAGAACAGATGATCGCCCGTGGGAACCATCGGACTTCTGTGCTCACCGGGAAGGCAAATTCAGTTCGCAGGTAGAGGGAATGATCCGCGAAAACAGCACTGTCGAAATAAGCGGCAAACCCGAAATTATGACCACTCTCGCCGTCGGACTTCGCACCCCCGACGAAGTTCCCGAAAAGCTACGGGAATTGTTTGACGAGTTGATTGCGCGCGCCGAGTATTAACGAACGCGTCGGGCAACCATTCGGGCGCGACGTTGTGCGTTAGTCGGCGCGCTCCAGTTGTGGTAACGGACCGAGGCCGCCCACTCAAGCCCATGGGACCGCTCTTCGCGGCCGCACCACCGGCACCCGTTGGGGGCCGGAGCCCGTCTGTGACGGACGTGCGTACGGATCGACACAGCCGCCTCCTCGGTTCCTCGCGGGTCATATTAGAGTCCGGCACGCTCTGACCTGTGTCAATGACCAATTTCACAGGCCACGACACGGTTCCAACAAACCTGTTGCCCGCAAAATTTCTGTCTGGCGAGTTCAGCGCGTGCTACCGGCAGGCAGTTGGGCTTGTTCAGACCACCGGCTTTTGCGGTAAATCCCGGCCGAACACCCCCGGCTCAAATGCCGTAAGCCTCACGAATCAACGCAGCTTCACGCCGATATCCGATCTGGTTCAAGTATCGAAGCAACAATGGGATCGGCGGCCAGTTCCGCAGGGGTGACCGTGACTCGACACCAGAATAGGCACCGCCGCCTGGTCCGCTGAATAGCCCGCCCCCGGCCCGCTGTATAGACCGCCGCCCACGCCGGTGTATAGACCGCCCCCGACACCGATGTAAGCACCACCGCCAACACCGGTGTAGGCACCACCACCAACGCCGGTGTACAGACCGCCCCCGGCACCCGTGTACAGACCACCGCCAACACCGGTATACCGATTGCGCGGCCAACCTTTGGGATCAATCCAATCCATATCGAGGAGGCTATCCGCCGGGTCCGACAACTTTCGGCGGCTGCACATGCAACGCGTTTGGCGCTTGAGACGCTCCCGGGACATTGACCCGCTAATGGACACCCAATCCGGTGCGCGGTAGCTCCCGAGGATGGCACTGAACTGCAAAAACCTTGGTGGGCGCGGAGGGTTTCGAACCCCCGACCGCTGGTGTGTAAAACCAGAGCTCTACCACTGAGCTACACGCCCGGACCGCAGCACGATACCTGGCGAGAGGTCGTGCACTCAAAACGCCGCTGTTGTAACGCCAGGGCGGAGATCGGGCCCGCTGACCGTCGTGCGGTTACCTTCGCCGCGCGCAGGTCAGCGGCTCGGCGCCGAAACCGCCTCCAACGCCCGCACCCACACCGCCGGGTCGCGCGCCTGGCCGGGCTCGTTGCACTCCGCGAATCGAACTATGCCGTCCCGATCGATGACGAAGGTGCCGCGGTTGGGGAACCCGGTCTCGGAGTTGAAGACCCCGTATGCCTGCGCCACCGCGCCGTGCGGCCAGAAATCGGACAGCATCGGGAAGGTGAAACCGGAGCTCGTGGCCCACACCTTGTGCGTCGGCGGCGGTCCGACCGAGATCGTCAGCGTCGCCACGTCGTCGTTCTCATACGAGCCCAGGTGTTCCCGGATCTCGTCGAGCTCGCCCTGACAGATCCCGGTGAAGGCAAGCGGAAAGAACACCAGCAAGACGTTCTTGCGCCCGCGGTAGTCAGAAAGCCCGACGGGGCGGCCGTTCTGGTCCTTGCAGGTGAAGTCCGGAGCCGGTGTGCCCGGCGCGAGCATCAGCGTGTCTTGCCCTGCGACTTCGGTTGCACCAGCCGACTGGCACTCCAGTCGCCCAGATTCGCCGATGATGTCTGCGCCAGGCCTGCTGTCGGCGCCGATTCGGCGATCTCAGCGGGTAACACATGTCCGGGCCTGCCGGTCTTGGGTGTGAGAACCCAGATAACCCCGTCGTCAGCCAGCGGTGTGATGGCGTCCATGAGCGCGTCGACCAGGTCGCCGTCACCGTCGCGGTACCACAACAACACCACGTCGATCACCTCGTCGGCGTCCTCGTCGAGCAATTCGCTACCGCAGGCGTCTTCGATGTCGAACCGGATGGCGTCGTCGGTGTCGGTGTCCCAACCCAGCTCCTGCACAACCTGATCTTTTTCGATGCCCAGCCTGCGGGCGTAGTTCGGGGCGTCGTCCGCCGCGACCACCGTGGACCTCCTTTACCCAGTCAGCGCGCTGCCGAATGGCCTCAATCGTCGCACAGCCTCGGCAGACGGTCATTGCCACATGCTCGAATCGATACCTGTCGGTTTCAATACGATGCGTCGCAGAGATTGAGGGCGTTGGACCGTGCGTCGTTGAGCTGGCGGATCGCGATGTTGAATTGGTCCGGCGGCAGCCGGTCGGCGATCGCCGACCCAGCCCCGCGCGCGGCGTCCGACCAGGCTTTAAGCCCGTCGGCGATGTCCTGCGGCAGCGCGCCGCCGCTGTCGGCGGCAACCCGGTCGGCACTGTCGTCCAACTTCACCGTCGCCTCGATCGCCGCGGCCAGCGGGTCATCGGGCCCTTGACCGTTGATCGCATCCACATACTTGTTGACCGCGTCGACCGAGTCCGCACTCGTCGTCGACAGCGTCTCGCACGCGGTGTGGATGGCGGCGGTGGTCAGTGACGCCTGGCGCTTGCTCTCCTGCGCGCTGGACGTCGCCGCCGACTCCGCCACCGACGCGGTGACCGAGGACCGGTAAACGGGAGCCTCGGACCGATCGGCCGCCGGATCACCACCGGTGATGCTGGTGCACCCGGCCGCCAGCACCAGCGCAACGACGCCGGCGTGCCAGCACGGCAAACGCCGACGCATACCGGCGAGCCGCAGCGATCCGCGCCGACGGTGCACGGGCCAACCGATCAGCACAGCCGCAGACGTTACCGGCTCACGACCCGCATCGTCCCGGTCCGCCGAATCAAACCTCCACCACATCAGCAAGTGGGGTTTGATAGGGGGTGACGACTCACCTACCCCCGAGACATCGTCACCCGTGCAGTCCCAAAAGGAGCAGAATTGACCACCGAGTTTGTGCGCCAGGACCTGGCCCAAAGCTCTGCAAACACAGCCGAACCCGATCGTGTGCGGGTGATACGCGATGGCGTTGCCTCGTATCTGCCCGATATCGACCCCGACGAGACCGGTGAATGGCTGGAGTCCTTCGACGATCTGTTGTCGAGGTCCGGCCCGGCGCGCGCTCGCTACCTGATGCTGCGGCTGCTCGAGCGCGCCGGTGAGCAGCGCGTCGCGATCCCTGCGCTGACCTCGACCGACTACGTCAACACCATTCCCACCGAGCTGGAACCGTGGTTCCCCGGTGACGAGGATGTCGAGCGCCGCTACCGCGCCTGGATCCGCTGGAACGCCGCGATCATGGTGCACCGCGCACAGCGCCCGGGCGTCGGCGTCGGCGGCCACATCTCCACCTACGCCTCCTCGGCCGCGCTCTACGAGGTGGGCTTCAACCACTTCTTCCGCGGCAAATCGCATTCCGGCGGCGGCGACCAGATCTTCATCCAGGGCCACGCCTCCCCCGGCATCTATGCCCGCGCCTTCCTGGAGGGCCGGCTGACCGCCGACCAACTCGACGGTTTCCGGCAGGAGCACAGCCATCCCGGTGGCGGTCTGCCGTCCTACCCGCACCCGCGGCTCATGACCAACTTCTGGGAGTTCCCGACGGTGTCGATGGGCCTAGGCCCGATGAACGCCATCTATCAGGCCCGGTTCAACCACTACCTGCACGACCGCGGCATCAAGGACACCGCCGATCAGCATGTGTGGGCGTTCCTCGGCGACGGTGAGATGGACGAGGCCGAGAGCCGCGGCCTGACGCACATGGCCGCGCTGGAGGGTCTGGACAACCTGACCTTCGTCATCAACTGCAACCTGCAGCGCCTCGACGGGCCGGTGCGCGGTAACGGCAAGATCATCCAGGAGCTGGAATCGTTCTTCCGCGGCGCGGGCTGGAACGTCATCAAGGTGGTGTGGGGCCGCGAATGGGATGCCCTGCTGCACGCCGACAAAGACGGCGCCCTGGTCAATCTGATGAACACCACCCCCGACGGTGACTTCCAGACCTACAAGGCCAACGACGGCGCCTATGTCCGCGACCACTTCTTCGGCCGGGACCCGCGCACCAAGGCGCTCGTCGACCCGATGACCGACGCCGAGATCTGGAACCTCAAGCGCGGCGGCCACGACTACCGCAAGGTCTACGCCGCCTACCGCGCCGCGATGGAACACAAGGGTCAGCCCACGGTGATCCTGGCGCACACCATCAAGGGCTACACGCTGGGTAAGCACTTCGAAGGCCGCAATGCCACCCACCAGATGAAAAAGCTTGCGCTGCAAGACCTCAAGGACTTCCGCGACACCCAGCGCATCCCGATCACCGATGAGCAGCTCGAGCAGGATCCCTATCTGCCGCCGTACTACCACCCCGGCCCGGAAGCCCCCGAGATCCGCTACATGCTGGACCGGCGCCGCGCACTCGGCGGTTTCCTGCCCGAGCGCCGCACCAAGACCAAGGTGCTCACGCTGCCTGGTCGCGACGCCTACAAGGCACTCAAGAAGGGATCGGGCAATCAGGAGGTGGCCACCACCATGGCCACTGTGCGGACCTTCAAGGAGTTGTTGCGGGACAAGAACATCGGGCCCCGGTTGGTGCCGATCATTCCCGACGAGGCCCGTACGTTCGGTATGGACTCGTGGTTCCCGAGTCTGAAGATCTACAACCGCAACGGCCAGCTCTACACCGCCGTGGATGCCGAACTGATGCTCGCCTACAAGGAGAGCGAAGTCGGCCAGATCCTGCACGAGGGCATCAACGAGGCCGGCTCGACGGCATCGTTCACCGCGGTCGGCACCTCCTATGCCACCCAGAACGAGCCGATGATCCCGATCTACATCTTCTACTCGATGTTCGGGTTCCAGCGCACCGGCGACGGTTTCTGGGCCGCCGCCGACCAGATGGCCCGCGGCTTCGTGCTGGGTGCCACCGCGGGACGCACCACGCTGACCGGCGAGGGTCTGCAGCACGCCGACGGGCACTCGTTGCTGCTGGCGGCGACCAACCCCGCGGTGGTGGCCTACGACCCGGCATTCGCCTACGAGATCGCCTACATCATCGAAAGCGGTCTGCAGCGGATGTACGGGGAGAACCCCGAGAACGTCTACTTCTATATGACGATCTACAACGAGCCCTACAGCCAGCCTGCCGAGCCGGAGAACTTCGATCCCGAGGGCGTGCTGCGCGGAATGTACAAGTACAAGCCGGCCACCGAGAAGCGCACCAGCACAGCGCAGATCCTGGCCTCCGGCGTGGCGATGCCCGAGGCGCTGCGGGCCGCGGGCATGTTGGCCGACGAATGGGATGTCGCCGCCGACGTCTGGTCGGTGACCAGCTGGGGCGAGCTCAACCGCGACGGTGTGACGATCGAGAAGGAACTGCTGCGCCATCCCGACCGGCAGGCCCCGACGCCGTATGTCACCAAGGTGCTCGCCGACGCGACGGGCCCGGTCGTGGCGGTATCGGACTGGATGCGCGCGGTACCCGAGCAGATCCGGCCGTGGGTGCCCGGCACGTACGTCACCTTGGGCACCGACGGTTTCGGCTTCTCCGACACCCGGCCGGCTGCCCGGCGCTACTTCAACACCGATGCCGAGTCGGTGGTGGTGGCGGTACTGGAGGCGCTGGCGCGGGACGGCGAGATCGACCCGTCGGTGGCGATCGCGGCGGCCAAGCAGTACAAGATCGACGATGTGCTGGCGGCCGGCGTCTCGTTCAAGGACACCGGCAGCGCCTAGCCGCACCCGCCGAGCGTGCGCTCAGATCGAATTTCGCAGCGAAATCCCGATCTGAGCGCACGTTCGCGGCCTCTGCGATCCATAACTTGTAGCTTCCGGATATAAAACCGGCGTAGCTTTTAGGGGTGAGCGACAACCCGCCGATGGAGCCGCGTTCCCCGCTGGCACTGCTGGCCAATGTTCCCGAAGCCGTCGCGCGGCGGCTCAAACAACATTCCGGCCGGCTGGCCACCGAAGCCGTGCAGGCGATGGCCGACCGGTTGCCGTTCTTCACCGAGCTGGAAGCCTCCCAACGGGCCAGCGTGCAGTTGGTCGTGCAGACCGCGGTGGTCAACTTCGCCGAATGGATGCGCAACCCGCACAGCAACACCGGCTACACCGCCGAGGCGTTCGCACTGGTCCCGCAGGATCTGACCCGCCGCATCGCGCTGCGCCAGACCGTCGACATGGTGCGCGTCAGCATGGAGTACCTGGAGGAAGCGGCGCCGGCGCTGGCCCGCAACGAGGAGCAACGGATCGCCCTGACGGTCGGCATCCTGCGCTACAGCCGGGACCTGGCATTCGCCGCCGCGTCCTCGTATGCCGACGCCGCCGAGGCGCGCGGCAACTGGGACAGCCGGATGGAGGCCAGCGTCGTCGACGCCGTCGTGCGCGGTGACACCGGCCCGGAACTGATGTCGCGGGCCGCGGCCTTGAACTGGGACACCACCGCGCCGGCCACCGTCGTGGTCGGCACCCCGCCGGCCAACCGCGAGGAACTGGCCAGTGAGGACATCCGCGATGTCGCGGCTCGGCACGGCCGTGCGGCATTGACCGATATCCACGGCACCTGGCTGGTTGCCATCGTGTCCGGCCAGCTGACGCCCACCGACAAGTTCCTGTCCGAGCTGCTCGGCGCGTTCTCCGAGGGTTCGGTGGTGTTCGGACCGACCGCGCCGACGCTGGCTGCGGCCTATCACAGCGCGTCGGAGGCCATCGCGGGGATGAATGCCGTCGCAGGCTGGTCGGGTGCGCCGCGCCCCGTGCCGGCCCGCGAACTGCTACCCGAACGGGCGCTGGCCGGCGACCCGTCCGCCGTCGCCGCCCTGCACACCGACGTCATGCGACCGCTGGCCGATGCCGGTCCGGCGCTCACCGAGACCCTGGATGCCTATCTGGATTCCGGTGGCGCAATCGAAGCGTGCGCGCGCAGGTTGTTCGTTCATCCAAACACCGTGCGATACCGCCTCAAGCGGATCACCGATTTCACCGGACGCGATCCCACCGTTCCGCGGGACGCGTATGTATTACGGGTGGCCACGACGCTGAGCAGGCTTACTCATCAGCAATATTTGGCCAGCACGTCAAACCCCGTTATGACGCCGGTCACACCGAAGGTTCCCGACGTCACAGAAGTGACATCGGTCATGTGAGTTGTTGCGGCGCGGTATCGGAGACATCGCATCACGTGCCGTTTTGTGGGATGTAAACAAAAACATAAGACAAGGTTCATAATGTCTTACACCCCGCAAATGGCTCTTCACAGTGTTCTCTTAGACATGTGCCTCAACCGACTGTGTCTCAGCGCGCCGTGATCGCGCTGCTCGCTCCTGGCCAGGGTTCTCAGACCCCCGGGATGCTGACCCCCTGGCTGGAGCTGTCCACCGGTGACAACGCGGTGGCCGAACAGCTTGCCACCTGGTCGGAGATCAGCGGCCTGGACCTGGTCCGGCTTGGCACGACCGCCACCGCCGAGGAGATCACCGATACCGCGGTCACCCAGCCCCTGGTCGTCGCCGCCACCCTGCTGGCTCATCAGGAACTGACCCGCCGCGGCCTGCTGGCCGATGCCGACCTGGTGGTCGCCGGTCATTCCGTCGGAGAGATCGCCGCCTACGCCATCGCGGGCGTCATCTCCGCCGACGACGCCGTCAAACTGGCCGCCACCCGTGGCGCCGAGATGGCCAAGGCCTGCGCCGAACAACCGACGGGCATGTCGGCGGTCCTGGGCGGCGACGAGGCCGAGGTGCTCGCCGCGCTGGCAGACCTCGAGCTGATCCCGGCCAACCGCAACGCCGCCGGCCAGATCGTGGCCGCGGGCCGTACCGAGGCACTGGCCAAGCTGGCCGAGAACCCACCGGCCAAGGCACGCGTGCGCCAGCTGGCCACCGCCGGCGCCTTCCATACCCAGTTCATGGCATCGGCCACCGACGGTTACGCCGCGGCCGCCGAGTCCGTGAGCACCGCCGAGCCGACCGCGACCTTGCTGAGCAACGCCGATGGCCAGCCGGTGGCCTCGGCCGCGGATGCCATGAGCAAGCTGGTCGCCCAGCTGACCCGGCCGGTGCGCTGGGACCTGTGCTCGGAGACGCTGCGGGCGCGTCAGGTCGCCGCGATCGTCGAGTTCCCGCCGGCCGGTGCGCTGACCGGGATCGCCAAGCGTGAATTGAAGGGGACACCGACGTTCGCCATCAAGTCCCCCGCTGATCTGGACGGGCTCGCCGAGTTCTGACCAGCACAACCGAATGTTCGCTAGTCAGCTTTCAACCAAGTGAGCTGTCGTACCACCGAGAAAATAGATAGAAGGAGCCACTGTGGCCGCCACGCAAGAAACCATCATCGCGGGTCTCGCGGAGATCATCGAAGAAGTGACGGGCATCGAGCCCTCCGAGGTCACCATGGAGAAGTCCTTCGTGGATGACCTGGACATCGACTCGCTGTCGATGGTCGAGATCGCCGTTCAGACCGAAGACAAGTACGGCGTGAAGATCCCGGACGAGGACCTCGCCGGTCTGCGCACCGTCGGTGACGTCGTGCTGTACATCCAGAAGCTCGAAGAAGAGAACCCCGAGGCAGCCGCTGCACTGCGCGAGAAGTTCGCACAGTGACGCGCCCTTCCACTGCTAACGGCGGTTTCCCCAACGTCGTCGTGACCGCCGTCACGGCGACCACGTCGATCGCGGCGGACATCGAGAGCACGTGGAAGGGACTGCTTGCAGGCGAAAGCGGCATCCGCGTTCTCGAAGATGAGTTCGTCGACAAGTGGGACCTCCAGGTCAAGATCGGCGGGCACCTCAAGGAGCCTCTCGATCCACTGATGAGTCGACTGGATATGCGGCGCATGTCGTATGTCCAGCGGATGTCGAAGTACCTCGGTAACCAATTGTGGGAAACCGCGGGTAAGCCAGAAGTCGACCCGGACCGGTTCTCGGTCGTGATCGGAACCGGTCTGGGTGGCGGCGAGAAGATCGTCGAGATGTACGACGCGATGAACGAGGGCGGCCCCCGCAAGGTGTCCCCGCTCGCCGTCCAGATGGTCATGCCCAACGGCGCAGCCGCTGTCGTCGGTCTCGAACTCGGTGCACGTGCCGGTGTCATCACGCCCGTCTCGGCCTGTTCGTCGGGCTCGGAGGGCATCGCCCACGCCTGGCGGCAGATCGTCATGGGTGACGCCGACATCGCCGTCTGTGGCGGTGTGGAGGGCACCATCGAAGCGCTGCCGATCGCGGCCTTCTCGATGATGCGCGCCATGTCGACCCGCAACGAGGATCCCGAGGCCGCATCGCGTCCGTTCGACAAGGACCGTGACGGCTTCGTGTTCGGTGAGGCCGGCGCACTGATGGTCATCGAGACCGAAGAGCACGCCAAGGCCCGTGGCGCCAAGCCGCTGGCCCGGTTGCTCGGTGCCGGTATCACCTCGGACGCCTATCACATGGTGGCGCCCTCTCCGGACGGTCTGCGGGCCGGTGCAGCGATGAAGCGCGCGATGGAGACCGCCGGCTTGTCCCCCAAGGACATCGACCATGTCAACGCGCACGCCACGGCGACACCGATCGGTGACACCGCCGAGGCCAACGCGCTGCGGGTGGCCGGAGTCGACCACGCCGCGGTGTACGCACCGAAATCGGCACTCGGTCACTCGATCGGCGCGGTCGGCTCACTGGAGTCGATCCTGACGGTGCTGGCACTGCGTGACGGTGTCATCCCGCCGACGCTGAACTACGAGACACCCGACCCGGAGATCGATCTGGACGTCGTCGCAGGCGAGCCCCGCTACGGCGAATACCAGTACGCGATCAACAACTCGTTCGGCTTCGGCGGGCACAACGTCGCGCTGGCGTTCGGACGCTACTGAGTCGCACTCTTCGGGGGAAGGGATACACGCAGCACCAATGGCACCCCTGACAACAGGTAACGGCCTGCCCGACGTCGTCGTCACCGGATACGCGATGACGACGGCGTTGGCGACCGATGCCGAGTCGACCTGGAAAGCCCTGCTCGACGGGCAGAGCGGGATCCGCAAGCTCGACGACCCGTTCGTCGAGCAGTACGACCTTCCGGTCCGCATCGGTGGACATCTGCTGGAGGATTTCGATTCGGAGCTGACGCGGGTCGAACTGCGCCGGCTGTCCTACCTGCAGAAGATGTCAACCGTGATCGGCCGCCGGGCATGGCAGAACGCCGGCGCGCCCGAGGTCGACACCCGCCGCATGATGGTGTCGATCGGCACCGGCATGGGCTCCAGCGAGGAATTGCTGTACGCCTATGAAGCGTTGCGGGCCAAAGGGTTACGCGGGGTCTCCCCGCTGGCGGTGCAGATGTACATGCCCAACGCGGCGGCGGCCGCCGTCGGGCTCGAACGGCAGGCCAAGGCCGGGGTGCTCACCTCGATCTCGGCCTGCGCGTCGGGCTCGGAGGCGATCGCCCACGCGTGGCGCAACATCGTGCTCGGCGAGGCCGATATCGCGATCTGCGGTGGCGTCGAGACAAAGATCGAGGCGGTCCCGATCGCCGGGTTCGCCCAGATGCGCATAGTGCTCTCGACCACCAACGACGATCCCGAAGGCGCCTGCCGGCCCTTCGACAGGGATCGAAATGGTTTCGTTTTCGGCGAGGGCGGCGCGTTGCTCGTGATCGAGACCGAAGCTCATGCAAAGTCGCGGGGTGCCAACATTCTCGGACGACTCATGGGTGCGAGCGTGACATCCGACGGCTACCACATCGTGGCCCCGGACCCCAACGGTGAGCAGGCCGGTCACGCGATAACGCGCGCCGTGCAACTCGCCGGTCTGTCCCCGTCCGATATCGACCACATCAATGCCCACGCCACTGGCACCAGCATCGGCGACGTCGCCGAGGGGCATGCCATCAACAACGCCATGGGATCACATCGTCCCGCGGTATACGCACCGAAGTCGGCGCTGGGCCATTCGGTCGGCGCGGTCGGCGCGGTGGAGTCCATCCTCACCGTGCAGGCGCTGCGTGACGGCGTCATCCCACCCACCCTCAACCTGACCAACCTCGATCCCGAGATCGACCTGGACGTGGTGGCCGGAGCGCCACGCACCGGTGAGCTGAAATACGCGGTCAACAATTCCTTCGGATTCGGCGGGCACAATGTCGCACTCGCCTTCGGCAAGTACTACGAGCACTGAACTAGACAAGCGGAGACGAAACATGACGATGATGGCCCCTGACGCAGTGAACGAGTCACTTGATCCGCGCGATCCGCTGCTGCGCTTGTCGACCTTCTTCGACGACGGCAGCGTCGAGCTGCTGCACGAGCGCGACCGCTCCGGCGTGCTCGCCGCCTCCGGCACCGTCAACGGCGTGCGCACCATCGCATTCGCCACCGACGGCACCGTGATGGGCGGCGCGATGGGTGTCGAGGGCTGCCGTCACATCGTCAACGCCTATGACACCGCCATCGAGGAGCAGAGCCCGATCATCGGCATCTGGCATTCCGGTGGCGCCCGGCTGGCCGAGGGCGTCAAGGCGCTGCACGCCGTGGGTCTGGTCTTCGAGGCGATGATCCGTGCTTCGGGTTACATCCCGCAGATCTCGGTGGTCGTCGGATTCGCCGCCGGCGGGGCGGCTTACGGGCCCGCACTGACCGACGTCGTGATCATGGCCCCCGAAGGCCGCGTCTTCGTCACCGGTCCCGACGTGGTCCGCAGTGTCACCGGCGAGGACGTCGACATGGCGAGCCTCGGTGGTCCCGATACGCACCACAAGAAGTCCGGTGTCTGCCACATCGTCGCCGACGACGAGCTCGACGCCTACGCACGTGGCCGCCGGCTGGTGGGCTACTTCAGCCAGCAGGGGCATTTCGACCGTGCGAAGGCCGAGGCCGGCGATTCCGATCTGCGTGCGCTGCTGCCGGATTCGGCGCGCCGCGCCTACGATGTGCACCCGCTGGTGAATGCACTGCTCGACAGCGATCCCGACGCCCCGTTCGAGGAGTTCCAGTCCAAGTGGGCGCCCTCGATGGTGGTCGGCCTCGGCCGGCTGTCGGGCCGCACCGTCGGTGTCCTGGCCAACAACCCGCTGCGCCTGGGCGGCTGCCTGAACTCCGAAAGCGCCGAGAAGGCAGCACGTTTCGTGCGGTTGTGCGACGCGTTCGGTATCCCGCTGGTGGTCATCGTCGATGTGCCCGGCTACCTGCCCGGTGTGGATCAGGAATGGGGCGGCGTGGTGCGCCGTGGCGCCAAGCTGCTGCACGCATTCGGTGAGTCCTCGGTCCCCCGCGTCACGCTGGTGACCCGCAAGATCTACGGTGGCGCCTATATCGCGATGAACTCGCGGTCGCTCAACGCCACCAAGGTCTTCGCGTGGCCCGATGCCGAGGTCGCCGTGATGGGCGCCAAGGCCGCGGTCGGCATCCTGCACAAGAAGAAGCTGGCCGCCGCACCCGAGCACGAGCGCGAGGCCCTGCACGAGGAACTGGCCATCGAGCACGAGCGGATCGCCGGCGGTGTGGACAGTGCCATCGAGATCGGTGTCGTCGACGCCAAGATCGATCCGGCGCAGACCCGCAGTGTGCTCACGCAGGCGTTGGCCGAGGCCCCCGCCCGTCGCGGCCGGCACAAGAACATCCCGTTGTGACCGCTACTTTCTCGCCCAAACGCACGTTTGGGCGAGAAAGTGCGAGAAGAGTTCGACTTTTCGTCGATCTCGGCGTCACCGGTTGACGGTGCCGGCGAATTCCTCGGCGACGGCCGCGGCACGTTCCCGGTCGGCGGCCACCAGGCCGATACGCGTGCGACGATCCAAGATGTCGTCGGCATCCAGCGCACCCTCATGACTGACGGCGTATTCGAGTTCGGCCCGGATGACGTCGATACCCTCGGCGACCGGATCGGTCGGGCGTTCACAGGTCGCGGACGCGATGACGTTGGCAGCTTCGGCTCCGAACCGCGCCACCAGTGAAGACGGCAACCGACGCGGCGGGGCCTCCCGTGATCCGGGGTTGGCCGGCGCACCGATGAGCGGCAGATTGCGCGTCCGGCACGGCCCGGCGGTCAGGCCGCGTGCGGTCAGCGTGGTGTCCAGGACGTCCTGGGCCATATGCCGGTATTCGGTGAGCTTGCCGCCGACCACGCTGAAAACCCCGGTGGCCGACTCGACGACGGCGTGGTCACGGGAGATGTCGGCGGTCCGGGGTTTGTCCCCCGGCCGCTGCTCCCCCATCTCGATCAGCGGCCGCAGCCCGGCGTAGGACCCGATCACGTCGCGTGTGCTCAGACCCACTCCAAGGGCGGTGTTGACGGTGTCGAGCAGGAAGTCGATCTCGGCCGGAGTCGGTTGCGGCACATCGGGTATCGGGCCCGGTGCGTCCTCGTCGGTCAGGCCGAGGTAGACCCGGCCCAGTTGCTCGGGCATGGCGAAGACGAATCGGTTGAGCTCGCCGGGGATGGGCACGGTCAGGGCGGCGGTGGGATTGCCGAATGCGGCGGCATCGAACACCAGATGCGTTCCGCGACTGGGGCGCAACCGCAACCCGGTGTCGATATCGCCGGCCCACACACCGGTGGCGTTGATGACCGCGCGGGCATCGACCCGCAGCGACTCACCGCTGCGCTGATCGGTCAGTCGCGCCGAGGTACCGGTGACATCCGATGCCGCGACGTAGGTCAGGATCCGTGCGCCGTGTTGGGCGGCGGTGCGCGCGATCGCGGTCACCAGCCGGGCGTCGTCGATCAACTGGCCGTCATAGGCCAGCAGTGCGCCGTCGAGGCCGTCGCGTCGCAGGGTCGGCGCCAGTTCGACGGCCCGCCGCGCGGTGACACGGCTCGATCGCGGCAATGTCGAGGCGGGGGTGCCCGCCATCCGGCGCAGGGCGTCGCCGGCCAGGAAGCCGGTTCGCACCAGGGCGCGCGCGCCGCGGTTCATCGTCGGTAGTAGCGGTACCAGCTGTGCCATGGCGTGCACCAGATGAGGGGCGTTGCGCGTCATCAGGATTCCGCGTTCCTCGGCACTGCGCCGGGCTATCCCGATATTGCCGGTGGCCAGGTAACGCAGGCCGCCGTGTACCAGTTTGGAGCTCCACCGGCTGGTTCCGAAGGCGAGGTCGTGCTTTTCCACCAGCGTCACCGAAAGACCGCGAGCCGCCGCGTCCAGGGCGATCCCCGCCCCGGTGACGCCCCCGCCGATCACCAGGACGTCGATGCGCTCACCGTCGCCGAGGGCGGCCAATTCCCTGCTGCGGCGGGAGGCGTTGAGGACCGCAGAGGATGCCATCAGCGCAGATACCGATCGAGCAGGTGCGCCAATTCGGCGTCGAGGGCGTCCTCTTCCAGGATCGACTCGACCATTTTCGCGGACTGGATCGCCGACTGCGCCATCAGCATCACCATGGCGGCAAGCTGTCGGGCATCGCCCTGGCGCACGCTGCCTTCGGCCTGAGCGGTACGCAGATCGGCGGCGAGCACGTCGATGAGCACCAGCTGGCTGGTGCCGAGGCGCTCGGAGATATAGCGCATCGCCAACTCAGGTGCCGATTGCAGGACCGAGTTGACCAGGTCGTCGTGGCGCAGCCGGGCCACCGCCGCAACGACCCGCGCGATCATGGCGTCACGATCGCGTCCGGCTTTGGGCAGGTAGCGCAGCACACCGATGACATGTTGGGTGAGCAGGGCAGCCAGAATCGCGTGGACGTCGGGCCAGCGACGGTAGATCGTGGGTCGGCTGACCCGGGCACGTCGCGCGATTTCGGCAACCGTCACCCTGTCGATGCCCAGATCCTTGACGCAGCTCTCGGCTGCGCGCAGAATTCGATCACCGATATCCACCGACTGCCCGGTGGCATCTGCGTTACTGATTGACAGCATCTGTAACATCGTAACTCATGGTCCACCCTCCCATGAAATGGAACGCCTGGGGCGATCCGTCGGCCGCCAAACCCCTGTCCGAGGGCATCATCGCCCTGTTACGTCAGGCTCTTGGCGTCGACGGCAGTACGGACGTTGAACTGAAAGTCGACGACGTGCGGTTACCCCCGTCTTCGCTATCTCACACCGATCGTGACGAATTTATCGGAATCGTCGGTGATCAGCACTGCTTTATTGACGATAACGATAGGTTGCTGCGGGCGGGGGGAAAGTCGACCCTGGATCTACTTCGGCGTAAAAATCCGACCTCGCAAGACGCCCCGGATGCGGTGCTCTGTCCTGGTTCCGACGACGAGGTCGCCGCCGTCCTGCGGTATTGCTCGCAACATCGAATCGCCGTGGTGCCGTTCGGGGGCGGAACCAGCGTCGTCGGCGGGCTCGACCCGATCCGCGCCGGATTCGATGCCGTCATATCCCTGGACCTGCACCGATTCGACCAGCTGCTGGCGCTCGACGAGGTCTCGGGTGAGGCCGAGCTCGGTGCCGGGGTGACCGGTCCCGAGGCGGAGCGCCTGCTCGGCGAGCACGGCTTCTCGCTGGGCCATTTTCCGCAGAGTTTCCAGTTCGCCACCATCGGCGGATTCGCCGCCACCCGGTCATCGGGCCAGAATTCCGCAGGTTACGGGCGCATCGACGAGATGGTTCGCGGGCTGCGGGTCATCACCCCGGCCGGTGAGCTCGACCTGGGCCGGGCCCCCGCCTCGGCGGCAGGCCCTGATCTGCGCCAGCTGCTGCTGGGATCGGAAGGCAGCTTCGGCGTCATCACCGCCGTCCGGCTGCGGGTACACCCGATACCGGCCGTCACCCGATACGAGGCATGGTCGTTCCCGGATTTCCAGACCGGCGCCACGGCACTGCGGACGATCACCCAGACCGGCACCGGAGCGACCGTCGTCCGGCTTTCCGACGAGGCCGAGACGGGCGTCAACCTGGCCACCACCGAGCAGATCGGCGAACAGCAGATCACCGGCGGCTGTCTGGCGATAACCCTCTTCGAGGGCACCGAGGAACACGCCGACAGCAGGTACGCCGAGACCCGCGCGGTCTTGCAACGCTGCGGCGGCACCTCGCTCGGCGAGGAACCCGCACGGGCCTGGCAGCACGGCCGCTACGGCGCACCGTATCTGCGCGACTCGCTGCTGGCGGCGGGCGCGCTGTGCGAAACCCTGGAGACCGCCACCAACTGGTCGAACGTCGCCGCCCTCAAGACCGCCGTCACCGACGCGCTGACCACCTCGCTGGCCGAAAGCGGCACGGCCGCGCTGGTGCTGTGCCACATTTCCCATGTGTATGCCACCGGTGCGTCGTTGTACTTCACTGTCGTTGCGGCGCAGCGTGGTTCGACTCCCGAGGAGGTGATGGCCCAGTGGCGGGCCGCCAAGACCGCGGCATCGCAGGCCATCATGGCCACAGGCGGCACCATCACCCATCACCACGCCGTCGGCGCCGACCACCGGCCCTGGATGACCGATGAGATCGGCGATCTGGGCGTGCAGGTGCTGCGCGCGGTCAAAAACTGTCTGGATCCGGCCGGTGTCATGAACCCGGGCAAGCTCATCCCGTGACCGGCCCGCGGCGCGCGGTCGAGGCCGTCACCGTCCTGACCAATCCGGCCTCCGGGCACGGTAACGCCCCGCACGCCGCCGAACGCGCGATCGCCCGGCTGCAACAACGCGGTCTCGATGTCGTGGAGATCGTCGGCCGCGATGCCGCGCACGCCGGCCGACTGGTTCGCGCGGTCCTCGACGCGGGCACCGATGCGCTGGTGGTCGCCGGCGGCGACGGTGTCGTATCGGTGGCCTTGCAGGAACTGGCCGGCGGGACGGTACCGCTTGCCATCATCCCGGCGGGCACCGGTAACGACCATGCCCGGGCGTTCGCACTGCCGACCCACGACCCGGAGGTTGCCGCCGACGTGGTCATCGACGGTGACGTCCGCACCGTCGACCTCGGTCGGATCGACGGTGACGACGGCACCCGGAAATGGTTCGGCACGGTGGCCGCGACGGGGTTCGACTCGCTGGTCAGCGACCGGACCAACCGGATGACCTGGCCGCACGGCCGGATGCGCTACAACCTGGCGATGATCGCCGAGATCTCGAAACTGCGCCTGCTGCCGTTCCACCTGACCCTCGACGACGGGACCGGACAGCCGCGGGAGATCCACACCGGGCTGACGCTGGCGGCCTTCGGCAACACCCGCAGTTACGGCGGCGGCATGCTGATCTGTCCGGACGCCGATCCCACCGACGGGCTCCTCGACGTCACCATGCTGCATTCGGCGTCGCGCAGCAGGTTGATAAGGCTTTTCCCGACGGTTTTCAAGGGGACGCACGTGCTGCTCGACGATGTGCAGACCACCCGCGCGGTTCGGGTGCGTGTCGAGTCGCCCGGTATCAACGCCTACGCCGACGGCGAATTCGCCTGCCCGCTGCCCGCCGAGATCAGCGTGGTGGCGGGCGCGCTGCGGATCCTGGTGCCTAGATCGCCCGGCTGAGCCAGCTGGCCTCGGCGTCGGCGCCGGTGCGGTAGGGCTCCAGCGCTTCGTCCCAGGCGGTACCCAGCACGGTGTCGAGCTCGGAGACCAGCATGTCGGCGCCACCGGCCATCAGCGCCCGTAGCCGCATCTCGCCGACCATGGTGTCGCCGTTGGCGCTCATGGCACCGGTCCACAGCCCGAGCTGCGGGGTGTGACAGAAGCGGTGGCCGTCGACCCCGCTGCTGGGATCCTCGGTGACCTCGAAGCGCAGCACCGACCACGAGCGCAGGGCATTGGCCAGCTCGGCGCCGGTGCCCACCGGGCCGCGCCAGTTGGTGACCGCGCAGAACTGCCCGGGCATGGCGGGCTGCGGCGCCCACTTCAGATCCGCCCTCGCATCGAGGGCGGATGACAACGCCCACTCAACGTGCGGGCATACCGCCGCGGGCGAAGCATGGATGTACACCACACCTGTACTCGCCTCGGCGAATTGGTTCGACGCACGCATTGTTTGCTCCTTCGTTTCCGCGAGGGACGTCTTCCCCAACGACCTGGCGGATTCGGAGCATCACAACTTGTGTGTCGTGCGTGTCTATTGTGCCTTGTGGGGCGGGTGTTGCGCTAGTGTGCGCCGAATTCTCTCAGGATGCCATCAGAGATGGCGGGCCAGAGCGGGTGCGCCCACTCCCCGAAATCACGGTCGGTGAGCACCACCAAAGCCAGCTCGGCAACCGGATCCGCCCAGATGAACGTGCCTGACTGACCGAAATGGCCGAAGGTCCGGGGTGAGTTCTGCGACCCGGTCCAGTGCGGAGACTTTGTGTCACGGATCTCTAAGCCCAGCCCCCAGTCGTTGGGCCGCTGCACGCCGTAACCGGGCAGCACCCCGTCGAGCCCGGGGAACTGCACGGCGGTCGCCTCGGCGTGCATGGGCGGTGAGACCGTCACCGGCGCCAGCAGATCACCGGCGAAAAGTGCCAGATCGGCCACCGTGGAGGTGCCGCCGTAACCCGCGGTCGACGCACCGCCGTCCAGCGCGCTGCCGGTCATCTCCAGCGGCTCGAAAACCGCCGCGGCCAGATACTGACCGAACTCGATATCGGTGGCTGCCTCGATGGCCTCGGCGAGCACCCGGAAACCGGTATTGGAGTAGATCCGCCGAGCGCCGGGTTTGGCGATGACCTTGTCCTCCAGCATCGCCAGCCCCGAGGTGTGCGCCAACAGGTGCCTGATGGTGGAGCCGGGCGGACCGGCCGGGGTGTCGAGTTCGACGGCGCCCTCCTCCACCGCGACCTGAGCGGCGCGGGCCACCAACGGTTTGGTCACCGACGCCAGGGCGAATCGACGGTTGGTGTCACCGTGGGTGGCCAGGACGCCGTCGGGCCCGACGACCGCGGCCGCCGCGGACGCAACGGGCCAGGTGTCGAGTAGATCGAGTGCGCCCATAGCCGCCGACCCTAACGCGCACCCCGGTTGTGCATCCGCTCACATCGTTCACCGGACATTTGTTTGGACACTATTCCAATCACATACCGAGGCATTAGGTTGGACGCATGAGTCAGACAGTGCGGGGCGTGATCTCCCGGAGCAAGAAACAGCCCGTCGAGTTGGTCGACATCGTCATTCCCGACCCGGGTCCCGGTGAAGTGGTGGTCAAGATCATCGCCTGCGGTGTCTGCCATACCGATCTGACCTACCGCGAGGGCGGCATCAACGACGACTACCCGTTCCTGCTCGGCCACGAGGCCTCCGGCACCGTGGAGAGCATCGGCGCCGGTGTCACCAATGTCGAACCCGGCGATTTCGTCATCCTGAACTGGCGCGCGGTCTGCGGACAGTGCCGGGCGTGTAAGCGCGGGCGCCCGCATCTGTGCTTCGACACCTTCAACGCCACCCAGAAGATGACGCTGACCGACGGCACCGAACTGTCCCCTGCCCTGGGCATCGGCGCCTTCGCCGACAAGACCCTCGTGCACGAAGGCCAGTGCACCAAGGTCGACCCCGACGCCGATCCCGCGGTGGCCGGGCTGCTGGGCTGCGGTGTGATGGCCGGTATCGGTGCCGCCATCAACACCGGCAACGTGGGCCGCGACGACACCGTCGCCGTCATCGGCTGCGGCGGCGTCGGGGATGCCGCCATCGCCGGCGCCGCCCTGGTCGGCGCGAAGAAGATCATCGCCGTCGACACCGACAACACCAAGCTGAAGTGGGCCCGCGAATTCGGTGCCACCCACACCGTCAACGCCCGCGAACTCGACGCCGTCGAAACCATCCAGGACCTCACCGGCGGTTTCGGCGCCGATGTGGTGATCGACGCCGTCGGGCGCCCGGAGACCTGGAAGCAGGCGTTCTACGCCCGCGACCTGGCCGGCACCGTCGTCCTGGTCGGGGTGCCCACCCCGGATATGACGCTGGAGATGCCGCTGGTGGACTTCTTCTCCCGCGGCGGATCGCTGAAATCCTCCTGGTACGGCGACTGCCTGCCCGAGCGTGACTTCCCCACCCTGATCAGCCTGTACCTGCAGGGCCGGCTGCCGCTGGAGAAGTTCGTCTCCGAACGCATCGGCCTGGACCAGATCGAAGAGGCCTTCCACAAGATGCACGCCGGTGAAGTCCTGCGCTCGGTGGTCGTGCTGTGAGCACCGGGAGCCGAGTGAGCAGAACGAGCGCAGCGAGTGATGGGAACGAGGCGACCAAATGAGCACCGGCGGTATCGAGCGGCTGGTCACCAGCGGGAAATTCGAACTCGACGGCGGCAGCTGGGACGTCGACAACAACATCTGGATCGTCGGTGATTCATCCGAGGTCATCGTCATCGACGCCGCCCACAACGCCGAAGCCATCGAAAAGGCCGTCGGCGGCCGGCATGTGGTGGCAGTGGTCTGCACCCACGGCCACAATGACCACATCACCGTCGCGCCGCAGCTGTCGACCGATCTCGATGCGCCGGTACTGCTCAACCCGGCCGACGACATGTTGTGGCAGATGACGCACGGCGACACCCCCTTCCGCCCGCTGGAAGACGGCACGGTCCTCAAAGCCGACGGAATCGAACTGCACGCCATCGCCACACCCGGGCACTCACCGGGATCGACGTGCCTGTACTCACCGGAGCTGGGCGCGGTGTTCTCCGGCGACACCCTGTTCCAGGGCGGCCCCGGCGCCACCGGCCGTTCCTTCTCCGACTTCCCCACCATCTTGGGCTCGATCAAGGACAAGCTGGGCAAACTGCCCGCCGACACCGTCGTCTACACCGGCCACGGCGACACCACCAAGATCGGCGACGAACTGGTGCACTACGACGAATGGGTGGCCAAAGGCTCCTGATACCGATCTTGCGGCGGCTGCTGGCGACAACCACGGCGCTGCTGACACTGACCGCCCTTGCGGCCTGCCCACCGGCGCAGGCCGCGGGGCGCACCGGTACCGCGGGCACCTCGCTGACCTTGGACGGCAGCCCGTGGTGGCCCATCGGCATGAACGCCTATCAGCTCGGCACCGACTGGAATGTCAACGCGGGCTGCGGCGCCCAGGTGAACCTGGACGACTACTTCTCCCGGCTGCCCCCGCACACCGTGACCCGATTCGACGTGTACTCGTCGATGGCGCTCGACAAGAACACCGGCGCGCTGAATTTCAGTGCGCTTGACGCCGTCTTCGACGCCGCCGCACGACACGGTCAGCTGCTGGTCGGGGTGCTCAGCGGACATGACGGCGACTGCCGTGGGGACGCCACCAAGGTCTACTCCTGGTATGCCGGCGGCTGGCGCGATCAGGTTTCACCGGGATCGCCGATGTCGTTCGGCAGCTGGCTCGACACCGCCGTGGCCCGCTGGTCGGGCTCGCCGGCACTGGCGGGCTGGACCGCGGTCGGCGAACCCGAACCGTCCACCTGCGGTTCGGCGGACTGTGCGTGGACCGATCGGGGCTGCCCCGCCGACGCGGCGCAGGTACTGCGAACGTTCTTCGACGACACCGGTGCCCGTATCCGGGCTGCTGATCCCGACGCGGTGATCTGGAGTGGGCTGGCCGGCGGCGGCCAGTGTGGTTCCGCCGGCGCCGACTATGCCGACGTGGCCGCCTCACGCGGTATCGACGTGCTCGAATACCACGACTACTCCCCCGGCACCGACCTGTCCGACGGCCTGCACGAACGGATCGAACAGGCCCACGGCGCCGGGAAACCGCTCGTCGTCGCCGAAATCGGGCTGCCCAGCGGCTCCTGCCTGCTGACCCTTGACAAACGCAGAGACCTACTCGCGCAGGCGATCTCCGCTGCCCGCGCCGACGGCGCCGCCGGAGCGCTGTTCTGGTCTTTCGTACCAGATCCGCGCCCTGACCAGTGCACGCTCGATGTGGGGCCCGACGATCCATTGTTCGGGCTGCTCACCGGTTGACCCGCGGGGCCCCGGGTTTGCGATCACGCTGAGTCAGGAGCTGGCCGACACCACCTGCCCGAACCATAGTTGCTGCCATGAGCACTTCAGATGGCCGCTCGGTCGCCGTCATCGGCGCCGGGCAGACCGGCGCGACAGCGGCTTTGGGTCTGCTGGACAAGGGTTTTGACGTCACGCTGTACAGCGAGCTGGATCAGCCGAGCCTGCGCGACGAAGTCCCGGCGACCGGTACCGCGCTGATCTTCGCCGAGGCGCAGCGCGCCGAGGCCGGCCTCGGGTTGAGCAGTTACCTCGACAACGGTCCCACCTCCACCGGCATGAGTGTGCGGCTGGTCGACGGCACCGACGCACACCGGCCAGAGCTCATCGCCTTCGACGCCGACTTCGACGGTTTCCGCGGCGTGGCGGTGGATACCCGGCTCAAGGCCGATGATCGGATCACCGAGTTCGTTGCGCGCGGAGGCAATTTCGTCGTCGGGACGGTCGATCCGGCCCGACTCGACGGTATCGCCGCCCGCGCCGATCTGACCCTCGTGGCCACCGGCCGCGGTGGGTTGTCCTCGTTGTTCGACGTCGATCCTCAGCGCACCGTGTACGACCGCCCGCAACGCAGGCTTTTGATGCTGACGGTGGCCGGGCTGGGCCACGGCCCGGACGTCTTCGCGCACCGCAGCCCCGCGGGCGGCGCGCACAACGCGTTCACCTTCATCACCGACCAGGGCGAGGCGTGGTGGGGTCCGTATCTGCACAAGGACGCCGGACCCGCCTGGTCGTTTCTGACCTGGGCCCGTCCCGGTAGCGACTGGGAGCGCCGGTTCTCCCAGGCCGACAGCGCGGCTTCGGCGCTGCGCATCGTCACCGATCTGCACCGCGACTACATCGACTGGGATCTGCCGGAAGTGCTCGCGCTCAACGTCATCGAGGATGATCCGCATTCCTGGCTGAGCGGCGCAGTCACCCAACTGGTGCGCAAAGGTGTGGGTGTCACGGCCGGTGGCCATCCGGTCGCGGCGCTGGGCGATACCGCGATCGCCTACGACCCGATCGCCGGGCAGGCCGCTCAGGGCGGTCTGGTGCAGGCTGCCGCGCTGGTGCATGCCGCGGCGGCCCACGACGGCCCGTTCGACGCGGCCTGGATCGAGCGCAATTTCGAGGATTTCTACACCCGGCGGGCGCGGGCCGCCCAGCTGGTGACGCGGCTCTACCTGACCGATCCGGAGCTCGCGCCCTACGGCGACCTGTTCTTCGCCGCGGCCAATGTCAGCGGACGGTTCGCCTCCAAGCTGTTCTCACTGCTTTCCGACCCCCGGCCTTTCGAGGCCGTGGATTCGGTGGACGCCGCCAAGGGCTTGATCACCGAATACGCCGGCGAACCGGCCGACGCGGTGCTGGCCCGCTTCGAACCGGTGGGCAGGTTCGAACGCTCACAGCTGGCACCGGTGTGAGGCGCTAGTTCCCGTCGAGCACACGACGCTTCTCGGCCTCGAACTCGGCCGCGGTCAAAGCGCCTGAATCCCGCAGTGCGGCCAATGTTTTGAGCTGTTCGATGCGCACACCGTCATCGGTCGGGGTGTAGGGGTCGACGGGCCGGGTGGATATCGGTGCCGGCGGTGTCGCGGTCCATGGAGCACCGGTATTCCACTGATCGGCGGCCAGGGCCACCTGTGGTGATTTCCTGGCGCGCGACCGCATCACCAGCGCGACGACCAGGTCGACGACACCGTTGACCAGCACCGCCACGAAAGCCCACGTCACCCAGCCGTAGCTACTGGAGTGGCCGAATGCCAGGCGCGGTTCCAGGAAGGCGCTGACGTTGCCCTCGGTGGTGATCTGGTAGGTGCCGTCGACGGGGATGTCGACGACCCACACCCGCCGCCGGACATCGTTGTTGACACTTGTTGTACTGCCGAAGTTTTCGGTCACCACCGGATCTGCGACACCGGATGGCGGCACGATGGTCAGCCCAAGTTGTGGGATCGGCAGCCCACCGCCGCCGGTGGATCCCACGGTGTAGGTGTGGAAGGTGATGGTCGCCTCGCCTGCGGGCAGGTGCAATGATCGCGTGCCGGGGATCGGGACCTCGCCGTAGGCGTCGTATTTGTCGAGGACGAAGACGTTGAGGATTATCGACACGATCAGGCCCGCCAGCCCGACCACAATCGAGAGCACCGCGAACACCAGCAGCAGGCCGGACACCTTCTGACGGCGATCAGTCATGGCCGAAGTGTGTCACGGACGTGCCAGCACGGCTACCGTCGGCGCGCTACCGTCAGTTGACAGCTCGCACAGGAGGACACCATGGCGCGCGACGAGATCGAGACCGAACCGGCGGCCGCCGCTCAGCCGGCGCGGCGGTTTGCGCTGCGCTACTGGGTTGCCCTCATCGTCGTCGCCCTCTCGGCGCTGTTCATCGCGCAGAACCGGGACCGTCCGCGGATCCACATCCTCTGGATAACGGTGGAATCCCCGATGTGGCTGATCCTGACCATCATCTTCGTCGCCGGCCTGCTGGTCGGTCTGCTGCTGCGCCGGCGGCGCCGGAGCTGATATGCCGGAATCCGCCAAGGTGGTGCGGCCCGAGCCGGCCGGCACCGCGACCTACAGCCAGGCAACCCGACTCAACGCAGCCGGATTGTCGCCCGCCATACGCCTTTTCGAGCATTTCGCGGACGAAGTTCCGCTGCCGCGGCCGCCGCAGCCCATCCTGCTTGCCGACTACGGGGCCGGTAACGGACACAATTCGCTGCTGCCACTGTCGGCGGCGATCGCACGGATACGCGCCCGCACCCGGCCCGAGCACGCCGTGCTGATCGCGCACACCGACATCGCCGAGAACGATTTCACCGAACTGTTCAAGACGTTGGCCGACGACCCGGACAGCTATCTCAAGAAGGATGCGGCCACGTTCGTCTCGGCGGTCGGCAGGTCGTTCTATCAGCAGATCCTGCCGTCCAACAGCGTCACCCTGGGCTGGAGCTCATGGGCGGTGCAGTGGCTGCGACGGGTGCCGGCACCGGTCACCGACCATGTGCACGCCGCCTACAGCGCCGATACCGAATTGCGTGCCGCCTACGCCCGCCAGGCCGCCGAGGACTGGCACAATTTCATCGCCTACCGGGGTCGTGAACTGTGCCCCGACGGCCGGATGGTGGTGCTGACCATGGGAGCCGACGAGGGCGGCGACATGGGCCTGCGGCCGGTGGTGGACGCCATCGTCGCCGAATTGGACGAAATGTGCCGGGCCGGGGTGCTGACCACCGAAGAGGCGGCCGGCATGTCCATCCCGATGTTGGGCCGCACGGCCAAGGATTTTGTCGCCCCGTTCGCACCGAAGGGCCGCTTCGAGGGTTTGCGCGTCGAACATCACGAGGTGTTCGACGCCGAGGACAGATTCTGGACGCAGTATCAGGCCGATAAGGATGCCCGGGCGTTCGGCGCGAAGTGGGCCGCCTTCGCCCGCGCTTCGGTGCTGTCCCTGCTGGCCGACGAACTACACGGCCCGCCCGATGAGGCACGTCGCACCGAGTTCATCGATCGTCTCGAACATGGTGTGGCGCAACGGCTTGCCGCCGACCCGGTGCGGACACCCATTCCGATGGCGTTGGTGGCGGTGCACAAGGTGGCCGGTTAGCGGATGGTGCCCGCCCCCGGTATCAGCGGCAGCTCCAGCGGTGTCACCCAGCCGGGCGGCAGGTCGTTGACCGCGGGCACGGCGTTGAGTGCCCGCAAGCCGGTGGCCAGGCATCCGGCGGCCGCGGCGTCGCGTCCGGAGCCGTCGGTGAACCGGAACGCAGTCTCCTGGAAGATGCTGGGTGTGCCCTGGATGTCGACCCGGTAGACGTCGTTGTCGTTGCCGGTCGGCCAGTCCGGCGCGGCATCCAGACCGATCCGGTTGACGTGCTCGAGCTGAATGCGGGTCTGGCCGCGGTAGATGCCGTTGATGGTGAACCGCACGGCTGCCACGTGACCCGCCGGGATGACACCCTTGGCCGATTTGCGTTCGGTCGGTGTCACCCATTTGTCCCACGTCGTGGTCATCTCGTCGAGCTCGATACCCGCGGCGTGCGCGATCATGGGAACCGTTGCGCCCCAGGCGAAGATCAGGATATCCGGATTCTCCAGCAGCGGCCGGTACTCCGGTTCGCGGCCGATCCCCATCTCGAATTCGTAGTCACCCTCGTAGTTGGTGTAGTCGAGCAGCTCGGAGGCGCGCACCAGGCGCACTTCCGAGCACAGCCCCATCAGCGTCATCGGGAACAGGTCGTTGGCAAAGCCCGGATCGATACCGGTGGTGAAGCAGGACGCGCCGCCGGCCTGGCAGGCCTCTTCGATGGGTGTGATCCAGTTCGGCGGGTTGACCTTCATGGCGGGCCACACCCACGGTGTCATCGACGTCGAGCACACATCGATGCCCGCACGCAGGAACCGGCTGATCAGCCGGATGTTGTCGTCGGCGTGGGCGGCGGTCGGACCGTAATGCACGAGGGCGTCGGGCTCCAGGGCGATCAACGCGTCGATGTCATCGGTCGCCGCGATGCCGATCGGCTCGGCGAGCCCGCAGATCTCCCCGGCGTCGCGGCCCACCTTCTCGGGATTGCTGACGCCCACTCCCACGAGTTCGAATCCCGGATGTTTGACGACCTCGGCGATCACCATCCGCCCCACGAAACCCGTCCCCCAGATCACGACCCGCTTGGGAGCCATCTGTGCCCTTTCTCTGTGCTGATGCCTACGATCCACCATGGCATGACCGGCCCGATCCTGGGCCGGATCGACCTCTTGCAATGCACCGCCGGCGCCAATCCGCGCTATCGGCGATGGGCCAGCAAACCCATGACTAAGATCCCGCGCAGGGGCTGATCGCCCGCGGCCGGGGCGAGGCAAGGGAGCACAGCGTGGGGGCATCGACCGGTCGGCAACGGATGCGGCGTACCGCAGCGACATCGGTTCCGACGGCGGCCATCGCCGGCATCGCGGTCGTCGCTTCGGCGATTCTGGGCGTGACGCCCACGCTGTCCACCGCGCCCTGGGTGCTCACCGACTCCCCGGCGGCCTACTGGGTGCCGGGCGCCAAAACCGTCACCGGCCCGCCTGACTCCGCCTACGAATCCTTCGCCGACGCCGTGCTCGACAACACCGCGGGCGCTCATCAGCCGATCACCAAGGTCGACTACGCGGCCGCCATCTGGCCCATCACGAAGGGCCTGTTCTTCGACGCCACTTTCAACGTCTCGGTCAGGGACGGGGTGACGGCACTGCGAACAGCCACCGGAAGCCAGGGCGGCAACATCATCTACGCCAACTCCCTGGGAGCTGTGGTCGCCACGGAGTACATGCGCGAAGCCGGCGTCCAGGGCAACACCTACGTGTTGGTCGGCAACCCCAACCGGCCCAACGGCGGCATCATGCAGCGTTTCAACGGGGCCACCATCCCGATCCTGGATCTGTCCTTCACCGGTGCCACACCCACCGACGGCGACGTCACCTACGACATCGCCCGGCAGTACGACGGCTGGACCGATTTCCCCAAGTACCCGTTGAACCTGCTCGCCACGGTGAACGCCTTGCTGGGTATCGCGTTCCTGCACGGCAAGTATCCAGAAGTGATCGATCCGGCCGCTCTGGACGATTCGCCGAACGTCGACAAGCAGGTCTGGAACAACACCACCTACTACCTCGTCCACACCGACCGGCTACCACTGCTGATGCCGTTCGGCTTCCTGCCCAAGCCGCTGCTCGACGCGCTGGACGCCCCGCTGCGGGTGCTGATCGAACTCGGTTACGACCGCAGCAATTACGGCAAGCCGACCGGCGCCGGCTGGATACCGTCGGTGAATCCTGTCGATATCGCACACGACGTGGTGGATTCGACCGCAAAGAGCATCACCGCCGAGACCGCACCCCCCGCAACCGAGGAGCAAGACGGCGACGAGTCGGCGAAAACCGCTGCCCGACATGGGGTTGCCGAAAGCGCCGCCGCCGAGAAACCGGAAGCCGTATCGCAGGACGACGGTACCGATGAGACGCTGGAACCTTCCGAGCTCGCCGATCCCCCTGCTGATACCCCTGCCGACACCAAGGCCGATATCAAGGCCGAAATCAAGAGCGAGGCCGAGACACCGGACAAGCCCGGCACCACCGAACCGTCGGGTGACACCGCCGCCGGAAATGGCGCGGATCGCGACTCGGCCGGCACCGGGACAGGATCCGAAACGGCCCCGTGAGAAGGTCGATGGCATGACTGCGCTCAACGGAAAAGTCGCCCTGGTCACCGGGGCATCGGCAGGCCTGGGTGCCGCGACGGCGAAGCTCTTCGCCGAGCGCGGCGCATCGGTGTTCGGGATCGCCCGCGACGCCGACCGGATGAGCGAGGTTTTCGCCGACATCCCCGACGGCCGCTACTCGTCGGTCGATATCGGCTCCTCCACCGCGTGTGCGCAGGCTGTGGCCGATGCCGTATCGGCTTTCGGCCGTCTCGACGTGCTGGTGAACGTCGCCGGATTCCACCAAATGCGCCACACCACCGACGTCACCGACGACGACTGGAATCAGGATCTGGCGGTCAATCTCAACGGCCCGTTTTTCCTGAGCCGCGCAGCGCTGCCGCACCTGCTTTCCGCCGGCGGCAATATCGTCAACGTGGCGTCGATCGCCGGCGTCGAGGGCGAGGTCTACTCGGCCGGTTACTGTGCGGCCAAACACGGGCTCATCGGATTGACCCGCGCGCTGGCCATCGAATTCACCAAGGAGCAGCTGCGGGTCAACGCCATCTGTCCGGGCGGCATGCTGACCGCGCAGGTCACCGAGTTCTCCGCACCCGACAACGCCGACTGGGATCTGATCATGCGGATCGCCTCACCGCGCGGAATGATGGACGTCACCGACGTGGCCAAGACCATCGCATTCCTGGCCAGCGATGACGCCGCCGCCGTGCACGGGGCGGTGTACCGGGTCGACAACGGTAAAGGCGCGGGCTGAGCGCACATCACGATCGTCAAAGCGGTTGATAACAACGCGATCACGCGCCGCGCGGGGTACCGCCGGCTGAATCGGCCGCTGTTAGCTTGCCGTGGTGAGTCCTTTCGCGATCGATCGCCATCGCCTGCGCGCGGCTGCCGCCGCGTTCGCCGCGACGCTGCTGACCGCGGTTGGTGTGACGGTCGCCGAGGCGCCCACGGCGTCGGCCTATTCACGTGAAGGTCTGCCGATCGAGATCCTGGACGTGGCGTCACCGTCGATGGGCCGCAATATCCGGGTGGAGTTCCAGGGTGGCGGGCCCAATTCGGTGTATCTGTTGGACGGCCTGCGCGCGCAGGAGGATTTCAACGGCTGGGATATCAACACCGCGGCGTTCGAGTGGTTCTACGACACCGGACTTTCGGTGGTGATGCCGGTCGGCGGCCAGTCGAGTTTCTACACCGACTGGTACCAGCCTGCCGTCGGAAGCGCCGGGACGTTGACGTTCAAGTGGGAGACGTTCCTGACCCAGGAACTACCGGCGTGGCTTGCTGCCACCCACGGTCAGAGTCCGGTCGGCAATGCCGTTGTGGGCCTGTCGATGTCGGGCAGTGCGGCGCTGACGCTGGCGACCTGGCATCCCCAGCAGTTCATCTTCGCCAGCTCACTGTCGGGGTTCTTGAACCCGTCGGCCGGCCTGTGGCCCACGTTGATCGGGCTGGCGATGTCCGACGGCGGCGGCTACAACGCCCGTGCCATGTGGGGCCCGTCGAGCGATATTGCCTGGCGCCGCAACGATCCGATGGTCAACATCAACCGGCTGGTGGCCAACGGCACTGCGCTGTGGGTGTACTGCGGTAGCGGCATGCCATCGGATCTGGACACCGGCGGCGATTTCGGCGGCATGTTCAGTGCGCAGTATCTGGAGAACATCACGCTGAGCACCAACAAGGAGTTTCAGCAGCGCTATGTGGCCGCCGGCGGCCGCAACGCGGTTTTCAACTTTCCGCCGAACGGCACCCATAGCTGGGGGTACTGGGGAGCGCAGCTGCAGGCGATGAAACCCGATCTGCTGAAGGTACTTCGGGTCGCACCACCCCCGCCGCCGCCACCGCCGGCGCCGGAAGCTCCGGCGCCCGCGGCGGCCGATCTGCCGGCCCCCGAAGCGGCACCGGCCGTTCCGGTCGCCAGCACGCCCGCGGCGGATGCGGTGCCCGGAGCATCGACCGCCCTTGCCGCCGTCGCGGCGCCGGCCACCACTGCACCCGCGGTGGTCGTCCCGGTCGCGCCGTCGGTCGCCGTACCGGCGCGTGTGCCGGGCCGCTGAGCAGCGGTCGACACCGCCCTAGTCGGCGCCACCATCGGCCTGGGTCCCCTCCCCGTCCCGGTGGCGCAACAGGCGTTCGGGGTGGAAGTAGTCGTTGGTGCGTGCGCCGCCGCTGTCGAGGTGGGGTGGTGGGATCCATTCGGTTCGTCCGTCGTCGCGTTTTCGGGTTTGCCAGCCGCCGGGTTGGATGAGGTGGTGGTGGCCGGGGCATGCC